>NZ_CP155449.1:2775813-4163720 GCF_040518285.1 Knoellia sp. S7-12 | reverse complement strand
CCCGACATCCGGCACCTGATCACCCGAGCCTTTCAGCGTCATTCGTGCGTGGAACTGCGATTGTCCACAGAGTTGTCCACAGTCTGTGGGTATGCCGAGTGACGCTAACAAGGAGGTGCCCCTGCGGCAAGCCGAAACCCACTACGCAGCCATCCTGCGCGTGAACGCCCCGCGTGTCGTGCCAGCTGCTGACACCGTGAGGTGAGAGCATAGGCGGTTCTCTGCTCAGCGCGGGCGTTCTCGGGCGAGTTTGACCCGGTATGCCGCTCTCACGTACCTTTGACAGGCCTGTTGTGGCGGCCGTTGACGCCTGCCCACAGCCTCTGAGCCAGCACGACCCAACACGCCCCACACCATGCGGTTTTGTCCGGATGGGTCCGTCCCGTGAGAAGAGATTCACCGTGAGCAAGCGTACGTTCCAGCCCAACACTCGTCGTCGGTCCAAGACCCACGGCTTCCGTCTCCGCATGCGTACCCGTGCGGGTCGCGCCATCCTTGGTGCCCGTCGCCGCAAGGGCCGCTCCGAACTCTCCGCCTGAGGCTTCGGTGCTACCGGCGCCGAATCGACTGCGTGAGCGGTCGGAATTCGCGTCGGCCATCCGTGCTCCTGGTGCGATGCGAGCGGGATCGAGGATCCTCGTGGTGCACGCCAACGTGACCGACTCTCGTGCGGGACTCCCGCCGCGGGTCGGTTTCGTCGTGTCCAAAGCCGTGGGCAACGCGGTGGTTCGCAACCGGACCAAGCGCCGACTGCGCGTCGCCATGGCGAGCCGACTCACCGGCATACCGGCTGGTGTTGACGTCGTCGTTCGAGCACAACCGGCAGCTTCCACCGCCACGTTGGCGGAGTTGTCCGAAGCGCTGGAACCGTTGCTGCACAAGGTCATTCGCCGTACTACCACGGACCGATGAGCAGAATATGACACTAGGCCAGGTCGCTGCCAAGCCACTCGTGTGGCTCGTGCGCGCCTACCAACTGGTCCTCTCGCCGATGACTCCGGCCACGTGCCGCTACTACCCCTCCTGCTCCGCGTATGCCGTGACCGCCCTCGGCCGATATGGCCTGTTCCGGGGAACCTGGCTCACGCTTCGGCGGTTGGGCAGATGTCACCCCTGGGCGGCCGGCGGGGTCGACCACGTGCCAGCACTTCCCGGAGAACCTGATGACGGCGAGTTGATCGCGCGCCACATCCCCCACGAGACCACCACCTGACCCACTCACTCAAGCAACACTGTGTGGGCCCACTCCGGCAGAGATGCCGGAATGACCGAAGGAAAGCATGATCGACTTCTTCAACACTCTGATCCGCCCGATTGAGCTCCTCGTCGCGTGGATCATGTACGGCTTCCACCAGGCATTCACCTGGATCGGCCTGGACCCGGCGTCCGGTGCCGCGTGGGCCCTGTCGATCATCGGGCTCGTCATCGTCATGCGAGCGGCAATGATCCCGCTGTTCGTCAAGCAGATCAACGCCTCGCGCAAGATGCAGCTCATCCAGCCCGAGCTGCAGAAGATCCAGAAGAAGTACAAGGGCAAGAACGACCCTGAGTCTCGCCAGGCGATGACCCAGGAGACGATGGGGCTCTATCGCAAGGAGGGCACCAACCCGTTCTCCTCCTGTCTGCCCATCCTCGTGCAGTCGCCGTTCTTCTTCGGACTCTTCCGTGTGCTCAACGGCCTCGAGAAGGTCGCGACCGGCCAGAACGAGGCCATTGGCCCGATCACCCCGAAGGTTGCTGGTCAGGCGGAGTCCGCGACTCTCTTCGGTGCTCAACTCTCCGATACCTTCCTGCGCGCGAACAACACCTCGACCTATGTCGTCACCGTCGTTCTGATCATCCTGATGTCGGCCACGACGTTCACGACGCAGCGTCAGCTGATGACCAAGAACATGCCGGCGTCCGCGCTCGACAACCCGTTCGCGAAGCAGCAGAAGCTGATCATGTACGTCATGCCGGTCGTCTTCGCCGTGTCCGGTATCAACTTCCCGATCGGTGTCCTTCTCTACTGGTTCACCACCAACGTGTGGTCGATGGTTCAGCAGTTCTACGTCATCCGGAAGATGCCGGCGCCCGGATCCGCTGCCGAGAAGGCGCTCCACGAGCGTCTGGCCAAGCGCGGCAAGCCGATCCCCGGCGAGGCGGAGCGCAAGGCCGCTGAGGAGGCCGAGGCCGCCGCTGCGGCGGAACGGTCGAGCCAGCGAGTGCAACCCAAGGGCAAGAAGCGGGCCAAGAAGAAGGGTGGGTCCGCGGCTGTCGCCAAGAAGGCAACCACGACCGACAACTGAGACCACAACTGCCGTATCAGGGCTCTGACCTGCGACGATACGGCGCCGGACCGGCAGACGAAGGCGTCAGCCGCCATGAGAGGAACAACCAGATGAGTGAACTGACTGACCAGGAGACCGCGGACCGCAACGCGGTCGACGCGGCCCAGACGGACGTCACTGAGGCGCCTGAAAGCACCGACGCCACTGACACCACCGACCTCGAGGTGTCGCAGGAAGCCCCCGAGGGGGACGACGCCGAGAACAACGACGACGTCGAAGGTCGCGGCGCTGAGAACACCGCTGGCCGCGCGGTGACGACGCCGGACGCGCCCGCCGATCTGGAGAAGGAGGGCGAGGTCGCGGCTGACTTCCTCGAGAACCTCCTCGACATCTGCGACCTCGACGGTGACATCGACGTCGACATCGACGGCGACCGGGCAGCGGTCGCGATCGTCGATTCCGAAGAGGGCCGGGTGCCCCGCCGCCTCGTCGGTGACAACGCCAAGGTCCTGGATGCACTCCAGGAGCTCACCCGCCTCGCGGTGCAGGCGGCTACTGGGCACCGCAGCCGTCTCATGCTCGACGTTGCCGGTCACCGTGCCGGTCGTCGCGCCGAGTTGGTCGAGGTCGCGAAGGTGGCCATCGCCTCCGTCAAGGAGTCCGGCGAGCAGACCGCGCTCGACCCGATGACCGCATTCGAGCGCAAGGTCGTCCACGACGAGGTTCTTGCGGCTGGCCTCTCCTCCGAGTCTGAGGGTGTCGAGCCCCGTCGTCACGTCGTGGTCCTGCCCGCGTGAGCGATGTTTCACGTGAAACGGTGATCCCTGAGCAGGGCGACAGCCCTGCCACTCACCCAGCCCTGCCGCCAGCCGCACCTTCGGGTGCGGCTGCGGTCTTTGGGGACCGGCTGCTGACCGCCACCCGGTTCGTCGAGATCCTTGCCGACACCGGAGTGAGTCACGGACTCATCGGACCTCGTGAGGTTCCGCGTCTGTGGGAGCGCCACGTCCTCAACTGCGCCGTCATCGAGGACGCCTTCCCCAAGGGGGCCAAACTGATTGACGTGGGCTCTGGTGCCGGGCTCCCCGGCATCGCCCTGGCCATCTCCCGCCCCGACCTCGAGATCCACCTCGTCGAACCGATGCAGCGCCGGACGGACTGGCTGACCGCTACCGTCACCGACCTCGGACTTGGCAACGTCACCGTCCACCGCGGTCGCGCCGAGGAGTTCATCGGCGTCCTGTCCGCACCGTGGGTCACGGCCCGGGCCGTGGCCCGCATCGCGAAGCTCGCCCGCTGGTGCGTCCCCCTCCTTGATGGCCGCGGCACCGTCGTTGCCATGAAGGGACGCTCAGCCCAAGAGGAGCTCGACGCCGACCGCCGCGAACTCAACAAGCTGGGCCTCGTCGCTGACGCGGTGACCTCGCATGGATCCACCGTCCTCGACGAACCCACCCTCACGCTGGACCTCACGTTTCAGCCCAAAACCCGCGTCGCCAAGGGCAAGAAGAAGCGCTGACCCCAGCTCGACACTGCGGCCCCTGTTCCCTCGAACTGGGGCCGCAGCCGTGTGCCCTCATGGGCGCACTGAAGTGCTTGTTCGCCGCAGTCCCATCCGACGCTCGCGCGCTGAGCGCGCTCACGTCTCCCGCCAGGCCCAGCCAGCGGCGAACAAGCACTTCCTCGCTCCCTACCGTCACCTTCCAGCTCCGACCGGTTCCTCTCAACCAACGCCGCCCCTTCCCCATGGGTCACCGCCTCGTCTTGCCCCCTTTGGCTCCCAGCCCTCACCGTGGTCACCTGACGTGTGACCCTCGCCTGTGCAGGCTGTCTCACCCTCTGCAGTCTTAAGCTCCAACGCCAACTCGTCATTGACTGGGCGGTTCGTGGTTGGGGCTGTGTGGTCGCGGGGAGACAGCGGCAAGAAGCCAAACGCGCCAAGCGCCGGGGACGCGCGAAGTGCGATGTTTCACGTGAAACATGACCACTGCGGAAGGCGACCTGTGTGAGTGCAGCAATGCCGGATCGCCGCTGGCTGGGCCTGGCGGCGGGTCCCACGGTCTACGTGGGCGCGCGGAGTGCGGTCAACGCGCGCAGCGCGGATGGGACTGCGGCGATCCACGGTTGACCCACGACCACCGGAAGGTGAGGAGCGGGGCGGGGTGTTTCACGTGAAACTTTGTGCTGTGAGCGGAACTGGGGGAATGGCGGGATGGGATTTTGGCGTGTCGGGGGTGGTTGGGGTTGGATTGGGGCTCCTTGACCGACAACCGTGAGGTGGATCCCGACGATGGCAGTCGAGGCCGAACGCCGTGTGACCCCTGGGTTGGGATTTCCCGCCCTTCCCGGATCCGAGACAGCTTCACTGGGTTGGCCCGGTCCGGATGGCGTCGAACGCGGTGATGTTTCACGTGAAACAGCGCCACCTGCTGTTGTGGACGAGTTGGAATCAGAGGCTGGGGTGCCGGAAGTGTCAGATGTTGGGGTGCTGACCGGGAGTGGGAATCCCGTGGGGGACAGTGAATCCGCAGCAGCTGTGGTCGAGGATGATGACGTTTCACGTGAAACGGACCTGACAGAGTCGGAGAAAGCGGCCGACGCGCTGGCCAAGGTGTCGCACGAGGCGAACGGCGACGTGGCGGACATCCCCGAGGCCGGTGCGGACACTCCGTTGGCCCAGGCGGTCGCGGCGGACACCCGGAAGCGAATGACCCTCGTGGGTCGTGAACTTCCACGTCCCGCCCACACTCGCGTGCTCACGGTGGCGAACCAGAAGGGTGGCGTCGGCAAGACGACGACCACGGTCAATGTCGCCGCTGCTCTGGCGCAGGCCGGTGCGAGCGTGCTCGTCATCGACCTGGACCCGCAGGGCAACGCGAGCACGGCCCTGGGGATTGACCACCACGCAGAGGTCCCGAGCATCTACGACGTCCTCGTCGATGGGGATCCGCTGAGCAAGGTGGTGCAGGCCTGCCCTGACGTCCCTGGTCTCTTGTGTGCACCGGCGACGATCGACCTTGCCGGCGCCGAGATCGAGCTGGTCTCACTGGTGGCCCGTGAGACGCGCCTGCAGAAGGCTGTCGCGAAGTACGTCGCCGAGCTGGGTGAGCGTGGGGAGACGGTGGACTACGTCTTCATCGACTGCCCGCCGAGCCTTGGCCTCCTCACCGTGAACGCCTTTGTCGCCGGCAGCGAGGTGTTCATCCCGATCCAGTGTGAGTACTACGCCCTCGAAGGCCTGTCACAGCTGCTCAAGAACATCGAGCTGATCCGGGATCACCTCAACCCGAACCTCCACGTGTCGACCATCCTGCTCACCATGTTTGACGGTCGCACCCGACTCTCGGCCCAGGTCGCTGACGAGGTGCGCAGCCACTTCCCTGACCAGACCCTCAAGGCGTCCGTGCCCCGATCGGTGCGCATCTCCGAGGCGCCCAGCCACGGCCAGACCGTCATGACGTACGACCCCAACAGCAGCGGCGCCCTCTCGTACCTCGAGGCCGCCTCCGAGATGGCAGCGCAGAACGCCGCCGAGAACAGTGAGGATCGCTCATGAGCGACAAGCGACGTGCCCTGGGCCGCGGACTCGGTGCCCTCATCCCTCCCGGCGCTGGCGGCACAGGGGCCAATCGCCCGACTGACGTCTTCTTCAAGGAGCGTCCGTCAGAACCGGCGGCAGGGTCAGTCGACACCGCTGAGCGACCGACCTCTGACCATGCAGGACCGTCGGCGCAGGACCCGGGCACCAGCCCAGACGCGGTGTCGCCCACTGCGTTGTCGCAGGTCAACGGCCTGAGTGACGCTGACAAGGCATCGACCAACGGCTCCTCGCAGTCACCCTCAGAAGGTCCCGAACTGGTCGCCGTCCCGGGTGCGCAGTTCGCCGATCTCCCACTCGACTCGATCCGCGCGAACCCGCGCCAGCCCCGCACCGTGTTCGACGAGGACGACCTTGCCGAGCTCGTCCACAGCATCCGCGAGATCGGTGTCCTCCAGCCGATCGTCGTGCGCCCCGTCCCTGCGGATGCCACAGACGTCCCGGAGGGTGTTGAGTTCGAGCTCATCATGGGTGAGCGGCGCTGGCGCGCCAGTCGTGAGGCCGGCAACGACACCGTCCCGGCCATCATCAAGGCCACCGAGGACGACGACCTCCTGCGGGACGCCCTCCTCGAGAACCTCCACCGCAGCAACCTCAACGCCCTCGAAGAGGCGGCCGCCTACCAGCAGCTCCTCGATGACTTCGCCTGCACCCAGGAGGAGCTCGCCTCCCGAATCGGCCGCTCGCGCCCCCAGATCAGCAACACCCTGCGCCTGCTGAAGCTGCCCCCGGTCGTCGCTCGCCGCGTTGCCGCAGGAGTTCTCTCAGCCGGACACGCTCGCGCCCTTCTTGGCGTCCCGGACCACGCGGCCATGGAGCGGCTCGCCCAGCGCATCGTCGCCGAGGGCCTCTCGGTCCGCTCGGTCGAGGAGATCGTCTCCCTCGGCGTCGACGACGAGAAGCCGGCCAAACGCCGTCCCCGCGCCGGTGGCCGTCACCCGCAGCTCGACGACCTCGCCGCCAATCTCTCGGACCGCCTCGAGACCCGTGTCGGCATCGCTCTGGGCAAATCCAAGGGCAGGGTCACCATCGAGTTCGCCTCGGTCGAGGACCTCAACCGCATTCTCGACGCCATGCACCTGAGAGGCCAAGCCTGAGGTAGCACCACCAAAAGCGTTGCAGCACAGCGGAATTCGCACAAACCAAAGAAGCCCCCGGCCTGGCGGCCGGGGGCTTCTTCGAGGTGCAGTGGGTCAGGCGAGGAAGGGCTCGAGCTCGCGGAGGAGCTTGGGCTTGGGCATCGCACCGACGATGGTCTTGACGATCTCGCCGTCCTTGTAGACGTGCATCGTCGGGATCGAGGTGATGCCGAGCTTGCCGGTCACACTCGGGTTCTCGTCGGTGTTGAGCTTGACCACGTCGATCTTCTGGGCGTGGTCGCGGGCGATCTCCTCGAGGACAGGAGCGATCGCCTTGCACGGGCCACACCAGGGGGCCCAGAAGTCGACGAGCGTGACCTTGCTGTTCTTGAGGACGTCAGTATCGAACGAGGCGTCGTCGGTCGTGCGGGTGAAGGTGGTGGTGTCCATGGTGGATCCTTCCGAGTCGGGCTGGGGCGGTGGTCAGTGGGCGATGAGGGCGGCAGCGGGAGCGGGTGCGCCCGCGTGCTCGGCCGCGGAGAGGAAGCGCTCGGCATCGAGGGCCGCCGCGCATCCAGAGCCAGCAGCCGTGATGGCCTGCCGGTACGTGTGGTCGACGAGGTCGCCACAGGCGAAGACGCCGGGGAGGTTGGTGAGGGTGGAACGCCCCTGCACGAGGACGTAGCCCTCTGCATCCAGCTCGATGACGCCCTTGATGAGCTCGTTGCGCGGGTCGTGGCCGATCGCGATGAACAGGCCGGTGACGGGGAGGTCGCTGAGCTCGCCGGTGACTGTGTCACGCAGCGTCACACCGGACAGCTTGTCGCCACCGTTGACTGCGGCTACCTCGCTGTTCCAGGCGAACTTGATCTTGTCGTTGGTGAGGGCGCGCTCAGCCATGATCTTGGAGGCGCGCAGCTCCTCACGACGGTGGATCAGGGTGACCGACCGGGCGAACTTGGTGAGGAAGGTTGCCTCCTCGATGGCGGAGTCACCACCTCCGACGACAGCGATGTCCTGGTCGCGGAAGAAGAACCCGTCGCAGGTGGCACACCACGAGACGCCGTGGCCGGAGAGGCGCTTCTCATCGGGCAGGCCGAGCTCGCGGTAGGCCGAACCCATGGCCAGGATGATCGACCGGGCGCGCCAGGTGCGGCCCTCGCCGTCGACGACGGTCTTGATCTCACCGTCGAGCGAGACAATCTCGATGTCGTCGGTGATGAGCTCGGCGCCGAAGCGCTCGGCCTGGGCTCGCATCTCGTCCATGAGGACCGGGCCCATGATGCCGTCGCGGAATCCGGGGAAGTTCTCGACCTCGGTCGTGTTCATGAGCGCCCCACCAGCGGTGACGGCACCCTCGAACAGCACGGGCCGGAGGTTGGCGCGGGCGGCATACACGGCTGCGGTGTATCCGGCCGGGCCGGACCCAATGATGATGACGCTTCTTGGGGCACTGACGTCCTGGCCATTGGTTGCGTCGGCGGGGGAGCTCACGAACACCGTCCCTTGTGGCAGTGGTGGGAAACCACCGCTACATACGGTGGTCAAGGTTGCAACTGATCCTAGGCGCTCAGTGTTCCCGACACTCGGCCCGACCCGCGGTCAGGGCAGGGCCACCGGTCCCGCGAGCAGGGCCGGGTTGTCCGTGGTGCAGTCACGACCGACGGCGTATGCCGTCCGCTCACCTTCGAGGGTCACGACAAGCACCGCGGCCGGAGTCCCGTCGAGGGTGCTGAGGTCCACGTCTGCGCGGGTCGCGCGGGGGAGCCCGAGCGCCTCGAGACAGCTCCGCACACCGATCTCCGTGCCGATCGGGCCGATGCCTGGGGCCTCGGCCGTCAGCGGGGTGGTCGTCGGACCGGCCCCGCTGGCGTACACCGGGCCGAGTTGGCTCGCCAGATCCGCCGCTGTGTAGGCGCGGCCGGAGAGCCGGACGGCGATGGCCCCGAGAACGGCCTGACGTCCACCGTCAGCGTCGTTCAGATCGGGTGTGTTCTGGGGTGCAGCGGGTTCCGCGTCCGACTCCGTGAAGGACTTGCTCTGGTCGCCGGCCGTGTCGGAACCGGCAGAAGCGGCGCCCTCGGTGTTCGATACGGAACCGAGTTCACCGAAAGGAATCGAGGCCACGACGCCGCCACCGACGAGGACGACAGCAGCCACGGCGACGTGGCTCCCGTGTCGCGCCCACCACGACGCTCGGGTGGCAGCGGGATGCGTGGTTTCACGTGAAACCACGCCTGTCGCGGACTGGTGCCCCTCGGCCGAGTCCACACCGGAGCCCTCGAGCGGCGGCAGGTCGGCAAGAGAGGCGCGAATCCGGTCGACGAGATCGTCGGGCATGGGCCCCG
Source organism: Knoellia sp. S7-12 (assembly GCF_040518285.1). Classification (GTDB taxonomy): domain Bacteria; phylum Actinomycetota; class Actinomycetes; order Actinomycetales; family Dermatophilaceae; genus Knoellia. The sequence goes on along the minus strand of NZ_CP155449.1, from coordinate 4,154,425 downwards.
GATCCGGGAGCCCGCGCAGCAGCGCACGCATCCCGGTCGGGTCCGTGTCGTCGTCGTGCGTGTTCACCACCAACTCCTCAGGCCAGGTGTCGAGTGACCGCCGGCGAGGTCGCACAGCGGCCGCGGCAGGGTGTGGCCCTCTTGGTAGGACGTCACGAGGTCGCCCCGGGTTCCCGACTGACGTCGTCGGATGCCTGCCCGAGCAGCGCTGCCAGGGCTGCGCGTCCACGTGCACAGCGCGACTTCACCGTGCCCACAGCGACACCGAGGGTCAGCGCAGCCTCGGAAACCGGCATACCGTGCATGTCGACGAGGACAAGCACGACGCGCTGGTGCTCCGGGAGCTGCGCGAGAGCCGCGCGGACGTCGAGGCCGGTCAGCGCCTCGCCGTGACGGTCGTGGGTGTCGATGATGTCGATGTCCGCGGCGTCCCCGGCGCGGCGAAGGACGTCGCGCTCACGCCGCAGGCGATCGAGGCAGGCGTTGATGACGATCCGGTGCAGCCACGTAGACACCGCAGCATCGCCGCGATAGGACCCCGCACGCCGGAACGCGTTGATGAAACCCTCCTGGACGCAGTCGGCAGCCAGTTCGCGGTCGCCGGTGGTGCGCACGGCTACAGCCCACAGGCGATCACGATGCCGGCGGAAGAGTTCGCCAAAAGCGTCCGTGTCACCAGCGACGTGACGGGCCATGAGGGCGCGATCGTCGGCACCCTCGAGGTCGGCCATGTCAGTTCTTGACCTCGACCTCGCCCAGGATGGCGCGGTAGCGGCCACTGTCGTCCGTGGTGAGGCCGGTGAACCACACGATGACGTATTGGCCGGTCGTGCCGGCCTTGACCGGGAACGACACCGTGCCGTTGGCGTCGGCCTTCTCGCCCACCTTGATGGCCCCGGACAGGGTGCGCTCGGCATTGACGTAGACCTCGACGTCGGCGCTGTTGGCAAGGGTGAGCCTGATCTCGCGGGCAGCGACATTGGGGCCGAGGTCGACACTGACGCCGACGCCACGCTTGAGCCCACCGAAGCTCGCTGAGGAGTAGCCCTCGGACTGCCAGGCGGTCTGGGGGTTTCCGTCGAACACACGCGGTGCGCGCGTGCCGTTCTCGCGGCTGTCACCCTGCGGGTCAAATCCGTCGGCACCCAGGATCTGCAGAGCCTCACCCGTCGTCGCACTGGGGGCCCTTGCTGAGCCGCTTGCGGAGGGAGTGGATGGGGTGGGGGAGGCAGAGATGGACCGGGCAGGGACCCCACCGAAGTCGATGTTGGTGTTGGAGCCGATCCGCGAGACACCCCACAGACCGACGATCAGGGCCAGGACGAGGAAGGCGGCGACGATTCCGAGGGCGACCTTGGACTCGTCCCTGGTCAAGGGCTGAGCGGGCACGAGTGGCGCGGGAGGTTCGAGGAACGCATCGGTCCCGGTCCCGGGCCGAAGTTTCTCACCGTCTGGCGTCAGGCCGGGGGCGTTGGGACCGGTGATCCGCTCATGGAAGCCGCGGCGCTCGGCCGCCTTCTCAGCGGCGCGATCGCCGACCTGTCGGCTGAACGTGCCAACTCGTGAGCCCACTCGACCCACGGCACCGGCCACGACCGACCCGGCACCGGACATGGCAGCACCGGCAGCCGACGCGGCCGCGGCTGCACTCGCCGCCGCGCTCGCAGCGGCGCTGGGTCCGGCGGCGCTGGGCCCCGAGGCCGCATGGTCGCCTGCGTCGGCCGGGTGGCGGTCGGTGGAGTCGTCGTGGGTGTCGCCATCGACCTCATCAGTGTCGGCCGTGGCCGGCTGAGGCGTGCGTGCCTCGGGCGTGGGGGCAACGGCCGCGAACTCGGCCGTGCTGTCGAGCTCGGGGCGGGGCGTCGTGGTGACGGCCACGTCGGAGATCGGGATGGCTTCGGTGACCGGGGAGCTCTCGTCGACCGATGGCTCGTCCAGCTCGCGCCGGTCAATGACCCGGGTTGGCGAGTCGTCCTCGAACACCTCGACGTCTCCGTCCTCGGCCGAGCGGTCGAGGGCTGCCGGGGCAAGTGCGGTCGTCGGGACGGGGGCCGGCTGTGCGCTCGGGCTTGGCGTCGGGCCGGGGGTCGTTGCGGCAGACGTGACCCGTGGTGTCGCGGGGGACAAGGCGGTGGACACGCGAGGATCGACCGCACTTGTCGTCGCGATCGTGGACCGTCCTGCCACCTGACGTGAGGGCCAGGGCGCGATCTGACGGGCGAAGTCGCCAGGAGACGTCGGCCCCTGATCCTCACCGAGGGTCAACCGGCAAAGGGCATCGAGGTCGCGCGGCACTCCGGCAGCGATCTCGGACGGAGCGGCGACGCCCCCCAGGACGCGGGGGGCGGACCCGAGCGACGTCTGACCGTCACCGGGCCACAGACCGGTGAGCCCGGCATACGCCAAGGAGACGACGCCGATGGCGTCGCGACGGGACGCGTCATCGGGCTCGAGGTCGTCGAGTTCGACGAGAGCCGCGCTCGTGGCGACGCCGCGCACGCGCACCTCGCCGTCGAGGGTCCGCAGGACGTCCTCGGGACGCAGGTCAAGGTGGTGCAGGCCGCGCTGGCGGGCAGATTCGAGAGCAGTCGCCACTTCGCCGACGATGCGACGCACTTCGTCCGCGGGGAGTCCGCCTTCGTGAACGAGTTGGGCCAGCGAACGTGCGCCGGCGTTGTCGGGCTCGACGACCCAGGCGAGGCCGCGCTCGCGGCCGACGTCGAGGACCCGGTGGAGGGTGGATGTGTCGACACCGGCAGCCCGCCGAGCCGCGTCGAGCACGGCGCTGGACCGGTGGTCGGAGTCGGCCAGGCAGAGGACGACGACGGAGCGCCCGAGGGTCGTGTCGTCAGCAGTCCAGCGTTCGCCCCCGTGGCGTTGCTCGATCCTGCGCTGCGTGGTGTAGCGCCCATCGAGGGTGGTTCCCGGTCCGACGCCCTCCAACGGGTGCCCCTTCCACTCAGTGTGGCGCTCATCCTATGTGTTGCCGTGGGGAGGACGCGGGGGTCAGTCTCCGGCGAGCCGCTGCCAAGCGATCCGGGCGATCCGGCGCTCGTTGGGGAACGTGAGGTGCTGGTGGGCGTCGCGCAGGGCGAACCAGGCGACGTCGATCGCCTCGTGGTCGGGATCGTTCTCGATGGTGAGGACGCCGCCGATCGCCTCGAGCAGGTAGTGGTGGACGTACTTGTGGATCCGCCGGTCACCGACCGCGAACCAGTAGTCGATCGTGCCCAGCTCGATGAGGACCTTGCCCTGTATGCCGGTCTCTTCCGCGACCTCTCGGGCGGCGGTCTGCGGGAGGGTTTCGGCGCCTTCGATGTGCCCCTTGGGCAGGCACCACTCGACGCGGCCAGCCCGGTTGCGCCGCGCGATGACGGCGATCCGTGCCTCTCCGTCGTGCACATCGACGACCACGCCTCCGGCGGATCGCTCCTCGACCGCAGGGAGCCGCCGGATGACCCGGGGTGGTTCCGCTGCGGCATGGCTCATCTGGTCACTCTAACCACGCCCGCTGATGCACCTACTCTTGTCACTCGTGTCACCCACCCCGCCTCCCGCTGCGCTCATGAAGCAGGCCGTCGCCCGTCTCGCACCGGTGCTGCCGTTGCTCACCCAGCTCGGATCCCTGTTCAGCCAGGGGGGTCACGAGCTGGCTCTGGTGGGTGGTCCCGTGCGCGATGCGTTCCTCGACCGCACTCCTCCCGACCTCGACTTCGCCACGAGCGCGTCGCCCGATGAGACCGAGGCGATCCTGCGTTCCTGGGGGACGGCGACGTGGGACATGGGCCGCGAGTTCGGCACGATCGGGGCCCGGCGCCGGGTCGACGGCGTTGAGACAGTTGTCGAGATCACGACCTACCGCGCCGACGCCTATGACGGTGTGACCCGCAAGCCGGTCGTCGCGTTCGGCGAGTCGCTCGAGGAGGACCTCGTCCGGCGCGACTTCACCGTCAACGCGATGGCGCTCCGGCTCCCTTCACTCGAGTTCGTCGACCCCCATGGCGGGTTGGCCGACCTCGAGGCAGGCGTGCTGCGCACCCCTGCTGCGCCCGAGGTGAGCTTCGGCGACGACCCGCTCCGGATGATGCGCGCCGTGCGCTTCGTCGCGCAGCTCGGTCTCGTCCCGGCTCCGCAGGTGTATGCCGCGATGCAGGCGATGGCTCCCAGCCTCGAGATCGTCTCGGCGGAGCGGGTGCGTGACGAACTGGTCAAACTGTTGCTTGCTCCCCGGCCCCGCGCGGGACTGGAGCTGCTCACGGCAAGTGGGCTCGCGGCATACGTGCTGCCTGAACTCCCGGCACTGCAGCTGGAGGTGGATGAGCACCACCGTCACAAGGACGTCTACGACCACTCACTCATCGTCCTGGAGCAGGCGATCGACCTCGAGGGTCCGACCGACGGGCCCGCTGAACCCGTGCCTGGGCCGGATCTCGTCCTGCGGCTGGCGGCCCTGCTCCACGACATCGGCAAGCCGGCGACGCGTCGGTTCGAGCCGGCGGGAGGCGTGAGCTTCCACCACCACGAAGTCGTCGGCGCCAAGTTGACCGCCAAGCGGCTCAAGGCGCTGCGCTTCGACAAGGAGACGATCAAGGCCGTCTCGCGGCTCGTGGAGTTGCACCTGCGCTTCCACGGATACGGCGAGGGGCAGTGGACCGACTCGGCGGTGCGGCGCTACATCACCGACGCCGGACCCCTGCTGCCCCGGTTGCACCGGCTCACTCGGGCAGACTGCACCACCCGCAATGTCCGCAAGGCACAGCGACTTTCGCGCACCTATGACGAGCTGGAGCGTCGGATCGGGCTGCTCCTCGAGCAGGAGGAACTGGCGGCGGTGCGACCCGAGCTCGACGGCAACGAGATCGCCGACGTGTTGGGGATCAAGCCCGGGCCGGTGCTCGGTCGGGCCTACAAGTACCTGTTGTCCGTGCGGCTCGATGAGGGCCCCATCGGACCCGAGGCCGCCGCCGACCGACTCCGGACCTGGTGGGCCGACCAACCCGAGTCCACGCCGCAGGCCTGACGGGCTCGGCGAGGCCGCGGGCCAATGGACATGCAGTCGTGGCTCCGGCCGGCACCGACCAGCCCAGTCACGCACGCCCGAGTGCAGAAAGCAGCACCACTGCATGTCCGTCGGCCCGCGCAGAAGTCAGTGGGGAGTTCTCCCCATCGTGCTCACCACTGGTGCACGGCTAGGCTGACTCGGATCATGAAACGGCGCCCGGTGAGGGCGCTGTCCCCGACCGCTCTGGAGGTGGCCCCGATGCCCACGGTGGGTCATCCCAGCGCGCTCAGCCCGCAGCTCCCGACCATCGAGCTGACCCTGCCCGAGGGCTGGATCGCCGAACCTGGTGGTGACGCACTCTTCCGCGCCACGCACGGCAGGGGAGGGGACCTCGCACCCCAGCTGACGGCATACATCCACACGTCGCGCGAGGCGACCACCGACGATCTCGTCGACGATCTCGTCATCGAGGCGGAGGCCCACGACGAAGGTGAGGCCGACCCGACCTTTGCCGTCGACCTCGACGGTCGCACCTGGACCGGTCTCAACGTCTCGTGGATCGACGACGGCGAACCTGTCTATGTCGTGCACCTGGTGACAGCCATCGCCGCCGGCGACGTCACGCAACTCGCCCGCCTCACCGGCCGCATCGCCGGCCCGCACTCCGAGCGCGACTACGACGAGGTCCAGGACGTCCTGGAAACCGTGCGGCTGACCCCCGCGCTCGGAGACGACGCGTGAGCGCCCGCCACTACGCCTCGCTCACGGGGCCGGACGTGCGCATCCGCTCCGGCGCCGCGACCCACGTCGGCCGCGTGCGCGACCACAACGAGGACAGCCTCATCGCGCAGGGCCGCGTCTATGCCATCGCCGACGGCATGGGCGGTCACGCCGCCGGTGAGGTCGCCAGCCAGATCGCGGTCCAGTGTCTGGGGGAGCTCAACACCCGTGAGCACGTCCGCTCCGAGGACATCGTCGCGCTGCTGCGCCGCACCAACACGGAGATCCTCGAGTCTGCGGCCCGCCATCCGGAGCAGACCGGCATGGGCACGACCGTCGCCGGCCTGACCGTCGTCGATGCCGGCGGCGCCGAGCACTGGATCGTCTTCAACGTCGGCGACTCCCGCGTCTACCGTTTCCTCGGCAACCGGATGAGCATGGTGACCCAGGACCATTCCGAGGTCCGCGAGATGGTCGACGCCGGACTCATCACCGCCGACGAAGCGCTGAGGCACCCGCTCCGCAACATCATCACGCGCTCCCTGGGCACCGAACCGGGGCCGACCGCGGACGTCTGGGTCTTCCCGCCGCACCCCGGTGAGCGCTTCGTCCTGTGCAGTGACGGACTGTCCAACGAGATCGATGACCGCACGATCATGGTGGCTCTGCAGAAGTACGACGACCCCCAGGTTGCCGCAGACGCCTTGTGCATGGCCGCCGTGGAGGCCGGGGGTCGTGACAACATCAGTGTTGTCGTCGTCGCCTTCGATGCCGACGAAGATGACAACGACGAGGCCGACACGGCTCCCCGTCACACTCTGATGCCGACCTGAGGAACCCACCGTGAGCAGCACCGAGGTCACGACCCAGCCTTCCGCGGGGTGGGTCGCGCTATCCGCCGCCGACCGTCATCTGATCGTTCAGGGGTCATCGGTCGTCGCGGGTGATCTGCAGGGTCCGCTGGATGCCGGGCTCGTCGAGGTGCTCCAGACCCTCGGTCGTGACGGACTGGGTGCGCTGCCGGACTTCGCCTTGGTCGACACCTCCGGTGACCGGACCCGCGTCGTCGTGCGTGGTGAGGCCGTCGTGCGCGCTGACGGTTCGGATGTTTCTGCAGACGGGCGTATGCCGTGGCGCGACCTTGATCTCGACGCTGCCGTCATCGAGTTGGGTGACGGAGGACGGGGCGGCTGGCGCCGCCCAGCACGCCTCGGCCGACCCGCCGTGGTCCCGGTGCCGGCAGGGGAGCCCGAGGTCGACGTCGCTCCGGAGGCTCACGCGGAGCCCGAGCCGGAGCTTGCCGACGAGGCTGGGGCCGACGAGGCTGTGGAGCAGGTTGCCCCTGAGGCCGAGGTGGACGCTGTTCCCGAGCCCGAGCCCGAGCCCGAGCCCGAGCCCGAGCCCGAGCCCGAGCCCGAGCCCGAGCCCGAGCCGGCACCTTCAGCTCCGCCGGTCCCGAAGCTGGAGCCCGAAGCCGTCGCCGAGCCCGAGCCCGAGGTTGTTGCGGACTCGGAGCCAGAAGCCGAGCCTGAGCCCGCCGACAGCGAGGTGCCCGAACTGTCACCGACCGCGCTCGCCCCGCCGGTCCCGCCAGCCGACCTGACATTGCCGCCGTCCGAGGAGTACGCCGGATCGACGCCCGCCGAGCGCATCCCCCCGGTGAAGGTGGCCGCGCCCGACAAGAAGGTGCTCATCGACAGCGTCCCGTGGCGGACGCTTCCTGCCGGCGAACAGTCAGCAGACGAGGCTGGCGAACCTGGCGAACCCGGCAACGCTGAGAAACCCGTCGGACCGTCCGTGGTCGCGCCGCCTGTCCCGACTGCTGCCCCGAGCGCTGGCCCGGCTGCTGAGCCGTCGCCCGAGCCCGTGGCTGCTGACGGACCCACCGGCCCGGACAACTGGGGCATGACCGGACCGCCGCCCACCCAGCCCCCGCCCGGGGAAGAGCCGGCATCGGCATCCACCTCCGCACCGGTAGCCGAACCCGCCGAAGCCTCCGCAGTTGTCGCGTCGCCCGTGCCCGTGCCGGACGTCACGATGGACCGCAGCGCGCTGACTCCGGGGACCGAAGGCCCTGCCGACAGCCCCGTCGTGCTCGCTGTCCTGTGTCCGGCGGGCCACCACTCGTCGCCCCACGCCAGCAACTGCCGCGTGTGCAGTCGGGACATCCCGACGCAGCAGCCGTTCCAGACGCCGCGCCCCCAGCTGGGCACCCTGGTCGTGTCGACCGGTGGCCTCGTGCCACTCGACCGCGGGATCCTCCTCGGCCGGGCGCCCAAGGTCAACGCCGACCTCCCACCCAGCAGCCGACCGCACCTCGTCCGGCTCGCCTCTCGCGACAACGACATCTCCCGCAACCACGCCGAGGTCATTCTCGAGGGTTGGCACGTGCTCGTCCGCGACCTCGGCTCGACCAACGGCACGACGGTGACGCTGCCCGGCCAGGAGCCGGTGCGGCTGCGCCCCACCGAGGACTTCGGAATCGAACCCGGCGCCATCCTCACCCTGGCCGACGAGGTCTCCCTCACCTATGAGGTCTCGGAGTGAGCCGAGCAGCACCTGGCTCCGCCCCGGAGATCCCCGGACTCGTCTATCGCCAGCCCCTGGGCTCGGGTGGCTATGCCGACGTCTTCCTCTATGAGCAGCAGCAGCCGCGAATGCCCGTGGCGGTTAAGGTCCTCAAGCGTGAGGGCCTGACGCCGACGATCCTGCGGCAGTTCGTCGACGAGGCCAACACGATGGCCCAGCTCGCGGACCACCCCTACATCGTCCAGGTCTTCCGCAGCGAGAAGCTCCCCGACGGTGGCGCCTACCTCGTCATGAAGTACTACCCGCCGCCCAACCTTGCGACCCGGGCCAAGCGGGAAAGGCTCACGGTCGAAGAGGTGTTGCGCACCGGCATACAACTGGCAAGTGCGGTCGAGACCGCGCATCGCGCGGGCATCATCCACCGCGACATCAAACCGGCCAACGTCCTCATCAGCCAGTACGGCTCACCCGGCCTCACCGACTTCGGCATCGCCGGCCGTGGCGGCCAGGAGGAGCACGACGAGGACGTCGGCGTCTCCGTGCCCTGGTCCCCACCCGAGGTCCTCTATGGGCAGAGCAATGGTGACGCCCGCAGTGACGTCTACTCGCTCGCGGCCACGCTGTGGCACCTCCTTGTCGGGCGCTCGCCGTTCGAGCAGCCGGGCGGCGACAACTCGGCCTACTCGCTCATGCCGCGGATCCGGGCCACACCGGTCCCGCAGACCGGCCGAGCCGATGTCCCGCTCAGCCTGGAACGCCTTCTTGGCCACGCCATGGCCAAGAAGCCCGACGCCCGCCCGCAGAGTGCGATCGACCTCGCCCGCGCCCTCCAGGCCATCGAGCAGGAACAGCGCTTCGCCCGCACCCCGATCGTCGTCCTCGACGAGTCCGGTCACACGACCGTCGCCGACAGCCGGAGCCAGGTCGCACCCGAGCACACCGACCCGGACCGCACGAGCGTGCGCGCGCCCACCGTCTCGTCCGCCCAGGCCTACCTGCCAGCCCCCGCGTCCCGGCCGGCCACGACCGAGGGCGGGACCGACGACGGCCCTGCACCAACGACCATCAGTGGGGGCGCACTCCTCGCCGGTGTCGGCGTGCTCATGGTGCTGCTCGTCGGCGCCCTCGTCTGGGCCGTGGGCTTTCGTGGCGACGAGCCCACCGACGAGGCGACTGACGCCCCCTCTGCGTCGGTGACCGCCGGCGCTGGCGGACCCGTCGTCGACATCCCGGAGCAGCCGGCGATGGATGGCCGGGCCGTCGCCGGTGGGGTGGCCTTCAGCTGGAACTACGCCGGCGTACGCAAGGGCGACTTCTATCGGATGCGCATCGCTGCGAGCGAGGCGGAGGTGGCGCAGGCCGAGGTCACGACCGTGCGCAAGATGCCGCACACCGCAGCGGCCAAGCCCGGCGCACAGGTCTGCGCGCAAGTGGCGGTGGCGCGCGCGGCAGGCGCCACGTCGCCATACTCCCCCATCAAGTGCGTGACTGGAGGCTGACCCGATGGCAGTGACCGTGGAGTTCTGCGGCGAGGAGTTCCGGGCCTTGGACGACGCCCCCCTGACGATCGGACGCGTCGCCGACATCGAGATCGACGACAACCCCTACCTGCACCGCGTCTTCCTCCAGGTGCACCGCGAGCACGGTCTGTGGTGGCTCAGCAACGTCGGCTCCACGCTGACCGCGACCGTCGGCGACCGCAAGGGACTCTTCCAGGCATGGCTCTCACCCGGCGCCCGCATCCCGCTCGCCCTCGAAGCGTTCACCGTCTGGTTCACGGCTGGCCCCACGACCTACGACTTCGACATCACCGTCGACGACGCGACGTTCACCTCGATCGAGACCGAGCCCGAGCTCGAACCCGAGGACTCCCCGGGTGAGACGACCGTCGGCCGTGTGTCGATGACCCCCGACCAGAAGCTGCTCGTCGTCGCGCTCTGCGAGAGCTTCGTGCGCACGACGTATGCCGGCCAGGGCCAGATCCCGTCCTCCGCCCAGGCGGCCGCGCGGCTCGGTTGGACGACGACGAAGTTCAACCGCAAGCTCGACAACGTCTGTCAGAAGCTCGCCGACGCTGGGACTCGAGGACTCCACGGAGGCCCCGGCAAGCTCGCCAGCAACCGCAAGTCGCGGCTCGTTGAGCATGCTTTGTCGACGCGCATGGTCACGGAAGCGGATCTCGCTCTGCTCGACTGAATGCGTTTTGGGCCTTGGGTATGCCGTGCGCTCCCTGCGCGTATGCCGGTTCGCCGCTGTCCCATCCGCCGTCCGCGCGCCGAGCCCGGTCTCGAATGGGGGAAGAAATCCACGAACGCCCGCAGCGGTCCCGGCGGGGCCATAGGTTGGGACTTGCCGGGCAAAGGCGCCAGTTTCCCCTCGGGGAACCGCCCGAAGTGGGTATGGACACCCATAGGGAAGGCGCGGGACAGCCGGTAGCATTCATCACGGCATACGTGTGACTTCTTGACGCGTCGAGGGGTTCGCAGGTGTGTGAGCACCCACGGGGGGTGACACATCGGTTGCGGGGGCCACACAGGGCTTTCCCCTTTTCCGACAGTGTCGCCCCACCACTGCGATGAGAGGACCCCGACCCATGACGGTCACCCATGACCAGGCCGCGTGGTTCACCAAGACCTTCGAGGCGATGGTGAGCAACGTCGACAAGGCCGTGCTCGGCAAGGAGCACGTCATTCGACTGGCCCTCACGTGCATGCTCTCCGAGGGGCACCTGCTCCTCGAGGACTTCCCCGGAACCGGCAAGACGCAGCTCGCGCGTGCCTTGTCGAGCACGGTGCACGGCTCCAACAGCCGCATCCAGTTCACGCCGGACCTGCTGCCGAGCGACGTGACCGGTGTGACGATCTATGACCCCAACACCAAGGTGTTCGAGTTCCACAAGGGTCCGATCTTCGCGACGATCGTCCTCGCCGACGAGATCAACCGCGCGTCACCCAAGACGCAGTCGGCGCTCCTCGAGGTCATGGAGGAGGGCAAGGTCACCGTCGACGGCACTCGCCACGAGGTCGGCGAGCCGTTCATGGTCGTCGCCACCCAGAACCCCATCGAGCAGGCCGGCACCTACCGCCTGCCCGAGGCCCAGCTCGACCGCTTCCTCATGAAGACGACGCTTGGCTACCCCGACCACGACGCGACCGTGCGGGTGTTGCGCGACGCCAAGACCCGTGACCGCACCAAGGCCCTCGAGCCCGTGGTCACCTCCCAGGTCATCCTCGACATGGCCGAGCTCGCCGACGAGGTCCACGTCGACGACGCGATCCTGGACTACGTGTCGCGCCTCGCGGAGGAGACCCGCCGTCACGTCAGCGTCCGCCTCGGTCTGTCGGTTCGTGGATGCCTCGCCTTCGTGCGCTGCGCCAAGACCTGGGCGATCGGTCAGGGTCGCACGCACGTCCTCCCCGACGACATCAAGATGCTGGCCCACCCGGTCCTCAACCACCGCCTGCTCGTGACGGCCGAGGCTCAGTTCGCCGGCATCACCGTGGACCAGGTCATCAACCAGATCCTGGGCGAGGTTGCGCCTCCGACTGAGCGAGTCGCCTGACGATGTCCGATCCGGTGGGGCCCGACGAGGAGTCGGCCACGATTCGACGCTCCGACCTGCATGCTGGGGCATCGGATGCTGAGGCGACGGCGGCGCGTGGTGCGCGCGAGTCACGCTCGCGCCCACCCGCCCCCTCGGGTCCCGTCGACGGTGACGAATCAACCGTCTCCCGCTCGTCCCTCAAGGTCCGCCCGGCTCAGAAGCAGCCGAGCCGACAGCGCTCCTCAGGTGCCACAGCCACCGGGGGGTCACGGTGGCGCTCGATCCTCGGCCTGCGCCAGCCCGAGGACGACACCCAGGCCGTGCATCGCAATGAGCCGCAGGCAAGTGTGGGCAGCAGCCGGTCGACCCGTCGCCGCCCCGAGCTGCCGACGATCACGCTGCCCCGGGTGCAGATTCCCTCGGCCATCACCCAGACCGGCGCCCGCATCCTCGACCTCACGGGTGACCGCATCAGGCCGTTGGCGGAGAAGGCCGAGCCGGTGTGGCGTCCGGTCTCCCGGGCCCTGGCGTGGGTCTCGCCCCTCGGGTGGACGGTCTTCGGACTGGGCCTCGTCGCGTGGTTCCTCGCGAGCCGCTACGAATGGACCGAGCTGGCCATGATCGCCGTCGCCTGCCTCGTGCTCTTCCTGGCCTGCGTGGCCCTGGCGATCGGCCACTCCAAGGTCGAGATCCGCACCGACGTCGACCCGACGCGAGTCACGGTCGGCGAGCCCGCCACCGGCCGCATCGAGGTCCGCAATCTCTCGGGCCGCGGCATGCTCCCTCTGCTCGTCGAGCTGCCCGTCGGCCGATCCGCAGCCCGCTTCACGTTGCCCTCGCTCGGCTCCGGCAAGTCCCACGAAGAGCTGTTCGTCGTCCCCACCGAGCGCCGCGGCGTCATCCAGGTCGGCCCCGCGACCACGGTGCACGGCGACCCGCTCGGCCTCGTCCGCCGCACCATGGAGTGGACCGAGCAGAGCGAACTCTTCGTCCACCCCCTGACGACGTCGCTCGAGTCGCTCGGTGCCGGACTGCTGCGCGACCTCGAGGGTGAGGTCACGCCCGACCTGTCGATGTCCGACCTCGCCTTCCACGCCCTGCGTGAATACCAGCCCGGAGACGACCGCCGCTACATCCACTGGCGCTCGAGTGCGAAGCACGGACGCCTGCTCGTGCGTCAGTTCCTCGACACCCGGCGTTCGCACCTCGCCCTCGTTGTCGACACCTCGCCGGAGGTCTACACCGGTGAGGACGCCGCCGTGGAGCTGGCGATCTCGTGTGCCGCCTCGCTCGCCGTGCGCTCGATCCTGGACGAGCAGGACACGACGATCATCTGCAACGACCAGCGCATCTCCCGCTCCACCGCCCCGCTCACCCTCGACACCTTCGCCCGCGCGAGCATCGGTCAGATGGACATCTTCGGTGCGACCGGTGACGCCGCGGCCCTGGCGCCCGACGCGAGCATCGCGATCCTCGTCACGGGTTCACACCGTCCCTTCATCCAGGTCCAGCGGGCCCTCGCCCAGTTCGAGGTCGAGGTCATCAAGGTCGCGCTCGTCATCGATCCCGACGCTCAGGTCGGTGTCCGTCGTGGCGCTGGCCTGACGATCCTCACCGTGCGTGAGCTCGCCGACGTCCGCCGCGTCCTCTTCAGTGGAGTCCTCGCTTGAGCACCGACGCCACCGCCAGTCGCCGGTCCCGCGCCAAGGGGAGCGGCTCCCGTCAGTCGGCCGACCGTCCTTCGATCCTGGGTATGCCGTCCCGCGACGCTCTCGTCGACCTCACCTTTGCGCTCGTGCTCGTCACGATCGCCCTGGTCGGCTTCCGCACCGGCTTCATCGGCTGGGAGTGGATGGTGGCCGCGGCGATCGGTGTCGTCCTCGGCACCCTGGTCGCGCACGTTGCCGTGATCCGCTCCTGGCCGCTGATCGCCACGGCGCTCGCTCTGGTTGCCATCCACTTCGTCCTTGGTGGTCCGGTGGCCGTGCGCGGCGACCTGCTCGGGGGAGTGGTGCCGACGCTGCAGACCTTCCGCGACCTCGCGGTGACGCCGGTGACCGGGTGGAAGGACTGGCTCACGCTGCTCCCGCCGGTCGATGCGCGAGGTCCCCTCGTGGCCCTGCCCTGGCTCACGGCTCTGCTCGGGTCGGCGATCACCTACGGCGTGGCCCGACGTTTTGCGAGTGTGGGCGCCGCTGCACTCGCGCCGGTCGTCCTGCTCGTCGGCAGCATCGCCCTCGGCACGCAGCAGCCAGCGGCCAAGCTCGTCCAAGGTGTGCTGTTCGCCCTGGTCCTCATCCTCTGGCTCGTCGCCCGGGCCGCGCGCACCCGCGCAGCCCTGCAGAACGGCGCCGGCCGACAGGCACGCACGATCACGGGTGTCGTTCTCCTCACGGTCGCGGCTCTCGCGGGATCGCTCCTCGGGCAGTTCCTCCCCGGCACCGACGAGTCGTCCGCGCGGGCCGTGGTCCGCAACGAGCTGACACCGCCCTATGACGTCGCGCAGTTCACCAGTCCGCTCTCCGGGTTCCGGCAATACACCGAACCCAACACCGCGGACCTCTTCGACACCGAGATCCTCAAGATCACCGGCCTTCCGCCGGGTGCGCCCGTGCGGTTCGCGACACTCGACAACTACGACGGCCTCGTGTGGGGCGCAGCCGACCGAGCAATCGACGGCACGCCGTTCCAGCAGGTCGGATCCCGCATCGCGGCTCGCGCGACGGGTGACACGGTCACGGCGACGGTCACCGTCCCGGAGGGCGGGTATGCCGGTGCGTGGCTGCCCGTGGCCGGCTCGACGACCGGAGTGCGGTTCGACGGTGCCCGCGGCGACGACCTCGCCGAGGCGCTCTGGCTCAACACCGCGACCGAGACGGCGGTGGTCCCGGCGCTCGTGCAGCCCGGCGACACCTACAGCTTTGACGCCGTCCTCGACGCCAAGACCTGGTCGACCAAGCTTCCCGCGGAGCTCGATGTCGCCAGCGGTGCACAGGTCGGTGAGGACACGAGCTTCCTCGATGCCAAGCTCGACGCCTGGACCGGTCAGGCCGGCAGCTCCTGGGAGAAGTTCGTGGCCGTCGCCAAGACGATGACCCAGGAAGGGGCCTACACCGACGGCGGCACGGCCAACTCCTACGAGAAGGTCTACCTGCCCGGCCACGGCCTTGGCCGACTCAGTCGCTTCGTCGGTTCGACCCAGCTCGCCGGCAACGACGAGCAGTACGCCTCGACCCTCGCCCTCGTCGGCAACCGGCTCGGCATCCCGAGCCGCGTGGTCATGGGCGCGATCCCGGAGGCCGGTGGCGCGGTGAAGGGCAAGGACGTCCACGCCTGGGTCGAGGTGCAGGAGAGCAACGGCAACTGGCACGCGCTGCTGCCGTCGACCTTCCTGCCCGACCGCAACAAGAAGCCCAACGAGCAGCAGCTCAAGTCCGAGGAGCAGAAGGTCGGCGCCCAGGTGCCGCCCCCTGCCGGAGTGAACCCACCCTCTGTGCTGCAGGGCCCGGACCAGGCGCAGAACGCCACGGACATCAAGAAGAAGAAGCGCAACCCGCTCGACATCGGGGCCTGGCCGCTCTGGCTCAAGATCCTGGTCCTCGCACTGGTGCTCCCGATCCTGTTGGCGCTCGCGGCATACGCCCTCATCCGTTGGCTCAAGGCTCGCCGGCGTCGGATGCACGCCACCACCGGCCCCACTCCGTCGCGCGCGGCGTGGGTGTGGCGTGACCTTGTGACCGACGCCCGCAGCCTCGGAATCCCCGTGCCCAAGGGCGCGACCCGGCTCGAGCAGGCCACCGCCTTCCCGGAGTCCGTGGCCGCCGAGCCCATCGCGACGGGTGCCAACACCTCCGTCTTCGGACCTGGCGAACCCGAGCCCGAGGTCGCCACAACCCTGCTCGGTGACGCCGACGTCGTCCGCGGCGAACTGCGGGGGTCGGTGTCGACGTGGCGCCGGCTGCGGTCCGACATCAGCATCCGACCCCTGCTCGAGCGTGACCGCTCGACCCGCACCAGGAGCCTGAGCCTGCCCAGCCTGCCGTCGCTGCGTCGCACCCGTGGGGCTGAAGGATCCTTGTGAGGCCGTTCCGTCGCTCCACCCGCTCCACCCCTGTGACGCGGGCTTCGCGTCGGGGGCGGAGCCGTGGGCGCATCGCCTCGACTGCAGTGGTCGTCCTGGCGGCCTCGACCATGGGATACGCGGCGGTGACCTCCCAGGGGTCGACGGTCCACGAGGCTGACGTCGGTGACGGTGGAGTGTGGATCACGTCTGACGTGCAGGCGAAGTTCGGCCGGCTCAACAAGGCGGCTGCTCAGCTCGACGCCGGTGTCGCTGCTGATGTTGCGCCCGGCTCTGGCCTCGACGTCCTGCAGGACGGATCGGCCGTGATCGCCTGGTCCAAGGCCACCGCCCAGTTGCAGCCGATCGATGTGGCCACGGCTCAGTTCCGTGAGGAGACCGCGACCGCACCTGCTGTCCCGTCCCGCGAACCCGGTCGCATCCTGCCCACCCTCGTGGATCTGCGGGGCGGAACGATCGCAGCTGTCGACCCCAAGACCGGCAAGGTCTGGGCTCAGCGCGTCGACGCCCGCAAGGGCATCGAGAACCTCTCGGGTCTGGGCACCGGCGCGAAGCCGTTGGCCACCGTCGGGGCCGATGCCGTCCTGGCTGTGGGTGAGGACGGTGCGGTGCATGTTGCGTCGGGCGCCAAGGGCACGGTCACGACGATCCGCCCGAGTGGTCGCCTCTTCGCCAAGCCGGTCACTGAGCCGAGTGCAGCCAAGGGCAGCCTGCTCCAGGTCACGGCACTGGGGTCGGCCTGGGCGGTCTATGACCCTGCGCGGGATGCCGTCCACAGCAGCGGTCGCACCGATGGCGTCCCTGCGGGATTTGCGTCGACGCAGGGCCAACGCGCGTATGCCGCGGTGCAGCTCCCTGGGCCCAAGGCCGACTCCGTGGCGCTGTCCGGTGGGAGTGGACTGAACATGGTCCAACTCGGTGGCGGTGCTGCGCGCGGCGGCATAGAGGTCGCAGAGCAGATGAACCGCAGCGGAGCGGTCCCCCTTCCGGCCCACCCGGTGGTGCTTGCTGGTTGTGTTCACGGTGCGTGGTCCGAGGCCGGCAAGGTCTTCTATGGCGTCAACTGTGGTCGCGAGCAACCGGTCCCGACGGGCACCATCGACAACGTCAGCGAGACCCCCCTGCGAGATGGTGTCGCTTTCCGGGTCAACCGCGGCGTGATCGTCCTCAACGACCTCGACAACGGCTCCGCCTGGGACGTCCAACGCGACAAGCAGAAGATCGACAACTGGGACGCGCTCATCCCGCCACCCCAGCGCGACGAGGACAACAAGAAGAAGGACAAGAACCTCGTCGACGATGCCGTGGCCCAGCAGCCACCGACGGCCAAGCCCGACAACCTCACCGTCCGGCCAGGACGCACGAGCAAGCTGCACGTCCTCGACAACGACACCGACGCTGCGGGTTCGGTCCTGGCGATCGACCCGCGCGACGTGAGCGCCACCTCGAATCCCGACATCCGCCCCTCCGTCTCCGCCGACGGTCAGAGCATCGACGTCACCGTGCCCGCCGGTGCGACGGCGCCGTTCCAGTTCACCTATCTCGTGGGCAACGGCAAGGTGAAGGCCAAGGCGCGCGCTGCGGTCAAGGTCAACATCGCGGCAGAGGACACCAACAACGCACCCTTCTTGCGGGAGGGGCAGGCGAAGCTGGCCAAGACGGCATACCCCGTTCTTGCCGGCAAGCGACTCGCGGTTCCGGTCATCTCCGACTGGCGTGACCCCGAGGCCGACCCGGTCCTCACGACGGTCGACGGCGACTCGCTGAGCATCGACGGTCAGGGGCGGCTGGCCTACCTCGCGCCGCCGACTCCTGGGAAGGCCCAGATCGACTATGTCGTCGATGACGGGCGGGGCGGGCGCACCAAGGGCGTCGTGCCTGTGGAGGTCATCGCTCTCACCGAGACGCGTGCCCGACCGCCGGTCACGCAGCCTGATGTCATCCGTGGCGTTGTCGGGAAGTCCTTGCAGATCGAGCCGCTGGGCAACGACATCGCCGGCGCGGACCCGAGTGACCCGGACGACAAGATGCACCTCGCCGGTGAGGTCCGGGCGACCGGTGCCCTGACCGTTGACACCAACCTCGACACCAACGTCGTGACGGTCACGCCCTCGGGCGCCGGAACCTTTGAGCTGTCCTACGCGGCGCAGGTCGGGGGTGGCGTCGCACCGGGTCGGATCAGGGTGGACGTCATCGACGCTGCCGACCCGGACGCACCACCGGTGGCAGTCGGGGACACGGCGACGCTGCGTGACCAGTCGCCGACCTTGGTGGACCCGCTGGCCAATGACTACAGCCCTCGGGCCGACGTCCTCGTCACCCAGGGGGCAACCGGTTCCACGAGCGATGACTCGTGGCTGCAGGCGTCGATCTATCAGGGACGCTGGATCCGGATCGTGGCCCTTGAACCCGCGGGCGGCGCCACTGACTCCACCCGCAGAGGCACCATCCGCTACACCGTGAGCGACGGGGCCAAGAAGGCGACCGGCGAGGTGACCGTGACGCAGCGGCCGCCACTGGACCTCAACCCTGTCGTCGAGGACGACTCTGCTGTCGTGCGCCAGGGCGACACGGTCGCGGTGTCAGTGCTCGACAACGACACGATGGCCGACGGCATCCCGCTGAAGATCGACCCCACCAGCGTCAAGGTCCTCGGCAAGGACGTCCAGCAGTCGGCCTTCGCGTCCGGCAACGTCGTGCGGTTCGTGCCCTGGCAGGACAAGCTCACGACCGAGCAACCGGTCACCGTCGAGTACGCCGCCTACCCCGAAGGTATGCCGGAGCGCGCCCAGACCGGCCGCATCGCCGTGCGCGTCCGTCCCCTGCCGACCACGACCAACCCCAACCAGGTGCCGGTCGCGCGCAGCTTCTCGTCCTCGGTCACGGCCGGTGACCCACTCACGATCACGGTCCCGACGTCCGGTGTGGACCCGGATGGCGACACGGTCGGGGTGACCGGTGTCGTCGGGACCAATGGCGGCCCGGTCAACCTTGCGCTCGGCCGAGTGGTCGCGACCGGACCGTCGACGATCAGATACGAATCCTTTCCCACCGCCTCGGGCACTGAGGTCATCAACTATGAGGTGGTCGACCGCTTCGGTGGCGTGAGCCGGGCGTTCGTTCGCATCGGAGTCGTGGCACCGGGAGATGCCCAGCCACCCGTGGCGATCGACGACTCCGTGACCGCGGCCCCCGGCAAGACCGTCACGGTCCCGATCACCGCCAACGACCTCATCGCGCGCGGGGACTCGGTCGAGCTCGAACACGAAAAGCTCAACCCCGACTCCGAGAAGTCGCAGTGGAAGGTCGACGCCGACGACCAGACCGTGTCGACCAAGGTCCCGGAGGAAGGGGCCGCGGTTCACGACTTCGTCTATGGCATCACCAACGGTCTCTTTGACCCGTCCCGGGCGAGCCTGCTCGTGCGTGGTCAGAAGGACTACCTGAACCCGCCGACCGCCACCGACGACGTCGCCAAGCCCAAGGGTGGCGAGGCCTCGACCGCGGTGGACGTGTTGGCCAACGACACCGACATCGACTCCGACCCCGCGACCCTCAAAGTCGTCGAGGTGTTGTCACCCAATGCCAAGATCGTCGGGTCGAAGGTCGAGGTCACCGTCCTCGCCCACCCCTACACCGCGCCCTACGTCATCGAGGACGAGGACGGCGCCAGAGGGATGGCCGTCATCCACGTTCCACGTGGAACGGGCGGAACACCGTTCGTCGTCGAGGGCGCCCTCATCGAGATGGACAAGGACTCCACCAAGACGGTCAAGCTCGGCGACTACGTGAAGTCGCCGCAGAGCCGGACCCTGGGCATCACCTCGGCCAGCACCATCTCTGCGGCCCCGGCCAAGAACCTCACCCTGACCGCCGACGCCGACGGCACGTTGAACCTCACGTCGTCCGGTGGTTATGTCGGGCCGGCGTCGGTGATGTTCGAGGTCACCGACCAGATGAGTGATGACCAGAAGGACGTCCACACGGCATACGTCTCGGTTCCGGTGCAGATCGGACCCAAGGTTCCGCTCCTGCGCTGCCCGAGCACGGCCATCACGGTTCTCGCGGGCGGGCTCCCGCGTGCCCTCGACATCCCCACGCTCTGCCGAGTCTGGCTTCCCGTCGGTCTCACTATGGACGACATCGTCTTCACGTCCGGGTGGGAACGCGAGGCCTCTGACGTCGAGCTCAAGCGGAGTGGTTCCGGGGAGCGCATCGTGACGTTGAGTGCAGGGTCGGGTGCTCGATCGGGCAAGGGCGTGGTGCGCGTCGGGGTTCGCGAGTCCGACATCACCGCATCGGTGAACGTCACGGTCCTCGGCCAGCCCACTGAGCAGGCCAGCGTGGAGGATCCGCTCGCCAACATGCCCCCGCCGCGGCTGCGACCCATCACCGTCAACGGACTCCAGGAGGGCGACAGCCAGCAGGTCGACATCCGTTCCTATCTCGACTCCCCGCTCCAGGATGCAAAGTGCTCCGTCGACGCAGCGTCGGTCACGAGCGGTCAGGGCCTGACGGTCACGCGTGATGGTTGTTCCATCACGGTCTACGCTGGAGCGAAGCCGAGCCCCATCGGTCGGGTCGCGATCAGCGTGTCGGACGCCCCGGGTCGCACGGCCAACGGTGCCGTCAGTGTGACGATGCTTGGCCGACCTGACCCGCCGACCAGCGTTGCGGCACAGGCCGATCGGGACGCTGGCGGTCGAGCCCGGGTCAGCTGGTCGGCACCGGCCTATGACGGCGGCGCCCCGATCCGCACCTACACCGCCAAATGGAGGGGCGGGTCGACCGGCAGCCTTGAGTGCTCGGCCTCACCGTGCACCATCGACGGGCTCACGAACGGCAAGGACTACTTCTTCACGATCACCGCGACCAACGTTGTCGGCGAAGGTGATCCCAGTGCGCAGAGCAACGCTGCCCGGCCCGACACCAAGCCCGGCCCGGTGAACGGCGTGACGATGGCCAGCCGCGGCGACGGTTCGCTGACGATCCGGTGGAGTCCCCCAGAGAACAAGGGCTCGCCCGTGTCGAAGTACGTCCTGCGTCTCGTTCCCACGGGCGGTGGCACGCCCCGCACCGTCGAGGTTGCCGCGCCAGCCACGTCGACGACCGTGACCGGGCTCAACAACATGAGTGAGTATGCCGTCGCGGCCCAGGCCTACAACGAGGCCGGACCAGGTCCGTTCGGCACGGCGA
The DNA here is from genome assembly GCF_040518285.1 of Knoellia sp. S7-12. Taxonomy (GTDB): domain Bacteria; phylum Actinomycetota; class Actinomycetes; order Actinomycetales; family Dermatophilaceae; genus Knoellia. The sequence continues at coordinate 4,133,353 of NZ_CP155449.1, read as the reverse complement.
CAACGATGCAGTCCGCCGGAAACCCGCCACCTCCAGGCGGATTCAAAGCGACCCCTGATGGTCCCGGAGCCAACAAGAGCCTCGCCGCGATCACCCTGTCCTGGAACACGACCAGCCCCAACGGCCCGCCGCTGAAGAACTACACCGTCAAACGTCGGGTCACCGGCGGCGCCTGGGCTGACCTCAAGACCGTCCCGGCCTCGACGACTCGGGCTACCGACCAGGTGCAGTACGACGGGCGCAAGTACGACTACGTCGTCACCGCGACCAACGGTGCAGACCTCACCTCACCCAACAGCGCCGCCCAGTCCTTCACCTCGATCGGCCAGCCCTCCAATCCTTCGGTGACGGCCGCCACCCCCAACAACGATGAGAAGGTGCGGCTCACCGTCAGCCTCGGGCAGCCCCGCGCGGGCGGCTTCGCGTCGGTCCGGTGGGAGTCGTCGACCGGCGCGTCCGGCACGCACTCATGTGGGTCCTGTCCCGCAGGGGGCCAGGTGACGATCCTGACCGGTCAACTGCGCACGGTCGACCAGACCTTCACGGTGACGACGACCAACGGCACCCGCTCGTCGAACCCCGCGCGGAGCAACTCGGTCCAGCCATATGGCGCGACGCCTCAGCCGGTGGACAACGGCGGCACGACGTCCGGCCAGACCGTGACCTACCAGTGGAGCCTGCCAACGAACGGTCGCCCGATCGAGCGCGTGACGGTCACCGGCGCGGCGAACCACGACGGCGGTCCGATCACATCGATCTCGGCCAGCGGCAACTTCGCCCAGGACCTCACGATCTCCATCACGGCCTATTCCGCTGGTGGTGCGTCACCGGTCCTCACCATGACCCGTCGCACCGCTGATCCGCCGGCGCCGGAGATCTACAACGTCGGGCCGAGCCCGGAGGAGTACAACGACCCCGTTGGGGTCGGAACCTGTCGAACCTCGACGTGCCCGAAGGTGAACTACAGCGTTCGCAACTTCCCGCCCAACACCACGTGGAACGCGGTGTGTGAGTCCGAGCGGGCGGGCAATTCCACGTCCCGTCCCGCCGTGATCGACGCCTCCGGCAGTGGAGTGACGATGCGGCGTTATTGCCTCTTCGCTCGCGGTGGTGTCGGTCAGGTCAGGATGCACCTCTGGATTGGCGATCAGCATGTGTACTCGCCATGGTCGCCGTTCTGATGAGCAGCGCTGTGCAGAGAAGCTGCCGGGCAGTTCTCCCCATCCCCCTCCACGGCTGGTCGTGGGATGCTTCATCGGATCGGAAGGGGACACTCGCCCATGGGGCGAGTGAGGGGACGTCATGAAACGCAGAGCACGTCGGGTCGCCGGGGCGACGCGGGGACGCCGAGGGATCGCCTCCATCGGCGTCGTCGTCATTGCTGCCTCGACGCTGACGTATGCCGCGGTGACCAGTCAGGGCTCGACGGTCCACGAGGCCGATGTTGGTGACGGTGGTGTGTGGATCACGTCTGATGTGCAGGCGAAGTTCGGCCGGCTCAACAAGGTGGCTGCTCAGCTCGACGCTGGTGTCGCGGCTGATGTCGCGCCCGGCTCGGGTCTCGATGTCCTGCAGGACGGGTCGGCCGTGATCGCCTGGTCCAAGGCCACGGCCCAGTTGCAGCCGATCGATGTGGCGACGGCTCAGTTCCGTGAGGAGACGGCAACCGCACCGGCCGTTCCTTCGCGCGAGCCGGGCCGGATCAGCCCCACTCTTGTCGACCTGCGCGGTGGCACCATCGCGGCCGTTGACCCCAAGACCGGCAAGGTCTGGGCCCAGCGGGTGAATGCTCGCAAGGGCATCGAGAACCTCTCGGGTCTGGGCACCGGCGCGAAGCCGTTGGCCACCGCCGGTGCCGATGCCGTCCTGGCTGTCGGTGAGGACGGCTCGGTGCATGTCGCGTCCGGCGCCAGGGGCACGGTCACCACGATCCGCCCGAGTGGTCGGGCTTTCACCAAGCCGGTCACTGAGCCCAGTGGCGCCAAGGGCAGCCTCCTGCAGGTGACGGCACTGGGGTCGGTCTGGGCGGTCTATGACCCGGAGCGGGACGCCGTCCACAGCAGCGGTCACGCGGATGGCATCCCGGCCGGATTCGCTCCGGCCGAAGGCCAGAAGGCGTATGCCGCGGTGCAGCTTCCTGGGCCGACGGCCGACTCTGTGGCCCTGTCCGGTGGCAGCGGATTGCACATGGTGGGTCTCGGGAGTGGCGTCGGACAGGGTGGCATCGAGGTCGCCGAGCAGATGAACCGCAGCGGCGGCGTGCCGCTCCCCGCTCGCCCGGTCGTGCTGCGTGGCTGCGTCCACGGTGCGTGGTCTGAGGCCGGCAAGGTCTTCTATGGCGTCAACTGTGGTCGTGAGCAACCGGTCCCGACGGGCACCATCGACAACGTCAGCGAGACCCCCTTGCGAGATGGTGTCGCCTTCCGGGTCAACCGTGGCGTCATCGTCCTCAACGACCTCGACAACGGTTCCGCCTGGGACGTCCAACGCGACAAACAGAAGATCGACAACTGGGACGCGCTGATCCCACCACCACAGCGCGACGAGGACAACAAGAAGAAGGACAAGAACCTCGTCGACGATGCCGTGGCCCAGCAGCCGCCGACGGCCAAGCCGGACAACCTCACCGTCCGGCCAGGACGCACGAGCAAGCTGCACGTCCTGGACAACGACACCGACGCCGCGGGTTCGGTCCTGGCGATCGACCCGCGGGACGTGAGCGCCACCTCGAATCCCGACATCCGCCCCTCCGTCTCCGCCGACGGTCAGAGCATCGACGTCGTCGTTCCTTCGGGCACGGCCGCGCCGTTCCAGTTCACCTATCTCGTGGGCAACGGCAAGGTGAAGGCCAAGGCGCGCGCAACCGTCAAGGTCAACATCGCGGCAGAGACCACCAACAACGCCCCGTTCCTTCGGGAGGGGCAGGCGAAGCTGGCCAAGACGGCATACCCCGTTCTTGCCGGGAACCGCCTGGCCGTCCCAGTGATTGCTGACTGGCGTGATCCTGAATCGGATGCCGTCATTGCCAACGTCGAAGGCGAGTCGCTGAGCATCGACGGTCAGGGGCGGTTGGCCTACCTCGCGCCGCCGACTCCAGGCAAGGCCCAGATCGACTACGCCGTCGATGACGGACGGGGTGGGCGGACCAAGGGCGAAGTGCCGGTGGAGGTCATCGCGCTGACCGAGACGCGTGCCCGACCGCCGGTCACGCAGCCCGACGTCATCCGTGGTGTCGTGGGCAAATCGCTGCAGATCGAGCCGCTGGGCAACGACATCGCCGGCGCGGACCCGAGTGACCCGGACGACGAGATGCACCTCGCCGGTGAGGTCCGGGCGACCGGTGCCCTGACCGTTGACACGAACCTCGACACCAACGTCGTGACCGTCACGCCCTCCGCCGCGGGAACCTTCGAGCTCTCGTATGCCGCGCAGGTCGGTGGTGGCGTCGCACCGGGTCGGATCAGGGTGGACGTCATCGACGCTGCCGACCCGGACGCACCACCGGTGGCGGTCAGTGACACGGGGACATTGCGCGACCAGTCGCCGACGTTGGTGGACCCGCTGGCCAATGACTACAGCCCTCGGGCCGACGTCCTCGTCACCCAGGGTGCGACCCCAGCCACGAGCGATGACTCGTGGCTGCAGGCGTCGATCTATCAGGGACGCTGGATCCGGATCGTGGCTCTCGAGCCTGCTGGTGGCGCCGCCGATGCCACGCGTCGCGGGACGATTCGCTACACCGTGAGCGACGGGGCCAAGAAGGCGACTGGTGAGGTCACCGTGACGCAGAAGCCCTCGCTGGATCTCAATCCGGTGGTCGAGGACGACACGGCGGTCGTGCGCGAGGGCGACACCGTGGCCGTTCCCGTCCTCGACAACGACACGATGGCCGACGGCATCCCGCTGAAGATCGACCCCACCAGCGTCAAGGTCCTTGGCAAGGACGTCCAGCAGTCGGCCTTCGCGTCCGGCAACGTCGTGCGGTTCGTGCCCTGGCAGGACAAGCTCACGGCTGAGCAGCCGGTCACCGTCGAGTACGCCGCCTACCCCGAAGGTATGCCGGAGCGCGCCCAGACCGGCCGGATCGCCGTGCGTGTCCGGCCCCTGCCGACCACGGCCAACCCCAACCAGGTTCCTGTTGCGCGCAGCTTCTCATCGTCGGTGACAGCCGGGGACCCGCTGACAATCACGGTCCCGACTTCGGGTGTGGACCCAGACGGCGACACGGTCGGGGTGACCGGTGTCGTGGGGACGAACGGTGGACCGGTGAACCTCACCCTGGGGCGGGTCGTGTCGACTGGCCCGTCGACGATTCGCTACGAGTCCTTCCCGACGGCCTCGGGCACTGAGGTCATCAACTATGAGGTGGTCGACCGCTTCGGCGGCGTGAGCCGGGCCTTCGTTCGCATCGGGGTCGTCGCGCCAGGCGATGCCCAACCACCGGTGGCGATCGACGACTCGGTGACGGCTGCTCCGGGCAAGACCGTGACCGTGCCCGTGACGGCCAACGACCTCATCGCCCGTGGGGATTCCGTCGAGCTCGAGCACGAAGAGCTCAACCCCGACTCCGAGAAGTCGCAGTGGAAGGTCGACGCCGACGATCAGACGGTTTCGACCAAGGTCCCCGCCGAGGGTGCACCGGTCCACGACTTCGTCTATGGCATCACCAACGGTCTCTTCGACCCGTCCCGGGCCAGCCTTCTCGTGCGCGGCCAGAAGGACTGGGTCAACCCACCGACCGCGATCGACGACGTCGCCAAGCCCAAGCCGGGCGTGGCCGCGACCACAGTCGACGTGCTGGCGAACGACACCGACATCGACTCGGATCCGGCCACGCTCAAGGTCGCAGAAGTGCTCTCCCCGAACGCCAGGATCGTTGGCTCCAAGGTCGAAGTCACGGTCCTCGACCATCCCTACACCGCGCCCTACGTCATCGAGGACGAGGACGGCGCCCGGGCGATGGCCGTCATCCACGTTCCACGTGGAACGGGCGGAACACCGTTCGTCGTCGAGGGCGCCCTCATTGAGATGGACAAGGACTCCACCAAGACGGTCAAGCTCGGCGACTACGTGAAGTCGCCGCAGAGCCGGACCCTGGGCATCACCTCGGCCAGCACCATCTCTGCGGCCCCGGCCAAGAACATCACCCTGACCGCCGACGCCGACGGCACGTTGAACCTCACCTCTTCGGGCGGTTATGTCGGGCCGGCGTCGGTGATGTTCGAGGTCACCGACCAGATGAGCGACGACCAGAAGGACGTCCACACGGCATACGTCTCGGTTCCGGTGCAGATCGGACCGAAGGTTCCGCTTCTGCGCTGCCCGACGACCGCGGTGACGGTGCTCGCCGGCGGACTTCCGCGCGCGCTGGACATTCCCACGCTCTGCCGGACCTGGCTGCCGGTGGGCATGACGATGGACGACGTCACCTTCACCTCCGACTGGGAGAAAGAGGCTGCCGACGTCGAACTCAAGCGCAGCGGCACCCGCGAACGGGTCGTCACTCTCAGTGCCGGATCGGGGGCACGTTCGGGCAAGGGCGTGGTGCGCGTCGGCGTGCGAGGCTCTGACGTGACTGGTGTCGTCAACGTGACAGTGGTCGGCCAGCCCGCTGAGCAGGTCGGCGTGACGGATCCGCTCGCCAACATGCCCCCTCCGCGGCTGCGACCCATCACCGTCAATGGGCTTGAAGAGGGCAAGAGCCAGGAGGTCGACATCCGCTCCTATCTCGACTCCCCCCTCCAGGACGCGAAGTGCTCGGTTGACGCGGCGTCGGTCACGAGCGGCCAGGGCCTCACGGTCACGCGTGATGGTTGCTCGATCACGGTCTCGGCGGGACCGAAGCCGAGCCCCATCGGTCGGGTGGCGATCAGCGTGTCCGACGCACCCGGTCGCACGGCCAACGGTGCCGTCAGTGTGACGATGCTTGGCCGACCTGACCCGCCGACCAGCGTTGCGGCACAGGCCGATCGGGATGCTGGCGGGCGAGCGCGCGTGAGCTGGTCGGCACCGGCCTATGACGGCGGCGCCCCGATCCGCACCTACACCGCCAAGTGGACCGGTGGCTCGACCGGGAGCCTTGAGTGCTCGGCCTCACCGTGCACGATCGACGGGCTCACGAACGGCAAGGACTACTTCTTCACGATCACCGCGACCAATGTTGTCGGCGAAGGTGATCCCAGTGCGCAGAGCAACGCTGCCCGGCCCGACACCAAGCCCGGCCCGGTGAACGGCGTGACGATGGCCAGCCGCGGCGACGGCTCACTCACGATCAACTGGACCCCGCCCGAGAACAAGGGCTCGCCCGTGTCCAAGTACGTCCTGCGTCTCGTCCCCACGAGCGGTGGCACGCCCCGCACCGTCGAGGTGGCCGCCCCCGCGACGTCGACGACGGTGACCGGCCTCAACAACATGAGCCAGTACGCCGTCGCGGCCCAGGCCTACAACGAGGCCGGACCAGGTCCGTTCGGGACCGCCACCACCATGCAGTCGGCAGGGACGCCCCCGCCCCCCGCTGGTTTCAAGGCGACCCCGGACGGTCCCGGAGCCAACAAGAGCCTCGCCGCGATCACGCTGTCCTGGAACACGACCAGCCCCAACGGCCCACCGCTCAAGAACTACACCGTCAAGCGCCGCGTCAACGGCGGCGCCTGGGCTGACCTCAAGACCGTGGGCCCCACGACGACCCGCTCCACCGACCAAGTCCAGTACGACGGCCGCAAGTACGACTACGTCGTCACCGCGACCAACGGCGCAGACCTCACCTCACCCAACAGCGCCGTCCAGTCCTTCACTTCGATCGGCCAGCCCTCCAATCCTTCGGTCAGCGCCGCCACCCCGACCAATGACGAGCAGGTTCAGCTCACCGTCAGCCTCGGGCAGCCCCGCGCCGGCAGATTCACGAGCGTGCGCTGGTCGTCCTCGGCCGGCGGCTCGGGCACCTACTCATGCGGGTCCTGTCCCGCGGGTGGCCAGGTGACCATCGCGACCGGGCAGCTCCGCACGGTCGACCAAACCTTCACGGTGACGACCAGCAACGGCACCCGTTCGTCGAACCCTGCGCGCAGCAACTCCGTCCAGCCCTACGGCAAGACGCCAACCCCGGTGGCCAGCAGTAGTTCCGCGTCGGGCAAGACGGTGACGTTCACCTGGGACCTCCCGACCAACGGGAGACCGATCACCGCAGTGAAGATCAGCGGCGACAAGACCTACGACGGCCAGCCGATCACGTCCACCTCGGTCACCGCGGCCAACTACTCACAGAACGTGACGATCCAGATCGTGGCAGTCTCCGCCGGTGGGGACTCGTCGGCACTCACGATGACCCGTCGCACCGATGACCCGCCGCAGCCAGTGATCAGCAATGTCCGGCCAACCCCCGACCTTGGCTACGACACGACGGGCCAGGGGACGGGTCCGTGTGCGGACCCCACCAAGGGTTGCCCCAAGGTCGACTTCGACGTGACAAACTTCCCCCCCAACTCCTCCTGGAACTACACTTGCGACGGCATCACTGCCTCCGGTCAAAGGTTGAGCACGGCAAACAAGTCCTTCATTGTCGATGGGAGCGGCAACGACGGAAGGCCTTCCCTCTGGTGCATCTTCTCCAAGGACATCGTGCGGGTTGAGGTGAGCATGTGGGGCGGCCCCGGTCCCCAACCGGCCACCGCCTCTGGGGCTTGGCGGGCTCCGTACTGATGCGTCCAGATCTGACAGGAAGGCCGTCCCATGCGTGAGGGTGAAGTCATGGGCCTGAGCCACAGAGCCCGTCGCACGGCACAACGCCGTCGTGGGATGGCGTCCATCGGCGCTGTCGTCATTGTCGCGTCCACGCTGACGTATGCCGCCGTGACCAGCCAGGGTTCGACCGTTCACGAGGCCGATGTCGGCGACGGTGGCGTCTGGGTCTCGTCGTCGGCCCTGGCGAAGTTCGCCCGACTCAACACCCAGGCCAAACAGCTCGACGCCGGTGTCTCGACGGCACTGGCCGACGGCTCCAAGGTCGACATCCTCCAGGACGGCGCCGCCGTCGTCGGCGTGGCCACGGGCAACACCCTCCTGCCGATCGATGTCAGGACGGCGACGTCGCAGGAGTCCGGTGCGTCGGCCCCCGTGAGGCCACGCAGCGACGCCGGCAACTTTGAGCCGTCGACCGTCGATCTGCGTGCCGGCACCATCGCCACCGTCGACCCCAAGACCGGCAAGGTGTGGGCCCAGCGGGTCGACACCAAGGACGGCATCGAGTCCCTGCAGGGCATCAGCTCCACCGCGAAGCCGTTGGCGACCATTGGTGGCAACGCCTCGATCGCCGTCGACACCTCGGGCAACGTCATCGCGGCGTCGGGCACGACCGGTCGCGTCGTGACCATCGCCCCGGTCGGCAAGGGTCTGGCCAAGCCGGTGACCGTGACGACGGCAGTGCGGGCCCCGATCCTGGACGTCACGGCTGTCGGCGACACGTGGGTCCTCTATGACCCCACCAAGGACGAGCTCCATGTCGAGGGACGTGACGAGCCGATCAGCGCCAGTGCAGCGCTCGGTGACGGTCCGGCATACGCCGCACTTCAGCAGCCCGGCCCGAGCGCTGACACGGTGGTCATCGCCAACGTGGCCACAGCCCGGCCCGTCAAGCTGGACGGCGGTGACGGTGTCGGCGGTGTCGAGGTCCAGGAGCAGGCCAACCGCTCGGTCGATCCACCCATCGTCACCCGGCCCGTTGTCCTGCGTGGCTGCGTCCACGCCGCATGGGCCGAGACCGGCAACGTCTTCTATGGAGCCAACTGCGGACGTACCTCTCCGGTGGCGGCCGGAACGCTCGCCGGCGGTGGCAAGGGTGTCGTTCGTGACGGTGTCGCACTGCGGGTCAACCGCGGCAACATCGTCCTCAACCACCTCGACACCGGCGACGTCTGGGACCTCGACTCGACGAAGCAGAAGATCGACAACTGGGACGCGCTCATCCCGCCGACCAAGAAGGACGACGACAACGACAAGAAGGACGAGAACGTCGTCGACGACCAGCAGGTGAGTCAGCCGCCCAAGGCGATCCCCGACAACCTGCGGGTGCGCCCCGGCCGGACGAGCAAGATCCACCCGCTCGACAACGACACCGACGCCAAGGGATCCATCCTCGCGATCGACCCCAAGGACCTCACCGCGCCAAGCGCCTCCGACGTGTCGGCCACCGTGTCGAGCGACGGCCAGACGGTCGACGTCAACGTGCCCGCCAGCCCGTCGGCGACGACGATCACGTTCTCCTACAAGGTGAGCAACGGCAAGGCCAAGGAGAAGGCCGGCGCCAAGATCGTCCTCACCGTCGTCGGCGACGAGATCAACACTCCGCCGAAGTTGCGCGATGGTCAGGCCGAGCTCGCCAAGACGACCTATCCCGTGGTGTCGGGTGGCCGCGTGGCCGCCTCGGTCCTGGGGGACTGGCGCGACGGCGAGAGCGACCCACTGACTGTCGACGGCACCGACCCGAAGACGGTCATCGACGGCCAGAACCGCATCGGTATCACCGCGCCCGTCAAGCCGGGCTCGGCGAGTGTCGAGTATGCGATCAACGATGGGCGCCAGAGCTCCAAGGGCGAGGTCAACCTCACCGTCCTCGACCTTGCGCAGCCGAATTCGGTGCCGCCCAAGACGCAGCCCGACGTCGTGCGCGCAGTCCTCGGCAAGCCGGTCCAGCTCGAGCCGCTCGGCAACGACATCCCGGGCGCCGACCCCGGCGATCCGGATGCGCGCATGCGCCTCGCGGGCGAGGTCGCACCGTCGGGCCCGCTCGACGTCGACACCAACCTGACGACCGGCGTCGTCACCATCACGCCAAACGGTCTCGGGACAACCGAATTGGCGTATGCCGCGCAGTCCGGTGGGACCGTAGCGCCCGGTCGCATCCGGATCGATGTCGTCGAACCTGCCGATCCCGAGGCTCCGCCCGTGGCCGTGCCCGACGGTGCGACGCTGCGTGATCAGTCGCCGACCATCGTTGATGTCCTGGCCAATGACTACAGCCCTCGCGCGGACGTGATCGTCACGCAGAGCGCCGCTGTCGACACCGACAACACGTGGCTGCGCCCGACGATCTATCAGGGTCGGTGGGTGCGGATCGAGGCCCTCGAGCCGTCACCGATCAGTGGTGAGGGCAGTCGCCAGGGCACGGTCGAATACACGATCAGCGACGGCACCAAGCGCACGACGGGGCGCATCAACGTCGTCCAGCGGCCACCACTCGCTGGGGCGGCCCCGACCGTCGAGGACGACAGCGCGACGGTGCGCGAGGCCGACAGCGTGTCGGTCAGTGTCCTCGACAACGACACCATGGCCGACGGCATCCCACTGGTTCTCGACCCCAGCAGCGTCAAGGTCATCAGCGGCGGCGAGAAGAGGGCGTTCGCGTCGGGCAACCTCATCCGCTACGTCCCGGAGTTCAAGGGCCTCCCTGCGCCCAAGGACGTCGTCATCGAATACGCGGCGTATGCCGAGGGTTCGCCCGAGCGCGCCAAGACCGGTCGGTTGACGGTCACCGTCAACCCGCTGCCGACCAAGGCCACGCCCAACCAGGCGCCGATCGCACGAAGCTTCTCCGGGTCCGTCACGTCCGGCGAGTCGGTCACGCTGACCATCCCGTCGACGGGTGTGGACCCCGACGGCGACACCGTGACGATGCGCGGGATCGTCGGCAAGGACGCCGACGCGCTCGACCTCAAGTTCGGTCGAGTGGTCTCGATCGGGCCGTCGACGATCCGCTACGAGGCCTATCCCAACGCGGCCGGAACCGAGCTGATCCGCTACGAGGTGCAGGACCGCTTCAGTGCGACGAGCCAGGCGTTCGTGCGCGTCGGCGTGGTGCGCCCGGGCGACCCGCAGCCACCGGTCGCCGTCGAGGACGAGGTCGTCGCAGCCCCGGGCAAGCGCGTCACGGCGCACGTCCTGCGCAACGACCTCATCGCTCGCGGTGACGCCGTGCGCCTGGACTACAAGGCGCTCAACCCCGGCGACCTCCAGAAGCAATGGAAGGTCGACGAGGACGAGAACACGATCACGACGGTGACGCCCGAGCCGGAGGCGCCCACTCACCAGTTCGTCTATGGCATCGACAACGGCATCTTCGACCCGTCGCGCACCACCGTCCTCGTGCGCGGCGTCAAGGGCCACATCAACCCGCCGATCGCCCAGGACGACGTCGCCAAGGCCACTCCAGGTGAGCCGACATCGGTCGTGGACGTGCTCGCCAACGACACTGACATCGACTCCGACCCAGCCACTCTCAAGATCGTCGAAGTGCTCTCGCCGCAGGGCAAGATCGAGAACGGCAAGGTCCGGGTCACCCTGCTCGACCACCCCCAGACCGTGCCCTACGTCATCGAGGACGACGACCAGGCTCGTGCCCTGGCGTTGATCTATGTGCCTGCCGGCGACAACGGTGCCCCGTTCGTCGTCGAGGGCACGCTCATCGAGATGGACAAGGACTCGACCAAGACGGTCAACCTCGCCGATCACGTGAAGTCACCGCGCGGCAAGGTCATCGGCATCACCGCGGCCGCGACGATCTCGGCATCGCCGGGCGAGTCCGTGTCCGCCCGGGCAAACGGTCGGGACGAGATCACCCTCACCTCGCGTGGCGGCTACATCGGCCCGGCCGCGTTGATGCTCGAGGTGAGCGATCAGCAGAGCGCCGCTGAAAAGGATGCGCGGACGGCATACGTCTCGATTCCGATCCAGGTCGGACCCAAGGTCCCGTTGCTCCGTTGCCCGGGTACTCCTCTGGTGGTCTCCGCTGGTGGACGCGCGCGTGAGGTCGACATCCCGACCTACTGCCGGGCGTGGCTTCCCGTCGGCATGAATCTTGACGAGGTGAAGTTCGAAGCCAAGTGGGACCCCGAGCCCAAGGATGTGGAGCTCGAGCAGGCCGAGACCGGTGGGCGCCTCGTCAGCCTGAAGGCCGGTGAGCGTGCGCCGTCCGGGACCGGTTCGGTCACCGTCACCTCGCCGGGTATGCCGTCCGTCAAGTTCCCCGTGCGGGTCCTCGGACGTCCTGGAGACAGTGACGCCGAGCGGGCGGCAGCTGCCGCCGCCGCCGCTGCCGGCGGCAAGGACGCGGCCGCTGCTGCCGCTGCATTGGGCCCACCGCGGCTTCGGCCGATCAAGGTCGACGGCCTCAACGAGGGTGAGTCGGAATCGATCGACGTGAGTCGCTATCTCGACTCGCCACTCGAGAAGCCGTCGTGCTCCATCGCGGCCGCCGCGCTCGAGAGCGGCACCGGCATCGAGGTCTCGCGCAGTGGTTGCACCCTGACCCTGCGCGCGACGAAGCAGCCCAGCCCCAATGCCACGATCTCGCTGCTCGTCTCCGACGGACCTGGTCGCCAGGCGGCCGGTCGGGTCACCGTGACGATGCGCGGCAAACCGATTGCTCCGACCGGGGTGAGTGCCGTGGCCGACCGCATCGCCGGTGGCCAGGCACGCGTCTCATGGGTCGCGCCGAGCTATGACGGTGGCGTCACCATCTCGCACTACACCATGAAGTGGACCGGTGGCAGCTCCGGGACCCTGCGTTGCACCTCGTCGCCGTGCACGGTGACTGGGCTGACCAACGGCAAGGACTACACGTTCACGGTGGTTGCCACCAACGCGATCGGTGACAGCCCGCCGAGTGGGTCGAGCAACGTCGTCCAACCCGACACCAAGCCCGAGGCAACGTCCGGCGTGCGGATGGTCTCTCGCGGTGACGGCACCCTCAACATCGCCTGGTCGCCCGCACCCAACAAGGGCTCGGCGATCACCAAATACGTCGTGCGCCTCATCCCGACGAGCTCGGGCTCTGCGCCCCGCACCGTCCAGGCGGCGGGGACTGCCACGAGCACCACCGCCGGCGGGCTCAACAACAACACGCCCTACTCCGTCGCCGTCCAGGCCTGGAACAAGGCCGGGGCCGGTCCGTTCGGGCCGGCCGTCCAGATGCAGTCGGCGGGCACCCCACCTGCAGTCACCGGCGTCAACGGTGCGACGCGAGGTGCCGGAGCGGCATTCGACTCGGAGTCGGTCACCGTGACGTGGAACCAGCAGACCAACCCCAACGGCCCGCCGCTCAAGCACTACACGATCTTCCGCAATGTCGACGGTGGCGGCTGGACGCAGATCGGGAGGGTCGGGGCACAGACCCGCACGCTCGCCGACACCATCCCCTATGACGGGCGTCGCTACGGCTACACCGTGACTGCGACCAACGGTGCCGACCTCGAGTCGGCCAAGGGCACCCCGTGGACCTACACCTCCGTCGGCGTCCCCAGCACCCCATCGGTGCGGGCGGAGACCCCGCGACCCGACAAGACGATCATCGTGAGCGTTGCTGTGGGAGAGTCTCGCTCGGGTGGCTTCGCCGCCATCCGATGGACGTCGGGCAACAAGGCGGGCACCCACCCGTGTGGCTGTTCGGCCAACACGACGGTGAGCTTCTCGATCCCCAACGCCGGTATCAACCCGCAGGCGGTGACCGTCCGCACGCTCAACACCGGGGGCCGGGAGTCGGCCTATGTGACGAGCAACCAGGTGACGCCGTTCGGTGACTCGCTCACACCCAACAACGTGAGTGTCTCGGTCAACAAGCGCGCCGTGACCTGGCGCTGGGACCTGCGCGAGAACGGTCGCCCGATCGACAGGGTGCAGGTGAGCATCAACGACGGACCGTTCGTCGCCTCCGACAACCGTCAGTCACACACGCACAATGGCGAGTGGTCCACGAACTACAACATCCGGGTGCGCTCGCACGCGACTCCGACCGGTTGGAGTGAGCCCTCGAACCGGGTCGGGGCGAGGACCGAGGACGAGCCCTTCAATCCCCAGATCACCGACGCCCGCGCAAAGAGCGGATGTTCGGGCCCGAGCGGTCAGCCATGCGTGAAGTTCTCTGTGAGTGGCTTCAAGCCGGGCACCTACGACGTGATCTTCAACCACAGCTCAGAGCCAGGAAACTTCAACACGACAACGCCACTGAATGTGGGCGGCAACGGCAACGGGACGTGGGACGGCTACTACTTCGTCCGCAAGCACGGCACCGCGCTCAACATCAGGTTCATTGGTCCCGGAGGAAACTTCGTCCTGTCAACGCGGTGGTGATGCTGGTGCTCGAGCACTCGGCCCGCGTCACTCGATGATGGCGAGGATGTCGCCCTCCTGGACGACATCACCGACCTCGACCTTGACCTCGCCGACGGTGCCGGCCTGCTCGGTGAGGACGGGGATCTCCATCTTCATCGACTCGAGCAGCGCGATCTCGGCGCCCACCTCGACGGTGTCGCCCGGGTGGACGGCGATGGAGAGGACATTGGCGACGAGGTCGGACACGACGTGGTGCGGCATACCCGCGACCGTATCCACTACGCGTCGGTAACCCGCGGTTCGACCTCAACGGCGCGGCATTTCATCACGCGCCGCCACGCCTGCGGACGAGAGACGATCGCACACGGGGGCGGACGGCATACCCGGCACATGAACGGGCGGATGCCGTCCGCCCCCGTCTCAGGGCTCGTCCGGCAGTTCGTCACGTGCCCGCGTCGCCGATACTGTGGACGGCTGGATCGGGTACCGCGAGGTGCCACCCCTGCCTGAAGGACTCACCATGGACTGCCGCTCCTGCGGAGTCGACCTGCCACGCGACGCCGTCTACTGCCTGCGGTGTGGCGCGCGCGTCGAGCTCGGCTCGGTCCTCGGTGTCGGCACCGACCTGCCCCCCGCGGCTCCCCGCGATCTGTCGCGGTCCCCTGAAATTGTTCCAGATCCGGATCTGTCCGAGACCGCGGTCCTTCCGCGGTTGCCGCAGCCTCCCGCATCACCACCGGCCCACCCGGTCCAGCCAGTCCAGCCAGTCCAGCAGGACGAGGCAGCCTCGCCCAACACCTCGGGACACTCCCGCGGCACCATCCTCGCGATGGTCGCGACCTTCGTCGCCCTGGCGATCATCGGCACGTTTGCGCTGACCCGCATCCTCGGCTCCGATGCCCCCGCGCTGACTGCAACCGCGGCGTCCGTGAGTCCGACCTCCGCGACAGAGGGTCAGGACGCACCCACCGAGTCCTCGGCCGAACCCGAGACAGGCCCATCCACGCAGGCTGCACCAACCCCCACGACCACCCCCAGCGAGTCCGGCGCGACGATCCCGGCTGGCGCTCGACGATGCTCGACCACCGGAAGCGACGCCGTCGCCACGGCCTACGCCGCCACCGAACGGACGTCCTGCGAGTTCGCTGGTGCGGTGCGCGAGGCCTACCGCAAGGCGGGGACTCCCGACGGCGTGACCACGCTGCGCGCCTACAGCCCGGTCACCAGCAAGTGGTACTCGTTGTCCTGCGACGGCGGGGAGCCGGTGCGCTGCACCTCGACGACCAACGCCGTCGTCCTGCTCGCCCCATGACCTGGAACGGGATGGCGCTCCTGTTCGTTAGGGTGGCTGCGTGCCCCGGGGACGATATCGGTCTGGCGCCGTGACTGCGTGCAGCGCGTCACGGTCGGTCCACGGGTGGTCAGCGGAAGTGATCCGACAATGAAGATCCTTCTCCTGAGCCACTATTACGCCCCCGAGCCGGGCGCGGCCCAGCACCGTTGGTCGGTGTTCGTTCGCCATCTCGTGGCGGCGGGTGACTCGCTCCACGTGGTGGCCCCGGCCCCGCACTATCCCTTGGGCCAACTCCTGGCCGGTCAGGAAAGCATGGCCGCGGGTGCTATCCACAAGGGAGTTCACGGCGAGACCGTGCACCGAGTTGCCTTCCGTCCCTACGACGCCAGCGTGCGTTCGCGCATGGCCGACGAGGCAGTGGCAGCTCGCGACGCTGTGCGGACTGTGAAGCGCGGCCTGGGGGATGATTGGGTCCCCGATGTCGTCGTGGCCACCGTGCCGTCGCTCCCCATGGCGTGGGCGGGTGGCTGGGTCGCTCGCTCGCTCCGTGTACCACTCGTGCTGGACCTTCGTGACGCCTGGCCCGACCTGCTTGTCGTCGCCCATGAATGGGACAACCACGGGCCTTCACGCGGGCGCGGGCGCGCGCGCTCCGCCGTGCGGGGCGCGCTCAGTGGCGTGGGCTCGGCTCTCACTCGTGAGCAGCGCCGCGCCGACGCCGTCGTGACGACGACCGATTCCTTCGCGGAGGTTCTGCGCTCGCGTGGCATGGGATCTGTCCACGTCGTCCGCAATGCCGCCCACGCCGTGCCCGGCTACCCAAGGCACCAGTTACGGCGGGACAAGAGTGCTGCTCTCCACGTGCTGTATGCCGGGACCATGGGGCGCTCACACGGGCTCGGGACGGCGGTGCGGGCTGCAGCCCTTGCGCACGAGCGCGGTGCGGACGTCGTGCTGCGACTGGTCGGCCATGGTGCCGAACACCGCCATCTCATGGAACTCGCTGCCGGGCTGAGGGCGCCGGTGGAGTTCGTCGACGCGGTGCCACGCTCTTCCATGGGTGAGCACTACGCCTGGTCGGACACGGTGCTGGTGAGCTTGCGTCCGTGGCAGGCCCTTGAACTCGCCGTACCGTCGAAGCTCTATGAGGCGATGAAGCTCGGCGTGCATGTGTCCGCCGTGGTGGCGGGCGAGGCTCGGCGGATCGTTGAGGAGACGGCTGCGGGTTCGCTGAGCGCGCCGGGTGACGTGGAGCAGCTCGCGACGTCCTGGGAGCGCCTGCACGCAGACCGGTCACTGTTGGAAGTCGCGGACGCCGCGCGTGAGTGGGCCGAGCTTCATGCCGACGCGGCTGAGCTCGCCGGTGGCTACCGCGAGCTCCTCCACTCGGTGGTCGCTCGTGGGTGAGGCTGGTCGCCTTGCCGAGATGTCGACTGTGGTGCGCAACCTCCGAGTTGTCGCGACCGTGGCCGTGCAAGGGCTTGAGGACGACCCAGTGCGACTGTCCTTGCTGGCCGCGCGTCGGTTGCCCCACCGTTGGCGCGGCCCGCTCGCCAACGTGTTGGCCTCCGCTGGCCGCAGATCACACCGGCGTGCGCCGCAGGCGCTCGGCCTGTTCCTGGCCGACCGACCCGACGAGGCACGTGCACTGTTGGCCCAGGGTCAGGCTCAGACTCATGGCCAACACCAAGGCCGACTGGTGTCAGAGCTCGCTGTCCAGCTCGATGGCGAACTCCCGGACGACCTGCCCGCGGGAGCGCGGGCGCGGGCCGCGTGGCAGGGCGGTGATCTGACCGCCGCTCTCGGTGTCCTTGAACTGTCGGGGACGCGGTCCGCACGGCGACAGCGCGCCAGACTCGCGTCCGAGGTGGCGATACTCCAGCCCGGTCACCGCGTCGCCCTCTCACGCACCCCGGCCTTCGCAAGCCAGCCGCAGTTCGCAGGCCGGCTGCAGGGGAGCCATCGGGTCATGCACCTCCTCACCAACTCGCTGCCCTGGACCCAATCCGGATACGCACTGAGGTCCCACTCGATCCTCCGAGCGCAGGCGGCAACCGGGATGTCGGTGGAGGCAGTGACCCGCCTCGGCTACCCCGTGACGATCGGGATGGTCTCGGCCCGCGAGACCGACGTCGTGGACGGGGTCTCCTATCGGCGCCTTCTTCCGTCGCGCCTGGCTGCGACGCCTGAAGCCCGGTTGGCCCAGACCGCAGACCTGTTGGCAACTCATGTCGATAGGTTCGGCCCGGATGTGCTCCACACGACCACCCACTACCCCAACGCGTTGATCACCCGTGCAGTTGCCGAAGCCACCGGTCGTCCGTGGGTCTATGAGACGCGTGGGCAACTCGAGAAGACCTGGGTTGCGTCACGGCCGGCTCACCAGCGGCAGGAGGCTGCGGCCAGCGAGCGCTACACGCTCTGGCATGCCAGAGAGACAGAGCTGGTGCTGGCTGCCGATCACGTTGTGGTGCTCTCCGACGTGATGCGGGATGACCTGGTGTCCCGGGGCCTGCCCTCAGGACGTGTGACGGTCGTGCCCAATGCCGTTGATGACGCGCTGCTCGATCCGTTGCAAGACTGTTCACCGCGCGAGGCTCGAGCGCGGCTCGGCCTCCCTGAGGAGGGGCTCTGGGTCGGAACGGTCACCTCTGTCGTCGACTACGAGGGTCTCGATCATCTCGTGCACGCGGTCGCCGAGCTCCGGGGTGCTGGTCGTGACATCCGCTGCGCCATCGTGGGCGATGGGACTGCTCGGCCTGCGCTCCAAGAGCTCGTTGCGTCCCTGGGCCTCACGGGCTTCGTGATCCTCCCGGGTCGGGTGCCGCCATCACAGGCCCCCGACTGGCACCGGGCGCTCGACATTTTCACGGTCCCGCGGCGCGACTCGGACGTGACTCGGACGGTGACGCCCCTCAAACCGATCGAGGCGATGGCGGTGAGCCGACCTGTCATCGCCAGTGACCTGCCCGCCCTGGCCGAGATCGTCGAGGGACCGGGGTCCGGACTGCTGGCGGCGTCGGACGACCCCTCGTCGCTGGCGGATAGAATTCGTGAACTGTCCGACGACGAAGACCTGCGACGTTCCTTGGGTGCGCGTGGTCGGGAGTTCGCAGCAACCCGGACGTGGCGGGCCATGGCCGGTCGATACGAGACCATCTATGACTCTCTGGAGGGGGCGACGTGAGCGACCGACGGCACACGGTGACGGGTGGTCCCATGGTCGAGCGCGTCGACATCAGCAGGTTGTCCCCGGTCGGTCGTCGGCCCCCATTGGGTTCGTATGTGCGGCAGTTGTGGGGACGTCGGCACTTCATCTGGGCGGACTCGCGGGCGAGGGCATTCTCCGGCAACCGGGACACGTTGCTCGGCCGGTTCTGGCTCGTGGGAAGACCGATCCTCGACGGCATCACCTATTTCCTCATCTTCGGGGTGCTCCTCAAGGCGTCCGGCGGTGTCGAGAACTACATCGGCTTCCTCATCATTGGTGTCTTCATGTTCTCGTTCAGCTCGAAGTCGCTGACCGGGGGGGCTGGCGCGATGTCGGCCGGCAAGAACATCATTCGCGCCTTCTCGTTCCCTCGAGCAGCCATCCCGCTCGCTCTGGTGGTGCGCGAGACCATGTCGATGCTTCCGGTCCTCTTCACGATGTTCGCGATGATCCTCCTCATCCCGCCTCATGCCACTGTGTCGATCTACTGGCTGCTCTTCCCGGTGGTCTTCCTGCTCCAGGCGCTCTTCAACACGGGTCTGACCCTGTATGCCGCGCGGCTCGCCAGCGCGATCCCTGACCTTCGTCTTGTGCTGGGCTTCTTCTCCCGGTTCTGGATGTACGGCTCCGGAGTCATGTTCTCCGTGGAGCGGTTCATCGACCACCCCATTGCGCTCGCGGTGGTGCAGGTCAATCCGGTGTATTGCCTGCTCGAGATCTCTCGTGACCTCCTGCTCTATGCACGGATGCCCGACCTCACGCTGTGGTTCACCCTGGGTGCTTGGGCGATCGTGACTCCGCTGTTTGGCTTCATCTACTTCTGGCATGGAGAGGAGGCCTACGGTCGTGAGTGAGTCGACGCAGGACACCGCTCCCAAGAAGGGCATCGAGGTGCCCCTGGGTGAACCGACGGTCAGCGTGCGTCGCCTATCCGTTCACTATCGTGTGTCGAGCTCTGAGCTCCAGTTCGGCCCCACCTCGCGCCGTCAGCGCGTGGCTCGGCGACTGGGCTGGAACCGCATCGTCACGGTCCGGGCAGTCAACGACGTCTCGTTCGTCGCGCGGGCAGGGGAGTCCGTCGGCGTCGTCGGGCACAACGGCTCCGGCAAGAGCACCCTCCTGCGGGTCATGGCCGGGCTGGAGACCCCCACGTCAGGCGAAGTGTTGGCGACGGCGACTCCCGCGTTCCTCGGGGTCAATGCGGCGCTCCTGCCCGAACTGTCCGGGATGGAGAACGTGCGACTGGGCCTCCTCGCCATGGGCAAGAGCCCCCGTCAGGTGCGGGAGGCCATCCCGGACGTGCTCAAACTCGCGGGAATCGGCGTGGCTGTCCACCGTCCGATGAAGACGTACTCGTCAGGCATGGCTGCCCGGCTGCGTTTCGCGATCTCCGCTGCCGACAGGCCCGAGATTCTCCTCATCGACGAAGCCCTTGCCACTGGTGACGCGGCCTCGAAGGAGCGCAGCGAGGAGCGCATGGCGCAGATCCGGCGGGACGCCGGCACGGTCTTCCTCGTCTCGCACACCGCGCAGACCATCGAAGAGATGTGCACGCGGGCCATCTGGCTGCATCAGGGCGAAATGATCCTCGACGGTCCGGCATACGAGACCGCCCGGGCCTACCGTTGGTGGGCCTGGAACCTCGCCAAGGGCGAGGTTGAGAAGGCCGAGGGGCTCCTCGAGGATGCCCGTGCGACGTTGCGCGCGACCGTGGTTCACCCCGAAGACTCCACGACTGACCGCCACATCGCCCGACATACCTACCCGAGCTGAGAGCTTTCATGACCCGACGCATCATGACCATCTATGGCACTCGACCCGAGGCCATCAAGGTGGCACCGGTCATCCGGGCCATCGAGGCACATCCGGACCTCGAGTCGGTCACCGTCGTCACGGGTCAGCACCGCGAGATGCTCGACCAGGTCAACGAGATCTTCGGCATCGTGCCTGACCACGACCTCGATGTCTTCGCCCACGGCCAGACCCTCAACGGGCTCATGGCCAAGGTCTTCGACCGGCTTGACCCGGTGCTCGAGTCGGTCGCGCCCGATGCGGTCGTCGTGCAGGGGGACACCTCGACCGTTGCCGCCGCATCCATCGCGGCCTTCTATCGGCGCATCCCGGTGATCCATGTCGAGGCCGGCCTGCGCAGCGGTGACATCAACTCGCCGTTCCCCGAGGAGGCCAACCGCAAGATCACGAGTCAGATTGCGGCGCTGCACCTCGCGCCAACCTCGACGTCGTTCGACAACCTCGTCCGCGAGGCCATCGACCCATCGACCATCGCGGTCACGGGCAACACCGTCATCGACGCCCTGCTGCACACGGTCGAGCAGGACATCCCCTTCGCTGATGAGCGTTTGCTTGCGGCCGAGCGTGCGGGTCAGCCGATCATCCTCGTGACGACTCACCGTCGCGAGAACTGGGGCGGCGCGATGGAGGGTGTCGGCCGTGCACTCAAGCGACTCGCCACGACCTACCCCGACCACCTGCTCGTGCTGCCGGTCCACCGCAACCCGATCGTGCGTGAAGCAGTGCTGCCACACATCGAAGGACTGTCCAACGTGCTGGTGACCGAGCCCTTGGCCTATGGCGAGTTCACCCGGCTCATGAAGTCCGCGACGATCGTCCTCACCGACTCGGGCGGGGTGCAGGAGGAGGCGCCTTCGCTCGGCAAGCCAGTCCTCGTCATGCGCGAGAACACCGAGCGGCCCGAGGCAGTGGACGCCGGGACGGTCAAGCTCATCGGCACCGAAGAGGAGCGCATCGTCACCGAGGTCTCTCGACTCATCGACGACCCCACGGCATACACGGAGATGTCGAACGCCGTGAATCCCTACGGCGATGGAGAGGCGGCAGGTCGCTCAGTGGCAGCCATTGCTCACCTCTTTGGGCTCGGCGAACGACTCCCTGACTTCGCCCCCAAGTAGGTAAACTCGGTGCCGTTTCGAGACCGTCTGCGCTCCGCGCATCGACGTCCATGGCTGGGCGGTGGGCTTGCTCTCGCCCTCGTTGCTGCGACGGCCTTGGCTGTCGCAGTGATGTCCGGTGGGGATGACCCTGCGACGAAGGCACCGACGCAGGGGCCGGTGACCATGGTGGGCGCCTTCGACTCATCTGACCTCGCTACCGAAGGCTGGCAGGCATCCGTCGATGGCGGCAGTGCCGCGACCCTGACGGACAAACGGCCGTACTCGGGCCGTTCCGCGCTCGTGCTCGACACCCGTGACTCGAGTGGTTCGGGTGACGTGAGGATCTCGCGGTCACGGCTGCCCGTCGCGGCCGGCCAGACCTATCACGTGGCCGCCTTCGCGCAGCCGGTGGCGGGCCAGCAGCGCCTCGTGCTCGCGTTTGAGGAGGCATCGGGGCGTCGGATCGCTCAGGTCAGCGCCGCCACAGGGACGAGCAGCGCCTGGTCCAGGGTCACCGCACAAGCCGCCGCCCCGGCAGAGGCAGTCACCGCCACCGTTCTCATCATCGCGGACGACCGGACCAGCGCCGTCAAGTGGGACGAGGTGAGGTTGCTCTCGACAGACGTGCCGGGCAGCGGGTTCGAGGGGAACAGAGGAAACGCCGTCGACGACTGGACTGTTCGGTCGATGCAGGGGGACCGCGTGCGGCTGTCGCCAGACGCCCACACCGGCACTGCCGCCATCGAGATCTCCGGCAGGAACTCCCAGGAGAGTGCCGCCACCAGTGCCCGCGTCCCGGTGTTCCCCGACGTCACACACAACTTCTCGGCCTGGGTGCGGCCTGTGAGGGGTGTCTCTCGGTTGAACATCGACTGGTTCGACACCCAGGGGCGGCTGGTGCGGTCGAGCCCTCACAACGTCAGCGCCCCCACCGGAGAGTGGTCGAGGGCCAGCTTCGACGCCTCCGCTCCCGGCACGGCGACGTCAGCGACGATGACCGTGGCCCCGTTCGGGGACGAGCCATCCGTGAGCCGATGGGACGACTTCACGATCACCCCGGTGAAGCCGCGCACGCCTCCCAATCTCCGGACCAAGACCGTCGCGCAACTCGATGGCTTCCTGACCACCACGACGTCCGACGTGATCACCGTGACGGGGCGTCCTCAGCTCGTCACGGTCGTATCGGGAGAACCGGCCACCTTCCAGGTTGCCGACCTGCAGTCCGGTGCGCTCCTGCACCGCACCGAGCTTCCCGGGTTGACCAACGGCTGGGCCCTGACGAAGGGGCGCACCGCCGATGGTCGCGGTGTCACTGTCTACGTCGGGGGCGGCAACGGGCACGTGTGGAGATACGACGCACTGAGCCGGTCCATGAACGACCTGGGCCGCGCCACGCCCGATGCCACCCTCGTGTGGGACCTCGATACCGACGACGACGGCGTGGTGTGGGGGGCGAGCTACCCGCGGGCCGAGCTGTGGAGCTTCGACCCGGCGACCGCGAAGTTCACCCTGCGCGGACGGGTCGACCCCAGCGCGGCATACGCGCGGGGGTTGGCGGTGGACGACAAGCACATCTTTGTGGGCACGGGCCCAAGCCGACCGCACATCGTCATGCTCCCGAGAACCGGCACCGGCCCGCCCGTTTCGATCCAGCCGCCGACAAGCATCGCCAAGGGTTTCGTCAAGCAACTCGACCGGCGGGGCAGGTTCCTCTTTGCGCGGTTCACCGGCGACGTGTACGGCCTCTACGACCTCACGACGAAGGCTTGGGTCACCCTCGACGGGCCGGCGGACGTCTCCCGTGCCCAGGTGCCGAGCGCCGCTCCGCCCGGCGAGTCGTTCTACTACGTGCGGGACCAGAGGATCTGGAAGGTGGCCGGTTCCGGGCCGGCCTCACGCAAGGTCACCGCGATCGCGACGACCTCCCTGCCGCCGGGACGCAACTCCCTCGTGGTCGGGACGACCATCGGCGGGGTGCCGGGCGCGTGGCTCATCACCCACGACGGCGGACTCCGGGCTGGCGCGGTCAACCTCTCTGCCCTGCGCGCCCCCGGGCCTGGAAAGCCGCTCCCGGCCGCGCTGCATCAGAACTTCCAACTGGGGTTCAAACCGTCGGCCCTGCACATCAAATCGCTCGCAGCGGGCAGCGATGGTCTCCTCTACGTCGGGGGCTTTGGTGGTCCGAGCTTCGTGGCCTTCAGGCCCGATGGCGAGGTTGCCCTGCGCTACCCCTCGACCGACGACCAGTCACCCAGGGTCTTCGGTGAGATCGAGGGGATGATCGCCAACGGCTCCCAGCTCTACCTCGGCAGTTACACCGGTGCCCGCATCCTCAAGTACGACACTGCCGGGCCGTGGGTGCCCGACACCAACCCCGTCCAGATCGGATCGCTGGGTCCGAGCTTCCGGCAGGACCGCCCTCAGGCGTGGGCCGTCGACGGTGCCCGGACGTACTTCGGGACGGTGCCCTCGTACGGCACGCTCGGAGGCGCTTTCGGCTGGATCGATGGACCGGACTCCACGCCGGTGTCGATGCGTTCCCCGGTCCCGAACGAGAGCGTGGTCAGCATCGCGGGTCGCGACGGCATCGCCTTCGTGGGCACATCCCGGTGGGGTGGACTCGGGACCACGCCGACGGCTGACAACGCGACCGTCTTCGCGTACGACACCAGGTCGAGGCGCGTGCTCTGGCAGACCCACCCCGTGGAGCGTGCCCAGTCGATCAGTGCGCTGACGATCACCTCGTCCGGTCGGTTGTGGGGTGTCTCGGGTGGGACCCTCTTCGAGTTGGACCGTGCTACCGGCACGCGGATCAGGCAGCTCCACCTGACGACCGATGTGCAACCGGACACGGTCACGTGGTCGGTGGCTCAGGTGGTCGAGGTGGACGGTCTGCTCTACGTCGCATCGCGCGGCTCACTCCACCTGGTCGACCCCGGCTCCCTCACCGTCACGACGGTGCAGGCGAAGGGCGTGGCACCCAACAAGGTGACGGTTCTGGGCGACGCGCTCTACTACCCCCTCGGCTCCGCCTTGGTACGCGCAGCCCCGCAGGCGAGTGGACGGGGCTCCGCGAGCGGTCAGTAAAGTGGTCGATATGGCCACTCCCCTGCGACTCGGCATCCTCGGGAGTTGCGTCAGCCGTGACATGGCCGAGCTGCACCGGGAGTGCACGGTGGCTTTCTATGTGGCCCGGCAGTCGCTGATCAGTGCCGCTTCCCCGCCGACCGAGGTTCCCGAGACTGTCGACCTGCCCTCGGCGTTCCAGCGCCGGATGGTCGTGGCCGACCTCAGGTCCGAGGCACTCGACCTGCTGGAGGACCACGCCCCGGATCTCGACGTCCTTGTCATCGACCTCGTCGACGAGCGCCTCGGCGTCGTGCCCCTGGCGGAGGGTGCGTTCGCCACCGATTCGCAGGAGCTCAAGGAGTCCGGGGTCAAGGACCTGCTGCGCCCGGTGTCCGACGATGTGGAGCTCGGCACGCCAGAGCACTTCCGCCGCTGGAAGGACGCCGCCCGAGCCGTGCTCGCCCGGCTGGAGGCGGCAGGGCTGCGCGACCGCTCGGTGGTCCTGCGCGTTCCGTTCGCGAGCCGGACCCGTGACGGCGTCAGTGTGCCGCCCTACATGCAGCGCAGCGCTGCGGAGTGGGACGACGCCTTTCGTCCTTACTACGCCTTCCTCCGGGAACTCGGACTGCCTGTGGTCGAGCTCCCGCCGGAGCTTGCCCTCGGTGACGCGGACCACCGATGGGGTCTCTCGCCATACCACTTCGTCCCCGAGGCGTACGCCTGGTTGCTCGCCGAACTGCGCCGGGTGGTCGGTCTCGATGAGCCCTCCGAGGACGGGGACTGGGTCGACCAGCAGTACATCCGCGTGCCTCTCAGCCTGCCGGTGGCGGGCATCCGCAACCCGGCGACCGCTGGCACCGTCCGTCTCCCGCTGCACCTCCGCGCTGACGTCACCCGCTGGCGCCTCCGGGTCACGAACCTCGACGAGCGAACCGGGCGTCTGGCTCCGGGCAGGGTCGAGATTTCGGGGATGTGGGTGGGCCGTGCGAGCTCGCCGGGTGCGTTCGACGCTGCACCGAGCCGCCGCATGGGCAGACGACGATTGCCGGGGGGGAAACGAGGCCTCGTGACCCCATGGTTCGACGACCCGATCGGAGACGGCGATTGGATGGTGTCCCTGGGGTGGAGTGCTGATCCGGGCCGACGGACAGTCGTCACGCTCGCGGACGCCTACCGCGGCCCCGACCCTTCGACGGCGGACCGTCCCGAAGCTACGGGCCTCACTGCCTCGCGCTATGTGCCGCTGTCGTGGGCGGTCGAGGTCGAGACGTGCGACGCCGTTCCCGTCGTCGTCGCCTGGGGTGACGAGCGATGCCTATCCGCCGCGACCGCAGCAGAGCTGGGTGACTCAGCGCTCAGTCGGCTGGCGCGTGAAATGCGTGCCGTTCCGGTGCATTCCGTGTTCCCCGGCACGGGTCTGGCCCTCTGGGCGGACTACCAGAGCCAGTGGGAGCACTTCGCCGTAGCCACCCCGGCGACGGAAGTCTTCCACGTGATGGGCATGCGGGACGTCATCGCCGGCGCGTCTCTCGAGCGGCTCCGGGAGCTCTTCACCGACACCCTGCCGAGGCTCGAGAACAGCTTCGGGCCGCACGTCAATGCTGTCCTGCTCGACACCCCGCCCCCCTCGCCGGCCGGGTTGTCGGAGGTCGTGACGGCCTACAACGACTGGCTGTTGACCACCTTCGCCGGTCCCGTGTACCGGCTTCAGGACGACGCCTTCACCAAGGTCAGGGACGCCCTCGTCGCTGAAGACCCGATCACGTCCGGCACCCCGCTTTCGAGAGGCTCGACGTCTTGACCTTCTCCTACTCCGAGCTCGCCGCGCGCAGTCAGGCGATCGGATCCCACTTCTCGCCGCTCTCGACCGACCACGCCGAGGCCGCCGCCCTGTTGCGTGGTGAGCTGACCCTCAAGCCGCACAGGCTGTGGCGCCTCCCCGAGTCGCCGAAGTGGAACGAGAACCCGTTTCGTGAGGTCAACTGGGTGGCCCAGCTGCACATGCTGCGCTGGTTGGATCCGCTGCGCCGTCGCGCAGATGCAGGAGACCCGTCGGGGGTCGACCTGTGGGTCGCCACCGTCACCTCGTGGATCGAGGCCAACCCGCCAGGCCGCGGTCGCGCGACCTACTCCTGGGGTGACATGGTCGAGGCGGTCCGCGCCATGATCATGTGCTTCGGCCTGCCGATGCTCACCGAGCATCGGCCCGAGGCCCTCACGGTGGTGCTCAGGTCGATCGAGGAGCACGGCCGGTGGCTCGAGGACCCCAAACACGTCCGCAAGGGAAACCACGCGCTGCAACAGCACCAGGGCCTGCTCGTCATCGGCGCCGTCCTTGAGCACGAGGAGTGGGTCGACCTCGCCGTCGAGAGGATGACCGCGATGCTCAAAACCTCGTACGACGAGGAGGGCATCAACGAAGAAGGGGCCGTCCAGTACCACCAGATCAACTACAGCTGGTGGAGCCTGACCAAGCGACGCGTGGAGTTGGTGCGGGGAGCGGCGCCGGCCGAGTTCCGCAGGATCGAGCGCGCGCCACTGGCGTTGGCTCATGCGACCCGCCCCGACGGCACGTATGAACTGATCGGTGACACCGAGGTCTTCTCACTCCGGGGCATCCCCCATCCTGCCGTCGAGTTCGTCGCCTCCGGCGGCCGGGAAGGTGCTCCTCCGCCGGAACGCGTCAAGACGTACGCGTCCGGCTACGTCTTCGGACGCAGCGGCTGGGGCGACGACGATCGGCCCTTTTCCGAGCACACCTTCTACTCGCTGAGGTTCGGGCCCCAGAACCGGATTCACGGCCACGTGGACGGGGGTTCGCTGACGTTGTTCCACCGCGGCGCGCCGGTGCTTGTCGATGGCGGCAAGTACGCCTACGACGCCGTCGACCCGTTCCGCGCCCATGTGCTCTCGCGGGCGGCTCACAACTCCGTGGTGGTCGACGGCGTCGAATACGACCGCACGGCCGAGGTCACCTTGACCCGGAGTGAGATCCGGGAGGGCGGCGAGGACTTCGAGCTGCTCGACCGTGGCTACGCCGGTGTGGAGATCCGCCGACGTGTCCTCGTCCTGTGGGACCTGGAGGCCATCGTCGTCATCGACGACGTCACCGCGGAGGATCCGGTCACGGCCGCGCAAGTGTGGCACCTGGAGCCGTCTGCGGGTCACCGCAAGGAGGGTGCGGTGGTGCTTTCTGCCCAGGCGACGACGAAGACCTGGTTCGCGCCCGTGGGTGAGGCCCCTGAGGTCTCCGTCGTCAAGGGAAGAACCGACCCGTGGCAGGGCTGGACCTCGTACCGGTGGCGTGAGAAGACCCCCACGCGAACGGTGCTGATGGCCAAAACCGGAAATCGACTGCGCCTACAGACCCTCATCGACTTCTCCGGAGCGGACTCTGCACCGGAGGTGACACTGCACGACAACGTAGCCGGCACGGCTGCCCACGTCGTGTCGTGGACACGGCCGGGACAGCCGGTGCGGAGCGTGGCGGTGGGACCCGGGTGGTTCTCGAGGGACAGTCGCGGCTCGTCTCCCGACGCCCTGGTCAGGCTGGGCACCGACAGCTTCGGCGTCGGCCCTCCCTGAGCCCTCTGAACCCCGGTGGGGTGATCAGCCGCTCGCAAGGGGCAGACGTGGGTCGGCTCCGACGCCCGGCGCCGCGCCCCAACGTCGGGCCAGCGCGTCCCAGTTGCCGTTCACCGGCGCGACGGCCTGCATGAGGGTGCGGAGTTCGCGAGCCGACGGAGGCACGTGCCCCCGCCCCCAGGGCTGGAGGAGCAGGTGCACGCCGTTGCGGTGGGGGAGTGCTTCGAGCCAGGGGCTGAGCTGGGTCGTCACGTGGGCATCCTGCGAGTTCTGCAGGTAAACGACGTGATTCGCGAAACCCGCGGCGTAAACCGCACGCAGATCGGCCCGAGGGTGGTTGGCCAGGACCTCGAGAGCCTCATCTTCGCCCTCCGTGCCGAAGCACGCAGCCGTGAAGGCCTGCCAGGCCGGCGGGTGGTAGTCGGCAACCCGGGTCTGGGCGTTGACCGGAACCGCCAACGACCCCGGGAAGGTGTGCGACAAGTTGAGCGACGCGAATCCGCCTCCGGACATGCCGAAGAAAACCAGGTGATGCGCGCCGAACTGAGTCTGGACCGCAGCAATGGCGTCGTGGAGCACCTGCGTGAGATCGAGTGTCGAGCTGCCGAGATACCACGCCAACTTGAGCTCGGGGTCGAGGCAGAGGCTCGCGTCCGAGATGAAGATCCGATTGACGTCGAGGCCTTCGGTGACCGAACGGCCGGTGAAGATCGGCAGGTCCATCGGCTTCTGGCCCAAGGCGGCGTGCAAACTCACGATCGTCGTTGAGGCGTGGTTGTTCTCGATCAGCAGGTCCACGGGCGCCTCAGGGGTGGCCAGGGTCACGAGCCCGTCCCGCAACTCTGCCCTCGTCAGATCCAGCAGCGAGGCGAAGACCTGGGGCTCCCCCCAGCTGCTGGCGTCACGCCGGGGCACGTCAGTGAAGGCGACCTTGTCGAGAATCGTTGAGTCGGAGGCCGCAGCCGGGTCTTCGAGCGCGCCGGCACCACCCGCCGCGAAGGCCGCGATCCGGCTCGCGAGGTACTGGTACGCGTGCTCGGTGTAGTGGAAGGGGCTCGGGCCCCAGCGGTGGTCGAGCGGCGACCTCGCCAGTTCGTCCGGCAGGTCGATGACGGCCAGGCCGAGGGCTTCGACCCGCTGGAAGTAGCGCACGTAGAGCGCATTCGCGGTGTCGGGATCAGTCATCCACTCGGGGATCGGGATCGGAGTGCCGTCAGGCGCCAGCTTGGCCCACGGCGTCCTCAGCACCACCGTCTTGCCCTTGAGCCCCAGGCGTTCCAGTTGCTCGACGCGGATCTCGAAAGCCCCACTCCACGCACGGAAATGCTCGTCGCTCCCGAACGCCAGCAGCGGCACGCCAGCGGAGATCTCGCGCCCGCCCGCGCCCCACATCTCGGACAACTTGGTCACGTAGCCGCCGCCAAGCGGTATGACACCACCTCGCTCGTCGATGAGGTCGATGAGCAACACATCGATATCGGCGACGTGGCGTTCGAGCACTGTTGGCAGATCGCCGCGCACGTCGCCGCTGACCATTCGGTTCTGGAAGGCCGACGGGAGCTCTTTCATCCGGCCCAAGACCCCGGTGGCAGGCGCGTTCGCGCTGATCGCGGACTGCCTTGCGACATAGGTGAGCAACCGGTATCCCTCTGGCAGGAACTCGAACGTGTCTCGCGAGACGCAACTGCCGTAGATGAAGGTGCGGATCTCGCCCGGCTCCTTGCCCGAAGTGCTGGCCGTCATGCCTGAGGAACCTCGATCTGGATGGTGTCGGGTGACTCGGGGCGGCCACCCAGCCATCCATTGTTCAACGTGTACTGAGCCGAGAACAGTGCCCAGGCAGCCGGGGCGCGGTAGCGGCTGCCACTGAGCATCTTCTCGACGGCCTTTCGGTCGAGCACGTCAAACAGAAGGCTGGAGTCGTTGTCGAGCACGTACGACGTGAAGTAGTCGGCGAGCGCTGGCGTGTAGGCCACCCGCCAGTTGAAGTTCGCCCGCGGCACGTCGGTGGCGGTGTAGGGGTTCCGTCCAGCCCAGCCCTCCGGGTCGTGGAAGGTGCTGGGGCCTTTGGCCTCGAAGGTCCACCGGTCGCGGAAGAAGGGCAGGTCCGCAATTCCCGGGACGATCGTGTTCATCACCCGGTGAGCCAGACGCTCTTCGATGAGGGTCTCATCGGGTGCAGCGAGGATTCGCCGCACCATCCGGTTGTTGATCAGCAGCGTCGCGTGCGGCGCGACAACGGACTCGCCGTGCCGCATGGTCGCCAGCCAGCGGCCGGTTCGGTTGCGCACATAGGCGTCGAGCATCCCGCGGACCGGTGCGTCGCCGATCCGTGCCAGGCTTCCCGCGAGATCGAGGTGCATCGCCTCGCGCGCCAGGGGCGAGAGCAGGTCGCCATTGTTGAACCATGACTTGCGGATCAACTGGAGCGCACTGTCCCGGCCGTGGTCGTTGGCGGCCAACGACCGGGCCCAGCCACCGCGGATGATCTCGCCTCCTTGGCCGCCGAGATTGACCGACTTGGTGATGAGCACGTGCGCCTTGGCGGGGTCGGGCAGTGTCGTGAAGGCGTTCCCGAGGCCGCCGGTCGAACGCAGGGTCATCCACGCCTGGAGTTCGGGCTGCGCCGCAACGAAGGACTTGCCGGAAGGTGCCGTCGTCATGGCGGGTCGGTTGGTTCGGTGCTCCGCGCCGATCAGGGCGGCCACCTGCCTGCCGACGTGCACCTCGCCGCTCTCGTCAAGCCCATTGGTGTAGGCCAGGAAGGGAACCCCAGCCGCAGTCAGTGCCGAGACGACGAGGCGGCTGTCCTTGCCTCCGGTGATGGCCGCGATGACCTTTTCGGCGCCCCCGGCGAGCGTCTTGGCGTAGGTGACGAGGCTGTCGGCGATGGCTGAGGCCACCTCGTCGAAGCTTGCGTCCGCGTCGGCCTGCCACACGTATCGGTCCTCGACGCGCAGGTCGTGCGTGGAGTCGGACACAATTCGGGAGCCAGGAGGCGCGATCTGCACGTCCGCGAAGACGGTTGAGCTGGTCACGGGCAGACCATGGACGATGGCTCCGGCGAGGCCGAGCGGGCTGTAGACAGGAGTCGCCGAATCGTGCCGCACGAGGTTGAGCGCCGCCGCCGAGTTGCTGAACAGGACGACGTCGTCGACTTCGGTGTAGTACATCGCCTCCGATCGGTGCACGTTCGTGAAGACGCGAAGGGAGTCGGGTGTCGCGCCCACCATGGCGAAGCTGCCGATCCCGTCGTCAACGGCGTCGGCCACGAGCGGCTTGGTGTGGTCGCCCCCACGCAGCAGGGGCAACAGGTCCTCCCCGAGGACCCCAGTCCACGCCCAGGCGCGAGCTTTGTTGCCGATCCATCCGAGCCGGGTCTCCGTGGACTCGGGCTCGTTGCTGCGCATCAGGATCCCGACGCGGCCAGGATTTGGCGTCCAGCGCAGGTCCACGATGGTGTGTTCTGACGGCCACGGAGTCACCGTGTCGAGCGCGATGACGGCACGCGACATCACCCGCTTGAGCGGGCCCATGTCACCCCTGGCCACATGGTTCTTCATTCGGGCAGCGAAAACGAGTCGCACGACTCAGCCTCTTCTCTGGGCGACGACGTGCGCGTTCTCCGGTGGACGGGGGACACAGCCGCTGTGGACCACGACGTCGACTTCATCGAACATGAGGGGTTCCCTCCGGATTGAGCAGCTGCACAAGACGTCCGAGCACGGCGGTCTCTTCGAAGCGGGCGACGCTTTCGGAGCGGTACCCCTCTGGGTCGCGCTCCTCAGACACAATCCGGGCCACCAGGTCAGTGACCGAGGCGCCGATCCATTCACGTGGATAGACAAGGTCTGCCCCATCCCAACCGAGAACGACGGGCATGGCTCGACTGGCGGCGCCATCCGCGATGGTCAGGTGGAATGACTCGAAGTCACTGACCGACAGGGCCACACCAATGTTGCGGTACCACTCAGCCATGTCGTTGCCGTGACCGTCGAAGGACACGGTGCCGGGTCTGGAAGCGTTCAGCGACGCGATGCGCGCGTATTGCGCGTCGTACCAAGCCATTTCCTCCGGTCGGCTGCTCATCCAGGGGTACGCCTCGGGGCCCTTGCCCTTGATGCGCAGTGAATGCGGCCGCCCCAAGTCAGCAAGACCTTCGATGACGTCAAGTGCCAGATCCAGTCGCTTTCGCGCGGGGACGGTGCCGACGAAGCCGATGTTCGTGGCGGCGTCCGCGGTCTTGGGCAGGTCGAGGCCGTCGGTGTCCACAAGGTTGGGGATCACCAGGCTCTTGTCGGCGGGAACACCATGGCTGTGGATCGCTGCCTGCCTCACGAGCTCGCCGACGAACACGTAGGCGGCAACGTTGGTATGCAGGATGCGGGCCAAATAGGGGAGGGAGAGCTCCTGGAGATGCACGCGGACGACCAGCCGCTGTTCGGGGGTGACGTGATGCGAGTACCAGACGGCGTTGCCGAGCCCCCATTCGCACAAGATGATGTCGGCCTCGTCAAGCAGCTTGAGTGAACGCTGCTCGTCGTGAGCGGTGTGGCTCTGCCACTCGTCGAGCAGGACCTCCGCACCCTGTGCCCGCAATTCCGTGATGAGGGAGGTGGCGAACTTGAGGTCGTGACCGGCCACGAGCACGCGGCGGTCGGCCATGGACGCGGTGGGGGAGGCCGCTTGTACGTCGAGGTTGTCGATCCTCGCGTCCACCAGCGGGGTCACGTGCGGGACGAGCAGGCTCACTCCGGCATACCCGTCGGCGAGCAAGGCACTGTCGAGATCGCCGTGGGCCCACCCTGCCGCCGAGGACACGAGTCCGGTGGTCGTCCCGGTCGTCGACACTGGCTCCGCGATGGGGCGACCCGGTTTGAGGTCGACCTCGCTGCGGCTGTCGATGCGTTCCCACGGACCGTAGGCCTGTGCGTGCAGGAGGTCTTCGAAGTGGGTGCGCGACACGGCCTCACCGAGGCGACCGACCCACGTCGCCGTCGTTGCCGGTATGCCGTTCCCATCCCAGGTGCGCACACTCGTCACTGCGCTGTTGAAAGTTTTGGACACCGCATCAAAGTTGTTGGTATCGCCCCCCGTGGAAAGGAACACCTCGGCCGGGGGCACCGACTGGCGGGCCAACCCAAGGACGACGTCCGGTGCGCTCGAATCGAGCGCCACGGCATACGTGGGCCGTTCGGGTGCTGCAACGCGAAGTCCGGCGGTGCGAGCGACGATCGTCAGCGCATTGTTCACGGTGTGCGAGCGCAGGACGGCGCGCATCTGGAGCCAGGCCTCGGCGAGACGTGCCTGCGGGTCGGTGGACCAGGCCCGCAGCAGGGCGCGCCACATCAACGGATCGTTGCTCGTGGGGATGGCCGTGCCGAACGTCTCGTCGATGCCCCGGCCTGGCCCGGAGAGAACGACACCGCCGCACGCGGCAACTTCGACCACACGTCGCGAGAACATGGACGGGGAGCCGTCCACCGAGTTCACGTTGAGGTTGGCGAGGTGGCTCTTGTAGGAGTCGATGACCTCGGCATAGGGCAGTGAGCCGCGCACGCTCGACCGAAAGGCGGGCGGGAAGTGGTACGGCGAGTCGGGGATGTCGGCTTGGCGGTCATAGATCGCCACACCGAAGGGGCGGGCGGACTCGAGGAGTCGGGTCAGCTCAGCCGAGCGCTTGGCGTAGCGCTCGCCATAGAAGGTTCCGGCGTAGGCGACGGTGGGCTCATAACCACGTGCGCCCGGCAGCGGGTTGTGGATCTTGGGTTGCGCATAGAAAGGCAGCGAGGAGGCCGTGCGCACCGTGCCGACCCCGGCGGCGAGGTAGGGCAGCACCCTGTTGCCGTCCGTGGTGAAGACGTGATCGCACAAGGAGGCTGTGGCCACGAACCGGTCGAAGTGGACCGGGTCCTCCTTGTTCCAGAAGACCGACGGGATGCCCAGTTCGCGAGCCCGATTGAGGAGGCCACAGATGTCCGCGTGTTCCTCATCGGAATACCGCCCGACGCCGCGGTGCCAGGTGCCGTCGTTGCCCTTCCACGCGGACTCGATGAAGACCAGATCAAGGCTGGCGAGTTGCTCGTCCCAGTGTTCGCGGTCCAGTGGGACCACCCGGACCGAAGCCGACAGGGTCTCCGTGGTGAACTCATCGGCGACCAGGCCAACCCGCAGACTGCTCAGCTCGCGACCGGTGCCGGCGAGGTCACGATGCAGTGCAGTGGCGTCGCGGTGGGTAGCGCGGATGGATTGAGCCAGCCCCTCCCAGGTGCGCTCGTCGAGGCACCACAGGCGGCCGGCGCGGCCGAGGTTGGCCCGCAGATCGGGATCCTCGATGAGTCGCCGAAGTGTGTCAGCGAGGTCTTGGGCATCCCCGGCGCGGAACAGCAGTGCCCGGGACTCGTGCGGCCCGGCGATGTCGCGGTGGGGAGCGACGTCGGAGAGGACGACGGACTTGGCGCTGCTCATGGCCTCGAGCGGTTTGAGAGGCGAGACCATCTCGGTGACGGGCAGCGACAGGCGCGGGCACGGCATGATGTCAAAAAGACTGAGAAGGCGCGGCATCTCGTCGCTGGGCACGCGCCCGATGAAACGGACAAGGTCGCCGAGGTCAAGCTCACTGACCTGGTCTGCGAGCGTGCTTGCGGCAGAACCGGATCCGGCCACGACGACCTGGAACTCGATGTCCGCGTCACGCAACAGTGTGGCTGCGTCGACGAGGGTCTGGAGGCCCTCGTAGGGGACCATGCTCCCGGCGAAGCCGATGACCGGGACGTCCGTGCGGACTCGTTTCATCGCGGCGTACGCGCTGTCGCGCGGCAGCGGGAGGAACTCACGCGGTGTCACCGCGTTGGGTGCGACGGTGATGCGCTCGGCAGGGACGCCGCGCCGCACGAGCTCGTCGCGCGTCTGAGCGGTGATCGCCAGGACGGCGTCGGCCTCACTGCTCACCAACGTCTCAAGGCTGGACTGCAGGGCGAAACGCTCCGTCTCATCCCACCCGGGCTTGTCGGAGGCTTCGGTGATCTCCCACAGCCCGCGAACCTCATAGACGAAGGGGATGCCGAGACGACGAGCGGCGATGAGGGCGGCGAGACCCACGCGGAAGTTCGACGCAGCGTGGATGACGCTCGGGCGCTGGAGCCGCGCTTCACGGACGAACGCGTCGGCGCACTCGAGGATGTAGCGGTCAACCGGCGTGCTCGAGAGGGGGTTGCCAGGGAGGTGGACGTAGTCGACACCGTCGACCTCGACGGCGTGGCGGTGCTTGGCCCGGGAATTCACATCGGACTTGGAGTCCCACGGGTATCCTGCACGACCCACGACGACGACGTCGGCGCCGGCCAGACGCAGGCCAGACGCGACGCCCTTGGTGCGGGTCGAGTAGCCGTTGGTGTTGTAGGCCGGGGTGGAGTGCGCGCAATACATGACGCGGTCCGGCTCAGGGAGGTAGGCGGCTCCCGGCGCTCGCGGAGGGATGGAGATGCCTTCGTGAGCGACCCGGTCGGTGCCGAGGATGCGTTCGGCCAGCTCGGCAGGGTTTCCCGTGAGCGCGCTGGTCACCTCTGGGTGCTCACGCAGGAGGTCGGCGGGCTCGGTGACGAGCCCGCGCTGATACCAGGCGCGGCTCAGCACGTGCCCCAGGCGGATGGGGGTGCGGTCGTCGTGAAAGCGTTCAACGAGCTCCTCGTAGGAGTACTCGCTCAGGGGCCGCTCGGGCAGGGGGGATCCGGTATGCGGCGTGGTCCCGGCAGCGGGTGGCGTCGCCCCTGGAGTGGTCACGGCGGCCGCAGTGGCCGGCGCCTTGTGCGGTGCAGCCTCCAACTGGAGTGGGGCAGCCGGCGCCGGCTTCTGTCCCGTCCTTCGGACGACGGTCATGGGGTGGGTGAGGGCTCGTCCCAGGCGATAGGCCCTGCCGGCGCGCAGCCTTTTGAGATCGCTCTTGAGGCGAGCACTCTCTGCGCGATAGGCATCGAGAGCTCCGTGCGCACTGCCGAGCCTGCGAGTCAGATCCTTATTCTGCGTGCGCAGCTGCTTCAGTTCCTTGGCCTGCTTCTCAGCGTCCTTGAGCTTGGCTCTGGAGGCGATATCTCGGGCCCGGAGCCCTTCGTAGCGCTGCTGGAGTCCTTCTGGGTCGCCGATGAACTCCGACAAGAGGTGCCGATCAAGCTGGGTTTGATCGCGGCGTTCGTCGGCGTGCACGTATTTCCCTAAGTTCTGCAGGTGGGCGACGGAGGTACCTCAGCATCCTAAGGGTCACCACTCGAGTCCCCCGAGCCTCAAACGCGCAGGCCAAGGGCAGAACCAGTTGCGCCGCGCGTCAGCGCCACACGCCGCGGGTGTCGATCACGGCTTTCTCGATGAGGAGTGCCCGGTCGGTGTTCTTGAATTCCTTGTGATCGACAAGGAGAACGACAATATCGGCCCTCGAGATGGCATCTTCCGTGTCTGTCAAGGTGACGTTGTCCAAGGACGCCAAGGAGTCCGGGAGCTCGGCGATGTTGGGTTCTACAGCCAAAATGGTCGCCTCGGGGTGACGCTCGGCGAGCTTCTTGGTGATCATGAGGGCCGGTGACTCGCGCAGGTCGTCGATGTCCGGCTTGAAGGCCAGACCGAGCGTCGCGATGACTGGGTTCTTGAACCGGTCGGCGCGCTCCTTGACCTTGCCGAGAACGACCTCAGGCTTGTTGTCGTTCACCTCGCGTGCGGTGCGGATGAGCCGGGCCTCGTCGGGGACGGCGCTCACGATGAACCATGGGTCGACCGCGATGCAATGGCCGCCGACACCAGGGCCAGGCTGAAGGATGTTGACGCGCGGGTGCTTGTTGGAGAGCTCGATGAGCTCAAAGACGTCGATTCCGAGTTTGTCAGCAATCACTGAGAGCTCGTTGGCGAAGGCGATGTTGACGTCGCGGAAGGAGTTCTCGGTGAGTTTGGCCATCTCGGCGGTGGTGGCATCGGTGAGGTGCAGTTCTGCTCCGCAGAACACTTGGTAGAGGTCACGAGCCTGCTCAGCGGCGGCGGTGGTCAGCCCCCCGATGATGCGGTCGTTGGTGACTAGCTCGATCATGACCCGGCCCGGGAGGACACGTTCCGGGCAGTGGGCGAAGTGAACTATGGGGCGATCCTCCGATCCGTCGAGTGACAGATCAGTCCGCGCATCGAGGACGCGCTTGGCCATGTGCTCGGTCGCGCCGGGGGGTGATGTGGACTCGAGGATAATGAGCTCACCGCCGCGCAGTTGCGGGATGATCGCGTCGGTGGCGGCCTCGATGTAGCTGAGGTCTGCTGCGTAGCCATCCTTGAACGGCGTGGGCACGGCGACGATGTACGTGCTCGCCTGTGGCGTGTTCTTCTGCGCGGAGAGCATCCCCTGGCTCACGGCACCGGCAACGTGTATGGCGAGGTCCGGCTCGATGAACGGCACCTCTCCGCGATTCACTGCATCGACATGCAAATCACTCACGTCAACCCCAATGACCTTGACCCCGTTGCTGGCCAAGATGGCCGCGGTCGGGAGTCCGATGTAACCGAGGCCGATGACGGCGACAGTAGATGTGTGAACCACTGGGGTACCTGTCTGCGTGAAAGTTGTGTCGTTCTGAATCTACCCAATAACGGACCCGTCTGCTTACGACACGGATCGCGACTCAAGCACTGGAGTTGGTGACGTTGGGACGCAGAACTAGGCCCACGGCCCGGTGCCGAGCTGCAGGACATCTGCCCATTCGTCCACGATCAGGGGAAAGTCGAATCGGTCAGCGCTGCGTCGTGCAAGACGTGATAGTGGCTCAAAATCACCGCGCTCGGAGGCGTCAAGAATACGCCGCGCGGCGCTGGGCACATCCTCGATCAGAAAATCGGGCGGGAATACGTCCCCGGCCCCCTCTCGTTTCCAAACGACCGGGACAGATCCCGAGGCCATGCCTTCCATGGCAGCCAGGTGGAACGACTCTCGCTCGCTCGGCGAAAGTATCCACCCAATGTTGGTCAACCAATCAGAAACATCAGGACCAGCGTCTTCGAAAAAGACATGAGCAGCCAGCCGGTGATTTTCTCGCAACTCCGCAAAGGCGCCGTCGAACATCGCACGCTGCCCCGGGTCGCCCCACACCCAGTCGAAAGAGTGAGGTGGTCGTCCCTTCACCGACAAGACAAACCGATCATCGACCTTGATCAACTCATTTAGGAGGCTGAGTGCACGATCAAATCGTTTCAGATGGGGAGTCCATCCAAGGAGACCCAAAGTCCAAGGTGCAATCGCCGACTTCGGACGCGACAGATTCCATACATCAATCGGATTTGGAATTACCCTAGTCTTGCTCAAAGATAACCCCCAGCGAGCGACGGCTCGAGTCCGCAGGTGTTCAGAGGGAAAAACAACCGTGTCGACGCAAGCGAAATCGATATCGTCCCCCCAAGGGCCATCAACTTCGTACCCATGTACTCGAACGACCAGTCGTCGATTCCCCTTGCGCGCAGCATGCCAGCCCGCGACACCTGAGGCGAAGTCGACCCAAACTACATCCCTATCGACTGTCGCGCTAATAGAATCCTCAACCCGAGAATAGTGCTGTGTTTCCCAAACGTGTGAAGTGACGTCGACACCTCCACGGCGTTCTAACGCATCAGCAATCGGTTTCGCGAACTTCATGTCATGCGAGGTCACGAGAAGGCAACTGCGATGCGAACCAGCGGCAAGCTGCGAGTTTGACCTCCCGTAGCGAGAGGCAAAGTTCTGGATAGTCTCGCCGAGACCACATCCCATGCCGCTGGCTGGAAATAGAACCGTCCCGCTGAGTGTCGGGAAGCGTAGTTCGAGATGACGCGCCTCCTCAAGGCTGGACACAACGACTCTCTCGACGAGTGCGCCCGTCGTGCCGAAGCGGTCCCAGAGTTCCGAGTCCCAACTAGCTCGTGCCGAATACGGCAGATGAAGCCAAGTGCAACTGGCCCAAGCCGGGTGTAGGCCCGCGTACTCTGCCAGGGCGACGTCAGACGTTGCAATCGCAGCAAGGCCCCAAGCCGATCGCAAACGGCCGAGCCGCCAAAACTGTCTCCCTGGAGAATCTGCGCCCCAAGCCGAGGCGCCTTTGACGCGAATAGACACGACAGGTTTGGCGCCCGCCCAATTGAAATCAACGACACAGTCTTCCAGGTCCCACGAGCTAGCGGTCTCGGTCCTGACGACCCCAGGAGGTTCAACCATCCCGATCTCTACCACCAGTCGCGATGCGAGACAAACCCGCAAACGCAGATCGGCAGGAGTCGCGCGCCCCCCGTCGAGATCGCTGAGGATATCTGGTGGCTGCAAAGCGTCGAGACTCCAAACGCGAGCAGCATTAACCGATCCGTGATCGGCAAGCTCCTGTCGCAGCGCCTCTGGAACGATCACCAAAGCAGCCTGGGAAAGGGCGACGACAGCATGATCACTGTTGGAAAGATAATCCTGCCAGTCATTCGCTCCGATTGCCACGACGAGCCGCCCCGCCAAGAGCGGATTGCCAGCCAGAGCCCTTGCCATTGTCAGACTCCGACAGATGATCCAAGAATCTGAGTCAGTGGCCAACTGTGACGCATGCCAAGCGAGGGCCCGATCGCCGCGATCCGACCGCGGGACCTCCCGAGTCTCAACCTCAAGGACGCTGGTTGAAGCCGCCCACGCAGACGCGATCGATACAAGAACCTCTGACGAGTCCGCTACACAAGCCAAGGACCGCGCACCCACGTCACGTGCCCATGCTGCCACCATGTTGTCGAACGAATCTGCCAAACCCCCTGCCGAACTGCGGGCGTAGATCAGCTTCACTGCGAAAGTTCCCGGGATGTTGACGCGACACCGGATTGCAGAAGGCTGAGAAGAGGATCCAAGAACTCCAAATCGGTCGCCATCTCTTTTGTCCGAATATTGGGCAGGTACTCAACCCCCCGCATCGCGAGGCGGGCGCCCTCATTTCGCCTGCTGACAGCATAGATCGGCAGACCTCGATTAACGAAATGTTCGGAGACGACCCGGAGTGGACCCCAGGGGGCGCCGAACTCATCTACCCAGCGATTCCAGGGCGTGTCGAACACAAATGCCTCGTCGATGACCAATCTCGAGGGATCGTATTCCCTCAACTGAGCCCCCACCGCAGCCGACTGCAGGCCTATGACAGGTCCCAAATGGGCAATACGTTCGGATAGAGTCTGCGAGGCAATTGTCGCGACGATTGAAGTCCATCGTGGACATGGGGCATAACAGTCTATCCCACCTGAAATATCCTCAACCAAGGCCCTCTGTCGCATCACGTCTCGGTCTTCACCTGATTTCCGACGGGTCATCACAGGAGCCGTCGGTTCAAGGCACGATACTGGATACGTTGCAACACAAGCTCCTTCGCCAGGCGCCCGACAATGTCGCGTTGGTGCTGGACCGGCGAATAATCGGAGGGATACCGCCAGTCGGTGGAAAGCAGCAGGTAGGTCGGAGACGCGTTGAAGCAGTCGACTACGTGGTAGCTCATTGGGCGCAGGAACAGTAGAACAGACTCAAGATGAGCCTCGTCCAAGCATTCCACTAGGAGCGCTGGGCGATCGCGTTTCAGAACGCCTTCGGCGCCCCGGAGAACGTCCAGCTCCATACCCTCGACGTCGATTTTCACAAGTCTGACAGTTCGCTCGGCTACATCATGCAAGCCATCGAGTCGACGCACAATCGTGGTGCCTTGAAGATCTACATCGACCCGAGTCTGTCCTAGGTTCTCTTCCTTGCCGCGGACTACCGTGGCGACGCCGTCCGTGTCGCCGAGGGCAAAATTCCTCGGAAATATTCGGCCAGCTAATCGGTTAAGCGCTATATTGCGTCTGAGGACAGAGAAAACAGTCTCTTCGGGCTCTACTGCCAAGACTTCTGCTTCGCAGACCGCAGCCCAGTAGAGGGAGTGGTTCCCGATATTGGCCCCCACGTCGACAACGAAGTCGCCTGCTGAAAGTAGAGGCTCCACCGAATTCAGCAGTTCGGACTCATAGAAGCGACCAGTTGTACGGATCTCCTTGGAGATGTGATCGTTAGCTCCTGCACCGTCGATCAGTACCACCTGATCGCGGTACTCGATTCTTGTCTGATCTTGTGCAGCGATCACGCGAGCATCTCCTCGACCCGGTATTTGATAAAATGATTGAATTCGTCGGAAAAGTGGAATGGTGCCATTCCCCACCGATGCCGTACATCTGTTACGCAGAGAGCATGTGGTACCGCGAAGAATTCGAAACCGATATCACTGGCTCGCGCATAGTACTGCGTCAATTGACTGTTGATGGTTCGTGGATCGAGCATACTTTCGTCAAACGGAAACCTATGCCCTTGGAGACTCTCGCCGGCCCACCTGTGGCGGATGAACCTGACCTTGTGCAACAGCTCTAGAGACCGCAAGTGGTTGGCGAGCCTTTCCATAGCCCCAGTCCAGTCATCGAGATGCCGCTCGGAGCCAAATGTCACCAAATCACGCTTTGCGTCCAGTTGGTCAAGCAGACCAGAGTTCACCAGCTCGAGAGAACGTGTAACTACCCCTCCGTCATCAAACTCCAGATAGCCGTTGCGTTCGTCGACGAAATCCATGAGTAGAAGGTCAATACTCGGAGCAAACGCTTCTATGTCTCCCAGAAGGCTCCCCTTAAGGTCGTCAAGCACCGCATTGCGTTGGAAAGGCGAATCCAAGGCGGGCGAAAGATGTTGCCACTCGTCGCGTTTTGGGGCCATCGCACTTACCAGGCTCTGGCGGCCAGTGTAATTGAGCAGTTCAAGTTTCGGTCCGAGGAAGTGTTCCGCAGCATCCCGGGAGACACAACTGCCATAAATCATGACTCTTCGGGTGTTGTCCGCGAGTGCCTTATCAGTCATGGCGGACCCGGTCCAGTATGGAACGGATGCGAGAAAGGTACGCACTGTCGGAGAAAGTCTCACTTGCGACACTTACTGCATTTGCGCTTTGAGCGTAGAAAGCATCAGGGCGTTGCCAGAACTGGCTCACCAGGTTCGGAATTTCTTGAGCTTCGCAATAGACGGCGCCCGATCCAAAGAGTCTCTCCATGTAGGGGGGAAGCACCACGATGCAACCTGCGGCTAGAGCTTCGAGGGTCGCCATTCCGAAAGACTCGACCAAGGACCGCGAGTGTTGATAGACCCAAAAGTCGATCTCTGTCAGGAATTGATCCGGGTCCTGCGACCCAAAGGGCAGCACGGTCACTCCGAGTTTCTCAAGATCGACAGTCGTCTTGACCGAATCGGCGCCACCGAGAACCCGCGTTTCGAAGATATCGCTTACGTAGGCATTGACGATGTCCTCAGGACGGTCGGGCCATTTGAGGCGGTGGTCGCGAGAGTGACGGCCCACCCTTGGCTTGCGTTCCATCACTCGGCGGGGTTCGAGGCTGATGCGTCTTTGTGGCAGGAAACCAGGCCAGTCCGTTGGGCTCATTTCGAGTGAGGAATCTTGTGCTGCCAGGATATCGCGGATTTGGGGCGACTCAGGAAAGACTGTTGCGGTGGCGCGAAACAGTGTCTCGGCGTTCAGTTTTGCGTGAGCTATGTCGTAGCAAGCATCAGTCCCGTTGATACTCATCGGCGCTGTATTAGCGATTACCGCCACAAAGTCGGCCTTCACGCCAGAAACGAGATTGTCGCAGTACTCGAGAACGCTAGGATTGCGCACGATGGCAATCCTCGTGTGAATCGAATCCTCGACTGCGAGTACTGGGATATTGAGCTCCATGACTACTTCTGCAATCATCGGATTGGCTGGCCTGGGGGCGCGCAGTACCGGGGATGCGACATGCATGATGCCCACGTTCATCCCATCAGCGACCATCGCACGAAGCTCCGCCGCGGTAAGTGACGAGTTTCCGCCCGGGAAGCGAAGGTCTGTGCAGTAGACAGCGTCGAGTGTCGGGAGGTCTGGTTGCCTTTGACCGGGTTCCAGGTTGTTTGGAATTGGGAAAGGGCGCTCCTTTGCTGAGAACTCAACTTTGCCGCCACCAGTTTGCCCAATTGTTTTATGCCAGTTTTGGTAAAAGAGCCCGTAGGTTTGACGCGCGAAGTCGATGCCGCCTTTGCGAATCTCGCCATGAGTCAGCGATCCGGTTCGGGCTCGCATGAAAGATAGTGGGGGCGTCACAACGGCAAAGACCCGTTGCCCGGTGGCTGCATGAATGCGGTCATGAAATTCGGCGTCTGCTGCCCTGTTGAGCTCATCCCAGAGACCCAGTCGGCGCGCTTCAATGCGCCTGATCATGAGTGACGAGTAGTTTTTCTGATTGAACTCGGGGTTGTCGTTGATGCGTATGAAACGACCATGCTCATCGATACGCGTCATGTAGGACATGTTCGCGACCCGTTCTGGGTGGCTCACAAGGTCCTGGACTTGGGTCTCGATCTTTTGCGGGTGTGACCAATCGTCGTCGTCGTGAACGGTGACGTACTCACCACGGGCTTCCGCGAAGGCGCGAAGACGCGCTCGGTAGGCACCTTGATTTGAGTCAAGCCTGATCAATTTGAGGCGTGTATCCGCAGGGGCGAGGGTTTGCAGGGCTTCCCATTCGCTGTTTTTGCTGGAGTCGTCGACGACAATCAGTTCAAGATTTCTCCAACTCTGGCCAAGCACGCTTTCGATTGCAGTCAGAATGTGTCGTGATCCGTTGTGTGTGGGCATCATGACAGTCACAAGCGGTCCGCCATCGACTGCGGTGGCTGGCACGTTTAACCGGGAAAGCAGATCTCCGTCGCCCATATGGAGGTCGATTGGACTGAGGCCGGCAGACTTGTAGTGCTCGCTCAGCTCGCCCATCCATTCATCCGCCCCAGCCGAGGGCGTTGTGACATTGGCCCGAAGGAGAGCAACCTGAATTGGGTTGCTTTCGGCCAGGCCAGCTGTCTTGATGATCTCTTCGAGCTCTGCGTGCTCGCGCGCGGCCTCGAGCTGGTCTGTGTAAATCAGAACTGCGCGAGAGTCAAAAGTGTTCATTCCCCAAATTGCATTGGCAAGGCGGAATAGGTAGATAGAGTCGCGCTGGTCTTGTGCAATCAGATTCTGGTCGGCAACTACTCTCGCTAGGCTGAGCACGGAGCGTGGAATCCAGTCGCGAAATTCCTTGGCCTTCTCCCGTGGTATGAGTCCGTTCTGGACAGCATGCGCTATTCGGATTATGTCGTTGTAGTCCAGCAGTAGGTTAGTTGCGCTGCGTGCGATTGCATCGCGGGCCCGGATGCTGGAGTTTCTCAGTGCGAGATGTTCCAGCACCCGAACATCTTTATGATGTTGGCTTCCGTAAAAGAAATCCGGGCCCAGTCCGACATTAACTGTCGCCTTCATCGCTGAGGCGCCCACGGTCGGGGTTGCC
Source organism: Knoellia sp. S7-12 (assembly GCF_040518285.1). GTDB lineage: Bacteria > Actinomycetota > Actinomycetes > Actinomycetales > Dermatophilaceae > Knoellia. The sequence goes on along the minus strand of NZ_CP155449.1, from coordinate 4,088,805 downwards.
GCCGGTTTCGGAGGCTGCGGCGCGGTGGCCGTCTCCCTGCCGGCCGTGACTGGCCACCCATTGGTCACGCGCTTGTTCGCAACTTCGAGGTCGGCCCGTACTTGGGCAAGTTCTTGGCGGAGCTGAGCCTCGATGCCCTCTCGCAGTGCCTTGGCGTTGAGCAGCTGAACGTGGGCCTTCGTCGCCGCCTCCCGGGCATCTTGCAACTCGCCCTGGAGGGTTCGCACCTCATTCGCGTACTCGTTTATCGGTGCCATGGTTTGCGCGTCCTTGCTGTGACTCGATGCCCGTTCGTTCTCCGGTCCAACACCACGGGCAGTCCTGCCGACGCCAGAGACCTCACGCCCGGCTCTCAAAAATGCTTAGGCCAGGGGTGGTCACGGTCTAGATGACGACATGGGAACTTGCGTCTCCGTAAGCGAGCACACGCGAGTTGGCGAGCAGTTCAGCTGACGATGCCTCCCACGTGTGCCGAACTGAAGTATGCCGCATCTGAACGAAGTTGAAGCGGTCGGCGGAGTACACGCGCCCACCCGATTCGACGACGTCCCGCAGGAAACCGGTGTCCTCGCCGCGACCGACGTCCGCGAAGGGATGAGCCAACGCCACGTCACGCCACGCCACGATCGTGGGTCCCATGACGAGGTCGGTGAACCGGTGCTCGCGTTCGGGGAACCTCAGGATCGTCACGTTCAGGGACTCGAGCCACATGTGGTGCGCCTGCTTCCCCACTACACTTGCCCCTGAATAGTCGAGCGCGTGCAGCTGGTCGCGCAGGTAGTCCGCGCCATACAGATCGTCGTCGTCCATCTTGGCCACGACCTCACCGGACGCAGCCCCGACGAGGCGGTTCAGACACGCACCCAGAGTGGTGGTGGCGGGCTGTGACAGCAGCGTCACCTTCTCCAATCCCAGCTCAGCGGCACGCGAAGGCACGTCGAAGTCGGGCTCGAAGCCGTGGGTGAGCAGCACCAGCTCGACGTCGACGCCACGCTGGGAGGCCACCGTCGTCAGGACGTGATCGAGCTGCTGCGGCCGGTTCGTCGACACCAAGGCACTCACCGTTGGCAGGCGCGCCGCCGGGGCCCCGTCTGCCAGCCCGGCGGCAGCCAGCACGGCGTCCAGCCGACGCGTGTAGGTGTGTTCCTCCCAGATGCGGCGCTGCGCGATGTGCACGGTGTGGTCGCGCAGCTCCGGACTGTTCACGAGCGCCCGCAGCGTCCACTCCGCCTCCTTCTCCGACGCCACCTGCAGCACCTCGTCGGCGGGGAAGAACTCACCGATGGCGCGACTCGGCGTCGACACGACCGGGGTGCCGCACGCCGTGATCTCGAAGATCCGGCGTGCGCACATGCTGGGCGAACCGACGACCGAGTTCACGTTGAGGAAGACCTTGTAGGTGCGGTACGCCGTCAGCATTTGCTGGTAGTCCAGCGAACCGACGACGCGCTCATCCAGCGGCGCCGGGAACTGATAGCGCTCGTCCCCGCCGAGGTAACGGGAAAAGATCTCCAAGCCCAACGGCATACGCGAAGAGACAGCGTCCGCTGCGCCGAGCAGCAGGTCCATCTGCTCGCGGCGCTCCGGGTACTTGTGTGCGAAGTACATTCCCCCGAATCCGATGTCGCGACTCTGGTGCTGTCCAGTGCGCAACCGGATGGGGTTGTGCAGCGACTGCTGGACGGCAAACGGCAGCACCCCGATCCGCTCGTGCCCGAGGTCGCGGTGGTAATCGTCGATACGGTCCGAATCCGTGGTCCACACGTGATCGAACAGGCGAGCCGTGTCGAGGAAGTCGTCGTAGTGGACCGGGTCTTCCTTGTTCCAGAAAACAGTGGGTATGCCGTTCGCTCGGCACCACTGGATCAGTTCAGTCAGCGCGGGGCGGGGGGCCGAGGGGCCGGTGAGGTGGTACTGCCACGCGTCACCGTTGCCGTGCCACGCCGACTCCACGAAAAGCAGGTCAAGCCGCGGTGAGTCGACCTCTTCACGCCACCGATCGGGGTGGAGCGTGACCTGGTCCCACTCGTAGCCGAGAGCCAGGCTGGTGAAGTCGTCGAGGATGACGCCGACCCTCAGGTCGGCACGGCGGGGCGCCCGCTCCGGCAGGGGCCAGGGGGGCAGTTCGACTCCTTTGGCACCGAGCTGGATGCCGCCCTGAGGCGTGTGGCTGTCCAGCTTCATGCGGACACGATGCTTGCGAAGCTGCGCGAAACCGCCCTCCCGCAGGTGCCACAGGGCTCGTCGCAGCTCGGCGAGGCGGGTGGAGGCGCGACCCTTGGTGGGCTCCTGATTCACGACGTCAACATAACGAATGCCCGACCACGTGCGGCCGACCGCAGGCCCGCGCGAGCCCACATCGTCGGGCTGGAGACCCAACCTGTAGCAGAATGAAGGGGTGAAACGCTTCCGGGGGACCGACGTCGGCCTGGGTGTGTTGGCCATCGCCGTCAACATCGCCCTCGTGGTCGCTCTCGTCGTCTGGGTGGGCGGTCGCAACGATGAGCCTTCGCCGCCGCCCACGAGCGCAGCGACCCCTACGGCCACGGCCTCGAGCGCGTCGCCCTCAGGCTCTCCCACGCCGAGCGCTGCGGGTGCGGCCGCCGTTCTGGGCCGCGAAACCCCCACCACGATCGCCGTGCTCGGCGACCAGACCAGCGACGGCACGGACGAATGGGTCTCGATCTTCGCCGAGCTGCTGGGGCGTGACCGCGAGGTGACCCTGCACGAGCTCGACCCGCAGGACCCCACCATCTATGCAAATGAACGGGTCTACGGATCCTCCGGCCCGGAGGTGACGATCTACAACGGCAGCCGCGCCGAGGCGGGCGCTGACTACGCCGCGAAGCGCCTCACCTTCCTCTCGCCCACGAAGCCCGACCTCGTCGTGCTGAACTACGGCCGCAACGACTCGTCCGAATCGGTCGCGGCGCGACTCGCGGCCACCACCATGGCTGTGCGCAAAGCCTGGAAGGGCGCTGTGATCGTGGCCACTCTCCAGCCCCCCACAGTCGACGACGGCTCCAAGGAGGTCCGAGACGAAGTCGCCGCGTGGGCCAAGCAGAGTGGGGTCCAGACGCTCGATGTTGCCAAGGCTTTCATCGACACTGGCGAACCCAACAACTACGTGTCGTCTCGCGACCGGTCGGTCATGACAGCCAACGGGGACCGCCTGTGGGGACGCACGGCATACCGAATGCTTGTGGGTTCCGCCCCGCCAGAACCGGAACGGGAGCCTGCCCCCACGGCGTCGGCCACGAGCTCGGAGACCACCGAGCCAGCGACACAGTCGACGACGAACGTTCCGCGTCAGACGTCCCGCCCCCAGGCCCCAACGAGGCCGAGGAACACGACGACCGTCGAGCCGACGCCGGAGGAGAGCCCGACCTTCACGCGCCGGCCGACCGGGTCGACCACGCCGACGACGTCGCCCTCGCCGACCACGGTGGAGCCGGTGCCGCTCACGCCCCCGGCGCTCGGCGACATCACACTGGCCCCGTGATGAGGGTGATCGGGTGACCCGATCAACGACCGCTCGACCCGACCTGGCAGGTCGGGTCGAGCGGGACAAACTCGGGTCAAGCGGAGCGGTCAGCGCTCCTCGGTGCCCGCGATGAACGCCTCGAGCTTCTCGCGACCGAGGTCGTCGGGACGCTGCTCCGGCGGGGACTTCATCAGGTAGGAGGACGCGGACAGCAGGGCTCCACCGACGCCACGGTCCTTGGCGATCTTCGCCGCGCGGATGGCGTCGATGATGATGCCGGCCGAGTTGGGGGAGTCCCAGACCTCGAGCTTGTACTCAAGGTTCAGCGGCACGTCGCCGAAGGCACGACCCTCGAGGCGGACGTAGGCCCACTTGCGGTCATCGAGCCACGCGACGTAGTCCGACGGGCCGATGTGCACGTTGCGGCTGTCGGTCAGGCCGGCAAGGGCGCCCGTGAGGTTCGACGTGACGGCCTGGGTCTTGGAGACCTTCTTGGACTCGAGGCGCTCGCGCTCGAGCATGTTCTTGAAGTCCATGTTGCCGCCGACGTTGAGCTGGTAGGTCCGGTCGAGCGTGACACCGCGGTCTTCGAAGAGCTTGGCCATGACGCGGTGCGTGATGGTCGCGCCGACCTGGGACTTGATGTCGTCACCGATGACGGGGACGCCGGCGTCCTCGAACTTCTTGGCCCACTCGGGGTCGGAGGCGATGAACACGGGCAGGGCGTTGACGAACGCGACCTTGGCGTCGATGGCGCACTGCGCATAGAACTTGTCGGCCTGCTCCGAGCCCACCGGGAGGTAGGACACGAGGACGTCGACCTTGGCGTCCGTGAGGGCCTGGACGATGTCGACCGGGTCGGCCGCGGACAGCTCGATGGTCTGGGCGTAGTACTTGCCGATGCCGTCGAGCGTGTGACCGCGCTGGACCTCGACACCCGAGGTGGGGACGTCCGCGATCTTGATGGTGTTGTTCTCCGAGGCGTTGATGGCCTCGGACAGGTCCTTGCCGACCTTCTTGTCGTCGACGTCGAACGCCGCGACGAACTCGACGTCGTTGACGTGGTAGTCGCCGAACGTCACGTGCATCAGACCGGGCACCGTGGCGGTGGGGTCAGCGTCCTTGTAGTACTCGACTCCCTGCACGAGCGAGCTCGCACAGTTGCCGACGCCAACGATGGCGACGCGAATCGAACCCATGGTGGTGTGCTCCTTCTTCTTGATGATGCTGCGTGGTTTGCCGTCAATCGGCGTATGCCGTGTGGCTCGGTGGGTCTTTGCGGGGCTGGTTGCGCCCTGGTTGAGGTGGGGCTGGGTCAGGGCTGGGGCCCTGGGTCTGTGGGGTGGCGACGCTCGGCGTCGATGAGCTCGGTGAGCCACCGGACCTCGCGTTCGGTGCTGTCCTCGCCGTGGCGCTGAAGGGCGGTGGTCCAGGAGTCGAGGCGCTCGCGGCTGCGACTGGAATTGGCGCGGACGGTCTCGAGCTGCTCCTCGACGCGCGAGCGCCGACCTTCGAGGATGCGGAGCCGGACGTCGGCCTCGGTCCGGCCGAAGAAGGCGAGGCGCACGCCGAACCCGTCGTCCTCGTAGGCCGCCGTGTCGATGCGCTTGGCGGAGTCCTCGAAGGTCTCCTTGCCGGCGGCGGTGATCTCGTAGACGATCCGGTTGCGCCCGGGTTGCTTGGCAGCCGACACCGGCTTGCCCGTGTCGGTCGACTGGGCGATGAGGCCGCGGTCGAGCAGTCCGGAGAGCGCGGGATAGAGCGTCCCGTAGGACAGTGCCCTGAAGGCACCGAGAGCCTCGTTGAGGCGCTGGCGCAGCTGGTAGCCGTGGGCCGGTCCCTCGTGGAGGAGGCCGAGGAGGGCGAAGTCGAGCAGTTCGGATCGCTTGCTCATGCCTGGCACCTCCTGCTCACGCCGCGCCACCTTGAGGTGACAAACTCGGACCTTGTCACCAACGACTGTACCCGACAGTTATATCGGCGCGATACATCAACCCAGGAGGTGGGGCATTCAGGGGGTGGCGGGAACCGCCTCGGCGAGGAGCTGGGCGAGGCGGGCGGGCTGGGTGAACATCGGCCAGTGGCCCGAGTCGATGTCCACGAGCTCGAGCGAGGTGATCTTCGCCAGCTCCGGGGTCTCACCGCCGGCGATCCATTCTTTGGCCTGGTCCGGGGTGAACTCGGGGCAGACCAGGACAGCGGGTATGCCGTAGCGCCGGTCGTCGCTGAGCTTCACGATCGCTCTGCTCACGCCTTCCGGCACCGCGACCGCTGAGGCAGCGACTTGCTCCTTGGTGGCGTCGTCGATGTCATCGGAGTCGGGTCCAGCGAAGGGCTCCCACCCGGGGAAGGGCATGACCCCGTCGACGACCTCGAAGAAGTCGGCGTACTTCTCGCCGTCGGCAGTCGGGAACCCCCCAATGAAGACGACCGACGCGACCTTCTCGGGCCGGGCGTCGGCCGCCAGCCACGCGAGGCTTGATGCGGCCGAATGCCCCACGACGACAGCGGATTCCGGCGCCGCGTCGACTGCGGCCACGACGGCCGCGACCTGGTCCTCGAGGGCCGCGGCCGCGGCCCCATCTCCCTGACCGGGCAGGGTCATCGCCACCGGTGTGTGGCCGAGTGCAGTCAGCTCGGGAAGGACCGCATCCCAGGCCGAGCCGGTGAGCCAGAGTCCGCCGATGAGGACGATGTGCATGGTGAGATCTCCTTCAGTGGTGGTTCAGGTCGGGGTTTCGTGTTCCGAGTCCTCACCGTAGAAGGTGTTGCGGACGAACTACATCCGGTATGCAGGGGGATTCCCACGTCTTCGCGACCCTCGGGTATGCCGTGCAGCGCCGGTTCTCGTATGGGTCACGATGGGTCGAGCAGGGCACCGTAGCGTCGGCGGGCCCGTGGCACACACCTTCGCCGTCACGGCAATGCTCGACTGGTATCGCGACGGCAATGACGTTCAAGTGCGTCTTCCGCTGCTGTCAACGTGGCTCGGGCACGTCGATCCCGCCTCCACAGTTCAAGAAGGGCAGACTCGTCGAGCGAACCGACGGTTCAGGAGGTGATCAGCAAGTCGCGTGACACGCCGATCCACAGGTCTTGACAATTGCTCCCGTCGCTATGCCTGCGACCAGTAGACGACTCTGAGGACACGAGCAGCCCTTGCCAACCAGCATCATCCACGCATGCGGCGGGTAATCGCGGCCTTACGCCGGCCGCTGGACGGCTAATCCCAGGAAAAGGAACGCAGCGTGGCGCCACTCGCGTAGTAAATGCGCTGGTTCACGACAGCGAGTTGCCTCCCCGTAAGGCCACCTGCTACAGGCGTGGACACCCGAAGGGTGTAGGGGTCAATGGCGTAGATCTTACCGGCCGCTAGATATAGGAGACCGCCGGCATAGACGAGGTCCGCGTTCTTGTGCGTCACTTCATCTCGAGGTTGCTCGGGGTAGATCATGATGTTGCGAAGCACTTTGCCCGTCGACGGGTCGAGCTCCACCAAGCGGGTTCCAGCGGCAGCCCACAGCGAGCCACCGGGCCCGAACGTCAGTCCGCCGAATGCCTGCGCTCCGGCGATGGGCGTTGACTCCCACAGTTTGCGATTGGTCGCCGCATCGTAGGCAAAGACCTTGGCCGACAACTGAGTCGGGGTGGCCCCAATGCCGCCCCACCTCGATGTCCCACCGAAGACCACGTTCTTGGACGCGACCAAACTGACGATGCTTTGATCGACCACTGGCTCTGGCACGATCCGCGGCGCTCCGGTGTCGCCATCGAGGATCCCCAACACGCCGCCGATCTCCCCGTACTCGGGAACGGTGCCGAAGAAGGTGCGACTGCCTGACGTTGCCCAAGCGAGGGGTCGATCCTGATGATGGGTCGGACCGAGCACGGCAACGGGCGCAGGGTTGGTCCCGTCGATCCACGGCTGCGTGGTGTCGTATCTGAAGATCTTCCCGGCGTTGTAGGTGCCTATGTATTGATACCTACCCTTGGCGAGGGATCCCTCAACCTCGCCGATGGCATCCGCGGTTGTCGTGGAGAAGGGATACTGCTGTCGGCTTCCAGTGTCGGCCTCAACGACGCTGAGACTGGCACCGCCGAATCCGCCAACATAAAGACTTCCGCCGGGACCCTCGTCCAGCGCCTTGATCTTCATCTTCGTCGGCGTGAATTTGACCGTAAAAGTGCGCTCCCCAAAGGTGGCCAGGTTGATGACCCCTGTTGAGCCATCCGCCTGGTAGGAGATCAGCCACTCACCCTCGGCGCCGCCCAGAGGCCCCGAATAGATCAGGCGGTCGCGACCCATCGGTATGCGTGTCGGCGAAACCGATGTCTTGACGCCGGTAGACGAGTCGACAGCCCACAATTGCTGGTAGCTGAGGTAGTAGAACGAATTTGTGCCTGGGGCGATCGTCGAGGGCGTCTGCGTGCCCAGGTTGGCGGGAACCTCCCACGAGCCTGAGCGAGTGTCATACAGCCGCCTCTCTCCGGCATACGTGGCTCCGCCCGCTGTCGTACCGCCGGGGGTCTGCACGGCGAGGAATCGTCCGAGGCTGCCGATGGAAGACACGCGCCCTGACGTCACGGGGACAGGCAAGGGGATTTTCACCCTCAACGACGGATTGGACAAGGACACCCGCACAATCGCCGGCTTGGTCGAGCCGAGCCCCACATACGCATAGCCCCCATTGAGGGCCAAGCTACGGGCGTAGTCGTGTTCTGGGCTCACGCTCCCGAAGTCTGTGGAACGCCCGGTGGACGGGTCGTAGGATGCCAAGTGAGCGTCGGGATACGTGGCGACCCATACACGGCCATCGGCGTTCACCTCCACATCCCAAATCATGCTGGCGCCGCCAGCCGGCTTACCCAGGTCGCGTGCGATCCCAGTGCTGGGGTCGATCTCAAAAAGATGTCCTCCCCCACCGCCTGCGTAAATCAGACCACTTTGGGACTTGGCGAGGCCCCAACCCACATTCATGCCCACCAAGGGCACCCTACGTTCGACCTTCCCGGTTTCGATGTCGGCAAGTTGGAACTCGCCGGGCTCACCCGAGACGATGGTGAAGATTTTTGCACGACCGCTGATCGTCGTGGTCCCAGAGGTCGTCGAGTTGGAGAAGCTGTCCAGTGGTTCACCGTGGGCGTGGGAAGTGTAGGTCGGGATAGGAATCCCCTGTGAAGGGAGCAGCTGCATACTGTCCCAGCCACCTGCTGCAAGCCCCGCCTGGGACGTAGAAACTGCAATCGTGGCATAGCTGGCTGTGTAGGGAGCCGTCACCTTGGTATAGACGTCGGTCCAACGGCTCGGTGGTTTCGAAACCGCCACCGACTTGCTGCCGATCAGTTGCTTAGCGCTGGTGTACCAGCGCACCGTCAAGGTGAAGCTCCCAGAAGTGGGATACACCCATGCCCGCAGGTCATGCGTGACGCCGGCAAAAACGGGCACTCTGGAACTCGTCACCGAGGCCAGACCAGTCGTTGTCACATCAGACAACTGCAGGCGCCTGCTACCCGCCTTGGGGCCGAACTCCGTCGAGAATGCGGTCGCGCCTCCCGAGGTGTTGGAGACCCATCCGGGAATTGCCTCGGTCGCCGTGGGAACCGCGTCAAACCCGCCGTTGGGCACCACCGGCGAGATGAGGGTCAAGGCATCCCAATAAACCTGGGATAGGGCACCAACTGAGGAGGCGAGCTGGATCGACGCGGTCCGTGCGGCCGCAGGCGCCGGGCTTCTCAGCTCGAGACGGGACCAGACCATGGACGCCCCGGTCGTCAAGGCCGTCTGGCGACCAACAACCGCCCCCGCAGCGTCATAGAACTGCAGGCTCAGACTCTGCGAACCCTTGACGGTGTACGCGTATCCCTGCAAGTGGTAGGTGGATCCCGGACTGACGGAGAATCTCGGTCGTGCCACCAAGACTGCTTGAACCGCGGAGGTGTCTTCGGCGAGGAGGGACTTGGAGCCACTGATCGCAGTTGTGGACGTCACTACAGCCCTGTTCGGCTGAGGTGCCTTGACCGACCACCCTTGCGGCGACAAACCCACCGTCTCGAAGTCGCCCACGCCGAACGCGCCTGTGACCCGTTCCAAGGCCGAGCCGACGGGTGGGTTTATCACAAGGGAAAGAAGGACGACGACCGTTGCGACGGCCGCCGAACGCATCCATCCTCCGGTTACCCGCCTAGACGTGACGATCGTGATGTTGAACCCCCCGGTATATTGTGTACGCGGGAATTGTAGCCAATTCTGTCCCAAAATCATACTGCGCAAACCTTTAGCCTAGCTTTAGCCTCGATCGTTCACGTGTCGTGACCTGACTCGGTGCCTAAATGCACCAAAGTGCCTGTCCTGCAACGGAATACTTGTACTTGCGAAGGTTCAAGTTCTCCAGCGGGAAGGCACCTGGTAATTGAAGGGCACAGCGTGGTCGGCGGATTTGTCCGTGAATGGGGGACGGCACGGGCGTGATCGCTCACTCGGGGAATGTGGCGGTGCGGACGTCGGCCGACCGGACCGGACTGACCAGCGCGTTGTCGGAGGCGACTGCATGGGCTGGTTTCATTCCTGTTCATGACCGGGGCCGGGTGCTGGTCGATGTCGCGACGATGATCGCGGGCGGGGGCGAGGCGATCGCTCGCCGTGATCGTGGTTGCGTACGAAGGACTTCCGGTATGCCGGGTGGAGTGCACCCGTGGTCAACGTGCCTTCTTGCGCCGGTGCCCTCGTGACGGCCAGCGCCGATGACCGCCAGGTGCGCATCACCTGCGCGAGCGAGCCGGCAAGACGTGGGAGGCGCCTGCACAGCAGGTGCAGCGCTGGGGGCACCCGGCCATGGGACGTCTCGAACGGCCGAACTGGTGCACCCGATGAGGTCGGTTGCCGCGCAGCTGCAGGCTGCTGTGGGCCCCCCACCTGAGTCCCGGGGCCAGCATTCCTGAACGTCGCTCACAGGTTTGGGGCGGCATACTGGATGAGGCGCCCCTGCCCGGTGGGTGGTGCGCGCCCTCGTCCGTACTGTCTGCCCCGAAAGTTCTCCATGAGCAACGCACCCCGTTCGCGCGCCGAGGCCCGCCGTCTCAACGAGGCCACCCCGGCCCGGTCGGGCAAGGGCCCGCGCCGGTCGTGGCCCCGCCGGATCCTCTACACGCTGATCGCGCTGTTCCTTCTCGGCCTCGCCGGCGTTGGCGTCGCCTACACGATGGTCAAGGTGCCCAAGCCCAACGACCTCGCGGTGGCACAGACCAACATCATCTACTTCGCCGACGGCAAGACCGAGATGGGCCGGTTCTCCGAGCAGAACCGCGAGCCGGTCGAGCTCAAGCAGGTCCCCAAGCACGTGCAGCAGGCCATGCTCGCGGCCGAGGACCACAACTTCTACGAGAACAACGGCATCTCGCCCACCGGCATCGCCCGCGCGGTGTGGGTCGCGGTCAAGGGCGGGGAGGCGACCCAGGGAGGGTCGACGATCACCCAGCAGTACGTCAAGAACTACTTCCTCAGCCAGGACCGGACCCTCTCGCGCAAGGCTCGCGAGATCCTCATCTCGGTCAAGATCGACGGGCAGCAGTCCAAGGACGAGATCCTCGAGAACTACTTCAACACCATCTACTACGGGCGGGGGGCCTACGGCATCCAGACCGCCTCGAAGGCCTACTTCGGCAAGGACGTCTCCAAGCTGACAGCGGCCGAAGGCGCCTTCCTCGCGTCCGCGATCCGCGGGCCGTCGTTCTACGACCCGCGCCTGGGCGCCGAGCAGACCAAGAACGCCCAGACCCGGTCCGGCTACATCCTCGATGCGATGGTCCAGCAGGGTTGGCTGACCCCCCAGCAGCGGGCAGAAGCGACGTTCCCCAAGAAGTTCCAGAAGTACTCGCCGCCGACGGCGGGTGGCGCCAACGGCTACGTCATCCAGAACGTGAAGGAAGAACTCGCCAAGAAGGTCAAGCTCACCGAAGCCGAGACCTCCCGTGGTGGCCTGCGCATCGTCACGACGATCGACGCCAAGAAGCAGAAGGCAGCACAGGATGCCGTCAAGGAACGCATCCCCGCGAAGGCGCCCGATCTCAAGGTCGGTCTCACCTCGATCAAGCCCGGTGACGGGGCCGTGGAGGCGCTCTACGGTGGCGCCGACTACGCCAAGAATCAGTTCAGCACCGCGACCGACGCCACGATGCAAGCCGGGTCGACGTTCAAGGTCTTCGCCCTCATCGCAGCCCTTCAAAGCGGTGACGTCAGCATTCGCAACACCTTCGCCGGCGCCAGCCCGCAGTACTTCGACGAGTTCGAGAACCCCGGCGGCAAGACGGAGTTCAACCGTCGCGGAGGCGTGCGCAACTTTGACAACAACGGCTTCGGCCGGATAACCGTCGCCACCGCCACCGCCAGCTCGGTCAACACGGTCTATGCCCGGCTCAACATCATTGCTGGCCCCAAGAACACGGCCGCAGCGGCGAAGCAGGCGGGGATCACAACAAAGCTCGACGTCAACTACGCCAACGTCCTCGGCACCGACAACGTCAGGGTGATCGACATGGCCAACGCTTACGCGACCCTCGCGGCCAAGGGGATCAAGGCCACGCCTTACTACGTGAAGTCGGTGAAGGCCACCGACGACTCGTTCGACTACAAGGCGAAGCCGCAAACTTCACGCGCTTTCCCCGCCGACCTCGTCTCCGATGTCGTCTACTGCATGGAGCAGGTCATCGAGAGGGGCAGCGGTGACTACGCCGGCGAGCGGCTCAACCGCCCGGCCGCCGGGAAGACGGGCACCTCGAGCGACAACTACTCCGCCTGGTTCGACGGCTTCACCCCCCAGCTCGCGACCGCCGTCGGCATGTACAAGGGCGACGGCACGGCCGTCAAACCCGACGGCACACCGAACACCACGAACCAGATGGATGATGTTCCCGGGTATGGCTTCATCACCGGCAGCACGATCCCGGTGCGCATCTGGACCGACTACATGCGCACGGCGACCGACGGCATGGAGAGGCAGAGGTTCCCCGAGCCTGCCTACATCAACAGGGACGCGGCCCCCAAGCAGACGCAGCGCCCAGAGAACACCAGCGGGAACACGGGCGGCAACACGGGTGGCACCACCCAGCGGCCGGACCCGACCACGCAGGCTCCGTCGTCGACGACTCCGCCGAGCACTCCGACTCCGACTCCGACGCCGGAGCCCCCGAAGCCCCAGCCGACGCCCACAAAGACTCCGAAGCCGACGAAGTCACCCGGCAGGCCGACGATCCCCCTACCAACAACGACGCCGCCGCCAGCCGTCAACAATGAGCAAACCGGCTGACCCGTGGCCGGTCCCGCTGCGGTGACTCACCGGGACCGGCCGCGGATTGCGGACTCGGGTTTCGCTGTGGTCGCGCTGCTGGCAGCCCTGCCGGTCCTGGCGGCCCTGTGGAAGCAGGGGCCATGCCTCGATGACGGGTGGGGTGGGACCGAGCCGTTCTGGCGGTTCTGCTACTCCGACCTCGCGGTCGGGGTCCAGAGCGCCGAGGCCGAACGCGGGCTCACGGCATACCTCTCGGGTGACGTCCCTCTCGACCACCCTCCGCTGACCGGTGCGGTCGTCTCGTTCATCGCCGGCCTCGGACCGGGGGAGGGGCCGCTCGCGACCCAACGGTGGGTGCTCGGTGTCTGGGCCGTGCTCGCGGTCGTGGCCCTGGTCCTCATGGCGTGGTGGGTGCGGACGACGCCGGGCCACCGTGGTGACGCCCTGCAGGTCGCGGTCGCTCCGGTCGCCGCGCTGACGATCCTGCTGTCACCTGACCTGCTGGGCGTGGTCCTCGCGACGGGTGGACTGTGGGCGTGGAGTCGACGACATCCCGCGGTGGCCGGGGTGTTGCTCGGCGCCGGGGTCACGGCGCGGACCTACCCAGCGTTGCTGCTCCTCGTCGTCGCCGTCCACGCATGGCGGACCGGTCGTGAGCGCGAGCTGGTCCGGCTCGGTGGCTCGGCGCTCGCGGCCGTGATCGCCATCGCGATCCCCTTCCTCCTCCTGTCGCCGGGCACCCTCACCCGCTCCTGGTCCACGTGGCTCGACACCCCCGCGGGCCTCGGGTCGGTCTGGTATCTCCCGACCCTCGCCGGCAGTCCGTGGGCGCCAACTGTTCTCACGGTCGTCGCGGCGCTGGGGATCGGGGTCGCGATCGTGCTCGCCGCGCTGCTCGCCCTTGGTGCCCCGTCGACGCCGCGCCTCGGTGCGGTGGCACTCCTTGCGGTGGCGATCGTGCTCGTGAGCGGCAAGTCGTTCCCGGTGCAGGCGTCGCTGTGGCTCGTGCCTCTCGTGGCGCTGGCCGGGCTGCGTTGGCGCGACCACGTGGTGTGGGCGCTCGCAGAAGCGGTGCACTTCGTCGCGGTGTGGCTCTATCTCGCAGGGCTCGAGAATTCCGATCGTTCGCTGCCCGCGAGCTGGTATGCCGTGGCGCTGCTCCTGCGTGTGGCCGCCGTCTGCTTCCTCGCCATCCGCGCCTGGCAGACGGCAACGGCGCCCAGCGGTGAGCCCGATGACCTGAAGTCTCGATTGAGGCAGGTTGAGGCCGGTGGAGGCTGATTTAGTCGTATGCCGTCCAGCCGGTACCCTTGCCCAGTTACCAATGCCCTGTGGACAACTCCACAGCCGTGTCGGTAGCGATGCATACCCTCCTGTCACGGAGAGACCGTGACCGTTCAGACCGAAGGAGGCGGGTTAACGCATGCGTCAGTATGAACTCATGGTCATTCTCGACCCGGAACTCGACGACCGCACGGTTCAGCCGTCGCTCGACAAGTTCCTCACCGTCATCACCAAGGACGGTGGCACCGTCGACAACGTCGACATCTGGGGCCGCCGTCGCCTGGCCTACGAGATCAAGAAGAAGGCCGAAGGCATCTACGCCATCGTCAACTTCACCTCGGAGCCGGCAACCGCCAAGGAGCTGGACCGTCAGCTCGGGCTCAACGAGTCGATCATGCGGACCAAGCTCCTGCGCCCCGGCGCCTGAACTTCGTCTCACCGACTCAACCCAGCGATTCACGCTGACTGAAGCTTTACGGCATACCTGAAACGCCACCGCACCAGACCACAAGGGGACCTGATCCATGGCAGGCGAGACCCTCATCACCATCGTCGGGAACCTCACTGGTGACCCCGAACTGCGCTTCACTCCGTCCGGCGCTGCCGTCGCGAACTTCACCGTGGCCTCAACGCCGCGGACGTTCGACCGTCAGTCCAACGAGTGGAAGGACGGCGAAACGCTGTTCATGCGTTGCTCGGTCTGGCGTGACGCGGCGGAGAACGTCGCCGAGTCCCTCCAGCGGGGCACGCGCGTCGTTGTCACCGGCCGTCTGAAGTCTCGTTCTTACGACACCAAGGAAGGCGAGAAGCGCACTGTCATCGAGTTGGACGTCGACGAAGTCGGCCCCTCGATGAAGTACGCGACTGCCAAGGTCAACAAGACCTCCCGTGGCGGAAGCGGCGGCGGTTTTGGTGGCGGCGACGGTGGTTCAGGTGGCGCCGGCGGTCAGGACCCGTGGGCAACCGGTGGCACTGCACCTCAGGGTGGAGCGTCCTCGGGTGGCCAGTCACAGGGTCAGGGCGGTTGGAACCAGCCTGCCGGCGGTCAGCCCGCCGGTGGTCAGCCGGCACCGCAGGGTCAGCCGGGTCAGCAGGGTGCTCAGGGAGGGTGGGGCAACGCCCCGTCC
The DNA here is from genome assembly GCF_040518285.1 of Knoellia sp. S7-12. Taxonomy (GTDB): domain Bacteria; phylum Actinomycetota; class Actinomycetes; order Actinomycetales; family Dermatophilaceae; genus Knoellia. The sequence continues at coordinate 4,073,626 of NZ_CP155449.1, read as the reverse complement.
TACGACGAGCCTCCTTTCTGATCCACCTACACGAGATTCACACCATCCCTGGGAGACCAGGGCTCATCCGCTGAGTCAGCTCAGCGAAAAGGAGAGCACCACGATGGCTAAGCCAGTTGTGCGCAAGCCCAAGAAGAAGGCCAACCCGCTCAAGGCGGCGAAGGTCGAGAACATTGACTACAAGGACACTGCGCTGCTGCGCAAGTTCATCTCCGACCGCGGCAAGATCCGCGCTCGTCGGGTGACCGGTGTGTCCGTCCAGGAGCAGCGTCTGATCGCCAACGCGGTCAAGAACGCCCGTGAGATGGCGCTCCTTCCCTACTCCAGCTCGTCCCGCTGACGCGCGACCTAGCCAGAAGGAGAGCTGAACAATGAAGGTGATTCTCACGCACGAGGTCTCCAGCCTCGGCAGTGCAGGCGACGTCGTCGACGTCAAGGACGGCTACGCCCGCAACTTCCTCTTCCGTCGCGGTCTTGCGACGCAGTGGACCAAGGGTGCACAGAAGCAGGTTGACTCGATCGCCAAGGGCCGTGAGGTCCGTGCAGTCGCGTCGCTCGAGGAGGCCCAGTCGATCAAGGGCAACCTCGAGTCCAAGCCCGTGACCGTTCCCGCGCATGCCGGCAAGGAGGGACGTCTCTTCGGTGCCGTCTCGTCCGCCGACATCGCCGCAGCGGTCAAGGAAGCCATTGGCGCCGACCTCGACAAGCGCAAGATCGAGGTTCCAACCCCGATCAAGTCCACGGGTACCCACGAGGCACTCGTGCGTCTGCACCCCGACGTGCAGGCCAAGGTCGAGCTCAACGTCGTCGCCGGCTGAACCAGCCTGACGCTCACTGAGCACTGACAGCGCCCGATCCCGCCAAGGGGTCGGGCGCTGTCGCATGCCCGGGGCAGTTCTCGGTCCTCCACGTCGATCTCGCTGAGTCATGGCTACACAGCGCCATGATCCAGCGAGATCGACATGTCTGGGCACGGGTTGAGGCGGCAGAATCGGGTCATGAACCGTCACGCGGTCCTGGCCGATGCGGTGATGCTCGTGCACTTCGCGTTCCTGGTGTTCCTCGTCTTCGGGGGCTTCCTGGCGTGGCGCTGGCCGCGGCTGATCTGGGTGCACGTGCTGGCCGCGGCATGGGGCTTCTCCACGGTGGCTTTCTCGCTCCCGTGCCCGCTGACCGACGTCGAGGACTGGGCTCGCGAACGGGCGGGGGAGGCGACGCTGTCCGGCTCTGGGTTCATCGACCACTACATCGAGGGAGTGCTCTACCCGGATCGCTACACGGCCCTGCTTCAGGGGCTCGTGGGCGTGGCGGTCGTGGCTTCGTGGTGCGGCTTCATCGCCCGACGCGCCACCTGATCGAGACGATTCATCGCCAGCGGCCCGGCGCCTCTACGCTTTCGCCATGAACTGGGACGACTACGCGGCTGCACTCTTTGACCTCGATGGGGTCGTCACTCCGACGGCGGAGGTCCACATGAGGGCCTGGTCGGTGATGTTCAACGAATTCCTCACTTCCCGTGGCGTCGACCAGCCCTACACGGACGAGGACTATTTCGCCCATGTCGACGGCAAGCCCCGCTACGAGGGCGTGGCCGCCTTCCTCGCCTCGCGCGACATCGAGCTGCCGCAGGGCGACCCGTCCGACGACCCCTCTGCAGACACCGTGTGCGGCCTCGGCAACCGGAAGAACGACGCCTTCAACGAGGTCCTCGAGGCCGACGGTGTCGTGGCCTACCCCGGCTCGCTGCGCCTGCTCGAGGCCCTGGCTGCCCGCAAGATGCCGATGGCCATCGTGTCGTCGTCCAAGAACGCCCCCGCTGTCCTCAAGGCCGCCGGCGTCGACCACTTCTTCCCGTTCGTCATGCACGGGGGCCTCGCTGCCGAGCGCGGCATCGCCGGCAAACCGGCCCCCGACACGTTCATCGCGGCGGCGCAGGCACTCGGGGTCACGCCAGAGCAGTCGGTCGTCCTCGAGGATGCCCTGAGCGGTGTCCAGGCCGGGGCGGCAGGCGGCTTCGGTCTGGTCATCGGCGTGGACCGCGGTGCCGGAGCGAAGGCCCTCACCGACGCCGGCGCAACGGTGGTCGTCAAGGACCTCAAGGAGCTCCTGTGAACGCGATGCCGCTCGACATCGACGATGACCCGCTGGACCGGAGCCGGTTCCCCATCGACGAGTGGGCCCTCACCGAGACGCGCTTCAGTGCCGACGACCTGGGCGTCACCGAGTCGCTCTTCAGCGTCGGCAACGGCTACCTCGGGCTGCGGGGCAACTACGAGGAGAGCCGCGACGCCCACGTCAACGGCTCCTACATCAACGGCTTCCACGAGACGTGGCCGATCACCCACGCCGAGGAGGCCTACGGTTTCGCCCGGGTCGGTCAGACGATCGTCAATGTGCCCGACGCCAAGGTCATCCGCCTCTATGTCGATGACGAGCCGCTGCAGCTGTCGACTGCGGACCTCCTCGACTACCAGCGCACCCTCGACTTCCGCACTGGCGTCCTGTCGCGCACGCTGCTGTGGCGCACCCCGAGCGGCAAGCGGGTCGAGGTCAAGAGCACCCGCATGGTCTCGCTGACCCAGCGCCACCTCGCGGTCATGACCTATGAGGTCACCCTCCTCGACGGCGACGGGCCGGTGCAGATCTCGTCGCAGGTCCTCAACCGCCAGGACCGTGTGGCAGAGGGGCCCGAGGCCCAGGCCACCGGCATCGCCGACCCACGCAAGGCCGAGTCCTTTCGGAGTCGCGTTCTCCTGCCCAGGGTCAGCGAGGGTGATCTCGAGACCGGCCGGTTGTGGCTGGGCTACCAGTGCGCTGACAGCGGCATGACCCTCGGCCTCGTCACCGACCACACCCTTGAGACCGCGAACCCCTATCGCGCCACGGTGCACACCGATGACGACACGGCCAAGATGATCTATCGCATCCAGGCCGACCAGGGCAGCCCCATCACGCTGACCAAGGTGGTCTCGGCCCACACCGCCAACAGCGTTCCCCCACGCGAGTTGCTCGACCGGTGCGAGCGCACGCTCGACCGCGTGGCCGAGGAAGGGCTTCAGCACCAGATCGACGAACAGCGCACCTGGCTGGACTCGTTCTGGCAGCGCGCCGACGTTGAGATCACGGGCCACCCGCAGATCCAGCAGGCGACCCGGTGGAACCTCTTCGCGCTCGCCCAGGCATCCGCGCGCGCCGAGACCTACGGCATCCCCGCCAAGGGCGTCACCGGATCCGGTTATGGAGGGCACTACTTCTGGGACACCGAGATCTATGTGATGCCGTTCCTGACCTACACGATGCCGTATGCCGCCCGCAACGCCCTGCGCTTCCGCCTCTCGCTGCTCGAGTCGGCGAGGGCGCGTGCTCGGGAGCTCTCGCAGAAGGGTGCGCTCTTCCCGTGGCGCACCATCAACGGCCACGAGGCGTCGGCCTACTACGCAGCAGGCACGGCTCAGTACCACATCGATGCCGATATCGCCTATGCCCTGAGCCAGTACGTCGGGGCCACCGGGGACGCCGAGTTCCTCGCGCGCGAGGCGGTCGACATCTTCGTCGAGACCGCGCGGCTGTGGGCCGACCTCGGGTTCTGGCGCATGCACCCGGCGAAGGAGCGGACCTTCCACATCCACGGTGTCACGGGGCCTGATGAGTACACCGCCGTCGTCAACGACAACCTCTACACCAACGTCCTCGCGCGCTTCAATCTCCGGCGAGCGGTCGAGGCGGTGGAGGCGCTCGCGGAAGGCGAGCCTGCGGCATACGCCCAGATGGTCCGCAGGACCGAGCTGGAACCGGGTGAGATCGCGGAGTGGCGTGACTGCGCAGAGGGGATGTCCATCCCGTTCGACGAGCACCTCGGCATCCACCCGCAGGACGACCACTTCCTCGAGCGCGAGATGTGGGACCTCGCGAACACGCCGTCGTCGGTGCGGCCGCTGCTGCTGCACCACCACCCGCTGGTGATCTATCGCTTCCAGGTGCTCAAGCAGGCCGACGTCGTCCTGGCCCTGTTCCTCCAGGGCGAGGACTTCACGCCGGAGGAGAAGCTCGCCGACTTCGAGTACTACGACCCGATCACCACGGGTGACTCGACCCTGTCGGCGGTCGTGCAGTCGATCATCGCCGCGGAGGTGGGCTACCAGGATCTGGCCTATCGCTACTTCCTGTCAGCGCTGTTCGTCGACCTCGCCGACCGTCACTCCAACACCGCGGACGGCGTCCACGTCGCTTCGACGGGTGGAGTGTGGAGCGCTCTCGTGTCCGGCTTCGGCGGGTTCCGCGACCACGGCAGTGACGAGCGCGAGGGTCAGTTCGCGATCGACCCGCGGCTGCCCGAAAAATGGGAGTCGCTGACCTATCGACTCTGCCTCCACGGCACCCGGATTCGCGTCACGGTGCGCGCTGCCGAGGTGGAGCTGGTCATCGAGGAGGGCGACGGAGCACTGACCTTCTCGGTGCGCGGTGAGTCCGTGACGGTCACACCAGAGGTTCCGGTCACCGTGGCGCTCGCCGACCAGGGGCCTCGGATCGCCGGCTCCCCGAAGGCTCCCAGCGAGATCGTCCGGGAGGATGGCACCGTCATCTCGAGCGTCGTGCCCACAGGCGACAACAGGCGGATGCCCATCCCCACCGGCCACTGACCCTCTCTGTCAGAGAGCTCGCCTAGGTTGGCGCCCATGGCGGCGAAGACTGCTCCACCGCCGGTCCGCGCGAACTGTCCCTTCGATGTCTGCGAACGTATGCCGTCCTAGCCGTGGCGGGTCGCAACCGGGACGACGTCGAACCAGCCCTCTTGAGTGGCCGCCAGCGCGATCACCGTGACCGCGACGACAGCCGTGGTCCACAGGCGGGTGAAGTGGTCTGACGAGCCGGCGCGACCAGTGAGGGCGGGCGCCCTGCGGATGAGGAGCCCGGCCAGGACCAGTGCCGCCAGCTCGAGCGCGACGGCGGCGACATCCGGGAGCCCCACCGGCTCGGGAGCGCCCGCGCTCGGTCCGAAGGGCAGACCCCAGAGCCGCGACCACCCCCACAGGAGCAGTGGTGCCCCAGACGTCACGGTTGCCAACAGCAGACTTCCGGCCGCCGGGCGCGTGAGGACGGCGGCCGCCGTGGACACCTCCGCGGCGGCGAGGACGACGAAGAAGGCGCCGGCAGTCGGCCACTCCGCCAAGTGCTCGGGAACGACCGCGAGGTGAATGACCGCCGCACCGACGAGACCCGTCGCGAGCAGGAAGCGCAGCTGCCACATCAGATCGTGTGTCCTGACTCGGTGTCGGGGGGCCCGTCGGACGTGAGCGAAGGTCAACTGACCACCACGGCACATCGAGAGCCAAACGACACTCCCCATGTTGGTGACGAGGAGCAGGAGGGCGCCAACCGCCACGGCGCGCAGCTGCAGGCCCAGAGTGTCCTGCCGCAGGCGCTCGAGACAGTCGGGGGGGCAGTCGCCCCTCATCGAGGTCATCACCTGCAGGTGCGCCCACTGCAGCCGGAAGTCCCCTGCGGCCCCAGCCGCCAGGTGGCCGATACCGACCACGGCCGAGAACGCTGTGACCAACCCGGCAGCCGCAAGGGGCGCCCGACGACGACCGGACCTCGCCCATCGCAGGGCCAGCGTGAAGGAGCCGAGGACCGCGAACACATAGAGGGGAAGCAGGACCCCTGACTCCCGCCACCAGGTCGTGAACGGCCCGGGACCGGATCTGACGGCACCCACGGCCCCGCGCATGGAGATGACCCAGAAGCCGTCCGCGAACGACAGCACCAGCGCCAGCGGGAGGACGGTCGCCCACGGCACCGCCACGGCGGCGTTGATGCTCCCGGCGACCTCGGCCTGCGTCGCCCTGGTCGATGGAGCGGGTGCTGTCATGACGTCTCCTGTCCGTCGCCGTGACACCTAGGGTGTGATCTCCCAGCCGAACATCATCGCGTGGTCCTCGTGAGCGAGGTTGTGACAGTGGGCCACATACGGGCCGACGAAGTCACGGAAACCGCGGTAGACGATCACGGACTCCCCAGGGTCGAGTGCCACCAGGTCCTCGCGCGAGGAGTCGTCGGGGTGAGAGGGGTCCCCCCTCGTGACGTCCCTTCCCCGACGCATCACGGTGCGGTGCTCCTCCATGTGGAGGTGGAACGGATGGACCCAGCCCCCGCCGCCGTTGCGGATCTCCCAGAGGTTGAAGCTGCCCTTTTTCTGGGACGCGGGCAGGCTGCGACCGGCTTTGTTCCGCAAGCTCGTGGCGACCCGGGCCGGGTCGAACGGCTCGCCGTTGATGAGCCACTCCACGTCAGCGGAAGAGCTGGAACGCTTGACCTCGAAGATGAGCCGGTTGTCCAACATGGACTTCCAGTCGCCGGGCAGCGGTGGGAGGGCGCGCAGGAGCTGGCCGGGCTTGGGTGTCACGCTCTGGTCGGGTGCGGTGTCACCGATGACGAACTTGAGCACCGGCACCTTGTAGTTCGGGTCCGGCAGGAACCTCGAGGAGTTCGACCACATGCGGCCGTCCGGCATCTTCATGACATTGGTGAGGTACACGACGTCACCCTTGGTCGTCGGGGTGCCGTCCTGGTAGCGCGTGAAGTCGATGATCACCTCGCGCCGTTTTGCGGGCCACAACTCGAACGAGTCGCGTGTGAGCGCAAACGGCAGCAGGCCTCCGTCAGAGGCGATCTGGGTGAACTTCATGCACTGCTGGCCGTCGGGGATGCGGTACTGGCCCTCCAGCTCCTCCTCGATGTGTCCCAGTGAGGCCGACGACTTCGGGCCCTTCGTCGAGGCCATGAGCATGAACTCGTAGATGCGGGCGACGGATGCGTCGAGGAACCGGAATCGGTACTTGCGTCGCTTGACGAGGAGTGTCGGGTATGCCGTTCCGTTCACCGTGAAGATGTCACCGACGAACCCGTGGTTGGGGAAGTGCTTGTAGAACGATTTCCCCCACCACTCCGGATGGGTCGCCGGGTTCTTGGCTGCGGGGAACTCTCCCATGCCGTCGTGGACGTCCTGGTGGGTCGTGACCCCGTCGTCGAGACGACAGTCGTAGAACGCCAGGGGAATGTCGTAGTCGACGTCGAACGACCCGTCGGGCCTGTTCCTGCGCACCCCCGGCAACCTCAGGCCCTTGGTCTCGTCGCCCATGTCCAGGCCGCTCCTGGGGTCGTAGATCGGGTAGAGGCCGACCATCCCCTTGTAGACGTTCGACCCGGTGTGGTCCATCAGGTGGTCGTGGAACCAGAAGAAGGACTGCTTCTCGCGCTCGTCGCCTCCAGCCGGCCAGTTGAGGTACAGGTTGTCGCAGAAGGTTCCCGGGCCATAGCCGCGCTGCTTGGGCCCGTAGCGCATCGAGTAGTGAGGGTTGCCGTCGCTCTCTGGTGCAGTGTGTCCGTTGTGGAGGTGGGTGAGGAACGACCAGTCCGGAGAACCGAAGTCCTGGCGATCCAGGTCCATGGGGTTCTCGTCCAGATGGTTCTCGAAGCGGACCAGAACCGGTTTGCCGTACTCGGCATTGATGCAAGGCCCCGGGAAGGTCCCGTTGAAGCCGTAGATGGTGCTGGGCGGCAGCCACCGGCGGGTGCCGGCCGGGTAGGTGGCACCGAAGACGTCGAATGAGGTGGTGGGCTGACCCTCGGGGTCGATCGGAAGTACCTGCGACGACGTGAACGAGTGGGATCGCAGGAGGAGGTCGATCTTGTAGACGATGGGGTCGGGGTAGCGGATCTTGCTCGGCCACACCTGGTGCTGCTCGTTCTCGAACGAGTTCTGCTGGCCGACCCCGGGCCCCGGCGGCTTCGCCCAGGAGCTGTAGGTCGACCGGGGCACCGGGGCGAGTGCTCTGGGGATCGGAAGTGGGTCGGTGAACGGCGACAGGATGAGCGGGCTCGTCGGGTACTTCTCGACGTAGAAGAGGAGGTCGCCGAGCACGGTGGAGGTCTCGGCGAACGCCCCGTCAAGGCTGAGCAGGCCCTTGGCGGAGAGTAGCGGGGCGCCCACCCCGCGGGCGGCAACCAGGGCTGCACCCAGCCCGCTGGCTGCGCCGAGGCGCAGCAGGGTTCGACGCCGGACACTCTGTGCACCCGACATGAGACCGCTCTGTTCCTCTGGGCTGAATTCGCTCATGGCGGGCCCTCCTGACTCGTGGCCCATCATCCGCCGCAGGCCTTTTGAAGTTCTTCCGGTGGGTCACGGGCGGTGGGACGCATGTCGGTCGGGTCGCCTAGGTTGGCGCCCATGGCAGCGAAGACGACGCGACCGGCATACCGGTGCAGTGAGTGCGGGTGGACCACGGTCAAGTGGGTCGGTCGCTGTGGGGAGTGCCAGGCCTGGGGCTCTGTGACCGAGGTGGGCGCGGTGTCGGCGAGGACGACCGCGGCGAAGTCGGTCGAGCGTCCTGCCGTGCCCATCGGCGAGGTCGACGTGAGTCGGGCTCAGGCGCGGGGGACCGGTGTGCCGGAGTTCGACCGGGTGCTCGGCGGTGGGCTGGTGCCCGGTGCCGTCGTCCTGGTCGCGGGTGAACCCGGGATCGGCAAGTCGACCTTGCTGCTCGACGTCGCCGGACGAGCTGCGCGTGGTGGTGAGCCTGGCCAAGAGCGCCGCGTCCTCTATGTCAGTGGCGAGGAGTCGGCCGCGCAGGTGCGCAGCCGCGCCGAGCGGATCGAGGCGATGGCGCGCACGCTCTTCCTCGCGTCCGAGACCGACCTCGCGACCGTGCTCGGCCAGATCGACCAGGTCGAGCCCGAGCTCGTCATCATCGACTCGGTCCAGACGATCAGCAGCGCCGAGGTCGAGGGATCCGCCGGCAACGTCTCGCAGGTGCGCGAAGTCGCGGCCAGCCTCATCGCCATGGCGAAGTCCCGCGGCATCGCGTGCCTGCTCGTCGGCCACGTCACCAAGGACGGATCGATCGCCGGGCCGCGGGTGCTCGAGCACCTCGTCGACGTCGTCGTCCAGTTCGAGGGCGACCGGCACAGCCGGCTGCGGCTCGTGCGCGCGGTGAAGAACCGCTACGGCCCCACCGACGAGGTCGGCTGCTTCGACCTGTCCGACATCGGCATCACCGGACTGGCCGACCCCAGTGGGTTGTTCCTGTCCAACCGCACCGCCGCCGTGCCCGGCACCTGCGTCACCGTGACGCTCGAGGGACGGCGGCCGCTCGTCACCGAGGTCCAGGCGCTCGTCGACCAGACCGAGATGCCCAACCCGCGCCGGGCCACCAGTGGACTCGACTCCTCGCGCGTCGGCATGATCCTCGCGGTGTTGGGGACGCGGGCCAAGGCGCCGATCGGCCGCAAGGACGTGTTCGTCTCGACCGTCGGCGGGGTGCGCATCACCGAGCCCGCGGCCGACCTCGCCCTGACCCTGGCGCTCGCGAGTGCCATCAACGACCAGCCGCTGCCCGTCGGCACTGTCGCGTTCGGTGAGGTCGGGTTGGCTGGGGAGTTGCGGCCCGTGACGGGTGCACACCGCCGCCTGGCCGAGGCGTCGCGACTTGGCTTCTCGACGGCGATCGTGCCGCCCGGGGTGCTCGGTGGTGGGCCCGTCCCTGACGGTCTGCGCGTCATCGAGGTGGCCACCGTCCTCGAGGCCGTGACCATGGCCGCCGCCCCTTCCCACGCCCGCTGACTCTGCCCAGCTCGCGAGCCGTCCCTCGCTTCCAGGGCCGAAGTGATCAGGCTCGGGTGAAGACGCCGGGCTCGCGAGCCGGATTTTGCCGGGCGGCCACAAGGTGACCTGGCCGTGACTCGGTCACGGGACCGGACGGCATACCCGCGCCGTTAGACTCGCCGAGAGGCACCGGTGCACCTGACCGTGCGCCAAGAAGGACAGACCGAAGGGGGACACGTGGCCACGCCGCTGGTGGATGACGAGCTGATGCGGACAACGCTCGCTGCCGTCGCGCCCGGGACCGAGCTGCGCGATGGACTCGAGCGGATCCTGCGCGGCCGCACCGGCGCCCTCATCGTGCTCGGCACCGACAAGGTCATCGATGAGATCGCCACGGGTGGGTTCCCCCTCGACGTCGAGTTCTCGGCAACCCGACTGCGTGAGCTTGCCAAGATGGACGGCGCGATCGTCTGCGACCGTGACGTCACCAAGATCCTGCGCGCCGCGACCCAGCTCGTCCCCGATGCCTCCATCGAGACCAGTGAGTCCGGCACCCGTCACCGCACGGCCGAACGCGTGGCCAAACAGACCGGCTTCCCCGTTGTCTCCGTGAGTCAGTCGATGCGCATCGTCGCCCTCTATGTCGGCGGCAACCGTTTCGTCGTCGAGGACTCGAGTGCAATCCTCTCGCGGGGCAACCAGGCCCTGCAGACCCTCGAGCGCTACAAGCAGCGTCTCGACGAGGTCACCGGCACCCTTTCCGCACTCGAGATCGAGGACCTCGTCACCGTGCGTGACGTCGCCAACGTCCTCCAGCGCCTCGAGATGGTGCGCCGGATCAAGGACGAGATCGGCGACTATGTCCTCCAGCTCGGCACCGACGGTCGCCTCCTCAGCCTCCAGCTCGAGGAGCTCACCGGTGGCCTGTCCGATGACCTCGGGCTCGTCATCCGCGACTACCTCCACCAGTCGCGCGGTGAGCATGACCTCGACCAGGCCATCGCCAACCTCACCGACATCGACGCCACCGAACTTCTCGATCCCGCCGCCGGGGCCAAGGCTCTCGGCTTCACGGTCGTGGGCGATGCGCTCGACTCGTCGGTGAGCCCGCTCGGCTACCGCATCCTCAGCAAGGTGCCTCGCCTGCCCGGCGCCATCGTCGACCGTCTCGTCGAGCACTTCGGCAGCCTCCAGAAGCTCCTCGCCGCGGGTGTCGACGACCTCATGGGTGTCGAGGGTGTCGGCGAGGGCCGCGCTCGACTGGTGCGCGAAGGCCTGTCGCGCCTCGCCGAGAGCAGCATCCTCGAGCGCTACGTCTGACCCGGGCACTGACATCGTGAGCGGCTCGCTCCCGTCGCCGACCGACGTGCGCTCCCTGCACCGGTCGATCCTTGCCTGGTATGCCGTCCACTCCCGTCCGCTTCCCTGGCGCGAGCCGTCGTGCTCGCCGTGGGGCGTGCTCCTGTCCGAGGTGATGGCGCAGCAGACGCCGTTGGCCCGGGTCGAACCCGCGTGGCGCGAGTGGATGTCGCGCTGGCCGACCCCGGCGGACCTGGCGCGGGAGTCGCCGGGTGAGGTGGTGCGGGCGTGGGGACGGTTGGGCTACCCGCGTCGGGCGCTGCGCCTGCGCGAGGCGGCTGCCGCGATCGTCGAACGGCACGGAGGTGAGGTGCCTCGTGATCAGGTCGACCTCTTGGCGTTGCCCGGCATCGGGGACTACACGGCGGCTGCGGTGGCGGCGTTCGCGTTCGGCGACCGGTCGGTCGTGGTCGACACCAACGTGCGTCGGGTGCAGGCGCGGATCGTGTCCGGTGTTGCCCAGGCGGCCCCCTCGCTGACCCGGGCCGAAGTCGACCTGGCGCGCGAGTTGCTGCCGGTCGTTGATCACGATGCAGCGGTGTGGAACGTTGCTGTCATGGAGCTCGGCGCCCTCGTCTGCACGGCCCGGGCTCCTCGGTGTGAAGACTGTCCCGTCCGCGCAAGGTGCGCCTGGGTGCTGGCCGGCCGGCCGGCATACGCCGGTCCTGCCCGCAGGGGACAGAAGTGGCACGGCACCGATCGGCAGGTGCGCGGCATCATCGTGCAGTCCCTGCGTGAGGTGAGCACCCCTTTGGTGCGCGGCGAGCTTGCGCCCGGTCGCGATGAGCAGCAGCTCGACCGATGCCTCGCCGGACTGATCGAGGACGGGCTGGTCGAGCCGCTGCGCGATGACCGCTTCGCTCTGTCCGGGCATCAGGAGATGGCGGGATGAGCTCGGGCGACGAACCGACCGAGCCCATCTCGCAGGCCGAGCCGACCGAGCCCATCTCGCAGCCAGTCGATGCCCGCGAGGCGGGTCGTCGAACGCCTCCTGACCCCTATGGCGTGCGAGCCGGCGCCACGAAAGCCTTCAAGGTCCTGGGCCGTGGCACTGTCGGGGGTGCCCGCGTGGCCGGTCGCGGCAGCCGGGCCGGCACCCAGAAGGCTCGCGCCTACGTCCAGTCCTCCGGTGCCGGTGAGAGCGGGTTGGCCCGTCTCGTCGAGCTGCACTTCGTCAACATCTGCGGCGACGCCGCCCTGACCGTGAGCCTCGCTGGCACGATCTTCGCCATCCCCACCGATGAGGCAAGGGCGCAGGTTGCGCAGTTCCTCCTGCTGACGATGGCGCCATTCGCGTTGCTCGCACCCTTCCTCGGTCCCCTGCTCGATCGCTTCCGCCATGGTCGGCGGTGGGCCATCGGCACGACCTTGGCTCTGCGCGCGTTCCTCTGCTGGGTCCTTGCAGGTGCGGTGGCGACCGGTTCGGTTTGGCTCTTCCCTGCAGCTCTCGGGTGCCTCGTCGCGTCCAAGGCCTACGGCGTCACTCGATCGGCCGCGATCCCACGCCTGTTGCCACCGGGATTCACCCTCGTCAGTGCCAACTCGCGCATGGCTCTCGCCGGCGTGGCTGCCATGGCGGTCGGCGGTGGGCTCGCCGGGGCGGTGTCCCGGATCGGTCCCGACTGGTCGTTGCGGTTGGCGTTCGCGATCTATGTCGTCGGCACCGTTCTTGCGATCCGGCTGCCGGGTCGGGTGGACTCCTCGGTCGGTGAGTTCGACATCGAGGACACCCGCCCGCCGCCCCCGACCAGCTCGAACGAGGTCATCGCCCACGTCGAACGGCAGGGACGCATCGGTGGGATCGGTGCGCGACTGCGAGCTCGGATCCTGGCGCTGCCGGTGGCCGTGCGCGCCACCCTCGTCAGCGCCATGGGCGCCCGGCTGCTCACCGGGTTCCTCACCCTCTTCATGGCCTTCCTCATGCGCGAGCACCCGATCCCGGGCTACAGCGGGACGCTCGTCCTGGCACTCGTCGTCGGGTGTGCCGGCGCCGGCAATGCCCTCGGCACGGTCGTCGGCAACGCGTCCAGGAAGCTGCGCCCGGAGCGGCTTGTCGCCTCAGCCCTCCTCGTCATTGTTGCCACCTCGCTCGCCACGGCCCTCGCCTATTCGTTGCTGACTCTGCTGATCCTCGGTCTGTCGGCGGGATTGTGCGCCCAGATCATCAAACTCAGCACCGACGCGATCATCCAGCGCGACATCGCCGAGAACGTGCGCACCCAGATGTTCGGGTGGTCAGAGACGGTTCTGCAGATCGCGTGGGTCTGCGGAGGTGGGCTCGGCATCGCCCTGCCACTGATCCCTCAGCTGGGCTTCGGCGTCATCAGCGGACTGCTCGTCATCGTGTTGCTGATCTCGATCCGGGTGCGTCGCAAACCGGCGTGATCGCTCAGAGAACGCGAAGCATCCTGGTGTTCCCGAGCGTGTTGGGCTTGACCCGCTCAAGGTCGAGGAACTCCGCGACGCCCTCGTCGTAGGACCGCAGCAGCTCGACATAGACATCGGGCGCGACGGCCTGCCCCTCGATGACCTCGAACCCATGGCGCTCGAAGAAGCCCGTTTCGAACGTCAGGCAGAAGAGCCGCTCCACGCCGAGCTCTCGCGCGCGCTCCACGAGCCGGGTGAGCAGCATCGTCCCGACGCCGTGTCCCAGCGCAGACGAAGCCACGGCGAGCGTGCGGATCTCGGCGAGGTCCTCCCAGAGGACGTGCACCGCGCCGCACCCGATGACCTCTCCGTCGCGCTCGGCGACGACGAAGTCCCCGACGGACTCGTAGTAGGCCACGGACTCCTTCTGCAGGAGCACGCGTTGCTCGGCCAGCGGTGCGACGAGCGCTCGCATCGGCCGCACGTCCGCGGTACGCGCTGAGCGGATGAGTATGCCGGCGGGCTCGGCCGGGCGCTCGGGTGCGGTGGGCATGGTCCCAGTATTCCGGCATACGCAAGAACCGGCCGTCCGTGCACGAAGCACGGACGGCCGGTCCGGGGGTGTCGCCATCGACACCCGAGCAGTGGTTCAGCTGGTCGGGTAGACCGGCTGACTCTGCGGGTTGAGCTGGCCCATCCGCACGAGTGCGGCGGACGCGAGATCAGGATCGGTGATCCGCAGGACGTCGAAGCCCTTGCCCAGGTCGGAGCTGTAGACGTGACCGTTGTAGTAGTAGGACGACCAGGTCCCACCACCGCCACCGCCGAAGCCGCCGTTCGGACCGCGCTCGAAGTAGCCGATCTCACGAGGGTTCGCGGAGTCGGTGAAGTCCCAGAAGGACGTGCCGCCCATGTACCAGGACTGGACCATGACGTCGCGGCCCGCAACCGGGATGAGCGAGCCGTTGTGGGCGACGCAGTTCTCGGAGCTGCCCTGGTGACGCGCGATCTTGTAGTACGACTTGAACGTCAGCTGCTTGGCAGGCGACAGGTCGTAGATCGCGTTGGCGCCACGCGTGTTGTAGTTCTTCGTGTTGCAGGTGGCCGCGCCGCCGCCGCCCAGCTCGTCGGTGAAGATCACTTTGGTGGCGTCCTGGTTGAAGGTGGCCGAGTGCCAGAAGGCGAAGTTGCGGTCGGACACGCGGCTCAGCACCTTGGGGTTCACCGGGTCGGCGATGTCCAGGATGATGCCGTCACCCATGCAGGCACCCGCTGCGATCTTCTTCGCGGGGTAGGCCGTGATGTCATGGCAGCCACTCGTGCCGCCGGCCAACAACTTGCGATTCTGCGTGCCACCGTCGGGGAAGAGGTTCGGCGTGGCGACGACCCTGGCGGCGGTCGGGTTGGCCTTGGGGACCTCGATGATCGAGATCGCGTCGTGCGGGGGCTGACAGTCCGGAGTCTGCGTGCTGGGGCTGTAGGACGACACGTAGATGTAGTCGAGGTCCGGTCCGCCCGGGACGAGGGTGTTGGTGTGCGAGCCGCAGGAAGTCTCGACGGACTTGACGTACCTCGGGTTCGCCGGGTCGGACACGTCGAAGATCTTGATGCCCTCCCACGAGGACTTGATCGTCGCGCTCTGTCCGGCCGAGGAGCAGGAGTCGTTGCTGCGCGAGGAGTCCGTGGAGAGGTAGAGCAGGTTGCCGGAGATCGAGACGTCGTTCTGGTCGCCTGGGCAGCTCACGACCGAGAGCGTCCTGGGGTCGCTCGGGACGGAGATGTCGTAGACGACGAAGCCCTTGTAGTTGCCGACGTAGGCCTTGTCGCCGCTGAAGGCGATGTCGGTGCCGGTGCCGCCCGCGAGCGGGCCGGGGGTCTGCAGGTTCTTCAGGAACTCGACGTTGGCGCTGCGACCGATCTCGTCGGGCCCGAGCTGGGTGCCGAACTTGCCGACGTACTGGTCGCCCGGCGCAGCGGTCGCTGGCATGGCGCTCATTCCGGTGGCTGTGATCACGGCGATGGCGGCGACCCCAAGCGTGCGTTTCATTCTCATTAGTCCTCCTCCATGGCTCCCACAGCAACTCCCGGGGAGAGATCAGTAGTGCGTTCCCGTCAACTCTTCACCACGTCGGCCCGACGCGGGGTAAAGCGTGAGAAAGAAGTGCCGCGGGACGATGCCCACACCACGCGACTCGGGGCTCATGTCGCTCGTCCGCGCCGCCTCGTGCACACAGCAGACCGGCCGCCCATGCACGAGGCACGGACGACCGGTCGAGGTGATGCTGGCCAGCTGGTGCTGGCCGTCGGGCTCAGCCCTGGGTGGACTTGTTGAACACAGGCTGGGACTGCGGGTTGAACTGGTCGGTCTTGACCAGTGCCGCCTTCTTCAGGTTGGCGTTGTTGATGCGCAGGACGTCGAAGCCCTTGCCGATGTCGGATGAGTAGACGTGGCCGTTGTAGTAGTAGGACGACCAGGTGCCGCCGCCACCGCCAGCGGGACCCGCCGGGCCGCGCTCGAAGTAGCCGATTTCACGCGGGTTCTCTGAGTCGGTGAAGTCCCAGAAGGACGTTCCACCCATGTACCAGGACTGCACCATGACGTCACGGCCGTTCACCGGGATGAGCGAGCCGTTGTGGGCGACGCAGTTCTCGCTGTCGAACTGGTGCCGCGGGATCTTGAAGTACGACTTGAAGGTCAGCTGGTTGTCGGCCGACAGGTCGTAGATGCCGTTGGCGCCGCGGGTGGGGCCGACCTTGGAGTTGCAGGTCGCCGCGTTGCCGCCGCCGAGCTCGTCGGTGAAGACGACCTTGGTGCCGTCGTTGTTGAACGTTGCCGAGTGCCAGAACGCGAAGTTCTTGGTGTCGGTGACCGACTCGATGACCTTGGGGGCCGCCGGGTTGGAGATGTCCATGATGATGCCGTCACCCATGCAGGCGCCGGCTGCGATCTTCTTCGACGGGAAGGCGGTGATGTCGTGGCAGCCACTGGTCGCCGAGTACGGGTTGCCGTCCTCGTTGGTGCCTCCGGGGTTGCCGCCATCGGGGAAGAGGTTCGGAACACCGATCAACTTGGCATCGCTCGGGGCGGCCTTGGGGACCTCGATGATCGAGATCGCGTCGTGTGGGGGCTGGCAGTCCGGGAAGGTGGCGTCGGGTCGGTAGCTCGAGACGTAGATGTAGTCCTTGGCGCCACCGGGCACGAGGGTGTTGGTGTGCGAGCCGCAGTTGGTCTCGATGGACTTGAGGTGCTTGATTTCGGCAAGGTTGGACACGTCGAAGATCTTGATGCCCTCCCAGGCCTCCTTCTCCGTCGCGGCCAAGGGCGCCGAGGCGCAGGTGTCGTCGGTGCGCGATGAGTCCGTCGAGAGGTAGAGCAAGTTGCCCGAGATGCTGACGTCGTTCTGCGAACCCGGGCAGCTGAACACAGCCAGCTCCTTCGGAGAGCTCGGCGTGGAGACGTCGTAGACCGTGAAACCGTTGTAGTTGCCGACGTAGGCCTTGTTGCCGCTGAACGCGATGTCACTGTTGGTGGCGCCGGCGAGCACGCTCGACTTCGGCAGGTTCTTCAGGAGCTCGACGTTGGCGCTGCGGCCGATCTCGTCTGGTCCGAGTTGCGTTCCGTACTTCCCTACGTACTGGTCGCCGGGAGCGGCGGTCGCGACTGCCGCGCCCCAGCCGGTGACGGTGACTGCCGCGATCGCGGCGATCCCCACCGTGCGTGTGATCCTCATAGATCCTCCTCCGTGGCTCCCCATCGGCCAGTCCGAAGGAGAGTGTGTCGTGCGGTTCTCCCACTCTCTAACACGGCGAGGTGACATGGGGTAAAGGGAAAGTAAGAAAATGAGGGGGGTCTGGGACGCTCGCAGGTCTGCGGTCTACAGTGCCGCGCATGACCAGATCGTCCAGATCAAGCACAGTGTTGCGTTCGAGCCGGTACGTGGCTGGGCTCGCAGTGCTGGCCCTGCCACTCGCTGGGTGCACCAGCGATGTCGAGCCGGACCCGGTGCGCACTGCTCCGACCGCGAACGCTCCGGTGATCCGCCCGGGAGCGCCGGGCGAACCCAACGTCACGCTGACTGGCTCGGCGGCGGCACCACTCATCACTCCGACCCCGGCAAGCCCGGGTGACACGGCGTTCTACCAGGACATGATCGTCCACCACGCCCAGGCCATCGTCATGGTCGAGACAGTCCTTGAGCGCCTCTCGGACGAGCAGGTCAAGGGAATCGCCTCCCGGATCGCCGATGAGCAGGTCCCCGAGATCGACGTGATGAAGCGCTGGCTCGAGTCGAAGCAGCAGGACGTCCCGCCGCAGGCGACCAACCCCCGACTCGGTGGACATGAGCACGCCGGCATGCCGGGCATGGCGACCGAAAACCAGCTGACCGAACTCGCGTCGGTGAGCGGCGTGGCGGCCGACCAGCTGTTCCTCACGCTCATGATCAAGCACCACGAGGGTGCGCTGGCCATGGTCAACGACCACGCCCCGACCAAGGGCGGCGACTACGAAGTCGGGAAGATGGCGGCGGAGATCAACGTCACCCAGATGAAGCAGATCCAGCAGATGCAGACGATGCTCGCCCGCCTCACCTGACTGTCGCCGTTCCCGACCAAGGGAGGTCACGTTCGGCGCTGACCACCCGTGCCGTCTGGTCGAAAACGATTGGGGGACAAGGCAAAAGGCGGGGTATGCCGGGAACTCTCGTTCCGGCATACCCCGCCTTTGCGTGTGGCTGGGTGAGGCGTTCGGCTACTCGCCGGCCGCAGCGGCCGGTTCACTGCCGACGGCGCCGGTCGTGGCCGCAGTGACGATCGGGACCTCGACGATATCGGCCTTGCGGGCACCCGCGAAGGTGAAGGTGTCTTCCTTGCCCTCGCCGGTGGCGTCGACCGCGACGATCTCGCCGGCCTTGAGCTCACCGAAGAGGATCTTCTCGGACAGGACGTCCTCGATCTCGCGCTGGATCGTGCGACGCAGCGGTCGCGCACCGAGCACGGGGTCATAGCCGCGCTTGGCGAGCAGCGTCTTGGCCGCGGTTGTGAGCTCCATGCCCATGTCCTTGTCCTTGAGCCGCTTGTCGAGCTTGGCGATCTCGAGGTCGACGATCTGGATGATCTCGTCCTGCGACAGCTGGGGGAAGACGATCGTGTCGTCGACGCGGTTGAGGAACTCGGGACGGAAGTGCTGCTTGAGCTCGTCCGTGACCTTGGCCTTCATTCGGTCGTAGCTGCTCTGCGTCTCGGGACCAGCCGAGAAGCCGAGAGCACCCTTGGAGATGTCACGCGTGCCGAGGTTGGTCGTCATGATGATGACGGTGTTCTTGAAGTCGACCACCCGCCCCTGCGAGTCGGTGAGGCGACCGTCCTCGAGCACCTGCAGGAGGCTGTTGAAGATCTCGGGGTGAGCCTTCTCGACCTCATCGAACAGGACGACCGAGAACGGCTTGCGCCGGACCTTCTCGGTGAGCTGGCCACCCTCTTCGTAGCCGACGTAACCCGGAGGCGAGCCGAAGAGACGCGAGACAGTGTGCTTTTCGGAGTACTCCGACATGTCGAGCTGGATGAGGCTGTCCTCGTCACCGAAGAGGAAAGCGGCGAGCGTCTTGGCGAGCTCGGTCTTGCCGACACCCGTGGGCCCGGCGAAGATGAACGAGCCACCGGGACGACGCGGGTCCTTGAGGCCAGCACGCGTGCGACGGATCGCCTGCGAGAGCGCCTTGATGGCGTCGTCCATGCCGACGACGCGCTTGTGCAGCTCGTCCTCCATGTGGAGCAGTCGGCTTGACTCCTCCTCGGTCAGCTTGAAGACCGGGATGCCGGTGCTCGCCGCCAGGACCTCGGCGATGAGCTCCTCGTCGACCTCAGCGACAACATCCAAGTCGCCGGACTTCCACTCGGTCTCGCGGTGCGCCTTCTCGTTGCGCAGGTTCTTCTCGTCGTCGCGCAGACGCGCGGCCTTCTCGAAGTCCTGCCCGTCGATCGCCGACTCCTTCTCGCGCACGACAGCCTGGATCTTCTCGTCGAACTCGCGCAGGTCCGGCGGTGCGGTCATGCGACGGATGCGCAATCGGGCGCCGGCCTCGTCGATGAGGTCGATGGCCTTGTCGGGGAGGAAGCGGTCGTTGATGTAGCGGTCAGCCATGTTGGCTGCGGCGACGAGCGCACCGTCGGTGATCGAGACGCGGTGGTGCGCCTCGTAGCGGTCGCGCAGCCCTTTGAGGATCTCGATGGTGTGGGCCAGCGTCGGCTCGGCCACCTGGATCGGCTGGAAGCGGCGCTCGAGAGCGGCGTCCTTCTCGATGTGCTTGCGGTACTCATCCAGGGTCGTCGCACCGACGACCTGGAGCTCACCGCGAGCCAGCATCGGCTTGAGGATCGACGCGGCGTCGATGGCGCCCTCGGCAGCACCGGCACCGACGAGGGTGTGGATCTCGTCGATGAACAGCACGATGTCGCCGCGGGTGCGGATCTCCTTGAGCACCTTCTTGAGGCGCTCCTCGAAGTCACCGCGGTAGCGGCTGCCGGCGACGAGCGCGCCGAGGTCGAGCGTGTAGAGCTGCTTGTCCTTGAGCGTCTCGGGAACCTCGCCACGCACGATGTCCTGGGCGAGGCCCTCGACGACGGCGGTCTTGCCGACGCCGGGCTCACCGATGAGCACCGGGTTGTTCTTGGTGCGGCGGGACAGCACCTGCATGACCCGCTCGATCTCCTTCTCACGCCCGATGACGGGGTCGAGCTTGCCCTCGCGGGCAGCCACGGTGAGGTTGCGACCGAACTGGTCGAGCACGAGCGAACCGGCGGGGGTGCCCTCGGCGGGGCCGCCCTGACCGACTCCTGTCGCGGCGCCCTCCTTGCCACCCTGGTAGCCCGAGATGAGCTGGATGACCTGCTGGCGGACACGACCGAGGTCGGCGCCGAGCTTGACGAGGACCTGGGCAGCAACGCCCTCACCCTCGCGGATCAGGCCGAGCAGGATGTGCTCGGTGCCGATGTAGTTGTGGCCGAGCTGAAGGGCCTCGCGCAGGGAGAGCTCAAGGACCTTCTTGGCGCGCGGCGTGAAGGGGATGTGACCGGTGGGGGCCTGCTGGCCCTGGCCGATGATCTCCTGCACCTGCTCGCGGACAGCGTCGAGAGAGATCCCCAGGCTCTCCAGAGCCTTGCTGGCGACACCCTCACCCTCGTGGATGAGGCCGAGCAGGATGTGCTCGGTGCCGATGTAGTTGTGGTTGAGGAGGCGCGCCTCCTCCTGGGCGAGGACGACCACCCGGCGGGCTCGGTCTGTGAACCGTTCGAACATGTGCGTTCTCCTGACTGATTCTTGCGTCACCTCGATGCTATCCCCGCTGCCTGTATGCCGTGGCGGCCTGTTCACATGGGCCGTCACGAACGAGGAGGGGCGAAGCGTGTCAAATCGTCCAACGCGGCATACCCGCGTCGTGTTCCACGGGCTGAGCCGAGGCGACTCATGTTCGCTCTCGGCAGACGTGTGAGCAGCCGGACGACGGCGTATGCCGGTCCACGCAGAGCGTGGGACCCGCGCTCACCTGTGCGTCAGCGGTCCTCCGATGGCTGCAGGTCGACTCGTGGCGAGATGCCGGAGGCGGGCACGAGGCCGTGCTTCTCGAGGGCCTTGCGCAGCTGCTCGGCCGCGTCGATGTTCGTCGGGCTGCTCGTCCACGACGAGATGGGCAGGTTGATGAAGCGACCCTCGGTGACGGCCGGGAGGTTCTTGGTGGCGGGGTTCGATCGAAGGACTGCCACCTTGTCGGCGAAGGACTGGCCCGGGTAGTCCACGAACGCGAAGAAGTCCGGCTTCGCTGAGACGAGCCGCTCCCACGAGACCTCGGTCCACGAGTCCTTGAGGTCCGCCGTCGCGTTTCTGGCGCCCGCCGCCTCGATGATGGCGTGCGGTCCACCGAAGGCGCCGCTGGTGAAGATGTTTTTGGTGCCGGAGTCGAAGAGGAAGACGGTGGGTGGTGCCGCGGGTCGGGGTGCCTTGGTGAGCGCCCCCAGCCGGGACGTGATGTCGGCGATGACCGCGCGGGCCCGATCCTGGCGTCCCGTGATCTCGCCGAGGTTGCCCAGGTCGGCGTACAACGCGTCCCATGGCGGCATCGTCCCGCGAGCGCCGTTGCCCTGCTTGCAGCTCTCGGACAGGACGTAGGGCGCGATGTCGTGACCCTTGAGGTCTTCGGGCGTGAACTTCTTCTCGAGCGTGTAGCCGTAGTTCCACCCCGAGACCACGACATCGGGCCGAGTCGCGATGGCGTTCTCCATCGTCGGGTAGTCCTGCGAGGACACGGGAAGCCGGTCGACGACGTCCTTGCCGTAGACCGTCGAGAGGGTCTGCTTCTGGGCCGCGAGTCCGGTCACTCCCGCGATCTGCTTCTCGGCGCCAAGCGCGAGCACCATCGAGAGCAGGTTGCCGTCGCCCGTGACATAGAGCCGCTGGGCTGGTGACGGGAAGGTCTCCCTGGCGCCGCAGTTGGTGACCGTGACGGTCCCGCCCTTCGGGGCAGACGTCGGGGTGGACGCGGACGACCCGGCGCAACCGGACGCGAGGGCGACGGCGGCGACGAGGGCGGGAACGGCATACCTGCGTCGTGTGCGAGAGCGGCGGACGTGGGTGGGACGGACGGAAGGTCGGGTCATCAGAGGGCCTTTGAGTGGTTCGTGACCGGCTGGGCGCCGGCACCGAGGACGAGATGGGTCCGGCCGGTGACCGGATCCGTGAGGTGTGCCGCATCGATGTCGAAGACGCGGTGGATCAGGGTCGGCTCGAGCACGGTGGCCGGTGGGCCGACGGCGAGGACGCGCCCCTCGTGCAGCACGGCGACGAGGTCGAAGTGGGCGGCGGCCAACGTCAGGTCGTGCACCGCCGCGAGCACGGTGCGCCCGAGTCCGCGCACGGTCTGCATGAGCTGAACCTGGTGGTGCACGTCGAGGTGGTTCGTCGGTTCGTCGAGGACGAGCAGGTCGCTGCCCTGCGCGATCGCTCGGGCCAGCATCGCCCGACGACGCTCACCGCCGGAGAGGTGGTTGCACGGGTGGTCGGCCTTGTCGACCAGGTCGACGGCATCCAGGGCGGCCAGGACGATCGGACGCTCCGAGCTCTCGTTGACAGCCCACGGGGGGCGGTGCGGGATACGGCCGAGGGCCACCATCTCGCCGACGAGGAGGTCCTCCGGCGGCGACTCCTCCTGACCCACGAAGGCGAGGCGAGTCGCCCGGGTTCGCGTGGAGAGCCTCGTGAGGTCGACGCCGTCGAGGTCCACCCGTCCCGCGGTGGCCGGGCGGAGCCCGACGAGAGTGCGCAGCAGGGTGGACTTGCCGCTGCCGTTGCGACCCACCACGGCGACCATCGCACCGTGCGGGACCTCGAGGTCGACACCCGCCACGATGGTCCTGCCACCGATCCCACAGGCGAGGCCATGGCTGCTGAGATGACTGCTGAGCTGGCCGTTGGGGTGGCTGCTGCGGGCGCTCACTCCTGTGCCCCCGAGTAGCTGTAGTGACGGCGTCCGAGGAGCAGCAGGAAGATCGGTGCCCCGACGAGGCCGGTCACCACACTGAGCGGGATCTCCTGCGGTCGCACGATGACGCGGGCGGCGACGTCGACCCATATGAGGAACAGCGCCCCACCGACGGCGCTGATCGGCAGCACCGCGCGATGGCGGGCCCCGACGACGATGCGCGCCAGGTGTGGGATGACGATCCCGACGAACCCGATGCCTCCCGAGACCGCCACGAGGACTCCCACGAGGATCGAGACCAGGACGAAGAGGCCGGTGCGCAGCGTCCTCACCGGCACCCCGAGGGCGGAGGCGACGTCAGGTCCGGCGGCCAGGGCGTCGAGCCATGAGTGCAGCGCCGCCAGGACTCCGAGGGCCAACGTCACCACGATGACCGACGGCAGGAGCTGGCTCCACACCGAGCCGGACAGGCTTCCGAGGAGCCAGAAGAGCACCGACTGCGTGGCCTTGGGATCGGCGCTGACGAAGACGAGGAAGCTCGAGACCGACGAGAACGCGGCCGACATGACCACGCCGGTGAGGATCAGGCGCAGCGGGGTGATGCCCCCCTGCGCCACCGAGATGCCGAAGACGAGTCCCGTGGCGAGGAGGGCGCCGGCGAGTGCCCCCAGCGAGAGCGCCCAGACGCCGAGACTTCCGAGCACACCGACGACGATGACCAGGGTCGCCCCCACCCCGGCCCCCGAGGACACCCCCAGGAGATAGGGATCGGCGAGGGGGTTGCGGACCAGCGTCTGCATGCATGCTCCTGCGACGGCCAGTCCCGCCCCGACGATGACGGCCATGAGAACTCGCGGGGCCCGCAGCTCCCAGACGATCGTGTCGTAGGTCGGATCGGCCCCCTGCCCTCCCTGGACCCGTGCCCGGACGACATCGAGGACACCGGACACCTCAAGGGGTTCGGACCCGAAGGCGAGCGAGAGGACGGCGCTCACGATCGTGGCGAGGAACAGCAGCACGAAGAGCGGCATGACGGGCAGACGCCAGCCAGTCATGGCAGGGCGCACCGCATTGTTCGAAGAACCCACAGGTCTCCACTGCGTCGGGGACCCTGATCGCGAGGCCCGGTTGGTTGACGAGCGAGCCAGCAGGTTTTCGGACTCGGGTTCGTCCCGACGAGGCCCCTTCCCGGGCCGGAGCCCAGTGGTTCACACCTCGCCAGTCACCCTCACCGCTGCGCGACAGTTCCGGAGTCTCACCGGATTCCCTCTGCACGGATGTGCGTCTGACTCGGGAGTGACCCTAGCAGCGCGTCGGCGCGGTGGCCCGCACCGACAGTGTCGGTGGCCCGTCGGGGTGGGAGCAGCCGAGTACCCTTGCGGCTCAGGACTGACTGCGGCCCGCCGAGCCGCGCCGAGGTCACGAACCAGAGACAGCCAGGTGGACCACTCTGATGGAGGCGTTCGACAAATGGTGAGTGAGCACGGCTCTGCTCCCACCGGTGCCACCCGGCGCGAACGCCAGCGACTCCAGGTGCTTGACGAGATCAAGGAGGCCGCCCTCGGTGAGTTGCGCGAGCGCGGAACTGCGGGTGTCACCATGCGAGCGGTGGCTCGGGCCATCCACATCACCCCCTCCGGGCTCTACCGCTACGTCGACGGCCATGAAGCCCTGTTGGACCTGTTGGCCATGGACTCCCTCAGCGACCTCGCGGACCGGATCGTGGCCGCGCAGGCCCTCGCCGATGACGGCACGCATGCCACCCGGTGGTTCGTCGGGTGCCTCGCGATGCGCTTCTGGTCGCTCGAGCATCCCGCGGAGTACGGCCTGATCTTTGACACCCAACCCGCGCGCGAGCAACCTCGAGTTGCCGTCGGGAACGACAACCCGGCGTTTGCGGCCTTCAGTCGCGTCTGCGCGGGCGCGCTCGCGGACCGGGAGATCGACCCCGATCGCACGATGCTCGGGTCGTTGGGCCGGTCCGGCGAGGACAACCCTGCGGAGGTGGCCGACCTGCTGGCAGCCACCGGCCTCGCCTGTCTCATCGGCCGACTCTCGATCGAGATCAGTGGTCGGATCGCCACCCCGCTCACGGCCGAGGACCGCTATCCGGTCTTCGTGCAGGCCGTGATGCGGATGCTGGGCTTCCCGGAGGTCTCGCCGGGCCGGGCACCGGTCATCTTCACCGCTTGACGGCATCTTTCGAGCATCTTCTCCAAAGGGCAACGCACCGCGGTTCCCTTGGGTAGCGTCAACGTCGAGATGGGGGACAGACACGAGCGCAGGGCCACGCCCGACGCGCGCACAACAGGCGACGCAGCGCGGCAGGTCCGTCTGGTCCATACGGTCCTCGACACTCTCGACACCCTCCTCGATGCACCGATCCAGGAGCGCCTGGCCGTCGTGGCCGTCCACGCCGCCACGTGTGTGAGCGCTGCTGCCTGGCGCGTCAGCCGCGTCGACGAAGAGACCGTCCGGTCGCAGCGCCCCGAGATCATTCGGCCACCAAAGGTGGGCGATGGGCCAACAGCGCCACAGGGCTGGGCCGCCAACTACCCGCTGGTCACCCGGCCGGCCCTCGCGGAGGCTGCTGAGGGATCGGCATTCAGCGTGACACTGGACACAGCCGATCCGGTCGAGGAGAGCGCACTGGCCGGCACCGGGTTCACGAGCGCGGTGGTCGCTGGCGGCTACGACCCGGATGCCCACAGGTGGTTGCTCGAGATCTTTGGTGACGAGTCCACGCACGAAACCCCTGCCTTCGCAGCCGTTCTCCTCGCTCTCGTGCAGGCCGCACTCGGCTTCCCCAGGGCTGCAGCGCCCTCACGCGCGGCCAGTTGAGACTCCAGGAAGTCGGGCAGGGAGGTCGGGCGAGGCCTCCTCACGAGGCCATGACCCCGCGCAGTTGCACGATCAACTTGACTGTGTGTACTCAGATGGGAACACTGTTCTCTCATGAGACACCTCATCACGGATGAGGGTCGCGTAGCGAGTTCGGGGATTGACATCGTGCGACAGGGGGGTCGCTCGGACGATGGGCACGTAGTCGTTGCCTTCGTCCCGGCACACAACGAGGCAGATCAAATCCAGAGCACCATCGCCTCCCTCCAGTCCCAGACCAGACCGCCAGAGCTCATCGTCGTTGCTGCCGACAACTGCACCGACCAGACCGTCACCATTGCGCAGGGGCAGGGCGTCGTCGTCTTCGAGACCGTCGACAACACAGCGCGCAAGGCCGGAGCACTCAACCAGGCCTGGCAGCGCCATGCCCACGGGTCCACCCACATCCTCACGATGGACGCCGACACGTCGCTGACACCGGACGCCATCGAGAACATGCTGCACGCCTTCGCCTTCCGGACTCGTCGCGCCCGCCGGGGCCGACCGCTCGGGGCTGCGTGCGCTCGCTACTGGGCCAAGGACGGCGAAGGTCTCGCCTGGCGGCTGCAGCGTCTCGAGTACGCGCGCTATGACGACTCCCGAGAGATGCGCGGCTGGGCCGTCCAGGTTGCCTCGGGCGCTGCCACCCTCTATCGGTCCGACGCCCTCGACGAGGTCGTGGCCGAGTTCGGTCGCGAGGTTCCGTGGGACTGCGAGAGCCTCATCGAGGACTACGCCCTCACCCTTGATCTCAAGACTGCCGGGTATGCCGTGAGCGCGGCACCGGGAGCCCAGGTCCTCACGGACACCCCAGCCACGTTCGGCGAGCTCTGGCAGCAGCGCCTGCGCTGGGGACGGGGCGGCATCGATGAGTGCCGCAAGCGTGGCTGGATCCCGGAAACGCGACGGGACATCGCGGCATACGGACTCTTTGGGGTTTCGTCGTTCATGCGCCTGCTCTGGATCGTCTATGTCATCGCGTTGTTCAAGCTCGGCATGGGGCTCACCTTCTCGCTCATCGGGATGATCCCGCTCCTGCTCATGTGGCTCGACCGGGTCAGCTCCGCCTGGCGGGTGCCGGGACGCACGTGGCAGGACATCACTCTCAGCGCGACCATGCTGGTCGAGGACTTCTACGGATTGTTCCTCGAGGCCTGCACGGCGACCGCGCTGCTCCACAGCATTCGACGCACATCACAGGCTTGGTAGGGAAAATCGGCATGTACTTCAACAGTTCCAGCAGTCACACGGTCCAGGCGGCGACGCTGACCTCGGGAACGCTCGCCATGAGCGCGTTCACGTTCGCCCACACGGCCCTGCTGATCTTCGCCCTGGCGTTCGCGGCCTTCGTGGTCTTCCGGCTCGTCCGCCGGACTCAGATCGCGAGTGGGCACCGGCGCACGGCTGGTCGCCACCGCGAGCTCGCGTCAGCTGGCCTGCGATGAGGCGGCAACGCATCGTTGCGGGGGTGATTGCCACCTTCGCGGTGATCGTGATCCTCGGCCTCACCGGGGGACTCTCGAGCGCTGCCTCCACCGCCGCATCGGCCTTCGGCGTGAGCCAGGACTCGACTGCCGCTGCGGCTGCGCAGCGTGCCACTCCTGACGCCTCCAGTTCTGAGCCCAGCCGTGTGGCGCCGGGGTCCATGGGCCTGCTCGCCCTCACCTTCGACGACGGTCCATCAGAGATCACCGCGCAGCTCCTCGATGTCCTCAAGGAGAAGAACGTCAAGGCGACCTTCTTCCTCCAGGGCGCTCACGTCGTGGCCCACCCCGAGCTCGTGCGGCGGATCCACGACGAGGGCCACATCATCGGCAACCACAGCTGGTCGCACCGCACCTTCGACACTTTGACTGACGCCGAGGCCCTGGACGAGCTCGTCCGCACCAACGACGCGATCGCCAAGATCACGGGGGTCACGCCGCAGCTCTTCCGCTACCCCCAGGGCGTCGAGAGCGACTCGGGCAACAAGGCCATCCGCTCGCTCTCCATGTGGGGTGGCGTCCTGTGGCACTGGGAGACAGGAGCAGGTGACTACACCTGCCCCGGCGCCGACGGTGTCCAGCGCTACCTCAACGACAACGCCACCGACCAGGCACTGCTGCTCCTCCACGACGGCAACGAGACATCGAACTGCCCGCAGAACCAGCCCAAGTACCTCCCCAGGGCCATCGACTCACTACGAGCCCGGGGCTTCGAGTTCGGAGTGGTGGCAAGCGCCGGCGGCCCGAGCTGGGTCAACCAGCACTCCTGGGTGCGGGTCATCCCGGCCGACGGGACGCCCTGACGTCGCCATCGCTGACCATCCGGGCCACAGAGCACTGCGATCCGTGAACCCGACCGACACCACCTGTGTCGAAATGCGGGAGTTGAACCCGAAGCCTTGACAGGGCATGCCCTCGGATCCATCGACGAGAGGCAACGCGCAGAACCGGTGGCGGCACGCCGCTCCGACTGCTTCCTCTCGCTCGTCCGTGGCCAAGTCTGACGGCACAGGTATGCCGTCCGCCACCGAATTAGCTTCGCCTCACCCGCCGCTCCCACATCCGACTTATTGCGACTTCGCCTAGTTGCTCGCTGGGCTCACAACTAGGCGAAGTCGCAATAAGTCGATCGGCAAGGTGGGGCTGAGGTCAGCCGCGACGTTGGCAGTTGCCGCACCAGAAGAGGTTGCGGCCGGCGACGACCTGGGTCTTGATCTTCGACCCACAGACATGGCAGGCCTCGCCCTGGCGCTTGTAGACATAGGAGTCTCGAGTGGTCATCCTCACGTCCTCGCCGGCCTCGAGCGCTTGGGACACCTCGTCGACCTGCTCGCGGATCGTGACGATCTTGCTCGTCGCCACACCGAGTGGCAGGAGCGCCACGAGGTCTTCCCAGATGGCCCTCCAGGTCTTGCGCTGCAGCTTGTTGCCGGGGCGAAAGGGGTTGACCCGCAACCGGAACAGCACTTCGGAGCGATAGACGTTGCCGACTCCGGCCAGCACCGCCTGATCCATGAGCAGCTCGGCGATCGGCTTGCTCGACCGCTGGATCCGCTTCCATGCGAGGTCTGGGTCTGAGCGGACATCGTTGGGACGCAAGGGATCCGGGCCCAACCGCACGAGGATCTCATCGACCTTCTCCGACGTGACGACGTCACAGACCATCGGCCCGCGCAGGTCGGCGACGTGGTCGTCGGTGGCGAAGCGGCACCGGACCTGACCCACGACAGGCAACTCACCGGCATACGACGTCGTGTCGATCGTGAAGGTGCCGATCAGCCCAAGGTGCACCCAGAGAAACCGGTCGCCGACGAACTCGACGAAGAGGTGTTTGCCCCACGAGGTCGCCTCGAGGACTTCGAGCCCGGAGACGAGTGCGGAGCCGCCGGCGAACTTGCCCTGCGGGCTCGTCACGGTCGGCGACGTGCCGCGGAAAGCGATGTCGAGGTCACGGGCGAGGGCGTAGAGGGTGTGGCCTTCGGGCATGTGTCAGGAGGCCTTCTTGGCAGCCTTTTTTGCTGTCGCCTTCTTCGCTGTCGTCTTCTTGGCCGCAGCCTTCTTGGCGGGCTTGGCCTCGGCCTTGCTGGATGACTTCGCGGGGGCTTCGCCGCGGGACGCCTTGGCCTTCTCGACCGACTTGGCGAGTGCAGCCAGCAGGTCGACAACCTCGCCGGACTCCTCGGCCTCGGCGGCCGGGGCCTGGATCTCGCCACCCTCGACCTTGGCCTTGACGAGCGACTGGAGGGCGATGGCGTAATCGTCCTCGTAGTCGTCGGCCTCGAAGTCACCGGCGAGCTGCTCGATGAGGAGCTTGGCCATGGCCATCTCCTTGTCGGTCGCGTCCTCGGCCTGCTCGACGGCGGCGAAGTCGGGTTGGCGGATCTCGTCGGGCCAGAGCATCGTCTGCATGACGATGACGCCCTCTCGCACCCGCAGCACCGCCATCGTCATCCGGGTGCGGATCGAGACGGTGACGACGGCCATGCGGCCCTCGGACTCGAGCGCCTCGCGCAGGAGGACATAGGGCTTGGTCGCCGTCTTGTCGGGCTCGAGGTAGTAGGACTTGTCGAGGAGCATCGGGTCGATCTGCTCCGTCGGCACGAACTTCTCGACGTTGATCTCCTTGGAGGACTTGCTCGGCAGGTCCTTGAAGTCCTCGTCGGTGAGGACGACCATGTCGCCGTCCTCGGTCTCGTAGCCCTTGGCGATGTCGTCGTACGCGACCTCTTCGCCGTCGATGCTGCACGTGCGCTTGTACTTGATCCGGCCGCCATCCTCGCGGTGCACCTGCCGGAACTGCACGTCATGGTTCTCGGTTGCCGAATAGAGCCGCACGGGGACGTTGACCAGCCCGAACGACACCGCGCCCTTCCAGATTGCACGCATGAATCCATCGTATGCCGGACGCCCTCCGGGCAGGCGCTACCAGCCGAAGGTGAAGGCGAGGCTCATGATGAACAGATAGAAGCCCACGGGGAAGCACCAGACGATCACGCCGACGAAGACGGCGACGAGGGACCAGCCGACCAGCGCGCGGCCCAGGCGGCCACGGGGCGACCAGCGCAAGTGAGCCTCGCCGAGGATCCAGAACAGGGCCACGGGAGCGAGCAACAGACCCAGCGCGACGACGCCCCACACCACTCGCACAGTGGGCCGATCCAGGTGGTGGGTCAGCGCCACCGCAAGCGCAAGGGTGAGCGCGACAGTCAGCGCGAACAGCAGGGCCCACCGCAGGTTGCCCCGCCCCCTGCTTCCCGTCACCTCGCCCACAGGAACATTGGACACCACTCACCCGATCGCCGGAGGTGCTTTGGAGTCACCCCGACACCCGTGCACCCCGTGCGTCAGGATGGGCTCATGCAGCCGATGCTCGCCGCCGTCGCCGATGGCATTCCACGCGGCCCGGAGTGGGTGCACGAGGTGAAGTGGGACGGGATGCGCGTCCTCGCCGACGTGCGCGACGGGCGGTTGGTGCTCTCGAGCCGCACCGGCCGCGACGTCTCGGTGAGCTTCCCTGAGTTGGCGGGTCTCGCCGACACCTACGACGACCTCCTCCTCGACGGTGAGGTCGTGGCGCTCGATGGCGGGCTGCCGTCGTTCTCGGCGCTCGCCGAACGGATGCACGTCTCGTCACCGCGCAAGGCGGCGCTGCTCGCGACGACGCGTCCGGTCACGTTCATGGCGTTCGACCTGTTGCGGCTGTTCGGTTCCGACCTGTCGAAGCAGCCGTGGGCGGCCCGCCGCGAGCTGTTGGAACGCCTCGAGCTGAGCAGCTCCGCCTGGCAGGTGCCGCCCACCTACGACGACGGTGAGGAGCTCTTCGAGGCCACCCGCGACCAGGGCCTTGAAGGAGTGGTGAGCAAACGACGAACATCTCTGTATGCCGCCGGCCGCCGGTCCCCGGACTGGCGCAAGTCCCCGCACCGCGCCACCCTTTCGGTCGTCATCGGTGGATGGCGTCCCGAGGTGGGCACGACGCACCGGCTGGGTGCCGTCCTCGTCGGAACGCCTGACGGCGCAGGCGGTTGGGAGTATGCCGGCCGCGTGGGTGCCGGACTTGCCGGCACCGCTGGGGCCCGGGTCGGCAAGATGCTGGAACCGTTGTCGCGCAACGGATCCCCCTTCTCCAACGTCGTGCCCCGAGAAGACGCGGAGGGTGCGACGTGGGTCGAGCCCACGGTCGTCGTGGAGGTGCAGTCGCTGGGACGCGGGTCGACCGGCAAACTGCGGCAACCGGCATACCTCGGAGTTCGTAGCGATCTCACTCCTGCCGACCTGCACGAGGTGACCGATGCCTGAGCGATACGTCCCCGAGATCACCCGCGTCGAGGTCGAGGGCCGCACCCTCAAGCTCTCGAGCCTGGCCAAGGTGATGTTCCCGGCGACCGAGACGACCAAGGGTGAGGTGCTCAACTACTTCGCCACGGTCGGCCCCATCCTGTTGCAGCACATCGCTGCTCGTCCGGTGACGCGCGTGCGCTGGCCGCACGGGGTGTCGGACCAGAGCTTCTTCGAGAAGAACCTGCCGAGCGGTGCGCCGACGTGGTTGGGGAGGGTCAAGGTCGACGACGTGACCTATCCGCTCGTGGACGATCTCGCGCAGCTCACCTACCTGATCAACCTCAACTCCCTCGAGATGCACGTGCCGCAGTGGAAGGTCACCGAGGACGGCGAGCCGCAGAACCCCAACCGACTCGTCATCGACCTCGACCCGGGCAGCCCTGCGGGACTCAAGGAGTGCGCCCAGGTCGGCCTGCTCCTGCGCGAGCGGCTAGAGGCGCTGGGGCTGGAGCTCTATCCTGTGACGTCGGGGAGCAAGGGCATGCAGCTCTACGCCTCGCTCGGCGGTGACCTCACGAGCGACCAGGTGCGCGACCTCACCCAGCAACTGGCGCAGGAGATGACGAAGAAGCACCCCGACCTCGTCCTGTGGAAGATGACCAAGTCACTGCGGCCCGGCAAGATCTTCCTCGACTGGAGCCAGAACGTCGCCGCAAAGACGACGATCAGCCCCTACTCGCTGCGCGGCAAGGAACTGCCCTGCGTTGCCGCTCCCAGGACGTGGGACGAGGTCGAGGCCGGCGCGGCGGGCAAGCGGTTCGAGCAGGTCATGTTCGACGACATGCTCGAGCGGCTCGACACCCACGGCGACCTGCTCGCAGACCTCCTCTGAGACCCGAACCCGCCTGGCTCGGCAGTGGCCGCCGCTCATTGGGGCCCCACATGACGTTCACAGCCGGTCCATGGGAGTGATCAGCAGGGTTCAGGTCATGGAGACGACCCAGGCCCGCATCCCCGCCCGCGCCCTCCGCATCGCCGGAGCCCTCACGTCAGCGGCCGCTGTTGCGGTCATCGGCACCGGAGCCATGACACCGGCCGCCGCTCACGCTGCCGGTGTGGCCACCGGCCATCGCGTACCGGCCGCCGCCGCTTCGCCCCTGGCCAACCCGGCCGCGATCACCACCAGCTCACCAACGGGTGAGGTGGTGACCTATCGGATCCGGGGTGCTCAGCTCGAACGCGTGTGACTCGGCGCGACAGACCCAGTGCCGCGGGCGGCATACCCGATCAGTGCGCCGACCACGGACGGCACGAGGACGAGCAGGACGAGGAAGACCGCCGACGATGCGTCGAAGTCCGAGAGGTAGTCCCCACCGCTGCGCACCTCCATGGCCGCGATGACCACAGCGACCGCCATGACCGAGGCAAGGACCCACCGCAGCAGAAGGGCGCCGAGCCCGATGGGTTGAGCAGCGGCAGAGGGCCGGGCCAACCCGTCGAGCAGTGCCCAGACGAACCCGCCGACTGCCAGGACGGCGAAGACTGCGAGACCGGCCCCGATGTTGGCGCCGCCCTCCCCGTCGTCACCGATGGTCATCAGCAGGTAGGCGGCCGTCGCCGCGAGCCCGATCCCGAGTGCTCTGATGATGAATGCCATGCCTCCACGATCCTCCGCCGTGTGCCTCTCAGCCATGAGGCGCGCTACTCATCCCGTGGTCCGAGAGTCGTGTCCGAGAGTCGCGGGCAGCCGGCACACTCGTGACACCCGGGCAGGGCATAGATGAAGCAGCACGACCGTCGCTCGACTGCGGGACCGAGCCCCTGGCCCGCAGCCCCCCGCGCCTCACGCAACGCCATCTGCCAGAGGTCGTCGACCATGCCGAGGCGTTGCCGGGTCGACACCTTCACGCCGCCGTCATAGGCCTGCGCGATCTCCCGCCCCAGAGCCCGGTATGCCGTGCCCGCGGCGGCGATCCGTTCCTCCAGTTCGGGGGCGGCCGGGCGGAGCGACAAGAACCCGAGACGCTCGGGATAGAGGCCGGGAGCGAGGTCGCACGAGATGCGCGAGTCATCAAGCGTGCCCAGATCCGCGTGCCAGGGACCGGTGACGGCTGCGAATGCGGACACCTGTGCCGGAATGCTCAACAGGTGCTGGAGGACAAAAGCGGAGGCGACCTGGGGAGGTGAGGGAACGGCATACAGGCGGGTGTTGACGGCTGTGAGGTTTGCACGCCACTGCGCCGAGAATTCCAAGGCGCTGGACAGCGGCCTGCTGAGGTGTCGACCGCCGACAAAGGTGAGATATCCATGGTGGCGCGACATGAGTGAGGCGACGGCACCCACATCGGGTGCCGTCGCCTCGCTGAGATCTCTCGAGTTCAGCTGTTGGCCTTGTCATAGGCGTCCTGGATCGTGGCTGGAATGCGGCCGCGCTCGCTCACGTTGTGCCCGTTCTTGCGAGCCCATTCGCGCACGGCGGAGACGTCCTTGCGACGTCCTCCCGCGCTGCGACCCGTGGCCTTGCGGCCGCCGGAGCGGCGGGCGTGACCAACCCACGGTGCGAACGCGTCACGAAGCTTGCTCGCGTTGCCCTCATTGAGGTCGATCTCGTAGGTGACGCCGTCCAGCGCGAACGTCACGGTCTCATCGGCGTCGCTGTTGTCGAGATCGTCAACGAGCAACACCTGCACACGCTGTGCCATGTGGAATTCCCTTCACATCGAATATGTCTCGATGAGATTAACAGTCAGGAATTGTCCTCAGGGGTTTTGTGCTCATTCTTTTCCCACTGGCTCTGCGCGAGGCGTTCGCGCCGGTCGCCTTCCAGGATGCTCTTCATGAGGAAATAAAAGAGGCAGGCCACGATGATCGTGGGCAGGATGGCCGCAAGATATGGCCAGATGGAGTCCCACATGATCATGCCTCCGGCTTGAGGTGGGGGAAGAGAATTGTTTCGCGAACGTTGGCGCCCGTGAAGAGCATGACGAGTCGATCAACGCCGAGCCCGAGCCCACCCATCGGCGGTGCGCCGTATTCGAGTGCGCGCAGGAAGTCCTCGTCGAGCTGCATGGCCTCGGGGTCGCCACCGGCTGCCTTGGTCGACTGGTCGGTGAGGACCTGACGCTGGATCTCGGGGTCGACGAGTTCGGAGAAGCCGGTGCCGCGTTCGACACCGTCGATGATGAGGTCCCACGCCTCGATGAGTCCCGGCTCGCTGCGGTGCGGGCGGGCGAGCGGCTGTGCGCTCGCGGGGTAGTCGCACAGGAACGTCGGCTGCAGCAGGGTCGGCTCGACGAGCTCACCGAGGAGCTCGAGGAAGACCTTGTCGCGGTCCCAGGCCGGGTCGATGGCGACGTCATGCTTGGTCGCGTAGCCGCGCAGGGTGTCGATGTCGGTGTCGATCGTGACTGTCTCGCCGACGATCTCGCTCACGGCCTCGTGCACCGGCAGCCAGCGCCATTCGCCGTCGAGGTTGATCGTGCCCCGGTCGGTCTCGACCTGGCGTGAACCGAACGCATCGGCGGCCGCGAGATAGAGGTCGCGCATGAGTCCCGCGATCGTCGTCTGGTCGCCCCACGCCTGGTAGGCCTCGAGCATCGTGAACTCGGGGGAGTGGGTCGCGTCAACACCCTCGTTGCGGAAGATGCGGCCCATCTCATAGACGCGGTCGACGCCGCCGACGACAGCCTTCTTGAGGTTGAGCTCAAGCGCGATGCGGAGCGTCATCTGCTGGTCGAAGGCGTTGAAATGCGTCGTGAAGGGGCGTGCTGCGGCACCGCCGTGGATGAGCTGGAGGATCGGCGTCTCGACCTCGATGTAGGTCTGTCGCTCGAGCTCGTGGCGCATCGCACTGAGGATGCGGGCCTTGGTGCGCACCATGTCGCGCGCCTCCTGGCGCACGATGAGGTCGGCGTAGCGCTGACGCACCCGGCTCTCCTCGGAGAGCTCCTTGTGCAGGATCGGCAGGGGGCGCAGCGCCTTGCTCGCCATGGTCCAGGCAGTCGCCATGACCGAGAGCTCGCCGCGGCGGCTGCTGATGACGCGGCCGGTGACCGACACGTGGTCGCCGAGGTCGACGTCGGCCTTCCAGGCAGCGAGGGAGTCCTCGCCGACCTCCGCGAGGCTGAGCATGATCTGGAGGCGGATGCCCTCACCCTCCTGCAGGCTGGCGAACGCGAGCTTGCCTGTGTTGCGGATGAAGACGACGCGGCCAGCGACCGAGACGACGTCATCGGTCTCCTGCCCGGTCTCGAGGTGGCCCCATTCCGAGCGCACCTCGGCGAGGCTGTGGGTCCGGTCGACCGAGACGGGGTATGCCGGTGTGCCGGCTTCCAGCAGACGCTCGCGCTTCTCGCGGCGGATGCGCTGCTGCTCGGACAGGTCGATCTCGGGGGCAGCGCTTTGGCTGGCCTCGGTGCTCTTCACGGGGGTCTCGCTCACACCTTCAAGGGTACGAGGGTCGGCTGAGTGCTCCGGACGTGCGTCATGGGGTCGATCAGACGACGGATCGTCGGACCGTCACGGTGGGTGGAACGGCGAGGCTCTGGCCGACGACGCAGTAGCGCTCTGTGGACCTGGCGAGTCGGGCGAGGTCGTCATCGCAGGCGTCGGTGTCGAGCGTGGCGGTGATGGTGATGGGGGTGATCCCCACCGGAACCTCCGGGTCGATGCCGAGCGTGCCGCGGGCGTCGAACTCTGCCTCCGCACTCAGGTCGGCGCGCAGGATCGTCAGCCCCATGGTTGTGGCGACCGAGCGCATCGTCACACCGGCACTGGCAAGGACCGCTTCGAGGAGCATGTCGCCCGAGCAGGCGTCGGAGCCGTCACCGCCGGTGGCCCGGTGCAGTCCGACGCGAACTCGCCCGGACCAGGCGTCAACGCTCGTCGAGATGCCGGGCTCGCGCCAGTCGGCTCGGGCGGAGACGGAGACGACGGCTTCGTCGGGGTCGTCGCGATAGAGCTCCATGAGAGGTGCTTGCATGGCTCGCAGGGCGGCGGCGTCGATGGGTGCGTGCATGAGGTGAGTGTCCTCCTGAAGTGTCGGGGGCAGGCAGTAGTTTGCTGGACGTGGAGCAGGAAGAGCAGGAAAGGCAGGGGTGGATGGAGCCGCTGCCGGTGCGTCGCATCGAGTGCAGCCCACATGCCGTCGTTCCGGGACCCGAGGTCTGGCCGGTCTCGGTGCCCGCCGTCGGGCAGGTCCTGCGCGACGGTCTCGACCTCGGGTCCTGCACGATTCTCGTGGGGGACAACGGGACGGGGAAGTCGACGCTCGTCGAGGCGATCGCCATGGCGTTCGGGCTCAACGCCGAGGGCGGGTCGACCGGGGCGCGGCACCGCACTCATGCCACGGAGTCAGCCCTGTGGGAGTGGCTGCGGTTGTCGCGGGGGCCGGGGGCGTCGAAGTGGGGCTACTTCGTGCGGGCTGAGACGATGCACGGCCTGATGGCCTGGCTCGACACCAACCCCGGAGCATCCCCCGATCCGGTCTTCCACGCCCGTTCACATGGGGAGTCGTTCGTCTCGCTGTTGTCGACGAGGCGATTCGACGGTGACGGGTTCTTTGTGTGGGATGAGCCGGAGGCGGGGCTGTCGTTCCCGGCGCAGCTGCACCTCGTCGCCGAGCTGGCGATCATGGCGGCGCGGCCGGGCACACAGGTTCTGCTCGCGACGCACTCACCGATCCTGGCCTCCGTCCCCGGCGCGACGATCCTCCAGCTCTCGGAGTCGGGGATCGAAGAGGTGGAGTGGGAGGACCTCGCGGTCGTGGACCACTACCGACGCTTTCTCGACGCCCCCGACCGCTATCTCCGCCACGTCCTGGACTGACCCGAGTGCGGGGCGCAGCGCCCTCATGATCTATTGACAGAACAAAGTGTCATGATTAGGTTGGCACGGCATCCCCACGACCTCGGAAGGACACTCCTATGGCGGAGTCCATGGCTCGGAACACCGACCCTCGCTACAGCAAGCTGACGATCGGTGTCTGTCCCGACCAGTGGGGGGTCTGGTTCCCTCAGGACGAGAAGCAGATCGACTGGGAGGTCGCGCTCGACGAGATGGCGACGGCCGGTTTCTCCGTCATGGAGACCGGACCCTTCGGCTACTTCCCGACCGATCCCGCTCGCCTCAAGGAGGAGATGGACGCTCGCGGCTTTCGCGTCGTCGCCGGCACGGGATGGGGCATCCTCCACAAGGCAGAGGCGTGGGCCGACACCGAGAAGCTGTTCCGCTCCATCGGAGAGACCCACGCTGCCGTAGGTGCTGAGTACGTCGTGCACCTGCCGCCCATGTTCCGCGACGAAAAGACCGGCGCCTACACGGACGAGCGGGTCCTGTCGACCGACGCCTGGAACCTCTACATCAAGAACGCCGACCGACTGGGCCGCATCATGAAGGAGGACTACGGACTGAAGATGGTCCTCCACCCCCACGGTGACAGCCACATAGAGACGCCCGACGACATCGACCGGATCTTCCAGGCGACTGACCCCGATTACGTCGGCTTCTGCCTCGACACCGGGCACGTCATCTATGGCGATGGCGACCCGATGGAACTCTGCCGCAAGTACCCCGAGCGCATCTCCTATGTCCACATCAAGGCGATGGACCCCGTCCTCGTGAAGCAGGCCCACGACGAGGACTGGCCCTTCGTCAAGGCCGTCCATGCCGGCTGCTCGGTGACGCCCCCCGCAGGCCTCCCCGACATGGGCCAGCTCATCGAGGCGCTGGCTGACCTCGACAAGGAGCTCTACGTGGTCTGCGAGCAGGACATGTACGGCTGCGACAAGTCCTTCCCCCTTCCCAACGCCATCAAGACCCGCGAGTACCTCGCCTCGCTCGGTCTCGGACTCGCCTGAGAGGCACCGCCGTGACTGTTCGCATCGGAATGATCGGCCCTGGTGGGATGGGTCAGGCCCACATTGAACGGATCCATACCGTCATCGCGGGTGGCCGCGTCGTGGCCGTCAGTGACGTCGACCCGGCGCGGGCCGCGGAGGTGGCCGAGCGCATCGGAGGCGTCTCCCACTTGACCTCCGCCGAGCTCATCGCAAGTCCCGACGTGGACGCCGTCATGATCTGCAGCTTCGGTCCCGCGCATGAGGTCGACGTGCTGGCGTGCATCGCCGCCGGCAAGCCCGTGTTCTGTGAGAAGCCGCTGACGCCCACCGCGGAGGCCGCGCTGCGCATCATGGAGGCTGAGCAGGCGGTCGGCAGACGCCTCGTCACCGTGGGGTTCATGCGTCGGTTCGACGCCAGCTACCGCGAGATGAAGGACCTTCTCGACTCCGGCGAGCTCGGCGAGACACTCATGGTGCACTGCGCGCACCGCAACCCCACGGTGCCCGAGATGTACACGTGGGACATGGCGATCAACGACACCGCCATCCACGAGGTCGACACCATGCGGTGGCTGCTCGGGGAGGAGTTCGTGTCCGTGCGGGTCGACACGCCCAAGAAGACCTCGCTGCGGTTCCCGCACCTGCAGGACCCCCTCGTCCTCATCCTCACGAGCACCTCGGGTGTCCGGGTGGACGACGAGATCTTCGTCAACTGCCAGTTCGGCTACGACATCCGCTGCGAAGCGGTCGCGGAGCGTGGCGCGGTCAGCCTGTCCGACCAGGAGCTCACCTCCGTGCGTCGCGAGCACACCGCTGGCAACAAGATCACGCGTGACCACAACGACCGCTTCCGTGGTGCCTTCGTGACAGAGGTCCAGGAGTGGATCTCTGGCGTGGCGCGTGGAGAGCACACCGGGTCGACCTCGTGGGACGGGTATGCCGCAGCATGCGTCTGTGACGCTGGTGTCAAAGCCCTCACGGAGCTTGGCGAAGTCGCCGTCGAGATGATCGAGCGCCCTGCGTTCTACGCCTGACCCTCAGCCGCCGCCCGCGAACGCCCGCCCAGAGCCGAGGTGTTCGTTGGCTCGGTGTCCCAGACGCTCATGCTCGAGTCGGGCGTGCCGGTGCTCGTCGTCACGCCTGATCACTGACGTTCTGACGTCCCGCCACGCCAGCCAGCGCCCTGCTCCACCGGGGGGCCTGGCTGTGTCCGTGCGGGAGGCCGAGAAGTAGGACCCGGGGTGCACGGGTGCGGCGCAGTCGCCCACAAAGGAACGGGCCCGGCCTCCAAGGAGGCCGGGCCCGTTCGACGGGTTGGGGTCGGTCCGCGTCAGCGACGACCGATCTCGTGCGAGAGCTCGGTGAGCTCGTCGCCACCAGCCATCTGACGGGTGAGCTCGTCGAGGCCCACCTCGTCCCGCCTCTTGTCGAGGACGGCCTGTCCGAGCTTGAGGATGATGAAGTGGTCGCCGACGAGGTAGGCGTGGTGCGGGTTGTGCGTGATGAACACGACGCCGAGGCCAGCATCGCGGGCAGCCGCGGTGTACTTGAGCACCACGCCGGACTGCTTGACGCCGAGGGCGGCCGTCGGTTCGTCGAGGATCAGGACCCTCGCACCGAAGTACACCGCCCTCGCGATGGCCACGCACTGGCGCTGACCGCCCGAGAGCTCGCCGATCGGCTGGTCGATGTCCTTGACCACGATGCCCATCTTGCGCAGCTCTTCGTCGGCGATCTGCTTCATCTCCCGGATCTTCATCGGGGCCAGGGGGTAGTTGCCGGCCTTGAGCTCAGACCCGAGGAAGAAGTTGCGCCAGACCGGCATGAGCGACACCACTGCGAGGTCCTGGTAAACCGTTGCGATGCCGTGCTCGAGCGCCTCTCGGGGGTTGGAGAAGGCCACCTCCGCGTTGTCTACCTTCATCACTCCTTCGTTGTGCGGGTGAAGGCCGGAGATGATCTTGATGAGCGTCGACTTCCCCGCGCCGTTGTCGCCGAGGACACACGTGACCTCACCGGCCCGAACAGTCAGGTTGATGCCCCGGAGCGCCCGGATGGCACCGTAGGCCTTGCCCACGTCTCGCATCTCGACGAGCGTCTGGCCGTCGCGCAGGGTGTCATCGGCGTGTTCGCTGATGGTGTCGGTCATGGCCTAGCCCACCTTCCGCAGGGTCGAGAGATTCTTGACATAGAGGTTGACGACGACGGCGAGGAGGAGCATGACGCCGAGGAAGGCCTTGAACCAGTTGTTGTCCCATCCGGCGTAGACGATGCACAGACTGGTCATGCCGAAGATGAACGCGCCGATGGCAACGCCGATTGCGTTGCCGTAGCCACCGGTGAGCAAAGTGCCGCCGACGACGGCCGCGACGATGTAGAGGAACTCGTTGCCGATGCCGTTGCTCGCCTGCAGGGTGTTGTAGTTGTAGAGCGTGTGCATGCCCGTGAACCATGCGAGGAACGCGACTCCCATGAACAGGCCGATCTTGACCCGCGTCACCGGCACACCGACCGCGCGGGCGCTCGGTGCGTTCCCGCCGACGGCATACAGCCAGTTGCCGATTCGCGTGCGAGTGAGCATCCAGTGGGCCAGGCCGACGAAGAGCAGCCACCACAGCACGGTGATGTTGAGGCTGGCCCCTCCGATGGAGAAGGTGTGGGCGAAGATCGCGTTGAGCGAGTCGTAACCGTCCATCTGGTTGATGTTCGGCGTGGAGACCGAGCCGGTCACGAGCTTGGTGACGCCGAGGTTGGCCCCTTGCAGGATGAAGAACGAGCCCAGCGTGATGAGGAAGCTCGGTATGCCGGTGCGCATCACCATGTAACCGTTCAACCACCCAATGCTCAGGGCGAAGACGAGCGCGAGGACAGCCCCGACCCACAGGTTGACGCCGAGCTGGTACGAGAACATCGCGTTGAGCAGCCCCGCGCTGTAGACCAGCACGCCGGCGGAGAGGTCGAACTCCCCTCCGATCATGAGCAGTCCGACGGCTACGGCGACGATGCCGATCGTCGAGGACTGGTACAGGACCGTCATCAGCGAGTCGACGGACCGGAAAGCCGGCGCGACGGCGAGGAAGAAGATGAACAGGATGATCGCGGCGACGAGGGCGCCGATCTCGGGTCGCGCCAGCAGGCGGTTGGACCATCCCAGTTGGATACGGTTGGACGCCTCGGCGTGCGCGCCGTGCGACACGGCCGAGGGGGTTTCGGCGGCCGGTCGTGCCGGTGCTGCCGGTGCGGGCTTGGGGGCACTCGTTGGTGCCGGCGTGGGGTCTTGGCTCATGGCATGTCTCCCTCTACGAGCTCTGGCGCCGGGCCGGCCGGAGGCAGGTCCCGGCGCCAGAGCTGCTCGGATGGATCAGCGGGTGTTGTTCTTGGTGAACGGGAGGATGACGTCGATGTTCTTGGGGTCCACGAACGAGGGGCCGGTGAGGACCGGCTTGCCACCACCCATGTCGTTGCCGTTCTTGACGTTGAGGTAGAGGGCCGTCACGGCCAGGTAGCCCTGGACGTAGGGCTGCTGGTCGATCGAGAACTGGATCTTGCCGTCCTTGATCTGCTGGGCGGCCTCGGCGTTGAGGTCGAACGTCACGAGCTTCGCCTTGCTGCCGGCCTGCTCCATCGACTTCAGCGCGTTCAGGGCGATCGGGGCGCCGAGGGTGACGATGTAGTCGATCGAGCTGTCGGCGGCGAGCTTGGCCTGGATCGCAGACACCACGGCGGCGTCGTCAGCACCGTTGACCTGGATGTTCTCGGTGCCGGCGACCTTGCTCTTCACCCCTGCACAGCGAGCCTCGAGAGCCACCGAACCGGCGGCCTGGATGACGCAGAGGGGGTGCTTGCCACCGTCGGCCGTGATCCGCTCGCCGGCGGTCGCTCCGGCGAGGTTCTCGTCGGAGCCGAAGTACATCAGGGCACCGGTCTCGAGGTACTGGTCGATCCCGGAGTTGAAGGCGACGGTCGGGATCCCGGCTGTGCCGGCTGCCTTGACCGAGCCGGCGAGCGCGTCCGGCGTGGCGAGCGTGGTGGCAATCCCGTCCACCTTGGAGTCGATCGCGTTCTGGATGAGCGTGGCCTGCTTGGCCGGGTCCGGGTCGTTGGAGTATTTCAACGTGGCTCCGGTGTCCTTGGCGGCCTGCTGCGCACCCGCCTTGATCTTGTCCCAGAACGTGTCACCGGGCGTCTCGTGCGTGATCATGGCGATGGTGTAGCCCGAATCGCCGCCGCCACCTCCCGAATCGCCCGTCGTGTCGTCGGTCTTTTCGGCACCGCCGCCGCTGCAGGCGGCGAGGACCATCGTGGCTGAGGTCGCGACCGCCACGGCGGTCACCACCTTGCGGAATCGGCTCTGATTCATGGTGGACGGAGTCCTTTCGTGGCATGAACGCCCGCCTCGTTGCGGGGAGTTCGGGGTGCCGCTTCGCCGGTCCGTGGGGGACTCGTCGAGCTGGACGCCAATCGCGTCGTGCGGCTGCCGGTCGTCGGCATCGTCGGCCGACGGGGAGGGGGTTTGCGCCCCGTGGGTGTCGGCGTGAGACCGGGCCAAGCTGTTCAGTTGGGGGGCCGGTGGGCCAGGTGCCTATTCCAGCGCGTTACCATGCGGCCTGTCAATAGTTTGTCCTAACATTCTGTCAGCAGTTGTTAGTGTGTGACCACAGCGCGCAAGGATTGGCTCTGTCGCCTCAGAGGTAGGTGCGCTGCCCGCGCTGATTGTCGAGGTGCTCTGCATACGCCTTCTGGGTCGACTCAAGGGTCGACACCTGCGACACGGGAACGTCCCACCAGGCCGAGCCCGGTGGGTTCGGACCGAGGAGGTCAGTCTCGATGTAGAGCACGGTGGCGCGGTCGGAGGCAGCCGCACGGCCATAGTTCTCGCGGAACTCCGCCATCGAGCCGCAGCGCAGCACGTCGGCCCCCCAGGAGGCCGCGTTCGCTGCAAGGTCCAGGGGCACGGTGGAGCCGTCCAGGCGGCCACTTGAGGACCGCATGCGGTATTTCGTTCCGAAGCGCTGCGACCCCCGCGACTCCGAGAGGGCGCCGATCGAGGCGAACCCGTGGTTCTGGAGCAGCACGATGATCACCTTGACACCCTCGGAGACGATCGTCGCGATCTCCATCGGGAGCATCTGATAGGTGCCGTCGCCGACGATCGCGACGACCTCGTGGTCGTCGCCGAGCGCCATCTTCACCCCGAGGGACGCCGGGATCTCATAGCCCATGCAGGAGAAGGCGTACTCCACGTGGTACTGCACGGGCGACGACGCCCGCCACAGGCACTGCAGGTCACCAGGCATCGAGCCGGCGGCGTTGATGATGACGTCCTCGGGTCCCATGAGCTCGTTGAGCGCGCCGAAGACCTCCGTCTGTGCGGGCAGCGGAGTCTGCTCGCGGTGGTAGCACTCGTCGACGACCCGCTGCCACGCGGCATCGAGATCAATGGCCTCCTCACGGTATGCCGGTTCCACCTCCCAACCGTCGAGCTCGGTCGTCAGGGCCCGCAGGGCCTCGCGGGCGTCGGCGACGAGCATCGCCGCGCCGTGCTTGGCCGCGTCGAACCCCAGGAGGTTGATGTTGACGAACCGGACGTCCTCGGACGCGAAGATCGTGTGGCTCGCGGTCGTGAAGTCGGAGTAGCGCGTGCCGAAGCCGATGACCACGTCGGCGCCGCGGGCCAGCTCGTTGGCGGCGGCCGATCCGGTCGAGCCCACGCCCCCGACCGCGGACGGGTGGTCCCAGTTGATGGCGCCCTTGCCCGCGTGGGTGTCGGACACGGGGATACCGGTCGCGGTGGCGAAGGCGCGCAGTTCCTCGGAGGCCTCCGAGTAGATGACCCCGCCACCTGCGACGATCAGCGGCCGCTTGGCAGATCGAATGAGCTCCACCGCTCGCGCCAGTGCGG
Source organism: Knoellia sp. S7-12 (assembly GCF_040518285.1). Classification (GTDB taxonomy): domain Bacteria; phylum Actinomycetota; class Actinomycetes; order Actinomycetales; family Dermatophilaceae; genus Knoellia. The sequence continues at coordinate 4,029,440 of NZ_CP155449.1, read as the reverse complement.
CCGGCTCTGGCACCGGTCGCCCGATGTGCCAGACGCGCTTGGCGAAGAATGCGAGCGGCCAGTCGTGGGCCTCGGCCTGAACGTCCTGCGGCAGCGCCACCGTGACGGCTCCGGTGTCGGCTGGGTCGGTGAGAACCCGCATGGCGTTCATGAGCGAGGGGATGAGCTGCTCAGGTCGGCTGATCCGGTCGAAGAAGCGGGACACCGGTCGGAACACGTCGTTGACGGTGACGTCGAGGGTGCCCGGGTCCTCGAGCTGCTGAAGCACGGGGTCGGGCACCCGGGTGGCGAACTGGTCGGACGGCAGGAGCAGCACCGGGATGCGGTTGGTCGTCGCCAGGGCCGCGCCGGTCACCATGTTCGTCGCCCCAGGGCCGATCGACGTCGTCACGGCCATGACCTGGCGGCGGTTGCGGGCCCGGCTGAAGGCCGTGGCCGCGTGCACGGCACCCTGCTCGTTGCGGGCCAGGTAGTAGGGGAGCGAGCCCAGCACCCCGTCGCCGGTCGCACCGTCCTCGGACTCCACCTGCGCCTGGAGCAGCGCCTGCCCCACCCCAGCCACGTTCCCGTGGCCGAAGATCCCGAACATCCCTGTGACGAGTCGCTGTTCAACTCCATCCCGCTCGGAATACTGGCTGGCCAAGAACTTCACGAGCGCTTGCGCGGTCGTGAGGCGCACGGTCCGAGTCATGTCAGGGTCCTTCGTCGTGAGTGGTCGATGGGGCTGGCGGGTGGTGCACGGGGTGGGTCAGGGAGCGGGGATCAGCACGTCGCGGACGATGCGGTCGAGGTCGGCGTCGGCCTCGAGGAACTGGCGCAGGGTCTTGCGTGTGGCACCGAAGTCGTCGAACTCCTCCGGCGTCATGCCGTCGACTGCATAGGCCCGCACGAAGTCAGGGATCGTGCTCAGGGATGCGAGGACTTCGGGAGCGACGGGCACGTCCATGCGTGGCCGAGGGTCGTGACCGCTGGCTTCGAACTTCTCCAGCCAGGCGAAGGGCGGTGAGAGGACGATGTCGCCACCGACGAGCTCGGTCCACTGGAGCGTGTTGCGGTAGGCAGCGGCAAGCAAGCGGGCCCGCAGGCCGCGCTCGGTGAAGATGCCGTAGGCCTTCTTGACGGCTGCAACGCCGCCCCATTCGAGGTGCTCGGGGTCGACCCCGAGGTCGTCGCGAGCCACGACCTCCTTGAGCCAGTCGTCGAGACGGCCGACCATGATCGTCACGACCGGACCCATCGTCGACACGTCCTTGCCGTCGGCCTCTCGTCGGGTCAGGCCCCGCTCGATGGCCTCGCCGGCCGCAACGGCCTGGGGGACGGTGAAGGACACGGTGACGTTCATGCTGATGCCCCGGTAGGTCGCCTCCTCGATCGCCTCGATGCCCACCTTTGTCGCCGGGATCTTGACGATGATGTTGGGCGCGAGGGAGGCGAAGTGTTCCGCTTGGTCGACGAGGGCTTCGGCATCACGGTGCAGGCGGGGGTCGGTCTGCATCGACAGCCGCCCGTTGCGGCCGTTGTGCTCGGCGAAGGCGGGCTCGAGATACGTGGCCGCGTCGATGGAGACCTCCTCGACGACCTGCCACCCGATCTGCGACTCCGTGGCAGTGGGTCGCTCCTGCGCGATCTCGGCGATGCGGGCCTGCCAGCGGGGCAGGTCCGAGTGGATCGCTGCCAACGCGATGACGGGGTTGCAGGTCGCGCCGACGGCACCCCAGCCGATCGCGGTCGTCAGTTCGGAGAGCGTCGAGGAGTCGTTCCAGAGCGCGGTCGGGGTCGTCTCCGTCATGATGCGCATCGGTGAGTGTGTCACTGGTGTCCCTTTGGGGTGTGGGTGGCGATGTATTGGTTCATGGTGGTCAGCTGGTAGCGCGCCATCTCGTCGGCGTTCTCGTCTTCGGCGAAGACCGAGTTGCACATGACGGCGTCCGGGTTGTCGAGGAACCCGATCTCGGCCAGGCCACCGAAGAAGTCGTCCCAGTCCACGTCGCCGGCGCCGATGCGCAGGTGCTGATGCACTCGGGCTGCGTTCCCGGGAGGGTTGGAGATGTAGCGAAGGCCGTGCGACGCGTGGTGGTCCATCGTGTCGGCGACGTGTACGAGCCGGATGAGGTCCTTCCCGGCGCGCATGATCTCGCGCATCGGCTGGCCCATGTGGAAGGTGTGGCAGGCGACGTAGACCATTCCGACGCTCGTGCTGTTGAGTCCTCGGATGACGCGGATGGCCTCGAGGCCGTCCTCGACGAAGTCATCGGGGTGGGGGTCGATGAGGAGGTCGATGCCCTCGCGCTCGATGATCGGGAGGAGTTCCTCCATTGACCGGTAGAACGCGGCTTCCGACTCCTCCTGACGGTCGGGGCGGCCGGAGAACTCCGTACCGATGACGCGTACGTCGAGGTCGACCGCGATCTGGATGAGTCTCTTCCAGTTCCGCACCGCCCCTTGTCGGGCCCACTCGTCGGGGCTCGACCAGCGCTGGACCGGGAGCAGGGAGGCGATCCCCACCCCCGCATCGGCACAGGCCTTCTTGAGTGAGCGCACCAGTTGGTCATCGGCCCTCGGGTGCCGGAAGAACGGGACGAGGTCCTTGTGCGGTGTCAGCTGGATGTGCTCGTAGCCGAGTTCGGCAACGACATGTGGGAAGTCGAGCAGCTCGTGCTCGTGGTGGAACGGCGTCGGGTCCTGCGCAATCTTCACGTCGGTCCTCCTCGACCACGGCAGGGCGCCGCAAGGCTCATGGGCAAATGTTAAGACATTATGACCCTAACGCCTCGCGGCCCTGAACGGAAGAGGAGTCCCTGTCCTTCAGCGGTCGTGAACCGTGACGTCGAACGCGTACTGGTCGAAGCGGTAGCAGTGGTCGCCGTACTCCACGGCGGTGCCGTTCGCGGCATACGCCCGCCGAGTCATCGTGAGGAGAGGGTCGCCCGTGGCCAGTCCGAGCAGCTTGCGTTCGCGAGGCACGGGTCGGCGCGCGCCGATCGTCTGGTGGGCGATGACGGGACGCACCCCGCGCTGGCGCAGGAGGCTGTAGAGACTCTCGCGGGCCAGATCCTCCTCAAGGAGGTCGGCGTACTGAGGAGGGAGCCAGTTGTGCATGAGTGCCGCAGGGATGTCTCCGACGTAGCGAAGGCGTTCGACGCTCAGCAAAGGGGTGTCGGCGGGCAGGTCGAGGGCAGCCGCGGCAGCGGAGTTGACCTCGTCGGCACTGAAGGAGAGGACCTCGGTGCGCGGCTTCTGTCCTCGGCGGACCATGTCGTCGTAAAGGCTGGTGAGCTCGTCGCGCCGGTGGATGACCTGACTCGCAACGGTCGTGCCAACCCCGCGCCGGCGCACGAGGAGCCCGCGACCCACGAGTTCGGCGATGGCGCGCCGCACCGTGGGGCGAGAGAGGTCGAGCCGCGCCGCGAGGGCCAGTTCATTCTCGAAGGGGTCGCCGGGCTTGAGGCGACCGTCATCGATCGCTGCGTTCAGCTGTTCCGCGAGCTGGTGGTAGAGCGGCACGGGGCTGGCGCGATCGATGCTGACAGGGATCGTGTGCACAAAGGCGAGTGTATGTCACCCCTCTGACGAGTGAAGAGAACCAAATGTCCTAACAAATGTTGACAGTGGTTGGCTTGGTGGTGCAGCCTGAGTGCACCACCCCGCCACGAACCCCAGGAGGAGAACCCGTGCCCACGACACAGTCGATCGAGGTGCTGGCCATCGGGCGGGTGGGCGTCGACCTCTATCCCATGCAGACCGGCGTGGGTCTCGAGGATGTCACGACGTTCGGCAAGTTCCTGGGCGGCAGTGCCGGGAACGTGGCGGTGGCCGCCGCCCGTATGGGTCACTCGGTCGCTCTCGTGAGCCGCACCGGCAACGACCCCTTCGGCCGGTTCGTACGGCGTTCCCTCGAGGAACTCGGCGTTGATCCGACATATGTCTCGATCGACCGCGAGCTTCCCACTCCTGTGACGTTCTGTGAGATCTTCCCGCCCGACGACTTCCCGCTGTACTTCTACCGCTCCCCCCAAGCGCCCGACCTCCGCGTCAGCCCTGAGGAGATCCCGCCCGTCGTCGTGCGCGATTGCCTACTCTTCTGGGCCACCCTCACAGGCCTTTCGGCCGAGCCCAGCCGCACCGCCCACTCAACCGCGTGGGAACTGCGTGCGCGTTTGTCGCACACGGTGATCGACCTCGACTACCGGCCTCAGTTCTGGCGTGCCGAGGCCGAGGCAACCCGCGCCGCCGAAGAAGCTCTCGCGTCGAGCACGGTGGCGATCGGCAACCTCGAGGAGTGCCGGGTCGCCGTGGGTACTGGCGATCCCGAGGCCGCCGTCCGTGCCCTGCTCGACCGTGGTGTCCAGCTAGCCATTGTGAAGCAAGGGCCCAAGGGAGTACTCGCCATGACCGCCGACGGCCAGCGCGTCGAGGTGCCACCGACACCGGTCGAGGTCGCGAACGGCCTCGGAGCCGGTGACGCCTTCGGCGGCGCCGTCTGCCACGGCCTGCTCGAGGGATGGGACCTCGAGCGCACCATCCGGTTCGCGAGCACGGCGGGGGCCATCGTCGCCTCCCGGCTCGAGTGCTCCACCGCCATGCCACGCGAGCACGAGGTGCTCGCTCTCCTCGAGGAGGCACAGAGGTGAGTTCAGTCATCGACACCGCCGCCATCACGGCCAGCCGTCTGCGCGACCCAGGGGCGATTGCCCGGGCGTGGGCTGACCGTCGCCCATCTGCGGGAATTCCGGCCGACGGGCGCCTCCTCCTCCTCGCCGCAGACCACCCTGCGCGCGGGGCCCTCGCCGTGCGCGACCAGCCGCGAGCGATGGCCAGCCGCCCCGACCTGCTCGAGCGGCTCGCCATCGCACTGCAGCGACCCGGCGTCGACGGGGTGCTCGGCACACCTGACGTCCTCGAGGACCTCCTGCTCGCAGGCCTGCTCGAGAACCGTCTCGTGATCGGGTCGATGAACCGGGGCGGCCTCCAGGGCTCGACCTTCGAGCTTGACGACCGGTTCACCGCCTACGACGCGCCGACCATCGCTGAGCACGGGCTCTCCGGCGGCAAGATGCTGACCCGCATCTGTCTCGAAGACGATGGCTCTGCCGCCACGCTCGAGGCAAGCGGCGCGGCTGTGAGCGCTCTGGCTGCACGTGGTCTCATGGCCATGGTCGAGCCCTTCCTCAGCGTGCGACGCTCCCGGACGCGCGTGGAGAACCTCCTGGACCCCGACTCGGTCATCGCCTCCATGGCCATCGCGTCCGGTCTGGGCGCGTCCAGTGCGCACACGTGGCTCAAGCTGCCCGTCGTCGCCGAGATGGAGCGAGTGCTCGAGACCACGACTCTCCCCTGTCTGCTCCTCGGGGGTGATCCCACCGGTGACCGAGAGGCGACCTACCGCACGTGGGGTTCAGCCCTGGCTTGTCCGTCGGCGGCCGGTCTCGTCGTCGGCCGTGCCCTGCTCTTCCCGCCGGACGGTGACGTCGCCACTGCGGTCGACACCGCGGCCGACCTCGTCCATGGAGGTGCGCAATGAGCCTGGGAATGGACAACCCCACGTGGTGCCATCCCCACGGTTCGCTCGCCGCCGACGGCTGGGACTGCGTCGTCGACGACACGTTGCCGGGCTGGACGCACACCGGGCTGCGGACGGCCACCCTCGGGGCAGGCGACTCCGTCGAGCTCGACCTTGCCGACCGCGAGGCCATCGTCGTCCCGCTCTCGGGGGGCGTTCAGGTTGATGTGGTCGTCGCCCCGGACAAGCATGTCTCGTTCTCCCTCAGCGGGCGCGCCGGGGTATTCGCGGGAGCCACCGACGTGGCGTACGCCCCACCCGGCACCACCCTGCGCGTCCAGGCCCCCGCCGACTTGGCTCCCGGGACCAGCGTGCGCGTCGCCGTGTGCCTCGCCCGCACAACCGGAGAGACCAGGATCGAGCCCGCCCGCCTGTCCGCCACCGACGTGCCCGTCGAGCTTCGAGGTGCCGGCATCGCCTCGCGGCAGGTGCGCAACTTCGGTGTTCCGGGCGTGCTCGATGCCCAGCGGATCATCGCTTGTGAGGTCGTCACCCCGGCTGGCAACTGGAGTTCATGGCCCCCGCACAAGCACGACACCCACCGTCCCGGTGTCGAGGCCGAGCTCGAGGAGATCTACTGGTTCGCGACCCGGTCCACGGACCCGCGCGGCACGGATGCCGTGGGATACCAGAGGGTGTACGGCACCGACGAGCGTCCTATCGACGTACTGGCCGAGGTGCGGACCGGTGACGTCGTCCTCGTGCCGCACGGCTGGCACGGCCCGGCCGTCGCGGCCCCCGACGCCGACCTCTACTACCTCAACGTCATGGCAGGGCCCGGCACCGAGCGGGCGTGGCTCATCTGCGATGACCCGGCTCACGCCTGGGTGCGCGACTCCTGGGCCGACCTGGAGCCCGACCCTCGGCTGGCCGCCACACCGCCGGTCGCCTGACCACCAGACCCACCCTCGAAAGGTTGTTCCACGATGCGAATCGGACTCGCCGGCACCGGCCGGATTGGCGCCTTCCACGCGAAGACGCTCAGCTCCCTGGACGGAGTCGATGACCTCGTGCTCGCCGACCTGAACGCCGACCACGCGGCCGAGGTCGCGCACGGCCTCGGCGTCCGTTCGGCGGCGACGCTCGACGAGCTGCTTGGGTCGGACCTGGACGGCTTCGTCATCACAGCCGGGACCGCGGCACACGCAGACCTCATCGAGGCGGCCGTCGAGCGGGGCATCCCCACCTTCTGTGAGAAGCCGGTGGCACTCGACCTCGGACGCACCCTTGAGCTCGCGCAGCTCGAGGCGCGCAGCGGCGTCCCCGTGCACATTGGTTTCCAGCGACGCTTCGACGCGGGCTACCGCCGTGTGAAGGACGCCGTCACGGACGGGGAGATCGGTTTCGTCCACACCGTGCGTGCGGCCACGATGGACCAGGCACCGCCCCACGCTGCCTACCTCCCGACCTCCGGAGGCCTCTTCCGCGACTGCAGCGTCCACGACTTCGACATCATTCGCTTCGTGACCGGCCACGAGGTCCGCACCGTCTTTGCCGTCGGAGCCAACAAGGGCGAGAAGTTCTTCACGGAGGCGGGTGACGTCGACAGCGCGGCGGCCACCCTCGTCCTGGACGATGACACTCTCGTCGCCGTCACGGCGACCCGCTACAACGGCGCCGGCCACGACGTGCGGATGGAGGTTCACGGCTCCAAGGGCACCCTCGGGGTCGGCCACGACACGAGCTTGGCCATCACCTCGGCCGAGGAGGGAATCGATTGGCCGCCCGGACCGCGGCACTGGTCGTTCATGGAGCGGTTCCTGCCCGCCTACGTCGCGGAACTTGAGGCGTTTGTCGACGTCGCTCGAGGCTCTTCCCCCAGCCCGTGCACCGTCGCCGACGCGCTCGAGGCCTTCCGTACGGCCGAGGCGTGCGCCCGGTCGATGGTCTCCGGCGCTCCGGTCCACCTCGCCGACATTCCCGGCCTCAGGCTCGTCGCAACCTGATGACAGTCGGGGACCTGTGGACGCGACCCCCTGTCTTGTCACCCCCCAACGAACACACTGAATCCACCCACTCTCTGGACAAGGACCGATACCCGTGAGCACGACTCCGAGCCGCATCACCCACCTCATCAGCGGCGCCCCGTGGGAGGGCGCCGCCGAGCGCACGAGTCCCGTCTTCAACCCCGCCACCGGGGTGCAGAGCGGTGAGCTCGATCTCGCTTCAGCCCAGCTCGTCGACGAGATCGTGCGTGGTGCTCGGACGGCTTGGGAGAATGAATGGCAGCACGTAAGCCTCACGAAGCGGACCCAGGTGCTGTTCGCCTTCCGTGAGCTGCTCAATGCCAAGAAGGACGAGATCGGCGCCCTCATCACCGCCGAGCACGGCAAGGTCGTCTCCGACGCCGTGGGCGAAGTGACCCGGGGTCTCGAGGTCGCTGAGTTCGCGTGTGGCATCCCGCACCTGCTCAAGGGCGGCTTCTCCGAGAACGTCTCGACCAAGGTCGACGTCTACTCGATGCGCCAGTCACTTGGTGTCGTCGCGGTGATCAGCCCGTTCAACTTCCCCGCAATGGTGCCCCTCTGGTTCGTGCCGATCGCGATCGCCTGCGGCAACGCGGTCATCATCAAGCCGTCCGAGAAGGACCCGTCGGCGGTGAACGCCATTGCGGCACTGTGGAAGGAGGCCGGGCTTCCGGACGGAATCATGAACGTCGTCCACGGCGACAAGGAGGCGGTCGATGCGCTCCTCGAGCACGAGGACGTGAAGGCCGTGTCCTTCGTCGGCTCCACCCCGATCGCGAAGTACGTTTACGAGAAGGGCACCGCCCACGGCAAGCGCGTCCAGGCACTCGGAGGCGCCAAGAACCACATGCTCGTCCTTCCCGATGCGGATCTCGACCTGGCGGCGGATGCAGCTGTCAACGCGGGCTTCGGATCGGCCGGTGAGCGCTGCATGGCGATCTCCGCCCTGGTGGCGGTTGACTCGATCGCGGACGACCTCATCTCCAAGATCACCGACCGCATGGGCAAGCTCGTCACTGGCGACGGGACCCGCGGCAGCGACATGGGCCCGCTCGTGACCCGTGAGCACCGCGACAAGGTCGCGTCCTACCTCGACAAGGGGGTCGACGCCGGCGCCACGCTCGTCGTCGACGGTCGTGAAGGTGACGTCGACTCCGACGGTGACGGGTTCTTCCTCCGACCGACACTGTTCGACAAGGTCGAGCCCGGTATGCCGGTCTACGACGACGAGATCTTCGGCCCGGTCCTGTCCGTGGTGCGGGTGGGCACCTACGACGAAGGCCTCAAGCTAATCAACGAGAGCCCTTACGGCAATGGCACCGCGATCTTCACGAACGATGGCGGAGCGGCTCGTCGCTTCCAGAACGAGGTCGAGGTCGGCATGGTCGGCATCAACGTCCCCATCCCCGTGCCGATGGCCTACTTCTCCTTCGGCGGCTGGAAGAACTCGCTCTTCGGTGACTCCCACGCCCACGGCATGGAGGGTGTTCACTTCTTCACCCGCGGCAAGGTCGTCACCTCACGCTGGCTCGACCCGTCACACGGTGGCCTCAACCTCGGGTTCCCCCAGAACCAGTGAGGAGGCCTCCGTGCCGCTCGTCAGGATTGACGTACAAGCAGGTCGAACCCCGGCTGCGTTGCGCCTCATGGCCGACACCGTTCAGGAGGTGATGCTCGACGTGTTCGCCGCACCGGCGGGGGACAGATACCAGATCATCACCGAGCACCCCGTCGGCCACATCATCGCCGAAGACACTGGGCTGGGTTTCGAGCGCTCCGCCGACGTGACAGTGATCCAGATTTTCCAGCAGGGGCGGTCGGACGAACAGAAGAGAGCCGCATACCGTGAGTTGGCCAGCAGGCTCCAGAGCCGCTGCGGGCTCGCTCCGACGGACTTGATCATCTCGGTCGTCGCCAACGGCCCGCAAGACTGGTCATTTGGTCTGGGCCGAGCCCAGTTCCTGGAAGGGGACCTTCAGTCCGGAGGCCCGGCGCTCCACGACTAGGAACTGCCCGCTCGGAGGAGGGCCTGAGTGGAGCCGTTGAGTGCCAAGATGCACCTTGACGTGATCGAACGCGCACCCTGACCCGTTCGACCAGCGGTCAGGGCGCTGGTGCCCTCCCCAGGGTTCCCACGGCCCCAGAGGTCACAAAGCCCTCTCGGCCGCGAGCAGGCTCTCAGCTGCGAAGTTCAGGCCCTCGAGTTGGTCGAGCTCCTGGTCCTCGTGCTCGATGTTGCACGGGAGGTCCGGGTCGATCTGCGCGAGGGCGCGCAGGAACTCGGTCCAGAAGGCCACGTCGTGACCCTTGCCGACCGCGACGAAGTCCCACGAGGGGTTGCTCGGCCACCCCGAGAGCGTGGTGCCACCACCCATCGAGAGGTGGCCAGGCTCGCCCTCGGCGATCCGGGTGAAGCGGTCGTCGAGCACACCGTTCACCTTGGCAGCCTCGTTGATGCGGGTGTCCTTGGCGGCCGAGCAGTAGACGAGCGAGCCGAGGTCCTTGAGGGCGAGGACGGGGTCGATGCCCTGCCAGAACAGGTGGCTCGGGTCCATCTCGGCACCGACGTGGGTCGCGCCGATCTGTTCGGCGAGGCGGTGCATCGTGGAGGGGTTGAACACGATGTTGCCCGGGTGCATCTCGATCGCGACCTTGACGTCGGCGTCCGCTGCACGCGCCTGGAGGTCCTTCCAGTACGGGATGGCAACCTCCCACTGGTGGTCCCGGACGTCGAGCAGCGGGCTCCACCAGGGCAGCGGGTTCCAGACCGGGTTGGTGCCGCCGGCACTGCCTGCCGGCATGCCGGACATCGTCACGACACGAGGCACCCCAAGGAGCGCGGCGAGCTCGATTGAGTCGATGAGGTCTTGCGAGTGGGGGAATCCCTCGCGCGGGAAGAGCGGGTTGCCGTTGCAGTTAAGGGCGGTGAGCGTCAGCCCACGAGAACTGAATTCGCCGAGGTACTCCTCACGGGCGTCCTCGCTCGCCCGTAGCTCGTCGACCGGCAGGTGGATCGGCGGCAGGAAGCCACCGGAGTTGATCTCGACGCTGTTAAGGCCGAGGCCGGAGATGATGTCGAGCGCTTCAGCGAGCGACTTGTCGGCGAGGCACGCGTTGTAGACACCGAGGTACATGGGGACTCCTTGGAGGTGAGGGGAAGGACAGGGGTGGCGTATCCCGTGTGGTCACCACACGGCATACGCATCAGTTGGTGATCGGGATGGCCGCGTCGGGCTGGGCAGCGAGCTCGACGACTGCACCTCCGGCGCCGGCCGATCGGGTGACGGCGTCGATGATTGTCAAGTCGCGCACCCCGTCGGCGAAGGTCGCGACGGGCGGCAGCCCACCCTCGATGCCGGCGACCTGCTCGAGGAAGGCGCGTGCCTGGAACCCGAAGAGGTCACCCACGCCGTAGGAGACGCCGGGGAAGTCCATCGGCACACCGCCCTTGAGGTAGGGATGGGCCGGGCCGACGAGGACCTGGTTGTAGCCGTCGAACCCGTCGCCGCGCGACTTCCGTGCCACGGAGAACTCGGCGGGCCGATCCATGTTCCACTTGGCGCCGCCGTGCTGGGCCATGACGTCGAAGGCGAGCGAGTTCGCGTGCCCCGGGGCAACCCGGGAGACGGAGAACGTGCCGACCGCACCCGACGCGAAGTGCGCCGTGAAAGTGGCGACGTCGTCGTTCTCCACTGGTTCCGCGACATCCGAGAGCTCGGCAGCGGCGTGTCCGTAGGTCGTCCCGAGGGGGACAAAACGCTTGGTGATCTTCGTCGTGAACGCCGCGCCACCGACGGCGGTCATGGGTCCGCAGACGAACTCCGCAAGATCGATGAGGTGGCTGCCGATATCGGCGAGCGCGCCGGTGCCGGGGGCGCCCTTGTAGCGCCAGGCCATGGGCGTCGCCGGGCTCAGGGCGTAGTCGCACCAGTAGCTCCCGTTGAAGTGGGAGACCTCGCCGAACTCGTCGCGGACGAGCTCGCGGAGGGCGGCGACGGCGGGCTGGCGGCGATAGACGAAGGCGGTCCCGGTCACAAGCTCGGGGTGGGCGGCCGCGGCATCGGACATAGCCCTGGCGTTGGTGAGCGTGTCGGCGAGCGGCTTCTCGCACAGGACGTGCCTGCCGGCGTCGAGGAGGGCCTCGACGATCTCGCGATGCAGGGTGTTGGCCACGACGACGCTGACGACCTGGACGTCCGGGGCGTCGAGCAGGGTGCGCCAGTCCGAGCCGGACCGCTCGTAGCCGTAACGCGTCGCTGCATCAGCAGCAACGCTCGGGTTGGCGTCAATGACCGCGGCGTAGTGGATCGGCGGCAGCGGGGGATCGAAGAGCGTTGGCGCGGTGCGGTATCCGGCGCAGTGTGCTCGTCCGGCCATGCCGGCTCCAATCACGGCGACACCGATCGGTGCGGTCATCATGAATCTCCTGTCACAACACTGGGACGTGATATAAAGCGCTTTAAAGAACGATGCCGGACGGCCGTATCTGGTGTCAAGGCTTTGTCAGGACAAACTGAGGAATGATGTATGCCCCGCGCTCGCCTTGAGGACGTCGCCGCCCGTGCAGGCGTGTCGACCGCCACGGCCTCCCTCGTCCTCCGTGACCGTCCGGGCCCGAGCCAGGCCACTCGCGAGCGGGTCCGAGAGGCTGCGAACGCTGTCAGCTACCGCCCGGACCGTAGCGCCAGCCTGCTGGCCCGCCACCGCACGCAGCAGCTCGGGGTGCTCCTCGACGTGACGAGCCCCTTCCACGGACAGCTCGTGGGGGCGCTCGACGAGGCGGCGGCAGACCGCGGTTTCGACCTCGTCCTGGGGGCAGTGACGCCTCGCCACGACGAGGGCCACGTGATCGAGACCCTGCTGGACCACCGCTGCGAGGGGCTCGTGCTGCTCGGGTCCGGCTTCTCACAGACGCGACTCGCCGCGGTTGCCGCACGATGCCCGACAGTGGTGGTGGGACGCGCAGGGACGCCCTCGGTTGCGGGTGCGCGGGCTCCGGACGACCAAGGGCTGCGGCTGGCCGTAGACCACCTCGTCGACCTCGGTCACGAGCGCATCGCCTTCGTCGACGGTCCGCGTGGAAGCATTTCCACCGCGCGCCGTCGTGGTTACCGCGAGGCGATGGCCGCCCACCACTTGCGAAGCCATATCGACGTGCTCGCCGGTGGCTCGACCGAGGCTGCGGGGTCGGGTGCGGCCGAAAGGGTGCTGGCCCGCTCAGCTGGCACGCGACCCACTGCCTTGGTCTGTTTCAACGACCGGTGCGCGGTCGGCCTGCGCGACCGGCTCCTGCGCCGTGGTGTGGGGGTGCCGGGCGAGATTTCTGTCGTCGGCTACGACGACAGCCCTCCGGCTGCCTTGGGGACCATCGACCTCACGAGTGTCAGCCAGGACCCGGTTGGGCTCGCCGCCGCAACGATCTCGCTGCTCTCCGACCTCGTTGAGGCCGGCTCTATGGCCGGGCGGAAGGGCGGCGACGTCGTCGTCTCACCGCGCCTCGTGGTGAGGTCGTCGACGGCGCCGGTCAGTAGTTCTTGACGACGAGGACAGGCACGGTCGCCTCAAGGATGAGTTGCTGGGTGACGCTGCCGAGGAAGGCCTTGGCCATGGGTGAGCGCCGCCGCGACCCGATGATGAGGACTTCGGCACCGAGCCGCTCGACGGCGTCGAGGATCGCCTCCGCGATGTCGGTGGAGCCGGCGACGAGTTCGATCCGCCAAGCGACGTCAGTGGCCCGGCTGGCCTTGCTGACGACGTCGCCGATCCCGGCCTCAAGGGCATCGCGCTTGTCGAGGTCGAGCGAGTCGGTGACGTTGACAAGGACGAGTTCCGTATGGCGTCGTTCGGCCTCGCGGACGGCTTCGGCGAGCACCCGCTCGCTGAGCTCAGAGGCGTGGTGGGCCACGGCTACGGTCATGGTCATCGGTCCTTTCGGTGGGGAAGGTCCCGGGGTCGGGTGCCTCGGGGGTTGTTGGGAAGTGTCAGCGGGCGACCTCATCAATCCGGACGGGGCGCCCTTCGCGGGCTGACAGGCTCGCGGCCTCGGCCGCCCACGTCGTCCCCATCGCGTCCTCGACGGTGCACGGTGACGGCAGCTCACCCGCCGCGACCTCGCAGAACGTCGAGAGCTCACGCCGGAAAGCCTCCGCCAACCGGTCCATGAAGAACGTGTGGGGCGGTCCCGCCGGCCACGTGATGCCCGGCTGGGTCGCCCGCACCGGTAGCCCTTCGTCGTAGCCCGCGGCCACGGAGTCGAGCACCCCGTGGACCTCGAGTCGCACGTCATAGCCGCGAGCATTGGTCCTCGTGTTGGACACGACCCCGATCGTTCCGTCGGCCAATGTCAACAGGGTGGACGCGGTCGAGAAGTCGCCGTGGGCGGCATACATCTCGTGTGCAGCATCGGGATCGACCGAGCCGACCGCATGGACTGAGACGACCTCCTGTCCGGTGACCCAGCGGACGGCGTCGAAGTCGTGGATCGCGCAGTCTCGGAAGATCCCACCGGACACCGCAAGATACGCGGCAGGTGGCGGTGCCGGGTCCAACGTGGTCGAGCGCACCGTGTGCACCCGGCCGAGGGTGCCGTCGCGCACGGCGTCCCGGGCGGCGACGAACGCCGGGTCGAAGCGACGCGGGTAGCCGATCTGCACCGGCACCGTCGAGCCCTTGAGCTTGTCGCGCACCAGCACGGCCTCGTCGGCGGTCCCCGCAATCGGCTTCTCGCAGAACGTCGGGATGCCTCGCTCGGTCGCAGCCAGCAACAGTTCGGCGTGGGCGTTGGTCGCCGCGGCGATGACGACCCCGTCGATGTCGGCCCCGAAGAGGTCCGCAGGTGAGGCGACGGCGCGAGCCTTGGCCACGCGACTCGTCACGCCGTCGACGACGGCGGTGACGGGGTCGGTGACGACGAGCTCCTCGACGCGGTCGAGGGCAGCGAGGGTGTCGGCGTGGAAGGCGCCGATGCGGCCGAGGCCGATGAGTCCGATGCGCATGATGTCTCTCTGTGTCTGGCCCCGGCGTCAGCCGTGGGCGCCTTGGACGATCTGGTCCCAGTCGATGACGGATCCGGTGACGACCCCGCTGCGGTCGGACAGGAGGAACACGACCATGTCGGCGATCTCGTCGACCTGGCCGAGCTTGCCCATCGGCAGCGTCGCGTTGGCCTTCTCGACCCAGTCGTCGCCGGCACCGTGGAACTCGCGCTGGATGGCGTCCTCGCCCTCGGTCTGCGACCAGCCGATGTCGAGCCCGTTGACCCGGACCCGGTCCCACCGGTGGGCGTGGGCGACGTTGCGGGTCAGGGCGGCGAGGCCTCCCTTGGTCGCGACATACGGCGCGAGGAACGGCTGGCCACCCAGCTCCGACGTGCTGATGATGTTGACGACGGTGCCAGGTGCCTTGCGCTCCACCATGTCGGCGACCGCAGCCTGCATCGTGAAGAACGGACCGCGCAGGTTGACGGCGACGTGCTCGTCGAACAGTTCGGGTGTCGTGTCGAGCAGCGTTCCGCGCGTGGTGAGTCCGGCGGCATTGACGAGGCAGTCGATCCGACCGAACCGCTCGATCGTCTCGCGCACCACGCCCGTGGCGCTCGCAGGGTCGCTCACGTCTCCGTGAACGTATGCCGCCTGCCCCCCGAGCGCGGTCAGCTCCTCGACGATCTGGTCACCACGGTCCTTGCGGCGCCCGGTGACGACAACCGCCTCGGCCTTCTCACGTGCGGTGGCTCGGGCGATGCCGGCCCCGAGGCCGACGGTGCCCCCGACCACGAGGACGATCTTGTCGGCGAGCAGATCAGTGAAGGCCACGAGCGCTCCTGCATGGTTCGGGGCGGCGTCGCCACCAGACGGTTTTGTCAGGACATTAGCGCATGAAGGGGCCACTTCGGAAGGGGTGCGAGCGATCCAAGCACACTGCTGAGACGGTGCACCTCTGTCGGCATCAGTGGCTCAGCGTCGTCTCCACGTGGGCGCGCAACCGCGTCGTGAGCTCCTCCTCCGATGCGCCCTCGGCGAGGGCGGCGCGCACGAGGTCGGCCTGGGTCGGCGGCGCCATGCCGTCGACCGGCTGGGCGCGGTCGAGGTTGACCGGGAACGAGTAGCCCTCGGCGCTCGCCGCGATGACGTTCTCCACCGCGTCCCCGTCCCAACCGTCGGTCACGCGCTGGCGCAGGATCGGATAGATCGCCTCGACGACGCGGGCCCGGTCGACGCTGTCCATCGCGCGGCCGAAGGCCGACGACACCTGGAGGAGGTTGGCCATGCGCTGGATGTCGGTGCTGACGTTGGACCCGGCTGCATGGAAGAGCGCCGGGTTGAACCACACCAGGTCGCCCTTGGTGAGCGGCAGCTGCACGTGGTTGGCGACGAAGTAGTCCTGGAACTCCGGCAGCCAGTAGGCGAGATAGCCGAGTGCGTACTTCTGCGAGTGCGGGAGGTAGAGCGTCGGCCCGGACTCCACCGGCATGTCGAGGTGGGCGACGGCGCCCTGCAGCGTGAGCTCCGGTGAGAAGGCGTGCACGTGCGCCGGGTAGCGCGCCGCCTGTTCCGCGTTCATGAAGCCGAGGTGGTAGTCGCGGTGCACTGTCTGGCCCACGCCGCCCGGGAGGACGATGTTGGGCTGCGCGGTCACCTGGTAGCCGGGCCCGAGCCACGCTCCGGCCCCGAGGGCGACCATGTCATTGGCGTAGTAGTCGACGAAGGCCTCAGGTGCGGCGACAGCCAGCTTCTCAAGGGCGTTCCAGATGCGGTCGTTCGCGCCGGGCTTGCCGAAGTGGTCCCCGCGGGCGCCCCCGGCAGCCTTCTCGTCGGCCACGATCTGCTGGAAGGCCGTGGTCACCGGGTCGAGTGCGGCCGCTTCGAATGCCCCGGTGATGACGACGATTCCCGGGCCCACCGTCCAGGCGCGGCACAGCTCCTCGCTGACCTCCGCCCCCTCCCCGGCGGCGACCGCGGCACGCAGCCGCTCTGCCGTGAAGGCGACGACGCCCTGTTCGTCCCGGTCGGCGTGGGGGTAGTCGGCGAGGTGCGTGCCCTCGGCGAGGATCCCGAGCAGGTCTTCGAGGTGGCAGTCCTCCGGGCGTAGCCAGTGGCGTGGCTGGGTGTTCGTGGCGGCCATGGCGTGTCGTCCGTTCGTGGTGGTGGTGCTCCGTCGACTTCCAGCGTGCTCGTCCTTCGGACGTGCCGCCAGTGCCCTAACCCCTCAGAAATCCCTCACCGTGCGCTTCCCGAACCTACTGTGGGGCGTATGCCGCACGGTCCCCATCGCCACGAGGACATCGCCTCCCAGGCAGGCGTCAGCGTGGCCACCGTCGACCGCGTCGTGCACGGCCGACCGGGTGCCAGTGCCCGAGCCGTGCGAGCAGTCGAGCGGGCCGTCCTCGAGCTCGACCGGCAGCTGACGCAGGTCCGGCTCGGAGTCCGCAGCCTCGTGCTCGACCTCGTGATGCAGGCACCCAAACGGTTCTCCGAGGCCGTCAGCGAAGCGCTCGAGGCGGAGCTCCCAGGGCTGCATCCGGCGACGGTGCGAGCTCGGTTCCACCTGCGTGAGAGCGGCTCCGTCGAGGACCTCCTCCGTGTGCTCGACCGGATCGGCACGCGAGGGCAGGTCAGCGACGGAGTCCTCCTCAAGGCACCCGACGACCCCGCGATCGGTGCGGCGGTCGACCGACTGGCGGCACGCGGCATACCCGTCGTCACCTTTGTCACGGACGTGCGCGAAAGCGCACGCGTCGCCTACCTCGGACCCGACAACGCGGGCGCGGGGGCGACGGCCGCGTATCTCGTGCGGCAATGGCTCGGTGCCGAGCCCGGGGCGTGCCTCGTCACGCTCAGTCGCTCTGCGTTCTATGGCGAGCGGGAGCGACTGGACGGGTTTTGCGAGGCGCTGGCCCGCACCGATCCTGACCGTGACGTCGTCGTCCTCGCCGACGCGGACGGGCTGGACCTCGGCATGTCCGGACTCGTCAGGGAGCTGCTCGCCGGCCGGCGCGACATTGCTGCGGTCTACTCCGCCGGTGGCGGCAACCGTGCCATCGCAGCCGAGCTCGCGGCGGCAGGGGTGTTGCCACGGCTGCACCTCGGACACGACCTCGACGCCGACAACGTGGGACTGCTGAGGGACGGCACGCTGCACGCCGTGCTCCATCACGATCTCCGGGCCGACCTCGGTCGGGCCTCGCGTCAGCTGTTGCGTGCACACAACCTGCTGCCAGGTGCCCCGACTTCGTTCGCGGCGCCGGTGCAGGTCGTCACACCGCACAATCTGCCGCCGCGCCTGGGTCCCTCGACCTGACTCCTCAGCGGACGATGAGCGCGAGGGCAGCGCCCGCACTCGCGACGAGCACGGCCACGTCGAATCGCGCCTGGCTGATCCGCGAGATGGTCGCGTGGCCGAGGATCCCGCCGAGGACGATCGCGGGAGCGAGGAGTGCGGCGCGCCCGACGTTTCCCCAGTGCATGAGCCCCAAGCCGATCGAGAAGGGCAGCTTGGAGAGGTTGACGATGAGGAAGAACCACGCGTTCGTGCCGATGAACCGCCGCTTGTCGATGCCCGACGCCGAGAGGTAGAGCGCCATCACCGAGCCGGCAGCGTTGGCCGTCATCGTGGCGAACCCGGCGGCCGTCCCGGCGGTCACGGCCGCGACCGGATGGTGGTGCGTCGTCGTGGCGCCGGTCGAGCGGGACTTGACCCAGATCTGCAGGAGGACGAGGACGAGGAGAACGGCGCCGATCGAGCGACGCAGCCCGGTGTCGTCGACCGCGCGCAGGAACAGCGTGCCGAGGACGAGCCCGGGCAGGACGGCGGGGAGGAGGCGTCTGATGAGCGACCAGTCGGCGTCGCGCCGGTAGTGCCAACAGGCGACGACGTCACCGACGATGAGCAGGGTGAGGATCGCCGCCGTCGACTCCTTGGCGGGCATGACGCTCGCGAAGATCGCCACCGAGATGACGGCAAGACCACCCAGTGCCGTCTTGCTGTAGCCGATGACAAATGCGGCCAGCACCATGAGCGCAACGACGACCACGCGGCATACCCCTTGTTTGTTCTGACATTCATCGGCAAGGATCACATCATGCTGCCTTCGACGCTCCCAAACCCACGCACACCGTCGTCGATGGACGCACCACCGCTGCGCTGGGGCATCCTCGGCTCGGGCTGGATCGCCGACCAGTTCGTCTCCGCCCTTCGTGCCCATACCCGCCAAGTCGTCCAAGCGGTGGGATCCCGCTCAGCGGCTACGGCCGCCACCTCGGCTGCGCGTTACGGCGCCCGGACCGCCCATGCGAGCTATGAGGCCCTCGTCGCCGATCCTGACGTCGACGTCGTCTACGTCGCGACGCCTCACAACTTCCACCTCCCCCACAGCCTGCTCGCCATCGGTGCGGGCAAGCACGTCCTCATCGAGAAGCCGGTCGGCCTCGATGCGGAAGAGGCGCGGGAGATCGAGGCAGCCGCGACGCGGGCAGGGGTCTTCTGCATGGAGGCGATGTGGACGCTCTTCCTGCCCAAGTTCGACGTGATCCGGCAGTTGCTCGACGACGGCGTGCTGGGGTCGGTCCACACGATCCTCGCCGACATGGGTGAAACGTTCGCGCCGCAGCACCGGATCTTTGACCCGCGCCTGGCGGGCGGACCGCTGTTGGACCTTGGCACCTATCCCGTCACCCTCGCGACGTGGGTCCTCGGCGCACCGGACGCAGTGTGGGCGGTTGGCAGCCCGGCTCCGAGCGGCGTCAATGGGCAGATCGCGGCAGTCCTCGGCTCACCCAAAACCACTGCGGCACTGCACTTCTCGATCCTCGGCGAGACGCCCACCGTGGCGAGCATCAGCGGTTCGGACGCGGTGATCGAGATCGACCGACATTTCTACCGCCCCGGCGGGTTCACCCTCCGGGACGCCACGGGCACTGCGGCCCTGCGCTGGCAGGAAGCCGCGGTCGGACATGAAGGGCTGCATTTCGAGGCCGCAGAGGTTGCCCGGCGGATAGCGGCGGGGGAGACCGGGTCGCCACTGAGTCCCATGGCGCGCACGATCGAGACCCTTGAGGTCATGGACCGGATCCGTCAGTCCGTGGGATTCGACTTCACTGCAGCCGCCGCCCCCACAACTGCAGTGCCGGATGGTCGCCCTATCGTGAGAAGCGAGAGTGAGAAGGGCTTGGAGACCACCAGTTGATCCGCGACATTTGTGCATCGAGTGCCGGGCAGGCGCTGATGCGGAACCGACCACTTCAAAGACGGGCAGCGTGTCGACACGGACGGGCTCCAGACAGGAGGTGAGCTACTCCTCGCTCGTGGTGGACAGGAGCGCCGCCTTGAGCGGGGCGGCGGCAAGGTCGGCACCTCCCGCTGGCTCGACCCCTCGCACGGTGGCCTGGACCTGGGTTTCCCCCCAGAACACCTGAGTGGTCGAGGAGGGTCGGGCTGCGCTCACCAGCCGTGGCTGCCCGGCCCGCCCTTGAACGGTCCGACCACGCGGTCGGTGATCCAACCGCCATAGAAGCCGCCCTCCTGGGGACGGACCACTTCGCCCTCGACACGGCACTCGTCCATCGCCGCCGGCATGACGGCGACATGGCCGACGATGGCCTCGAAGCCCGGAGTCGGATCCGGGTAGGTCCACGCGGCCCTGCGAGCGGTGGCCCCACCCCCGACGACATCGAAATAGGCTGCGGTGCCCTTGAACTCGCACCAGCTCGAGCCGGGCGCAAGCCGCAGCGCGCCGGTGACGAAGTCGTCGGTGGGCACGTAGTAGGTCGGCGGGTGGCTGGTCTCCAGGACGCGCAGCGCCCTCTGGGAGCTTGCGACCAGCACACCACCCAGCCGAATCTCCACCAGCTCCCCGCTCGGCTCGAGTCGAGGTGGACGTGGGTAGTCCCACACCGACTCCTGGCCGGGGCCCGGGACGTCCGGTTTCGGCCGTGACCGACTCATGAACTGCCCTGGAGTGCGGCGAGCAGCACGCTCTCGAAGCGGCTGACCGAACCGTCAAGCACGGTGAGGGAGTCCCGGTCGAGAAGCACCGAATGTCGTCCGTCGGAGTGGGTGGCAAGGACCACGGGCAGTCCGACTTTGGCCGCGACCGCCAGCTCGGGCGCGGAGGCCTCATTGCGGTGCACCACCCTCATTGGCATCGGGAGCCGGCCCACCATCGCGTCCCACTCCGGCTTGCGGCCCACCGGTGAGTGGGTGACGTCGCACAGGGCGCACTCAGTGCGGCGCAGGAGGTGGCCCACGACATAGGTGAGCTCGCCCCGGATCCCGCCATCGGCGTCGTAGATCCCGACGACCGCGACGACGCGGGCGCCGGGGTCGACGCGTCCGTCGTCGCTACCCGAGATGACTTCCATCGGTCAGTAGCGGCGGCCGGACGACTTCGTCTTGAGGGCCTTCTTGGCCGCGCGCAGGATCGTTGCGCGACGCGTCGTGCCCTCGCGCTTCGGCGGCAGCGAGAGCTCCACGACCTTCCAGTAGACGCCGCCGACCTGCTTGGCGAGCGAGCCGGTGACGTACTTGAGGTCGTTGCGCTCCATGAGGTCGCGGATGCGCGGTGCGATCTCGGCGTAGCGGTTGCTCGGCATGTCCGGGAAGAGGTGGTGCTCGATCTGGTGGCTGAGGTTGCCCGACATCACGTGCATCGCCTTGGAGCCGCGGATGTTGCCCGACCCGAGCATCTGGCGGAGGTACCACTCACCGCGGGTCTCGCCCTCGATCGAGGTCTTCTCGAACGTCTCGATCCCGGGCGGGAAGTGGCCGCAGATGATGATCGTGTTGGTCCAGACGTTGCGGACCAGGTTGGCCACGATGTTCGCCGTGAGGGTATGCCGGGTGGACCCGGTGAACGTCGCCGCCGCCATCGCGGGGTGGACGACGTAGTCCTTGGTCGCCTGACGCTTGATCTTGGCGAGGGTCTCCTGGGCGTTCTTGCGGAACTCCGCCTTCTCGTCCTCGCTCATGCGCTTCTTCTTGGCGAGGTAGCCACCGACCTCGAGGTCATAGGCCGCGATGGAGTACTCGAAGATGAGGGCGTTGAGGACGTGCCAGACCGGCTGGAAGAGGTAGAACAGCGCCCACTTCTGGTCCTCGTCGACGCGCAGGATGCCGTAGCCGAGGTCGTTGTCGCGGCCCAGCACGTTGGTGAAGGTGTGGTGGATCTCGTTGTGGCTGTGCTTCCACTGGCTCGCGGGGGAAGCGTTGTCCCACTCCCAGGCGGTCGAGTGGATCTTGGGGTCACGCATCCAGTCCCACTGGCCGTGCATGACGTTGTGGCCGATCTCCATGTTCTCCAGGATCTTGGAGACCGAGAGGCCGGCGGTCCCGAGCCACCACATCGGGCGAATGCCCTTGTACTTGACGCCGGAGAAGAGGAGCGCGGCGCGGCTGCCCATCTCGAGGTAGCGCTGCACGGCGATGACCTTGCGGATGTATGCCGCGTCCTTGGCTCCGCGCGAGTCCATGATCTCGGCGCGCAGGGCATCGAGCTCGCGGCCGATCTCCTCGATCTGCTCAGGGGAGAGGTGTGCGGCCGGGTTGGGCTTGCCGGACTTCTTGAACTCGGGGCGCTGCGGGCGCGGCTCGGCGCTGGTGAGCGTCAGGCGGGAGTTGACGCTGCCGCCGGGCATGCGCGGGTTCTCGGTGCTGGTCTGGGTGCGTTCGGGGGCGAGGGTCATGTTCAGCTCCTTGGTTCGTGTGCGTCCCCAACTCGCCAATTCCCCTCCTGCGGGACAGACGCGCGGGGCGTGTCCGGTCCCGGAGAGGAGGAATTGGCGAGTTCGGGACGGGTCATGGGGTCAGAGTTCGATGTCGCAGCGACCGGCGACAGCACTGACGCAGGTCTGGATCTTCACGTTCTCGCCGTCCTCACCGGACGTGATGTCGCCGCTGCGCAGATCGCGGACGGCTCCTTCACGCATGGTGACGACGCAGCCGAAGCAGATGCCCATGCGGCAACCACTCGGCATGAGGACCCCGGCAGCTTCGCCGGCGTCCAGGATTGGGGTGCCACCATCGGCTTCGAGGGTGATCTGGGTCTTGGCGAAGGTGACGGTGCCGCCCTCGCCGGGTTCGACCACACTGGGCCGGAAGCGCTCGACGTGGAGCTGGTCCGCAAGCCCGGCTGTCTCCCAATGGGATTCAGCAGCATCGAGCAGTCCGGTGGGGCCGCAGACCCAGACCTCGCGCTCGCGCCAGTCCGGCACGAGGGAGTCCAGCGAGGCGAGGTCAAAGATCCCGGCCACGTCGTCGTGGTTCTCGTGGAGCGTGAGACGGCTCGCGGCGGCATACTCGCGCAGTTCGTCACGGAAGATGACGTCGGCCTCGGTGGGCGCGCAGTGGATGTGGGCCACGTCGGTGAGGTCGCCGAGGTGGTTGCGCAGCATGCCCATGACGGGCGTGATGCCGGAGCCGGCGGTGAGGAAGAGGGCCTTGGCGGGCAACGTCTCGGGGAGGGTGAAGTCGCCGGTCGCCTGGTCGAGCATGACGAGAGTGCCCGGAGCGGTGGCGCGGACGAGCTGGTTGCTGACCTTGCCGTCGGGGATGGCCTTGGTCGTGACGCTGATCAGGCCGTCGCCGGTGTCGGCACGGTGGGTGAGGGAGTAGGCGCGCCAGTGGCGGACGCCGTCCACGTCGATGCCGACGCGGATGTATTGCCCGGGGCGGTGGCCCGCCCAGCCGCGACCGGGACGGATGGTGATCGTCGCGGCATCAGCGGTCTCGGGTGTGATGGACACGATGCGGCCGCGCAGGTCGGCGCCGGAGCGCATCGGGTCGATGAGGTCGAGGTAGTCAGCCGGCACGAGAGGGCTGGCGAGTGCGTGAGCGACCTTGCGTGCGCCGTCGAAGAGACCGGCGAGGCGCGGGGTGCTGCGGCTCGGAGCGGTGCGGTTCAAGGTTGTGGTCACATCCAAAAGCCTAACCTACGCTTCCGTAACTTACTAGTCCGTAGGTAGTGACTTCTGGCACGGGGCGGTCCGACACCCCGTGACTCAGACGTCGACGTCGCCTGCCAGCACCTCACGCAACCGGGCACCGAACTCCAGCGACTTGCCCGGCCACGCACCCTGCGCGCTCGCGAAACCGCCGTGGCCACCGGGGAAGGTCGTCACCGGGATCCCGAGCTCCGCAGCAACACCGCGCGTGGTGCGGCCCGTGATCGCGTCGCCGGTCTCCTCACCGACGCCGAGCACGATCGGCGGAGTACCGCTGTGCAGGGCAACGAGGTCGGGCCGGGTCGTCGGCACGGTGGCCGAGCGATCGGAGAGCAGCGGATCATCACGTGAACCGTCGTCCTCGGTGGGGAGTCCGAACTGGGCAGGGTCGGGCGCGGGACGTGCGAGGAACGCGTCCGTGATCTCCCCTTGCTGGCTGGTCAGCGCGATGAACGCTGCCATCCCGGCACCGGAACCGCTGTCGGAGTAAACCCGTCGCACCTGCTCGAAGCCGCGGGCGGCTGGCTCGGCGTCAGGCAGTGCCCACAGTGCCGGAGGCTCGTGGGCAACGACCGTGATGAGGTCATTGGGATGGGTGGCCGCCCAGACCAGGGCCGTGACCGCGCCGCCACTGCTCGCGAACACGTCGACCGGGCCCGCGCCCAGGTGCTCGACGAGGGCATGCAGATCTGCGACCTGGTCCTCGGGTGTCTGGTTGGTCCGGCCGTCGCGACGAGTGGTGCTGCGCCCGAGCCCGCGGGGGTCATAGGTGACGACCGTGCGATCGGGGAACTCGGCGGCCAGCGCTTCGAACCCGTCAGCGCACATCGGCTGCCCGATCATCAGCAGCGGTGGGCGTGCGTCATTCGTCGGGAGTGAGCCGCGCACGTCGTGGACGAGGTCCACGTCGGGGAGCTCGAGGGTGAAGGTCCGCACTTCCGGTGGCGAGGTCGTCATGGTGCCACCCTGTCAGTGTCGGCCTCACGCGAGAAGTAGTTTTGGCGCATCGCGGCTGTCAGCCCCGGCTCAGGAAACGCTGGAACACTGACGCGCATGACCCGTCACCTCGCCGTCACCATCCTTGCCAGCGCCGCCCTGCTCGGCGGTTGCCAGGCGGCAGAGGACGTCGCCTCCGACGCGGCGTCCGCGGCCACGTCCCAGGCCAAGGAGTCGGCCCTGGCCGAGCTCCGTGGCACCGTGTGTCCGCTCGTCGCCGACAACAACCTGAACGACGCCGACCGGGCCACCCTCGGCTCCGCCATCGACCTCGCCCAGGGCCTGGGCGTGGATTCCGAGCTGCTCACCGCAGCCGAGGACATCGCCGCGTCCGACGGCACCCCACCGGAGTCCGCGGTCGCCGAGCTCGCTCAGGAGTGCCGCTGACCGTCCGGACCTGTCGCCGGACCGCCGGCGATCTCGGCGACAATCTTGCCACCGTTGATCATGGCGATCCGGTCCGAGAGCGGCACACTAGTGGCCCTCGCCCTTGCGATAGATCTGCCCGTCGGCCGCTGGCATGCGCAGACGTTGTGAGGCAAAGGCCAGCACGAGCAGGGTGACGACGTAGGGGGTGGTGCCGGACAGCTCGGCGGGGATGGCGTCGGTGGCGAAGTACCAGATGCCCACAGCGAGGCCCACCACGACCGCGAGGACACCTTGCACCTTGCGGCCACGCCGGACGACCTGCCAGACGCCGATGGCAACGAGGATGACGGCGAAGGCGAGGAGGAAGGCGTGGACGGTGGTCCCGCCTCCACGCAGCTGGGCCGCGTCCGTGTAGCCGAAGAGCGCCGACCCGGCGAGGAGCCCGCCGGGGCGCCAGTTGCCGAAGATCATGGCCGCGAGCCCGATGTAGCCACGACCACCCGTCTGGCCGTCGCGAAAGAGGTTGGCCGCGACGAGCGCGAGGAAGCCGCCACCGAGACCCGCCAGGCCACCCGAAACGGCGACGGCGATGAACTTGTAGCGGATGACGTTGACGCCGAGGGACTCGGCCGCGACGGGCGACTCACCGACGGAACGCAGCCGCAGGCCGAAGGCCGTGCGCCAGAGGATCCACCACGTGGCGACGAAGAGCAGCACCGCAAGAATCGTCACGACCGACACGTTGGTGCAGAGCGCGCGCAGCACACCAGCGAGGTCGGAGACAAAGAAGATGTGCTTCTGCTCGATCGTTCCGAGCCCACTCGAGACGCCGGGGAGCGTCAGAGATGGAAGCTGTGGCAACTGTGGGGACTGCGTCGGGCCGCCGCCGGGCAGCGTCGAGAAGAAGCGCACGGCGAGGTACTTGGCGAAGCCGAGCGCGATGATGTTGAGCGCGACACCGGACACGATGTGGTCGACCCCGAAGATCACCGTGGCGATCGCGTGGATGATGCCGCCGATGACTCCACCGACGATCGCGCCGACGAGACCCATCCACGGACCCATGTGATAGCCGAGGAAGGCAGCCCCGAACGTGCCGAGGATCATCATGCCCTCGAGGCCGATGTTGACGACGCCGGCCCGCTCCGACCAGAGGCCACCGAGGCCGGCCATCGCGATGGGGACCGCGAGTCCGAAGGCCGCGATGAGCAGACCTGAGGAGGCGATGTCGTTGGCACCGGTGACCACCCGCAGGACCGACAGCAGCAGGATCGCTCCGAACACGATGATCGCCCAGTGGGCGGGGGTCAGGCGACGTCGGGGGGCCTTGGCGGCCGTCTTGACGGTGCCGACCTCGAGGCCTGCGGCACTCATGCCGGGGCTCCTTCCGGTGCGGGGGCGGTGGGGTTGGCGGTGGCCAGTTCACGGGCGACGCGCTGTTGCTCGAGTCGGACGTCCGCACGGCGGATCAGCTCATAGGCGACGACGACGGCGAAGATGATCGTGCCCTGGATGATGTTGACGACTTCGGTCGCGACGCCCGCCTGGATCTGCAGGGCGTTGGCCTGGACGTTGAGGAAGGCCCAGAGCAGCGCGGCGAGGGCGATCCCGATCGGGTGGTTGCGACCGAGCAGGGCGATCCCAATCCCTGCGAATCCCAGCCCGGCCTGGAAGGTCGTGCCGTAGCTGTAGTCCTGCCCGAAGAGCAGCGGCATGCCGATGAGGCCGGCCAACGCGCCCGAGGCCACGATCGTCTTCACGACCATCCTTGGGACCTTCACGCCACTTGCGATCGCGGCCGACTCGGACCGGCCGGTGGCCCTGAGGTCGAACCCGAACCGGGTCTTGCCGAGGATGAACCAGTATGCGAAACCGACGATGAATGCCAAGAAGATCAACGTGTAGACCTTGTTGGTCGCACCGGGGATGAGTGACAGGCCCGCCAGCTGGGAGCTCTCCGGGATCGGCTGGGTCGAGATCGTGTTGCTACCGGGCTGCTTGACCGCAACCTTCAGCAGGAGCCACTGGACCAGGCCCGTCGCGATCGCGTTGAGCATGATCGTGCTGATCACCTCGGAGACGCCGCGCTTGACCTTGAGGTAGGCCGCGATCCACGCCCAGAACCCGCCAGCGAGCATCGCGACGACGAGGGTGAGCAAGATGTTGAGCGGGCCGGGCAGCCAGGCCTGGCCAGCAAAAGCCGCCCCGGCGAACGCTGCGATGCGGTATTGACCGTCGACCCCGATGTTGAAGATGTTCATCCGGAAGCCGACCGCGACCGCGATGGCCGACAGATAGAGAATCGTCGCCTCGTTGATGATCTGAACGAGCTGACGAGGCTTCGGCGCCGAGAGGATCGTCTTCCACACCTCGCCGACCGGGTCGCCGAAGAGGAGCAGGAGCAGCGAGGTGATGAGGAATGCGACGACGAGGGCCAGCACCGGCGCCGCGACACCGAGGAGCGCCTTGCGCGGGTTGAACCGGTTCATCGGCCCTCCTTCGAGTCCGTGGAGTCCGTTGAATCCGTTGGGCGCTGGCCGAACTGCGCGTCACGACTCGGATCCGACGCAGGCGACTCGGCCGACGCTGCGCCCGTCATGGCGGCACCGAGGTCCTTGGCCGACACGGTGTCGGGGTCGAAGGTCCCGGTGAGCCGTCCGCGCAGGATGACGTGGATCGTGTCCGACAGGCCGATGAGCTCCTCGAGGTCGGCCGAGATGAGGAGGACCGCCAGACCGTCGCGCCGCGCCTGGCGGATGATGTCCCAAATGCCCGACTGGGCACCGACGTCGACGCCGCGGGTCGGGTGCGCTGCGACCAGGACCTTGGGCTGATGACTCATCTCGCGGCCGATGATGAGCTTCTGCTGGTTGCCGCCCGAGAGCGACGATGCCTTGACGTGGATCGAGGGCGTCCGGACGTCGTACTCCTTGACGATCCGCTCGGTGTCTGCCTTGGCTCCAGCGGCGTTGATGAGCGCGCCCTTGGCGTTGGGTTCCTCGGTCTGGTGCCCGAGGATGCGGTTTTCCCAGAGAGAGGCGTCGAGCAGGAGTGCGTGCCGGTGGCGGTCTTCCGGGATATAGGCCACACCGGCCTCGCGGATCTCGCGCACTTGCCAGTCGCTGATGTCCGTGTCACCGAGGAAGACGAGTCCGGAGGTCGGCTCGCGCATGCCCATGATGACCTCGACGAGCTCGGCCTGGCCATTGCCCTCGACGCCGGCGATGCCGAGCACCTCTCCGGCGTGGATCGTCAGGCTGATCCCGTCCAGGACGTTGCGGGTGTCGGCGCCACCGGCGAGGACGATGTCCTCGGTGCGCAGGACGACCCGGTCGGTGACCGTCGACTCCTCGGTCTGAGGTGTGGGCAACTCCGAGCCGACCATGAGTTCGGCGAGCTGTCGGGCGTTGACCGACTTCGGCTCGACCGTGTCAATGGTCGTGCCCCGGCGGATCACCGTGATCGAATCGGCGACCGAGAGGACCTCGTCGAGCTTGTGCGAGATGAACAGGACCGTCAGCCCCTCGGCCTTGAGTCCGCGGAGGTTGTCGAAGAGCTCCTCGACCTCTTGGGGCACGAGGACGGCGGTCGGCTCGTCGAGGATGATGATGCGCGCATTGCGGTAGAGCACCTTGAGGATCTCGATCCGCTGGCGGGCACCGACGCCGAGGTCAGCGACGAGCGCGTCCGGATTGACATCGAGGTTGTAGGCGTCGGAGATCTCGCGGATCTTGGCCCGCGCGGACTCCCCGATGCCGTGCAACTTCTCAGCGCCCAGGACGACGTTCTCGAGGACGGTGAAGTTGTCGGCGAGCTGGAAGTGCTGGAAGACCATGCCGATGCCGGCGGCGATCGCGTCCGAGGGCGACTGCAGGTTGACCTCGTGCCCGTCGATGCGGATCGTTCCCTCGTCAGGGCGCTGGACGCCATAGAGGATCTTCATCAGCGTCGACTTGCCAGCACCGTTCTCGCCGACGAGGGCGTGGACGGTCCCGCGCTTGACCTTGAAGCCGATGTCCTTGTTGGCCACCACGCCCGGGAAGCGTTTGGTGATGCCCTCGAGCTCCACCGCGAACGGGGCTCCGCTCGCGGGTGCCGACAACGTGGCTGGTGCGGATGCAGAGATGGCTGACACTCCTGTCCGGCCCGGAGAACTCCCCAGGCGATGCTGGTCGATGGCACCCGGGGCCGACAGCGAGAACCCGAGAGACACGACCGTTTCGGCGACGAGGCCGGGGACGAACACGGCCCGCGATGACGCTATCGCGCCACGCGGGCCGTGTCGCCCAACTCGCCATGATTCACACGAGTGGGGCAGTGCTCACTTCGTGGGAACGGTGATGGTGCCTGCGATGATCTGGGCCTTGAACTCATCGAGCTTGGTCTTGATGTCGTCAACCTTGCCGCCGGTCGTGGCGTAGTCGACACCGCCGGCCTTGAGGTCATAGACCTTGACACCGGTGAGGTCAGAGCCCTCGCTGCCCTGCTTGAGGAAGTCGAGGACCGCCACGTCGACCTTCTTGACCATGGAGGTCAGGATGATGTCGCGCACCTCGGGGGCCGCAGTCAGAGCCTGGTCGGAGTCGACACCGATGGCGAGGCCGTTGGCGGCCTTGGCGGCGGTGAAGACGCCGGAGCCGGAACCACCAGCAGCGTGGTAGACCACGTCAGCGCCACCCTGGAGGAGTCCCTCGGCGGCCGTCTTGCCCTTGGCCGGGTCGTTGAAGCCGGAGAAGTCCGGCGGCTGCGAGAGGTACTGGCTCTGCACGGTCACGGCCGGGTTGGCGGCCTTGGCGCCCGCGACGTAGCCGGCCTCGAACTTCTTGATGAGGTCGACACCGACACCGCCGACGAACCCGACCTTGCTGGACTTCGACTTGAGGGCAGCTGCAGCACCGACGAGGAAGGAACCCTGCTCCTCGGCGAAGGCCAGCTGGGCGACGTTGGCGCCGGCTGAATCGGGCGACGTGTCGTCGATGATCGCGAAGTGGACGTCGGGGTTGTCCTTGGCCACCTTGCCGATGGCCTTGGCGTAGGCGAAGCCGACACCGATGACGTGGGTGGAGCCTGCGTCGACGAACTGCTGGAGACGCTCGATCGTGGCGGCCTCGGCCTCACCGTTGACCTGCGTGGCCTCCTTGAACTGGATCCCGAGGTCGGCCTTGGCCTTGTCGAGGCCGACCGCAGCCGAGGCGTTGAACGACTGGTCGCCACGGCCGCCGACGCCGTAGGCGATGCCGACGACGACCTTGCTGCCCGTCGCGGTGGTGCCGGTGCCGCTGCTCGTGCTGGTGTCGCCGGTGCCATCGGAGCTACCGCCACAGCCAGCAAGGGCAAGGGCTAGGGCGGCGGGAGCCGCGATGAGGAAAGGCTTGGCCTTCATAGGGATACTCCTTGGGGGTGTGCAGGATGCTCCCGAATGGTAGCGGCACAGATCGCCGCCCGAGCCCCGGTTGCGAAGGCCGTTGCACGGTCGTTACTGGCAAGTCCGTCACACTCGTGAGTCCGCACGCTTGGCGGACGCACGACGCTCTGGACGCAACGGCAAAACCTGACGACGAGCTCAGGTGCGGGTCAGCGCACCGATCTCGGCGGCATACCCAGGGAACTTCTCGGTGAGGTCGTCTCGGTCGCCGAGGGTGAAGTGCTGGGGGCGGTATGCCGGGCTGCACCAGCACGAGAGCAGGGTCCAGTCGCCCATCGTCGCGGCGCCCTGCCAGACACCGCGGCGCACGAGCAGCTGCCGGCGCTGGGCATTGAGCAGCGTGAGGGTGCCGTGGTTGCGGCGCGGGCTCTCCTTGAGTCGGAGCAGTGCGGCGGGTGAGCCCTCGAGCCACTGCCAGCCCTCCTCGACCTCGAGCTGGTGCATCGCCGAGAAGCCATCAGTGTCCGACGTCAGCAGGACGAGGATCGAGGAGAGCTCCTGGGTGCGTGGACCCTCGACGAACCACGCTCCCTCACCGGGGATCGGCTGCATCTTGAGCTCGGCGATGATCTGCTCTGCGGTGCGCATGAATCAGGCTTTCTGGGCTGCGTGAGCGGCGGCTGCTGCGTCGCGAGCCCTGGCGCGACTCCTCTCGAGGAGGTCACGCGCGTCCCACCTGCTTACTGCGGCGCTCGCTGATGACGATCCTGCCATCCACGAGAACGTCGGTGACATCGCCCCTCGAATCCCCGTCCGCGCGTCGCTCGCTGTGGTCCAATCTCGGTGACCTCACTCTTGCTCACCACCTGGAGACCCCATGCAGCGCATTCGTCGGTGGACTGCGGCCGCGGCCCTTGTCGCCCTGACGTCCTCGGCCGCGGGCCTGACGCTCGCCCCGACATCTGCAGCGGCTGCCGCGACTTCCACCCTCGCCAAGTGCACGAAGATCACGGCCGAGACGACCAACGACCGCTTGGTCAACGGCAAGTTCAGCGTCGTCGTGTCGCCCGGCATGGTGGCGATCTACGAAGCCGAGCCCATGAACGGACCCAACGGTCCCGACACCTGGTCGACCAGCACGTGGTTCCGCGACGACACGACGGGCAGGTTTCAGTCGAACACGGACAAGTCCTACCTGGCGCTGTTCTGCAACGGGGACCTTGTGCTGCGCAGGGCCAACGGGCTCGTCCTGTGGCGCTCGAACACGGCCAACCGCGGCGTCGTCAAGGCCACCATCAGCCCGTTCGGCAACCTGCTCCTGCTCAACTCGTCGGGCGGGCTCGTCTGGCAGTCGGCAACAGTGAGCGCCGCACTGCCCGCTGGCAAGACCCTGGCCAGTGGAAGCAAGCTCATCAACCGCTACGGCGACCAGCAGGGGAGGCCGGTCCAGACGCTGACGATGCAGCCGGACGGAAACCTCGTGCACCGATCGGGGTCCACGATCAAGTGGCAGAGCAACACGCATGTCCCGGGCTCTTTCGCAGGGCTGTCAGCGACGGCGCGCGTGTACGTCAAATCCCCCCAGGGCAAGCTCCTCTGGTACAGCCCGTGCCCGTCGGGGTCGTCCTACTCGATCCTGTGGCTCACCAACGAGGACGCGCAGGTGACCGACTTTGGCGGCGGCAGGATCACCCACCGGTGGTCCGATCTCTACGGTTGCTGATCCGGGCGGCCTGACAGCCCTCCCCCCGCCGGATGTGCAAGGCGGGAAGCGAGGGTGGGTGCGAGGATGCCGGGCATGACGAGTCCGAGCCGGCAGGTGGCGATCGCGGCGACCGGACCCGCGTCCCTTGGCGCTGGTCAGCTCGTCGTCGCCGACGGTGGCAACGCGGTCGACGCCGCCATCGCCGCGGCCATCACGGCCATGAGCAGTGAGCCGGGGATCGTCAGCCTGGCCGGTGCTGCCTATGTGACGGTGTGGCCTGCGTCGGGTTCACCGGTCGTCATCGACGGCAACGTCGCGATGCCGGGACTCGGGTTGTCGCGCTCGGCCTTCGGCGGGGGAGTGCGCGAAGTCGTCACCGACTATGGCGGCGGCGTGACGATGTATGCCGGACACGGTTCGGTCGCGGTGCCCGGCTCCCTCTTGGCGTGCGAGGTCGCCGTGGAGCGCTTCGGCTCCCGGCCCTGGTCCTCCGTCGTGGCTCCGGCGGTCGATGTCTGTCGTGAGGGCTACCCCATCGGTGGGGCCGCTGCGCGCTACCTCGGGTTCGTCGCCGATCCACTTTTTGGCCATGACCCCGGGGCGCGGCTGCTGACGCGTCGCGAAGACGGATCGCCCTTTGTTGCAGGCGATCTGGCGCGCAACCCGGATCTGGCATCAGTGCTCGAGTCGATGGCGCGGGAGGGCGCCTCCCTCCTGACGACGGGCGATCTCGGCCGGGAGCTCGTGACCGAGATGGCCGCCCACGGTGGGCTGATCACGCAAGCCGACCTCACGGCATACGACGTGGTTGTGCGTGAACCGGTGCGGCGCACCGTCGGTGACTGGGACGTCGCAGTGAACCCGCCTCCGTCGGTCGGTGGACCGCTGCTCGCAGTGATGCTCGCCGAGCTCGCGCGCGCGTCCCGAACTCGCCAATTCCTCCCCTCCGGTCCGCGACACGCCGATGGAGTGACATGGGATGACATCCTGCGGATCCAGCGGGCTGTCCTGGCCTATCGGCTCAAGGTGCACGACCGCTCGCGCGACCTCGACACCGGCGGCCATGCGCTGCTCACGGCGGTGGACCGGCACGGGTTGGCGGGGCTGCCGACGTCGGCGTCCACGGCGCACGTGTCCGCGGTCGACAGCGACGGGTTGGCGTGCGCGGTGACGATGTCGAGTGGCTACGGGTCGGGCGTGACGATCCCCGGGACCGGTCTGCTGCTCAACAACGCCCTCGGCGAGCCGGAGCTCAACCGGTTGGGGCTGCACGCGTTGGAGCCGGGGACGCGGCTTGCGTCCAACATGGCGCCGACGGTGGCTCGGGCCGCCGATGGCCGGGTGCTGGCCGTGGGGTCACCCGGCGCCGACCGGATCACGACGGCGCTCATGCAGGTGCTGGCACAGCTGTGCCTCGGCGGTGCGGATCTCGACGTGGCGATCCAGGCCCCGCGGATGCACGTGCGGTTCGAGTCGTCGGGTGAGCCGGTCGTCGAGCACGAGGCCAGCCCGGACATCGACACCGCCGTGGCGGACGCGGGGTTGAGGGGACTGGACCACGGCGAGCTGTCGATGTACTTCGGAGGGGTGGGAGCGGCATACCGAAGTAGTGACGGTGAACTGCGCGCGGCCGGTGACCCCAGGCGCGAAGCCGCCGTTGGCGTCTCCTGAGGAGGGGGCCGCCGGGCCGTCAGCGGGTGGCGCCGGTGACCATCCAGTGGTCGGTGCGGACGCGAGCCCACATGAGCACGCCGCGGATCGCCATGAACGCCGTGAACGCCAACCACAGCCAGGTCACCGCGTTGTCGGATCCGCGCTCGCTGCCGCCCTCGAGGAGCCAGTCGCCCATGAGGTGGACACCGAGGATGAGCGGCAGGTAGGCGAGGAAGTTGGCGAGCATCGCTCGGGCCAGCCATCGCCCGTCGCCGGCACCGATGAGGACGCCGTCGATGACGAACGCGTAGCCACTGAGCGGTTGGGACAGCGCCACGATGATCAGCGCGGCGGCGATGGCCGACTGCACCGCCGGGTCGCTCGTGAAGAGGCGCGGCAGCGTCGTGTGGAGCAGGAGCACGACGATGCCCAGGGCGACACCGCTGATGACGCCCCATCGGATCATCAGCCTTGTGGCAGCACGGGTTCGGGCCAGGTCACCGGCGCCGAGGGTGCGTCCGGTGATGGCCTGGGCGGCGATGGCGATGGCGTCGAGGGCGAAGACGAGGAAGGACCAGATCGTCGCCGAGACCTGGTAGGCCGCGAGCGGCACGTCACCGAGCCCGGCCGCGACCCACGTCGTCGTGAGCAGGACGGCGCGCAGGGCCATCGTGCGGATGAGGAGGGGGACGCCGGTGCGCGCGGCACCGAGAATCCGCCCCGGGTGGGCACGCAGGGTGACCTGGTTGCGTCCGGCCTCGCGCATGAGAACGGCGATCAGGGCGGCTGCCATGCCGGTCTGCGCCATGACGGTGCCGATGGCGGATCCGGCGATGCCCCAACCGAATCCGTAGACGAAGAGCAGGTTGAGGGCGATGTTGCTCGTGAACCCGAGCGCGCTCGCCACGAGGGGAGTCTTCGTGTCCTGGAGGCCGCGCAGGACACCGGTCGTCGCGAGGACGACGAGCATCGCGGGGATCGAGATGGCGCTGATCCGCAGATAGGTGACGGCGTGACCAAGTGCCTCCGGCGACGCGCCGAAGAGCTGACAGATCGGGCCGGCGAAGACGGCGACAAGGACCGCGGTGACGGCACCGAGCCCGACGGCGAGCCAGGTGCCGTCGATGCCCGCGGCGATCGCGCCGTTGCGGTTGCCGGCGCCGAGCTGGCGGGCCACGACTGACGTCGTGCCGTAGGCGAGGAAGACGAAAATGTTGGCCGCCGTGAGCAGCATCGCGCTCGCGACACCGAGTCCGGCGAGGTGCGGTGTCCCGAGGTGGCCGACGATGGCGGAGTCGGTGAGCAGGAAGAGCGGTTCGGCGACGAGGGCGAGGAATGCGGGGAGGGCGAGCCGCAACACCTCGCGATGCTGGTTGGGGGTCTCGTCGCTCACACGGTGACGCTAGCCGCACAAGTGGCTGGTGCTCGCAACCATCGCCGCGACGGCGCGCGAACGGCAAGAAGTCGAGGCTTCAGTTGGCGAGGGTGACCCAGAGCGCGGCGGCGGCCAGAGCGACCATCGCGGAGCAGACGGCCAGAACTTCGCTCGTGGCGGGCTCGAGTCCCGGTGCGGGGAAGAGGCGGCCGATCCGTCGCAGGCGGGTGCGGGTGTGGAAGAAGATCCAGGTGGCGGCGAGTGCCGCGAGGGCGACGACGACAGCGACGACTGGTCCGTGCTGCGTCGTCCAGCGCAGGAACAGCAGGGAGACCGCTACGAAGGAGATCGCCGTGCGTTGCCACGCGAGCGACGTGCGCTCGGGTTGCAGCCCGGGGTCCGTGCGCGGTGTCGTTGCGTCGAACATCGTCACTTCAGGACGAGCAGGAGCAGGACGATGGAGGCCACCACTGTGGCGAGGACGAGGAACGGGATGAGCGTGGGGAAGGGCAGCGGGCGACTCTGACGCATCGCCTGCTCGACGCGCAACCAGCGCACTCCTGCGCCGACGGAGACCGTGGCTCCCAGGATGATGAGCACGATGGCGAGGATGCCGCGGATGGTCTCGTCAAGGTCGATGTTGAAGCCCTCGATGGCGACGGCGCCGGCAATGAGGGCGAGTCCCGTGCGGATCCACGCCAGGAACGTCCGCTCGTTGGCGAGGGTGAAGCGGGGGTCGGGCTCGGTGCCGGGTCCGAGAACGCGCCGGGGGGTTTCTGCCATGCCTTGACCCTATCCACCGCGAGCGGTGAGCCCTTTTCGTCGGCGAGCGGGCGGCATACGCTGAAGGTATGTGCCGAAACATCCGTCAGCTGCACAATTTCGAACCGCCTGCCACGGACTCCGAGGTGTATGCCGCGGCGCTCCAGTACGTGCGCAAGGTGAGTGGGTCGACCAAGCCTTCCCAGGCAAACCAGGAGGCCTTCGATGCCGCGGTGCGTGAGGTCGCCGACGCGACCCAGCACCTGTTGAACCACCTGGTGACGGTGGCGCCGCCCAAGGACCGTGAGGTCGAGGCGGCGAAGGCGAAGGAGCGTTCGGCGCTGAGGTATGGCCGCACGGGCTGAGAGCCCCGGATCGTCACCTCAGCCGGGGGCGTAGCCCTGTGCCGGGTCCTCAGCGTTGCGGGTCAGTGATACCGGAGGGTAGGAAGGGTCAGAAGCGGGGTTCGGCTGGGTGGTGGGCTGATCACGTGACCCGGCTCATGTGGATGAGACACGCCCGAAAGTTTCTTTTGCGCACACCCGGTGGACGGCAAAGGCGCAGGTCAGAGGCCTGTGGTTGGGGTGGTTGAAGGTTTGTCCACAGGGCTGTCCACCGGCTGTGCACAACGCCCCCGGGCGTTTTCCACCGCTCATCCACAGGTTGTCCTCAGGGGGGTTTCTGGAGATTGGTCACGGGGCCGCAGAGGTCCTAGGTTGGGTCGATCCGGGGTCGCGGCGCCTGTCCGAACCGGGTTCAACAGGAGCACGGAACGTCAGTTGTCAGTGGCCGCTGACACGCTGGTTCCACGGCAAACGAATGCGTGAAATGAGAGGGGCGGCGGGTGTCGATCGCAGAGCTCAGCAGCTACACCGGCTCAAGCGACGGTCCACCCGACGACAGGCTCCCTCCTCAGGACCTTGGCGCCGAGCAGTCCGTCCTCGGCTCGATGCTCCTCAACAAGGATGCGATCGCCGACTGCCTCGAGGTGACCAAGTCCACGGACTTCTATCGCCCGGCACACGAGCTGATCTATGACGCGGTCCTCGATCTCTATGGCCGTGGTGAGCCGGCTGACGCGATCACCGTCGCGGATGAACTCAACAAGCGCGGCGACCTGACCAGAGTCGGTGGGCAGGCCTACCTCCACCAGCTCATCCAGTCGGTGCCGACTGCGGCGAACGCCGGCTACTACGCCGAGATCGTCCACGAGCGGGCCGTGCTGCGACGCCTCGTCGAGGCCGGCACGCGCATCGTGCAGATGGGATACGGCCAGGGCGAGGGTGACGTCGACGAGATCGTCAACCGGGCCCAGGCCGAGGTCTACTCCGTCGCCGAGAAGCGCGGCGGCGAGGACTACCACCAGCTCGGCGAACTCCTCAACGCGACGATGGAGGAGATCGAGGCCGCGGCCGGGCGCACCGACGACCTGACCGGTGTGCCGACCGGCTTCCTCGAGCTCGACACCCTGACCAACGGTCTCCACCCGGGCCAGATGATCGTGATCGCGGCTCGACCTGCCGTCGGCAAGTCGACCCTGGGCATTGACATCGCTCGCGCGGCCGCGATCAAGCACAACATGGCGACCGCGGTGTTCTCGCTCGAGATGAGCCGCACCGAGATCACGATGCGCATCCTCTCCGCCGAGGCCACCATCCAGCTCCAGGACCTCCGCAAGGGCCTCAAGGGTCAGGAGCAGTGGAACAAGCTGGCACGCGTCATGGGCAAGATCTCGGACGCCCCTCTCTTCATTGATGATTCGCCCAACATGTCTCTCATGGAGATCCGGTCCAAGTGCCGCCGACTCAAGCAGCAGCACAACCTCCGCATGGTGATCATCGACTACCTGCAGCTGATGAGCTCGGGCAAGAAGGTCGAGTCCCGACAGCAGGAGGTCGCCGAGTTTTCCCGTGCGCTCAAGCTCTTGGCCAAGGAGCTCGAGGTCCCCGTGATCGCGATCTCACAGCTCAACCGTGGTCCCGAGCAGCGCACGGACAAGCGCCCCCAGATGTCCGACCTTCGTGAATCAGGCTCGATCGAGCAGGACGCCGACATGGTCATCCTGTTGCACCGCGACCGCTCCGACCCTGAGCGTGACGGTGAGGCCGACGTGATCGTGGCCAAGCACCGAAACGGCCCGACCGCCGACATCGTCCTGGCCTTCCAGGGTCACTACAGCCGGTTCAGCAACATGGCCCGCGACGGCGGCTTCTAATGTCGAGATGCAGCGAACATTGCAAAACGCACCAACCTAGGTAACCTAAACCGATTGTTTGGTGTGGGCGGAGCATCCACACATGGCGTTATGGTTCCTGCGCGCTGTGGGCGCATCTCGCGCACGTCAGGTGTCAGTCTCCGGAGCCTGCTGGCTCGTTTGCTCCGAAAGCTACGGCCTCGTCGCACAGGCGCTTGAGAACCTCGAAGTTGCGCCGCATGATCTCGGGACTATGGGTGTGGGTCGGCGTCAGTCGAGACACCCGCTCGAGCACCTCCTCGTCGCTCAGGTGGTTCAGCCACGCCGCTACTGGCTCCGCACCCGGGGAGCCGTCCATCTGACCGAGCGTGTCGGCCATGTCGATTCGGACCGACGCAGCGCCGACCCGTTGCTTGTGCCGGTCGGCTGCCGAGATTGTCGACCCCGCCATGATCGCGCGGCGCTCGTCCGTGTGCCCGGAGGCAATGTCGTAGCGCGTTGGCAGCTCGGGCGCGGGAGGCTCCGAGCCGGTGACGAGGCGGGGCACCGCCTGAGTGCGGACCCAATCCGAGATCTCGTCGAGTTCCTGCATGAGCACTGGCCACCGATCCGTGCCGGGCCGCTGGATGCCGATTGTCGGAAAGAGTTTGACGGGCACCTGGGTGCCGAACGGGGTCTCCGCGATCACGTCCCCCACCTTGAGCGGCACTTCTGGCCGTGGTTGGAGGCTACGGACCGAGCGGGGGATCTGATCCTCGTTGTACATGGCGGCGATGCGGACCGCCGTGACTGCTGGAGTCCGGTGCTTCGCATGGTTCGTGTGGAGGACGAGGCGAGCCAGCGGGTGGTTCTCAGAGTCCTTCCTGTTGAACGGCTGCAGCCCTTCGATCCGCTGCAGAAGTTCGCTGCCGGTCTGAAGCGAGGCCGGCCCGTTTTTCACGCGACCCTTCGCCCAGGACTCGAAATCCGTGGCCGTGCGCGCCGCCGGGATCTCGACCGCGCGGGCGGCCTTCTCGCTCAAACCTCCATCGCGGAATTCCACCTCCGCAAAGAGTGCGTGCTCAAGCGCCGCACGGAGCGCGACCAACGCGTCGGCGACGAGAAGCGGGACCTTCCGTGGCATCGGAGTCACATGCGTCACGACAGTCCGCGTGTTGGGGAAAGCGAGCTGCTCCTCGAGCTCAAAGGCGCCACCGTCCCGCGTTTGATACGCGAAGAGCACGTCGGCGACCTGGCCGACGAGCTGATCCGCATGCGAAAGTGTCGCGGCGACCCCAAGTTGGTGGTCGGGTAGCCAATGGAGCCCTGAGTCCTTCACCGTCGGATCCTATTCAGCGTCCGCATGCACGAGGGATTGCACGAAGCTGGGCCGCGTTGTCGCCGGCGATTGCGGCCGGGGAGGCGCAGGGTCGCTGTGGAGCCCGGTGGTGGCTTTGGCTGCCGGCGATGGTTGCGTGGCCGGTGGTCGTGCTCTGGCTCTTCCGTCGGCGCTATCGCCGAGCTGAGCGCCGCGGCGGAGCAGAACTTCCGCACTTCTAGGCGTCCTTGGCCGAACCGCATCAGGTGAGTGATGGAGGAGTTCGGATGCACCCGGGCTCAGATGTCTCCCTTTGGTTGTGTTCGAACTCGTATGCGCACTCGCCACACATGCCGCCCCTGTCGTTTCCGTATCCGACGTGCTCGGACCAGAGATGACGGCAGTCGGGGCAGTCGCCGAGCGCTCGAACTCGGCGAGCCATCTCTCGCCGCTGCAGGAGGCGAAGGACCGGATTCTTCACAACGACAGCATGCCTCGCCCGTCCGGTCATGCCGCACCTCGCTCGACGGGCGCGGTCTTGCGCCCTCGTGAGATGCGTCGCCCCCCGCTCATGGACAGGTGTGTGAACAATGCTTCATGGATCTGGTGGACCGGCTACCTGATTTCTACCGCTGGCGTCTGACGCGGTGCGCTGCTTGTGGCCACGAGCAGGGCTTTGACGATGACTGGTTTGAACGGTGGAGCCATCGGGAAGAGTTGTGTCCTGGCTGCGGAGTGGACTGCACTTCAGAGGACGCGGCCCGGGTCGAGGCGGACCCTGCCGACCCAGCCTTGAACGACAGCCTGGTCCTGAGCCTGTCCTGGTGGCACACGTCGACTTATGCCGACTGGCCGTCTGCGGACGTCGACCCGGCGGCGCGCCTTGACGAACCTACTCGTCAGCGGATGGGCGGTGACGAAGCTGTGGCCCGCTGGGTCGGGCGACAGAACGAAAAGGCTCTTCACGTCGGCACCTACGAGGCTGCAGTGCAGAACATGCTGCGCAGGATCGAGAGTCAGGGCGACTGGGGTCAGACGTTTTACCTATACCGGGTGCGCCTGCGGCCGGACCTTGCCGTGCGCGCCGGTTGCAGTGGCGAGGTCGTCGACTTCGTCGGCGACGTTGCACTGCGTGACGTCTGCCCTGCCGGGATCGACGCCGCCCGGTACGTGAACAGCCACGAAGATCCAGGGGGGATCTCGCTTGCACTAGGGCGGGATGCGGTCCATGCCGTTCAGCGTTTGCGGATTCCACTCGACAACTCGACCCGGGCCTCTTGGCGGGAGTCGGCGCTGGAACGACTCACTGCGGCCGCTTCCCAGCCGGTTGCCGTGGTCGAGCCCGACAACGAATTGACCCGGCTGCGCGAAAATTCAACGGTGGCCCGACGATGACCTCGATACGCGAGCAGGAGCAAACCCGCATTCTGCATGAAGTGACGGCGCACCTGCCGGCGAATATTAGAGGCCAGGTGCGCGCCGCGGTCAATGTCGACGACACCGCCGACCCAGCCGAGTGGTGCGACCACCTTGCCAGCGTTATGCAGTTGATTGACGACCCCGAAGTGGTGATCATGGCAGCACGGGAGACCACACCCACGCCGGTACGGGATCGGTGACCTGAATACGCACTCATCTGCCGCATCAGGTGCGTCGTCAGTCCGGGTGCGAGACTGTGGGAATGACGCCGTGGACACTGCGCTTGAGCCCACGGCAGCAGGAAGCGTTGGCGCAGCTGCAAAGGGAAATCACGCCCGCGACCCCACCGGCTACCGACGACGAAGTGACGTTGGCACTCCTGGACGCGTGGATCGCCGGGGTGCTTAGTAGCCAGGGCCAGGTCGCCGCGAGATCCGTTCGGTACCTCTTGGAGCAGCAGGTTGAGACCACCCCGAGGTCGACGGCCAGCAGGATGGTCGACGCCGTCGTGACTGTAATCCTGCCGGTGCGAGGTGCGGACGACGACTGGCCGAATGGGCAAGCCGCTGTGGTCATCGACCATTGCTTGGCGAACAACTACCGCGTGCATCAGGAGGGCCCGGACGAGTTCGGGTGGGTGCGGTGGCCGATCGACTGCGCGCCCGACGGCACGAAACCCGCACGGCTGGCGACAAATGGCGAAGTCGTGGAGCTGTCCTTCCCCGGCGGTTACGCCTGGGCCGAGTTCGGATACAACGCCGACGACTCCGCTGTCGCCCTGGCGCACCAGCTCCGGCTTCTGAACGCTTACGCCGCTACCTCCACGCAAGAGGTTCTCGCGCGTCGCTCGTTCGGGCGCCGACGCAGGGAACTGCATCTATCGGATGGCACGAGGCTATGGCGCGGCGGAGGTTCCCGGCCGTACCTGCCCATCTAGATGTACTGACCTGACAGGTTGATCAAGCGGGTGTTGGGTGGCTTGTTCCCGCAGGCGGTGTGGGGTCGGTGGTGGTTGTACTCGTGGAGCCATGCTGGCAGAGCTTGGCGTCGTTCGGTCTCTGAGGTGTAGCAGCGGGCGTATCCCCATCCGTCGGCCATGGTGCGGTGGAAGCGTTCGACCTTGCCGTTGGTCTGTGGGCGGCGGGGCCGGGTGCGTGAGTGTTTGATGCCGAGCTCTGCGCAGACGTCCCGCCACAGGTGTGACACGTACGGGGACCCGTTGTCGGACAGGACTCTGCGGATGGTGATGCCGCGGGCGACGTACCAGGCGACGGCTCGGCGCAGGACGGCGGTGGCGGTGGCGGCGGTCTCGTTGTCGTGGATCTCGGCGTAGGCGACTCGGGAATGGTCATCGATGACGGTGTGCACGAATGCGTGGCCCATCTTCGGGTTGTGGTTCTTGCTCTTCGGTTTGCCCGGGGTGGCTGTCCGGTTCTTCATGCCCTGAGCTCGGCCCACGAAGCGCCACCCGCCACCGTCGGGGATGTTCCCGAACTTCTTGACGTCCACGTGCAGCATGTCCCCGGGATGCTCATGCTCGTAGCGGCGCACCGGCTCACCGGTGGCGCGATCGACGTGCGCCAACCGGTTCAGGTGACACCTGGTGAGCACCCGGTGCACTGTCGAGGGTGCAACACCCACGTGTGCAGCGAGCTGGACCGGACCCAGGCGCTTGCGCAGCCGCAACGACACGATCCGCTTCGTCGTCGACACGCAGGTCTTGGCCGGCATCACGTGCGGGCGGCTCGAGCGGTCGCTCATCGGCTCACCGGCGGCATACCTGTCAGCCCACCGCTTCACCGTCGGCCACGAACATTGGAATCGTGCCGCGACCTCACTGATCGGCACGCCCTGATCGACGACAAGTTGGGCAACCTTAAGGCGGTGACGAACCGTCAGGGCAGCGTTAGCGTGGGACATGAGGGCCTCCTGTGTGTGGCAGTGGTGACTTGGCAGTTCCACTCCACCGCGGGAGGCCCTTCCCACGCCACTGATCAGGTCAGTGGATCGCAATCACTCAACCAACGTCCCGGGTCAGTACATCTAGCCGGAGTTCGAACGTCCGCCTTTGCCGCCGACGGTGAAGGCGAGCATGGCAAGCCGAACGCGTTGTTGCCTCCGCTGCTCCGGAGGGATGGGAGGCTTGTCAGGTGAAGTGGTTTCGTCGCGAGAAGCGCCCGCCCGAGGAAGTCCAGTGGGAGCGCATCCAGGACGAGGTGCGCGCCGCCAAGCAGTCGAGGCTCACGCAGACCGCCACAATGCGCGATCTTGTCGACGCCATCTCGGCAGTACTGTTCAAAGCCGACCCGGTCGGCATCAATTTCGATACAAACACAGATGAGTACGACGCCGAGGCAGAGACCATCGTCATCGCCTTGCCGAGAGCGGCGGGGCCGGATGACGTGAGGTCGCTAACGCATGGGGCCTTCGTCCAGTGGTTCGACGCGGAGACTGCCGGCCCCATCGAGCGGTACACCGCTGTCGCCAACGAGATATGGAGCCTGTGGCGCCGCCACGAAGGGCAGAGCGGGCTGGCAGGGGGCTAGGAAGGGTGCTTCTGCCGCAGATGGCGTGCCTTGCGGTCATCCGGAATTGCCGCTGGGGGCAGACACCGCTGTTGCTCCCTGCTCGCGCCGGTCGCCGGGTCGGACCTCTCCTCCGTGCGACGTCAGGCTCTCACCACGGGTGGCGATGCGACCTTGCGACTCGCCGGCCAACCTGTCCGCCCCGAGCCGTCTTCAGGTGAATGGCATGGGCGAGAGCAAAGAGTGAACCCGCGCAACCTTGCTCACGACCCGGAGGGGTCGGGTTGCGCGGGTTGCTCCGTACCTCGTTGCGTCAGGTGAGCGGCAGTAGGCCATCAGGGCCGTGGAGCCAGTGCTGCTCGGCTTCCTGCTTCTTCCCCCACGCAATGACCTCCTCCCTGTCCCCATCGATCTGTGCGATGGGACCGTCTACGTCGTCTTGCAAGAGCGCCGTCCAGAAGTGCTCCTCCTCGGAAATGCAAGCGAC
Organism: Knoellia sp. S7-12; assembly: GCF_040518285.1. GTDB lineage: Bacteria > Actinomycetota > Actinomycetes > Actinomycetales > Dermatophilaceae > Knoellia. The sequence continues at coordinate 3,985,834 of NZ_CP155449.1, read as the reverse complement.
GAAAACCCTTCGCATGGAGAATCCTGTCCGTGGGTGGGTGGCGATTCAGTACCAGTGTCCTCTCCACGGACGTCCGCTAACTCAACGTCCGCAGCGCAAGTGCGACCGCCTGGACGGATCTGCCGATGATCGCGCGGTCACACGGTTGGGGAGTAGCAGGCGCTGGGCTTGTAGCAGGATGGTCAAGTCATCGATTGAGGAGCACCTATTGCCCCGCCCTGGTCTGTCCCAGATCTGGGACGTAGTCGCCGTTCTTCTGCTGCTTCCTATCGTGGTCCTGATGGGCAGCCAACTGCCCGGAGACTGGAAGCATCACAACGGCTCTGGGCTGCCCGGGAACGCAATCGTGGTTGCCGTTGAGCCGCTACGCGGAGGCACGCACATCGTTGTAGATGTGTCCGACGAGGCGGGGCAGGTTGTCGCGACGCAACAGGAGGTCAACGGAGACGCACCCCACGTCCTCGGCGCGGTATTCGCAGTCACGTACCTGCCCCCCGGCGACTCAGGGATGACGCAGGTATACACAGCGGGACACGACCCTTTCAGAACCAACCTGCTGGTCTTCATACCCTGCGCCCTCGTGCTCCTCGTCGGCCTCGCGCGAGTGGGTGCTCGACTCTGGAAGCTAGGCAGTCGTTCGCGCTCACGAAATCGAACCGGACCGTATCGAGCAGGCTACGGATACACCCGCGAGTAGAACCCGCACGCCAAGTCGTCCGTTTCTAGCTGCGACCAACATCCGATCATGCCGGCGATCCGCGCGATGGATTGCACGATGTCTGGTCAGGACCTCGATCGTGCAAGGTGCCCCGCGTAGCGGCATGCAACCTTCGCTGCATCTCGACATCTAAATCAGTCGGACCGGTGCCAACGCAGGACAACTGCATCAGCGAAGAGACTTGGGTGGCACCCATGCCACTGCCAAATGTGCTCGGCGCAACCGCGTCGGGACTGGGATCGGGGCGGGCGTTGTAGCGCCCGCCCCGACAGAGGTCCCTAGCCGCTCCCTCAGTTGTGCATGAGCGAGTCTACGACCTCATGATCTTCACCTAGGTGGCGGGAAGGGGGCCCTATGCCCCATCGATGTCGAGTGAAGCTGGTCGGTTCGCAATGCGAACATGTCCTGTGCGTCGCAATCGGGCGCGGAGTGCCTCCCGAGCTGCGGTGCGCTGATGGGCAGCCCACGGGCTATGGAAGCGGCGGATCCGCTCCATGCCGTTGCGTCGCACCGCCCGATATGGCGGATCGCGTTGAGCGACAGCTACGAGATGATCTTCAGGAGTCCAAGCGCCGTGGCTTCGTTCTGATCCCGGCAGCCTGACAGGTCGTTTGGTCGCGTTCAGATCGAGCGCGGCCAAACGACTGGGGCAAGCGTCACGTCTCCTGTACGGCGTCGGCGTGGACGAGGCTTCTCGTGTTCGGTCCTCATAGCGTTCGCGAGCCTAGTTCGACAGGGTGCGATTCGTCGCGGCTTCCACGAGCGTGGCCGCTGCTCGCAAGGCACGCACCCGGTCGCTGTCGGAGATGAAGGTTGAGCCGTAGTGGGCGCTCGGCTTGAGTCGCACGAGCTTGCTGAGCTCGTTGCCGAGCCCTTTGTCCACGCGGCCGAGCACTCGTGCCGCCTCGGCGTGGTCTTCGCCTGCGTAGCGAGAGCCGGTGGCGGACAGGCAGATCGCGTCAGATGCTGCGATCCCAGCCAGGACCGCAATGCCGACGACGACGTTGTTGGCGCCGGGTCCCTCTTCGCTCGAGGCCAGGTCGGCGACCTCGAAGTATCGGGCCGCGATGATCCGGCGCGCGCGAGCTTGTCCCCGATCGCCAGGTCGTGAACGCACCGGTGTCATCGGCTGCCTGCCTGGACGTTGAGGCGGCGGAGCATGGGGGTCAGCGGCTCTCCTGCCAGATGGATGGAGTCTTCGCGCCAGGACGCAAAGATGGGTTCGTTGGCGGCCGCGCTGCGTTTGAGATCGGCGATGGTGGTTTCGAACCAGGACAGGGTGTTGCCGGACCAACGCCAGACGTCGGACTCGAGGTGCGTCAACTGCCCGCTCCAGGTCTCCGCATCCTTGAGGCTTAGGCGTGAGGATCGGACGACGAGGACGTCGATGTCCGATTCGGGACCAGCTTCGCCCCTTGCCATCGACCCGTAGAGGGAGGCGTGGACGGCCTGCACTCTCCAGCCACTTATGTGTTCGCCAAGGCGCGCCCGCAGTTCGATGGTCGCATCCAGAGCAGCAGTGATCGCTGGCACGAGCAGGTGCTCGCGGTTGAGGCGATACAGCTTGGCCCGGCCAGCAGGCTCGACCTCGACGAGACCTTGCTGCGCCAAGCGGTCGAGAGCATTCGACAGGCGTACGTGACTACCGCGACGTGCCAGTTCGGCAACGCGTCGTCCCGTGAGTGGAGTGGCCGTCCGAGCAAGCACAGTCAGCGCCTCCGCCTCCAAGGAGGGGGCGATGCTGCTCAGCGGGTGGGACAAATCCATGTGATCATGGTGGCACGTTTCAGTTCCATATGGAACTCAAACGTTCCATAATGTCCCATAGCGTTTCGACCGAAGGCGTGCGTCAGGAGTCGGTCGGAACGTCGGACCCGGGCCTGTACGCGGTCACGGCGGAACTCTGAGGGCAGTCAATCCGCTTTGGCCAGAACCGATTACGCCGGTCTCACCTGGTTAGGTCAGTGTCTGAGAAGTGGGACGATCGCGCAGAAGAGAACCATCGCGCCCAGCGTGAGCAGGTGGTCTCGGACGACATGAGTGGGGGTGTTCGTCGAGAGCTAGGGGCTCATCATCCTCCCGCAGCGGTTTCGCAGTGGTTTCGCAGTGGGGTTTGCGACGGTCTGTGACGTGCAGGTTGGTAGCTGCATGAAGTGACCAAGACAAAGCGAGCGCGGGTTGATGGGCATGGGCGTTGTTCATGTTCCTCAACCCCGATCACTCACAGACTCGGGAGAACTGTCATGACAGACCATCAGGAATCGTCGAGCATGCCCAGTCGACGGATCATCCTCAGCGGGGGCGCAACGGTCGCCGGACTTGCCATCGGTGGCATCGTCGCAGCGCCAGCAGCTCAGGCCGCGTCATACGTGCGGCCCGTGAGGAACCCAACCGCACACCCGATCACGGCCGCGTGGAGGATTCCCGGCAACTGGTCGGCCGGGTACCACACCGGAGTCGACATCGGATGCCCCACCGGCACTCCGGTCTACGCGACCATCGGTGGCGATTGCCGCACCGGTCGGGCGAGCTGGGGTTCCGCCTACGGCACCATGATTCTGATCAACGACAACGTGGACGGCTCGGACTGGGGCTACTGCCACCTGTCGAGGAGAGTGGTGAGCGATGGTCAGCGGGTCGCGACCAACCAGCTGATCGGCTACTCGGGCAACACCGGGAACACCACTGGCCCACACCTGCACCTGGAGCGACGCCCCCGCTATGGCGGTTATGGGTCGGACAAGAACCCCAACCTGTGGCCCTGACCCAGCTGTGATGCCCAGCCACGTTGGTCGAGATCGTGCGACACAGTGATCTGACCCCTGGCAGGTGAGAACCTCCGGGTGGGGTGTGGACTCGAAGTCCACACCCCACCCGGAGGTTCTCGCGTTCCACCGCCCACGCTCGTCCTGAGCCGCCCTCAGCCGTGCTGACCCGTCCTGAATCGTCCCGGGTGGGCGGCCTCGGAATCAGGCGTCGACAACCACCGGGATGATCAGTGGGCTTCGGCGATGCGCTCGGTGGGCCCAGGTGGAAGCGGCCCGACGGACCAGCTCCTCGATCTGCTCCAGGTCCTCGATGCCGTCCGTCGCCGCCTTGGTGAGGGCCTTCTGGATCAGGGGTGTGGCCCCCGAGAAGTCCATGACCTCCGGCGGGAAGCCGTGGGCGAGGTAGTCGGGGCCGTCGGTCAGGGCGCCGGTGTCCGGGTCGACGATGCACACGATGGTCACGACGCCCTCCTCGGCGAGGGTGCGCCGCACGTGGAGCGTCTCCTCGGTGGCGCCACCGACAGTCATCGCGTCGACATAGATCAGGCCGGCGGGGACGTTGCCGGTGATCTTTGCGCGACCGTCGATGAGGTCGATGACGCTGCCGTCCTGCGCGATGAGCACCCGGTCCGCGTCGATTCCCGTGCGGATGGCGATGTCGGCGTTGGCGCGCAGGTGGCGCCACTCGCCGTGGACGGGGAGCACGTTGGTCGGCTCGATGATGTTGTAGCAGTAGGCCAGTTCGCCGGCGCTGGCGTGACCGGACACGTGCACCTTGGCGTTGCCCTTGTGGACCACGTTGGCGCCCCAACGGGTGAGCTCGTTGATGACCCGATAGATGGCGTTCTCGTTGCCGGGGATCAGGGAACTGGCCATGAGGACGGTGTCACCGGGGGTGATCTCCACGGGGTGGTCGCGGTTGGCCATGCGGGCCAGTGCCGCCATGGGCTCGCCCTGGGACCCGGTCGCGATGATCGTCTGTTGGTCCGGGCGCAGCCGGTCGAGGGCCTTCATGTCCTTGACGACGAGGCCGTCGGGGATGGTGAGGTAGCCCAGCTCGCGGGCGATGCCCATGTTGCGCACCATGGACCGTCCGACGAAGGCGACCTTGCGCTTGTGCCGGTGGGCCGTGTCGAGGATCTGCTGGATGCGGTGCACGTGACTGGCGAAGCTCGAGACGATGACCCGGCCCTTGGTCGTGCGGAACACGGTGTCGATCGCGGGGGCTAGCTCACCCTCGGACACGGTGAACCCGGGCACCTCGGCGTTGGTGGAGTCCACCAGGAACAGGTCGACGCCTTCCTCGCCCAGCCGCGCGAAGGCGCGCAGGTCGGTGACCCGGCCGTCGAGCGGGAACTGGTCCATCTTGAAGTCGCCGGTGTGCAGCACGATGCCGGCCTTGGTGCGGATGGCGACGGCAAGTCCATCGGGGATGGAGTGGTTGACGGCGATGAACTCGCAGTCGAAGGAGCCGAAGGTGCGGCGGTCACCCTCGGCAACCTCGATGGTTCGAGGCTTGATCCGGTGCTCAACCAACTTGGCCTCGATCAGGGCCAAGGTGAGGCGTGAGCCGACCAGGGGGATGTCGGGACGCTCACGCAGCAGGTAGGGAACCCCGCCGATGTGGTCCTCATGTCCGTGGGTGAGCACGATCGCGTCGATCTTGTCGAGGCGGTCCCTGATCCAGGTGAAGTCCGGGATGATGACGTCGACCCCGGGCTGGTGCTCGTCGGGGAAGAGCACCCCGCAGTCGACGATGAGCAGGCGACCCGCGTGCTCGAAGACGGTCATGTTGCGCCCGATCTCGCCGAGTCCACCCAGCGGGACCACCCGCAGGCCGTGTGGCGGCAGAGCAGGCAATGCGCCGGTGCGCTTGCTGCGCGTTGACCTCCGACTCATCGCCGCACACCCGCCGAACGCTGGGTGTTGGGTGCTGACACTGGGCGGGGTTCCTGCAAGAAGTTCATGTGTGCTCCGTAAGGGATGAAGTGAGCGACGAGGCGGGCCGCCATGACCATGGCGACGACGACCTCGACACCGACGCCGTAGTGGTGCGGCTTGTGGCCCCGCGGAGCTTGTCCGCGATCAACCACAAGGAGTTGCCCGAGAGTGCTCAACGGGCCTGCTCCTTTCGCCTCACCGGTACGCCGGGGCAACAGTCTCCCAGACCCCGGACAGCGCATTGGATGGGCCGGGCCCACCACCTGGCACGGGCTCAGCCAACAGCGCGGCTCCAACTCGAAGGCCCCACCATCCCGCGTGAAAAAACCCCGCGCGTTGAGGTCGCGTCAGAGCGCGAGTCGTGCCACCCTTCCCTATGGCCCAAACACTGTCGGACACAGGCGAGACGGACACCAAGCTCAAGCGCGGCATCACACCGATGCTGCTCTTCTTCTTCATCGTCGGTGACACCCTCGGTGCCGGCATCTACACGTTGGTCGGCGGCATGGCCAAGGATGTCGGGGGCGCCATCTGGCTGCCGTTGATCTTCGCGCTGGTGCTGGCCCTTCTCACCGCCGGCACCTATGCCGAGCTGATCACCAAGTACCCCCACGCGGGTGGCGCCGCGCGCTACGCGGAGCGGGCGTTCAACAAGCCCTACGTCACCTTCCTCATCGGCTTCCTCATGCTCTCCTCGGGGATCACGACGTCGGCCGCGCTCGCGAACGCCTTCTCCGGTGAGTACCTCGGGGCACTCATCGACCTGCCGAAGGTGCCGGTGACGCTCGTCTTTATCGCGCTGCTGGTCGCGATCAACCTTCGGGGCGTGCGCGAGTCCCTCATGGCCAACGTGGGCGCGACGGTCATCGAGGCCACCGGGCTCATCATCATCATCATCGTCGCGGCGATCGTGCTCGGGAGAGGCGACGGTGACATCAGCCGGGTGACGACCTTCGCCGAGGGCATCAACCCGATAACGGGCGCCTTCGCGGCGACCATCACCGCGTTCTTCTCGTTCCTCGGCTTCGAGGCCGCAGCCAACATGGCCGAGGAGGTCAAGGACCCCAGCCGCGCCTACCCACGTGCCCTCTTCGGAGCGCTGCTCACCGCTGGCGTCATCTACCTGCTCATCGCCCTGGGCGCTGCCGGAGTGGTGCCGACCCCAGAGCTGGCCGGCTCCGACGCACCGCTCCTCTCGGTCATCACGGCCTCCGAGCTGGCGTTCCCGTCGTGGCTGTTCGGGGCCATCGCCCTCATCGCCATCGGCAACGGCGCCCTGCTCTTCATGGTCATGGCCAGCCGCGCAACCTATGGCCTGGCCGAGGCGGGCCTGCTGCCGGAGATCTTCGGCCGCGTGGCTCCCACCCGTCGCACGCCGTGGGTCTCGATCCTCGTCATCGGCGCCGTGACGATGGCGATGAGCTTCGTCGGCGACGTGAACCTGCTGGCCGACACGACGGTCCTGCTGCTGGTGCTCGTGTTCATCTCGGCCAACATCTCGGTCCTCGTCCTCAAGAAGGACAAGGTCGAGCACAAGCACTTCACGGCCCCGAGGATCGTCTCGATCGTGGCCCTCGTAGCCAGCATCGCGCTGCTCACGCAGCAGAGCATGCAGACCTGGCTCATCGCCCTGTCCTACATGGTCGTGGGATCGATCCTCTTCTTCATTGCGCGCCACGCTCGCAAGCGCGAGGGCACGCAGGCCGAGGACGCCGAGGAACTGCAGGACAAGTGAGACATTCCGGTATGCCGTGCCCGCACGGCATACCGGAATCTCACCCCACGCTCAGGGCGTGACGGCGAGGCGCATGACCCAGCGCCACTTGGCGATCTTGCGGTCGCGCTCGAACCCGAACTCCTCGAACAGGCTCTCCGGGCCGGTGTGGAGATACGCCCCGCGCTGCGGCGCGCGTTCCTCGACCTGCTCCGGGTAGGCCTCGACGACGCCACCGCCGGCCGCCCGAATCTCGCGAAGAACCGCCGTCACTGCAGCTCGAGCGACACCGCGCCCACGGTGCTTGCTCCCGGTGAAGATGCAGCCGATCCGCCAGGCCGGCAGGTCCACAGCCTCTTTCTCATAGACCTTGATGTTCTTGATGTTGGGGAGCTCTGCCGGACTGCCGAACTGGCACCAACCCACGCACTGGTCGCCGGCATACACCAGCACTTGGTGCACTGTCCCGGCTCGCACGTGAGCCTCCTTGGCGGCCCGGTTGCCGCCGACGCTTGGGCTCGAGCCGAACCCCTCCGGGTGGAAGCCCATGCACCAGCAGCCGCCCCACACACCGTTGTTCGCCTCGACGAGGACGGCGAAGTCGTCCCACGTCTCTGGTGTCAGCAGCCGCGTCGTGTAGTCGTCCTCCATGGATCCACTCTCCTCACAGGCCAAGGAGGGCTTCGCTGCGCTCCCACAAGCCTTGCGCGAGAGCAGCGTCCTTGACCTGAGGGTTGATCTTGGCGACCTTGTTGTTCTCGTAGTAGCGACCGGGCTCCCACGTCTCACCGGGCGTCCCGGCGGCCAGCCAGGTGAGGCGCCCACCGCCTGACTCCACGCTGGTCAGAAGTCGCGCCAACGGCGTGCGATAGACGAGCCGCATGAGGCTGGGTGTGTCATTGGCGAAGTTCGTGCGGATCACACCGGGGTGGAACGCGACGGCGTTGATCCCCTGCTCGTGGAAGCGGCGATGCAGCTCGCGGGTGAACAGGACGTTGGCCAACTTTCCGTCGCCGTAGGCCTTGTTGGCGCTCCAGCTCTTGGCGTTGTCGAGGTCGTCGAGGTCGATGTGCCCCATCAACCGGTGCGCAGCGCTGGATGTCTGGATCACCCTGGCGTCGGACGCGACGAGTCGGTCCATGAGGAGGTGGGTGAGCAGGAAGGGGGCCAGGTGGTTGACCTGGAAGGTCTTGTCGAACCCGTCCTTCGTCGTCTCCTGACCGAAGAGCCCACCGGCGTTGTTGGCGAGGACGTCGATGCGCGGATAGCTGGCGAGCAGCTCAGCGGCAAGGGCGCGGACCTGGTCAAGGTCGGCGAAGTCGGCCAGATGCGAAGGGGCGCTCAACGGCTGGGCGACCGCCGCGGTCTTCTCCGCGGATCGACCGACCACGACCACCCGGTGACCAAGCGCCTGGAGTTGACCAGCCGCCGCAGCGCCGATCCCGTCGCTGGCTCCGGTGATGACGATGGTCTGCTGCTCAGCCATGCGGGCCTCTCTGCGTGGTCGTGTCTGTGTGGGCGTGGCACTCGCGCGGAGCACCAGACTCTTCCAGAGGTCCACTACTTGTCCGTATCGCGGTACGGCCGTTGCCAAGAACGCCAAGGCCAGCACACTTGTGACCTGGATCACAAGTGCGCACGCCAATGTCGCCGTTCGCGCGGTCCCTTCCCTGACCGCCGAACCCAGGAGCCCCATGGCCCCCGTCATCCACCCTGTCGTTGCCCGGGTCACCGCTCGCGTGACCGATCGCAGCGAAGCCAGCCGCACGGCATACCTCCAACGCCTTTCGCGGGCCGCGTCCGAGCTGAGCCTGCGCCCGGCTCGCACCGACCTCGGTTGCTCGAACCTCGCCCACGCCGTCGCCTCATGTGGCGGCGCCGACCGCACCACGATGGCCGCCGACACCGGCGTGAGCCTGGGCATCATCACGTCCTACAACGACATGCTGTCGGCCCACGCGCCGTTCGAGCACTACCCGGCTGCGATGAAGCAGACCGCCCGTGAGGTCGGCGCCGTCGCCCGCGTCGCCGGTGGGGTGCCAGCCATGTGCGACGGCATCACCCAGGGTCGGGCGGGCATGGAGCTCAGCCTCTTCAGCCGCGACGTCATCGCCATGTCGACGGCGATCGCCCTGTCGCATGACGTCTTCGACGGCGTTCTCATGCTCGGTGTCTGCGACAAGATCGTGCCGGGGCTCGTGGCCGGCGCGTTGTCCTTCGGTCACCTGCCCACCGCCCTCGTCCCAGCCGGCCCGATGGCGAGCGGACGCTCCAACGCCGACAAGGCAGAGACCCGCAAGGCGTTTGCAGCGGGCGAGGTCGGCCGCGACGAGCTGCTCGAGAGCGAGGTCGCGTCCTATCACTCGCCGGGCACCTGCACCTTCTATGGCACGGCCAACTCCAACCAGATGCTCATGGACGTCATGGGGCTGCACCTGCCCGGAGCGGCGTTCGTCCACCCGGACGACGCGCTGCGTGACGCACTCACCGCCGCGACGACCGTCCGCATCGCGGAGATCGCCGCATCCGACACGCCCTACGGCATCGGTCAGGTCGTCGACGAGAAGGCGGTCGTCAACGGTGTCGTCGCGCTCCTGGCGACAGGTGGCTCGACGAACCACACGATGCACCTCATCTCGATGGCCGCCGCGGCCGGGATCGACCTGACGTGGGAGGACTTCGACGACCTGTCGTCGGCCGTCCCGTCGATCGCCCGGATCTATCCCAACGGTCCCGCCGACGTGAACCACTTCCACGCGGCCGGCGGCACTGCGTTCCTCGTGCGCACGCTGCTCGATCACGGCCTGCTCCATGAGGACGTGCTGACGGTCGCCGGTCCCGGTCTGCGCCGCTACACCCAGCGCCCGCAGATCGTCGACGGTCAGCTCGAATTCGTCGACATCGCCACGGAATCCGGCGATGCCAGCGTCCTGCGCGAGGCCGACAACCCGTTCACGGTCGACGGTGGACTGCGGGTCCTCGGCGGCACGCTGGGCCACGCCGTCATCAAGGTCTCCGCGGTCAAGGACGAGCACCGGGTCATCGAAGCGCCAGCGCGCGTCTTCACCGACCAGGTCGGATTCCTCCAGGCGTTCTCGCGACGCGAGCTCGACCGGGACGTCATCGTCGTGATCCGCGAGCAGGGCCCCAGCGCCAACGGAATGCCCGAGCTGCATGCCCTCACCCCCTCGCTCGGTGTCCTTCAAAAACGTGGGTATGCCGTGGCGCTGGTGACCGATGGACGCATGAGTGGCGCTTCGGGCGCCATCCCGGCAGCCATCCACGTGACCCCCGAGTCCGTGCACGCCGGCCCGATCTCGAAGATCCACGACGGCGACCTCATCCGGGTGGACTCACTCACCGGGCGGCTCGACGTGCTCGTCGACGAGGAGGAGTTCTCGGCCCGGGTCCCGTCGCCACGCGTCAGCGCCGTGGGGTCGGGCACGGGGCGCGAGCTCTTTGCACCGATGCGCGCCGCGGTCGGACGGGCCGACGAGGGCGCTCACATCTTCGGAAATCTGGGCCACGTCTGGGACCAGAGCGATGCCGCACCGTTCGTCAGCCACGAGGAGACCCGATGACCAGCGCTTCACCGGCCACCGCCCAACCCGTGATCACGAGCGAGGCTGACGTCCTCGACCTCGCCCCGGTCATCCCTGTCGTCGTCGTGGACTCGGTCGAACAGGCGGTGCCGCTGGCCCGCGCCCTCGTGCGCGGCGGCATACCCGTCATTGAGATCACGTTGCGCAGCGACGCCGGACTCGCCGCGATCGAGGCGGTGGCCTCCCAGGTCGAGGGCATCGTCGTCGGCGCAGGCACGGTGGTGACCCCGGAGCAGGTGCAGCAGGTCAAGGACGCCGGGGCGCAGTTCCTCGTGACGCCGGGCTCGCCGCCGCGGCTGCTCGACGCCGCCCTGGCCAGTGGCCTGCCGCTGCTCGCGGGCGCTGGCACGCTGACCGAGATGCTCACGCTGGCCGAGGCCGGGCTCACGGCGATGAAGTTCTTCCCAGCAGAGGCGAGCGGCGGGCGACCCTATCTGTCGGCCGTGAGCGGACCGTGTCCACAGCTGAGGTTCTGCCCGACGGGTGGCGTCACGCCAGAGACGGCCGCAGCCTGGCTCGCGCTGCCCAACGTCGGCTGCGTCGGCGGTTCCTGGCTGACGCCAAAGGACGCTGTGGCGCAGGGGGATTGGGGTCGCATCGAGGTCCTCGCTGCCGAGGCCGCAGCCCTTCGCCAGCACACCTGACCCGCCCCCAGCGCGTCGCGCCGGGTGCCGCGGCCGGGTCCACGACAGGATGGGTCCCATGATCCTGCCGAAGGTCAGAGACCCTCGACTCATCACGATCCGTCGCGGTGGGACGCTCACCGACGCCGACCATCACCTGCTCGCACTGTGGTCGGCCACGTGCGCCGAACACGTCCTCGACCTCTTCCAGGCGGTCCAGCCCGCAGACGGCCGACCTCGTCAGGCCATCGACCACGCCCGAGCCTGGGTGCGCGGCGAAGTCCCGATGATGGTGGCGCGAGCGGCCGGTGGCCATGCCATGGGTGCCGCCCGACCTTTGCGTGGAGCGGCGCGCTTCGCGGCGTATGCCGCTGGGCAGGCTGGGTGCGTCGCTCACGTCCCCGAGCACGACCTGGGTGCGGCGGCATACGCGATCAAGGCGGTGGGTGAAGCGGCGCCGGCAGTCGAGAAGGAGCAGGCGATGCAGCGCGAGTGCCAGTGGCAGCGCGACCAGCTGCCTGACCGGATCCGTGACCTGGTTCTCGAGGATCAGAAGCGGCGCAACGACATCTGCTGGTCAGTCTTCGACGGACTTGGTGGGCAGGAACGCGGCTGATCTGTGCCACGATCGATGGATGAGCCCTGTGCAGATTCGTCCTGTCGGCGGAGGCAAGGGATGCCTGGTGATGATCGTTGCCTCCCTGATCCTCTCGATCCTCCTCACGATCAGTCTCAACCTCTTCATCCGCTGACCCAGTTCAAGTCTTGGGCGCCCCGCCGCCGATCGCGCCTCTCGGGTTGCTGCTCGAACCCGGCTGAGGCATAGGTCGTGACGGCCCCGACGTTGTCGCTCGGTGTCGCGACCATCGCGCTCGACGAGCCCAGTTGCCGGAGCGCGGCTGCGGCAGCGATGTTGATCGACGTGCCGTAGCCCTGACCCCGGTGATCGCGGTGCACTCCCATCGGCTCGATGATCCCGGGCCGTCCCGGGCCCGCCGACCACACGGTCACTGCCGCGACGGCAGTGCCGGAGCCGTCATGGGCCACGAGGGACCGGCCGTCCAAATAGGGCACTCCGGACGCCATCGCGTGCCAGCGGTCGTCCGTGGCATGGGGGTTGTCGAACGCCGACCGCTGCACGGCGGCCCAGACGCCGGCCTGCGCGGGTGCGATCACGTCGACGCGCAGTTCCGGGTCCTCCACCGGCCCGGAGAGGTCACGACGAAGAATCGCCCACGGATCGTCGAGGGCCCAACCGGCCGCCCCGAGCAGGTCGTGGATGAGAGCGCCGTTGGGTGACTCCACTGATGCCTCTCCCTCCGGCAGGACCCCACGCGCCGGATCCGTGGCGTCGGCAACCAGCTGCCGCGCCAGCTCCTGGTCCTGCTGAGCCTCGGGTGCGATGCCCAACCGCAACAGGTCGGAGCCGTCGAGCAGCCCGACCGCAAGAAGGTCACCGTCACGGCTCCATGTCCTGACTGCTGCCGCCGTCGCCTCGGCACCGAATCGCCAGAACCAGCCGAGGTCCCCTGGATGCAGCTGAAGCGCCGCCCCTTCGCGCTGCCACTCCCGCAGCGCCCCGACGGCATCGCCCAGCTCGTCGACCCCCGGCCTCCCCGACACGATCGCCATCTCCCGATCACACATCACTGGGCCGCGGGATGGCCACCGAATATCGGATCGCCCACGCCGGTGTGCCGCGAGGGCTAGCGTCGCGAGCGTGAGAGCAGTTGTGCAGGACCACTACGGGCCGGCGTCGGGTCTGCGTTGCATCGACGTCCCCGTGCCGGTGCCCGAGGCCGACGAGGTTCTCGTGCGCGTCCACGCCGCGTCGGTGCATCCCGACGTGTGGCACGTCGTCACCGGGCGGCCGGCAGTCCTGCGGCTCATGGGTTCCGGGATTCGCGCGCCCAAGCAGCGCGTGCCCGGCTCCGACTTTGCAGGCACCGTGACGGCCGTTGGCTCCGAGGTCGACTCAATCGCGGTCGGCGACAACGTGTTTGGTGAAACCTTGCCGATGATTCAGTGGGTCAACGGCGCGACCTGGGCAGAGTTCGTTGCGGTGCGCCAGGACCGGTTGCTGACCATGCCGACCGGCCTCACCCATGAGCAGGCCTGCACCCTCCCCACAGCCGGGATCATCGCCCTGCAGACCGTGCGCGAGAACGGCAAGGTCGCCGCAGGGGACCGCGTCCTCGTCAACGGGGGAGCAGGCGGTGTGGGTCGGCTGTGCGTGCAGATCGCGAAGGCGGACGGCGCCACCGTGACCGCGGTGGACGGCCCCGACAAGCAGGATCTCCTCCGGGATGCGGGCGCCGACCACGTCATCGACTACACGAGCGAGGACTTCACCCTCGGCGGCGCGCGCTACGATGTCGTCCTCGACATCCCCGGCAACCACTCCTTCGCCGAGATCCGCCGCGTGCTGGAACCGGACGGCACCTACGTCCTCGTGGGTCACGACCAATACGGCCGCGAGGGGCGCGCCGTGCTCGGCAGCATCCCCCGTGTGTTCGCACTGATGGCCCGATCGCCCTTCACCGACCAGATCCCGCGCGGCTCGTTCCGGAGCCGACCCAAGGTGGAGTATCTCAACGCCCTCACGGAGCTGGCCGACGCCGGACACCTCCGTCCGGTCATCGACCGCACCTTCCCCCTCGAGGAGGCCGCCGCTGCGCTCGACCACCTGGCCTCCGGCCGCGCTCGTGGCCGTGTCGTCCTCACGATGATGAGCTGAAGCGTCGCGCGGACGCGACTGAACGGCATACACCGAGGTTGTATGCCGTTCAGCGTCGCTCACGCATGGAACTCGCAGGTGACTACAGACCCAGGCAGAACCCGATGTCGTCGTAGCCGTAGTTCTTGCTCCACGGAACGCTGTCCACGATCGATCGGTCGTAGACGTGGAGCTGGACGACGTAGCCGCACTGCAACCAGTCGACCGTGGTCGGCAGCTGCCAGGTTCCCGAGGCCACCGGTGACGTTGTCGACACCGGGATGTGCGTCGGGTGGGTGGCAGGCGGGATGAGGCTGGCCGGCAGGGTGTTCAGGCTGTAGGAACCGAAGAACGGGTCCGTCGCCGTGAAGGTGCCCTGCACGAGGTCCCCGGGGTTGGCCCGGTTGCACGAGGTGCCGCTCGTGAACGTGATGTTCGCGTCCGGCTTCGTATTGTCGACCCGGATGGTGTGCCAGTCCGTGGCCCCGACCGGGGACAGGGCTGAGTCCACCATCTCCAGCCGTATCTCGTAGAGCCCGTCGACAACCACGCCCCTGGTCTGCCAGGCCGCGAGCTGCCCGAACGGGTTGAGCGCGGTCGACAGGTAGGGCGTGAATCCCGTGGTCGGGTCCGGTGTCCGAGTGACCACCGGGAAGAACCCGGTGACGAACGAACCCGTGACGGGTGTGCCGATCGACGAGCTCCCGGAGGGGCGCCACATCGCGCGGTACTGACGTCCTGCGGCAGCGAACGCGTCGTTGGCGTAGGCGTGGACGGTGACGACCCCACCGAAGGGGCAGGCCCGTCCGAGGGAGTCGGCCGGCGAGCCGTGCTCGATGAAGAGCGCTCCGGGCTGGGTGAGGCCGGTCGCCAGCGTGTCGATGGACTCGACCGGGATGCGCCCGAGCGCCCGGATGTCGGGGCTGTCGGTCGGCGGTCGACGGCGCGACGGGATCTCGATGTGGGTCTCGATCGCGTTGCCCCAACGCGGCCGGTCGAAGGGGTCGGTCGTCGAGGGCGGGGTGCCCCAGGAGAGCACGGCCCGGATGCGGCCGACCTTCGGCTCCTTGCAGCTGTCGGCGTGCTTGGCGGTCTGCGCCGGCACACCGACCCAGTAGTTCAGGCCGTCGGACGGAAGCTTGGGGTAGTCGTGCACCGCCACCTTGGCGGTGTCGAGATAGGTCCAGTCGCAGGTGTTGTCGTAGTCGACCCAGAACGCGACGTACTCGACCGACCCGGCGCTGCACGGTGGTCCGGAGAACCCGGACGGCAGCTTGATCTGCAGGGTCGACACGAGCAGGTCCCGGTTGTAGTCCAGACCCAGGCAGCTGATCTGCTCATAGGTCGTGTCCTCCTTGTTGTCGTTGAACGCACCGACGAGGTCACCGAGATCGATCTTGAGCAGCTTGAGCTCATCCGCGTTGGCCAGCAGCACCGATTGGTCCTGGAACCCGGACTGCTGCGTCGACGCCAGCAACGGAGCGGCGAACCGGTGCGCGGGGATCTTGTCGGCCCTCGCCACCTTGGCGGCGTGCACCAGCGAGAACGGTGCCGGGTCCGGCTCCGGGATCGGCAGCGGCAGGACGCTCTCGTACCAGTCCGGGATCTTCTTGAGATCGATCTCGAAGTCCTCGACGAAGTCGACGAAGAGCCTGCGACTGGGTCGCAGCTGGATGTGCCGGTCGATCGCGTTGCCCCAGATCGGGTTGTATCCGGGCTGGCTCGCAGGAGGCTGGACCTGCCACGACAGGATCGCGCGGACGAGCGGCAGCACCGGCCGCGAGCACCGCTGGCGCTTCTGGTCGTTGAGCGGGAAGGCGACCGTGTAGACCAGCGGCTTCGTCTTGTCCTTGTGGCAGTCGACGGAGTCGGGGACGTCGTGGGCGTTGAACGAGCCGAGCCCGACGTCCTCCCACGTCGCTCCGTCGTCGTAGGACAGGTAGAACCGCACCCATTCCGTGCTGCCCGGGCTGCACAGGTCGCCGCCGTAGCCGTTGGGGCGCTTGATCTGGATCGTTGCTTCCAGGTCGTCGGTGTCGGGATTGAAGCCGAGACAGGTGATCTCCTCGAAGACCGTGTCCTGGACGATCTCGAGCTGTGGCGTGAACTTCGTGTCCTTGAGGTTGCCGAAGTGATTCGGGTTCTGGGCCAGGAGCTTGGGCAGCTCGCTGCGCAGTCGCAGTGATCTCTCGATGTTCTTGTCGTCGGGCATGGGACCCCTCCAGTTCCAGTCGGCGGAGCTCGATGCCGGTGATCGAGAACGGTTTCCGCCGCCTGTCATGTGACAAGAGGGCGAGTTGTGCACCGCAGATACATCGACATTGCGGGCTTCCGTTGACGGTTCTTGCTTGGATGGCCCCATGACGGCAATGACGCCTCGCGACACTGACCTTCGGGTCGCCCTCTTCGCCACCTGTTTCAACGACACGATGTGGCCGGAGGCGCCCAAGGCGACGGTGCGCCTGCTCGAGCGTCTCGGGGTGAGCGTCGAGTTCCCGATGGAGCAGACCTGCTGCGGGCAGATGCTGACGAACACGGGGTATGCCGGTGAGGCCGTTCCGCTCGTCGCTCGCTTCGTCGACGTGTTCGGGGACTACGACGCAGTCGTGGCGCCTTCGGGTTCGTGTGTCGGATCGGTGCGTGAGCAGCACCCGATGATCGCCCGCCTGTCCGGCGATCCGGGGCTCGCCTCGGAGGTCGAGCGGGTCTCCCCCAAGGTCTACGAGCTGTCGGAGTTCCTCGTCGACGTGCTCCAGGTGACCGACGTGGGCGCCTTCTTCCCCCACCGCGTCACCTATCACCCCACGTGTCACTCCCTGAGGATGCTGCGGGTCGGTGACCGCCCGCTCCAGCTGCTGCGCGCCGTGCGGGGCATCGACCTGGTGGACCTGCCCGGTGCCGAGGAGTGCTGCGGCTTCGGTGGGACGTTCGCGATGAAGAACGCCGACGTCTCCGTCGCGATGGGCACCGACAAGGCGCAGCACGTGACCGACACCGGGGCCGAGGTCCTCGTTGCCGGCGACAACTCCTGCCTGGCACACATCGGTGGGATCCTCGGAAGGCAACGCTCCGGCATACGTCGCATGCATCTCGCCGAGATCCTCGCCTCGACGCAGGAGAACCCGTCATGAGCATCGGACCCGTCCAGGAGACGTCCGCGACCTTCGTCGGTATGCCGGCGTTCCCCGAGGCTGCACGCGAGGCCCTGGCCAACACGCAGCAGCGGACCAACCTGCGCAACGCGACGCACACGATCCGGGCCAAGCGTGCGTCTGTCGTCGCCGAGGTGCCCGAGTGGGAGGCCCTGCGCGTTGCCGGAGCGCAGTCCAAGGACGAGGCGCTGCACCACCTCGGCGACTACCTCGAGCACCTCGAGGCGTCACTGGTCGCAAACGGCGCGGTCGTGCACTGGGCGCGAGATGCCGATGAGGCCAACCGGATCGTCATCGACATCGCGCGGTCCAAGGAGGTCGACGAGGTCGTCAAGGTGAAGTCCATGGCGACCCAGGAGATCGAGCTCAACGAAGCCCTGGAGGCTGCTGGCATCAACGCGTGGGAGACCGACCTCGCCGAGCTCATCGTGCAGCTCGGGCACGACCGACCCAGCCACATCCTCGTCCCCGCGATCCACCGCAACCGCACCGAAATCCGCGACATCTTCATCCGCGAGATGGGCAAGGTCGGGCGCCCCGCACCCGACGACCTCACCGACGACCCCGCCGGTCTCGCCGAGGCGGCCCGGGTCCACCTGCGCGAGAAGTTCCTGCGCGCCAAGGTCGCCGTCTCGGGTGCGAACTTCGCCATCGCCGACACCGGCACCCTCGTCGTCGTCGAGTCCGAAGGCAACGGGCGCATGTGCCTGACCCTGCCCGAGACACTCATCTCGGTCGTCGGCATCGAGAAGGTCCTGCCGACGTGGGAGGACCTCGGGCCGATGCTGCAGCTGCTCCCGAGATCGAGCACCGGGGAGCGGATGAACCCCTACACGACCATGTGGTCAGGGGTGCACGAGGGTGACGGCCCCCAGGAGGTGCACGTCATCCTCCTCGACAACGGCCGGAGCCACGTCCTCGCGGATTCCGTTGGGCGACAGGCGTTGCGGTGCATCCGCTGCTCGGCCTGCCTCAACGTCTGCCCCGTCTATGAACGCACCGGCGGCCACGCCTACGGCTCGGTCTATCCGGGGCCGATCGGTGCCATCCTCAACCCGCAGCTGCGGGGGACCGCGAGCGAGATCGACCAGTCCCTGCCCTATGCCTCGAGCCTGTGCGGAGCCTGCTTCGACGCGTGCCCGGTGCGGATCAACATCCCCGAGCTCCTCGTCCAGCTGCGCGGCACGGTCGCCCAGCAGGGCGGTCACCGCGCGGAGTCGGCGGCCATGAAGGCCGCGGCCTGGGTGCTGTCAGACCCCAAAAGACTGGCCGTTGCACAAAAGGGCGCGACGACCGCGGGGCGGCTCATCGGCGGGCGCACGATCCGGTCCGTGCCCGGACTCGGTGCGTGGACGGACGCGCGGGACCTCCCCACCCCGCCCAAGGAGACGTTCCGACAGTGGTGGGTTCGCGAGCACGACGGACGCGATGGCGACGGGCAGGCCCGAGGGCGAGCGGACGGCATACCCGGCAGTGAAGGCGGCCTGCCCGACAGCGACGGGGACGAACGATGAACGCCCGCGACGAGATCCTTGCCAGGGTGCGGGCAGCCCTGACCGACGTGACCACTGATCCCTCACCCCGACTTATTGCCCGTTTGGCCAGTTCATCGGCCGGCGAACGGTCGCTGGGTGGTGGCCAAACGGGCAATAAGTCGCTCGCGGGGGCGGGGCCGGAGACGCTGGAGCTGTTCGCCGAGAACGTCGCCGACTACCAGGCGACGGTCATCCGGGTCGACGCGGCGGCGGGAGAGCCGGGTGTCGGCGCCGCCATCGCCGGCGTCCTGCGGGAACTCGGCTGCACGTCGGCCGTCCTGCCCGGGGGACTGGAAGCAGCCTGGCGGGTGGCGATCGAGGCCGACGTCGAGGTCCGCGACGAGGCGGAGGCGACGTCCGCGCTGGTGCTGGACACCGTGGATGCCGTGGTGACCGGATCGGCTGTGGGCATCGCGACGACTGGCACCATCGTGCTCGACCACGGCCTCGACCAGGGTCGGCGCGCGCTCACTCTCGTCCCGGACACCCACGTCTGCGTCATCCGAGCCGAGCAGATCGTTCACGACGTGCCCGAAGCCGTGGCCCGGCTACGCACCCAAGGCGCACCCCAGCGGGTGCTCACCTGGATCAGCGGCCCGAGCGCCACGAGCGACATCGAGCTGCAGCGCGTCGAGGGAGTTCACGGGCCACGCAACCTCATCGTCGTCCTCGTCGCGGACACCCACTGGCCGCGGACCAGCCAAGGCTGAGAGGCTGCAGGGATGGACGTCGTCGACAGCAGCGAGGTGCCCAGCGCCACACCCGTGTTCTTTGTCGCGGGCGGGACCGGTATCTCGGCCGAGACCCTGGGCAACCTCATGCTCGCCCAGTTCCCCGGCCTGACGTTCACGCGCCGCAAAATCCCCTTCATCAT
Organism: Knoellia sp. S7-12; assembly: GCF_040518285.1. Taxonomy (GTDB): domain Bacteria; phylum Actinomycetota; class Actinomycetes; order Actinomycetales; family Dermatophilaceae; genus Knoellia. The sequence goes on along the minus strand of NZ_CP155449.1, from coordinate 3,966,191 downwards.
CACCGCGGAGCAGGCCACCACGGTCCTCGCCCAGATCGATGGCGCCGTGAGCGAGACGGTGACGCCGCTGGTCTTCTCGACGGTGTCCGACGGCGAGATCCGCCAGGTCCTCCAGGGCACCAAGGCTGCGTTCATCGACCTGTTCGGCTCCCACCTGGACACGGTCGAGCGCGTCCTTCACGTCAACGCCACCCACAGCGCCACCGCGCTGCACGGGGTCGGCGACACCCTGCGCTATGACCGGCGGATGCAGGCGATCGAGTTCGCGATGGAGCACGATGACGGCGCCAGTTTGCGCAACCTCGTGCAGGCGGACCTCATCCTCGTGGCGCCATCACGGTGTGGGAAGACCCCGACCTCGATGTATCTCGCCCTCCAGCACGGCCTCAAGGTCGCGAACTACCCCCTCGTCCCCGAGGACTTCGACTCCGACGAGCTCCCGCGCCCCGTCAAGGACCTCGGCGACAAGTGCTTCGGCCTGCTCTCGACCCCGGCCCGGCTCAGCCAGGTGAGAGGGGAACGCAGACCCGGATCGACCTATGCGAGCCTCGCCCAATGCAGTCACGAGCTGCGCCGAGCCGAGGCGCTCTATCGGGCGCACCGAATCCCCTCCATCAACTCCGCCAAGATGTCGGTGGAGGAGATGGCGACTGTCATCATGCAGAGCAGTCGCCTGCCCGACTTCAGCTGACATCGAGCCAGTCCAGCCCAGCCAGTCCAGCCCAGCCAGTCCAGCCGAACCAGTTCAACGGAACCCACGCAAAGGACCTGCCAATGACCGCCACAGACCAGGGCACTGCCAGCGAGAACGTCGTCTGGTTCGCCGACCTCGGACTCCACGATGTCGAGCGCGTCGGCGGCAAGAACGCCTCTCTCGGCGAGATGGTCCAGCACCTGTCCAAGGCAGGGGTGCGCGTGCCCGACGGTTTCGCGACGACGGCCGAGGCCTATCGACGCTTCCTCTCCCACGAGGGTCTCGCCGACCGCATCAACGCCGTGCTGGCCGACCTCGACGTTGAGGACACGCGTGCGCTCGTCGTCGCTGGCGCCGAGATCCGTGACTTGGTGGAGAAGCAGCCGTTCCCGGCCGACCTCGAGGACGAGATTCGTACGGCATACGAACGTCTTGTCGGCGACGCGGGAGAGGACGTGAGCTGGGCGGTGCGTTCCAGCGCGACGGCCGAGGACCTGCCGGACGCGAGCTTCGCCGGTCAGCAGGAGACGTTCCTCAACGTGCGCGGCATCGACAACATCCTGCTGGCGATCAAGCGGGTCTTTGCCTCGCTCTACAACGACCGCGCCATCGCCTACCGCGTGCACAGCAACTTCGACCACGAGAGCGTGGCCCTCTCCGCGGGCATCCAGCGCATGGTGCGCTCCGACATCGGGTCGTCCGGTGTGATGTTCACGATCGACACGGAGTCGGGCTTCTCGGACGCGGTCTTCATCACGAGCAGCTATGGCCTCGGGGAGGCCGTCGTACAGGGCGCCGTGAACCCCGACGAGTTCTATGTCTACAAGCCCGCGCTCCGAGCCGGTCGCTTCGCGATCCTCAAGCGCGGGGTCGGCGGCAAGGCCACCAAGATGGTCTACACGCAGGACGATGCCGTCGGCCGCTCGATCGACTTCGTCGACGTCGCGCCCGCTGACCAGGCCCGCCTCAGCCTCACCGATGCCGAGGTCACCGAGCTCGCCGAGCACGCGCTCAAGATCGAGGAGCACTACGGCCGGCCCATGGACATCGAGTGGGGCAAGGACGGCGTCGACGGCCAGCTCTACATCCTGCAGGCGCGGCCCGAAACGGTGAAGTCGCGCCAGACGGGCAACACCCTGCGGCGCTTCCGCATGGACGAGACCGGGCCGGTCATCGTCGAGGGTCGAGCCATCGGCCAGAAGATCGGGGCCGGCCCCGTGCGGGTCCTCGCCTCCGCCGACGCCATGCACGACTTCCAGGCCGGTGAGGTCCTCGTTGCCGACATGACCGACCCTGACTGGGAGCCAGTGATGAAGCGCGCCAGCGCCATCGTCACCAACCGGGGCGGCCGCACCTGTCACGCCGCGATCATCGCCCGCGAGCTCGGCATCCCCGCGGTGGTCGGGACCGGCTCGGCCACCCGCGACCTCGCCGACGGTCGCGAGGTCACCGTGTCGTGCGCCGAGGGTGACACCGGGCTCGTCTATGAGGGCCTTCGCGCGTTCTCCGTGTCCGAGACCGAGCTCGACGACATGCCGGAGGTGCCGGTCAAGATCATGATGAACGTCGGCACCCCCGATCAGGCTTTCGAGTTCTCTCGCCTGCCCAACAAGGGAATTGGGCTCGCTCGACTCGAGTTCATCATCAACCGCCAGATCGGGATCCACCCGCGGGCGCTGCTCGAGCTCGACGACCAGGAGCCCGAGATCAAGGCCGAGATCGAGGCGCTCATCGCGGCCTACGACTCGCCTCGCGACTTCTTCGTCCAGCGCGTCGCCGAGGGCATCTCGATGCTCGCTGCGGCTTTTGCGCCCGAGCCGGTCATCGTGCGCATGTCCGACTTCAAATCGAACGAGTATGCCGGCCTGCTCGGTGGCGCTCGCTACGAGCCGCACGAGGAGAACCCGATGATCGGCTACCGGGGGGCCGCTCGCTATCTCTCCGCCGACTTCGCCGAGTGCTTTGCGATGGAGGCCGAGGCGCTGCGGCTCGTGCGCAACGACATGGGGCTGACCAATGTCCGGGTCATGATCCCGTTCGTGCGCACCATCGCCGAGGCCGAGGGAGTCATCGACCTGCTCGCCCAGCACGGCCTGCGCCGTGGCGAGAACGACCTCCAGGTCGTGATGATGTGCGAGGTCCCCTCGAACGCCGTCAACGCGGACGCCTTCCTCGATCACTTCGACGGGTTCTCGATCGGGTCCAACGACCTCACCCAGCTCACCCTTGGGCTCGACCGTGACTCCGCGCTCGTGGCGGGCAGCTTTGACGAGCGCGACCCTGCGGTCAAGAAGATGTTGAGCATGGCGATCGAGGCCTGCAAGGCGCGTGGCAAATATGTTGGGATCTGCGGTCAGGGACCCTCCGACCACCCAGATCTGGCCGACTGGCTCCTCGACCAGGGCATCGAGTCGATGTCACTGAACCCGGACACTGTCGTCGACACCTGGCTGCGGCTGGCGAAGCACGCCGGTTGATCCAGTCCCCCACAACCGACTTATTGCGCAATCCGTCGTCACTCGCTGCGCTCGCGCCGACGGATTGCGCAATAAGTCGAGGACCTTCAGGCGTAGAAGGCCCGGATCGCTGCGGCGAGCTCCGCTGGCACCTCCATCGAGGCGAAGTGCCCACCCTTGGGGTGCTCGGTCCACGACACGATGTTGGTGTTGTCGCGCTCCGCGAAGGGCCGCATCGAGCGGAAGTCGTCCGCGAAGACCGCCACTCCGATGGCTCCCTCGTTGACGCGGGCCTCGACCGACTTCTCGGTGAAGTAGTAGCGGGCGGCGGCGGCGCTGCTGTTGGTGAACCAGTAGAGGCTGACCTGGGTGAGGACCTGGTCGCGCGTGAGGGTCGCAGTGCCGTTGCCGAAGTTCTCGAAGAGCTCGTTGTAGGCGAGCTGTCCGACCGGTGAGTCGCTCAGCGCGGCCGCGATCGTCTGCGGCCGTGAGGCGTTCATCTGTGCGAACCCGTTGACCGTCTGGAACCAGCCGGCGAACTCGAGCGCCCCGTAGTCGGCCGGCGTCATCTTCTCGAACTCGCTCGGGTCCCCCGACGGGAAGGAGAAGAGCTGCAGCACGTGCGCCCCGAGGAAGCCTTCGGGTGCGAGCGTCGCGAGCTCACGCGACACCATCGCGCCGTTGTCGGAGCCGTGCGCGCCGTAGGACTCGTAGCCCAGGCCGCGCATCAGGGCGTCCCACGTGCGGGCGATGCGGGCGGTGTCCCACTCGCCGTCCGACAGGGGCTGACTGAAGCCGATGCCGGGCAGAGACGGGATGACGAGGTGGAAGGCGTCGGTGAGGTGCGGGATGAGGTCGAGGAAGTCGACGAACGAGCCGGGGTAGGTGTGGGCGAGCAGGAGCGGCGTGGCGTCCTCATTGGCGGATCGGACATGGAGGAAGTGGATCGTCTGGCCGTCGATCTCGGTGAGGAAGTGCGGGTGGGCGTTCATCGCCTCCTCCTGAGCGCGCCAGTCGAAGCCGTCCTGCCAGTGCTCGACCATCGCGCGCAGGTAGGAGACCGGGGCGCCGTGGGTCCAGTCCTCGGTGCCGGTCTCGGTGGTGGGTTCGGCCGCGTAGCGGGTGCTGGCGAGGCGAGCCTGGAGGTCGTCGAGCTCGCTCTGCGGGATCGCGACGGTGAAGGGTCGAAGGGTCAGGGCCTGGGGGTTCTCGTTGGTGTTCATGGAAGTACCGTAGGAAGGGTTCCGGCACGCTTCGTTCCTGATTAAAATAGGAACCAGAAGAACTTTCGACAGGCGTGCGTCTGCATATGTGGTCGCTCTAGCCGCCACATCCGCAGACGTTGGGAGATCGTCGTGCTCCAGACCTCGGCGCGGCTGCTGGCGATGCTCGGCCAGCTGCAGGCGCGCGACATCGTCTCGGGCACCGAGCTCGCCGCCCGCCTCGACGTCGGCGAGCGCACGATCCGCAAGGACATCGAACGGCTGCGCGAGCTCGGCTACCCGATCGACTCGGTGCGCGGACCTGCCGGCGGCTACCGCTTCGGCGACCACGGACGCCTGCCGCCGCTGCTGCTCGAGCCGGACGAGGCGGTCGCCGTGGCCGTGGGCCTGGGCTCCGTCGCTGCGGTCCGCGGGATCGAGGAGTCGAGTGCCCTTGCCCTGTCCAAGCTCGAACACGTGCTGCCGGACCGGCTTCGACGGCGCGTGCGGGCGCTGCACGAGAGCACCGACGTCGGCCTCAACAACACGAGCAGCAACGTGCAGGCGCCGCCCGTTGACGTCGGGCTGCTCGCCGAGCTGGCCTCGGCGGTGCGCGACCGCGAGGGACTGCGGTTCTTCTACCACCCCGGTGGCGGTGACGAGGAGGAGCGCGTCGAGGCCGATCCCTATCGGCTCGTGAGCTGGCACGAGCGGTGGTACGTCGTCGCCCGTCGCCGGCCGACGGGTCAATGGCAGGTCTTCCGGGTCGACTGGCTGGAGCTGCGAACTCCTGGAGCTGGGCGCTTCGTCGCGAATCCCCTTGAGGGAGGCGACTATTCGTCCTTCGTGCTGAGAGAGGTCGCCTTCTCCGGCTGGAAGTTCAACTGCCGCATCGCTGTCGATGCCCCTGCGGCCGAGGTGCTGTCCCGCATCCACGCCGCAGTGGGGGTCGTCGAGACCGTCGACGAGACGCACTCTGTCCTCGTCACCGGTGGTGACAGTGTCGAGGTCGTGGCCGTCTGGATCGGGATGCTCGGTCTCGACTTCCACGTCACCGAGCCACCCGTGCTCGTCGAGCACCTGCGTGTCCTCGGCCGCCGCTACGCGAACGCCGTTCCGGCAAACCAGGATTGACGCGAACGAGAACGCAGGCCGGTATGCCGTGGCGCACCACGGCATACCGGCTTGCGTCTGCCGATGCGCGGCGCACGCGGGTTGCGCCAGGTCACGGCTGCTCTGGTCGACGAGACGCAGACCAGCCCACCGCGAGTAGCGTCTGCGCCGTGGACCGCATCACCTCACGACTCCTGATCGCCGCCGTCATCGGCATCCCCGTCGGCCTGCTCATCCCGCTGGGTGGTGCCGACGACGCGTTCATCCGGGTCCTCGCCTGTTACGCCCTGAGCGGCGCTGCCTTCGCGGGACCCCTGGCCTTCACGGTCTTCACCGAGGACCCGGCGCAGACGCGCTCGCGGATGGAGGGCGGCGACGGCGAACGTCGACTCTCTGACGTCGTCGTGGTCTTCGTCGGACTGGCGAGCCTGCTCGGAGTCGCTGTCCTGCTCATCGGCAGCCGTTCCGACGGTGATGCCAAGGCGGCGGCCGCCATCGTGGGACTCGCAACGGTTGCTGTCGGGTGGCTGTGCGTGCAGGCGGTCTACACGATCCGCTACGCCAGGATCTACTACGCCACGGACGAGCCGCCGATCGACTTCAACGACGACGAGGACCCGGCCCTGTCAGACTTCGCGTACTTCTCGCTCAACCTCGGCATGACCTACCAGGTGTCCGACACGAACGTGCGGACCAGGTCGCTGCGCAAGGTGATCCTCGCCCACACGATGCTGTCCTACCTCTATGGGACCGTTGTCATCGCCACGACCGTCAACCTCGTTGCCGGTTTCACGTCCTGAGCGCGACCGCCGACCGGCTGACTACCATCAGGTGTGACCACCACACTCGTCCTCACCGTCATCGGCGACGACCGCGCCGGACTCGTCAAGGCCCTGGCCGACGTCATCGAGCAGGGCGGCGGCAACTGGGAGCGCAGCCACCTCAGCGAGCTGGCCGGGAAGTTCGCCGGCATCGTCACGGTCACCGCTCCCGATGACCGGGTCGACGCGTTGCGGGCCGCGCTCGCGCCACTCGAAGGTCTGCTGCAGGTCGCGGTCCACGATGCTCGCGCTGTCGACGAAGTTGCGCCGCCTCGGGAGGCTCGCCAGGAGCTGCGGATCGAACTGCTCGGCAACGACCACCCGGGCATCGTCGGTGCCGTCTCGGGCGTTCTCGCGAAGCACGAACTCAGTGTCGCCGTGCTCGAGAGCGTGACCCGAGACGCCCCCATGTCCGGCGGGCGGCTCTTCGAGGCCAAGGCGCTCGTGACCGTCCCGGCGGGTGTCGACCTCGACGCCCTGCAGGAGGACCTCGAGGAGCTGGCGACCGAGATCATGGTCGAGCTGACGGTGTCGACCGACATGGCCGGCTGAGCCCGACGGGCACCGCAGACGAACGGCATACTCCCTCTTTTGCGAAGTATGCCGTTCGCTCGTCTCAGAGCATTCGCCGCAGCTGTCCGTGTCGGGCGTGGACGAGCATCAGGGCGACATGGACGGCCAACGCCATGAAGAAGGCCACATGGGCGGCGATGTGGAGGGCGAGCCAGCCATTGCCGGCCCACAGCAGGAGCAAGCCGCTCACCGGGACGACGAACAGTGTTGCGAGCAGCACCTTCTCGGTCGCGCCGGCGATCCGGCGCGACGTGGGACCGAGATGTTCGGCCCAGGGCGGCAATCCGGCCCGCCGCCAGAGCAGTCTCACCACGCCGAGCCCGAGGATGAGGAGGCCGAGAGCGACGTGGGCGAGCGGGAGGCTCGGGTCAGTGGGCCGGGTGAGGGCGTCGGCGACGAACTCGTCCTCCGCCTCGTCGGCCCTGGCGTCGAGCGCGTCCTCGAGCCGGTCCATCTCGTCGCGGGCTGCATCCAGGGGGTCTCCGTCGAGGTCCTTGACCCGCTCCTTGAGCTGTTCGACGCGCGCCTCGTCTGCGGCGAAGGCGGTCTCGTCGGCCTCCATCGCGTAGCCGACGAAGAACTGGGCCGCCAGCGCCATGACGGTCAGCCAGTGAAGGGCCTTCGCCACGACGCCGTAGCCGTGGGGACCGTTACGCCACTGCATGCATCGAACCCTAGGCCGCGAGCGGTCCTGGGGGGTCCGGACCGGAACGGGCAAGACGAAGGCCCCCCGACCACAAGGGTCGGGGGGCCTTCGCTGAGATCAGATGTCTCGAAGGTGGTGAAGGGTCAGATGCCCTTGACCTTCTCAGCCTGCGGGCCCTTGGGGCCCTGCGTGACGTCGAACTCGACCTTCTGGCCTTCCTGGAGCTCGCGGTAGCCGCCGCTCTCGATTGCCGAGTAGTGAACGAAGACGTCAGCGCCGCCGCCGTCCTGCTCGATGAAGCCGAAGCCCTTTTCGCTGTTGAACCACTTCACGGTGCCGGTTGCCACTTGGTGTTGCCTTTTCTGTAGTGCGAGTACCCCCGTGTGGAGCACTCATGCTGCCGATGCTCACCCCCGTAGGACCCACGCGAACCTTCGCGTAGCTACTCGGTCGTGTCGGCCACGCGGACGTGGACTGAAAGGCAACAGGGATGACGGTAGCAGTCTTCGTGCGCTGTGGCCTAGTGAGCGTCCACACCGGTGAAATGACCTCCGGACGGTCGTCGGGTGAGCAGCCGGCATGCATCGCCCTTGACTTATATAAGTTACAACGCAACTATGGAAGAATGCACGCACTCGACGTCCTTGGAGACCCGGTCCGCCGGCGCATCCTCGAGCTGCTCGCCGAGGGCGAGGCCAGTGCTGGAGCCGTCGGCGCCACGATCGGGGAGGAGTTCGGCATCAGCCAACCAGCAGTCTCTCAGCATTTAAAAGTGCTGCGGGACAACGGTTTTGCCACCGTTCGACCCGAAGGAACCAAGCGTCTGTATGCCGTTGACTCCCGTGGACCGAGCGAGGCACGGGAGTGGTTGTCCACCTTCGAACGCTTCTGGCTCCCGAAGCTGGCCGCCCTTGACACCGAACTCGCTCGCGGTCGGCGCCAGCGCCGACTCACGTCCAAAACCACGTCAAAACAACAGACACCACAGAAGGAGACCTGATCATGGTCGATGTCCTTTCCCAGATCGGCGCTGTCACCCGCGAGCTCCGTATTGATGACGTGGACGGCGAGAAGTCGCACGTCCAGTCGCTCGAGCAGGCCTATCCATCCCCGATCGACGACGTGTGGGACGCGGTGACGAGCCCAGAACGGATCCAGCGCTGGTTCCTCCCGGTGTCCGGCGACTTCCGGGTGGGTGGGCGCTTCCAGTTCGAGGGGCAGGCCGGGGGTGAGGTGCTCGAGTGCGAGCCCCCTGCCGACGATGTTGCGCGCGTTCTCGTCACGTGGGAGTACGGCGGTGGGGTCACCTGGCTGACGGTTGCCCTGGCAAGCGAGGGGGAGGGCACGCGGCTCCGGCTCGAACATGTGGCTCGCGCATCAGATGTGCCCGCCGAGATGTGGGAGGCATTCGGGCCGGGTGCGACCGGTGTCGGTTGGGACGGTGGGCTGCTCGGTCTCTCGCTGCACCTGGGTGCGGTCGAGGGTTCGCTTGCGCCGAGCGAAGCCGAGGCGTGGGCCGTCACCGACGAGGGCAGACAGTTCTATCGCGGAGCTGCCGACGGGTGGGGCTCGGCGCATGAGGCGTCCGGTGCCGATGCGGCGATGGCTGCGCGCGCGGCCGACGCGACCTATGGGTTCTACACCGGCACCGCCTGACGGAACCGGCCGGTCGACGGGGGCGTCCAAGGCTGTGGTTGCCCACAGGCGGTCGACGTCTCACGCCCGGAAGAGATCACGCATCCGGTCGTGTCGCCCCGACGCCTTGAGCTCCTCGAACTGCGAGCGAAGGTTGAAGACGAGCACGGGCCAAGGAGTTCGGCGGGCCTCGAGCGAGGCGTGCGGGTGGAGCCCGACGACAAAATAGGCGGTCCCGCCGACGCTGAAGGAGAAGTCGACGTCTGTGGGGTCATCGGATACCTCCGGGCTCCAGGGGGCGTCGTCGAAGTCATGAAGGTGCTGAAGGGTGGCCCAGAGCCGGTCCTCGAATGTGGACTCCGTCAGCGGCGGCTCGCCACCGAAGGCGGCGATGAGCGACGTGTAGCCCTTGCTCAGGTCCGCATTCTCACCGAAGCCGCGCAGGGCGCGGAACACGTCCAGACTGCTGCTGACATTGCCGAGTCGCCCAGTCGTGACGCAGGGGGAGTCGGGGCCGAGCAACCACGGCGCGAGGTGGTGACGAACCTCGTCCTGGGTGGGGGTGGTGGTGGAGTGATTCATCTGCTTCATCTGCTTCATCACGGGGGCCTCCTGGGGCTGACTGACCTTCAGCCTTTCCTGATCCCTCCTTGCGCGGTACCTCCCTAGGGGTGAGCCGGTAGTGAGTGCACCGAACCTACGGTCGAGTCATGACCGCATACAGCACCTCTGTTCGTGCTCTTCACCTCGTGACCAACGCCGCGTGGTTCGGTGGCTCACTCATGGGCGCTGTCGGACTCAATCCCGCTGCCCGCGAGGGCGACACGCCCAGGGAACGATCCGAGGTCGCCGAGACGGGATGGACGAAGTGGGGTCCGGTCCAGGGGGCGGCCATCGGCCTGCACCTCCTCAGCGGGTTGGCCATCGTCGCCGACAACCGCCAACGCACACTGAATCACCGACCGACCACCATCGCCGTCGTGCTCAAGACGACGCTCACGGGGGCGGCGCTCGCGGCGAGTGGCGCGGCATACCTCTCCGGCGCCAAGCTCGGCGAAGCGAACGAGCAGGCCGGCGAGAACCCAGTCGCGCGCCGACAGGCTCGTGAACTGTCGCAGCGCCTGCGCTGGTTGCAGTGGGCCACTCCCGTGACCACAGGCGGCATCCTGATCCTCGACGCCTATCTCGGTGAGCAGCAGCGCGGCGTCGCTGGGCTGCTGGACCGACCGGGTTCGCTGCCGTGGCGCAGGTGAACGGCCGCTTCGAGTTCGCCTTTGCCCCGGCCTACCGGCTGCCCGGGCTCCTCTTCGGCATTCGGCCAGGCACGGCGCACGTGACCGTCACGGATGACGAACTTCAGGTGCGGTTCGGGCTCTGGTCCCTTGTCACTCCCCGCGCCAACATCGCCACCACGGAGATCTCCCGGGACTTCAGCTGGCTCAAGACCGCGGGTCCTCCCCATCTCTCCTTCGCCGACCGTGGCGTCACTTTCGCCACCAATGGTGAGCGAGCACTGTGCGTCCGGTTCCTCGAGCCGGTCGCTGGGATCGATCCCACCCGCACCATCCGGCATCCGGGCGCGACCCTCACGGTCGCGGACCCGGAGTCGTTGCAGCGCGCACTGCTCTGAGCGCAGCCACCGCCCACAAAGGAGCTTCTGTGATTGAACCCCGAGTCACCACCGGCTCCGCCGAGCCGCGGACCGGCGGACCGTCCACGCCAACCTTCCTCGGGTGGGCGGACCAGGGACTCGTGGCCGCTGCCCGCTCCGCAGGCCCGGACATCGACGGGGCCCTCGATCTTGCCCGCGCACTCGGCCCCACGAGCGAGAGCCTTGGACGGTCCACGTGGAGCTACCTCCAGACCCTGGGATCTATGGGTGCCGGGGACCTCACGGTCGCGCGGGTCGTGGAACCCCACCTCGATGCGCTCGCGATCCTCGGCCAGGCTGCCCAGCGCGATCGCGGCGTCGATGGCAGCTGGCCCAGTGCAAGCGCGCCGCGTGGAAGCACGTGGGGCGTGTATGCCGCGCACGCACCCGGTGCGCACCTCGACGCCCACGCGGTCGGTGGCGAGTGGATGCTGTCCGGGGTCAAGCCGTGGTGCTCGCTCGCCGACCGGTTGTCCCATGCCCTCATCACTGCGCACATCGACGAGTCGCGCCGACAGGTCTTCGCCGTGGACCTCACCCACCCCGGAGTCCGGGTGAGCGACGACCCCTGGGTGTCGCGGGGCCTCGCGGCCGTGCGCAGCACTGCTCTGGAGCTCGACGCCGTGCCCGCGATGCCCGTGGGGCCGCCGGGGTGGTACCTCGATCGACCGGGCTTCTCCTGGGGAGGTGTGGGGGTGGCCGCGGTGTGGTTCGGCGGCGCCTGTGCGCTCGCCCAGCGGGTGCTGGAGGCAGCTCACGCTCGTGAACCGGACCAGCTCGCGCTGCTCCACCTCGGTCGGCTCGACCTCGCGCTGCAAGGGGCTGAGCACGCGCTGCGTGCCGCCGCCGACCGCATCGACTCGGGTGAGGCGACGGGCTGCGCCGGTGAGATCATGGCCGCCCGCGCCCGGAGCACGGTTGCCAGCGCCACCGAGCTCGCCCTCTCGGAGACGGCCCGCGCCCTGGGCCCGGCACCACTCACCTGCGACGAGGAGCACGCGCGTCGCGTCGCCGACCTGACCATCTATGTCCGGCAGCACCACGGCGAGCGAGACGTGGCCCGGCTCGGGTCGCTGCTCGTCGGGCGAGCGACATGAGTCCCCACACGGGCTCACTCCATCACCCCGACGGCGAGACTCGCTGGATCGGCGATGAGCGCTGGGCCACCCTGGCGAGGCCGACGACGGCGACCCTTCTCGCGGGACACAACCACCTGCTCGTCGTGGCGGCCCACCCGGACGACGAGTGCCTGGGTGCTGGCGCGTTCATTGCTGACGCCGCCTGCCTGGGAGTTGACGTCAGCATCCTGGTGCTCACCGACGGTGAGGCCTCGCACCCGCGCTCGCCCACGGTTGCGCCCGCCCGCATGGCGTCGATGCGCAGTGCCGAGGCGGACTGTGCAGCCGCCGTCCTCGCTCCGTCCGCCCGCATCGTCCATGCCGGTCTCGCTGACGGCGACCTGCCGTCCCGTCACGCCGAAGCGGTCGCCGCGATCCAGGACCTCATCCGTCCCGGCACCCTCGTCATTGCGCCGTGGACGGCCGACGGCCACCCCGACCACGACGCGGCTGGACGGGCTGCCACTCAGGCCGTGGCCTCGACTCCTCGCAGCCACGATGGGCCGGTCGGTTTGGCGCACTACCTCGTGTGGCTGTGGCACTGGGGTCAACCGGATGACCTCCCGTGGGCGGAGTCGGTCGTGGTGGATGCGACGCTCGACGGCCTCTCCAAGAGTGAGCGCGCGCTTGCGGAGCACCGCACCCAGCGGCTGCCCCTCTCGCCGGCGGTGGGGGACGAGTCGCTGCTCACCGCAGACGTCCTGGCGCCCTTCCGCCGCGGGTTCACCACCCTCGTGCTGGGCGGCCAGGAGCCGATCCGGTGGTCAGACGAGGAGCAGGACCAAGGGTCGGGACTGCAGCAAGTGGGCCAGACCTTCGACGAGATGTTCGCCGACGGCGACGACCCGTGGTCGAGCGAGAGCTGGTACGAACGCCGAAAGCGCGCTCTCACCCTCGCCGCGCTTCGCAGCGAACGCTACGACAGGGTGCTCGACGTCGGATGCTCGACGGGCGCGCTCACCACCGCGCTCGCGGACCGCGCCGACACCGTCGTGGCCGTCGACGCCAGTTCGCGCGCGTTGGCGGTCGCGAGGCGCAGTGGGGCACAGAGCGTCTCATGGGTCCACGGTGTGGCACCTGAGGTCCTGGGAGACGTCGAGGGGCCCTTCGACCTCGTCGTGCTCTCGGAGGTCGGTTATTTCCTCAGGCCGTTCGACCTGTGGCTGACTCTTGCGGCTGTGCTGAGGAGACTCGCGCCCGGCGGGGAGCTCCTCCTCGTGCACTGGCGCCACCCGACAAAGCACATCCCCTCCGACGGTCCGACCGTCCATGGACAGATCCGGGCCGTCTGCGAACGATGGTCGACGTCGAGCCACGCAGAGCCTGACCTCCTGGTCGATGGCTACTCGGTGACGCGATGATCACCGCTGTCCATGTCGTCATCCCGGCACGCGACGAAGAGCAGCTGCTGCCACGGTGCCTCATCAGTGTCGAACGGGCCCGCCTCGCGTTGCGAGCAGTGAGGCCAGATCTGCTCGTCGACGTCACCGTCGTTCTCGACAGTTGCCGCGACCGCTCCGCACTGGTCGTGGAGACAGCTCGGGTGCACAGCACGGCCGTGGACTTCGGGATGGTCGGCCCCACCCGGGACGCCGGGGTGCGCTGGGCGCTTGCGTCCAGCGCCATGAACGGCATCGCACCTCAAGACCTCTGGATCGCCTGCACCGACGCTGACACCGTCGTCCCCACGCACTGGCTCACCGGGCAGGTCGAGCTGGCTGTGGATCACGACGCGGTTGTCGGCACCGTCGAGCCGTTCGGACTCACGGACACCGAGGTGCTGACCAAGTGGCGGGCGCGTCACCACCTCATCGAGGGTCATCCGCACGTGCACGGCGCCAACCTCGGGCTGCGCGCCAGCACCTATCTCGACGTCGGCGGGTTCCGCCCGTTGGCCACGGACGAGGACGTCGACCTCGTCCGAAGGATTCGCGCCCACACGACCAGATGGGTCGCGACGGACGCAGTGCGCGTGGCCTCCTCGGCGCGTCGCCTGAGCCGGTGTCGTGGTGGCTTCGCGGACTTCATGACGACGCTCGAGGACGAGGTGGGCTGAATGCGGATCGCCATGTTCGCGACCTCCCGGCATCCGATCATCGAGCCGTATGCCGGCGGGCAGGAGGCGCACACCGCGCTCCTCGCGCGTGGGTTGCGTCGGCTCGGTCACCATGTCCGGCTCCACGCCTGCGCCGGTACCGACCCGTCGTTGGCCGACGAGCTCGTGCCCTATCCGCAGCTGCCGCGGCTCAGTGAAGTCGCCGCGCTCGACCACCAGCTGCCAGAACCTGAGTTCCTGCGCGACCACGCCGCCATGACCAGTGCGGTCGTTGACCTTCTGGCACGGCCCGACATCGACGTCGTGCACAACCAGAGCCTGCACTTCCTACCGTTGGCCTTCAGCAAGGTGCTCCCCGCGCCCCTGGTCACGACCCTGCACACCCCACCCTTCCCATGGATGGAGCTGGGAGTCGCCCTCGCAAGTCCGGACACGGCATACGCCTGCGTGTCCAGGGCGAACGCTCGCGACTGGACCACCCTCCCGACACCGCCGCGGGTCATCCTCAACGGCGTCGAGGACGACGGGGCAGGTCCGGGTGTGGGCGGTGACGACCTCGTGTGGATGGGCCGGTTCACGCCCGAGAAGGGCGCCGACCTCGCGATCCGGGCGGCTCGGCGTGCCGGCCGTCCGCTGCGGCTCGCGGGTCCCATCAGCGACCGGGTCTGGTTCGAGGACGTCATTGCTCCGGAACTCGGCGGGGATGTCGAGCACGTCGGTCACCTCTCCCACGTGGATCTCGCGGCGCTGGTGCGGACCAGTGCTGCCGCCCTTGTCACCCCGCGATGGGACGAACCCTTTGGCCTGGTTGCTGCGGAGGCGGCCATGTGGGGGACGCCAGTCGTTGCCCTCGCCCGGGGTGGGCTGGAGGAGGTCGTCACACCTGCGATCGGCGCGCTGGTGAACTGTCGGGGTGATGAGGAGCACTTGGTAGCAGGGCTGTTCGAAGGTCTGTCCACCGTGTCGGATCTGCAGAGAGCCGACGTGCGACGGGCCGCGCGTCGGGACTTCGGCGTCGAACGCATGGTGGCGAAGTACGTCGAGCTCTATCGCGAGCGCATCCTGAGCCGTGAGGACCAGCCATGAAGGTGGGGTGGTACGTGCACCACCACGGAGCCGGGCATCGCACCCGGGCCACCGTCGTGGGCAGCGAACTCGTCGCCCGCGGCGCGGACGTCACCCTGCTCGGATCGGTGCTTGACCGCGCCTCGGCCCGGGCCGGTTCGCTGAGCACTGTCCTCCTTGCCATGGACGCTCCGTTGCCGGAGGGAGGCACCGAATCGGGCGCCGACGTGACGGTCCACGGGCGAATGCACTGGGCGCCCCTGTGGCACAGCGGATTCCGTGAGCGCATGACGACGATCGCCCGGTGGGTCCAAGTGGAGGAACCCGACGTGATCGTCGTCGACGTGTCGTGCGAGGTGGCCGTCATGGTGCGTCTCCTCGGCATCCCCGTCGTGATCGTGGCGCAACCCGGCGACCGCCGCGACCCGGCGCACTCGGCGGCCCTGGACGCAGCATCCGCAGTCCTCGCTCCGTGGCCCTCGTGGGCGACCGAGCAGATCTGGCAGAGGGCCGGAGCCGCGAGCTCGACTCCCGGCCACCCGCCTGTCGTGGCAGTCGGGGGGATCACCCGTCGCGCTGCAGCCGGCGGCCCACCGGCCACTCCTGGTCTCTCCCTGGTCCCATCTCGGGAGCGCCCGCGTGGGCTTCTGCTCACGGGCTCCGAGGGCTTCGACGATCCGCAGCTGCCCGAGGTCATCACCAAGGCGGTCCCGGAGGTCGACTGGATGATGGCCGGGGGAGGCGCTTGGCTCCCGAACATCCAGAAGCACCTCGCCGGCTCGGACATCGTCGTCACCCACGCCGGCCAGAACGCGATCGCCGACGTCGCAGGCTGGGGGGTCCCAGCAGTGGTGGTTCCGCAGAGTCGCCCCTTCGCCGAGCAGGCGCACATGGGCGACGTGCTCGGTGGCTCGGGGATCGCCCACGTCGTGCACCACGACGACGTCAAGGGCGCGGACTGGGGCGACCTCGTGCGCCAGGCCCGAGCCGATGGCGGGCAGAGCTGGGAGAAGTGGGGATGCCAAGGGGCTGCGGCTCGCGCGGCCTCACTGGTCGAGGTGGTGGCCGGTGCCTGAAGTGTCCACGGTGGTGACGATCGCCCATGGCCGCCACGACCACCTGCGCGAGCAACGCCGGGCTCTGCGGACGTTCTCTCCCGAGACTGCACACGTCATCGTGGCGATGGACGACCCACGCATCGACGACGTCGTGGGGCGAGAGTGCGGCACGACCGTCATCCATACCGAGGGCGACCCCCTGGGGCTGCCGCTCGCCAGGGCCCGCAACCTTGGGGTGGAGGCCGCGCTCACCGGTGGCGCCGAGCTTGTCATCCTGCTCGACGTCGACTGCGCCCCTGGGCCGCATCTCGTGACTGCCTATGAACGGGCAGCGTCCCGGGCGCCCGGGACCCTGCTCGCCGGGCCGGTGACCTATCTCGACGAGGGCGTGGGCGTCCCTGCCGACCCCTGGCTCCTCGATGGACTGAGGGCTCCGCACATCGTCCGCCCCGACCCTCCCGTCGGTGAGATCCAGCGCGGTGGCGACCACGCCCTTTTCTGGTCCCTGAGCTGTGCCATGACGCCGACGACATGGCGCACGGTCGGAGGCTTCCACGAGGAGTACGTCGGCTACGGCGCGGAGGACACCGACTTCGGCTGGTCCGCCCGCTCGCGAGGCGTCGACCTGGCGTGGGTTGGCGGGGCTGATGCCTACCACCAGTTCCACCCGGTTTCACGCCCACCGGTGGAGCACCTGGCAGACATCGTCCGCAACGCGACGACCTTCCACCGTCGCTGGGGTGAGTGGCCCATGCGGGGGTGGCTGGAGGAGTTCGCACGCCGAGACCTCGTGATGTTTGACGGTGACTCTCTGGGGTACGAGGGCTTCGTGATGCCCCCACACAAAGAGCGGCGGCACGCCAGGACGCACGTAGAGTAGGAGCCATGAGCGCAGCACCACGCCTGACCGCGTTACCCACTGCCCGACCCCTCACCCTGGCCGTCGTCAACGACCACGAGCTCATCGTGCGCGGGGTCGCAGCAATGCTGGGGCCATTCCAGGACCTCATCCGCGTGGTCGAGCTTGACGTCGACGCGCCGGTCACTCGCCCGGTCGACATCGCGCTCTATGACACGTTCACCCGCACGAACCTCGGCTCCGAGGATCTCGACGACCTCTGCGAGAACCCGCACATCGGCCGGGTCGTGCTCTACACGTGGTTGCTCACCGAGGAGCTCGTCGCCTCTGCCCGTCGTCGGGGCGTCCACTCGGCGCTGCACAAGTCGCTCGATGCCGAGGCTCTCGTCGAGGCCCTGATCGCGGTCCAGGATCGGCGCTTCGAGGTCATCCCCTTTGTCGAGGAGCCAGATCTTGCCAGCAACACCTGGCCGGGGCGCGATCAGGGACTCACCGCGAGGGAGTCAGAGATCATCGCTCTGGTCACCGCTGGATACAGCAACAACGAGATCGCCGAGCGCACCTACCTCAGCATCAACTCGGTGAAGTCCTACATCCGCACGGCCTATCGCACGATGGGCGTGACGAGCCGGAGCAGAGCCGTCCTCTGGGGAATTGACCACGAGATGGCGCCGACGCGTCTGCGGGTGCTGCTCCCCGCCGCCAGCGCTGGCGAACACAGGGTTCCCCTGGCCCAGGTGAGAGAGACCTCCTAGATCTGCCCGTCGGTGATTTCCCAGTCCGCGCCCGGGCCCGAACGCATGGGTGGCAAAACGGCTGGCGCACTGGTCTTCGGGACCAGCGGCGCGGTGCTCGTGGTCGAGCTGGTCTCACTGCGTCTGCTCGCGCCCTACCTCGGGTTGACGCTCGAGACGAGCACCTTGGTCATCGGCATCGCCCTCGCCGCGATCGCCGCTGGTGCATGGGTCGGTGGCCGCGCAGCCGACGGGGATGACCCGCGGCGGCTGCTTGCGCCGCTGCTCGCAGTGTCCGGTGTCGTGGTGTCGCTCATGCCCTTCGTCGTGCGCGGCGCCGGGGAGCTCACCGGCCCGGGAGTCTTCCTCGTGGGCGCTCTCGCGATCTTCGTCCCCGGCTCCCTGCTGTCGGCGGTCTCACCGATCGTCGCCAAGCTGCGCCTCACCGACTTGTCCGAGACTGGCAGCGTGGTCGGCGGGTTGTCGGGCACCGGGACGCTCGGGGCGATCGCCGGGACGGTCCTCACCGGCTTCGTCTTCGTCACGGCGTTCCCCGTGAGTGTCGTCCTCGTCGGGCTGGGGGTGCTGCTCGTGCTGGCGTCACTGGTCCTTGGACTGTGGGGTCGCGGTCTGCGGCGGGCGGGCCTGCCCGTCGCGTTGCTCGTCCCCGGCGCGCTCGGTGCCGTGTGGGGACCGGGCAGCTGCGACGCCGAGACCGTCTATCACTGCGCCCAGGTCGTCCCCGACGAGGATCGCGCCACCGGACGGCTGCTCGTGCTCGACGGGGTCCGGCACTCCTACGTCGACCTGGCTGATCCGACGCATCTCGAGTTCGACTACGTCGCCGCGTTGGCCTCCGTCACGGCCACCCAGTTCCCTCCGACGGAGCCGCTCACGGCATACCACCTCGGTGGTGGGGGACTGACCCTGCCGCGCCACCTCGCGCAGGTCCGCCCGGGGACGCGAAGCGTCGTCTCCGAGATCGACAGGGGAGTGCTCGAGATCGATGTCGAGAGCCTCGAGCTGCAGACCGGGCCGGACCTCGAGGTGCGGGTCGAGGACGGACGGTTGGGGGTGAGGTCCATGGCTGCATCGAGCCAGGACCTCGTCGTTGGCGACGCCTTCGGTGGCGTGACGATCCCGTGGCACCTGACGACGCGTGAGGCCGTGTCCGATGTGCGTCGAGTCCTCGCGCCGGGTGGTGTGTATGCCGCCAACCTCATCGACTTCGGTCCGATGGACTTCGTCCGGGCCGAGCTGGCCACGCTGCGGGCCGAGTTCGACCACGTCGTCCTGGCCGCCGAGACGGAGACGATCGCGAAGGAACCCGGCTCCGGAGGCAACCTGGTCGCAGTCGCCTCTGATTCTCCCGTCGACAGCGCGGCCTTCGTCGATGCCATGGTTGAGCGCGGACTGGGGTGGGAGGCGATCGAAGGCGCCGAACTCGACACGTGGATCGGTGACGCCATGGTGCTCACCGATGACCACGCGCCCGTCGACCAACTCCTCACGCTTTCGCCACCCCAGGCCGAGGCGCCCTGACCTGGGGTGGTCCACGGGGTCGTCAGGCGGTGTGGTCGGGCCCGCGAGGCGCGCCGCCACCAAGCGCGACTCTGCTCATGGCTTGAGGACGACCTTGACGCAACCGTCCTCCTTCTTCTGGAACATCTCGTATGCCGCGGGCGCCTCGCTGAGCGCGGGCCGATGCGTGGCAAGGCTCTCCAGCCCCAGCGGGTCACCGTCCGCGAGTGCGACCGGGATGATGTCGTCGATCCAGCGCTTGACGTGGCACTGACCCATGCGGATGGTCAGCCCCTTGTCGAACATCTCCATCATCGGCATCGGGTCGGCCATGCCTCCATAGACACCGCTCACCGAGACCGTCCCGCCTCGGCGCACCGACCCGATGGTCGAGCGGAGTGCGGCCAGGCGGTCGATGCCGACCTTCTCCATCATCGGCTTGGCCAGCCTGTCGGGGACGAAACCGACCGTCTTGATGGCCGCCTCGGCGATGGGGCTGCCGTGCGCCTCCATGCCCACGGCGTCGAGCCCACCGTCGACGCCGCGACCGTCGGTGAGGTCACGGATCGCGCCTGGCACGTCGTCGAGGTCGGACCTGATGACCGTCGCGCCATACTGCTCTGCCCGAGCCATGCGTTCAGGGACGTTGTCGACGCCGATGACCCGGAGCCCGCGGTGCACGCCGATCGCGACCGCGAGCAGTCCCACCGGGCCGAGACCGAACACGGCGAGGCTGCCGCCCTCGGGGACCTCCGCGTACTCGACGCCCTGCCACGCGGTCGGAAGGATGTCGGACAGATAGAGGAAGCGCTCGTCCGCGACCCCCTCGGGCACGAGGATCGGCCCGAACTGGGCCTGGGGGACCCGGAGGTACTCCGCCTGTCCGCCCGGCACGGAACCGTAGAGTTCGGTGTAGCCGAAGAGCGCAGCACCCTTGCCCTGCGATCGCACCTGGGTCGTCTCGCACTGCGCCATGAGGCCGCGCTCGCACATCCAGCAGTCACCGCAGGAGATGTTGAACGGGATGACGACGCGGTCACCGGCCTTGATGTGGGTGACCTCGGCACCCACCTCCTCGACGACGCCCATCGTCTCGTGACCGAGGACGTCGCCGGGGGAGAGGAACGGCCCGAGCGGGTCATAGAGGTGCAGGTCCGAACCGCAGATCGCGGTGGAGGTGACCTTGATGACTGCGTCCGTCGCCTGTTCGATCCGAGGATCCGGGACGTCCTCGACGCGGACGTCCCTCTTGCCGTGCCAGGTCAGTGCCTTCATGCGGTGAGGTCGCGTTCCCAGTGACGCGGTCCAGCAATACGATCGATGTATGCCGTGGTGTCCTTCGCCGTGTCGAGCGCCAGGCAGGCATCGTCCAACTTGCCGGTGAGCCCGGCCGCGGCGACGAGCGCCTCGGTGCCGGAGCCGACGCCGACGACCTTGTAGTGGGTGAAGGCGTCGGTGAGGAAGTCACGCGCGGCGGGCTCGTCGGCCAGGGCCTTCTCGCCCTCGGCTCCCGCGAGGATCGCGACGGTGTCGTAGAGCACCGACGGCGCACCGGCCACGGCCTGTTTGGCTGCGAGCACCGAACCGTCCGCGAGGGTGGCGCCGCCGACCTTGACCGCGACGACCTCCACGGTGCCGCCCGCCTTCTCGACAGCCTTGGTGAGGCGTTTGACCGCGGCTGCGTTGGCGCCGTCGCCGACGAGAAGTCCGAGCTTGCGGCCCTCGAAGGTCACCTTCGCGTTCGCCAGGATGCTCAGTGCAGGTGAGACGTCGGTCTCCACGACGGGAGCGGCGGCTGCGGACGCCGCGGGAAGCGGCATACCCAGCTTGTCGGCAATCCCGGACGCGAGGGCCTCGTCGACGTTGCGCAGGTTGGCGATCATGCGCTCGCGGATCGCGGGAATCTCGCACTTGCCGAGCTCGAACGCATAGGCCAGGACGATGTGGTCCTGCTCGACCGGCGTCTGGCTGATCCAGAACTGGCGAGCCTGGCTGTAGTGGTCGGCGAACGACTCCGCCCGAATGCGGCGGGTCTGCCCGTCGACCGGCGCCGGGAAGGGCACATGCCCGTCCGGACCGGCCTCGCGCGGACCCCGGTCGTCACCGGTGAACGAATTCGGTTCGTATGCCGCGCGGCCGGGTTGCAGGGACGTCTGCATGTGGCCGTCGCGCTGGAAGTGCGCCACCGGGCACTTGGGTGCGTTGACTGGGAGCTGGCTGAAGTTGGTGCTCCCGAGCCGCTTGAGCTGAGTGTCGAGGTAGGAGAAGTTGCGGCCCTGGAGCAGCGGGTCGTTGCTGAAGTCGATGCCGGGCGGGACGTTCTGGGTCATGAACGCGACCTGCTCGATCTCGGCAAAGACGTTGTCCACCACCCGATTGAGCGTCATCTTGCCGATCGGGCGGACCGGGATGAGTTCCTCGGGGATGAGCTTGGTCGCGTCGAGGACATCGAAGTCGAATGAGTCCGCAAAGGCGTCGTCGAAGATCTGGACACCGAGCTCCCACTCGGGGAAGTCGCCGGCCGAGATCGCGTCGAACAGGTCACGGCGGTGGAAGTCGGGGTCGGCGCCGTTGATCTTCACGGCCTCGTTCCAGACCACTGACTGCATGCCGAGCACGGGCTTCCAGTGGAACTTCACGAACTGGCTCTCACCGGCGGCGTTGACGAAACGGAACGTGTGGACGCCGAAGCCCTCCATCATCCGGAACGAGCGGGGGATGGTGCGGTCCGACATCTGCCACAAGGTCATGTGGGTCGACTCAGGCATGAGCGAGGCGAAGTCCCAGAAGGTGTCGTGCGCCGACTGGGCCTGCGGGAAGCCGCGGTCCGGCTCCTCCTTGACGGCGTGCACGAGGTCGGGGAACTTCACGGCGTCCTGGATGAAGAAGACCGGGATGTTGTTGCCGACGAGGTCCCAGTTGCCTTCGTCGGTGTAGAACTTCGTCGCGAACCCGCGCACGTCGCGAGCGAGGTCGAAGGAGCCGAGGTTGCCGGCGACGGTGGAGAAGCGGACGAAGGTCTCGGTCTTCTTGCCGGCCTTCGCAAAGATGCTCGCGCGGGTGATGTCGGCGAGCGACTCATAGGCCTCGAAGACGCCGTGGGCGCCGTAGCCGCGGGCGTGGACCACGCGCTCCGGGATGCGCTCGTGGTCGAAGTGGAAGATCTTCTCGCGGAAGGCATGGTCGGACATCAGGGTGGGACCGCGGTCGCCCGCTCGCAGGGAGTTGTTGTCGTCCTCGATCGGGGCGCCGTGAGCGCTCGTCAGGACGGGGCTGTCGCCTCCTGCCAGCTGGTGGAGCTCGCCACCGTTGCCGAGCTTTTCGGTGGCCGGGGTCGCTTGGGCTCGTGCAGCGGACTTCTTCTTGGTCGCCATGCTTGTCTCGTCCCTCTCGCAGTGGGTGCTCGGAAGCCGATCGCTTCGTGAGCCGTGCGCTCGTCCTCTCGACGCTATGCCTCTGCCCCAGGGCCTACTACCCCCCTTGGGGTGTGGTGCCACCCCCATGGCTCGACGAGCATGGCTGCGACGCAGCGCCATGACGCGCGCCACAACGGGTGACCTAGTGTGAAAGTCCCAACTGAAGGAGGCCCTCGTGGTCCACATCGTCCGAGAGTTCGAGGTGTCCTGCGCTCAGGACGCTGCGGTCGCCTATCTGGCCGACTTCGCCCACGCCGTCGAGTGGGACCCCGGGACGGTGTCGTGCGTGCGCAACGGTGACGCATCGGGACCCGTCCTGCCGGGCGCGACCTGGACCAACACGAGCAAGGTGCTCGGCCGCGAGACCCAGTTGCAGTACGAACTGGTGACCCTCGAACCCGATCATGTGGTCCTGCAAGGGAGCAACGACACCGCCGACTCGACGGACGACATCCACGTCACCGCCCTCGACGGAGACCGCAGCACGATCCGCTACGCGGCCACGATCACGTTCAAGGGAGTGGCTCGGTTCGCCGACCCCCTGATGCAGCTCGTCTTCAAGAAGGTCGCCGACGACACCGTCCGAGACATGACCGCCGCCCTCACCCGTGTGGGAACGCAGCGTGGTTGACCCGGGTCCTCGGGACTGAGACGGGACAGCGGGTGTTGAGCGCCATGGAGACAGCGGACGCGGTGGTGGTCGGCGCGGGACCCAACGGTCTCGTCGCCGCCAATGCGCTCGTCGACGCGGGCTGGGACGTGGTGCTCATCGAGGCCAACGCCGAGGTGGGTGGTGCGGTCCGCAGCGCCGAGGTGACAGCGCCCGGCTACCTCAGCGACCTGTTCAGTGCGTTCTATCCGCTGGCCGCTGCGAGCCCCATCGTTCGTGACCTCCACCTCGAGCAGCACGGTCTGGTCTGGCGCCGGGCGCCACACGTGCTCGCCCACGTCCTCGATGACGGCAGCGCCGCAGTCCTCTGCGACCGGGCGCAGGACACGGCGGCCGGGCTCGACGCTCACGCCGCGGGCGATGGTGACGCCTGGCTCGAGCTCGTCCACGGGTGGGACCGCATCCGCGATCCGCTGCTCGACGCCCTGTTCACACCGTTCCCGCCGGTGGTCTCTGCCACCCGCATGCTGCGTCGCCTCGGGGCAGCGGACACCCTCGACTTCGCTCGTCTGGCAGTGACCCCTGTCCGCAGGCTCGCGCAGGAGCGGTTCACGGGGCCGGGCCCCGGGCTGCTTCTCACCGGCAACGCGATGCACAGCGATGTGCCCCCGGATGCTGCCGGCAGCGGGATGTTCGGGTGGCTGCTGTGCATGCTCGGTCAGGATGTCGGCTTCCCGGTGCCACAAGGGGGTGCGGGTGAGCTGGCGCAGGCGCTGCGACGGCGGGCCGAGAGCAAGGGTGCGCGAGTGATCACCGGGACTGCCGTCACGGCCGTCACCGTGGAGCACGGTCGGGCGAGTGGAGTGCGCCTGGCCGACGGCCGGGAGGTCACTGCCCGACGTGGCGTCCTCGCCGACGTCCCGGCTCCTGCGCTCTATCGCGACCTCCTCGCCGGTCAGCCACTCCCGGCGCGTCTGTTGCGCGACCTCGACCGCTTTCAGTGGGACAACCCGACGATCAAGGTCAACTGGGCGCTGGACCACCCGGTGCCGTGGCGGCACGAGGGCGCCCGGGGGGCGGGGACGGTGCACCTGGGTGTCGACACGGACGGCTTCGTCGACTTCGCGGCCGACCTGTCTGTGGGTCGGACCCCGCAGCGCCCGTTCATCCTCTTCGGTCAGATGACGACCTCGGACCCCACTCGCTCGCCCGAGGGCACGGAGTCGGCCTGGGCCTACACCCACGTCCCGCACGGGGGTGACTGGACCGGCGAGCGGCTCGACCAGCACGTCGACCGCATCGAGGACGCCATCGAACGGGTCGCCCCGGGTTTCCGCGCGACTCAGGTCGCTCGCCACGTGCAGTCCCCGGACGACCTCGAGCGTGCGGACGCAAATCTCGTCGACGGTGCGATCAACGCCGGGACGTCAGGGCTGCACCAACAGCTTGTCTTCCGCCCCACCACCGGACTCGGTCGACCCGAGACGCCGGTGCCGGGGCTCTTCCTCGCGAGCGCGTCGGCGCACCCCGGCGGAGGAGTCCACGGGGCCTGCGGATGGAATGCCGCTCGCGCGGCGCTTGGAGCAAACGGTCGCCTCACCGGGGGAGTGCGTCGAGCCCTCATGCGGACGGCCTGGAACCGATTGCTGCCGCGCGAGTGACAGTCGTCCGTTCGCGCCGGCCCGCGGTCCGCATGGAGGTCACCATGTGGCGTTGTCTCAGCCGGGTCGAAGAGGAAGAGTTGGCCCATCCCATCCTTACCGAGCCCGGAGGAACAGTGCCATGACACGCGCCAAACTCAGGCGAATCCCTGCCCAGTCGCAGAACTGGCCAGGCACGACCGCTGACCTGTCACCCGCACCTGACCACGGCGAGACGTCATGGGTCGGGCGCGGGCGTCTGGAGAACAAGCGAGTTCTTGTCACGGGTGGCGATTCTGGGATCGGTAGGGCGGTCGCGATCACGATGGCCAAGGAGGGTGCGGCGGTGGTCATCGCGCACCTGCCGCAAGAGGAGGCCGACGCGGAGGACACCGTCCGGACCATCACCGAGGCGGGTGGCTCCGCCCACCGCCTTGCGAGCGACCTCACAGAGCTGTCGGCCAACCATCGGCTTGCCAAGGACGCGGTGAAGCTCCTTGGCGGCCTCGACGTGCTCATCTGCAACGCGGCCTACCAGATGACCTTTGACAGCATCGAGGCCTTCCCGCCGGAGCAGATCCAACGGACTTTCGCCACGAACGTGTTCTCTCCGTTCTGGCTCATCCAGGCCCTTGCCGGTGAACTGGAGAAGTCTGGCGGGTCGGTCATCGTCACGACGTCGGTCCAGGCCTACGAACCGTCCGGGCACCTTCTCGACTATGCCGCGACCAAGGCCGCCCTCAACAACATGGTCGTCAACCTCGCGAACGAGCTGGGCCAGCGTGGTGTCCGCGTCAACGCCGTTGCCCCGGGCCCGATCTGGACTCCTCTCATTCCTTCGACCATGGCGCCGGAGAAGGTCAAGGGTTTCGGCACGGACACGCCGCTCGGTCGAGCAGGGCATCCGGTCGAAGTTGCGGCGGCCTACGTCTTTCTGGCCTCCGACGAGGCGAGCTACGTCTCGGGCACGGTGATCGGCGTCACGGGTGGGCGCCCGGTCTTCTAGGCCAGCGAGTCAACGACGTCAGGCCGGGTGATGACCGCCGCGGTTGTGACGGCCCTCGGCGAGGAAGGCCAGCCGCTTCAGTGCCTCGACGTTGCGCGGGCCGATCGCGAGCTGGCGCACCGGCTTCGGGATGAGGGTTCCCGGTCCACTGGAGGCGTCCTCCTCGATCTTCACGGTGCAGCCGCCGTCGCGCGGTGTGATCGAGATCGAGACTCGGGCCTCGCCTGCCGGCCAACCCCGTGCCGTGAGGACGAGCTCGGACGCCTCGACGGAGCTCTCCACCTGAGTCGTGTCGTTGAGAAGCGCCGGCCAGATGCCGAACGAATGGTGGATCTGCGCGTCCTTGGCCGGCCAGCTCGCGTCGACGTCCCGCACGCGCGAGGCCCCCACGACCCACGTCGCGTAGTACCACCCGTCAGCGAGCACATCCCACACTGCCTGGCCCGGGGCCTCGATGTCGCGGGTGACGGTGACGACTCCATCGTTCTGTTCCATGATCAGCTCCTCTGTCGATGTGCGCGGCCGACTGCGGCCGCGCCGGCGGCGGCACCAGCGAGTGCGGCCCCACGCATCCAGTGTCTGCCCCAACGGCCGTGCAGCGCCTCACCCTCAGGGAGGGGTGCGAGCACGTTGCCGGGCGAGTTCTCGACCTCGCCGCGTGAGAGCCCTCCGATGCGCATGAGTGGGGTCACGAGCCGGTCGAAGACCGCGGGTGCGACGCGGAACGCGGTCACAACCAAGTGGTTGGCCGGCCCGACCGACGTCTCACGGCGCGGACGCTTGAGAGCGCGCACGACAGCACGAGCAACCTTCTCGGGGGAGTCGACCGGCGGCGGGGGTCGACCGTTGCGCCGCAGGTAGGTGCCGGCCTGCAGGTAGACGGGCGTGTCGACTCCACCCGGCCACACGAGGCTGATGTCGATGCCGGGCGTGCTGCGGGCTTCAATCTGCAGGGTGCGCACGAGGCCGTGCACGCCCCACTTCGCCGTGACGTAGGAGCTCATCCAGGGAGCGCTGATCTTGCCGAGCATCGACCCGACCACCACCAGGCTCCCGCCACCGGTGTGGGAGAACGCCTGTAGGGCTGCCCGTGCGACGTTGGCTGTGCCGGTGAGGGTGGTGTGGATGGACGCGTCGAAGACCTCTGCGGGCACGTCCTCGAAGCGTCCGTAGGCGAGCGCCGTAGCCGAGTGCACCACCCCGTCAAGGGGCCCGAACCGCTGCCGGGCTGCATCGAACGCTGCCGTGAGCGACTCGACGTCGCCGACGTCGGCCACCGTGACGAGAGCCAGCCCGCCGCGCGCCTCGCACTCCTGACGCACCGTGTCGAGCGCCTTGTCGGAGCGAGCGAGGAGCACGAGGTTGGCCCCCTCTTTGGCGAGCTGCAACGCGGTCGCCCGGCCGATCCCGCTGGAGGCGCCCGTGATGAGTACGGTCCTGTTGGTGCGGGTCATGACGCCAGTCTGCGCCCTTGCCCAGCGGAACGGGGGTGAGGACCTGTGCCGAGGGCCCTGGTCTCAGGCCAGTTCGACGCGGTAGTGATCCGAGAGGACAGGAAAGTACTCGTCGAAGTCGATGGCGCCCGGGTCCCCTCCGGTCTCGGCCGCAACCATGCGGTCGAGGTAGTAGTCCCAGCCGGGACCGACGCCCTCGGCGAGCGTGGTGTCGCCAACCTCCTGCGCGAAGGTCAGCGTCGTCACCCCGTCGTTCTCGGCGAGGTCGATCTGCCACAGCCATTCGAGCGAGCTGTCGTCGGGGCGTGCCGAGCGCATGACGACGCGCCGCGGTGCCTCGCACTCGTCGATGTGGATGGTCTCCTCGGGAGCGTCCGCAGCCTCCGCCGTCATCCAGAACGACACCGCACCGCTCGCCGGGTCCCCACTCCAGTGGCCGATCCAGCGCACGAGCCGGTCGGACTCGGTCACCGCCGCCCAGACGTCGGTGATCGGTGCACGGAAGGAGCGTTCGAACACGAGGTATGCCGTGCCGTCCCGATCCTCGCGGCGTCCCGTTGCGTTCGGGGTGGGTGTGGGTGTGCGCGTGGTGCTCATGCGGTCTCCTGGGATGGGTGCTGTGTCGTCAGGTCTGCAGTGCGTGCTGTGCGAGCGGTGCCTGCGGTGCTTGTCGGGGCGTGCTCTCGGACGGTGCGGCGGACCTCGAGGTCGAGGCCGTCGAGCATCGTCTCGGTGAACCGGGGCGCGACCGCGAGGTCCGCGAGGTAGTCGGCCACGGGTGCGAGCCCGGCGTGCTCGAGCCGGTAGTGCCGCTCGCGCCCGATGTCCTCAGCCTCGACGAGTCCTGCCTCGCCGAGCACGCGGAGGTGTCGGCTGATCGCGGGTCGGCTGATCGCGTGCTCGGCGGCAAGGTCGACGACTCGTGCTGTGCCGTGTGCCAACCGACTGACCAGATCACGGCGGACCGGGTCAGCGAGAGCTGCGAAAGCGTCCATGGGTTATTGGTAACGCAACAGTTACCAATCTGTCAACCGAAAGAAGTTCGGCAGGCATGTCGAAAACGCGCAGGGCCCGCTCGCAAGTACGTCGTCTCCACCACCCTCGAGGACGCCACGTGGGAGAACTCCAGCGTTGTCGGCGGCGGCGCCGACCAGGACGTGCGGGCCCAGCTCGAGTCGCTCAAGGCCGAGCACCACCTCGGCACGACCGGCAGCGCCACCCTCGTGCGGTGGATGCTCGAGCAGGGCCTCGTCGACGAGTTGCACCTCCTCGTGCACCCCGTCGTCGTCGGCTCCGGCAAGAAGCTCTTTGCCGATGGGGCGAGCGTCGCGCTGACGCTCGTCTCTTCCACTACCTTCAGCACCGGAGTGCTGCACTTGGTCTACGCCCCGGCTGAGGTGTGACCCTCATCCGCCCCCTGACCCGCACGACTGACCCACAACGACTGAGCCACACACGACCGAGGAGAACCGCAATGCGCTACATGGTCATGCACTACCAGACCCAGGAGATGGAAGACGGCGTCGTCCCGTCGCCCGAGCAGCAGGTCGCCATCGGTGAATACATGCGCGAGGCATCACTGTCCGGGGTGCTCCTCGGCGGGGAGGGTGTCCACGGCAGCAGCAAGGGGGCCCGCGTCGAGGTGACCGACGGCTCGGTGCGCGTCATCGACGGACCTTTCGCCGAGGGCAAGGAACTCATCGGAGGGTTCGCGATCCTCGACGTGTCCTCACTCGAGGAGGCGGTCGAGCACGCCCGCAAATTCGCGCTCATCGTCGGCACCCATCGCGTCGACGTCCGCCAGGTCGTCGAGTTCGCCGACCTCGCCTGAGTTCTCCGCCCGCGACAGCAACGGGATCGACCTGACATGAGCACCGCAGCAGTCGACGCGACGATCGCCACCCTGTGGCGCGTCGAGTCGCCGCGGCTCATCGCTCGCCTGGGCCGACTCGTCGGCGACCTCGACACCGCCGAGGAGCTGGCCCAGGACACGTTCACCGCAGCGATCGAGAAGTGGCGAGCGGACGGCATACCCGACAATCCGGCAGCATGGCTGACGACGACGTCGCGCTACCTCGCGATCGACCGAATCCGCCGCCGGGACACCGGCCGTGACAAGCTCCGAACCGTCGCGGCCACCACGGCAGAGGCGTCCGGGATGGATGTGGACCGCATCGTCGACGGTGATCTCGCCGACGACCTGCTCGGACTGATCTTCATGTCATGTCACCCTCTGCTCGCCCCCGATGCGCGGTCGGCGCTCGTCCTCAAACTCGTCTGCGGTCTCACGACTCCCGAGGTGGCGCGGGCGTTCCTCACACCGGAATCGACTGTGGCACAACGCATTGTGCGGGCCAAGCGCACCCTGGCCGCCGCAAACATCCGCTTCGAGCTGCCCGGCATGGATCAACGGGCGGAGCGGCTCGATGCCGTCCGCGAGGTCATCTATCTCGTCTTCAACGAGGGGTATGCCGCGTCAACGGGTGACGCGTGGGTGCGCACCGACCTGTGCCACGAGGCGTTGCGACTCGGCCGGATGCTCGCGGCGCTCACGCCGCGTGATCCTGAGTCGCTCGGGCTGCTGGCGCTGATGGAGATTCAGACGTCGCGGCTCGCAGCACGCATGGGGGCCGATGGTTCCGCCGTGCTGCTGCTCGACCAGGACCGATCGCGTTGGGACCCGTGGCTCATCCGTCGTGGACTCGACCTCATCGACCGGATCGATGCGTTGCGAGGAACCGCTGGCCCCTATGCCCTCCAGGCGGCGATTGCGGCCTGCCACGCGCGGGCAGCGACGGCCGGGGAGACGGACTGGCTGCGCATCGCAGCGCTCTATGACGGCTTGGTGCAGGTCGTGCCTTCGCCCGTCGTCGAGCTCAACCGCGCGGTGGCGGTGGGGCGCGCGTTCGGCGCGGAGGCGGGACTCGAGATCGTTGCGCCGCTTCGGAGTCTCCCGGCGCTCGCGAGCTATCACCTGCTGCCGGCCGTGGCTGGCGACCTCGAATGCACTGCGGGCCTGCACGAGCAGGCGCGCGACGACTTCCTTCGGGCAGCGTCGCTGGCCGGGAACGCTCAGGACAGGGCGACGATGCACAAGCGCGCCGCCGAATGCGCAGTGCACTCGGCGTGACCGACACTGGTCGACATGAACGAGCACCACGAACGCGGGCATGGCGACCACTACGGCCACCTGAACCACGGGGACGTCGGCGATGCTGGCCACTGCCGGGCCGGTCACGCCCCCGCTGACTGGGATGCGTTGTATGCCGAGAGCGACCGGATCTGGAGTGGCAACCCCAACGGTGCCCTCGTCTCCGAAGCAACCGGATTGACTCCCGGCACCGCCCTCGACGTCGGCTGCGGTGAAGGGGCCGACGCCATCTGGCTGGCCCAACAGGGCTGGCAGGTCACCGCGATCGACGTGTCGTCCGTGGCGCTCGACCGCGCCCGCGCGCACGGCGAGGGTGCCGGGGTCGCCGTGGACTGGCAGGTCACCTCCTTCATGGGTATGCCGTCTCGGGATTCACGCTTCGACCTCGTCATCGCGTTCTATGCGGCCCTCGTGAAGGACGGTGGCGCGACGCTCTCGACCCTGCTCGACGCGGTGGCACCCGGTGGGACTCTCCTCTTCGTGCACCACGCCGACGTTGACCGGGAGCAGGCACTGGAGCACGGCTTCAACCCCGACCACTTCCTCGACGTCGCCGAGGTGGCGTCTGCCCTCGACCGCGGCTGGACCATCGACGTGCACGAGATCCGGGACCGAGACATCGACGGTGGGGCCGGGCAGCACCACACACGCGACGTCGTCCTTCGTGCCCTTCGTTCACCCGTTCTGTGAAGGTTGCGCGGCTGGCGCAGTGATTCTTCCCGAGTGCAGCTCGAGTGTTGGCCGTGGCTCCTCGGGGGTGCCACGGCAAGTCCTGAGAGTCAGCTGAGCCAGGGACCGTCGCGCATGAGCGTGCGGTCGGCGAGCCCGGGAACTTCTCGCCACACCTGGATGAGCACGGGCGTCACGACGTATGCCGCGTAGTCCGTCCCGGTCGCGTGACTCGGTCTCTCGCTGGCTGAGGGTGTCCCTCTGTCCCTCCGCTCCTCGCGCCGCCTCGCCTCGGCGAGGCCGTTGGTGCCTGCACTGGGCCGCGCACTACCGACGGCAGCTCTCCGTGGGAGGGCTGTCGGGGGTCTTGGTTAGCGTGGTCTCAGTCGGGTTTGCACCTCGGACCGACACCGCGCGCCTATATGCGAATTCGGTTGCCCGAGTGGCGAATTCAGCCCAGAGCGTAGGTAAAACTCTTGACATACGAACACCAGTTCGACGACAATTGAGGCATGAACGAGACACCCGCGACCGACGTAGCGCGATTGCGCGCGGTGTTGGAGGGTGCCCGTGACGCGCTGGCCTGTGATGAGGGCGGGGTGGGTCCGTTGGGGGACGTGCTGGCCCGGTTGAGCGGTCCCGAGCTGGCGGAGTTCATGCGGCTGGCTGATGACGTGAAGGCGCGTGCGGGTGCGGCGCAGATCCGGGTCACCGCCGAGGCCGCGCACCGGGGCGAGTTCACTGCGGCTCGTCGTGGGGAGGGTTCGGTGGGGGCGTGGGTGCAGGAGCACGCGCCGTCGCTGCGACAGGACGGCGGCTATCAATTGGCCCAGTTGGCCCAGGACGTGGCGTGCTCGGTGCCCGGCGGGTTGTGGTCCACCGCGGGCCCGGGGGCGGGGGCGTACGCCGACCCGGACAAGCCTGAAGGCGTGGTGTGGGCGCGGGTGCTCACCGGTGAGGTCGGTCCTTGGCTGGCGTTGACAGCACTGCGCGAGATGGCCAAGTTCGAGGACCAGTTGGAACCGGACGCTGTGCCGACGGTGGCGCGGGCGATCCTGGACCACGGTGTCCTGTGGGGACCCGCGGAAGCCAGGAAGCTTCGCCCGCACCTACTCGCGATGTTCGGTGTCGAGGGTGAGTTCGACGACAAGCAGAAGAAGCTGCGGAAGGCTGCTTATCTGAGTTCACCGAGGGTCAATGATGCTGATATCACCGAGTACCGGCTCGGGTTGACCCCCGAACAAGCCGCCACGTTGGAAGCGGTCATCGGGCCGTTGTCCCAGCCCGCACCCAACGACGTCACGGGTGAGCGGGACCTGCGACCGGCCGAGCAACGCCGCGCGGAAGCACTGGCTGCGGTGTGCGGGCAGGTCGCCGGTCAGGACGCAGACCACACCGCACCGGGTGGAGCGTCCACGACCCTGCACGTCGGCATCAACGCCGGCGATCTCCTCGCGCACTTCCCGAACCCTGAAGACCCGCACACCGACACCGTCACCCCGTCAGATTCTGCTGAGAAGTGTGGACGGGTGATGGTGTCGCGGGCGCAGGCCACGATGCTGGGCCCGGCGATCGTGCGACAGATGGCGTGTGACGCCGACATCATCCCGGTCGTGTTCGGTGCCGACGGGGAGATCCTCGATGTCGGCCGTGCGGTCCGACTGTTCACCAAGGGTCAACGCCGCGCCCTGTGGCACCGTGACAAGACCTGCACCTACCCGGGCTGTGATGTCCCGGCGGGGTGGGCTCAAGCACATCACCTCATTCACTGGGTCGACGGTGGCCCCACGGATCTGGGCTACGCGGCGTTGTTGTGTCAACGCCACCACACCCACGTCCACGACAAGCGACTCATCGCCACCGTGCACCCACCCAACGAGCACGGCGCGTCGGTCACCTGGGACCTGAGTCCGGGGTCCTACGACCGTGACCTTCCCGCACGCCTGAACCAGATCCGGCGCGAACGCGCGAAGCAACGCGCCACCGCGCAACAACGAGCAGCGCAACGAGCCTGCCTCGACACCGGACCACCCGACCCCTGGGTCGACCAGCCACCCGAACACGTCATCCAAGCCTGGGTCGACGAGTGGATGGCCGACGAGCAGGACCGCGAGCGGTGGCAGGCCCGACGCAACGCCGAGTTCGACGACGCCTTGGCCACCATGCTCGACGAGGAACGCACCCACACCGCCTGAATCTCACCGCTGACCGGCTCCCACATGAGCGCGCAGTAATTGCGACACACATGGTGGGTGGCCCATCTCGTGAAGGGGTGAAGCGTGTTGGGTTCGGGACATCGCGGCTGGCCAGCACTCGTAGGCTCAGCCCATGACCACTGTCGCGTTCGTCCTCGCCGGCATCGCAGCTTTGATCCAGGTCTACATCTTCCGGCTCGAATCGCTCGCCTGGACCGACCCGAAGACCAGGGCCGTCTTCGGCACCACCGCCGAGGATGCCGAGGTGACGAAGCCCTTGGCCTACAACCAGGGCTTCTACAACCTGTTCCTCGCGATCATCGCCGTCATCGGCATCGCCGTGGGGGCCTTCGCGGGGGCATCGTCCGACGACCTCTCCGCCGGGTTGATCCATGCCGCGTGCGGATCGATGGTGGCGGCGGCCCTCGTCCTCGTGACGAGCGACAGCAGGAAGCTGCGCGCCGCCCTCATCCAGGGGCTGGCGCCGGCGCTCGCCATCATCGCCCTCGTGCTGAGCTGAACGCCGCAGAGTAGCGTCGCTGTCATGCCCGCTCCCGTGACCTTCCCAGAGTCCGCAGACCTCGACCCCACGGTCCCGCCGTCGGGCCCTGGATGCGCGGAATGCACTGCGGCACAAGGTTGGTGGGTGCACCTGCGTCGATGCACCGCCTGCGGACACGTCGGTTGCTGCGACTCGTCTCCCGGACAGCACGCGAGCGCGCACTTCCGCGTGAGTGGCCACCCGATCGTCACGAGCTACGAACCCGGCGAGATGTGGTTCTGGAACTTCACGACCGAGGAGATGGGCCGGGGCCCGTCCCTCGCCGAACCGTCAGCTCACCCCGAGGACCAGCCAACACCCGGGCCGCAGGGGCACGTCCCCGACAACTGGCGCGATCTCATCCACCCGTGAGCGGACGGCATACCCACCCATGAATGACGCAACACAGTGACATCGCCCACCGATCCGCTCGCAGAGCAGCAGTACGTCGAGCTGACGACGTTCCGGCGCAATGGAACTCCCGTCGCGACCCCCGTGTGGATCGCGCCCGACGGCGACGACCTGCTCATCGTCACGGTCGACAACACCGGCAAGACCAAACGTCTTGCGCACACCGCGCGGGTGGAGCTGCGTCCGTGCGATGTGCGTGGCGGTGTGGCGCCGGACGCTCCGCGGTATGCCGGACGCGCGCGAGTTGATCGTGGCGTTGCCGCGGTGGCCCGGGTGAAGAAGGCGATCGGTGCGAAGTATGGCTGGTGGTATCGCGCGCTGACGCTCGTCGAACCCGTCCTCGACCGGCTGCCGGGACGCAAGGTCCGGGCCGCGATCGTCATCACCGACGTTTCGCTGCTCGCGTCCTGAGCTCCTTCTCGATCGAGCGGGCAAAGCCTGAACCCATCGCGGCGAGGACACCGTGCATCGTCGCCTGAATCGCCGGCTTCGCCAGGCGCGGGAACGGCAGGTCGGCCGTGACGGTGAGCTCGATCCGCAGCCGGGTCGACTTCTTTGCGTCGGCGTCGCTGAGGTCGTAGCGACCGTCGGTCCCTGCGCGCTCCCTGCCTCTGCTCGGTGGGGTGTGGGTGAAGGTGATCGCAGACTTCGGGTCATAGGTCATCGCCTCGGTGAAGCCCAGCTCGAACGACTGGCCGAGGACCGGAATCTTGACGAGCTGCCAGTGCCACAGATCGCCGGTGGCGGTGATCGAGCGGACCATCGGCGTCAGCCGGGCCACGGTCGCGGGGTCGGTGAGGACGTCCCAGACGAGGTCACGCGGATGCGCCACCGTCGCTTTGGACGTCTTGGATGCAGAGAAGGTCGCCACGTCAGCAGAACCTAGTAGCCCGACGACGAGTCGATGATCGACACGCACGTGCCACCCAGCACGAGACTGCCCAGGGCCAGCCCGAGCATGAGTCCCACACCCCAGGGCCGGGTGCTCTTGCCGAACAGCAACGGGACGCCGAGGAGGGGCGGGATGACCGTCACGAGGAACACCTTGAACGCGACCGGGCCCGGAAGTTGAACGAGGGCAAACGCCAGGACCGGCGCCAAGATCGAGACAGGGAGGCCGATGAGGAACCCGAAGAGCGTCTTCGCCCACGAGGGGAGACCGGGGGCCGGTTGGCTCTGGCCGTAGGGGTTCGGCGGACCGTAGGGCGGCGGCGGGCCCTGCGGCGGCGGGCCCTGCGGCGGAGGTCCCAGTGGTGGTGGGCCCTGCGGTGGCTGGGTCATCGTTCCTCCTGCGTGTCGAGGGTGACAGTCACCAGAACCTCCACGGGCCGAAACCGACGACCAGG
Organism: Knoellia sp. S7-12; assembly: GCF_040518285.1. Taxonomy (GTDB): domain Bacteria; phylum Actinomycetota; class Actinomycetes; order Actinomycetales; family Dermatophilaceae; genus Knoellia. Next base: position 3,930,550 of record NZ_CP155449.1, on the reverse strand, counting down.
GCGGCGACCCCGAGGACGACGAGCAGGCCGAGGTAGGCGAGGACGAGACGGGTGTCGCCCAACAGGCACTTCGAGGTGAGGAGCCCTGCGCGCCGTGCCTTCGCGTAGCCGATGACGCCGAGGCCGGCGAAGAACACGAGCGCGATGGGACCGAGCAACCAGCCGAGCAGGGCGATCGTCGCAAAGATGCACAGCCGCAATGGGTCAAACACTTCTGGCTCGGTGGCTGTGGCCGCGTTCGAGATCGACGCGGTCGAGTCGGTGGGGACGATGCGCGGGTCAGTCAGGTGCGGTTCAGCCATGGAGGCCTCCCGTCGCCGTGGAGATGCGGGTGCGCGACAGGGGTGCCCACGCCTGGACGGCGCAGAACGGCGCGCACTGGTGGGCGTTGGTCTCGGCGTTGACGGTGGCGACGTGCACACAGCACTGGGTGAGCCGCTCCTCGATCATCGTGTTCATGTCCATGAAGGGCTTGACCGTCACCCGAAGAACCCGCTCCCCGAGCATCGCCCGCAGCCGCTCGTGCTGACCGGCCAGTCGCGACGACGCCAACGTGGCGAGGGTGCCGATGCCGATGTCGCAGTGGGTGCAGATGTCCTTCCAGATGGACGTCATCGAAGGGTGCGAGAGGGAGGACTGCTCGCTCAGGAGGTCGAGGAGGGAGCCCTTGACGATCGCCTTCATCGCCTGGGGGATCGAGTCGTCGGCGATGCGGTTGGCGAGCAGGTCGGGCTCGAGGTCGAGCCACTCCTTGAGCCGGTCGTGCCCGATGAGACTCGTCAGTGAGTTCCACGATCCGGAATCGTCCTTGAGCAGGTAGCCGACCGAGCAGCAGTGCGGGTGGCTGCAGGGCAGGGCGGTGAGATCGCGCCACGTCACCTGGCCGGCCGTCTGTGCTTCGAGCCGCGCGAGCACGCCGGTGTGGGTGAGGCGGTTGAGTGGGTCCAGGCCACTGCTGCGCCCGCTGCCGAAGACGGGCTGGATCGTCACCCCGCCGACGTAGGGGGTGTCGAGAGCGCGTTTGATGACGTAGCCGATCTCGTCATCATTGACGCCGAGTGCGGTCGTCATGGTCAACGTGGTGAAAACCCCTGCGGCAGAAAGCCTTTCAATAGCCCGCTCCTTGAACCGCCGGATGTCCGCACCTCGGTGGAAGGTCGAGGCCTCCGCCGACTCCCCGTCGTACTGGAGATAGACCTCGACCCGCTCACGGTGGCGGCGCAGGAGCGCGATCAGCTCGTCATCCTGCGCGACCCGAAGCCCGTTGGTGTTGATGAGGATGCGCACGATGGGCCGTGCGATGACCGCCTCGAGCAGCTCGGCGAGTTGCGGATAGAGGGTCGGCTCGCCACCGGACAGCATGAGCACGTCGAGCCGGCCGTTCTCGCGGGAGAGTCGGGTGTCGATCGACGCGAGCACCTGCTCGAGTGGCGCCACGCTGGACAGGGCAGGCGACGACTCCGCAAAACAGGTCGGACACTTGAGGTTGCAGTGGTCGAGCAGGTCCTCCAACAGGATGCAGGTGTGCTGGGTCTGCATCTGCGGCAGCCCGTCCTCATAGGCGCTCGGCACCGGCTTGAAGTTGCCGGTCGTGTCGGGCTGGTGAACCTTCGTCGGCGCCGTCCACTGCTCGAGGTAGGTCAGGATCTCGGGCGACTCGTCATAGAGCGTGCGGACCAATCCGTGATCGGGACAACCTCGCTCGAGCCAGACCCGGTCGTTGCGCACGACGAGCCAACCGCTCAGCCGGCGCACGTCAGCGAGCGGCCGGTCGGGCTGTTCCTCGTGACACAACGGGCAGAACGCGTTGACGTAGCGGTGCACGCGAGAGTCACGCAACGGCATACCTGCTCCTCGTGCGGCGCTCCCTGCAGCACTCACGAAGTCACCTCCACGGGTTGGGTCTCTCGGGACTCGTTGGATGGGTCCTTCACGCGATAGGCGCCGGTGCGCCACTGCCACGCGATCCGCGCAAGGACGAGCGGCACAGTCACCGCAAGGAAGAGCTGCGGGCGGGTGAGACCCATCCACGCCACCTCGTTGCCGCGCACGAACTCAACGACAAAACGAAAGGCGCCGTATGCCGCCACGTACCACACGAACGTCTCTCCCGACGGGAGATCGCGGCGCCGCAGCCAGAACCACAGGACCGCGAACGCTGCGAGGTGGAACACGATCTCGTAGACGAAGGACGGGTGCAGCGGCACGCCTGCGACGCTCTGGGTGGCGGCCGCCCCAGTCGGATCGAGCGTGATCCCCCACCCGCCACCTGTCGCAGTGCCTGGCTTCTCGGTGAGCAGGCAGCCGATCCGGCCCACGGCCATACCGAGGGCCACGGCGGGGGCAAAGAGGTCGCCGGTGCGCAGCCGGTAGCCGGTCAGCCGCTTGGCGACGTGGACGCCCAGCCAGGCACCGACCAGCCCACCGAGGATGGAGCGGTTGCCATGGAGCCACTGCTCAGCCAGTGACGCGTTGTCGCGAAGGTCAAGGTGCTGCAACCACGTGCCCATGCGCATGAAGAGAGCGCCACCGAGCACCGCCCCCAACACGACGTGGAGGAGCCGTTCGTCCGTGTGCCCCCTGCGGCGAGCCTCGAGGAAGAACACCCCAGCGGCCACGGAGACACCCAGTGCCACGAACAGCTCGTGGGTCGGGATCGGCCCGAGGTGTGGGATCACGTGCTCACCCTCTCACTGCAGACCGCGCGCCGCCCGGCGTTCGATGGGCGCTCGAGGGTGTTCGTCGTTCGGGCCGCACGATCTGTTCTCCCGCTCGTCACCTTGACCGTGCGCGGCGTTCGCCCGGGCAGGGGAAGTTGGTCGCCAGCTCATCCCTGACGACTCGAGGAGAACCGAAGTTGGTCAACATCGACCGCCGCCGATTCCTGCAGCTCACCGGTGGGGCCGCTGCCCTGACGATGCTCGACCAGAGCATCGCCCGCGCCGCGAGCATCCCCGCGAACCGCGCCACCGGCTCCCTCAAGGACGTCGAGCACATCGTCGTCCTCATGCAGGAGAACCGGAGCTTCGAGCACTACCTCGGCACGCTGCGTGGCGTCCGCGGCTTCGGTGACCCGCACCCGGCGATGCTTCCGAGCGGCAAGAACGTCTGGCACCAGAGCGACGGTGTGCGCGACATCCTCCCCTTCCACCCGAAGGTCGACGACCTCGGCGCGGCCTTCCTCGAGGGCCTGCCGCACAGCTGGACCGACGGCCAGGAGGCCGTCAACAAGGGCCACTACAACCAGTGGGTCCCGGCCAAGGGCACGACGACGATGGCCTACCTCGAGCGCGAGGACGCCGCGTTCCACTTCGCGCTCGCCGACGCGTTCACGGTCTGCGACGCCTACTTCTGCTCGTTCATCGGCAACACCGACCCCAACCGCTACTACCTGTGGAGCGGCTGGACGGGCAATGACGGCAAGGGTGGCGGCCCGGTCCTCTACAACGACGAGCTCGGCTACGACTGGAAGACCTACCCGGAGCGCCTCGAGCAGGCCGGGGTGAGCTGGAAGATCTATCAGGACGAGGGCACGGGCCTCGACGCCGCGGGTTCGTGGGGCTGGACCTCTGACGCCTACATCGGCAACTACGGCGACAACTCGTTGCTCTACTTCAACTCCTACCGCGAAGCCCAGCCGGGGGACTACCACTACGAGAAGGCCCGTCGCGGCACGAAGGCCCGCGACGGCGAGAGCTACTTCGCCCAGCTCCAGGCTGACGTCACCGCCGACACGCTCCCGTCGATCTCCTGGATCGCTGCCCCTGAGGCGTTCTCCGAGCACTCGAACTGGCCGACCAACTACGGCGCCTGGTACATCTCGCAGGTCCTCGACGCGCTCACCTCGAACCCTGAGGTGTGGAGCAAGACGGCGCTGGTCATCACCTACGACGAGAACGACGGCTTCTTCGACCACGTCGTCCCGCCGCACGCCAACAACCCACAGATCCCGGGTGACTCGACCGTCCCGACCGACCACGAGTACTACGAGGGCAAGCACGGCAACGGCGCCTATGGCCTGGCCCCGCGGGTGCCGACCTTCGTCGTCTCACCGTGGAGCACCGGCGGCTGGGTCTGCTCCGAGGTCTTCGACCACACCTCCGTCATCCGTCTCATGGAGGCCCGGTTCGGCGTCGAGGAGCCCAACATCACGCCGTGGCGTCGCGCCGTCTGTGGCGACCTCACGTCGGCCTTTGACTTCTCCAAGACCGCCGCTCAGGTCCCGGAGCTGCCGAGCACGTCGGCCTGGGCGCCCAAGGACAAGCTGCGTCACCCCGACTACAAGCCGGTGCCGCCGGGCCGCGGCGAGATGCCGACGCAGGAGGAGGGGACGCGACCCTCCCGGGCCATCGACTACCGACTTGAGGTCGTGGAGTCCACCGTTCCCGGTCGCGTGGGTATCACTGTCACGAACCGGGGCTCGCTCGGTGCCCACCTCCAGGCCCGGCTCATCGCCCCCGCCGGCAGCCCGCACAGCTACACGGTCGGCTCGGGCGATCGCCTGTCGGCGCGGTGGCCGGTCACGGGGGACTACGACATCCAGATCCACGGGCCGCACGGCTTCTTCCGCCGGTATGCCGGTCGGGCCGACCGCGCGGACGTCACCGCCCGCTTCTCCGCCCAGGCGTCGAACGGCACGGTGCGCCTCGACATCGACGCGCCTCGCGGTGTCGAGCTCGTCGTCACTGACGCGTATGCCGGTGACGCACCGGTCAAGGGCGGGCGCGGCAAGGGCAAGGGCCACGTCTCGATCGACACGGCGGCGGCGGGTGGGTGGTACGACGTCACGGTGCGCGCTGTGGGCACGACGTGGTCACGCACCTTCGCGGGACACCTCACGGACGGCAAGCCCTCGGTCAGCGACCCAGCCCTGGGAGCCTGACCCGCCCCTGGAGCCCACCCCCGTGCGGGACGGGACCACACGGCATACCCCAACGCCTTTCGGCCGCGAAGAAGACGGGCCGTCAAGGATGCGTCAAGACGCCCGAAGGGCCTTCCCTGCAGTCCTACCGTGGTGCATCGTGACGACCTCTCTGCCGCCAGGACCGCTCAAGAAGTGGTTGCTCGATGTCGAGGAGGCCGACCCGGGCGGCTACTACGAAGGTGAGCGCGAGGCAGAAGCCAAGAAGCACGTCCAGCCCTGGTGGCGGGTCATGTGCCTCACCGGCGTCGACTACTTCTCGACCTTGGGATATCAGCCCGGCATCGCGGCGCTCGCGGCCGGAGCGCTCGCACCTGTCGCAACCCTGGTGCTCGTGCTCGTGACGCTTTTCGCCGCGCTGCCGATGTATCGACGGGTGGCCGCTGAGAGTCCACACGGGGACGGCAGCCTGTCGATGCTGCAGCGGCTCCTGTCCTACTGGCCGAGCAAGCTCCTTGTCCTGTCGCTGCTCGGCTTCGTCGCAACCGGCTTCATCGTCACGATCACGCTGTCCAGTGCGGATGCCACCGCGCACCTTGTGGAGAACCCGTTCCTCAAGGACGCGCTCCACGGCCAGGAGGTGGTGATCACCCTCATCCTCATCGCCCTGCTGGCCGCCGTGTTCCTCAAGGGCTTCAGCGAAGCGATCGGCGTGGCTGTCGTCCTCGTCATCGCCTATCTGGGGTTGAGCTCCGTGGTCCTCGTCCGAGGGATCCTCGAGGTCGTCGCGCACCCGACCGTCATCGGGGACTGGACCGACAACATGACGGCGACGCACTCGATGCCGTTCGGCATCATCGCCGCCTCGCTGCTCGTCTTCCCGGCGCTCGCGCTCGGCCTGTCCGGTTTCGAGACGGGTGTCGTCGTCATGCCATTGGTCAAGGGTGACCCGAGCGACACCCACGATGCGCCGATCGGTCGGATCCGGAACACCAAGAAGCTCCTCACCTCAGCCGCCCTCATCATGAGCGTCCTGCTCGTCGGATCGTCCCTGGTGACAACGATGCTCATTGAGGAAGAGGCATTCCAGCCAGGCGGTGAGGCCAACGGCCGTGCCCTGGCCTTCCTCGCGCACGAACTGTTCGGCGATGGGTTCGGCACGGCCTACGACATCGCGACGATCGGCATCCTGTGGTTCGCCGGAGCGAGCGCCATGGCTGGGCTGCTCAACATCGTGCCTCGATACCTGCCCAAGTACGGAATGGCACCGGACTGGGCGAAGTCGACCCGGCCGCTCGTCCTTGTCCTGTCCCTCATCGCCGCCATCGTGACCATTGCGTTCAAGGCCGACGTCGACGGGCAGGCCGGCGCCTACGCCACGGGTGTCCTTGCCCTGATGACGTCAGCGGCCATCGCCGTGTTCCTCACTGAGCTCCGGCGGGGGCACCGGCGTGCTGCGGCCTTCTTCGCGGTCGTGAGCGCAATCTTCGTCTACACGTTCGTCGTGACGATCCTCGAACGTCCAGAGGGCTTGGTCATCGCGCTCTTGTTCATCGTCATGATCCTCATCGTCTCGGTCGCCTCCCGGATCTCGCGCAGCACCGAGCTGCGGGTGCGCGACGTCGTCTATGACGAGGGCGCGACCGCCCTGCTCGACCGGACCTCTGATGGGCGCAACCCCCTCCGGTTCATCGCCAACAAGCTGCAGGCCGGCGACGACTCCGAGTACGACGACAAGAGCCTCGAGGTCCGCGTCGACAACCACCTCAAGGGATGGCAGAAGGCGCTGTTCATCGAGGTCGAGATCACCGATGCCAGTGACTTCGACTCACCCGTGTCGGTGCGCTCCGTCAAGGTTGGGCAGCACGAGATCCTGCGCGCCACCGGCACCTCCGTGCCCAACGTCCTCGCGGCCGTGTTCCTCGATATCCGCGACCGCTCCGGCATCCCGCCCCACGGCTACTTCGAGTGGAGCGATCGGGCGCCCGGGGCCAACGTGCTGCGCTTCCTCCTTGCCGGTGAGGGCGACGTGCCGCCGCTCACCCACGAGATCCTGCGCCGGGCCGAGCCGGACGAGGCCCGACGCCCCAAGGTCCACGTCGGCGGCTGAATCCTCGGTGGGGTCTGCGCTTGAGCCTCTGGAAGACATCGAGATGACGTGGATGGTGAGTCACGGGACAGTGAATCCCGTGATGTCCACCGTGAGCTCCCCCTCGGTGACGGGGTCGTCGAGGATGAACACGAGCTGTGCCTTCTCGCCGCCGGCGAGGAAGTCGATGACCTGGTCGGCCTCGCTGGCCTTTCCGTCGACGACGAACTCCATGCTGACCTGCACGTTGGCCGCGGTCTCGTCGCCCGCGTTGCTGACCTCGACGTCGACGTGGTGCTGCTCGCCCACGGTGGTGACCGATCCGATGCTCGCTCGTGGCGCGGCCGGTGCGTGCGTCCCGACCAGTTGGCTGAGGACGAGCGCAACGACCACCGCGAGAATGAGGCACGACCCGACGAAGGTCGTCCACTCGGCCGAGGTCCGGCCCGTCTGGTTCTGTGACCTGCTCATATCGCCAGCCTTCCGGCCGCGCCGCCGATTGCTGCGGGAAAGCCGAGGACCACGGTTCGCGCGAGGAGGTCCGGCCATGGTTGGAGGTCGTGCTGGAAGATCCAGAGCAGGACGAAGGCGGTCGCCAGTGCAATCAGGTAGCAGACGACCGTCTCGGTGATCGGGTGCTGGAAGGGTCCCTCGTGCCCGTGGCGCTGGTCCTGTCTGGAGAACCCGGCGACGAAGACGATGGCGTAGGTGGTGAGCAGCGAGGCCGCCATCATGGCCAGGAGCCACATCGGCGTCATGGCACTGGCGACCATCGGCACCTCGTCCGTCGGGGCGATGCTCAGCGAGACGAACACCGCTCCGACGGTCGTGGCGCCCAGGTCGGCCAGCGTCGCGCTGGCCCCCCTGGGCTTCTCGGTGGATGACCGGCCCCCGCTCAGCAGGTGGCGAGCGACGCCGATCCCCAGGCAGAAGGGCAGCGCCTCATAGAGCACCTTGCCCAGCCCAGCCCCCAAGGGAGTATCGGTCGTGAGCTCCCGGAGGAGCACCAGGACCGCAGCAGTGACGGCGAGGGCGACCGCCACGGCTTCGACCGTGTCGTAGCCCGCATCACGCCAGCGCACGTCGCGGGTGGCCCGGAAACCCTCGGTCTTGCTCATGACGAAGACCGGCACGAACAACAGAGCCGCGAGCCCCAGCAGCACCCACGGCGGAGTCTGTGTCCCTGCCCACCACACCTCCATGGTGTAGAGCAGAGGGACCCCGAAGAGCAGCCCACCCGACGCAGCCCTGACCAGGTCCACGACCTCGGCTCGCCAGGGGTGTTCCTCCCGTTGGAGGGCCGCGCCGCTGCCCGGCGTCATGTCGGGACTCCGCGCCATCGCGTCATTCCTGGACCATACCGAGAGAGCACGGTTCAGGGGACGAGGCCACGGTCCCTTGCGATGGCGGCGGCCTCGGTGCGTGAGGCGGCGCCGAGCTTCGCGAGGATCCGCGAGACGTGGACGCTCGCAGTCTTGGTCGAGATGAACAGCCGCTTGCCGACCTGACCGTTGCTCAGCCCTCGCGCGACGAGTTCGAGGACCTCCTGCTCGCGCGGCGTCAACGTGTCGGAAGAGCTGCCGCTGGACGGGGATGGCGCTGCAAGATCGTCCAGCTCGGCCAGGAGTGGGGTCGCGCCCAGACGCACTGCCACCTCGCGTGCCAGATCCGCCTCGCGCCGCGAACCCGCAGAGTCGCCGGCAGCCTTGAGTGCCGCTGCCAACCTGGCCCGCGACCGCGCCGTCTCATAGACGTGGCCATAGCGTGCGAACGCGGCCACTGACTCCTGCCAGGCCCCGACCATCGACTCGGTGGTCGGTGGTTGACCCTGGCCCGCGCGCCACTGCAACCGGAGCAGCTCGGCATTTAACCGGAGGTTCCAGGCCCAGGTCTCGGTGTTGGTCTCCGCGATCTCCTCGGTCGTCGGCTCGCGCACCCCACGTTGGGGCACGGTGACGATGCTGCGGACCTTGTCGGCCATCGACTCGAGGTCGGAGGTCGCGCGACGGAGCAGAGTGTCATCGAGTGTCGGGGCATGTGTCGCGGTCTGGCCGGCAACGAGTGCGGCGAGGCGGACGATGGCGTGGAAGCGACCCCAGGTCCGCTCGAGGTCGGAGGTCGCGTCCTCGGCGATGTCGAGCGCGCGGGCAAGGTCCCCGTTGTGGCCGTAGTGCTCCACGGCGGGCATGACGAGTTGCACGATCCCGAATCCGTCGACGTGCCACCAATTGCGCACGGACGAGATCTCGTCCTCGTCGATGACCTCACCGCGACCGGCCCGGACATTCATCAGTGCTGACGCGAAGAACGAATCGACGGGCTGGGGCGGGGGAGCATCGCTCACGCGGAGCCGTCGCTCCGCGCCGTCCCAGTCGCCGATCTCGTATGCCGTGAGCCCACCAATGAGTCTCGCCTCCATGCCGAACGGCGCCCAGTCGATGTGCAGTTCACGGGCCAGGGCGGCGGCTCGGTCATAGGACTCGAGCGCCCGCGCGAGGCGACCGCGACGGTGGTGCATCGTGGCGGCCTGGTGATGAATGCGAATCCGGAGCGGGTCGGGGCGGTCGCCGAGGTCGGCGAGCATTCCGTCGATGTGGCGCTCCAGAGCGTCGAGGTCGTCGTGGATCTCGATGACCCGCGACATGACGGCACGGACCTCGGTGAGCGCATTGGGCAGGTCGAGGCGCTCGGCCAGGGCGATGGCCTGCTCACCGAGGTCGGAGGCCTCGTCGTAGCGACGGGAGTCGACGAGCTGTTGGATGTGCGCGGTGAGGACGAAGAGCCGCTCAGGGCTGTCGCCGTCGGGCACGAGTGCCATCGCCTCGGTGGTCATGTCGGGACCGCTGTCGGCAAAGGTGAGGTCGATGAGGCGGACCCTGGTGGCGCACGTGGCGAGCAGGCGAGCCCTCATCGCGGGAGACTGGTCGACACCGGGATGCTCGATGCGGTCACGCAGCAAGTGCACCGAACGGACGACGTCGCCAGCCGTCAGCGCCGCGTCGGACGCCTCGAGGCTCACCACGTCACGTTCTTCGGCATCTTCGGGCAGCCAGCCGAGCGCGTCCTCGAGGTGCTGCAGGGCATTGACCGGACCACCGACAAGCAGGTCGGCGCGGGCAGCATCGCGGGCCGCGGACACTGCGGTGGTGAGGTCGCCCGAGGCCGCGGCGTGACGAGCCAGCTCCGACGCTGGGCCGAGCGCTGGATCGGAAGCCAGCGCACCGGCATACGCACGGTGTAGTCGCATCCGTTGTCCCGGAAGCAGATCGGCGGTTGTGGTCTCCGCGAGGAGTGCGTGCCGGAACGTGTAGGCCGGTGGCCATTGGGCCTCGATGACGTGGCGCTCGATGGCTTCGGCGACCGCCACCTCGAGCTGCTCCTCGGTGAGGTCCACGAGGCGCAGCAGCAGGTCGTGGCTGATGGTGCGCCCGCCGATGGCCATGGTGCGGACGACGTGCTGGGCTGGCTCGGTCAGCTGGTCGATGCGTGCCCAGAGGACACGACTGAGACCACCCGTCACGGGTTGACCCGCCACGGTGCTGGCGGCGAGCTGTTCGGCGAAGAACGGGTTCCCCTCGGCGCGGCGCGCGATCTCGCCGATGGTCCGGTCCTGCATGTCGTTGGTTTCGGTAGCGGTGACAATCGCGCGAATCGCACTGTCTTCCAACGGTTTCAGGTCGTGGTGCTCGACACCGGCGATGCGCGCCCAGACAGCGAGGGTCTCGTGCAATGGGTGACGGCGGTGGAGGTCGTCCGAGCGGTAGGTGACCACGAGCGCGACGGGCGAAGCGAAGCCCCGCGTCAGCAGCAACGTCATGAGGTCGCGTGACGACGGGTCGGCCCAGTGGGCGTCCTCGATGACGACGAGCAGCGGGGCGATCTCGCCGACGGCGGTCAGCAGGGCGTGGACGCTCTCGGCGACCTGGCCGGGCGAGTGGGTCGAGGTCGCAGCGTCGCGACGACCGGGCAGGAGGACGGCGAGGGCCGGTCGCGTCGTGATGATCTGTTCGACGGCTTCGGGTGCGAGGAGCTCGAGTCGGGTGAGGAGCTCGGTGAAGGGGAGGTAGGCGACGCCGCTGCCGGACTGGCCGACGCAGTGTCCCCAGGCGACGTTCCAGTTCGCCGCTTCGGCGTCGGCGCTGACCCGGGCGAGCAGGCTCGACTTGCCGATTCCGGCGTCTCCGGACATCACGACACCGACCCCTTGGGGATCGTCGAGTCCGATGATCTCGGCGATCCGGGAGAGGTCGGCGTCGCGTCCGACGAGCTCGCGGGCGGGGAAGGTCATGAGTCGAAGTATCGACGACGGGGGACCTTCCTGCGGCGCGAGGGCCACTTCGGTGGACACCCGATTCAGCGGGCGTTGCGTGCGGCCTGGAGGTGCGCCCGGACCCGGCGAATCACGTGCAGCGAGGATCCGGGGCGCTCGTGCGTGTCGGTGAACTGCCCGTAGCGAGCCTCCATCTCGGCCTTGACTGACTCTGGCGTGAAGAACGACGTGTTCATGACTGGCCTTCCGACTGGTGCTGTGGATGTCGGCTTGTGCTGACAGGTCAACAGTCGTCGGGTGAGGTAGGCGCCCACATCGGTCAGGTGCCGTATTTCGTGCGTGGCAGCTACCTCAGACGGGCACCGTTGCCTACCTCAGGCACACGTATGCCGTCCGCCAACCTGGTTTGGGTGGGCGGACGGCATACGCGGCTGGTTTCTCCGGGCACTGCCCGGTGGGTCAGCGCAGCGAGAACTGATCGCCTCTGCGATCCAGCGTCCCCGTGTAGGCCAGTCGGCCTTCTTCGATCACGTTCGGTGTCTCGTCGTGGTGGCTGTGGAAGGCGATGCGGAGCTCCTCGATGACCTCGCCGCCCTCGGTGACCTCGTCCTCGATGACCTCGGCCCCGCCCGGCCCGAACAGACCCTCCGCCTCATCGTCGCGGCCAAGGCCTTCAACCCACTTCCCAGTCGAGTGCTTCACACCCAGGATCGAGGCTGCGGACCACGACTGAGTCGAATACTCCAAAGTCTCGTATCCGTACCTCGACACGAACAGGTGGGTACGCTGCCCGGCGCGCAGGATGTCGGGCGCTTCAGCATTGATGCCCTCGGTTTGGTCTTCGCTCAGCAGTGTGATCGCAGGGCCCTTGAAGGTCCTGCTGGGAGTGTTGATCGGCCGAGCCAGGATCGAGAAGCGCCGGGCGCCCTCGTTGTCTCCCAGCTTGTAGACCAGGTACCTGACTCCACCCTCGGTGTAGATGGACGGGTCGAGAACTTCGCCGTAGCCCGCAGGCGGACACAACAGCGGCTCTTTGCGCGGCTTGAACGGCCCTGTTGGAGATTGGGAGGTAGCAACACCGATGCAGTGCTTTTCGTCGCTGGTGCGTCGACCGTTGAAGAGCATTGTGTAGGTGAAGTCGCCCGGGAGGTCTCCGCGTGGCCGTCGCGTGACGTGTGGCGCCCATAGGTCAGACCTCGAGCGTGATACCCATTTCGGGTGCGCCGTCATCGACGATGTGGGAGCCCCGTAGCCGCCGACGGCGCTGGCGCTGCTGATGACAGGGAACCCCTTGCCGGTGGCGTAGAGGAAGTATCGCGGCGTCTGAGCCGTGGTGAGGTCGAATCGTGCGAAGGCGGGGTCCGCGAACTTTGGGGATGCGGCGACCTTCGCGCTTCTCACGGTGTCCGGGGCCAGAGCGGTGCCAGCGTCGGCGGCGCTCGTGGTGCCTGGCGCGTTCGTGTCCGGAGCTGCTTGGGCCGCGCTGGCCGTAGCGAGGGCGCTCGCTGCCGTGATCACCGCCACCGTGGCGATTGTGCGCTTGCGTATGACATTCATGGGTTCCCCTGACGTAGCCGGACGTGCTGACCTGTGGATCATTTCGGGAGCCACTGCGGATCCGCTGCGAATGCGCCGCCTGCTCAGAAGGGGATGGTTTCCGGTGGTCGGGGTGGGAAGTCGATGAGGAGCTGGTCCCAGGGGCCGGCGCCGTGTTCGAGGGTGGTGTCGAGGTCGATGCGTGCTGGGGGTCCGCCGTAGGTGTTGCCGTCGATGTCGAAGCTGATGGGGTAGGCGCGGGGTTGGGCTTGGTCGGGGCCGCCGAGGAGTTCGATGAGTTCTTCTTCGAAGGTGGAGGGGATCTCGGTGGGGTTTGTGTTGGTGCGGGCGTAGGCGGTGGGGTCGCGGTGGGTGTGGCCGGCGGTGATGAGGTGGAGGTGGTCCACGGGCCAGGTGGTTTGTGGCAGCCCGGTGGGGTCGGTCCAGGTGGTGGTGGCGTCGGGGTGCAGTTTCACGGTCCAACCCTCGCGTTGTTTGATCCGGTGGTGGCGCCGGCACAGACACATGAGATTTGTCGGGGTGGTGAGTCCGGTCGGCCAGGGTTGGACGTGGTCGAGGTCGCACTGCCGTGCGGGGGTGGCGCAGCCGGGGAAGCGGCAGGATCCGTCGCGCAGTCGGATGAGTCGGGCCATGGGGTCGGGCACCCGGTAGGACTGGCTGAAGTCGACGGGGGTGGCCTTCGCGAAGGAGGGCTTGGCGTGGTTTTTGGCTCGTTCTCGGGCGCGGTGGGCCCTGCGGGCGCGGGCCTGGTCGCGTGCGAATGCGGCGGGGACGTCACCGTGTATGAGGGCACCGGTGTCGCTGTCGCAGGTCAGTTCACGGTCGGGGTCGGAGGTGCCGGTCTTGTCGAGCCAGTCGCGGCGCACGAACGTCGTGCCCGGCGCACCCAGCCCGCCGACCTCAACCAGATCCTCCACCGCGCCGGTCGTCGCGGGTGCGGCCGCGGCCGCAGCCGTCGGGGGTGCCGTGGCGGCGCGGGTGGCGTGGATGACGACCTTGACATCGGAGTGTTCGAGGATGAGTTCCATCATCGCGTCGGCCCGGGCCAGCTCAAGAGTGTCGGCGTTGCCGTCACGCACGAGTTGGCGGGCGCGTTCGGTGACGGCGGCCCACGCACCGCGGGCCTGTTCGACCCGGAAGTCGCCACGCCAGTGGTCGGTGCCATGCACCCCGGTGCGGCGGGTCAACCCGCGGCGGGCACGCTCGTCCTCGGCGTGGGCGGTCACAGCATCCGGGTCGACCTGGGCGGCGGTGCGCGCCAACAGCTGCCGCAACGGCCCGACCGTCAACTGGCCCCACACGTCCTTGACCCGGTCCACGACCTCGGCCGCGGACTGCGGCGACAGGAACTCGGTCTCCTCCGTGACGGTGCGGGCCCGCTGCTCATCCAGGTCACCACTGGCCATCGCATCCACCACGGCCGGGGTGCGGGTCAGCTGACGGATCGCATCCATGATCCGGTTCGTCGCCACATGCACCGACACCCCCAACCGGGGTGCCGCCAACTCGGGACCATCCAGTCGTTGGTACCCCAACCCGTGATCCACCTCGACGCTCGTGCCGTCCTCCTGCACGTGGCAATCGCGCGCGGACAGGTGCGCCAACGCCACCGCCTGCCGAGCCGACGCCGCATCCTTCTCACGCTGCGCCAGCTCGATGACGTCCAGGAGCTCCTCGGGACCCAACCCGGCAGCGGAAGCGCGCAACGCGGCATACCGGCCCTCAAGGGCGGCGGTCGCGGCGGTGCTTTCCATGACCCAATAATAGTCGAACAGGAGTTCTAGAGTCAAGGATTTGGGGCTACGCTGTCGGCTGAATTCGCAACTGACACAGGCGAATTCATGCAGGGCGCCGACGACGCAGGCTGTCTCACGTCAAGCCATCAAATGTCCGCGGACAGCACCCTCGGGCAGGATGAACTCATGCCCCAGATCCTGCTGCTGCACTCCGCTCTCGGGTTGCGTCCTGCCGTGCTGGACTTCGCCGAACGACTGCGTGGCTGCGGGCACGCTGTCGAGGCACCCGACTTCTACGAGGGGCACGTTTTCGATGACGAGGTCGCGGGCATCGCCCACAGGGACGCGCACCCGGAGTACTTCGACCACGTCCGCGCTCTCGCCGCAGAGTTGCCATCTGACACCGTGCTTGCGGGCTTCTCGCTCGGTTCGTGGTTCGCGCAACGCCTCGCGGTCGAGCGGCCAGAAGCCGGCGCCGCGATCCTCCTGCATTCCGCGGGAGCACCTCGCGGTGACTGGTCAGGCGTCCCGGTCCAGGTGCACCGCTACGCCGTCGACCCGTGGATCGACCCCACTGCCGTCGCTGCTCTGGGAGTCGCCGTGACGGCGAGCGGAGCAGCCTTCGAGGACCACGTCACCCCCGGGCAGGGGCACCTCTTCACCGACCTCGCCGGGCCCGACGCCGACGCTGCCGCCACCGTCGCAACCCTCGAACGGATCGACGCGTTCCTGCGCTGAGCCAGGCACGCGAGATCGGCGCGATTTCGAAGTTTGGTCATTTCACCTGCACAAAGACCAATCCGTGACCTACGTCGCACCGAACTACTGGCGCAAAAGTGATGGATCGATTCCTCGGTCCCCACCGACGAAGGAGCGCAACGATGCGATTGACCACGAAGACAGCTTTGGCCCTCCCGGGCACCGCACTCATGATTCTGGTTGGTGCCACTGGCGCCAGTGCGGCCGAGAACTACGACATGAAGCTCACCGACACGATGGGCAACAAAAGCGGATCCAGCTCGACCGCTCAGCTCGAGGTCGACGGCGACAGCCTCAAGATCTCGATCAAGGGCGAGGGTTTCACGCCCAACTCACCCCACGCCCAGCACTTCCACGGGTCGTTCACGGAGAGCAAGAAGTTCACCTGTCCCGACTCGTCGTCAGACAAGGACGGCGACGGCCAGGTCAACACCGAAGAGGGTCTGCCGCAGTACGGCGACATCGTCATCTCGCTGACGACCACGGGCGACACCAGCCCCAAGAGCGGTCTGGCTCTGGACCGGATGCCGACGGCAGACGCTGACGGCAACCTGTCCTACAGCCGCACCTTCGACCTGCCCGCCGGTGCCGGTGCCAAGCTCAAGAACCTGCACGTCGTCCAGCACGGTCTGGACGCCAACGGCAACGACAAGTACGACCTCGAGGGCCTGGGCGAGTCCACGTTCGCGAAGTCGCTCGGCGTCAACGGCGTTCCCGAGGAAGGCACCAACCCGGCGACCTGCGGCACCGTCGTCGGCGCATCGACCGGTGAGATGCCCTCTGGTGGCGTCGACACCGGTGAGGGTTCGACCAACGGAGTCGAGGCCGCCGGCACGTTCGGTCTCGCCGGTGCAGCATTCGCCGCTGCTGGCGGAATGCTCATCTACCGTCGTCGTCTCGCCACGGACAAGGTCTGATCGGACCTCCCATGACTGACGACATATCTGGCCGCAGTCGGCGCCTCACGGTGTCGGCTGCGGCCGTCATGGCCTTCGGGCTGCTCGGCATCGGTGCGACGGGTTATGCCCTGTCGCAGCAGTCGGGCGCGCCGCCCAAGGTCGCCGCCGACCAGGGCGGTCACGCCGGCCACGGAGGCTCGCCCACACCCGCGACGCCGTCACCATCGACTTCAACACCGTCGACCTCGGCCTCACCGTCCGGGGCCGCCCAGAATCCTCACGCCGGCCACGGCGGTGCGGCACCCGCGGCGCCTGCGGCACCGGCCGACACGGCATACCAGACACCCAAGGGACCTCTGCTCGAGCGATCGCGACCCACGAAGGTGATCCTCCCGGGTCTCGGCGTGAGTGCCCCGATCATCGACCTGAAGCTCAAGTCCGACAAGCGGATGGAGGTGCCGGAGACCGGCACCGACGCGGGCTGGTTCACCAGCAGCCCCACCCCGGGTGAGCTCGGGCCGGCCATCATCGCGGCCCACGTGACGAAGAAGAGCAAGCCCGCGGTCTTCTTCAAGCTCAGCGGGATGCGCAAGGGAGACAAGATCCAGGTGGCCCGCGAGGACGGCACGACGGCAACGTTCGGCGTGACCAGCATCGGGCAGTATCCGAAGGCGAAGTTCCCCTCCGAGGAGGTCTACGGCTCCGTCAACCGTGCCTCGCTGCGCCTCATCACCTGCGGTGGAGTGCTCGATGGCGACACCGGCAGCCACGTCGACAACGTCGTCGTCTATGCCGACCTGATCAGCTGAGCGTGACCGTCAGAGCCGAGTGATCGGTCAGGCCGTCGATGTGCGGCTCGTGGACGCTGCCTGCCCCGCCGCGCGGTCCCACTCCTGAACGACCATGGCGTATGCCGTGAGCCACTGCCGCTTCCGCTCTCGTTGCGTCGCCGTGGAGGGTCCGAGACGTTGAGGGTGAGGAGCGACGCCACGCCTGCATCCTCGCGCCTGGCGGTGGAGACTGGGCGCATGGCCACGCCACAGCAGTCCGCGCAGCTGAAGATCGCCGTCATCATCGCCTCCTCGCGACCAGAGCGATCCGGACCCACCGTCGCCGCGTGGGTCATGGAGGGGACCCGCAACCGCAAGGCCGCGACCTATGACCTGGTGGACCTTGCCGAGCAGGACCTGCCCAACCTCGACGAGCCTGAACCGGCGAGCTCGGGCAACTACACGCAGGCCCACACCCGGGCCTGGGCCAAGAAGGTCGCCGGCTACGACGCGTTCGTCTTCGTCACGCCGGAGTACAACCACGGCATTCCCGGCCAGCTCAAGAACGCCCTCGACTTCGTCTACGCCGAGTGGAACGACAAGGTCGCAGGCATCGTCTGCTATGGCAGCAACGGCGGATTCCGCGCCGCCGAGCAGCTCAAGCTCACGCTCAACGAGTTGCAGATCGCCGTGGTCCGCGCCCAGGTCGAGCTGTCGACGTTCGACGACATGGACCCCTCGGGCGCGATGACCCCACGCGACTACCAGCCAGCCAAGCGCAAGACGATGCTCACCGCCGTCGAACGCTGGGCCGGCGCCCTCAGAACGCTGCAAAACTGAGTCCATGCCCGACTACGGCCTAGACGTGGAGTTCGGCATCTTCCCGAGCCCCGACGCTGCCCGCCACCACGAGGTCCTCGAGCTGGCCCAGCTCGCTGATGTCCTCGGCCTCGATCACGTGAGCATCCAGGACCACCCCTATCAAGCAGCCCACCTCGACACGTGGACCCTGCTCTCTGCGATCGGCTCCAGGACGACTCAGATCCGGTTGTCCACCAACGTCGCCAACCTGCCGCTCCGCCCGCCCGTCGTGCTCGCCAAGGCGGCAGCGAGCCTGGATCTCCTCACCGGCGGCCGGGTCGAGCTCGGCCTCGGCGCGGGCGCGTTCTGGGATGGGATCGAGGCCGCCGGTGGGGGCGGCAAGACTCCCAAGGAGTCCGTCGACGCGCTCGTCGAGGCGATGACGATCATCCGATCGTTCTGGGCGGGGGAGAGAGGGCGCCTCGACGGCGAGCACTACTCGAACCACGGTCTCAAGCCGGGGCCGCGTCCTGCCCACGACATCCCCATCTGGCTCGGCGCCTACAAGCCCCGGATGATCAGACTCACGGGACAACTCGCGGACGGCTGGGTCCCGTCGATGGGCTACGCCGACCCACCGGCCCTGCCCGACCTCAGCGCCCGCCTCGACGAGGCTGCCGTGGCCGCAGGCCGCGCTCCCCAGGACATCCGTCGGATCTACAACATCTTCGGCCAGTTCGGCTCCGGTTCCGGCCTCTTTCGTGGGACTCCCAAGGACTGGGCGGAGCAGCTCACCGACCTCGCCGTGGGCATCGGGATGGACACCTTCATCGTCGGTGCCGACGACCCCGACTTCGTGCGCCGCTTCGCCGCCGAGGTCATGCCACTCACCCGTGAGCTCGTCGCTGCTGAGCGTGAGGGTGGGTCGCCCGGCGTGCCGCTGGAGACGGAATCACCTGCGCCGGCCGAGCGGGAAGCGGTTGCGACACAGGACAGTTCGTCCTTCACCGCCGCGCAGCTCGCCATTCCGGCGCACCTCGTCGAGGTCCACGACTACCTGCGCTCCGAGCTCGACCAGGTCCGCGACATCGTCCGGCAGGTCCGCGAGGGCCACACGAGCGTCGGGCAGGCGCGTTCGGTCATCAACACGATGACGATGCGCCAGAACAACTGGACCCTCGGCGCCTACTGCGAGTCCTACTGCCGGATCGTCACCGGCCACCACACCAACGAGGACCGCGGCATGTTCCCGCACCTTCTGCGCGCCGATCCATCGCTGGAGCCCATCGTCACCCGCCTTCACGACGAGCACGAGGTGATTGCAGGCCTGCTCGACCAGCTGGACCAGGCGCTCGTCGCCCTCGTGGGCGATCCCGGCTACGGCTCCGACGGTCAACGAGCCCTCGACACCCTGTCGGGCGCGCTCGACCAGCTCACCGAGTCGCTCCTGGCTCACCTGTCCTACGAGGAGGAGGCGCTTCATGACCCGCTCGCCATCCACGGCTTCGGCTGACCCGGACTCGGCAGATGTGCCCGGCATCCCGCTCGACGCCGTCGAGTTCTATCGCGAGCTCGAGGAGTCCAACTCACGTGAGTGGTGGACCGCGAACAAGGACCGGTATGCCGCGAGCGTCCGCGAGCCGTTGGCTCACCTTGCCGACGTGCTCACCGAGGAGTTCGGTGAACCCAAGGTCTTCCGGCCCAATCGCGACGTCCGCTTCAGCAAGGACAAGACGCCCTACAAGAACCACCAGGGTGTCTTCGTGCCAACGTCGTCGCGGATGGGCTGGTACGTCCAGGTCGGCGCCGACGGCCTCCGCACCGCCGGCGGCTTCTATGCGTCGGAGTCGGACCAAGTGGCTCACTATCGCGCGAGTGTCGACAACGACGTCGTGGGTGACCAGCTCATGGATCTCGTCAACACGTTGTTGGACAACGGTTTTGACATCGGAGGTGACGTGCTCGCGACGCGACCTCGCGGCATACCGGCAGATCATCCGCGACTCGAGCTGCTCCGGCACCGCACCCTCACAGCGACGCGCGACCACGGCACGCCGGACTGGCTCGAGTCCGACGAGGTCGTCGATCGGGTGCGCGAGGACTGGACGGCCATGCGACCGCTCATCGAGTGGTGCGAGCAGTACGTCGGTGCGAGCGAGAAGCCGGAGCGGCGCTGATGGCACCCAGGGCACGCAAAGCACGCAAGGCCCGAGCCAGCGACGTCGACGAGATCGCCGCGGCGCTGCCCGAGACCGAACTCGGCATCTCGTGGGGCGACCGCCCGACCTGGAAGGTTCGCGGCAAGGGCTTCCTCCTCTATCGGATGCCGCACAAGACGGCCATCGACCCCGAGACCGGTGAGATGTGGGACGACCTGCTCGTCGTCATGACCGGCGACGAGGGAGTGACGTTGGCCCTACTCGAAGCCGACGGCCCCTTCTTCACCATCGACCACTTCCGAGGGTTCAACGGTGTCCTGGTGCGGCTCTCGCGGCTGGGCGAGATCGACCGTGACGAGCTCGCCGAGATCATCACCGAGGCGTGGGCGGCAAAAGCTCCCAAGAAACTCGTCCGCGAGCACCTCGGTGACTGAGACACTGCGAGGATGAGCGGAGACGGAACCAAGGAGTCCCCCTGGGAGCTGACGACAGCCCCCGGGACGTCGGCCTACACGATGTATCGCGACGAGGCCGGTGATCCGCCCGCGCTCGTGTGCCAGGTCGGGTCAACGACCCTCAGCTACCACCTCAGCGCCATCGAGGACCTCCACGCGATGCTGAGGGAGCACGGTGACTGGGTCGAGCTCGGTGCCGCTGACGAGAAGAAGGCTGCCAAGGACGGAACGATCGAGGCGTGGGGTCGCTCCGAGGACAACCCCGTGCGCGGCTGGTACGGCCTGCGCAAGGGCTATCGCGGGCGCTTCGGGATGTATCTCCCGCCCCTGCTCGAGGAGCTCGGACTCATCGAGCTCGAGCACAACCCACGCAACAATCGGGCCCGCGCCATCTGAGGAGCGGTCGTTCGCAGCCGATCCGCAGCGAATCCGCAGCGACGACCGTGAACCTCTGAGGCATGACCTCAACGATCAGTCGTCGATCACTGGCCCGGCTCGGCCTCGTCGCCGGAGCCGGCGCCGCCACCACTGTGGCCGCCGCGAGCTCAGCCTCTGCGGTGAGCTCGACCTTCCGGGTCGGCCACCTCAACATCCTCAGCACCATCTCGCACGCCGACTTCATCCATGACCTCAACCTCATCGCAGGCCACTGCCACCTGCTCGGTCTCAACGAGGTGCAGTTCCGTCGCGACGAACTGCGGACCTGGGCCGACAACAACGGCTGGCACCTCTACATGCCGTCCGGCACGTGGCCCGGAGCCGAGCCGCTGCTCGCCCGCAAGTCGATGTTCCGGGCGACGAGCAGCGGCGACCGGGGCTCGACGTTCGTCTGTGACACCGGCGGGAGCGCCGAGCCCCCGCCGCCGCGCTACCTCACCTGGATCAGCTGGGAGCACATCCCCAGCGGGCGGCACGTCAACCACGTCAACAGCCACCTCAACGCGCACATCGACGACAACGGCTCTCCCTACGACCTGCCACGCACCGGCGACGCCGAGAAGCACATCCGGATGATCCGCGACCTGGCCGTCGCGCGCTCCGACAACGGCCAGGTCGTCGTCAGCGGCGACTTCAACGTCGACTACCAGGACGACAAGCGCGTTCAGTACTCACGGTTCCCCTACACCGTGCTCGAGGAGAGCCAAGCCGCCGGTGCCATCCCGGGCCTGCGGTCGGGCTACTCGCAACTGGGTGTGACCAACCTGCCGACCCTGGGCAATCGTCGGATCGACTACATCTACGAGTGGGTGCGTGTTCCGTCGAGCCGCCTCATGGAGATGACGAACCACTACGTCGTCGACGGGACGAAATCTGACCACAACGGGGTGGTGGCTGCCTTCAGCATGACCCACTGAGACCACCTCAACCCACCCATCAGGATGAGACGCTCCGGCTCTTCCTGATGACAGGCATGCCCAGCATCGATAGCCTCGGCGGGTGGCCAGTCGCTCCCTTGGAGGAACACCGGTTCGGAGTGCCCCAGAGGCACCCGGAGGGGATCTGTCTGCGTGCGTGCTCGGGCCGGTCGCTCTGGCCTGTCGCGGTGAGGACGTGTCACTCACCCCGTCGGAGCGCCTCCTCGTCGCTGCACTCGTGGTCGCCGAGCGACGAGTTGTCACCGTTGACGCGCTCGCCGAATGGATCTGGTCCGGTCGCCCCCACGCCTCGCCGCGAAACCGAGTTCAGGCTGTCGTGTCGGGTCTGCGGCGCAAGGTGGCTCCGGACCAGCTCGTCGTCACTCACGAGGCGGGCTACCGGCTCCACGAGGAGGTCTGGACCGACCTCAGTCATCGCAGCGCCCTGATCCGGCGCGCGTCGACGCTCGAAGTGGCGAGCCCCGAGAAGCACGCCCTGCTCCACGAGGCCGAGTCCCTCGCCTTTGGCCCTGCCCTCGAGGGGGTCACCGACAGCCCTGACGTCGACGCCCGCCGCCGACGGATCGACGAGGAGAGCCTCGAGATCGCCCTCGAGCGCATGGATGTGGACCTGGCCACCGGCCATCTCGATGGTCTGGTGAGCGAGCTGGGACACCTCAGCGAGCTCCATCCCTTCGACGAGCACGTGCACGCCCTCCTCATGAGGGTGCTCGTGCGCGTGGGTCGCCAGGCGGCGGCGCTCAGCATCTATCGCGAGATCTACACCCGCCTCGATGACGACCTCGGGGTTCGACCCGGTCCGATCCTCGCCGCGGCCCACCACGACGTCCTCAGCTTCGACGACGGTGGCAGTGGCAGTGTTGGTGGCACTGACAGTGACAGCGCCGGTGGCAGCGGGAGCGGCAGCGTTGGTAGGGGCACGGCCACAACCCCGCAGACACCGAAGTCCGACGCGTCCGCACTCCCACGGCTGCGACAGGTCCCTGCGCCGCGCACGGTGCCACGCAGTGTGGCCAACCTCGTCGGGCGGGCCAGCGAGCTCGAGCGCATTCGCTCCGCGGCGACTGCGGGGTCGAGCGTCGGACCAGCGCCGGTCATCGCCGTCACCGGTCTCGGCGGCATGGGCAAGACGGCGCTCGCGGTCGAGGCGGCCCACCGGCTGCGCGACGACTTCCCCGACGGCACCCTCTATCTCCACCTCAACAGCGAGACCGGGCGAGCCGGCGTCACGAGCGTCCTCTCGCACTTCCTGCAGCTTCTCGGTGTGCCGCCTGACGTCCTGCCCGCAACCCACGACGCACGCGTGGCGATGTATCGCTCGATCCTCGACACCAAGCGCCTCCTCATCGTGCTCGACGACATCGGCGCGGACGTCGACGTCCGTGAGCTCCTGCCGGCACGTGCCCCCTCGGCTGCCATTCTGACCAGCAGGCAGCCACTCTCCGAGTGCGAACCCACGGTGCGCATCGTCGTGAGCGCGTTGACCGACGACGAGAGCGAGGTCCTCCTCGGCGGACTCGTCGGTGACAGTCGAGTGGGTGTCGAGCCCGATGGCCTCAGGCAGCTGGCCCAGGCCTGCCTCGGATTGCCCCTGCTGCTGCGCATCACCGCTCAGCGCGTGGCGTCGCGGCCCGACCTGTCGTTGCGCCGGGCTGCCACGTCACTGGCCAAGGAGATCGGTGGACAGCCAGCGGCCGAGCCGTCCGACCGGGCGGTCTATGCCGGCCTCGGGCTCGCAGAGGCGCCGCTCAGCCCTGGAGCCCGTGAGCTCCTCGGCACCTTCGCTGCCCTCCCGTTCCGCGCGGCGAGCCGCTGGCTGTTGTCGTCGCTCGTCGGTCCGGACGCAGATGGTGACGCTGCCCTCGACGAGCTCCACGCGGCATACCTGCTCGAAGTGGAGTCCCGTGAGGGACTCTCGACCCAGTTCGTCCTCCACGACCTCGTGCGCCTGTATGCCGTCCAGTCCGAGGTGCCGCCGGACGTCACCGGAGCTCTGGGCCGGGTTGCGCAAACCCTGCTCGTGACGGCGCTGCCCCAGGCCCAGGGCTACCCGGTGCAGTTCCTGCCGCTGCCGGCGTGCCCCGAAGGTGGGCGGCTGCGGCGCGGCGGCAGCGGTGTCGACCCCCACGAGGCGCTCGAGTTCTTCCGCACCGAACAGGACGCATTCGTCCTGTGCGCTCGCGAGGTGGCCGAGTCCGACCCCTCGACGGCTTGGCGGCTCCTCGTCCTTCTCGGGCAGCACGCCCTGGGCGGCCTCGAGATCGACAGCTGGTTCGCCGTCGCGGACACCGTGCGGGGCAATCTCGATCCTGACCGCACGGACGACCGTCGCGGACTCGCGCACCTCGATCTCGTCGAGGCGCACCTGCGCCACGAAACAGCCCACTCTCGCCTGGCCGCGACGCTCGCGACACGGGCACGCCGGTCGATGCTGCTCGACGGTGACCTCGCGGGTGCCATCGTCGCCGCCGTGATCCTGGGCCGAGCCCACCGTGCCAACGGCGAACGGCTCGCAGCCGAGGAGGCGTTGGACTGGTCGACCCGCACCGGCAACGACCAGGTCGAGCCGGTCGTGCGTGCCTACGTCGCGCTCGCGTGGGGCAGCCTGCTTGATGACTATGACGTGCTCGAGACCGCTCGTGAGCGGCTGCTGCAGGCGACTCACCTCTTTGAAGGTGTCGACGACTGGTCAGGCTCTGCCACAGCTCAGTTCGCCCTCGCGCGGGTGCATCGCCGACTGCGTGACTACGCCCCGGGGTTGCCGCTCTGCGACTCGGCGACCGAGCTCTTCGTCCGTCTCGGCGACGTCAACGGCGTGACTGCCGTGCTCGACACCCGGGCCGACATCCTCGTGCAGATGGGCGAACCCGATCAGGCGCTGCCCGCGGCCGAGGAGGCCGTTGAGCAGGCTGCGATGCGCCATGACGACTTCATGCTGCATCGAGCCCAACGCACCCTCGGACGCGTTCAGGCTGCGTTGGATCGACTTCAGGAGAGCGAGGCGATGTTGCGCGACAGCATCGCTGGCTTCGAACGTCTCGACCGGCCTCTCAGCCGCGCCGCGAGCCTGCGGGACCTGGGTCGAGTCCTTCACCTGCAGGGTCGCGGACCCGAAGCGAGTGCCGTCTTCGTCGCCGAGCGGGACTGCCTCGTGCGTGCTGGTCTCACCGACACCACGGAGCTCGACGCGATGATCGCCTTCCTCGACGCGGAGCACGGCGCCCTGCGGGGGCCCAGCGATCACGGCGCGGCCTGACCGCAGCCGATCCGCAGCGAGTTCGCAGCGCCGGCTGGTCTGCTCATCCCAGAGGCCCGCAGGGGTCTCGCAACGGGAGAGGACATGATCGTGCAGAAGTCACAAGGCATGCGGATCCGTCGACGTGGCGCGACTGCTGTCGTCGCCACCCTGGCCGCCGCGGTGAGCGTCGGCCTCGCCAGCGGCCCGGCGGCCGGAGCATCCACGGCGACGACGGCACTGCCCGTCGTCAACCACGAGCGGCTCGTGCTCGCCGCCCAGCTGGACCCGAGCAAGCCCGACCGCGGGCTGACAGCCGGCGCCGAGGCGTCGGTCAAGACGATCAAGGGCGTGCTGAGGGCCAAGGGCTTCCTTGTGGCGACCGACACCGACGGGCACTTCGGCCGGGGTGCGATGGATGCCTGGCGCAAGTGGGAGGACCAGGTGCACGCCGACCCAGTGGCCTGGTCGACCAACGGTCTGCCGAGCCTCTTTGAGCTCAACGCGCTGGCCCCGAACCGGTTCACGGTCAGTGCGCCTGTCGACCAGGGGGCCTGGGTGACCGAGAACGCCGAGGCGGTCAACGAGCGGACCCGCGCGATGTTCCGCAGGGCCGAAGCCCTCAGCGCCTCGGACATGACCATCACGCAGGGCCGGGGCGGCGCCGACGCGTCAGTGGGCACCCACCTCGGCGGTGGCGTCATCGACATCCGGGTCAACGACAACCCCGCCAAGACGAACGCTCGGGTCGCGGCCCTGCGCGAGGTCGGCTTCGCGGCCTGGTTCCGCAACTGGGCCGGCAACGAGCACATCCACGCCATCGCGATGGGCGACCCGTGGGTGGCCTACGGCGCACACCGCAGCCTCTGCCAGATCTACCAGTTCCGCTTCGGTGGCGAGGGTGGCTCGTGCAGCGACAGCACGGCCGGGACGGACCGCCCGATGATCTGGTGGGAGCAGTACCAGTGCACCCTCTGACCCATCTGTTGCTCCCCATGACGGAACCTGGGGTCCGGAGGGTTCATTTCCCTCCGGCCCCAGGTTCCCCTCCGCATGCTGTCGGGACCTGTCACTCGCGGGCGGTGTGTCCCATGAAGTGCTTGTCCGGGAGGGTGGGGCCGTCTGCATCCCACGCGTAGGTGCGGCGGTTGATCTCGTCGCCGGCGACGTTGCCCTCGACGCTCGTGACGACCTTGGTCGTGGCATTGACGGCCGTGACGACGCCGACGTGACCGGTGGCGACACCGTTGTCGACGCCAGCTGCCCCGGCTCCGTTCTGCCACACGAGCACGTCGCCGGGCTGGGGAAGTCGGGTCTGCGCGAAGCGGAAGTAGGGCGTCTTCGCGTCGGTGCGCCAGGCCTGTGACCGCAGATAGAGGGCCGGGATCCGCGGGAAGCTCGCTGGTGCCGGGGTGTTCTCCCCGGTCCACACGCGAGCCACGAAGTAGCCGCACCAGTCAAGGCCGCTCGCATAGCCATCGCTGTAGTCGTTGAACTCGTTGCGGTTGGTGTTGCTGCCGCTCCACTCCAGGACGTTGCGCGTCGCCGACGGGCGGGTGCTGGTGCGGATGGTGCCCGCCGCATCCTTGTATTTCACGCCGGTGGTGAGCAGGGCGTTGGCCCGGTCGACGGACTCCTGCCGAAGGGTTGAGAGGGCGGCGGCAGTTCCCTGCGGACCGGATCCGACAGTGGTGGTCGCATGAGCGGCGGTAGCGGCCGTAGCGACAGGGGTGGTGCTGGTTGCCGAGACGGCGGCGATCGCCGCGACGCTGGCCAGAGCGCCGATGTTGCGGAGCTTCATGGTGGTGCCTTCCCATGATCAGAGAGTGGGGCTGGTGCCCACCCGGGACGGTGCCGCAGACCGCTGCGAATCCACTGCGAAACCGCTCCCACCCTGACCCGGGAGCCGGTCAGGAAGGTGGTGCGCCGATCGCGGTGCGCACCGCGAAGAGCTCCGGGAAGAAGGTGAGCTCGAGGGCGCGCTGCAGGAACCCGACGCCGCTCGAGCCGCCGGTCCCCGTCTTCATCCCGATGACGCGCTGCACCGTCTTGAGGTGCCGGAAGCGCCACAGCTGGAAGTTGTCCTCCAGGTCGACGAGCTCTTCGCAGGCCTCATATAGGTCCCAGTGGTTCTCTGCGTCCTCATAGATCCCGGTGAGCACCTGCACGAGCTCGTCGTTCGGGACGTGAGCGACGCTCACGTCACGATGGAGGATCTCCTGCGGCACGGCATACCCGCGTCGTGCGAGATAGCGGAGGAATTCGTCATAGATGCTCGGCGCCTCCAGGAGTTCTTCAAGCATGGCGTATGCCGCGGGGTCGGCTTCGTGGACCTTGAGCATCCCGCGGTGCTTGTTGCCGAGCATGAACTCGACCGCGCGGTACTGCACGGATTGGAAGCCCGACGCGTGACCGAGGTAGCCGCGGAACTGGCTGTATTCGGTCGGAGTGAGCGTCGCGAGGACGGACCACTGGTCGGTGAGGGTGCGCTGGATGTGCTTGACCCGGGCGATGCGTTTCAGGGCGACGCGCATCTCGTCCTGCGCGAGCAGCTCTGCGGCAGAACGGAGTTCGTGCAGGACGAGCTTGAGCCACAGCTCTGACGTCTGGTGCTGGATGATGAAGAGCAGCTCGTCGTGGTGCTCGGGGTCGCTCACGGGGTGCTGGGCGCTGAGGAGCTCGTCGAGCGAGAGGTAGGAGCCGTAGCTCATCTCCTTGGCGAAGTCGGTGTGGATGCCCGCCTCGATCGCCCGGGTGTTGCCCTTCGAAGTCTCAGTCATGTCGCCACCCTAGAACCTCGCCTTGCGTGCCTGAGAGGACGCCAGGACGTCCCCTCAGCCACACAAGGCGAGACTGTGCTGGGTCAGATGCGGCGGAAGAGGGCGGCGAGGGCCTGGCCGCCGCCGATGCACATCGTCACGACGCCGGTCTCGAGGTCGCGACGGTGGAGGTCCTTGGCGACGCGCAGCGACAGGATCGCGCCGGTGGCGCCGACGGGGTGGCCCAGCGCGATCGCACCGCCGTAGGGGTTGACCTTGTCGGGGTTGATCTTGGCGTCGCGCACGACCGCCACGGCCTGCGACGCGAACGCCTCGTTGACCTCGAACGTGTCGATGTCATCAGGGCTCAGACCTGTCTGGGCAAAGAGTTTCTCGAGCGCAATCACCGGGGCGTAGCCCATGAGTTCGGGCTCCATCGCGCCCGTCGTGACGGCCTCAAGGGTGACGAGACCCGTGAGGCCGCGCTCGGCAGCGACGGACTCACGAGCCAGGACGACGGCCGCGGCGCCGTCGTTGATCCCGGACGCGTTGCCGGCCGTGACGGTGCCGTTCTTGTCGAACGCCGGCCGCAGTCCCGCGAGGATCTCTAGCGTCGTGTCGGGCTTGGGGTGCTCGTCCTCGGTGGCCGTGAACGGCTTGCGCCCGCCGACCTTGACGGGCGTGATCTCCTGCGCGAATGCCGCGCGACCCGCCTCGCTCGCGGCGAGCTGCTGGCTGCGGAGGGCGAACTCGTCCTGCTGCTCACGGCTCACGTCGTAGCGCTTGGCGACGTTCTCGGCGGTGACGCCCATGCCGATGTTGTGGAACGGGTCGGTCAGCATCATCATCGTGCCGTCGACGAGCTCACGGTTCCCAAGGCGATAGCCCGCACGGGCACCGAAGTCATAGAACGGCATACGCGACATTGATTCATCGCCCCCGGCGAGCGCGAAATCGACGCCGCCCCAACGCATCTGCATCGCGGCCGACCAGATCGCCTGCAGGCCCGAGCCGCACAGACGATTGACCGTGTATGCCGGTGCCGACTTCGGGAATCCGGATGCCAGTGCCACTCGGCGGGCGTTGTAGGCGTCGGGCCCGACCTGGCCGATGCAGCCCATGACGACCTCGTCGATGTCCTCGGGTGCCACGCCGGAGCGGCTGAGTGCCTCGCGGGCGGCCGTAGCGCCGAGCTCGTGGGCGGCGACATCCTTGAACATCCCGCCGAAGCTGCCGATGGGGGTGCGGGCACCGTCGAGCAGGACGATCTTCTCTGCGTTGCCTGAGATGCGTGCGTTGCCTGAGGTCATTTGGCCATCGTAGGAAGGGTTTCGCCGACGGGACAGGGCTGTGTGGTGTGACCTGCGCGGGACCTAGGGTTGCCCGGTGACCCGTCCCGCCAGCCCCGACCGCCCACTCCACGCTCTTTGGCAGCGACACCGCCGCTACCGGGGTCGCCTCGTGGCCGCCGTGACAATGTCCACCGTCAACAAGGTCGCGGACGTCGTGCCGGAGCTGCTCATCGGGGCGGCGGTGGACGTCGTCGTCCGCGGGACCGACTCCTACGTCGGGACCCTGCTCGGCGTGGAGTCCCGCTATGCCCAGTTGGCGTGGCTTGCGGCGATCAACGTCGTCGTCTGGGTCATCGAGTCCCTGTCGCAGTACGTCGCTGACGTCCTGTGGCGAGGGCTGGCCCAGGGGGTCGAGCACGACCTGCGGGTCGAGGCGTACGACCACGCCCAGCACCTCGACATGTCGTGGCACGAGGGCCGGGCGAGCGGCACGACCCTGGCCACGCTCAACGACGACGTCAACCAGCTGGAACGGTTCCTCGACGTCGGGGCCCCCGCGATCCTCCAGACCGCCCTCAACGTGGTCCTCGTCGGGGCTGTCTTCGCGGCGGCCAGTGGCCAGCTCTTCGTCCTTGCGTTCCTGCCGATCCCGTTGGTGATCGCCGGGTCGCTGCTCTTCCAGCGGCGCCTGGAGCCGCTCTACGCCCGGGTGCGCGAAACGGTGTCGGACCTCTCGGGCGCCCTGAGCGCCAACCTCGCCGGCATCGCCACCATCAAGGCGTTCACCGCCGAGGCGCGCGAGCAGGACCGGATCGCGTTGCTCTCCACGGCATACCGTCAGGCCAACGTCGACGCGATCCGCTCGAGCGCGGCGTTCGTCCCCCTGGTCCGGATGGCGATCCTCGCCGGCTTCACCTGCACGCTGCTGTTCGGTGGCTGGGCGACCCTGCGCGGTGACTTGGAGATCGGGACCTACTCCGTGCTGGTGTTCATGACCCAACGGCTGCTCTGGCCGCTCACCGAGGTGGCGACGGTGCTCGACCTCTACCAGCGCGGCCGAGCCTCCGCGGGGCGGATCCTGCGGCTGCTCGACGAGCCGGTGACCGTCCCCGCCGGGACGCAAGCGCTGCGGCGTCCGGTCCGGGGCGCCGTGGAGCTGCGCGGTGTGGTGGCCGGCTACGGAGAGGGGCCGGTGGTCCTCCACGGTCTCCACATGCTCATCCCGGCGGGGGAGACCCATGCCATCGTCGGCTCCACGGGTTCGGGCAAGTCCACCCTGCTGCGACTGGTGCTCCGCTTCGACGATCCGCGGGACGGGGCGGTCCTCCTCGACGGGCGCGACGTCCGCGACCTCGACTGGGACTCCCTGCGCGGGTCGATGGGCTACGTCGCCCAGGACGTCTACATCTTCTCGGGGTCGGTCGCCGACAACATCGCCTACGGGCGACCCGACGCGAGCCGGGAGGAGATTCGCGAGGCGGCGATTGCGGCCGCCGCGGTGGACTTCATCGACGCACTGCCTGAGGGCTTCGACGCCCACCTCGGTGAGCGGGGGGTCAACCTCTCCGGCGGTCAGCGGCAGCGGGTGGCCCTGGCGCGAGCGCTCCTGCGGGACCCGGCGGTGCTCGTCCTCGACGAGGCCACGAGCGCGGTCGACAACGAGACCGAGGCCGCCATCCAGGCCTCGCTGCGTCAGGCAACGATCGACCGCACCGCGATCGTCGTCGCCCACCGGCTCTCGACGGTCCGGCACGCCCACCGGATCTGGGTCCTCGACGCCGGCCGGGTGGTCGAGGCGGGTACCCACGAGCAGCTGCTCGAGGCCGATGGCAGCTACGCGTCCTTGTGGAAGGTCCAGACCGGCGAGCTCTGAACGGCCACCTGCTGGCGCGACCCCATGGCTCGCCAGCGCATGTGCTGGACTTCTGCCCATGGAACACACCGCGGTCGTCCTCGTCGCCCACGGCACTCGCGATGCGCGCGGCTCCGAGACGGTGCGACGGCTGGCCGGACGGGTCGGTGAGTCGTTGCCGTCGCAGGAGGTGGCGCTCGCCTATGTCGACGTGCAGGAGCCACTGGTCGATGACGTGCTCGACGACGTCATGACGCGGCACGCCTCGGTGGTCGTGGTGCCGCTCCTGCTCAGCCGCGGCTTCCACGTCGACGTCGACATCGCCAACGCGGTGGCAGCGCACCACGGATCGCGCGCGGTGGCGCCGCTCGGCCCCGACCCGATGCTCGCTGCCCTCATGGCCGCTCACCTGCAAGCGAGTGGGGTGGCGCCCGGGACGCACGTCGTCATGGCGGCGGCCGGGTCCAGCCGGGCGGTGGCAGCCGAGGATGTGGAGTCGGCCGCGGACCAGCTGGCAGAGGAGTGGGACGCGCCGGTGACTGTCGCCTATGCCGCGGGCACACAGCCGTCGGTGCCGGACGCCGTGGCTGCCGCTCGGGCGGCTGGGGCGTCGACGGTCGCCGTGGCGTCCTATCTCCTCGCGGAGGGGTTCTTCCATGACCGGCTCGCCGACGCCGGCGCCGACATCGTGACACCACCGCTGGGAGACGACGACGCCACCGTCGCCGTCATCCTCAGCCGGTTGAGCCAAGGATGACGGCGACGGTGGCGTGCTGGGTTGTCAGACTCGAGTCATCCTCTCGGTTCGAGAGCTGATGGCGCCCTCAGCGTGTTGCGAAATAGCAGCCGGTGGTGGCCAATGAGGTGGGTGCGGGTACCGGCCTGTTGTCATAGATCGCCAGCAACAGCGCCTGCGGGCAGCGATTTGTGCCGCTCGTCTTGATCTGCACGTGCAGGTGGGGGTTATTGGCGCCGCCGCTGATGCCGGACCACCCGATCTGCTGCCCAGCCGTGACCGTGGCGCCATTGGCGATGGTGATGGAGTTGAAGTGGCAGTAGCCGTAATCCGCTCCGTCGTTGCCCCTGATGAACACTCCACGACCGCATTCGCCCGAATTGATCACACCGACAACCTTGCCGCCGTTGATTGCGGCCACCTTTGTCCCGATCGGGACGAACAAGTCGCTGCCCGGGTGGTCGTGGTGGTCGGCAGCGTAATCCGAGCGATCTGCTGCCGACGTGGGCAGTGGCAACGCGTAGTTGCCGTTCGCGCAGGTGACGGTGTTGTGTTGGGCGCTGAGTTTGGTTTGGGTCCAGCCGCTGGCGTCGATGGTTTTGGAGGCGGAGATGTCGGCACCGCTTCCGTCGGTGGGGTTGGCGTCGCGGTAGGCGTAGAGGGCGGTGGCGTTCTGCCCGTAGAAGATGCCGGATCCTGCGGACAGGAGGTTCTTCATGCCGCCCCAGGTCGATGGGCTGAGGGTGTGGCGGGTGTAGCTGTTGGCGCCGTTGGCCTTGTAACTGATGAGTTCGCCGGCAGTGCTGGTGGCCATGAGGGTTTTGGGTGCGGTGGCGGTCAGGGTTCTGAGGGATCCGAAGCCGGAGGCGCCGATGACCACGCGGGTGGTGATGTTGGCTGCGGCGGGCTTGGTGCCGTTGCCGTTGACGGTCACGGTGTATCGCAGCAGTTCTCCTGTGGCGGGCACGTTGCCGTAGAGGTAGTTGCCGTCATAGGTGAGGTGGCTGTGGGTCCAGCCCTGGCTGGAGAGCAGGGTCTTGGTGAAGCTCAGTGAGGTGTTGTTGGTGCCGATGTCGACCCGGTACAGGGCTCCGCCGGTAGTGGTGGCCAAGACGGTGTTGTAGTTCAGTGTGGTCAGGGTCTTGGGAGCGAATCCGAGGTTGGCTCCGGTGAGGACCTTGGTGCGAGTTTGGGTGTTGGCGTTGATCTGGCCAAAGGTCAGCCGTCCGTCGCTGAGTGAGCCATAAATGTTCACAGTCCCTGTGCACCCCGTGGCTGACGTCGCGGCCTGCGCCCCGGGCGAAGCTGCGAGCCCTGTCCCTGCCGCCAAAGCTCCTACGGCCAGTACGGTCATGAACCCCCGCTTGATCACTGATCTCATTTTCTGTTCCCCCTCCGAAAGGCGAAAGCGCCTCGGCCCCCGCCGTGTCCACCCGCATCGTTGCGGGGCGTGGGATCAGGATGTTCACCGGCCACGCAAACGTCCATGGCCATGGCGAGAGTTCGCCATCGAGTCGCCCTCGACAGGCGACTTCCTGGTGGAACCACTAACCTCGCGCGCCGGCGGGTGCCCGCAGAGAGGTGGTCAGTCGTCGTTCGTGATGTCTCGGTGCCAGGACTCGGTCTTGTATGCCGTGACCCACCCGAGCGAGACATAGAGACCGTCCGCTCCGGTCGGGGAGTCGTCGTCGACCTCGAGTCCGACGCGGTTGTTGCCGCGCTCGGCCGCATCACGAATCACGGTGTGCAGCAGCGCTTTTGCGACACCACGACCCCGCGCGAGGCGATGGACGCCGATGTAGTCCACATAGGTCCCGAAGGAATCGGCGGAGTCAGGAGGGACGACCGTCGCAACGAGGGCACCGCCGGAGTGGGTCTCACCATCGATGTCGACCTCGGCGATCCACCAGTGG
The DNA here is from genome assembly GCF_040518285.1 of Knoellia sp. S7-12. Taxonomy (GTDB): domain Bacteria; phylum Actinomycetota; class Actinomycetes; order Actinomycetales; family Dermatophilaceae; genus Knoellia. The sequence continues at coordinate 3,897,031 of NZ_CP155449.1, read as the reverse complement.
TCCCACCGGTGGCCCGGGTCCTCACGCAGCCGTGACAGGAACTCGGGGAAGGACTCCCGATAGCTGTTGAAGTGGTCGGTGAACGACTCCTCGAGCATGCGGTGCACGGTCTGCAGATCCGCCGCGACGGGGAGGCCAGTGTCGTGCTTGGCGACCTGTCGGATGGTCACACCCTCGCGGGCTGCGGGGAGCACGCCGTCCTCGGCCTCCTCGGGATGGACCGGCCGGGACATCTGCAGCCAGGTGCGGGTCTGGCGATAGCCCGCGTTCGACAGCCACCGGCGCTGGCGCGCGTCGTCGGCATAGGCCCCGGAGTCGAGCTGGGTGCCGGGCAGGTCTCGGCCGGCGGCGATGACGCGGCCGGCCTCCTCGGCCCACGTGAAGAGGGCACCGGACAGGGCGTCGGCATCGGCGTCCTCGATGCCCTCGACGGCCACCGTGACCTCCACGAGGGTGCGGCCGCCCGCACGGTCATGGTTGGTGGCCCAACCGAGCACCGTCCCATCGGCGGCCGCCACCAACGCCTGGTGCCGGGTCCACGATCCTTTGCCCGCGACGTTGCTCTCGACCACGTCGGTGTCGACGGAGCCTGAACCCTTGGCCATCCGCTGGTGCGACTCCGACAGGACGACCAGTGCGTCAACGTCCTCACGATCCGGGACGCGCGTGACCCAGCCGGACGGCATCCCCGTGAGATCTGGCAGGCCAACCTGTTTCGGCGGGATCGCGGTCGAGGGCTTCGGATCTGGCGCCTGCGAGGTCATGCGATGGGTCCTCCGGACTGGACGATCGGGACAAGGTCGGCGATGGAGTCCATCACAGCAGTGGGTCGATAGGGAAACAGTTCGACCTGATCTGGACGCGTGGAGCCGGTGAGCACAAGCACTGTTCGCAGCCCGGCTTCGAGCCCTGAGACCATGTCGGTGTCCATCCGGTCACCGATCATCACGGTGGTCTCCGAGTGGGCGTCGAGCCGGTTGAGGGCGCTGCGCATCATGAGCGGGTTGGGCTTGCCCACGTAGTAGGGCTGGCGGCCGGTCGCGGTCGAGATGAGCGCTGCGACTGAGCCCGTGGCAGGAAGGATGCCTTCCGGCGACGGCCCGCTCACGTCGGGGTTGGTGGCGATGAAACGCGCGCCCTTCTCGATGAGCCGGATGGCCTGCGTGATCTGCTCGAACGAATAGGTTCGCGTCTCGCCGAGGACGACGTAGTCGGGGGTGCGGCTCGTGAGGATGTAGCCGACGTCGTGCAGCGCCGTGGTGAGACCGGCTTCGCCGACGACGTATGCCGTGCCTCCCGGTCGCTGGTCGGCAAGGAACTGCGCCGTCGCCATGGCCGAGGTCCAGATCGACTCCTCGGGGACATCGATGCCGCTCGCCAAGAGGCGGGCACGCAAGTCCCGTGCGGTGAAGATCGAGTTGTTGGTGAGCACAAGAAAAGGCAGTTGGGCCGCTTTCAAGGCGTTGATGAAGTCGGCTGCCCCGGGGATCGCGTGCTCCTCGTGCACGAGGACGCCGTCCATGTCGGTGAGCCAGGTCTCGATCGCATGCGGCTGAGTCATCGCGCTGTCCACATCATGAAGCCATCCATCGCTCTGTCATGCGGCCATTGTCGCGCCTACGGTGGTGTCATGGCGCAACCTGACGACACAGAAGCCGTGGCACACCGCAGCGAGTCCGACACGATGGGTTCGATCGACGTTCCTGCACAGGCCTATTGGGGCGCGCAGACGCAGCGCAGCATCGAGAACTTCGACATCGGACGCGACACGTTTGTGTGGGGGCGACCAATGATCCGGGCGCTTGGCATCCTCAAAAAGGCTGCGGCACAGGCGAATGGCGAGCTGGGTGAGCTGCCCGCCGATGTGGCCGCGCTGATCGAACAGGCTGCGGACGACGTCATCTCTGGATCGCTCGATGCCCAGTTCCCCCTCGTCGTCTTCCAGACCGGGTCCGGCACGCAGTCCAACATGAACGCCAACGAGGTCGTGTCGAACCGCGCCATCGAACTCGCCGGCGGGATCCGCGGATCCAAGACGCCCGTCCACCCCAACGACCACGTCAACCGTGGCCAGTCGAGCAACGACACCTTCCCGACGGCCATGCACATCGCGGTCGTCCTCGAGTTCGTCGAGCGCCTGGAGCCAGCGGTCGCAGAGCTGCGCGGCGTCCTCGCGGACAAGGCCACGGCATACAGGGACGTCGTCATGGTCGGCCGCACACACCTGCAGGACGCGACCCCCGTGACCCTCGGACAGGTCTTCGGCGGCTGGGTCGCACAGCTCGACGAAGCGATGCGAGCAATCGCGTATGCCGTGGAGTCCACTCGCGCTCTCGCCATCGGTGGCACCGCTGTCGGGACGGGTCTCAACGCGCATCCGCGATTCGGGGCGCTGGCAGCGGAGAAGATCGCGGCAGAGACAGGCCAGGCCTTCCGTCAGGCACCCGACCTCTTTGCCGCGCTGTCGGCGCACGACGCCCTGGTGGGGGTCAGCGCTGGCCTGCGCACTCTCGGGGGAGTGCTCATGAAGGTGGCCAACGACGTGCGCTGGTATGCCTCGGGCCCGCGAAATGGCCTGGGAGAGCTGCGGATCCCCGAGAACGAGCCCGGTTCCTCGATCATGCCGGGCAAGGTCAACCCGACTCAGGCCGAGGCACTGACGATGGTGACTACACGGGTCTTCGGCAACGACGCGACCGTTGCTTTTGCCGGGTCTCAGGGCAACTTCCAGCTCAACGTCTACAAGCCCGTCATGGCACACGCGGTGCTCGAGTCGATCCGGCTGCTCGCTGACGGGTGCCGGTCCTTCACTGCTCACTGTGCCCGCGGGATCGAGCCGAACACCGAGCGGATCGATGCCAACCTTGCGAGCAACCTCATGCTCGTCACCGCGCTCAACCGGCACATCGGCTACGACAGGGCCGCTGCGATTGCGAAGCAGGCTCACCGGGAGGGTCTGTCGCTGCGCGAGGCAGCGCTCGCCTCGGGTGATGTGACAGGGGAGCAGTTCGACGAGTGGGTCATCCCTGAGGACATGACCCACCCCTGACCCGGTCAGCGCAGGCCCGGGCTGCCCGTCCTGTCGGCCCAGATCGCGCTGTCGACGTAGTGGTTGTCGTAGGTGTCCTGGGTCGCAGCCAGTTCGGCAGGATCCACCTCACCGCGATAGACCTGCTCGAGCAGTCGGTAGTAGTCGAACCGCGGCTTGGCGTCGGTCAACACGAAGAACACGTCGGCGTCCTCGGTCCCCGCTGCTTCGAAGGCGTGGGGGAGGTGGGGCGGAACGAGGAGGAAGTCGCCCTTCTCCAAGGTGGTGAGCGACTCGCCGAGGAGCACCTCCAGGGACCCGCCCAGGACATGGAAGAGTTCCGATGCCTCGCGGTGCAGGTGTGGGGGCGCCCCTGGCCGGCCGGCGCGGAAGGAGGAGCGATGGCTCGTGACAGCACCCCCTGTTGCGGGTGTGTCGGCCAGCAGGGTGACGCCGCTCGCGTCCAACGCCTCAGCGTCGGTGCGGCGGACCAGGGTGGCGTGGTGTGCGGTCATCGAGGGTCCTTTCACGGATGGATAGTGTCCAGAATTGTTTGAGCACGCTGCTGCTGATCCAGGCGTAGTGGTGTCAGGTGCGGATCGTGTCGAACCAGTGGCGGGTGTCCTCAGGGGTCTTCGGGAAGGAGTGCTCCACCGACTGCACGATGTCGGCAATGCTCTGCGACGACAGTTCCTTCCTCCAGGTCATCTCGGCCTGGCGCATCGAATGGGAGATCAGACACGTCTTGCGATAGTTCGTCCTGGCCTGGCCGCCCGGGCCGCTGCGCAGGATCTCCTGGCAGCGGAATGCGTCCTCTGGCCCGTCGATCGCCACGACGACGTCCAGCAGGGTGATCTTCTCGGGGGGCCGCGCCAGCTGGAACCCGCCGCGGGGCCCAGTGGTCGACATGAGGATGCCCGCGCGTGCGAGCGCCTGGAGCTGCTTGTTCAAATAGGCGGTCGGCAGGTCGTAGAAGGCTGCAAGCCGCGCGGCCGTCACGGACTGTCCGGGGATCCAGCACAGGTTGACGCATGTGTGCAGAGCCCATTCGACACCCTCGTTCATCCTCACGATCAAGGACATTACACATCCAGAATAGGTCTGGGGAGAGGCATGTCAAGTCGCCTAGCAGAGAACCGTCCTCGGCGTCAAGGTCGCGGCGAGTTCTCGCCACGGGCTCGACTCCTGCCGCCCTGCACGTCATCCTCGGACGTGTCACGGGCCAGCAGGGGGGCCCGTGAACGACATGCTGCTCCCACACGAGGCGGCAGAGGCTGGGGAATGCCAGTGCGTCCCAGGCAGAAGCATTGGCACTTCCCCCAGCCTCGCGTTCGTGAGGATGCGGCACTGCGCCACATCAGGTGCGGCTCTGGCGTCCACGGCCCAGCATGTTGAGGATCGCCTCGCTGCGTGAGTGGGCCTGCGTGACCTCCAGGATGGCGGAGACAGCCCGGGCCACGCTTCGCTCCGAGATGCCCAGCTGACGGGCGATGGCTGTGTCGGTCTTCCCCAGACACACCCCCCGGGCCACATCGAGCTGCCGTCGATTGAGCGGCGGCTCGGCTCCCTCAGGCAGGGCTGGGCGGGACTCTGCCACGGTGGCATGCCAGAGGGTGAGTGCCCCGGTGAGGAACTCGCCACCACTTGCGAGCCACGCCGTGGTGGCGCCGTCAACCGTCTCCGGACCGGCGATGACGGCGACCCGTTCGTCGACGATGATGCACTTGAACAGCACCGGCCCGATCCGCAGGTCCGGGGTGAGGGACGTCAGGAGGGGGTTGAAGCGCAGAGTTCGTGAAGGCGTGATCGTCTGCACATCGATGCCGCGGTCTCGGGATCGCGCGTCCAATGCGTACGCCACGTCCTCCGGGTCGAAGATCAGCGTCGGGACGGTGTTCCACACCGTGCTGCGGGTTTTCGCCTCCAAGGCGGTCAGACGCAGCATCACTTCGCTCTGTCCCACCCCGAACAGGCTGAGGCCGGGAGGCAGTGACTGCCCAACGTGCGCAACCAAATTGATCCGGCCCATGAGCCCCAAAGCCAGGCGTTGTGCCTCTGACATGTTCCCCCCTCCTGCCTGATTGTTCCCGCCAGTATCCGATCTGATTCGGAGCCCGTCGCCCTTATCTGTGAAGTGTCCAGCGAATAGTGGGTGGGCGAACCGCCGCACACACCGGCCCGCCACACGCGTCGACCAGTGACAGTCGTCCCTCGAGCACCGCTCCGGCAGCCGCCGACGCCATCTCTGCAGGGTCGAGAACCCCGAGCATGAGCTTGGCGCGCCGGAAACCCACGAAACCCGCACCCTCGTCCTGCCCCCAGTTGAGATAGAGGAAGCGGTCGCCGCGCTTCCCCTGCACCCACGGTCCTCGATAATCCACGCCGTCAGCAGTGACGACGACGTTGAGCTCCGCGTCGAACGTCATCGTCTCCCCAGTGACGGGCCGAGCGGACACGACGTCGCGACCACGCTGCATACCGACAAGAACAGCGCGCCCCGCGAGAACGGGAGGCGGCAGCGAGACCCCGACGATGCGTACGTCCATGCCCCCATCGTCGCAAAGGGCGCCGGCACGGGTTCGCACATCGCCGGACTAGGTTGACGGGATGAACTTCACCGCGCCTTCACCTCACGGCGGCATGGGCGCCACTCTGGTCGACGACGGTGTGACCTTCCGCGTCTGGGCTCCCAACGCCAAGCAGGTCTGGGTCATCGGCGACTTCAACGGGTGGGACAGCGGCAGGAATCCTCAGTTCGAGCGCGACGCCGATGCCACCGGCCTGTGGTCGGTGCACGTCCCCGGGGTCACCGCAGGCCAGGAGTACCAGTTCCAGGTAGACACCGGCTCCGAGGTGGTCTGGCGAGCCGACCCCTACGCACGCCAGATGACGAGTTCTGTGGGCAATTGCGTTGTCTACGACACCAATTCGTTCGACTGGGGCAAAAACGGGTTCCGTATGCCGTCGTGGGACGACGTGGTCATCTACGAGATGCACGTGGGCACCTTCGGGCGCGACTCAGGCTCGCGGGGCAGTTTCGAGTCGGCGAGTGCGGGGCTCGACCACCTGCGCGATCTCGGCGTCTCTGTGATCCAGGTGATGCCGCCGTTCGAGTACGCCGGTGACATCTCGTGGGGCTACAACCCAAGTCACCTCCTCGCGGTCGAGTCGACCTATGGCGGCCCCGATGAGTTCAAGCAGTTCATCAAGGCTGCCCACGAGAAGGGCATGGCGGTCATCGTTGACGTCGTCCACAACCACATCGGGCCCTCCGATCTCGATCTGTGGCGCTTCGACGGGTGGTCCGAGGGTGAGGGCGGTGGCATCTACTTCTACAACGACTGGCGTGGGGAGACCCCGTGGGGTGCGACTCGCCCCGACTACGGGCGATCCGAGGTGCGGGGCTACCTGCGCGACAGCGCGATGCTCTGGCTCGAGGAGTTCCGTTGTGACGGGCTGCGATTCGATGCCACCAACTACATCCGCTCCGTCACCGGCGGCACGTGGGACGGCGGCGCCGCGATCCCTGACGGCGCCGACTACCTCTCGTGGCTCACGTCCGAGATCATGGCGAGCCAGCCGTGGAAGCTCCTCATCGCGGAGGACCTCCAGAACGACCCGATGGTGACCACATTGTCCGAGCAGGGCGGTCTTGGCTTCCACGCCCAATGGGACGCCGGCTTCGTCCACCCGGTCCGCAAGGCGCTCACCGAACTCAGTGACGAGCACCGCGACGTGGAGGCGGTGGCCAGCGCTGTTCTCGGTGAGGGCCGGGGTCCTGCGGGCACGCGCGTCATCTATACCGAGTCGCACGACGAGGTCGCCAACGGCAAGACGCGACTGCCCGAGGCCGTGGCCCCGGGTGACGCCAACTCGTGGGCGGCCAAGAGGCGGGCTGCGCTCGGCTTCGTCACCGTCATGTGTGCACCAGGTCTGCCGATGCTCTTCCAGGGGCAGGAGTTCCTTGAGGACCGCTGGTTCGACGACTCGGTGCAGCTGGACTGGGGCAAGTCCGAGTCGCACTCCGGCATCGTGGCGTTGCACCGTGACCTGATTCGGTTGCGCCGCAATGCTGACGGCGTGAGCCGGGGTCTTCGCGGCGCGGGGATCACTCCGCTCCGAGTCGACAACGCGACCAAGGTTCTCGCCTTCCATCGGTGGGCCGAGGGCGGAGTCCACGACGACACCGTTGTCGTCCTCAACTACTCGACCCAGGTGCATGGTGTGCTGCCCGTCGGTCTGCCGGCCCCGGGCCTGTGGAAGGTGCGGTTCAACTCCGACTCGTCCGACTACGCACCGGAGTTCGGCGGCACCGATGCGTTCGACGTCCAGGCCAGCGGACCGGCCATGGACGGTTGCGATCAGAGTGCTGTCCTCACGCTCGGCCCCTACAGCGCAGTGGTCCTCACCCGGGAGACCTGACCTCTCCTCGACACCCAAGATGAGAATGGTTATCATCTAGGGTATGACTTATCTTCCCGTCTTCCTCGTCGCCGGTCTCGCCGAGGCGCCCATGTCGACCGCCGCGATGGGTCTGCAGTGCGACCTCCCCGGCTCGGTTCTCCTGCGTCATGACATTGACGCGGAGCACCACACGCTCACGCGCACGATCGCCGATCTCACCGGAGTCCTCGAACGTGAGGTCATTGACCTCGAGCATCTCTGTGTCTCCTGCGCCATCCGGGAGGACATCGTCCCGACGCTCGAACGACTCGCCGACCTCGGCCGCTGGGAAGCCGTCGTGACGCACCTCCCGATCGCGGCCGATCCGACCCAGGTTTGCCGCGTGGTCGAGCCGGACCATGGCCGCTCCGAGGGATTTCGGATCGCCGGTGTCGTCGTCGGGTTCGAAGGCGAGTCGCTGCGGGCGGATCTTGTGGGTGATGACCTCTTGGTGGAGCGCGGCACGGCGACATCGAGCGCTGACCGGCGAGGCGTCGCCGAGGTGGCCTCGGGTCTCATCGAGTACGCCGACGTCGTCGCGGTCTTCGGTGACCCGGATGGAGTCGACCTGGGCCTCGTTGACGCCCTCGCTCGGCCTGGGGCGCTCGTGCTCACGGACTGGCCGGGACTGCATGCACGGGACCTGCTCCACGGCATACACGACCACGAGGCCTCGGAGGCGTGGGTCGACGAAGTCCGGCGCGAGGTGGTGCCGGCACCGCGAACGCCCGGCGTCTGGACCCTCGACCTCACCTCCGACCGACCGCTCCATCCCGGGCGACTCCGAGCGCAGATCGCGGCGCTCGCGTTGGGCGGTCACCGCAGCCGCGGGTGTTTCCATCTGCCCAGCAGGCCGGGGGCGGTCTGCGGGTGGACAGGGGCCGGTGACGCCCTGAGCATCGGCACGGTCGGCGAATGGGGTGGCGAGCAGCCGATCACCCGCATCGTCGTGCACGGAATCGTCGACGTGGTGCCGGGTGCCACTGAGGGTGCCATCGCCGAACGCAAGCAGGCGATCCAGCGAGCCTTCGAGTCCGCGCTCCTCACCGACGACGAGCTTCGTGCGGTGACCCAGGTCCTCCCCGCAGACGGCTTCGAGGCATGGCTCGGGCCCATCGACAGCGCCGCGTGAGCCCGGGCCCGGGCCCGGGGGTCAGGTGCAGGAGGTCAGGCGCAATAGCTGTCGGCGACGGTCAGGGCCGCGTCGAGCTTCTCGAGTCCCTCCCGCATCTCGGCGGCCGTCGTGGTGCACGGCGGCACGACGTGAGTGCGATTGAAGTGCACGAACGGCCACAGCCCCTGCTTCTTGCACTCGGCTGCGAACGCACCCATCGGTGCGGCGGCCGCGCCGGAGGCATTGAACGGCACCAACGGCTCACGGGTCTCACGTGATCGGACGAGCTCGACGGCATACATGAATCCGACTCCACGGACCTCGCCGACGGACGGGTGCCGCTCTGCGATCGCCTCCAGCCCCGGGCGCAGGACGGTCTCCTCGACGCCACGCACGTGCTCGAGGATGCCCTCCTCCTTGAAGATGCCGATCGACGCGACTGCTGAGGCGCACGCGAGCGGGTGCCCCGAGTAGGTCAGCCCGCCGGGGTAGGCGCGGTCCGCGAACGTCGCTGCGATCGCTGCCGAGATGACGACGCCACCCAGCGGCACGTAGCCGGAGTTCACACCCTTGGCGAAGCAGATGAGGTCGGGCGTGACACCCCAGCGGTCGACCGCGAACCACTCACCACAGCGCCCGAACCCGGCCATGACCTCGTCGGCGATGAAGATGATGCTGTGCTCGTCGCAGATCTCGCGCACCCCGGCGAGGTAGCGATCCGGCGGCACGAGCACGCCATTGGTCCCCACGACGGGCTCGAGCATGATCGCCGCGATCGTCGACGCTCCCTCGACCATGATCGTGTCGCGCAGGTGCTGCAGGGCGCGCTCGCACTCCTCCGCCTCGGTGGTGGCGTGGAAGGCCGAGCGATAGAGGTAGGGCCCCCAGAAGTGCACGATCCCCGGCACCGACGGCTCCGACGCCCAGCGACGCGGCTCGCCGGTCGCGGCGATGGCTCCGGCGGTCGCGCCGTGATAGCTGCGGTAGGTCGTCAGCACCTTGTGCCGACCGGTGTGCAGCCGCGCCATGCGCATCGCGTTCTCGGTCGCTTCGGCTCCGCCGTTGGTGAAGAACACCGAGTCCAGGTCACCGGGCGCGAGCTCGGCGATGAGCCGGGCGGCCTCGGAGCGGACGTCGTTGGCGAACGCGGGCGAGACCGTGAGCAGCTTGCCGGCCTGTTCCTGGATGGCCGCGACAAGCTTGGGGTGCTGATAGCCGATGTTGACGTTGACGAGCTGGCTCGAGAAGTCGAGGTACTTCGTGCCGTCGGCCATCCAGAAGTGCGATCCCAGCGCATCGGTGACCTCCGTGGGCGAGATCTGCGCCTGCGCGGACCACGAGTGGAAGACGTGGGCGCGGTCGTCGTCGGTCGTCGAGTTGGTCGAGTTCGTCGTCGTCACCCTCGGCAGCATATGGGTGTGGAGCCGAGGGCGGTGGGCGTCACATGGTTGAACCCTGTTCAACCGCCCTGTTTTGTCGCTACTGTGAGATAAGCCGGGCGCGCGTCGTGAACCCCTGTACCGACGCGCGCCCTTGGCGTGTCCCCACCATCTAGGGACAACGAGGCGTATGCCGCCTGTGCCTGCATGCGCCCGTCCGGATGATCTGCGCCTCTCTGCGCGTTGTCACACTGGATGAGATACCTGATCCGAGCCTGATCCACATCTGATCAGGCACCACTGACACTGCACCCCACACCAAGGAGTCCTGCATGGCCACCGTCGAGCTGACCGCCGACACGTTCGAGAAGACCGTCACGAGCAACGGCATCGTCCTCGTGGACTTCTGGGCCGAATGGTGCGGTCCGTGCAAGCGCTTCGGACCCATCTTCGAGGAGTCGTCGCAGAAGCACCCCGACGTCGTCTTCGGCAAGATCGACACCGAGGCGGAGCAGCAGCTTGCCGCCGCCGCGCAGATCACGTCGATCCCCACGCTCATGGCTTTTCGCGACTCGATCCTCGTGTTCTCCCAGCCCGGCGCCCTCCCCGGCCCGGCACTCGAGGGAATCATCGAGAAGATCAAGGAGCTCGACATGGACGACGTGCGCGCCAAGGTTGCCGAGTCCCAGCAGGCCGAAGCGACCGCTCCCGAGGCCTGAGCCTGAGCCCAACCCGGTCGCAGCATCACCGATGTCCGCTCCCTTTGCTTGGATGGCTTCATGTCGCTTCCCTACGTCGCCCTGGGAGATTCGTATGCCGCGGGCGTGGGGGGAGGTGCCAGGCGCAGCGAGTGCTGGCGGGCCGTCGAGGGCTACCCCGTGTCCGTCGCCCATTCTCTCGGGCTCGATCTCGCCTATCAGGGATGCCTCGGCGCGACCATCGGCAACGTCGAACGCGACCAGGTGGAGGCGCTCGGAGTCGAGACCACCCACGTCTCACTGACGATCGGTGGCAACGACGTCGGCTTCACTCCCGTCCTGATCGAGGCCGCCAAGCCGTCGTGGATGTCCGACTCGGACCCGCTCATCGACGACGCTTTCGCGATCCTGCGGACCGAGCTCCAGGAGCGTCTCGCTGGGCTCCTGGCGACCATCAGCGCACGCGCGCCGGACGCACAGGTCGTCGTGACGGCATACCCCGTGCTGTTCAACGGCGAGGACTGCAACGCCCTGACGTTCTTCAGCCCGCACGAGATGGGACGGATCAAGGAGGGCGTGAACGAGCTGGCGGCCGTCATCGGCGCGGTGACTCGCGACGCGGGGGCAGCGTTCGTCGACCCGAGGGCGGCCTTTGCCGATCATGCGATCTGCGACGGCGAGGAGTGGCTCAACGGCGCCTCCTGGCCGCCCGAGGAGTCCTTCCACCCCAACCCAGCCGGCCACGCGGCATACGCGCGGCTTGTCACCACGGGGTTCGGTGAGGTGGGCGACGAGCTCAAGCCGGAGCGCGATGTTCGCATCGTCGAGGGCCGGGCGCGTCGCGGCGACGCTCCCACGTTCCGGCTGCCGGACCTGCTGTCGCGGCAGAGCCTCGACGGCGCACGGCGGCACGGACTCGATCCTGACCACATCGCCGATCTCGCGCGGCAGGCCGAGCACCCGGCGATCGGGCCCGACACGACCGCGGCGCGAGAGGCATTGCAGGACCTCGATCGCGATGTGCGCACACGGCTGGAGGAATGAGTCAGCGCTGAACCGGAGTGCGGTTCAGCGCTGGATCCGGCGCCCGCAATACGGGGCGGCGGTGGTGCGAGCTGCGGTGGTGCGCTGGCTCAGATCGAGCGGTTCTGGCCCTGGAACTGCGAGGCGACCATGAACTCGTGGTTGGCGCGGGTGGAGTCCATGTCGACGGTGGTCGACCAGCCGGACGCGCCCTGGCGACGGAAGTTGCGGAGGCGGTCGGCGATGCGAGCGGCGGTGTTGACGGTCTGGGTGCGGTGGCTCATGACGACAATGATCCAGCGTTCAACTCCTAAGCACAACGTGACTTTACTTAGCGGTGGTTAAGCAACGCTGTAGAATCAGGGCATGCTCGATCCACACCGTCTCCGCGTCTTTCGGGCTGTCGTCGGCAGTGGTTCGGTGCAGGCCGCCGCTGACAATTTGGGCCTGACCTCCAGCGCCGTGAGCCAGCACCTCAGCGCCCTCGCGCGCGAGACCGGGCTGGTCCTCTTCCAGCGACAGGGGCGTGGCATCGCTCCGACCCCGGCCGGTCTCGAGCTCGCCGCGCAGAGCGAGGAGGTGATGAGCCAGTGGGGTCGGCTGGACTCCGTCGTCGCCGACCTGCGCGAGGGGCGCAGCGGCAGGTTGGTCGTGGGCTACTTCGCCTCGGCGGGCTCGGCGTGGATGCCCGACCTCGTCAAACGACTCACCTTCGAGCTGCCCGACCTGACCGTCGACCTCGTGCTCACCGAGGTCACGAGCCGCAACCTGACCCCCGACATCGACATCGTCATCGACCCGCCGGACGGAGGCGGGAGGCCGGGCTACCGGCACGTCCCACTCGCGAGCGACCCCTTCGTTGCAGTCGTCCCGAGCAGCCATGAGCTGGCGACGGCTCGCAGTGTCGGACTTGGCGACCTCCGCGGTGAGACCTGGGTGTCCAATGACGTCATGGGGAGCCAAGGCCATCGGATCGTCGTATCCACCTGTGCTGCAGCGGGATTCACGCCACGCTTCGCGGTCCAGGCGCAGGAGCACTACTCCGCCATCCAGTTCGTCGCTGCTGGCGTCGGCATCTCGGTCATGCCGCGCCTCGCCGCTCGCGCCCTGCCCTCCGAGGTCACGCGCCTGCGGATCAACGAACCCACCCCCGTGCGCGAGATCTCGGCGCTCGTGCGCGAGACGGGGCGAACGAACCCGGCCACCGAGCGGTTGCTCGAGATGTTGCTCGAGCTGAACACGCACCCGGCACGCCGCGGACGACCCGCCACCCGCTGACGGCACCGACCACCACTGGGCCACGTGCAAGCACAAGCATGTGCTCTTGACGATGATGTGTGACGCACATTATGGTGTGACGCATGGACGAAGAACTCATCGCAGGGCACCTGCAGGAACTGCGCAGAGGCACGGTGGTGCTGGCGTGCCTCACGACCCTGTCCAAGCCCCGTTACGGCTACGCCCTGCTCGAGACCCTCGCGCAGGCCGGCTTCGCCGTGGACGGCAACACTCTCTATCCCTTGCTGCGTCGCCTCGAGAAGCAGGGTCTGCTCACCAGTGAGTGGAACACCGACGAAGCGCGACCACGCAAGTTCTATCGGGTCAGCCCTGACGGCACCCGAGTGCTCAACCAACTGATGACCGAATGGCGCACGCTCGACGGCGCGATCGGCGCCCTAGACGGAGGAGATGCACGATGACCACAAAGACGACGCTCACCGACCGCTACGTGTGGACCGTGACGCGACACCTCCCCGATGATGTCGGCCCCGACGTGGCCCAAGAGCTGCGTGGCACCATCGCCGACGCCGTCGACGGCAAGGTCGAGGGCGGTGCCGACCCGGCTGCTGCCGAGCAACAGGTGATCGCCGAGCTCGGTGACCCCGATGTGCTCGCCCGTCAGTACGGCGGGCGCCCCGGCTATCTCATCGGACCTGCCGTCTATCCCGACTATGTCCGGCTCATGCGGATCCTGCCGGCCATCGTCCTGCCGATCGTGTTTGTCGCGAACTTCGTCACACGTGCGGCGACGACCGACGAGAACTGGGCGGCGATCCTGCTCGACGCCTTCCTCCTTCTGCTGTCGGTGGCGGTTCACCTGGGCTTTTGGGTGACGCTGACCTTCGCCCTCATCGAGTGGACGCGTCCCGAGTCCGAGCGTGACCGGCCCCTGAACGAGTGGAAGCCCGACCAGCTCACGACCGAGGTGCCGTGGCGGCAGGTCGGGCGCGGTGAGACCTTGGTGCAGGTCGGCTTCGCGCTCGCCCTCGCAGCTGTTGTCGCCTGGCAGTTCTCCGGGGTTGGCGGCAACGCCATCCAGGTGCTGAGCCCGGACCTCGACGTGATCTGGGAGGTCGCCCTTGTGGGCCTGCTGCTCCTGGACGCGATCCTGGCGATCGTCGTCTGGCGCGTTGGCCGGTGGACCCCGACCCTCGCCGCGATCAACGTCGCGAGCAACGCTGCAGCGGCAACCCTGCTCATCTGGCTGCTGTCGCGGGGCGACCTGCTCACCGACCTGCCGACCGTGCTCGGCGAGCGTTTCGGCTGGTCAACCAACTGGACCCTGCCGACGGCACTCGTGGCTGCCGGCATCGTCGTCATCGCCCTCTGGGACGGCATCGATTCCGTGGTCAAGGCCCGTCGCGGCGTCAAGGGCCAGCGCGTCACCTGACCGCGGACCTAGGCTGAGTCCGTGCAGGATCTCGTCGCGCTGTGGCGCTCACCGGAGTGGCTGGGGCAAGCGAACGACTGGGTATGCCGTGCGCTCACCGCTCGCGGCATACGCACGTCAGCAGCCTTGACGGAGAGCCGAATGCGCTTCTGGTCGGCTGTCTTCACCATCGAGACCGACCGTGGTCGGCACTGGTTCAAGGTCGCCAACCCCGGTCAAGGCTTCGAGGCCCAGTTGGCCTCGACCCTGGCCGGGTTGGTGCCTGACCACGTCGTCGCCCCGGTCGCAGTCGACACCGAACGCGGGTGGCTGCTCACGGCGGACCAGGGACCGACGTTGCGCGACACGAGCTACTTGGACATCGAGCCCTGGGAGTTGCTCGCTCGTGAGGTCGCCCGTATGCAACGCACCCTCGCGGCGCACGAGGCCGAGGGATCGGAGCGGGCGTGAGCGTGCTCGCGGCAGGTGACGCACCGGCATACGTGCTTGCCGCTGTTGCCGAACTGGAGCATCTGCCCGCGGACCATCCCCAGGCGATCACCGCCGAAGTCGCCGATCGGGTGAGTGCCACATCCGCGCAGCTTCACGAGGACGCGGACGTCCTCGGGGCCACCGGTATGCCGGACTCGTTGCAGCACAACGACCTTGGCGACGCGAATGTGTTCATCGACGGCGATCGGGTCCGGATCTTCGATCTCGGCGACTCGTTCTGGTCGCACCCCTTGCCCGTCCTGCAGGTCCCGTTGGCGTACGCGACGGGAGCGTGGCCACTTCCCGAACCCGAGGGCCCGCGAGTTCGACCGATCCTTCTGGCCTACCTGTCGGAGTGGAGCGACGAGCCCGAGTCGCTGCTCGGGGCGTGGCCGGCGGCGGGTCGGCTGGCCCGTGTGCACAGGTTCGCGTCGTGGGCGCGGCTGGTGGCGGAGGTGCCGCCGGAGGTGGTGGGCGACGACCTCAGGTTGATCGACTACCTCGACCCCGAGCCTCCCTGACCCACCCCATTGGGTGAGTAGGGACGGGGGTGCCCGTGGGGTGGGTGGAGGAGCTCGGTGCTGGTGACGGCAGACGGGTTGAGCGGGCCATAGATGTGGGGGAACTGCTCACCCGTCTCCGGGTTGCCGACCTCGCGCACCAGCGGCGACTCGAGCAGCGCGGGATCGATGGTGAGCAGCACGAGGTCGTGCGGCACCTCCCCATAGAACGCCGTCATCACGAAGTCGAGCTGGGCCGCGTCGCAGCAGTGGATGAAGCCCTCGTCCTCGAGCGACCGGCCCAGCGTCGACTCGGTGAATGTCCCGGCCTCGACCGCCTGATCCCACGTCTGCGGGCTGGTGACGTGAAAGATGGTGGCGACCGTGCCCGACGGGGTGCTCACTTCTGGGTGACCTTGTCGATCGACATCACGAGGATGACGCGGTCGGCCTTGTCCGGCGGGACCGGCGTCTCAGGGTTGCCGTAGCGCGCACCGAGCACCGGATAGAACGCGCCCTCTGGGTCGGGGATGGCCTCGATGAGCTTGCCGCGAAGCTCGACGAAACGCATCGCATTGTCGGGGTCGATGACCTCAAGGGCCATCGCCGGGTTCGCCTGGAGGTTGCGGAACTTCGCCCGCTTGGTGGTGTGCGTGAAGCGAATGGTGTTGGTCTGCGCGTCGAACAGGAACCACATCGGGTTGACCTGCGGTGAGCCGTCGGGTCGCACTGTCGCCAGGTGGCCGAAGTTCGGGTCGGTGAGCAGGTGGAGGAGGTCGTCGGGAACTGTCGCCATGGATCCCAACCTACGCCGCGGCATACGCTCTCGCTCATGACGATTCGCGAGGCGACACCCGACGACGTCCCGGCCATCCTGCAGCTCGTGCGCGACCTCGCGACCTACGAGAAGGAGCCGGACGCGGTGCTGGCGACCGAGGCGCATTTCACGACAGCGCTCTTCCCCGAGACCGGCACGCCCACGACGTTCGCGCATGTTGCCGAGGTCGACGGCGAGGTCGTCGGGATGGCGGTCTGGTACCTCACCTTCTCGACCTGGACCGGCGTCAACGGCATCTGGCTCGAGGACCTCTACGTGCAGCCGGAGCGGCGGGGGAGCGGCCTCGGGCGGGACCTCCTGGCCACCCTGGCCGCGACGTGCGTCGAGCGCGGCTACCAGCGTCTCGAGTGGTGGGTGCTCAACTGGAACGAGCCGAGCCTCGGGTTCTACAAGAGCCTCGGCGCCGTGCCGCAGGACGAGTGGAGTGTCTTCCGGATGGACGGCGACGCGCTCTCCTCCCTGGGTGCGCCCGGCACCTGAGTCTTCGCTCAACCGGCAGGGCGTCCACTGCGTGCTCTTCCAGCACTGGACCAACACCGCCCACACTCGCTTCATGCTCTTCGAGCAGTCCAGCCCGAGCTCGGACATGAACCATCGCGAAGCCGCGCTGAGCGACTACAGCGACTACAGCGCCCGCCGCGCCCACAACATCCGCGACTGACCCGAGACAACCACAACGCAGAGGTATGCCGGCCGCTCACGATGAGCTGCCGGCATACCTCTGCGTTGGTTTCGGATCACGGCCAGATCGAGGTGACCCACTCCGGGTGGTCGATGAACGGGTTGCGGTTGCCCTGCCACTGGGCGTGGATGCGGTCGTTGCGACGCTTCTCGAAGGTGCTCGGCGGGTCACCAGCACTCCATGCCTTGAGGGTCGTCAGCTTGCCGACGTAGGGCGTGGACCCGTTGCCCGCGGTGTTGTTGGGCTCGAGGTTGGCGAAGCCGTCGCCGCCCTCGTAGCGGATGGCCATGTAGAGGATCATCCGGGCGACGTCACCCTTGACGGAGTCGCGAGGCTCGAAGGAGTCGCCGTCTCGCCAGCAGTCGGAGCACTGATTGACGGCCGAGCCGCCGTTGTCGAAGTCGAGGTTGCCGCGGTCGGAGTTGACGGTGACGTCCTCGGGGCGGAGGTGATGGACGTCGGTGCCCGGGCCGGGCGTCGTGCCGAAGCCGCCGTGGCTCTGGGGCCACACGTGCTCACGGTTCCACTGGTCGGCGTCACCACCGTTGCTGCTCTTGGAGATCGAGCGCCCCGAGTAGATCTCGATGACGTTGGCCGTGTTGCCCGGGTCCTGATCGGTGTCCTTGAGGGCGGTCCACACCTGGTCATAGGTGAGGACGGTCTGCTCGCTGATGATGTCGTGCAGGGCCGTGCGTAGGGCCGAACCGGACTTGCCGAGGGCGCCCGCGTAGTAGGCGTCGGTGCCACCACCAGTGGGAGTGGGGGTGGGCGTGACCGTGGGAGTGGGCGTGGGCGTGGGCGTGGTGCCGACGGAGGCGATCGCGGTTGGCGACTTGAGGCCTGCGTGCGAGAAGTAGGCCGATAGCGGACCGGTGACGTCGACGAGCTTGCCCATGAGCGACGGGTTCGTCTTGAGACCCCAGCCGCTGCGCCACTGAGTCGTCAGCTGGACATAGAGCATCTTGCTCGTGTCGGTCTGTCCGGCCGTGTCAGCGAGGGCGATGGCGTAGTCGGCGGTGAATCCGCTGCGGTTGACCGTCGTCGTCGCGACCGGTTCACCGACGATGTAGCCACGGACCGTCTGGGACGTTCCGTTCTGGGTGGCGATCGCCTGCGTCACGGTCAGGGGCGTCGCGGCGGTGGCGGTCCGGGCGGTGAACGCGGTGAACGCGAGGGTGCTGATGAGGGCGACGAGAAGCAGCGCGGCCAGAGTGGCGATGCGCGTCTGACTCGATCGTTGAGGTGGCCCGACGGGGAAGGGCTCAGACGTGAGGGGCGCGGTGGTGGGCATGCCGATCAGCCTGCAGGCGGCATACGACGCGTGGGGCAAAGGGGAGGTGAGCGTTCGGCAAGGGTTCGGCAAAGAGCCCTGACTCGGGGTGGGGACCCTGAGCCACCTCAGGGTGATCCAAGGGGTCGGTCGGGTGCGTTCCCCGATGCGCGCGCATCGGCCCGAACGCCAGTGTTGCGGTCATGATCACCGTTGAGTCACTCACCAGGAAGTACGGCGACCACGTCGCCGTCGACAACGTCTCCTTCACTGCCCGCCCAGGTCGGGTCACGGGCTTCCTCGGTCCCAACGGGGCCGGCAAGTCCACGTCGATGCGCGTGATGGTCGGGCTCACCCCGCCCACCAGCGGATCGGCCACCATCGAGGGCAAGCGCTTCGTCGACCTGCCCAACCCCGGCCTCGAGGTCGGGGTCCTGCTCGACGCCTCGGCCCAGCACGCCGGTCGCACCGGGCGCGAGATCCTCACCGTCGCCGCCATGACGATGGGCCTGCCCACCACCCGCGTCGACGAGATGCTCGAGCGGGTGAGCCTCACCCCGACCGAGGCCGGCCGGCGGGTGCGCAACTATTCGCTCGGCATGCGCCAGCGGCTGGGCATCGCCACCGCCCTCATCGGCGACCCCCATGTGCTGATCCTCGATGAGCCGGCCAACGGCCTCGACCCAGCCGGCATCCGGTGGATGCGAGACCTTCTGCGCGGCTATGCCAACGCCGGGGGCACCGTCCTGCTCTCCTCCCACCTGCTGCACGAGATCGAGGTCATCGCCGACGACATCGTCGTGATCGGCAATGGCCGCATCGTCGCTCAGGGCACCAAGGACGAGCTCCTCGCTGCCGCCGGCACCGTCGTGCGGACACCGGATCACGCGGAGCTTGCCGACGCACTCACCCGTGGCGGCGTGGAGTTCACGACGTCCGACGACGGGGCCCTGCGCACCGTGGCCGACCCCGCACTCGTCGGCCAGATTGCCCGGGCCGCTGGCTGCGCACTCACCGAACTCAAGTCCGCAGACGGCGCGGGACTCGAAGAGATGTTCCTCGAGCTCACCGCCGACACCCAGCGAGAAGGAGTAGCGGCATGACCGCCACGACCCTGGCTTCGGCCGAAGGAACGACCAGTCCCATTGCTGCCCAGCGACGCGCGGTGCCCGCTGCGATCCCCACCGGCCGGCTGCTGAAGGTCGAGCTGCGCAAGATGTTCAACACCCGATCCGGGATGTGGCTCATGTTCAGCATCGGCATCCTCGCCGTTCTGGCCACGGCCGCCGTCATGGTCTTCGCTCCGGACACGGACCTGACCTACGACAACTTCGGTGCCGCGATCGGCTTCCCGATGGTGATCATCCTCCCGATCATCGCGACCCTCTCTGTGACGAGCGAGTGGAGCCAGCGAAGTGGCCTCACGACGTTCACGCTCGTGCCGCATCGCGGTCGGGTTATTGCTGCCAAGCTCGTGGTGGCGGTCGCCGTCGGTGTCGCCGCCATGGTTCTGGCTCTGGCCATCGGCGCTCTGGGCAATCTCCTCGGGGCTTCCATCGCCGGCATCGACCCGGTGTGGAACCTCTCGTTCAGCCAGATGCTCACGATCACTCTCGCCACGGTGCTCAGCATGCTGATCGGCTTCATGCTCGGCGTCCTCATCCGCAACTCCCCGGGCGCCATCGTGGGCTACTTCGTCTACAACTTCGTCCTGACCCCGTTGACCATGTTGCTCGCCACGAGCCAGTCGTGGTTTCGGGACCTGCAGCCGTGGGTCGACTTCAACTTCACCCAGGGCTTCCTCTTCGAGGGCGACCTCACCGGCACGCAGTGGACCCAGCTGGGGGTCACCGGACTGTTCTGGGTGGTCATCCCTCTCGCGATCGGACTGTTCCTGGTTCGTCGCTCCGAGGTCAAGTAGTCCCGCACCCCTCGAGCTCACTTCAACCGGCACCGTTCCCTCGCGAGAGGGAGCGGTGCCGCCTCGCATCGCCGAGGAATCTTCGGACACGGCTGTCACAGAACCGGCCCGGGCGGCGTCTTCATGGTGACGGAGAAACCCCACCCGCCCACGAAGGAGAAGCTCATGACCGCACACGCCAGAATTCCCGCCGCCGAGGTCACCGGCATGCAGGGCCGCCTTATCAAGACCTTTGCCCGACGCATGCTCGGCAAGGTCCCAGACTCGCTGGGGGTCATGTGGCACCACCCCAGGGCGATGAAGGACGCGATGGGCTTCGGTCGCAAGGTCGAAGCCTGGGACGAGCTCGACAAGAGTCTCGCGTCGTATGCCGCGATGTCGGCTGCCGCGGCGATCGGGTGCAGCTTCTGCCTCGACCTCAACTACTTCATGGCGCACAACCACGGACTCGATGTGGACAAGGCGCGGGAGGTTCCGCGGTGGCGGGAGTCGAGCGTCTTCACCCCGCTGGAGCGCCGGGTCATGGAGTACTCCGAGGCGATGTGCCAGACGCCGGTCGCCGTCACGGACGAGCTCTCGGCCGCGCTCCTCGAGGACCTCGGGCCCGCAGGTCTGCTCGAACTCACCGCCAGGGTCGGCTTCATGAACTCAAGCGCACGCGGCAACATCGCGCTGGGAATCCACTCGGAGGAGTTCGCCGACGCCTGTGGCCTCGCCCCTCTCTCGCAGCCCAGTGTCGGCGTAGCGTCACCCGCATGAACGTGGAGGCCAGGGACCCGTTCGCAGCGCATCGCAGCCTGCTCTTCACCGTCGCCTACGAGATGCTCGGATCCGCGGTCGACGCCGAGGACGTCGTCCAGGACGCCTGGCTCAAGTGGGACGCCGTGAACCAGAGCGAAGTGCGTGATCCCCGGGCGTTCCTCGTGCGCGTCGTGAGCCGAACTGCGCTCGACCGTCTCCGCACGGTGTCTCGGCGACGTGAGGACTATGTCGGACCATGGCTGCCCGAACCGCTCGTCACGGCCCCCGACGTGGCCGAGGACGTCGAGCTGGCCGACAGCGTCTCGATGGCGATGCTCCTCGTCCTCGAGACGTTGACGCCGACCGAGCGGGCGGTGTTTGTCCTGCGCGAGGTGTTCGGGCTCGACTATGAGGAGCTGGCCGAAGCCGTCGACAAGAGCCCGGCGAGCGTCCGACAGATCGCACACCGCGCGCGCTCCCATGTCGCCGCCCGTCGGCCTCGCGGCGATGTCTCCCCGGGTCAGGCGCGCGGCGCCTTTGAGGCCTTCCAGCGAGCGGTCATGACAGGTGACCTCCAGGGGCTGGTGGACGTCCTGGCGCCCGACGTCGTGATGCTCGGCGACGGCGGCGGCATCAAGCAGGCGCTCGCGCACCCGGTCCTGGGGGTCGACAAGGTGTCGCGCCTGCTTCTGGGTGGCTTCAGCAAATTTGGCGCCACCACGTTCGAGCCGGTCGACATCAACGGTCGCCCGGCCCTCGTCGTCCGACTGGACGGCGAGCTCGACAGCATCCTCACGGTCGAGGTCGAGGACGGGCTCATCACCGGTGTCTATGCCGTGCGCAACCCCGAGAAGCTGTCCCGCATCGGCGGCCCCACTCAGGTCAGCCGCTGACGGGAACCGCTCGTCAGGGCGTGAAGATCTGCGCCGCAGCAGGCGCGGCGAAGGGCTTGACGGCGTTCCATTCGGTGAAGGCGAGTTCGCCCGGTTCGTCCTTGGGGCCAACGAGTTTGATGAGCTGGGCCTTGCCGTCGGCCGTCATGAAGATCTCGCCGTTCCCGCCGATCTTGTCGGTGAGCACGTAGGCGGGGACGCCAGCGACCGTGCTCTCGTTGACAGCCGTGGCAACGGATTCGAGCTTGGACATCGAGGCGTCCGCATACATCTCAGTGAGCAGGTTCTTGATCGTGGTGTCGCCCATGTCCTTGACCTCTGCGGGCGGCACCACGAGCCACTTGGCGCCGATGGCCTTGGCTGCGTCGGCGTCGATGCTCTCGGTCCAGTACTTCCGGTCACCCTTGATCCAGAACTTGCCTCCCACTGTGAGCATGGTGACTTCGCCCTGGGGCGTGGAGATCGTGGCCTGCTGGTTCGCGCCATCAACCGAGCCGGCGATGTCAATCGCGGTCGACTCGCCATCCTCCGTGAAGGAGCCCTTGACGTGCCCACTCTTTGCGGCGAGAGCGGAATCGCGGGACTGTTGGTAGAGCGCAGAGGCGGTCGGCTTCTTCTTGGCCACAGTGGAGGCCGAGGCAGTTGCACCCGGCTTGGCCGGGGCGTCGGAGCCGCCGCAGGCGGAGAGCGGGGCAACCAGTGCCATGGCGGCGACGAGTGGCAGGGCGCGGTGCAGGACGACAGACATGAGATTTCCCCCGAGGAATATGAGCGCGACCGAACCGCGCAGGCTGCGGGGTGACTTTAGCGCAACTCGTCAGCGAGTGAGGGCGAGTTGGCCTGGGGAGGATCAGGACTTGGGGACGTTGCGCTCCAACTCGGCCAGCCACGCGGTGGACGAGACGTCGGACGGCATACGCCAATCGCCGCGAGGCGACATCGTGCCGCCCGCGACGACCTTGGGTCCGTTGGGAAGCGCGCTGCGCTTGAACTGGTTGGCGAAGTAGCGCTTGATGAAGACTTCCAGCCACCTACGGATCGTCGCGAGGTCGTATGCCGTCCGGTCACCTTCGGGGAAGCCGGCCGGCCAGTCCCCGGTCGCTGCGTCGGCCCAGGCGTGCTCGGCGAGGAAGGCGATCTTGCTGGGCCGATAGCCCCTGCGGAGAACGTGATAGAGCGTGAAGTCCTGCAGCGAGTAGGGCCCGACGGAGGCCTCTGTCGACTGGATCCTCTCGCCCTCCTTGGTGGGGACGAGCTCGGGGCTGATCTCCTGGTCAAGGATCTCAAGGAGGGTGTCGTTGACGGATCCCTCGAACTGCTCGGAGGAGACCACCCAGCGGATGAGGTGCTGCATCAGCGTCTTGGGGACACCGGTGTTGACGCCGTAGTGGCTCATCTGGTCACCGACGCCGTAGGTGCACCATCCCAGCGCGAGCTCGGACAGGTCGCCGGTGCCGAGGACGATGCCTCCGCGCTGATTGGCGGCACGGAAGAGGTAGTCGGTGCGCAGCCCGGCCTGGACATTCTCGAAGGTGACGTCATAGACCTCCTCGCCCTTGCCGAACGGGTGGCCGAGGTCCGTGAGCATCTGCGTGGCGGCGGGCTTGATGTCGAGTTCCTCCCAGGTGATCCCGAGGGACTCCATGAGGTGGATCGCGTTGCTCTTGGTGCCATCGCTCGTCGCGAAGCCCGGCATCGTGAAGCCGATGATGTCGGTGCGCGGTCGCCCAAGCCGGTCCATCGCCTTGGCCGCGACGATGAGGGCGTGGGTGCTGTCGAGTCCACCGCTGACGCCGATGACGATCTTGGGTTGGCCGATGGCGCGCAGCCGCTGCTCGAGCCCGGAGACCTGGATGTTGTAGGCCTCGTAACAGTCCTGCGCGAGGCGGGCCTCGTCGTCGGGCACGAACGGGAAGCGGTCGACCTTGCGACGCAGCCCGATGTCGCCCGTGGGTGGCTCGAGCTCGAACGCGACGACCCGGAACGACTCTCCACCGGGCTCGCCGATGCCCTCGACGCGACGGTTGTCGTCGAAGCTGCCCTGGCGAATCCGCTCCTGCCGCAACCGATCCAGGTCGACATCGACGATGGTCGCCTGCGGTCCGCTGGGGAAGCGCTCGGACTCGCCCAGCAGGTCACCCATCTCGTAGACCATGGTCATGCCGTCCCACGAGAGGTCGGTGGACGACTCACCCTCGGAGGCAGCGGCATACAGGTAGGCCGCATTGCATCGGGCGCTCGCCGAGCGGGCGAGCAGGTGGCGGTCGTCGGCGCGGCCAACAGTGATCGGGGAGGCGCTCAAGTTGAGCAGGACCGTCGCGCCCGCGAGCGCGGCTCGGTGGCTCGGCGGCACGGGGACCCACATGTCCTCGCAGATCTCGACGTGGACGGTCAGGCCGGGGACGTCGGTCGCCTCGAAGAGGAGGTCGGTGCCGTAGGCGATGTCGCCGTCCTCGTCGGCCCCGGGCCAGTGCGGGCGGTTGATGAGGGTGTCCACCGCGTCGTCGCCCGCCGCGAACCAGCGCTTCTCGTAGAACTCGCGGTAGTTGGGCAGGTAGGACTTCGGGGCGACCCCAATGACTTCGCCGCCCTGGATGACGACGGCGCAGTTGTAGAGGCGGTTGCCGATGAGAAGGGGAGCGCCGACGACGATGATCGGCGTGAGCTTCGCGCTCGCCTCGGCGATGGTGACGATCGCCTTGTCGACGTCCTCGAGGAGGACGTCCTGCATGAGCAGGTCGTCGATCGCATAGCCGGACAGGCCCAACTCGGGGAAGAGCGCGACCGCGACGCCGTCCTCGTGAAGGGCCCGCACCTGCTCGATCGTGGCCTGCGCGTTCTTGGCGGGGTCGGCCATCGTCACGGGGAGGGTGCAGGCAGCGACACGGGCGAATCCGTGCGCGTAGGCGTTGCGGAAGTCCATGACCCCGAGTCTGTCAGGTGTGCACCCCCAGGCCTGACAAGTGCACTCCCTCAGGCGATACGTCTGCTCAAGACGGTCCTGCGTCGCGCGAATCGGTCCGGGCTGAGCCAGTCGAGGTCCGGGTCTACGCGGTGGTCGATGGCCTGGCCGGCGATGAGGCGCGCAGTGACCGGAGCCAGGATGAGTCCCCACATTCCGTGACCCGTGGCCACTGAGAGGTTCTGCACGGTGTGGGTCGCGCCGATGACGGGTACGCCGTCCGGCGTGCACGGCCGCTCCCCGGCCCAGCGGTCGAGCACGGGTGCGCCCCGCAGCCCGGGCACCGCTCGTGCTGCGACCTCGAGCAGCGCGTCGGCACGTCGCAGGTCCGCGGTGCGTGCCTCGTCACCGAACTCGATGGAACCCGCCACCCGGATCCGGTCCTCGAGCGGGGTGACGACCACACGATGCTCCTTGAGCCGCACCGGCTTTCCGAGGGTTCCATCAGGCGCGGCCACGTCCACCACATAGCCACGACCTCCCCGCAGTGGCAGCCGCAGCCCCACCTGGTCCGCCAGGATTCCCGCCTCGACGCCCGAGGCGAGCACGACGTGACCAACCCGGATCCTTCCGGCCGTCGTGTCGACTGCCGCAACTCGCTCGCCGCTGAGCACCTGCTGCTGCACCGTGGTGCCGAAGAACACCTCAGCGCGATGCGCCACTGCGTCGTCGAGCATCGCCCGCACGTAGCTGCGACTCTCGACGACCCACTCCTCGGTGCGATGCAGGCCCCCGGCAACGGGCGCGAGTCCCGGCTCCAGCTCATGCAGCTCGGTCGGCGAGAGCAACCCCGCGACCGGACCGCGAGGGGGACGGAGGTAGACGTCGAGAGCACCTGTCTTCCGCAACGAGGGGTTGAGGCCTTGGGCCCCGAGCTCGCGGTGGAGGTGGGTGCTTTCGTTCGCCAACTGCCGCAGCCTGGCCTGGGCGACGCGCGCCCGGTTGGGTGTGGCCGACGCAGCCAGCTTGCCCAGCCAGGGCGCCAACCCACGCGTGGGCCGCACTCGCACCGCGGGTGGGCGGCGCATCATCTGAATGGGGGCCTCGCGCAGGAGCGCAGGTGTCGCCAGAGGAGACACGTGGTCAGGGGCAAGAATCCCGGCGTTGGCGTAGGAACAGCCACCTCCGACCCCGGATGCCCTGTCGAGCACGACGACGCTGGCCCCACGTCTGGCCAACTCCCGAGCAATGCTGGCGCCGACGACGCCGGCGCCGATCACGGCAAAATCGAAGCTGCGCTGTCGCGTCCCGTCGAGCTGAGTCGTCATACCTCGACGGTAGGGACTTCGGCGCTTGCTCCACCTCATCCCTGAGGGAGGATCATCGGTAGGCCCGACGCGGCGGCACTGGAGGCGGCGCGCGGGACCACTGAGGAAGGACCGGCTTGGTCGTCATGAAGGTGCTGCTGGTCGAGGATCACCCGGTCGTCCTGCGCGGTCTTCGTACCCTCACGGCGGAGCATGCCGACTTCGAGGTCGTGGGCGAGGCCACGAGCGCCTCGCAGGCTCTCGACTCGGCACGGCGCCTGCAGCCTGATGTGGTCGTCCTGCCCGTCAGGCTCGGGGGCGCCCACAGCGGGATCCAGCTCTGTCGGTCCATCAAGACCGTGTGCGGCGCCCGAGTGGTGGTGTTCACCTCCTTCACCCGCCCCATTGACGTCCAGATCGCCAGACTCGCGGGCGCTGACGCACTCGTCAGCAAGACGGCACCCAACGACGCCTTCATCGCGGCGCTGCGTCACGTGCGGGTCGGCCCACACGCATTGGTGCTTGAATCTGGTCGCGCTTCATGGGTCGAAGCGCGACGGTTCGCTCCGGTCGAGCCCCTGACGGAGCGGGAGAACGAGATCCTCCACCTGATGATCGAAGGGCTGACCAACCCCGACATGGCGGCTCGACTCACCCTCGAGGTCTCCACGGTCAAGACTCACGTGCGCAGCATCCTGCGCAAGCTCGGGGTGGACAACCGGAGGGACCTGTTCCGAGGGGCGTGAGTGTCAGGCACGGCGCGCAGGTTGGCTCGGTGAGCCTGACGATGACCCCGACCGACTCGACGGATTGCGCAAGAAGTGTGGAGTTCCGACGGATTGCGCAATAAGTCGGGGGTGGGGCGATGTCGGAGGCTGGTGGAATCGTTGGGCACATGCTCATCCATGCCGACGCCGATGCGTTCTTCGCCTCGGTCGAGCAGCGCGATCACCCGCACCTGCGCGGGCGACCGATGGTCGTGGGTCCGCAAGTGGTCGCCTGTGCGAGCTATGAGGCACGAGCGCTCGGCGTTCATGCGGGTATGCCGCTGTTCCAGGCCGTCCGTCGCTGGCCCGAACTGCTCGTGGCGCAGTTCCGTGGGTCGGCCTATGAGTCGGCCAGCGCCGATCTCATGGCGCTGTTCCGGGACATCACGCCCCTCGTCGAACCTGGCTCGATGGAGGAGGCGTTCCTCGACGTGTCAGCTCTCGACGGTGGCTCGGTCGAGGAGGCGGGCCGGATCGCCGCGGCATTGCGAGTTCGGGCCCGTCGCGAGCTCGGGCTGCCGGTGTCGGCGGGGGTGGCGCGGGCCAAGCTCTTTGCCAAGTTGGCCAGTCGCCGTGCCAAGCCCGACGGTCTCTTCGTCGTCGACGCGGAGACCGAGGCGCGGGTGCGGCCACGACTGCCGGTCGCGGACCTGTGGGGCGTCGGACCGATGACGAGCGGCAAGCTCCACGACGCCGGCATCGTCGTCGTGGCCGATCTGGCCGGCTGGACCGTCGACGCCCTGATCGAGCGCCGGGTCGCCAAAGCGATGGCCAAGAACCTCGTCGCTATCCGGGACGGCCTCGACGACGCGACCATCAGGCTCCCCACGGCCCGCAAGTCCATCTCGTCGCAACGATCGTTGGGGCGCTCCACCCGGCAGCGCTCGACCATTCAGGAAGCGTTGCGAGACAATGTGATTCGGGCGCTGGCTCGCCTTGGTGAGGATCCACGCCCAGCGTCCCGGCTCGATGTCCATCTCCGCTTCGACGACGACCACGCCGTCATGACGCCAGGGTCGCTCGACGAACCCTCACGAGACCCGGCCATCCTCATCGGTGCCGCGCTCGCGGCACTGGAGCGGACGGCATACGAAGAAGACGGCCGGGGCGTGACGATGGTCGGCGTGACGTTCGGCCTTCCGGCCGCTGACTCAACCGCGCCGGGCCACTCGGGTTAGGAGCGGGGGGTCACGAGGGCGGTGATGAAGTCGACCGCCTCGTTGACGTGAGCGGCTCCGTCGAGCGGCTCATCATCCATCACGGTGCGCAGAGTCAGCTCGGTCAGGCCGGCGACGAGGCCGATGGACTCGGTCTCGGTCAGGGCACGCAGGTCGGGGTGGTGCGTCCGAGACCGGTCGATGAGTTCGCGCAGATAGGCCGCGTGCAGGTCCATGAGTTGACGACGTGCGCGCAGCCCGAGCTCCCCGAGGGCGTGTGACTCGACCATGTGGGCCCGAGCCAGCTCAGGGCTGTCGGCGAGGAAGCCGAGATAGGCCTCCACCCCACCGCGGATCTGTTCGCCGATCGGGGCCGAAGGATCGGTGACCACCTCGCTGATCGCGGCGAGAAGATCGCCGGAGCGGGCGGCATACAGGGCAAGGAAGGCCTCGTGCTTGGTGGCGAAGTGCTCATAGAAGGTGCGCTTGCTCGTGCCCGCGATCCGCGCCACGTCGGCGACCGTCGTGCGCGCCAGGCCCTGGCTGACCACGGCCTCGCCGAGGGCGTCGAGAAGACGGGTGGCGGCGGGAGAACTCATGCTGGTACGGTAGCGTACCGAGATGGTACGCACAAGTACCACAACAGCACGGACATCACCGTCAACCGTCTGAGGAACACCATGACCGCCCTTCGCGTCGCACTGACCGAGCTCCGCCGACTCACCGACACGACCTTCGCCAAGGTCGCGCTCGTGGCGATGCTCGTCGTGCCGTCCCTCTATGCCGGGCTGTACCTCTATGCCAACAAGGACCCCTACGCCAACCTCGACGGGCTGCCGGCCGCGGTCGTCGTCGAGGACCGCGGGACCACGCTGGCCGACGGCGAGAAGCTGCAGGTGGGTGACGAGGTGGCCTCGACCCTGCTCAAGGCCCACGATCTCGATTGGCGCGAGGTCGACGCCGCCCAGGCGAAGCGCGGGCTGGCCGAGGGTGACTACGCCTTCGTCCTCACGGTCCCCGCGACGTTCTCGGAGGACCTCGCGTCGAGCGCTGACTTCACACCTCGCCGAGCCATGCTCGAGGTCGAGACGAACGACGCCACCAACTACCTCGCCGGCACCATCGCCGAGCGCGTCGTCGACCAGGTCCAGGTCTCGGTCGCAGGGCAGGTGAGTCGGACCGCCGCCAGCGAGATGCTCGGCGGGCTCTCCACGATCCACGCCCAGATCACCGAGGCGGCCACGGGCTCCACCCAGCTCGCCACTGTCGCCCACGACGCCCATGCCGGTGCGACCAAGCTCCGCTCGGGCAGCAACGAGCTCGCTGCCGGGCAGGAGGACCTCGCTGCCGGCGCAGCCCAACTCGCCTCAGGGGCAGGGGAACTCAGCAGCGGCCTCGCCACGCTCGATACCAAGACCAACGCCCTTCCCGGGCAGACGACGAAGCTCGCCGAGGGCGCCAAGCAGGTCGCCGACGGCAACGCCAAGGTCGCGGCTGCCGGGCAGCGTGCCGCCACCGCTGGCACCAAGCTCACGAGCGACCTCGACGCCTTCGACAAGACCCTGCCCTCGCGACTGACCACGGCCGGACTCACCGACGAGCAGATCCAGGCAGTCCTCGCCGAGACCGCCAGGCTGCGCACACCCATCAGCGAAGCCAATGGCACTCTCCAGTCGACGTCCAAGGACCTCACCACGCTCTCGAACGGTGCCAACCAGGTTGCGACCGGCGCCGCCCAGCTCGCGTCGGCATCGACCGAGCTCGAGACGGCGATCGACACCGCAGCCGCAGGCAGCAAGAAGCTCGCGACCGGAGCAGAGGGCCTCGACACCGGTCAGCAGAAGGCTCTCGGCGGAGCCAACAAGCTCGCGGTAGGCGCGGTGACCCTCGATGACGGACTCGCCAAGCTCGACACCGGAGCCGCGAAGCTGAGCACGTCGCTCGCCAAGGGCGTGAAGCAGATCCCCAACCCGACCGCCGACCAACGCAAGGCCGTGGCCCAGACCATCGGCGCCCCCGTCGGAATCACCTCCGAGGCGATCGCGAAGGCCGGGTCCTATGGCGCCGGCCTTGCACCCTTCTTCCTCTCCCTTGCGCTCTGGATCGGTGGATT
The DNA here is from genome assembly GCF_040518285.1 of Knoellia sp. S7-12. Lineage (GTDB taxonomy): Bacteria > Actinomycetota > Actinomycetes > Actinomycetales > Dermatophilaceae > Knoellia. Next base: position 3,867,113 of record NZ_CP155449.1, on the reverse strand, counting down.
CACGCTCTTCACCCGGGCCCGCCCGCTCGTCGAGGAAGCGATCACCACCCGGTGGGCCGTCATCCCGGTGGCCTTCGGTGGCTGGCTCGCTCCCGCGGTCATCGGCGTCGGACAGGCCGTCCTCACGTGGGGCATCGTCCGCTTCGCCGTCGGCATCGACCTCGCCCATCCGTGGTGGATGCTGGCCTTCATGATCCTCGTGTCAATGAGCTTCATGGCGATCATCCACGGGCTCATGGCGCGCCTCGGTGACAGCGGCCAGTTCATCGCGCTCATCCTCATGGTGCTGCAGCTCGTGAGCGCCGGCGGCACGTTCCCCTGGGAGACGTTGCCCGGTCCGCTGCAGGCGCTGCACCACGTCCTCCCGATGTCGTATGCCGTGGACGGGCTCCGCGCGCTCGCCTACGGCGGGCCGGGGTTGCACCTCGGTGTCGACGTCGCGGTCCTGCTCGCCTGGGGTGGTGGAGCGCTGCTCCTCTCCACCGCTGCGGCTCGGCGAGTCCACCTGCGCCTGCGCGTCGCGACCTCCGAACCGGTGACGGCATGACAAGGCCTCGGTATGCCGCGGCTGCCGCGGTGGCCGCTCTCACCTCCGTCGCCCTGCTCCTCGGCGGGTGCGTGTTCCTGCCCGGAGGCGACTCGGACGACGAGTCGAGCGGTTCCGCGGAAGGCGAGCGGGCGGCATACACGATGTCCGTAGACTGCCCCTCTGTTCCGGCAGAAGGCACGCTTAGGCCCACCGTCACGCAGCTGAACGCCGTTGTGGCAGAAGCGGATCTGCCCTACTGGCAGGCCGGCGACATCGGTGCAAGTGCGCGTCTTCAGGACGGGCGCATCGTGTGGATCTTTGGTGACACGATCCGTCGCACCGGCGTGGGACCCGGCATGGTCGCCAACTCCATGCTCATCACCTCGGGGCTGTGCCTCAGCCAGCTCATGGCCACGGCGCGAGGCCCGATCATCCCTGACGTGGAGCCGGGCGTCGTGCGCTGGCCGATGTCGGTGACCGTGGTCGAGGACCGCGGCATCGAGAAGATCGTCATCCTCACCGGCCGGATCCGCCGGGGCAGCAGCGCCGACGTGTGGGGCTTCCGCTACCTCGGCTCCGATGCCGTGACGTTCACCGTCGAGCCCGGCAAGGCACCGCAGCTCGACGAGATCCTGCCGCTCACACCTGACGTCGACAGCGCCAACCAGATCAACTGGGGTTCGGCGTCGATGGTGTCCGGCGACCACCTCTATGTCTACGGGACGGAGCTGCCCAAGGGGACGGCGTTCGGTCGCTCTCTCCGTGTCGCCCGCACCGCCCTCGCGACTGCGGAGGACAAGTCCACGTGGGAGTTCTGGGACGGCAGGGGGTGGCAGGCCGACCCCAACCAGGCGGCTGCAGTCATCCCTGCTGTCGGGGGCGTGTCCCAAACGCTGTCGGTCGACGAGATCGACGGGGCCTTCGTCGCGGTGTCCAAGAAGGACGGCGACCTCGGTTCGACGGTCACAACCTGGACGTCGACGTCCCCGGTGGGGCCGTGGAAACGCAGCGCCGCGCTGGAGGCACCGTTCCTCACCGGCAAGGACGAGTTCGCCTACGCACCTCTCGCCCACCCGGAGGTGCCGCTCGCGAACGGCAAGCTGCTCGTGTCGATCTCGCGCAACACGACCGATCTCGCCCGGCTCGAGCAGAACCCCGAGATCGGTCGGCCGAAGTTCGCCGAGATCGACCGCCCCTGACTGAAATTCTTTCCGACTGATTGCGACTTCCGACAGTGCTCGCTGCCCTCGTACTGTCGGAAGTCGCAATCAGTCGATCGTGAGGAGGATCTTGCCGGTGGCTCGGCGCTCGTCGATGTCGCGCAGGGCAGCACCCACCTCGTCGAGGGAACGCACCATCCCGATGACCGGGTCGAGTTGGCCCGCCTCGAGCAGCGGCACGAGGTCGTCCCACTGCTTGCGGAGGAAGCCCGGGCGCCCCATCCAGAACGCGCCCCATCCGACTCCCACGACATCAATGTTGTTGAGCAGCAACCGATTGACCTTGACCTCGGGGATCGACCCCGCGGTGAAGCCGATGACGAGCAGCCGCCCCAGAGGGGCCAGCGAGCGGAGGGAGTCGGTGAAGCGGTCGCCGCCGACCGGGTCCACGACGATGTCGACGCCGTGACCTGACGTGAGGTCGGCGATGGAGTCCTTGAAGCCCTCGGCCAGGACGACTTCGTCGGCCCCGGCCTCGCGCGCAACGCCAGCCTTCGCGTCATCGGAGACCACGGCATACACGGTTGCTCCCCACGCCTTGGCGAGCTGGACCGCAGCGGTGCCGATGCCACCGGCGGCGCCGTGGACCAGGACCTTCTCGCCCTCGACGAGGCGGCCACGCTGACGGAGCGCGAAGTAGCAGGTGAGGTAGTTCATCGGCAGCGCCGCACCCTGCTCGAAGGACACCCGGTCGGGGAGCGGGAACACGAACGAGGGGTCACACGCGACCTGCTCCGCGAATCCGCCGAGGAACGGGAACGCCGCCACGCGATCACCGACGGAGAGCCCGCTGCCGGCGGGTGCCGTTCGCACGACGCCGGCGACCTCGGCGCCCGGGATGAACGGGGGTGGCGGCTTCATCTGGTAATCACCGCGGCTCAGCAACACGTCCGGGAAGGAGACGCCTGCCGCCGCCACGTCGATGAGCACCTGCCCTGCCGGCACGTCGGGGGCGGGGACGTCGACGACCTCCACGGCGTCGGGTCCGTCGAGTCGGGTCACCTGGGCTGCGCGCATGACAGTGATCCTAGGAGCGGGGTCGCGTGGGCGGATGTGGGAATGTCTCGGGACCTCCGTATCTTGGATATCCGTGCCTCCTCCTCGTCATGCCCTGCTCGCCACGATCGCGCTGGTCGTCGGCGGTTTCGCCATCGGCACGACCGAGTTCGTCACGATGGGTCTGCTCCCCGACATCGCCGAGGGCGTCTCCGTCTCGATCCCGACGGCGGGCCACACCATCTCGGCGTATGCCGCGGGCGTCGTCGTGGGTGCCCCGCTCCTCGCGATGCTCGGGGCGACTTGGCCGCGCAAGGCACTCCTCATCGGGCTCACCGTCGCGTTCGTCATCGGCAACGTGGGGACCGCGCTGGCTCCGGGCTACGACTGGCTTCTCGTGGCTCGCTTCGTTGCCGGTATGCCGCACGGTGCCTTCTTTGGTGTCGCGGCACTCGTCGCTGTGGACCTGGCTCGCAAGGGGCAGGCCGGGCGCGCGGTCAGCCGGGTCATGCTCGGAATCCCGATCGCCAATGTCGCGGGGGTGCCGGGGGCGACGTGGCTCGGTCAGAACTACGGTTGGCGTTCGGCCTACTGGCTCGTGGCCGTGCTCGGTGTCGTGACCATCGGCCTGCTCGTCGCCTACATCCCACACATCGAGCGCAACCTCGAGTCCACGATCAAGCGCGAGCTCAAGGGTTTTGCGACGACCCAGGTGGCGCTGACCCTCCTCGTCGGGGCCATCGGTTTTGGCGGCATGTTCGCGATGGCGAGCTACATCGCGCCGACGGTCACCGAGGTCACCGGCCTCGATGCCAGCGTGGTCCCGATCTTCCTGCTCGCATCCGGCATCGGCGGCCTCGTCGGCACCCCGCTCGCCGGACGGTTGGCGGAGTGGTCGGTCCTGCGGTCGATCACCATCGGATGCGTCGGCATGGGCGCCAACCTCGTCGCGTTCGCCCTCACCGCACAGTGGTGGCCGACCGCGATCTTCTTCTACTTCCTCTCATCGGTGCTCGCCGGAATCCTCGTCGTCAACCTGCAGATCCGCCTCATGCAGGTGGCCGGGCAGGCGCAGACGTTGGCCGCCGCAAGCAATCACGCCGCGCTCAACACCGCCAATGCGTTGGGGGCCTGGCTCGGTGGCATCGTCATCGCCAACGGGTATGGCTACACGGCTCCCAGCTGGGTGGGTGCCGGACTGTCCGTCCTGGGTGCCGGGGTCCTTGCCCTGAGCCTGCGCAAGCACCGTTCTGATACGCGCCCCACGCCAGCGCCCGCCTGACGCGTTCGACCCGGGCCTAGAGTTCGGGGCATGAGCGAACTCGTCACCACCCGCATCGAGCACGGCGTCGCGCACGTCGCTCTCAACCGCCCCGACAAGCTCAACGCGCTCACCCTCGACACCCTCGAGCAGCTCATCGCCACTGCGCAGCGGCTGCGGTCCGACCGCACCCTGCGGGCCGTGATCCTCTCCGGTGAGGGCGATGCGTTCTGCGCCGGGCTCGACTTCGGGACCGTCTTGCGCGAGCCGAAGCGGGTCGCCCTGGCCTTCGCTCCTCGCCCGTGGCGTGGCACCAACGTCTTCCAGGAGGCGTGCTGGGCGTGGCGCCGACTTCCCGTTCCGGTCATTGCGGCGGTCCAGGGGCACTGCCTCGGCGGCGGCGTCCAGATCGCGCTCGCGGCCGACTTCCGCGTCACCGCACCTGACGCGAAGTGGTCGGTGCTCGAGGCCAAGTGGGGGATCATCCCCGACATGAGCGGCATCAAGTCGCTGTCGCAGCAGGTCGGCATGGACGTCGCGAAGCGCCTGACCATGACCGGCGAGACCGTGTCGGGCAGCGAGGCGGTCCGGCTCGGCCTTGCGACGCAGGAGAACAGCGATCCGTATGCCGGTGCGCTGGCTCTCGCGTCCGCCATCTCCGAACGCTCACCGGACTCCGTGGCCGCGACCAAGCGCCTCTTCAACCGGACGTGGACGGCGAGTGACCGTCGCACCTTCATGTGGGAGCGGCTCGAGCAGGCCCGGCTCCTCATGGGCGCCAACGCCGTCGAAGCCCGACGCGCGAACACGCAACGTGAGGCGCCGGCATACAAGCCTCGCGCCGGAATCAACCCGAGAGGCTGAGGTCATGTCCGCGCCGACTTCCTCCGTGCGTTTGTCACCCATTCCCCCCGAAAGCACGGACGCGCCGGTGGTTCGGCACATCACCTGTGTCCTGTGCGAGGCGTCGTGCGGACTCGAGGTCCAGGTGCGCGGTCCCGAGATCGTCAGCATCAAGGGGCATGTGGATGACCCACTTTCGCGCGGGCACATCTGCCCCAAAGGCATTGCCCTGCAGGACCTCCACACCGATCCTGACCGGTTGCGTCGCCCGGTCAAGCGGGTCGGTGATGACTGGGTCGAGATCGAGTGGACTGAAGCGATCGAGTTAGCGGCCGAGCTGCTCGCGGGCGTGCAGCAGCGACATGGCCGCGATGCCGTCGCGACGTATCTGGGCAACCCCAACGTCCACAGCCTTGGCGCGTTGACCCACGGCACAGCCATCCCTCGAGTGCTCGGCAGCAAGCACGTCTTCAGCGCCACGAGTGTCGACCAGTTGCCGCATCACTTCGTGGCGTGGGCGATGTATGGCCACCAGTTCCTCCTGCCCGTCCCCGACATCGACCGGACTCGGCTGCTCGTCCTCGTCGGCACGAACCCGATGGCGTCGAACGGGTCGCTGTGGACCGTCCCCGACTTCCCCGGCCGGCTGCGTGAGCTGCGTTCTCGCGGAGGGCGACTCGTCGTCCTCGACCCGCGTCGCACTGAGACCGCGGCAGTTGCGGACGAGCACCACTTCGTCCGACCGGGGACCGACGCCGTGGTTCTTCTGGCCCTCGTGCACGTTGTGCTCGCCGAAGGACTGGCCAGCCCCGCGGCCTATGTCGACGGTCTCGAAGAGTTGCGGATCGCGGTCGCGGACTTCACCCCAGACCTCGCTGAATCAGTGAGCGGTGTTGCAGCACAGTCGATCCGCGAGTTGGCCCGGGACATCGCCGCCGGAGAAGCGGCGGTCCACGGACGCATGGGTGTCTCGACGCAGGAGTTCGGGGTGGTGTGTCAGTGGGCGATCCAGTGCCTCATGGCGATCACCGGCAACCTCGACCAGCCGGGCGGGACGATGTTCACGTCACCGGCGATCGACATCATCGAGCGTGGTCTCGTCGGCCGTGGTCATCGTGGTCGGACCACGTCGACGGTGCGCGGCCTGCCCGAGTTCGGCGGCGAGCTGCCCGTTTCGGTGCTCGGCGAAGAGATGGAGGGGCCGACACCTGCCATCCGAGGCATCATCACCATCGCCGGCAACCCGGTGTCTTCCACGCCGGCCGGGTCTCGTCTGGCCGAGCGCCTGACGGAGCTGGAGGCGGTCGTCGCAATCGACCCCTACATCAACGAAACCACCCGGCACGCGCACGTCATCCTGCCGCCGACCGGCCCGCTCGAACGCGACCACTACGACCTCATCTTCCACACCCTCGCGGTCCGCAACACTGCTCGCTGGTCGTCGGCGCTCTTCCCTCGCGGGGCTGATCAGCGCCACGACTGGGAGATCGCACGCGACCTCGTGCTTGCGCTGGCTCGTCGGCAGGGTCGCCGGCTTCCCGTGCGGCAGCAGGTGCGGTTGCGGATGTCGCCGCGCGTCGCCATCGATGCCCTGCTCCGCACGAGCCGCCGCGGACTGTCCGTCCGCAGGCTGGCCCGCACTCCGGGTGGGGTCGACCTCGGAGCCCTGGAGCCACGCTTCCCGGAGCGGCTGCGGACGCAGGGCCAGCGAATCTCGCTCACGCCACCCGTCCTCACCGCGGGGCTGGCAGCGCTGCGCGCCCGCCTGCCGGAGTTGCGTGCGGCAGCAGCGAGCGACGACCTTCTCCTCATCGGCCGACGCCACCAGCGCGACAACAACTCGTGGATGCACAACACGACCCGCCTCACCCGCGGTCGGCCGCGCCACCAGCTGCTCATGCACCCCGATGACCTCGTGGCACGCGGCGTCACCGATGGTGACCTCGTCACCGTCACCTCCGAGGTCTCGTCGCTCCAGGTGGAAGTCCGGTCCAGCGACGAGGTCATGCCGGGCGTCGTGTCGTTGCCACACGGCTACGGCCACCGTCGTCCCGGTGTGCGACTGACCCACGCCATCGACGTCCCGGGTGTGAGCATGAACGACCTCACCGACCCGGCCCGAGTCGAAGGTGTGTCGGGCAACGCCGTGCTCAACGGCATACCCGTCGTCGTCACCTCTGCCGGTGCTCAGCAAGAGGTGTGATCAAGGCCGACTATCCAACTAAGCGGTCGCTCACCTAGGTTGGGCGCATGGACTTCTCATCGTCGGAGCGTTCCCTCGACCTGGCCCAACGTGTCAGGAACTTCATCGACACCGAGATCGAGCCGGCAGAGCGGGTCATGGCCGCCGATATCGCAGCCCGTCGCGCAGCCGGTGAGGACCCCTGGCCGGCCCATCCGCTCCTCGCGGAGCTGCAGGCCAAGGCACGCGAGCAGGGACTGTGGAATCTCTTCCTCCCTGCCGGACACGAGGGCCCGTATGCCGCGCAGTTCGGCACCGATGGCGACGCGGGACTGTCGAACGTGGACTACGCACCGGTTGCAGAGGCGATGGGACGCTCCTTCTCGGCGCCGCTGGTCTTCAACTGCAACGCGCCCGACACCGGCAACATGGAGGTGCTGCTCAACTACGGCACCGACGAGCAGAAGGCGCAGTGGCTGGAACCGCTCCTCGACGGACGGGTCCGCAGCGCGTTCCTCATGACCGAGCCAGGTGTCGCGTCATCGGACGCGACCAACATGGAGGCGACCGCCGTGATCGACGGCGACGAGGTCGTCCTCAACGGTCGCAAGTGGTGGTCCACCGGAGTGGGCAACCCCGACTGCAAGGTCGCCATCTTCATGGGGGTCACCGATCCAGAGGCGTCACGGCACGCGCGGCACTCGATGGTCGTCGTGCCCTTTGACCACCCGGGCGTGAAGGTCGAGCGGATGCTGTCGGCGCTGGGTCACTACGACGAGCCGATCGGCCACGGCGAGGTCTCACTCACCGACGTGCGGCTGCCCGTCACCAACATCATCGCTGGCCCGGGTCGCGCGTTCGAGATCGCGCAGGGACGGTTGGGGCCCGGTCGGGTCCATCACTGCATGCGCCTCATCGGGTTGGCCGAGCGTGCGCTCGAGCTCGCCTGCGAACGCGCCACGTCGCGCACCGCCTTCGGCAAGCCGATCGCGAACCTCGGCGGCAACCGGGAACGCCTGGCCCACGCTCGCATTGCCATCAACCAAGCCCGTCTGTTGGTGCACCACGCCGCATGGAAGCTCGACAACGTCGGCGGGCTCGCCGCGATGAGCGAGGTCAGCGAGATCAAGGTCGCCGTGCCGCAGATGGCGTGCGACGTCATCGACATGGCGATCCAGATCCATGGAGGCGCGGGAATGTCCGAGGACTTCCCCCTGTCCGCGGCCTACGCCAACGCCCGCTCGCTCCGCCTCGCCGACGGACCCGACGAGGTCCACCTCGGGGTCATCGCGCGCATCCTCCTCCACCCCTACTCAGAGAGGGCGAGCCGCTCATGAGCCGTCGAGTCCTCATCACCGGTGGCGCCTCCGGCCTCGGCCTCGCGCTGGCCAACGCCTTCCTCGGACGCGGCGACCAGGTCCTCATCGGTGATCTTGCCGAGACCCGTCCTGACTCGCTGCCGGACGGCGCGGACTACATCAGTCTTGATGTCCGCAGCCAACAGGACTGGGATGCCGCCCTGGCTCACGTGCGTGAGACGTGGGGCGCGCTCGACGTCCTCGTCAACAACGCCGGCGTGGCGACCGGCGGCCGGATCGACGTCGAGGCGATCTCCGACTGGGAGCGGGTCCTCGACATCAACCTGCTCGGTGTCGTGCGCGGATGCCAGACGTTCACGCCTCTGCTCAAGGAGCAGCGCTCGGGCCACATCGTCAACACGGCGTCCCTCGCCGGTCTCGTGCACGGCCCGGGCATGTCCTCCTACAACGCCGCCAAGGCAGGCGTCGTCGCGCTGTCCGAGACCCTCGGCTTCGAGCTCGCGCCCTGGGACATCCACGTGTCGGTGATCTGCCCGGCGTTCTTCAGGACCAACCTCCACGAGTCGCTCCAGGGCAAGGACATCGCGATGGAGGCAACCGCCGTCAAGCTCATCACCAAGGCGCAGATGACCGCTGACGAGGTCGCTGCGACCGTCCTCAAGGGCATTGACGGGCACAAGCGCGTCATCCTCACCGATCGGCTCGGCCGCCAGGCCTACTGGACGAAGCGGCTGGTTCGACCGGCATACAACCACTTTGCGACCAAGGCTGGCGCCAAGCTCGCACGGAAGACGCGCGATGCCTGAGGGGCCGACGACGCCCAGCAACGCCGTCCCTGTGCGCGACGAGGACTCCTTTGACATCGAGGCTCTGGCGGTCTGGTTGAGGGAGCAGACCCGCGGTGAGCCCGGGCTCGACGCGACGCCCGAGGTGCGGCAGTTCAAGGGTGGCGCCTCCAACCTCACCTACCTGCTCCGCTATCCGTCGCGCGACCTCATCCTGCGGCGCCCACCAGGTGGGACCAAGGCCAGGGGCGCCCACGACATGCGCCGCGAGAGTGACATCCAGCAGTCGCTGGGTCACGTATATGACCAGGTGCCGAAGATCGTGGCCTACTGCGGCGACGAGTCAGTCATCGGCTCGGAGTTCTATGTGATGGAGCGGCTCGTCGGAACGATCCTGCGACGAGACGTCCCGGCATCGCTCGGACTGTCGCGTGATGGCGTCAACCTCCTGTGCCGCAACGCTCTCGACACGTTGGTCGACCTGCACCGGGTGGACGTTGCGGCTGCTGGACTGGGCGACCTGGGCAAGGGCGCAGGCTACGTCGAGCGTCAGGTCACGGGTTGGTCGGCGCGCTACCGCAAAGCGCGCACCCCCAACGTCGGGTCGTTCGAGCCCGTCATGAAATGGCTCGAGGACAACCGGCCTGAGGATGTCGGCCAGGTGCTCATCCACAACGACTTCCGCTTCGACAACCTTGTGCTCGCCGAGGACGACCCGACGCGCATCGTCGGCGTCCTCGACTGGGAGATGGCGACGGTCGGCGACCCGCTCATGGACCTCGGCGGAGCCATGGCCTACTGGGTGCAGGCAAGCGATGACCCCGTGGCCAAGGCCTTGCGCCTGCAACCGACCCACACGCCGGGGATGCTCACCCGGATCGACGCGGTGCGCTACTACTGCGACCGCATGGGAATTCCCATGGACGGTGAGCGGTGGACGTTCTATGAGGTCTTCGGGCTGTTTCGCCTCGCCGTCATCGCTCAGCAGATCTACCTCCGCACCTATCGCGGTGAGACGACGAACCCGCAGGCCAAGCGGATGCGCTGGTTCGTGCTCTATCTCGATCTGCGTTGTCGTGTGCTCCTCCGCCAGCATCGCCGCGCCGGCAGCCGATGAGCCGCATCGTCCTCGTCCGCCACGGTCAGGCATCGTGGGGCAAGAAGGACTACGACAAGCTCTCGGACCTCGGCCACGAGCAGGCCAAGGTCGTGGGGCGCGAGCTCACCGGGCGCGACCTGCACCCGAGTCGCGTCGTCAGCGGGTCCATGCGGCGGCAGCGCGACACGGCAGCAGACCTTGTCGCCGAGGCAGGCTGGGAGACCGAGGTCGCCGTGGACGACGCGTGGGACGAGTACGCCCACGGTGCGATTCTCACGGCATACAAACCGGCCTATCGGTCGATGACCGTCATGAAGGCCGACCTGGCCAGAACAATGAGGCCCCGCAGGGCCTTCGACGAGATGTATGCCGTGGCGACCGAACGCTGGGTGGCTGGCGAGCATGCTGCGGACTACACCGAACCCTTCACGGCCTTCGGTGACCGGGTGCTTGGCGGACTCGCGTCCGTGGTCGATGACCTGGGGCAGGGTGAGACGGCGGTCGTCGTCAGCTCCGCAGGCGCGATCTCGTGGGTGGCGGCCTCGCTGATCGGTGGGGGCGCGCCCGTGTGGACCCAGCTGCAGCGCGTCATCGCCAACACCTCACTCACCACGTTGAGCGTCGGCTCGACTGGCCCGGTCCTGCGCACCTTCAATGACACCGCCCACCTCGAACGTATCCCCGAGATGCTCACCACCCGCTGAGGAGAACACTGCTCATGACCACCACCCTCATCACCGGCGCCAGCTCCGGCATCGGCGCAGAGCTCGCCCGACAGCTCGCGGCGAAAGGCCATGACCTGGCCCTGTGCGCTCGCCGCACCGAGCGGCTCGACGAACTCGCTGTCGAGATCACGGCCGCCCACCCGGATCGCACGGTCGCGGTCAAGGCCCTCGACGTCACCGACGATGACGCGGTCTTCCGGGTCTTCCGTGAGTTCGAGGAGGAGCTGGGCGGCGTCGACCGGGTCGTCGTCAACGCCGGTCTCGGCAAGGGTGCACCCATCGGTGTCGGGGGGTGGGAGGCCAACAAGGCGACGGCGATGACGAACTTCGTCGGGGCGCTCGCTCAGTGCGAGGCGGCGATGGAGATCTTCCGGGCCAAGAAGCGCGGCCACCTGGTCGTCATCTCCTCCATGTCAGCCATGCGGGGGATGCCCAAGACCGTCACGACGTATGCCGCGACGAAGGCCGGGATCGCGCACGTCGCCGAAGGCATCCGCAACGAGATGCTCGGCAAGCCCGACCTCGACATCACGGTGTCGACGATCTATCCGGGATACATCCGCTCGGAGATGAACGAGAAGGTCGAGCAGAAGACGAAGTTCATGGTGGACACCGAGACCGGTGTGCGCGGCATCGTCGAGGCGATCGAGAAGGGTGTGGACTCAGCGCGCGTCCCGGCCTGGCCGTGGAAGCCGCTCGGCACCGCGATGCGACACCTGCCGCTCGGGGTTGTCCGCAAACTCACCTGACGAAGAGCAGGGCTGCCTGGTCGTCGCGCTCCGTGCCCCGTGGGCGGCGGACCAGGCGGGCGGTCTCGCTGAGTCCGGCGGCCGTGGCGAAGGCGGCGACCTCGTCGGCGGTGTAGAGGTGCCGCTCCAGTTCGACCATGTGACCGAACCGCGCGTAGGACGCGGAGACGTCCCGGGTGCCTGCGCCAGCCTGCAGACCAATCAACAGCTGACCCGCAGGGCGTAGGACGCGAGCTGCCTCGGCGAAGATCTGCGGCTGGCCCTGCGGCGGAGTGTGGATTGCGGAGTACCAGAGCAACACGCCAGCGAACGCGCCGTCCGGGAACGGCAGGTCGGTCAGCGATCCGACAGCGAACGAGAGGTCGGGGTGGTCACGATGCGCCATCTCGACCATGCCGGGGGAGAGGTCCATGCCCTGGACGGCGCAGCCGCGGTCGGCGAGGTAGCGACTCATCCGACCGGCACCGCACCCAGCATCAAGCACCCGCCCGTCGTCGCCGTCAGCCTTCACCGCCGCGATGAACGCATCGACCATTGCGAGCTCGAGGGGCGACTCGGCGCTGGTGTCCGGGATGTGGGTCGCGTAGGTCTTGGCCACCGTGTCGTAGGCGCGCTGCACACCGGGCTGGCCGAAGTCGTCGGACGGGGAAGGCATGCAGGCATGCTGCCACCCGCCGCCGACGCCCAGGCCTGCTGGCCCGAACCCGCTGTCCTAGGCGTCGATGCTCGACATGTCTCCATAGCGAGCGCCCACCACAGCGTCGCGAGGCACTGCCGTCGCGAGCGCCTCGAGGTCGGCGTCGCTGAGCGTGATCGCGGCGGCACCGATGTTCTCTTCGAGGTAGGTGATGCGCTTGGTGCCGGGAATGGGGGCGATGTCCGTGCCCTGGGCCAGCACCCAGGCGAGGGCCAGCTGGCCAGCCGTCGCACCCTTGCCTTCGGCGATCTCGCGCACCTTGGCGACGAGCGCGAGGTTCGCGTCCAGGGCGTCGCCCTGGAACCGCGGGAAGTATGCCGTGCGTCGCGAGTCGCTCGCGTCAAGGTCCGCTTCGGCTGTGATCGCGCCCGTGAGGATTCCCCGGCCCAGCGGTGAGTAGGGCACCAGACCGATGCCGAGCTCGCGGATGGTCGGCAGGATCTCGTCCTCGATGTCGCGGGTGAAGAGCGAGTACTCCGTCTGGAGCGCCGTGATCGGGTGGACCGCGTGGGCCCGGCGGATCGTGTCGGGCGAGGCCTCCGAGAGCCCGAGGTGGCGGACCTTGCCCGCAGCGACGAGTTCTGCCATGGCGCCGACGGTCTCCTCGATCGGGACGCTCTGGTCGACGCGGTGCTGGTAGTAGAGGTCGAGGTGGTCGACGCCAAGACGCTGGAGCGAGGCGTCGGCGGCGCGGTGCACATAGTCGGGTCGGCCGTTGACGCCGAGGCGAGTCCCGTCCTCGGCGCGCTCGTTGCCGAACTTCGTGGCGAGGACGACCTCGTCGCGGCGCCCGGCGATGGCCTTGCCGACAAGGCGCTCGTTGGTGAAGGGGCCGTACATGTCGGCGGTGTCGAGGAAGGTCACCCCGAGGTCGAGAGCGCGTCGGATGGTCGCGATGCCGGTGGCTTCGTCGCCGGTGCCATAGAACTCGGACATACCCATACAGCCCAGTCCGAGAGCGGAGACGGAGAGGGCGGACGTGTTGGTCCCGAGGGTCCGGGTGGGGATCGTGGTTGCGTCGTTGGTGGTCATGACAGCGAGTCAACGTCTTCGAGTGCGCTCGAAGTCAAGCGCCTGCGAAGTCGGCTTTACGACTACTCGTCCGGGAGATCCACCTTGGACAGATAGAGGCCGATCTTGTTGTCGATCGCGCCCAGGTGCTCGGTGACCTCGGCCAGCTGGGCGAGGACACGCGTCCGGTGTGCCTGCAGGACCGCGAGCCGCTCGACCTCGTTGCCAGATCCGCTCTGGCACAACTCGGCGTAGTGCTTCACCTCGCGGATGGGCATGCCCGTGGCGCGCAGCCGCGTCAGCATCGTCACCCAGCGCAGATCGGCCTCGGCATAGACCCGATGCCCCGAGCTGGAGCGCGGCACATCGCGCAGCATCAACCCGTCGCGCTCGTAGTAGCGCAACGTGTGGGTCGTGAGGCCGGTCTGCTCTGCGGCCTCGGCGATGGTCAGCCCAGTGGGCGGGGCAATGGTGGTCACCCGTCCATCTTCAGCCTTCGAGTGCACTCGAAGTCAAGGCGCGCGACGGATGGGTACTGGTCTCAGAGGTATCGGTGCATGACGTGCAGGCCCACACGTCCGTGCTCTCGGCTGTCGAACGCCTCGGGAACGGTCCCGATGATCGAGAACCCCAGCTTCTGCCACAGCGTGACGGCCGCGACGTTGGTCTCAACGACAGCGTTGAACTGCATTGCGGCGTAGCCCTGCTCGCGCGCCCAGGCCAGCACCCACTCGCCGAGAGCTCGCCCGACTCCGCGACCGCGCGCCGCCGAGGCCACCATGAACGACGCCGTGGCGACGTGTGACCCACGGCCCGGGCGGTTGGGACCGGTCTTGGCCGATCCGAGAACCGCGCCGGTCTCCTCATCGATGGCGACGACGGTCACGCCGGGCGGGGACTCCAGCCACCACCCACGGGCATCGTCGATCGACAGCCCGGCGGGGAACGCATAGGTCTCGCCGGAGTCGACGACCTCGGTGAAGGTCGGGAAGAACTCGACCCACTCGGGCTCGGTGATCTCGCGGATGCTCATGCGACTCCAGGTTTCACAGTGCGTGGCTCGTCGCGCAACCCGTGAACCAGGAGGGCGAGGGCTGCGGTGTAGGTCGACAACACGATGCCGGAGACCACTGCGCGCTGTCGCGGGGTTTTTGCCACGTGCTCGCCGACGATGATCGCGGCGTCGGACACGAGAAAGAGCCCTCCGCCCAGAGCCACGGACCGACGCCGTCGCGGACTGCCACCATCGCTCAGGGAGACGGCCGACATCGACCCGAGCAGCAGGCCATAGCCGGTGAGGACAGGGTCCGGCTCGCCCGTCGCTCTGAGCTCGAGCGCTCCGAGTCCAGCCAGGACGCCTCCGACCGCTGCAGCCGGGCGGACGCGTGGACGGACACCGTCGCCCACGAGGAGTCGGAGGAGGCCGGCTTGTTGGATGGCGAACGCCCCCGCTCCGAGCCGCACGAGCTGGCGCCGCGCCTGGCTCTCCGGGGGCGCGACACCGGAGCGGTTCATGAACCAGTCGCCGATCCCGGATCCGACGAGGGCCGTGGTGAGGGTCGCCGTGCGGGACGTTGAACGCTCGCCCCGAGTCGCGATGACGCCTCCGGCCAACGTCGGGGCGAGCAGCATCTTGCTCATCAGGTGGGTGCGCTCGCGCCCGGTGACGGAGGCCGCCGTCGTGACGACGGCCAGGGGGATGTAGGCGAGGAGGTCAGCTCGATGCCTCAGGGTGGTGGTCAGACTCACGATCGGCTGGTCGTGAACTCGAAGTCGAAGCCCTCCAGACGCGTCACCAGGGCATCGCCCAGCGCCACCGAGGGCGTGAGCACTCCCGCGCGAGAGGGCAATTCGTCGAGGGCCAGAGCCAGGCCTGCCTGTCCCAGCATGATCGCCGTCCCTGAATAACCCGGGTCGTATGCCGCCGCCACCCGTGAGCGGTAGCGCGCACCCGTCGTCGTGGTCGTCTCGACATCCATGACGAACTTCCCGTTGGCCATGGTCTCGTGGGAAGGGCCCTCGCCGGGCTTGGGCAGCACCCGGTCGAGGACCGAACGAGTCGGCGCGGTGGACATGCCGGCGAAGAGTCCGCCGAGCACGGCCGAGGTCAGACCCGCCTTGACGGCACCCAGAGGTCCGCGTCCGGTGTCCATGACCTCGTCGTAGCGGAACTCGCGACCGTAGGACCAGTTCGTCAAAGCGTTGCTGCGACGCACGATGCGGGTGTTGAACGACGCCATGAAGAATGGTGCGACCCACCGCTTCGTCACCTGGTCGTAGCGGGTGCCGGCCACCGCCTGCAGCTTGCCCAGCAGCCCGAAGTCATCGGTCGGGCGGTTGCGCGACGGTGGCTCGGCATCACGCTCGGGGCTCAACCCGTAGGGATCGGTCACGGCGCGGCGGCGCGACTTGTCGCCGCTGGACTCGATGGCCTGCTGGCGCATCGAGTCGATCGTGCCTCCGCTGATGCCGCCGCGAAGGGTCCGGACGTGCAGGACGGTCTCGCCGAGAGTGCCTTCGCCGTCAGCAGCCACGCGCTGCGCGAGCTTCCAGACACCAAGGTCGGACGGGATCGAGTCGAAGCCGCACGAGTGGACGATCCGGGCGCCGGTCCGCTCTGCCTCGGCGTGGTTCGCGTCGATGCTGTCCCGGACAAAGAGGACCTCGCCGGTGAGGTCGGCGTAGTGGGTTCCGGCGGCAGCGCACGCGGAAGCGAGCGGCATACCCAATTTTGCGTAGGGACCCACGGTGGTGACCACGACACGGGTGCGGCCGGCCAAGTCCACGACGGCGGCCGAGTCGGTCGTGTCGACGACGACGAGCGGCCAGTCGGCGGCCGCCGGAGGCAGCGACGCCCGCACGTCGGACAGACGGGATTCCGACCTGCCAGCCAAGGCGATCCGCACCGATGCTGGCGCGTGCTCCGCAAGGTGGGCGGCGGTCAGGCGCCCGACAAAACCGGTGGCGCCCACAAGGACGAGGTCGAACTCACGCGCAGTACTCATCCCTCGAATCTAGGTGATGAGGAGCAGCGACCCATCGTGGGGCACAGTGGGTGCATGGCGAGACGACCGAAGGTGCTGGCGATCATCCAGGCGGGCGGCAAGGGCTCACGCATGGACGTCCTGACCCGCGAGCGGGCCAAACCCGCCCTGCCGTATGCCGGTCAGTACCAACTCGTCGACTTTGCCCTGTCGTCGCTGGCCAACAGCGGGATCAGTGATGTGTGGCTGTCGGTGCAGTACCTCGCCACCAGCCTGCACAAGCACGTCGCGAACGGGCGCCCGTGGGACTTGGACCGCACGCGCGGTGGGCTGCAGTGGCTACCGCCGCAGGAGGGGAGTGGGTCGGCCTCGCAGGACGGCTTCAGCGAGGGCAACGGTGACGACCTCTATCGCAACCTCGACGCGATCCGCGCGTTCGGAGCCGACGTCGTCCTCGTCCTCAGCGCCGACTCGGTCTGCTCTCTCGACCTGCGTGACGTCGTCGACCAGCACCTCGACCGCGGCTCGTCGTGCACGATCGTCACGACCGAGGTCACGCAGTCCCAGGCGGCGGACAAGGGGGTCGTCGAGGTGGGTCGCGACGGTCTGGTGAAGGCCTTCGACTACAAGCCCGAGAGTCCTGCGACGACGACGGTCGCCGCCGAGATCTTCGCCTACGACCCCTCCCGCCTGTCCGATGCCCTCGAGGATCTGAGGGCGGAGCGGGTCGATGCAGCGGACGGTGAGGACTCAGGGGTGGGTGACTTCGGTGAGCACCTGATCCCAAGGCTCGTCGATGGTGGCGCCGTGCATGCGTTCACGCTGCCTGGCTACTGGCGTGACCTCGGGACGCCGAGCGAATACGTTGCGGCACACCGCGATCTGCTTGCCGGGCGGGTCGACGTGTTCGACGACCCCGCGTGGCCCATCCTCACGCGCTGGCCCGAGCTCCCGTCTGCGGTGATCCGTCGCGACGCCCAGGTGGACGCCTCGATCATCAGCGCCGGGGCCGACATCGCGGGCACCGTGGTCCGCAGTGTTCTCGGCCCGGGAGTGCGGGTGGCCAAGGGTGCCGTTGTTGAAGATTCTGTCGTGTTTGCCCAGACGAGCATCGAGGCGGGCGCGGAGGTGCGCGGCGCGGTGGTCGACTCCGCCAGCACGATCGCACGAGGTGCTCGTGTCGGTGAGACTCCTCCCGGCACGCGGATCGGCGACGACCGGCTCGTCCTCGTCGGACGCGACAGCCGCATCGGGCGTGGCGTCGTCGTGGCGCCGGGTGCCCGACTCGAGCCGGGCTCATCTGCCTGACCCGCGAATTCACCCTTTGGTGTGTAGCGGCACCCGCGCGCGAGCGGGTAGACAGACAGGACCCGACACCGATCAGGGTCGGTCCACACATGGAGGTACGCGATGACGCAGAACCCGACCAGTGGCATGAACCCCGACGAGAACCTCTCCGACCTCGGTCAGGCACCCCAGGGCACCTCGGGTGTCGAGACCGAGGGTCCGGCCGACAGTGGCGCAGGCGAGACCGGCGCTCCCGATGAGCACGATGGTGGCGCCGATGGCGGAGCCGACGAGGCTGAGGGCCCGGCCGACAGTGGCGCGGACCAGCCGGCCGTCCCCGGTGAGCACGATGGCGGCGCTGACGGTGGGGCCGACGGCTCCCAGTGACCGACGCGCCTGAGAACCCGCGGTCCGAGACTTCCGTCTCGGCCGCGGGTTCTCCTGCGCTGGCGCGCCTTGTTGGTATGCCGGCCGCGGAGTTCGCATCCGAGGTCTGGTCACGCGCCCCGCACCTCACCCGCGCGGCAGATCTGCCCCGAGACTTCGCCGACCTCTTCAGCCCCGACGCCGTCGACGAGCTCGTGGCGAGTCGAGGCCTGCGGACGCCGTTCGCGCGCATGGCCAAGGAGGGAACGACGCTTCCCAATCGCCAGTTCACCCTGGGAGGAGGGGTGGGAGCCGGCATCCGTGACCAGTTGAGCGATGACTTGGTTCTGCGCGAGTTCGCTTCTGGCGCAACGTTGGTGCTTCAGGCGCTGCACCGCACGTGGTCACCGATCCAGTCCTTCTCAGCAGACCTCGCTGACGACCTCGGCCACCCCGTCCAAGTGAACGCCTATGTCACGCCGCCGCAGAACCAAGGGTTCGCCGATCACTACGACGTCCACGACGTCTTTGTCCTGCAGATCGCCGGTGAGAAGCAGTGGCGCATCCGTCCGCCGGTCCTCGAGGCGCCGCTGCGCGACCAGCCGTGGGAACAGCACCGAGCCAGCGTTGAGCAGGCGGCCGCGGCCGAACCGCTCATCGAGGAGACGCTGCAGCCGGGCGACTGCCTCTATCTCCCGCGCGGCTATCTGCATTCGGCAACGGCTCTTGGCGGGACGAGCATCCACCTCACGATCGGGGTCCACACGTGGACTCGCCGGCACCTCGTTGATGCCTTGCTGGCGCGGGTGGGGTCGCGACTCATGGACGACGTCGATGCGCGACGAACGCTGCCACTGACCGCGAGTGCGGGCCAGTCCCCCGTGGTGTCCTTCGGCGACGAGGCAGAAGTCGTCCGGTCGCTCGTCGCCAAGGCGCTCCAGGACATCAGTGTGGATGAAGTCGTCGACGCCCTTCGGCCAAGCGTTCGCGGTGCCCGGCGCGCTGAACCGCTCGCGGTCCTCGCTCAGGCAGCAGGTGCGGAGGACGAGGTGACGGTGTGGCGGCTGCGCCGTGGCCTCTCGCACCATTGGGAGGACAATGATGGGGGCGCCGTTCTCGTCAGTCGGGTGGGTCGCTTCCCGGTCCCGGCCAACGAACTGGACGCGATCACGAAGGTGCTGGACGGCATGCACGAGCCGGCTGCGCTCGACCACGAGCTGAGGCGACGTCTGGCACTGGCCGGCCTCATCGTGCCCGAGGGTGTCAGAGGCGGGTGACCTGTCCGGCGTCGACGTCCCAGCGCTGGTCGAGATTGACGTTCTCGAGGAGTCGGCGGTCGTGCGAGACGAGCAGCAGGGCGCCGTCGTAGGAGTCAAGGGCCTCTTCGAGCTGCTCGATGGCGGGCAGGTCGAGATGGTTGGTCGGCTCGTCGAGGACGAGGAGGTTGACGCCACGGGCCTGGAGCAGAGCCATGGCTGCGCGCGTGCGCTCACCGGGTGAGAGCCGCGAGACGAGGCTCGTCACCTGGTCGGCGCGCAGTCCGAACTTGGCCAGGAGGGTGCGGCGCTCCGCAGGGACCAGGTCGGGCACCGCTTCACCGAACGCGTCGGCGAGTGACAGGTCATCCCGCAGCCCGGTGCGAGCCTGGTCGATCTCACCGACGGCAACGCTCGCGCCGAGGCTGGAGCTGCCGGTGTCGGGTGTCAGGCGGCCAAGGATGAGGCTGAGCAGGGTCGTCTTGCCGGCGCCGTTGGGTCCCGTGATGCCGATGCGTGAGCCTGCGTCGACCTGGAGCGAGACGGGGCCGAGGACGAAGTCGCCGCGGCGCACCGCCGCTTCATTGAGGGTGGCAACGACCGAGCTCGACCGTGGGGCATACCCGATCGAGAACTGCAGGACCCACTCCTTGCGCGGCTCCTCCACCTCGTCGAGCCGCGCGATCCGCGACTCCATCTGGCGCACCTTGCGGGCCTGCTTCTCGGCGGAGTCGATGCTGGCTGCTCGACGGATCTTGTCGTTGTCGGGGCTCTTCTTCATGGCGTTGCGGACGCCCTTGCTGCTCCACTCGCGCTGGGTGCGTGCCCGCGACTCGAGGTCGGCCTTGGTCCCGGCGAAGTCCTCATAGGCCTCGCGGGCGTGCCGACGAGCGATCTCACGCTCGGCGAGGAAGGACTCGTAGCCGCCGTCGTGGACGGCCACGGAGTTCTGCGCCAGATCGAGCTCGACGATGCGCGTCACACAGCGCGCCAGGAACTCGCGGTCGTGCGAGACGAGGACGACACCACCCCTCAGACCGGTGACAAAAGCCTCGAGGCGGTCGAGCCCGGCGAGGTCGAGGTCGTTGGTCGGTTCGTCGAGCAGCACGATGTCGAAGCGGCTGAGAAGCAGGGAAGCCAAGGCTGCGCGCGCAGCCTGCCCACCCGAGAGCGAGGTCATGAGGGCATCGGCGCCGACGTCGAGTCCGAGCTCGCCGAGCATCGCGGGGAGGCGGTCCTCGAGGTCGGGGGCGCCACTGGCGAGCCAGTGGTCGAGGGCGAGGGCATAGGTCTCGTCGGCGGTGGCGTCGTCCCCTCCGAGTGCGGCTGCCGTTGCTTCCATCGCGTCGGTCGCGGCCGTGGCCCCAGTGCGGCGGGCGATGTAGTCGGACACTGTCTCGCCCGGGATGCGTTCGTGCTCCTGCGGCAGCCACCCGACGAACGCGTCGCCCGGGGCGGTGGTGACGGAGCCGGCGAGTGGTGCTGACTCGCCAGCGAGGAGGCGCAGCAGCGTGGTCTTGCCCGCGCCGTTGGCACCGACGACCCCCACGACATCGCCGGGCGCGACGGTCAGGTCGAGGTGCTCGAAGAGGGTGCGGTGGGCGTGCCCTCCGGACAGGTCCTTCGCCACGAGGGTTGCACTCACCCGCCCAGAGTAGGTGCCCACCCCAGTGACGTGGGACGAGGTCGTGGGAGCACGCTCGGGGGAACATCGGCGTTTCCTGTACAGTTATCTGTACAGGAGGTAGTGATGAAGACCATGACGTACACCGAGTCACGCGCTCGATATGCAGAGGTGCTCGACAGTGTGACCAACGACCGTGAAGAGGTCGTCATCACCCGAGCCGGTCACGAGCCAGTCGTGATCGTGTCGTTGGAGGACTACGAGTCGCTTCGCGAAACGGCCTACCTCATGCGTTCGCCTGCCAACGCCCGCCGACTTCTGGACGCCATGGAGCGTCTCGAGGGCGGCAAGGGCGTGAAACGCGACCTTCACGAGGCCGACTGACGTGCTCCTCGTCTGGGACGAAAACGCCTGGGAGGACTACCTCTGGTGGCAGGCGCAGGACCGCAAGGTGCTCAAGCGGATCAACACACTCATCAAGGACATTGCCCGCAATGGCAATGACGGGATCGGCAAGCCGGAGGCGCTGAAGCACGACTTCGCGGACTACTGGTCCCGGCGGGCCACTGACGAGCATCGGCTCGTCTACAAGCTCGTCGATGACGAGATCCGGATCGCAGCCTGCCGCTACCACTACGGCTGAGTCTGAGCCCGCTGGCATCGCTTCATTCCGAGGAGCCGTGCAGCTGGGTACGCAGGTCGGCGTACCTCCCGCGGAGCTCGGCGATCCGTTCGGTTGCCTTGGCGTCCGGCTCGAGGACGGCGTCGGTCTGGACCTCCCAGTCTGGCAGGTCCGTGCCGAGGAGCGTGGCGGCAGCCTGGCGGGCGGCACCGAGGGCGACGTACTCACCGGACACCGGCACGTGGACCTCGGCTCCGAAGAGGTCGGCCACGATGGAGCGCACGGAGGCCGATGCCGAGGCACCCCCGATGAGCAACACGCGCTCGACGCGAACTCCCTGTCCACGCAACGCATCCAGCGCCTCGGCGAGGTTGGTGAGCATGCCCTCGACGACGGCTCGAGCGAGGTTCTCGGGGGTGGCGTTGGTGCGGGTCATTCCGGACAGGGTGCCCGTGGCGGTCGGCAGGTTCGGGGTGCGCTCGCCGTCGAGATAGGGAAGCAGCGTGAGTCCATGGGCGCCGGCCTCGCCCGCGAGAGCGAGCCGGTCTAGCTCGGCCAGGTCGACACCGAGCATCGAGGCACCAGCGGTGAGCACCCTCGCCGCGTTGAGGGTCGCCAGCAGCGGCAGGAAACCACCGGTCGCGTCGGCGAAGGATGCCACGGCGCCACTGGCATCGGCGATGGCCGCGTCGTGGCGGGCGAAGGCCGTGCCGCTCGTCCCCAGCGAGATGACGGCGTCACCGGGGCGCAGCCCGAGCCCGAGTGCGGCGCCCATGTTGTCGCCCGTGCCGGGGGCAACCACCAGGCCGGAGTCGGTGCGCCCTGCTGCCTCGGTCGGCCCGAGAACGCGCGGCAGCTCGATCTGCCTCCCGATGGCCAGGTCGAGCACCTCCGGCAGGTAGTCGCCCGATCCCGCGGACCAGTAGCCGGTGCCCGACGCGTCGCCACGGTCGGTCGTCCACGACTCAAAACCGCCGCCCTGCTTGAGGATCTGACCGGTCAGCCAGTCATGGGGGAGGACGCAGGCGCGAGTGCGGTCAAGCGACTCGGGCTCGGAGCGACGCAGCCAACGCAGCTTCGTCACCGTGAAGGAGGCGACCGGCACGACGCCCACCTGCGTCGCCCACCGCTGCGCGCCACCGAAGTCGTCGATGAGGTCGCTCGCATCCTGCGCCGACCTCGTGTCGTTCCAGAGCAGGGCCGGTCGGACGACTTCGTGGGCTTCATCCAACGTGACCATGCCGTGCTGCTGCCCACCCACGGCGATCGCGGACACACCGTCGAGCAGCCCGTCAGCAGTGGCCGACTCATAGGCCTTCCACCACTCGCTCGGATGGATCTCGGTGCCGTCCGGGTGTGACGCGCGACCCTGCCGGACGATCTCACCGGTCTCGGCATTGCACACGAGCACCTTGCACGACTGGGTCGAGCTGTCGACCCCGGCCACGAGCTGCAGATCGGAGGTCGAAGGCATGACGACATCCTCCCTGAACCCAGGCGATCTCGCACGAATGAGCCAGGAACGGCGGTTCCCGGTCGGTGGCATCGCCGGAGGGGAGTGCTCCCCACTGACGAGTGAGCGAATCCGTGCTTGGATTCCGAGAAGGTGTGTCGCGGACGTGTGACCGTCATGAGGGGAGGGAGTGCTGGTGCTCGATCCGGAAGATCTCCATCGCAAGCTCGTCTCGGGCAACTCCGCAACGGTGCGCGCCGAGGCTGACGTCGTCGGTGACGCGATGAAGAAGGTCAATGAGGCGTCCAGCCGCGTCGACGAGGCCGCAGATCGCCCGCAATGGACCAGCGCGGCCTCCGCCGGCTACCGCGTCCGAACGGCCGGCGTCAGCCAGGGGATCGAGGTCAACTACTTCGTCCTCGGGCGGATCCAGACCGCCCTGAACACCGGCGCCAACGAGTACGACGCGATGGCGGGCAACGCGGACACTGTCATCGGCTACTGGCGCAACCGGCCTGCCGGGCTCAACCCCGTGTTCAAGGGCCTTCTTGCCCTGATGGTCCACGGCCAGCTGCTGAGTGTGTCCGCGCAATACAACACGAGGTTGGGGACCGTTGCCTCGTTCGCGTCGGGCGAAACCATCGACCCGAGCTCTCTCGACGCAGACACCCTGAAGTGGTTGCAATCCGGCATGACCCAGACTGCCGAGTGGTTGAGGGAGAATGGTGGTGGCTTCGGACCGCTCATCCCGAACCTGGGGATCACCGGAGACGACCGCGGCCTCATCCCACAGGGGCTCGGTCTCGACCCGGACACGGGGTGGATCATCCAGACCAACTACTCCAAGGACGAGGGCCAGAACTCGACGCTCTCGATGGTCGACCCGACCACGGGTCAGGAGATGGTGGACGTCGAGCTGGGTGGGTACGGCAACATCACGACTCCCGACCACGCCGGTGGGGTGGCATCCGACGGCGAGTACACCTACGTGACCTCGAGCGGGGAACCCTCGCACGTCTTCACCTACCGCAACTCGGATCTGATGAATGGCGGCAGCACACCCGTTGGCCCGATCGGGCCACCGACGCAGCTCCCCAACGGTGCCGGCGCCTACGGCACTCTCAATGATGGCGCGCTCTACGTCGGCACCCACAGTGAGGACATCGGGGGTGGGGGCAACGCCTACGACGGCCAGAACGACGACGGCAGGCTGTACCGCTACCTTCCGGATGGTCACGGTGGGTGGACGCAGGACACCAGTTTTGGTGGTGGCAGCGGCTATGTGCACACGCCACCGCAGGCGCAGGGCGTCGTCGTCCGGGACGGGGAGTACGTCTTCAGCACCTCTCTGGGCCGCACCGAGCCCGGCCGGCTGATCACTCAGGACCGTCAGGACGACGAGTCGGGCAACGGCGATCGCGGCGAACCCTACGAGCTGCCCAACATGTCCGAGGGCATCATCGAGCTCGACGGCCAGATCATCACGACCTACGAGTCGGCGGCTGACGAGTACGGCCCGGACGGCTCCGGCGACGATGAGCTCTGGGCCAACCCCTTCATGACCCAGACCTCTTTGGCCGACCTGGGGCTCAGCGAGGAGGTCGATGTCTCACCGGAGACATTGCGTGGCGCGGCCTCGGATCTGGACACTGCCGCGAGACCCCTCACGGGCGCTGCCAACCTCGTCGGCGGCATCACCGTCTCGGCGGGCAACTTCGGCGAGGTCCCCGCGGCGACGACTCTGACAACGGCCCTCAACCAGCAGCTGGGCCAGTCGGAGCGGAGCCTGGACACCGGGGCACGAGCCGTCCACCGGACGTCGGCAACCCTGGCGGGCAACGCGCGCACCTACACCGACACGGACGAGTTCGCCGCAGGCCATATCGGTCGACCCGGCAGGCCGTGACAGGGAGTCTCAGGCGTCGCCCGTCGTGATGACGACCTTGCCGGAGGCGCCGGCAGCGGCCACGGCATACGCGTCCTCGGCATCGGCGAGCGCAAAGCGGTGGGTGACGATCCGCTCGGGATGCTCACCCCAGCGGGCGAGCAGGTCGAGCAGCTCCGCCATGTGGCCGAGAGACGACACCCACGATCCGTGCATCGTGATCTGGTGGTGGATCAGCAGATCCGAGACGGGGAAGGTCATCTGTCCGCCCTCGCCCACCATGACGCAATGCCCGCGGTTGGCGGTGTTCGTCAGCGCTGCCAGCCGAGCGTGCTCATTGCCGCTGCAGTCCATGGTCACCTCGCAACCCCGTCCATCGGTCGCATCACCGACGGCATCGGCTAGCTCGTCAGGATCGGTGACGACGATGTCGACGAGGTCGAGCTCGCGGGCAAGGGCAGCGCGTTCGGCGTTGGGCTCGAGCCCGATGACGGTGGACGCGCCGAGGTGCTTGCCGAGCATCGCAGCGGCCAGCCCGACCGGCCCGAGTCCGGTGACGAGCAGCCGGTCCCGTCCGCTGATCCCACCGCGCAACAAGCCTTCGTATGCCGTGCCAAAACCGCACGAGACCAGCGCACCATCGACGTGGGTCACGCCTTCGGGCAGACGCAGGCACGAGACGGCCTCGGCGAGCAAGAACTCGGCATGGCCGCCATCGCGCTGCCAGCCGTGGGCCGCACGGGTGGGTGAGGTGCAGCCGATGGGGTAGCCGATGCGACATTCGGCGCAGGCGCCACAGCCGGTGATGTGATAGACCGCGACCCCGTCGCCAACTGTCAACGTGGTGACGCCGGGTCCGACTTCGACGACGTCGCCGCTGGGCTCGTGTCCGGCGATGACGCCTTGGTAGGCCTCGGCGCCGTGGCCGAGGTGCTCGCGATAGATCGCGCGAATATCGCTGCCGCACACGGACGACGCGCGCATCCGCAGGAGCACCTGACCCGGCCCGGGTGTCGGCACATCCACAGTGACGTGCTCCACCGTGCTGTTGCCCGGCAGCCGCACGGCGGGCATCTGTCGCGGGAGTGGTGGATTGCTGGTGCGCGCCAAGTCCGTCATCGACTCAGACTATGAAGCCCTTGACCTCGTGTCGCCTCCTGATCGCAATCTGGAGGGATTCGTGGGCAATCGTGCTGCGTATGGGTGACACTGCGTGCGTGCACTACATGGATCGCCGGCCTCTGGTGAATGCACTGGTCGTAGTTGTCGGCTCGGCGCTCGTGGCGTTCGTCCTGTGGCGAGCTGCAGGACCTGCTTGGGCCACGGCATGTCTCGTTGCCGGACTCGTCGGCACGTACCTGGTGCAGCGACGAAGCGAGGCTCAGACATGGCAGGTTGCTGACATGGAACTGAACTACTCGTGCGGCTCGGTCACACAGACGCCTCGCTTGGCGGAGGTGGTCACGATTTCTGCATGGGAGTACTCGGACTCGTTGCAGGAGTTGTTCCTCGCCCGCAGAGATGAGAGTGGAATGGCTGTGCCCCTCTACGCGACCGACCTGATCGCTGCCATCGGCGATGAGCTGAGGAGCGGAGGTTTCAGGCCGAGCATGGACATGTCCACTTCGGAACTCTTGGGTTTCACCAAGGGTGTCGGTGGCCGCTGACACGGTAGGTGAATGCTGCTCGCCTTCGTGGACGAATCGGACCGCGGGGACTTCCGCTGTTTTGCTGCGGTTGTGGCCAGCGAAAGCACCACCAAAGAACTCACTGAAAGCCTCAAACGCCATCGTTCGTCAGGCGAGTGTCGACTTCGGTGTCGCTCCGACCGCGGAGATCCATGGCCATCCGCTGTTTCACGGAAAAGATGACTGGAGGGACGTCGGACCCC
Source organism: Knoellia sp. S7-12 (assembly GCF_040518285.1). Classification (GTDB taxonomy): domain Bacteria; phylum Actinomycetota; class Actinomycetes; order Actinomycetales; family Dermatophilaceae; genus Knoellia. The sequence goes on along the minus strand of NZ_CP155449.1, from coordinate 3,840,329 downwards.
GCGCTCGCGCGGGCATCCACGAGAAGGTCGTGGACGCAATTCTTGCCACGGACGCGACCATCTTGCTGCGTTCTGTGAGTCAGAGTCGTCTGCGTGAGCGTCAAGAGCGGAGCAACTATCCGGTGAAGTTCCCTGCCGAGCAGGTGTGTTTCCAGCACATCCTTCAACGTGTGAATCGACTGGCTGACCTACACGGCACCTACGCACTCGTCATCGCGGACGAGCGGGGAGATCGCGAGCGGCACCGGGAGCGATTTGCGACCTATCAGACTGAAGGCACGCCTGGCGTCTATATGCACACGACCTTGGACCTGCTTCTGGACACCGTGCACTTTGCTCCGAGCCACCGGTCGCGGACGCTTCAGGCAGCTGACATCTTGGCCTTCACCTATCGCCGCCATGAGACGGTCACAGAGACCGATCCGCGAGCGCGACGGATCATGGACCGGATGTGGACGAAGATCCTTGCTTCCGGACAACTCTTCGAGCCGGGCAGTGGCCGTGACGCACAACAGCCCCACGCGAGCGTGGGGCTGAAGGCCATGCGGGCGGCAGCAGTGCTGCGGCCTGCACCTCAAAGGTAGCACCGCACGGCGACAGCGCACTGACACATGACTGAACCGGCAGTCGGACCGTATGCCCGACGGCGAGTTCAGCTCCCTACGGGATGGATGATCGACTTGATGGCCTGGGGGTCGGTGCGGGCGGCGGTGAGGGCGCCTTCGGTCCCGTCGAGGTCGAAGTGTCCTGTCGCCAGTGGCTTCAGGTTCACCCGCCCCGAGGCGACGAGGTCGATCGCCGTCGGCCAGGTGTTGGCGTAGCGAAAGACGCCCGTCACCCACAACTCGCGGTTCTGCACATCACCCAACGGCAGTGCCACCGTGTCGCCGCCCATGCCGATCAACACGACTCGACCCGCAGGTGCCGCGACCCGCACGGCCGCCTGCGTCGAACCCTCGTGACCCGAGCACTCGAGGACGACATCGGGACCGGGGCGGCCGGCATACGCCTCCGCCAGGGAGGTCGAGGAGACGTCCACGACCCTCGTCGCTCCGAGCGATGAGGCCACCGCCAGGCGGTGCGCGTTGACGTCGGCCACGACGACTTCGGATGCGCCGAACGCGACGGCCACCTGCGCGGCCAGTTGACCGACCGGACCGGCGCCCGTGACGAGCACCCGCACGCCGGGGGTGACGCCCGCCCGCCGACAGGCCCAGATCCCCACGGACAGTGGCTCGAGCATCGCGCCCTCGTCGAGCGACACCGAATCCGGCAGGGTGAAGGCGAACGATGCCAAGTGCGTGACGTACTCCGCCAGCGTCCCGTCGATCGGAGGCGTCGCGTGGAAGACCATGTCGGGGCACAGGTTGTAGTGCCCGTCGAGGCATTGGGCGCACGAGCGGCATGGCACACCCGGTTCGATCGCAACCCGCTCACCGACGCGCGCCGGGTCCACGTCCGAGCCGACGGCGACGATCACCCCGGCGCTCTCGTGCCCCAGCACCAATGGCCCTCTGACGACGTGATCCCCGATCCGTCCGTGGTCGTAGTAGTGGGTGTCGGAGCCGCACACACCGACCGAGCGCACCTCGATGAGCACCTCGTCAGCGGCGGGCGCGGGCACCGGCCGCGACTCCACGATGATCGATCCCGGCTGCGCCAGGACGGCCACCCTCATCGCGTCGGGCAGCCGGTCGGATGTCATCGATTGGACTCCAGATCCTCGAGAGTGGTGCGAGCACCATTGTCGTGCAGGGACTTCAGGAACGCGACGTATGCCGTGGTGAACGGTTCGTTGTCGACGAGACTTCCGAAGAAGTCCCGGTCGCGCAAGAAGGCGAGCTCGTCCTCTTCGTACTTCTGGGCCGCAGCCATGACCTTGTCACGGTGTCGGTCGACGACCTCGATGGGCTCACCCTTCTCATCGACACCCTCGGCATAACGCGCCCAGGACGCGACGACGAGCGCCGACCGCTCGAAGCCGCCGCCAAGCTCAAGGTTGCGTTGGATGACGGGCACGAGCCATTTGGGGATGCGGTCCGAGCTCTCGGCGCAGAGCCGGGCCAGGGTGTCGCGCACCTCAGGGTTGGCGAAGCGCTCGATGAGCTGTCGTCGATACGCATTGAGGTCGACGCCTGGCACTTCAGGCAGGGTCGGCGACCCCTCCTCTGTCATGTAGCCGAGGAGGAACTCCGCGAACAGGGGATCCTGGGCCACCTCGTGCGCATAGCGATAGCCCGACAGGTAGCCGAGGTAGCAGAGCGCCTGGTGGCTCGCGTTGAGCAGGCGCAGCTTCATCAACTCGTAGGGCACGACGTCGTCGACGATCTGCACCCCGACGTCCTCGAACGGTGGTCTGCCAGAGGGGAAGTGGTCCTCGAGCACCCACTGCGTGAACGGCTCGGACACCACTGGCCAGGCGTCCTCTACTCCGAACCTCGAGGCCAGTGCCGCGGTGTCCTCCGGCGAAGTCACGGGGGTGATGCGGTCGACCATGCAGTTGGGGAACGCGACATTCTCTTCCATCCACGCGCCGAGCTCGGGATCCTTGAGTCGCGCGAACGCCACGATCATCTTCTTCGCGACGTCGCCGTTGCCGGGCAGGTTGTCGCACGACATGACCGTGAACGGGTCACCGCCTGTGTCTCGGCGACGTCGCGCGGCCTCGACGACGAAACCGAACATGCTCTGCGGCATACCCCCGTCGTTGTCCTTGAGCGCCAGATCTGCCTGCAGGACGGGATCGTTCGCATCGAACTCACCTGTCACCTGGTTGACGTGGTAGCCGCCCTCGGTGACCGTCAGCGACACGATCCGCGTCGCTGGATCGACGAGTCGGTTCAGCACCGCCGAAGGGTCGTCGGGTGCAAAGAGATAGCCCACCATCGAGCCGATGACCCGGGGCTCCAACTGCCCATCCGGATGCTTGATGACGAGCGTGAACAGGTTGTCCTGAGCGGACATCGCGTCCCGCATCCGCGCATCACCGGGCATGAGCCCGACACCGATGATGCCCCAGTCCAGAGCCTCGCCCTCGTTCATGAGTGCGTCGAGATACATCGCCTGGTGCGCTCGGTGGAACCCGCCGACCCCGAAGTGGACGATGCCCGGGGTCACCGTGGAGCGGTCGTATGTCGGCCGCCCCACCTCCTCGGGCAGCTCACCGAGGGAGGCCGACGAGAGTTTCACACTGTTCAACGTCACTTCACGGCGCCCATCGAGAGGCCCTGGACGAGCTTGTCCTGCGCGGCGAACCCGGCGGCGAGCACCGGCAGCGAGACGACGAACGACGCCGCGCACACCTTCGCGAGGAAGAGGCCCTGACTGGTCACGAACCCAGTCAAGAACACCGGAGCGGTTCCGGCAACAGTCCCGGTGAGGACGCGGGCCAGAAGCAGCTCGTTCCAGCTGAAGATGAAGCAGATGAGTGCTGCCGCCGCGATGCCCGGCATGACGACGGGCGCGATGACCTTGCGCAGCGTCACGGTGAGCGAGGCGCCATCGACCTGGGCAGCCTCGAGCATCTCGACCGGGACCTCGGCAAGGAACGAGCGCAGCATCCACACGGCGATCGGCAGGTTCATCGAGGTGTACAGGATGATGAGCAGCCAGATGTTGTCGAGCAGGTTGAACTGCTGCGCGAAGAGATAGATCGGCAGGATGCCCGCGACGATCGGCAGCATCTTGGTCGACAGGAAGAAGAAGAGGACGTCGGTCCACTTCTTCACCGGTCGGATCGACAGGGCGTAGGCCGCGGGGAACGCGAGCAGCAGCACGAGGATCGTCGACACGACGCTGGCCGTGAGCGAGTTGAGCAGCGGCGGCCAGGGCCCGGCGTCGAAGAACGACCGGTAGCCGTCCAGGCTCAACGGCGCGAAGAGGCTCGGCGGGTTCGTCGCCGCGTCCTCCTCCTTGTGGAACGACGTGATGATCATCCACACGACGGGCAGGGCGAACAGCAGCCCGCACAGCCACGCTGCGAGGGTGAGCAGGATGTGCGACTTCGGACTCTTGTGGTGGTTGAATTCCTGCCGCGGAGCATCCGGGTGCGCCACCCGGGCGCCGTCCTTGAAGTAGGCCTCGGGCTCGGGGTGTGAAGTGCGAGCAGTGGTGCTCATTTGTTGTCCTCCTGGAAGAGGCTGAACGCGGTTCGCAACGCTGCCGTCGCGATGATGATGGTGCCCACGACGACGACCACGCCTGCGGCAGAGGCCCGTCCGTAGTCCTGGGCGGTGTAGAACGTCTGGTAGATGAAGTACGGCAGGTTCGCCGTCCCGAGGCCACCGGAGGTGATCGTGAAGACGTGGTCGAAGTTCTGCACGACATAGATCGCGCCGAGCAGACCGCTCAGCTCGATGTATTGCCTCATGTGCGGCAGGGTCATCGTCCGGAAGATCTGCCAGGCGCTGGCACCGTCGATGCGCGCAGCCTCGACGACGTCGAGCGGGCGGGACTGCAACCCGGCCAGCAGGATGAGCATCATGAACGGCGTCCACTGCCACACGAGGGCGGCGACGATGGCGATGAGCGGGTTGTTGCTGATCCAGTCGGGCTGGGGCGCGTTCTCACCGAACACTGCCTTGAGCAACCCGTTGAACAGGCCATATTCGGGGTTGTAGAGCGCGTGCTTCCACAGCAGGGCCGCGGCGACGGGCACGATGAGGAACGGCGTGATCATCAACGTGCGGACGATGCCTCGGCCGCGGAACTTGCGGTCGAGGAGCAGCGCGATGGCCATGCCCATCACGAGGCTGATGCCGACGACGAGCACCGTGAGCAGGATCGTCACCATGACCGCACTGCGGGTGTTGCTGTCGGTGAAGACGCGGGCAAAGTTGTCGAACCCGGCGAACCCGCGCTCCTCCGGGTAGTAGGCGTTCCAGTTCATGAACGACACGACGATCGTCGCGACGAACGGCAGCTGGGTGAGGACGATGACAAAGATCAGCGCGGGGAGCAGGGGAGCTCTCCGGGACCAGTCACCGGCCTTGGCGAGCTTGGTGGCGCGCTCGGCGTTCTCCTTCGGGCTGCGCCCGGATGCATCGTCACCGGAACCGGCAGCCGACGACGGGACGGGACCGTCCGGCATACCCGATGTCTTGACGTCGGAACTCATTTCCCGCTCCTGGTCTGGTAGCGCTCGGAGACGTCCTCGGCGAGGTCCTGCCCGCGGTCGAGCGCCTCCTTGACGGTCATCTTCCCGGCGATCGCCGAGCTCACGTCCTGACTCACCTGGGTCCCGAGGTCGGGGAACTCGGGGATGTCGACGAACTGGATGCCGATGGCGGGTCGCTTCTGGACTCCCGGATTCGTCGGGTCGGCCGCCTCGATCGCGGACTTCGTCGGCTCGGCGAAGGCGGACGAGACCTTGAGGTATTCGGCGTTCTCGTAGGTCGAGGCGCGTTTGCCGGCGGGGACACTGGTCCAGCCGATCTCTTCGCCGACGAGCTGCTCGTACTCCTTGCCCGAGGCCCACGAGATGAACTTCCAGGCGTTGTCCTTCTTCTCGCTCGCCTGCTGGATGCTCCACGACCAGGCATAGAGCCAGCCGGAGGAGTCGGTCTCGACGACGGGCGCCGGCGCGTAGCCGAACTTGCCCTTGTGGGGGGAGTCGTCGGACTCGAGGGTGCCGGCGGCGGACGTGGCGTCGTACCACATGGCAACGTTGCCCTGGACGAGGTTGTTGAGGCATTCGGTGAATCCAGCCTGAGGAGCGCCATTTTCACCGTGATCGCGCACGAGGTCGACATAGAACTGGACGGCCTTGGTGAACTCCGGGGAGTTGACCTTGGGAGTCCAGTCCTCCTCGAACCACGTGCCGCCGAAGGTGTTGACGACGGTTGTGAGCGGCGCGAAGATCTGGCCCCAGCCGGGCTGGCCGCGCAGGCAGATGCCCTTCATGCCGGGCTCCGCTCCATCAACCTTGGCCGCGATGTCAGCGACCTCCTGCCACGTGGGCTTGGCCGGCATCGTGACGTTCTTGGCCTCGAGGATGTCCTTGCGATACATGAGGAACGACGACTCGCCATAGAAGGGCTCCCCATAGACCTTGCCCTCGCTCGACAGCGACTGGGTCATCGGACCGAGGATGTCGTCCTGGTCGAACTCGGGGTCCTTGGCAATGAAGTCATCGAGCGGCGCGATCCACTTGGCCTTGGCATAGATCGGGATCTCGAAGTTGGACAGGGATGCCACGTCGTACTGACCGGCCTGGCTCGAGAACTCCTGGCTGATCTTGTCGCGGACGTCGTTCTCGGGGAGGACGGTGAAGTTGACGCGGATGCCCGTGTCCTTGGTGAAGTGCTCGGCTGTGAGCTTCTGGAGGTCGACCATCTGCGGGTTGTTAACCATGAGGACGTCGATCGAGTCGGTGCCACCGCCGCCCACTCCGCCGCCGCCCCAGCCGGCGCAGCCGGTGAGCGCGGCGGACATCAGGGCAGCCGTCGCGATCGCGCCCCGACGGCGCCTTGGGTGACCGCGTCGTTTGTCCCGTGCGGGGGTATGCCGTGTGCTCCCGGGCATCGTCGCCCTCCTCTGCCGCTTCAGTGCGTTGTGGCCGGATCCTGTTCCTGCGCTCAGATGAGCGCGTATGCTGCACACATGAGCCTGTACGGTTCAGGTCACGTTGTCAACAGGTCGAGGAGGGTTCGTGGTTGAGCAGCTCGGTCCATCAGAGGCCGTCCTCGCCGCTGCCGTCGCGCGGCGGCACCTCATCGACGGCGAGTCCAAGGTCGACCTCGCGACATCGCTGGGCATCAGCCGCTTCAAGGTGGCCAGGCTCCTCGAGGCTGCCCGCGAGAGCGGCATGGTCAAGATCGAGATCGTCTCGCCGCTCGGCATCGACACCGACCGATCCGCCAAGTTGCGGGAGGCCCTCGCCCTCCAGCACTGCGTCGTGGTTCCAGGCTCCGGCGCTCAGGCTGACCCGGGCGTATCGGCAGCTGCTGCAGCCCTGCTCAGCGAAATCGTCACCGACCGCGACGTGCTCGGCCTGCCCTGGAGTCGGTCCGTGAGCCGCATGGTCGATGTGCTCCAGAGCCTGCCCATGATCCCCGTGGTCCAACTCAGCGGAGCCATGGTCACCCCCGAGGAGGACAGCAGCTCCGTCGACGTCGTGCGCCGCGCTGGTCGGATCGCCGGTGGGGGCCGACACGTCTTCTATTCGCCGCTGCTCCTCGACGACGCGGCCAGCGCAGAGGTCATGCGCCGACAGCCGCCGGTCCGCAAGGCCCTTGACCACGTCGCCGACGTCACCCTCGCCGTCATCGGCCTCGGCGCCTGGGCCCCCGAGGTCTCAACGATCCATGAGGTCCTCAGCCCGGCCGAGCGCAAGGCCGTGACCAGGGCCGGGGCTGTGGGTGAGGCGGCCGGAGTCTTCTTCGACGCCGACGGAGTCGTCGTCGACACCCCGCTCACCGCGCGGATCATCGGGCTGACCGGAACCCAGCTGCACGGCATACGCCATGTCATTGCCATCGCCCACGGGGTCCCGAAGGTCGCGGCGATCGGGGCGGCGGTCAGAGGCGGTCTCATCGACTCGCTCGTCACCACCTCCGAGACCGCCGACCACCTCCTCGCCGGTCCCTAACTCGCCAATTCCTCCTCTCCGGGACGCGACACGCCGCCCATCGGGTAGCCGGCGTCGGCGAGGTTCTGGCGCAACGACTCGTCGAGCGGTGTGAAGGCGCCGCCGAAGCGTGCTGCCGTCTCGGAGGCGTCAATGAGGAACGGACGGTGGAACTGGTAGGCCATCTCGAGGGTCGCCTTCGCCATCGAGTTGAACAGCCCCGCTCCGCGCACTGCAGCGCTCGGCAGGTGGCTGAGTTTCACCGGCGGCCAGCCCGCGATGGTCGCCGCCTGGTCGGCGATCCCACGGACCGACGTGGCAGGCGCGCTCGGCACCATCCAGTAGCGGCCGTGGGCGCCCTCGTCGAGTGCCGCGTTGACGAGCAGTCGGCCGGCATCGGCGGGATTGGTCCACGTGTGAGGGGCGTCGAGGTCGGCGGGGATGAAGGCGCGCTTGCCCTGCGAGATCCGCGCATAGGCCAGCAGGCTGTGAAGTGAAGGCCCGGCTCCCACATAGTCCGAGCCGCGCACCGCCACGGCGCTGGTGATGCGGCCTGATTCGGCTGCGGCCAGCAGGTCCTGCCACATCTTCATCCGGATCGTGCCCTTGATGCTGCTGGGCCGATCAGGCAGTGCGGCGGACATCGGGACGTCGACCGGGCCGAACGGGTAGAGGTTGTCGACGACCGCGACGACGGCGCCCGAGTGCTCGGCGGCAGTGAGGATCGAGGCGGCCAGCGGTGGCCACGTCGTGGGCCAGGCGTTGTAGTCGGCAGGATTGAGGGCGTTGTAGATGACGTCCGCACCCTCGGCGATGGCGGAGAGCGCCGGTGCGTCGGCCACGTCCGCGCGCACCCTGTCGGCACCCTCGGGGCCACCTCCTGACCGGGTGACGACCGTGACGTTCTCACCGCGCCCGAGCAGGTCGCTCGCGATCGCCGATCCGACCGGTCCCGCACCCAGCACCACATGTCGTCCCATGACCAAGCTCCTTGAGTGAGCGGCTCTCGTCCTGAGTTGCGAGAGCACTGCTCTCTCAATGTAGGGCGTTCTCACGCTGGTTGGCAAGAGCAGTGCTCTCCCATCGGAGCGGTGCTCGCTCAGTCGTGTCAGAATCGGGCGATGACAACGACGCGCGAGCGACTCCGGGCCGAGACGCTCGATGAGATCAAGACGGCCGCACGAGCCCGCCTCGCTGTCGACGGCGCCAACCTCTCGCTACGAGCCGTCGCACGAGACGTGGGCCTTGTGTCCTCAGCGGTCTATCGCTATTTCCCCTCTCGTGACGCGCTGCTCACTGCGTTGATCATCGATTCCTACAACGACATGGGTGCCGCCGTTGAGGCGGCCGAAGCAGTCGTGTCGCGTGAGGACCTCCACGGGCGGTTCGTTGCGCTGGCGAGTGCCATCCGCGCCTGGGCCCTCTCTGCGCCCAACGAGTACGCCCTGATCTTCGGCAGCCCGGTCCCGGGTTATGCCGCGCCGCAGGACACCCTCGCGCCAGCCATGCGGGTGACGACGGTGCTCGCTGGCCTCCTCCATGACGGCCTGGCGAGTGGAACCCTCACGGACCCCGGTGATCTTGTCGACAAGGCGCTGCGTGTGGACCTGGCCGAACTGACGTCGCAGCCGCCCTTCCAGGGAGTGCCGCTCGGGCTGATGGCGCGCGGCATGGCGGCCTGGTCGGCGATCTACGGGCTGGTGAGCTTCGAGCTGTTCCACGCCTACGGTCCGCTCACTGCCCCCGGAGCCCTGTTCGACCATCAGGTCCTTGGGATCGCCCGCCAGATGGGCCTCGTACCACCGGACGGGCGGACCACGCGCTCGCGCAAGCGCGCCACGTAGCATCGAGCGGGTGAGTCCCGAGACGACGCGTTGTTCGAACGCCTTCCGTGAGCGAGGCGAACCCATGCTCGGGTCGGCCCCCGTGGCCCGGCGCTGGTTGCTCATCGAGCACCCCGGGCCGTGGTCCAAGGACCACCTCGACACTCCGGGCATCGCCGGGCCCGTCGCGCGAGCCATCGAAGAGGCGTGCGCCGAACTCCAGGGCCGCTCGCTCCTCATGCGTCGCTCCGGGCGTCAAGCACCCGGACAAGCACCTGCTTGGTATGCCGTGGACACCGCCCACGGAACCTCGGTCTCGGGCACGTGGCGGACCAGCGACGACCTCCTCGCGGCGGTGGCCGCGCTCGGTGCACCCCTGGCTCACTCCGAGACCCTCGCCGAGCCGATGCTCCTCGTCTGCACCCAGGGCACCCGCGATGCCTGCTGTGCGCTGCGCGGTCGCCCGGTCACGGCGGCGCTGGCAAGGGTCTGGCCGGACGAGGTGTGGGAGTGCACCCACCTCGGTGGTCACCGCTTCGCCGGGACATTCATCTCGATGCCCGACGGCACCTGTTTTGGCACAGTCGACCTGCCCAACGCGGTCGAGGTGGTGCGTTCACACCGCTCCGGTGAAGTCGACACAACGCACCTGCGTGGGCTCGCTCGGTTCTCGCCGGCGGTCCAGGCGGCGACCGGGTCGGTGCTCGCCGCACATGGGCCGGCCCCGATCACCGCTGCTCGCCCCGGCACCGTTGAGGTCGTCTCGCAGACCCTCACGCGCGTCGAGGTCATCGGGGACGACCCTCTTCCCGACACGACCTGGGTCGAGGTCGCGGCCGAAGCCCTTCCGCCCGCCCCGTTGTCGTGCGGCAAGACACCGGGTGAGCACACGGCATACCGGACGTCTGTCGTTTCCGACCCTCGCTGACGCCAACGCTGACCCCACTGGCGAACCTGCCGCCCGTGCGGGCAGGCTGGGCACATGACAGCGACGTCGACGATCGAGACCGAGTCAACCCAGCGATATCGCGCATCGCGTGACCAGATCCTGGGGTGGCGCGGCAAGCACGAGGAGGCGGTCCGCGACTTCACCTTCCCCGACCTCGGTGAGCGCTTCAACTGGGCCATCGACTGGTTCGACGTCATTGCCCGAGGCAACCCGGAGAATGCCCTCGTGGTCGTCGAGGAGGACGGAACATCGAGAGAGGTCACCTTCGACGCGATGGCCAACCGCTCCGACCGTGTCGGGCGTTGGCTCGCGGAACGTGGTGTGGCACAGGGTGATCCGGTCATCATCATGCTCGACAACCAGGTCGAGCTCTGGGACTGCATGCTCGCGGTGATGAAGCTCGGGGCGATCATCATGCCGACGACCTCCGCCGCCGGCGCCGCCGATCTCGAGGACCGTGTCGCTCGTGGCGGTGCGCGTCACGTCATCAGCAACGCCTCACAGGTCGACAAGCTCGCGGGCCTGTCGGGCAACATCACGCGGATCAGCGTCGGTGCCGCAGAGGGCTGGCACGACCTGAACGATGCGTATGCCGTGGACTCACCTCCGCTGCCGCATCCCGGCACTGCGCCCGGTGACCCGTTGCTGCTCTACTTCACGTCCGGTACGACGAGCAAGCCCAAGCTGGTCGAGCACACCCAGGTGTCCTATCCGCTCGGGCACCTCTCGACGGTGTTCTGGCTCGGGCTGCGACCGGGCGATGTGCACCTCAACATCTCGTCACCTGGTTGGGCGAAGCACGCCTGGTCCTGCTTCTTTGCCCCGTGGATCGCGGAGGCAACGATCCTCGTCTACAACTACGGCCGCTTCGATCCGCCGGCGCTGCTGAAGGTGTTGCGGGACAAGGCAGTCACGACGTTCTGCGCGCCGCCGACCGTCTGGCGGATGCTCATCAACGCCGACCTGTCCGATGGTCCCGGCTCGTTGCGTGAGGTCATCGGCGCAGGCGAGCCGCTCAACCCCGAAGTCATCTCGCAGGTGCAGGACAAGTGGGGACTCACCCTGCGGGACGGCTACGGGCAGACCGAGATGACTGCGGTGGTCGGCAACACCCCCGGCTCGGCACTCAAGCCGGGGTCGATGGGGCGGCCGCTGCCGGGTTGCCCGGTGGTGCTGGTGGATCCGGCGACAGGGGATCGGGTGTCGTGGGTGGGCGAAGCGGGCCCCACGGACGAGACCGCGCGCCAGCGCGGGGTCGCCGAGGCGGGCCCCACGGACGAGACCGCGCGCCAGCGCGGGGTCGCCGAGGGAGAGTTGTGCCTCGATCTTGCCGCTGCGCCATTGCCCCTGATGACCGGCTATCAGGGAGATCCCGAGCGCAACGCCGAGGCGATGGCCGACGGTTTCTATCACACGGGCGACGTGGCGTCCGTGGATGCAGACGGCTACATCACCTACGTCGGTCGCACCGATGACGTGTTCAAGGCGAGCGACTACAAGATCAGCCCGTTCGAGCTCGAGTCGGTCTTGATCGAGCACCCGGCAGTCGCCGAAGCGGCGATTGTGCCGGCGCCCGACGAGGTACGGCTCGCGGTGCCGAAGGCCTATGTCGTGCTCGCTCCAGGGCATGAGCCCACCGAGGAGACGGCCCGCTCGATCCTCACCTACGCCCGCGAGCATCTGCAGCCGTGGCAGCGAGTGCGCCGACTCGAGTTTGGCGAGCTGCCCAAGACGATCTCGGGCAAGATCCGGCGCGTCGAGCTGCGAGGTCGCGAGGAGCAGGTGGCCAGCGGTGAGGCCGAGGCGTCCGGGAACGAATGGCGCGACGACATCGTCAAGGGCGACTGACCGGCATACGGGAGTCGTGACGTGAAGACCGATCTGCTCGTCATCGGCGCCGGGCCCGCGGGTGCCGCCACCGCGCTGGGCGCGCTCACCGAGGACCCGTCACTGCGGGTGGTGCTGCTGGACCGCAGCGACTTCCCCCGTAACAAGTCCTGCGGCGACGGCATCGCTCCGCACGTCGTCACCGCGCTCGCACAGGTGGGCGCCGCCGCCGTCGTCGATGGCTGGGAGCCGGTCCGCCAGCTCGAGCTCTCGCACGGGGACGTCAGCGTCGAGGGCGAGATGGATCGCGAGGTCCACGTCATCCCACGCAAGGTCTTCGACGCGCGGCTCGTCGAGCACGCCGTGGCGGCAGGGGCCGAACTGCGCCGCCAGCGGGTCACGGCGTTCAGCACCCACCCGCTCCGTGTCGCGGGCGAGATCGAGGCCCAGGTGGTCGTCGGCGCAGACGGTGCCAGCTCGGTGGTGCGCGCTCAGCTGCTCGGGCGTCGCCGTGACCCACGGGCTCTGGCCCTGCGCGGCTACGCCCGGGTCACCGACGCGTGGCGCGGGCGCCAGGTCATCCGCTACGGCGACCGCCGTCAGCCCTCCTACGCCTGGGCTTTCGACTGCGGCAACGGGCTCGTCAACGTCGGCTACGGCGAGTTGCTCCCGGGCGAGGGGTCCAGGCGGGCCGCGCCCAGCCGCCAGCTCCTGCTCGACCAGCTCGAGTCGCTCCTGCCCGGCGCCGCCAGCACCGGCTCGGGCTGGCTTGGTCATCACCTGCCGCTCAGCTCGTGGCGCTGGGATCAACCCGACGGCGCGGTGCTCCTCGTCGGCGACGCCGCGGGGCTGGTCAACCCGATGACGGGCGAGGGCATCTACTACGCCATCGCGACGGGGATCGCCGCTGGTCGCACCGCTGCTCGCGCGGTGCGCGCCGGGCGCCCCACGGACGCTGGCGCGGTTCACCGCCGCGAGGTCCGTCGGCTACTCGGCACGCACCTCAGGCACACGTGGCTGTCGTCCCGGCTCGCGCAGTCACCCGCCGTGGTGGACGCGGGGATCCGCGCCGCCGGACGCGATCGCCGGGTGTTCGACACGCTCGTCGAGATCGGTTTGGGCGACGGTCGGATCAACCGACCTCTCGTCACCGGACTCGTGGGGGCGCTCAGGCCAGGGCGGTCCTGACCTTGTCGAGGAGAGCCTGCTCGTCGGCGTTGACGCCGTCGGACGCCTCAGCGACTTTCTGGACGGCCTCGAGGATGACGCCCTTGAACGCCTGCGCCGAACCGTCGTCCTTCGCCCCGAGGACGGCGACTGCCTGGGTCAGCCCAGTGAGGACGGCCTGCTCCTGCGCCGCCGGATCGCCGGTCGGAGGCTTGGGTAGCCCTCCGCCGCGAAGGATCTCGGTGATCTCCTTGGGTGCGGAGGCGAGGGCCTTGGACCCGGCGAGGCTCTCCTTGAAGGACGAGAAAAAGCCGGGATCGGCCTTGCTCACGAGGGCGATCGCCCCGAAAGCGGCGTTGCGGACAGTGTCACGTTCTGCATCGGTGTAGTCAGCCATGCTCCTCAGTCTGCCTCGCTCGGTGTCGACTCGGGCGATTGAGCGGTCACCTCTCGCACCGTGAGGCCGCCGAGTGGGCCGGTGCCGGGTTCGGGCTTCGCACACGTCCGGTCCGGGTCGGTTGCGGTGTCGATGCGGCTGCCGTTCACAAGGCTGACGTCGTCGTAGGCCGGTCGTCCCTCGATGACGTTGCGGTAGCGGTAGCGGGTCACCGAGGTCAGGCGACACGTCTCGCCGAAGGTCAGCACGTCGAACGCGGACGGCTGGCCGACGAGCTCCTCACCGTCCTCTTCGCCAACGAAGTGGGTGAGTGGCCCGCCGCCGGTGAACGTGCCAGCCTGGATCCGGTTCCCCTCGAGGTCGGGCGTGTGCATGTGTCCGTTCACGGCGACGTCTGCGCGTGGCACGTCCTGCACGGCCCACGGCTCGTGTGAGACAAGGAGGTCGAGCGGCTCCTGCTGGGCGAAGGCGTCGATGAACGACTTCTTGGCGGGCTGTTGCTTGTCCTTGCTTCGCTTGCCGTCATCGCCGAACCAGCGTGGGTCGTTGAAACCGCCGATGCGTATGCCGCCCGCTTCCACGACGTTGTAGCTCTTCGTATCGGGTTGCAACAGAACAACATTGGGGACCCTGGCCAGGCGATCGAGGATGGCGCTGTCGGTGGCGGAGGTCGCGTCATGGTTGCCCCGGGTGAAGAGATAGGGAACCGGCAGCGAGGCGATGCCGGCAAACATCCCGGACGCGTCACCCTCGGTCACGGTGCCAAAGTTCACGAGGTCGCCGGTGTCGACGACGAGGTCGATGTCCTCCTCCTCGACGATCGTGCGCAGGAGGGCGTACTGGTTGCCCGCGTGGAGGTCGGAGACCAGGAGGATGCGCAGGGCGGATGGCTCCGAGAGCTCGGTCGGTGAGTACTTGTCCTGGAGCGCTGACGAGAGGGCGATGAGGTTGCGCAGATAGGGCGACACCTGCGCCGTGCGGGCCTCGACGTCGGACAGGAGTGACTGGTTGCGCTGCACCGTGCCGAGCACGCCGGTGGACGTGAACTCGTGCTGCCGGACGGGTTGGTAGGTCTGCCAGATGCCCAGACCTGTAGCGCCACAGGCGATCGCCCACGCTACCGACGCCCCGACCACGGTCCTGACCTGGGGTCGACGGCGCCGTGCCAGAGCGCTGACACCCAGCGAGAGGGCCATGATCAGGAGTGCGCCGATCGCGAACCGCAGCCCGACGTCACGAGCAGCCGTGCGGATGGCGGTGGTCAGCTCAGCTGGTCCCGGCTGCAGGCTCGAGACGGTGATGCCCGGTTGACTGAGGAGTTCAGCGATCGAGGCCTTGACCTGAGGAGTGGCCTCAATGCCTGGGGCGAACCCGGTGAAACCGACGTCGATGTCGCCAAACAGAGTGCGGGCATTGAGGTGGCTCGAGGTCCGCGGGTCCATCGACAGCTGCACCTGCGCCGAGTAGTGCGTGGTGTCGGCCGTGGCCGGCGCCAGGCGGGTGGCAGCCGTCCCACCGGCGGCGCAGGCGATGGTGAGCGCCGCGACCGCGAGAAGGTTGCGAACCCTCCGCCCGCCGACCCGGTGACCAAGGGCCCACCACGCCGTGACCGCGGTCGCCAGGGGCCAGAGCGCGAGCAGCGCGGCGACGACGCGCTCGTGCGCACCGAACGGCATACCTGCTCTTGCTCCCACCGTGAGCGACGCGACGAGGACGAGCATCAGGGCCGCCGCAGGCCGAGCCACGCGAGGCTGAACCAGAGGGGTGCCCGAGCGGTCGGCCCCGAACCACGGCCAGAGGGCCAGCAGCACGAAGCTCACCGAGGCGACGACCGTGTGGGCGAGCGAGCCATCGGAACGAGAGGGGAGCGGCACGAGCGCCACCCCGATGGTGGCCAGCCCGGCCCCACCGAGCACCCACCGTCCCGCGCGACGCAGGCCCGGCAACATGAGCGCTGAGCCGATGTGCGCGAGGCCGGTAAGGATGAGCGCGACGGTCATGATCCAGCGGTGAGGTGTCTCGAGGGCGGCAAGGGCGCTGATGGACTCGCGCACCGAGTCGAAGCCAGCCGGTTGCTGGGTCGCCGCCCACGTCCAGCCACCCACGAGCGCGACGACAGCGGCGGTCGCAGTGAGCAGGGCGCCGCGGGGGTGTCCCGCACCTGGACCAGACATGGCCCCACCCTAAGGTGACCGCATGAACGCAGTTGGCCCGCTGCCAGATGGTGCCCACGTCATCCGCGACGAGCACGGCATCCCCCACATCTGGGCCTCCTCCGTCACCGACCTCGCATTCGCCCAAGGTGTCGAGGCCGCGCAGAGCCGCACCTGGCAGCTCGATGCCGATCGGCGTCAGGCGCAGGGGTGCGTCGCGGCACTGCTCGGTGAGGTCGCGTTCGAGTGGGACATCTTCGCGCGGCGTGCCCGGATCGCCGATACGGCGCAACGTGCCTTCGTCGCGCTCGACGCCGAGAGCCAGGACTTCTTTGCTGCGTATGGCGCGGGCGTGAGTGCCGCTTTCGCCGCTGGGGCCACCTGTGGTGAGCTCGAAGACCGTGGGGCGGCCCCGGGCGCGTGGGAGCCATGGACGGCGCTCGCAGTGTTCTCGGTGAACAACATCCTCTTCTCGACGTTCCCCGACAAGCTGTGGCGGCGAGCCTTGCGGGATGCTGTCGGGGAGTCACTGGCAGGGTTGGTGGTGCGTGAGCCCGGGCGGGCCCCGGGGTCGAATGCGTTCGCGCTCAACGGTGCTCGCACCGTGTCGGGCCTGCCTCTCATCGCTGGTGATCCGCATCGGCTCTTTGACACCCCCAACGTCTATGCGCAGGTGCATCTGGCCTGCCCCGAGTTCGACGTCGCTGGTTTCACGTTTGCCGGGGTGCCGGGGGTGCAGCACTTCGCGCACGCCGGGCCTGTCGCGTGGGCGATCACCAACGCGATGGCTGACTACCAGGATATGAACGTCGAAACCCTTGCGCGAGAGGGGGATCGGGTGCTCGCCGCGGGGTCGAGCGGGCTCGAGGAGTGCCGCGTCATCGCCGAGGTCATCGAGGTGCTCGGAGGTGAGTCGGTCGCGGTCGAGTGCGTGGTGACCCCTCGCGGGCCGGTGGTCATCGACGAGCGCGCCACCGGTGGTGAGGTGTTGAGCCTGTCCATGCCGTCGCAGCGCGACGGTGACCTCGGCCTTGGCGCCGTGCTGCCCTTGTTGCGGGCTCGGTCCGTCGGGGACGTCGAGGCCGCACTTGCGGGGTGGGTCGAGCCGGTGAACAACCTTGTCGTCGCCGATAGCGCTGGGGCGGTCGCGCACAGGGTCGTCGGGCGGGTGCCGGTGCGAGCGTCGGGTCAGATCCCCGGCGTCCCGACTCCGCCCGGTGAACACGACCGGGTTGGCGTCCACACCGACCTGCCACAGAACCCGGTGGTGGACGGCGCTGTAGTCACGGCCAACCAGCGCGAGACCGCTGCCTACGACGCGATCAGCACTGCCTGTGCGGCGCCGTTCCGTGCCCGGCGCATCACCCAGCGCCTCGACGAGCGAGAGCAGTGGGACGCGAGCAGCCTGCGTGAGGTCCTGCTCGATGACCGGCAGACCGCGGGGTCTGCGCTCCTCGAGGCGATCAGTGCGTTGGCCCAGCCCGGCCGGCCCACACCCACCGCCCAGCCCGACCAGGCGGCCGCCCTCGACGCATCGGCCGCAGCCCGGGTGGATGAGCTCGTGGATGAGCTCGCCCCGTGGGATCGGCAGATGCGCAGTGACAGCGTCACCGCAGCGCGGTTCGCCCAGATCCGCACACGGCTCGTCGGGCACTTGGTAGACCACCCGGCATACGCCGCTGTTCCGTCGGCATCGCCGCACGGTTCTCTGTATGACCCGTGGTTCAGCTTCGCCGGCCGTATCGATGCCTGTTTGCCGACCTTCTTTGATCCTTCGTCGGCGACGGTTCTGGCGGAGGCGGGGATCGACCTCGCTGCCTTGGTGCGCCAGAGCGTCACCGAGGTGGCGGCCGCGCCGACCGACAAGCCGTGGGGTGAGCACCACCGGTTCCACCCGATCTCGGTGCTCGAGCGATTCGGGCTGCCCGATGTGGCGCCAGCGGTGTCGGGACGACCGCTGCCCGGCGACGGCGACTGTGTCAACGCGTCGGGGTGGCTGCCGGCGCACGGCGTCTCGATCCGCGGCCCGGTCGCGCGCTATGTCTGGGATCTTGCCGAGCGCGACGCCAGCCAATGGGCGGTACCGCTCGGTGCCGGTGGTGGTCTTGATGATCCGCATCGCGCCGACCAGTTCGACGCGTGGGTCGGTGGGACGCTGCTGCCCGTCCTGACAGACTGGGCCGTGCTGGACAACCCTGACGACGCCAGCGCGACCTGACCGACATCACCACGAGTGATCACGAACGAAGAGGAATGATCGTGGGTTTTGAGACCTTGCGTCGTCGACCGGTGGACCCCGCAGGCGATGCGGCGATGCTGCACGGATGGGTCCAGGAGGACCGCGCCGAGTTCTGGGGGATGCAGGAGCACACCCTCGAGGACGTGCGCGACACCTATGCGTGGATCGTGGAGCAGCCGCACCTCACCGCCGACGTCGTCGAGGTTGACGATGCGCCCCTGGCGCTGGTGCAGACCTACGACCCGGTCGTCGACGAGATCGGCAACCACTACGACCGTCAGCCGGGCGACCTCGGCATCCACCTCTTCATGCGGCCGGGGGCTCGTCCGTCGGGGTCACTCGAGGCGCTCCTTCGATTCCTCAAACGTGAGCTGTTCGCTGACGCGTCCGTGAAGCGCATCATCCTGGAGCCCGACGTGCGCAACGAGAAGTCGATCGCGCTCGTGCACCGCTTTGGCGATGAGCTCGGGCCGGTGGTCGAGGTGCCGCATCCCGTGCCTGGATTGCCGCCCAAGACAGCGCAGTTCGCCTTCATCCACCGACCGGAGGGACCGTGAGCGACGTGAGCAATGTCAGCGATGTCAGCGACAAGCGCGACGTGCGGGCGGGGGCGTACCCCTCCCGCACGTTTGCCGGGGTCCTGTTCGACATGGACGGCACCCTCATCGACTCGCTGGGAGCCGTCGAGCGCTCATGGCTGCAGTGGTGTGAGGAGTTCGAGATTGCACCGGCCGCCCTGGCCGGGGCTCACGGTCGGACGAGCGCCAACACCATCGCCATCGTCATGGCCGACCGCGCCGAATCGGAGCGGCTGGCGGCGCACGCGCGAATTGGTGAGATCGAGGTGGGCGACACCGAGGGGATCGTCGTCCTGCCGGGTGCCATCGAGGCTTTCGAGACCCTCGATCGGCTCGGGGTGCCGCACGCCATCGTCACATCCTGCGAGCGGGATCTGGCGCAGGCACGGCTGGTGGCGACGGGGTTGCCGCGCCCTTCAGTCGTGGTGACGGCGAGCGATGTGTCGCACGGCAAGCCCGGGCCCGAGCCCTATCTGCGGGGAGCCGAGCTGTTGGGTGTGCCGATCGGTGACTGCCTCGTCATCGAGGACGCGACGGCCGGGCTGGTGTCCGGTCGCGCCGCGGGTGCCGGCGCTCTGGTGGCGGTCCTGGGGACGACGACGGTTGAGATCCTGGCCCGCGACGCCGACGTCGTGGTCGCCTCCGTGGCCACCATCCCCTGGGCCGACCTCACCCCGCGTCCCTAACTCACCAATTCCTCCCCTCCGGGACAAGCACTCCGTGTCCCGCAGGGGAGGAATTGGTGAGTTAGGGACGGTGAGGCCGAGTGGGTGTGGGGATGATGTCTCGATAGGGGCGCCGAGCGTGCGGCGCCTGTTGAGCGGAACCGGGCTGAACGGCATACCCAGACGCCTGTGGCGAGCACTTGGTGGGCTACTAGACGATTGCTGGTAGGGCCGGCGTCTGGCCAGACTCGGTCCAGGTGCTCGGCGGGACGCTCTCTATTGGGCTGCCCACCGCTTTGTCGGTGTGGCTCACTATCGGACTGCTGCCCGCCGGGCGCCGTGACGAGGCGTGGCTCAAGAAGGGACTGCCCTGCTCGTAGTAGCACTGCCCACCTCGCCGTCCACATCGGGTACGAGCAAGGTAGGAGCGGCACATGGAACGTGTTGTCATCGGGGTCGATCCCCACAAGCTGTCGGCGACGATCGAGGTCGTTAACGATCATGAACGGCGTCTCGGTTCGGGCCGGTTCACCACCGACCGGGCCGGCTACACCGCGATGCGAACCTACGCCAAGGCGTGGCCGGACCGGGTGTGGGCGGTCGAGGGCGCCAACGGTGTCGGACGCCCCCTGGCGCAGCGGCTCCTGGAATCAGGGGAGCATGTCGTGGACGTCCCGGCCAAGCTCGCCGCCCGGGTCCGGCTCTTCGACACCGGCCACAACCGCAAGACCGATGCCCACGACGCACACTCGATCGCGATGGTCGCGGTGCGCACTTCGGGCCTTCGGGTGCTGCAGGTCGACGGTGAGCTGGAGGCGCTCAGGTTGCTCGTGGACCGCCGTGAGGCGTTGACCCGGCGACGGGTCCAGAGCGTCGATCGGCTCCAAGCCCTGCTCGCGGAATTGCTTCCCGGGCAGGCGAAGAAGGACATCACCACCGGTCAGGCCAAGCGCATGCTCGCCTCAGTTCGCCCGCGTGACGTCGCCGGCAAGACCCGCCGCCGGATAGCAGCAGAGGAGCTCGCCGAACTGGTCGCGGTCGAGGCCAAGATGAAGAAGGCCACCGCCGAGCTGAAGGCGATCATCCAGGCCCGCGGCTCACACCTGACGGACATCCCCGGCATCGGACCTGTGGTCGCCGCCCGTGTCCTGGCTGACGTCGGCGACATCGCCCGGTTCGCTGACCGCAACCGGTTCGCGTCCTGGACCGGCACCGCACCGCTGGACGCCTCCTCCGGGGAGAACAACCGGCACCGTCTCTCCCGAGCGGGTAACCGCCGGGTCAACCACATGATCCACATCGCCGCGATCACCCAGCTCCGGCTCGACACCGACGGGCGGACCTACTACCGGCGCAAGCGCGCCGAGGGCAAGAAACCCCTCGAGGCACTGCGCTGCCTCAAGCGAAGGATCTCCGACGTCATCTATCGACAGCTGGTCGCCGATGCCTCACCCGCCCAAGCCACGGGCAAAGAGGCGGGCCCGGGAGGGCAACGCGGGGCGTCTCATACATCCAGCGCGACCGGCTCGCACCCGCACACCGGCACTTCGGATCAGCCACTTCCCGGACCCGCACCAAGGACGCTACGCGCGACAGCCGCGCTGCGAAAGACCGAGCCCACTAAGCACCTAGAACCGGCCGGTTGACAACAGAAGGGAGCCGATATGTTGGGCCGCATGGACGCCGATGCTCTTGTCATTGGGGCCGGCCTCGCCGGTCTCGTCGCAGCCAACGAACTCGCCGATGCCGGGCGCTCCGTCGTCCTGCTCGACCAGGAGAGCGAAGCGAACCTCGGCGGTCAGGCGTGGTGGAGTTTCGGTGGACTCTTCCTCGTCGACAGTCCTGAGCAGCGGCGGATGGGGATCAAGGACAACTTCGACCTCGCCTGGCAGGACTGGGAGGGCAGCGCCGGGTGGGACCGCGACGAGGACTACTGGCCGCGCCAGTGGGGTCGCGCCTATGTCGAGTGGGCGGCCGGTGAGAAGCGGGAGTGGCTGCGCACGTTCGGGATCAGCTTCTTCCCCGTGGTCGGCTGGGCCGAGCGTGGCGACGGTCGCGCGGGCGGCCACGGCAACTCCGTCCCGCGCTTCCACATCCCGTGGGGCACGGGCACCGGAGTCGTCTCGCCGTTCATCGACCGTGTCCGGACCCACATCGCCGGCGGGCGCATCATCTATCGCCCCCGTCACCGCGTCGACGAAGTCGTCACGACCGATGGCACTGTCACGGGAGTGCGTGGATCCGTTCTCGCAGAAGACAGTTCGGCGCGCGGCGTCGCGACGAACCGCGACGTCGTCGGTGACTTCGAGTTCGGCGCGCACGCCGTGCTCGTCACGAGTGGTGGCATCGGTGGCAACCACGACCTCGTCCGGGCCAACTGGCCCGACCGCCTCGGCCCCGCGCCCGAGCACATGATCACCGGCGTCCCGGCCTACGTCGATGGACGCATGCTGGCCATCACCGAGAGCGCAGGTGGCACGGTCATCAACCGCGACCGCATGTGGCACTACGTCGAGGGCATCAACAACTGGGACCCGATCTGGCCGAGCCACGCCATTCGCATCCTGCCCGGCCCGTCGTCGCTGTGGTTCGACGGCAACGGTGACCGGCTCCCGCCGCCGAACTTCCCCGGCTTCGACACCCTCGGCACGCTGCAGCATCTGCGGACGACCGGGCACGACCACTCGTGGTTCGTCACCAACCGCACCCTGGTCGGCAAGGAGTTCGCCCTGTCGGGCAGCGAGCAGAACCTCGACCTCACCGACCGCAACTACAGGGACATCGCCAAGCGGCCGATCACGGCTGTGCAACCGTCGATGCAGGCCTTCCTCGATCACGGCGTCGACTTCGTCCAGGCTGACACCCTGCGCGAACTCGTGGCCAAGATGAACGCGCTCACCCCCGACGCCCCGGTCGACTTCGCGCACATCGAGCGCCAGGTCCTCGAGCGCGACCGTCAGATCGACAACTCCTTCACCAAGGACGCGCAGATCGCGGCGATGCACGTCGCCCGTCAGTACCGCGGCGACAAGCTCACCAAGCGCGCCTTCCCGCCGCACAGGATCCTCGACCCCAAGCGCGGACCCCTCGTGGCGGTGCGGCTCAACATCCTGACCCGCAAGTCACTGGGTGGGCTGCAGACCAACCTCGACAGTCAGGTCATCGGCGACAACGGCGAACCCGTGGCCGGCCTGTATGCCGCGGGCGAAGTTGCCGGGTTCGGCGGCGGTGGCGTGCACGGATACCGCTCTCTCGAGGGCACGTTCGTGGGCGGCTGCCTGTTCTCGGGTCGGGCAGCAGGTCGCGCCATGGCCCGCGAGGTCTGATCCGACGGATTGCGCAATCAGTCAGTCATTCCGACGGATTGCGCAATCCGTCGGGGTTTCAGAGGTTCATGCGGGCGGCGAGGGTGTCGCGCTTGTCCTCGAACCGGCTTGCCTTGGTGTCGAGCCCGGACATGAAGTCGGCGAGCTCCATGCGCGCCTGCTCGCCCTCAGCGGACAGGTTCTCCAGCTCAAAGATCTTCCAGAACCGGAGCACGGGAGCAACGACGTCGTCGCGGTGCTGTCGCAGGTCATAGATCCCGGCGACGGCCATCTCGACGGACTTGCGCGCGAAGCCGGGGATGTCGGTGCCGGGCATCGCGAAGTTCAGCACGACATCGCGGATCGCCATCACCGACGCACTGGGGTCGAGCTCCAGCGCCGCCCCCATGAGGTTGCGATAGAAGATCATGTGCAGGTTCTCGTCGGCCGCGATCCGCTGCAGCAGCTGGTCGGCCATCGGGTCGTTGGTGTAGCGCCCCGTATTGCGGTGTGACACCCGGGTTGCGAGCTCCTGGAACGACACGTAGGCGAGCGAGTGCAGCAGCTCGCCACTGTGCGCGGACTCGTAGCCCTGCGACATGTGCGTCATCCGGAAGTCCTCGAGCACGGCCGGGTCGACCATGCGCTTCACGAGCATGTAGTCACGCATCGCGATGCCGTGACGGCCCTCCTCGGCGGTCCAGCGGTGGACCCACTCGCCCCACGCGTCATCGCGACCAAAGATGATCGCGATCTCGTGGTGATAGCTCGGGAGGTTGTCCTCAGTGAGGAGGTTGACGATGAGCGCGGAGCGAGCGACGTCGGAGATCGGCGCGTCGTCGGGGCTCCAGGCATCACCACCCATGAGGCCGTCGAAGTTGCGCCCGTCGCTCCAGGGGATGAAGTCGTGTGGGTACCAGTTCTTGGCCACGCCGATGTGCCGGTTGAGGTTCGCCTCGACGACGGGGCTGAGCTCGCGCAGGAGGTCGGTCTGGCTCCACGTGGTGGCGGTCATGCTCGTCAACTTACGCTTCCGTAGGTTTCCATGGCTAGTTACTCATGAGTTCGACTTCCACCTCTCGCCCCGTGTGTATGAGACCGCGTTGGAGCGTGGTGTTGAGGCTCAGGACTTCGCGGACATATTAAGTCTCAGGACATCGCGGACACTCGAACTGGCTGGCTCCACGCTGGGGCATGGCCAAGGATGGAGTGGCGGTGGGTCCCGAACTTGCTGCGTTAGTGACCAGGTTTGTCGGTGGAGAGCGGTTCAACATCCGAGAAGCGTGCGCCGAAATTGGTGTGTCGACGACGACCTTCTACAAGTACCGACACCGCTTCGACGAGCTGGGCGTCGACGGATTGTTCCCGATGTCGCGGGCGCCGTTGGTGTCACCGACCAGGGTCAGTACTGCGGTCGAAGAAGTGATCGTCCGGGTCCGTAAGGAGATGACCGGTGACGGCTGGGATGCGGGCGCCGAGCAGATCCGGTTCCGGCTCGAGGCTCTCGTCGAGGCCGCTGACCCACAGTGGCCGGTCGGGGCAGACATCCCTTCTCGTGCCACGATCAACCGCGTCCTGAAAAGGCGCGGGCAGCTGATCGCGGTCCCGCAACGCAAACCCAAGAGAGCGACCCGCCGGTTCGAAGCGGCTCAACCCAATACGCGCTGGCAGATGGACGGGTTCGCCGTCACTCTCGATGACGGTACGGATGTCGTGGTTCTCCACATCGTCGATGATCACTCCCGCTACGACATTGGCCTGCGAGCAGCACACAGCGAGAACGCTGCTGACGTGTGGACCACCGTCGCGGCCGCAGCCAAAACCTACGGCCTTCCCCGGGAGTTCCTCACCGACAACGGCACCGCGTTCTCTGGTCGACGACGAGGCTGGCTCAGCGCCCTGGAGGAGAACCTGACCATCCTGGGCGTCAAGACCATCACCAGCTCCGTGGGCCACCCGCAAACCTGCGGCAAGTGCGAACGAGCGCACCAGACGGTCCTGAAATGGCTGGCCGTCCGATCGATCACCTCGATCGATCACCTCAACAAGCTGCTTGTGACCTACCGCCATCACCAGAACAACGACCGGCGCCGCACGCACTTGGGCGGGCTGACCCCGGGACAGCGCTACCGACTGGGCCCCAAAGACGGCCCAGCAGGCGACCTTGCGCTGCCCATGACCGTCCGCAGCGCCGTCGTCGCAGCCAACGGCGCGATCACGGTCGACAAGACGAGCATCGGGATCGGTCGCCGCTACGCCGGAACCACGATCACCCTCTTCAGGCAGGGAAACATCATCACCATCGTCAACGACCGCGGCCACGTCGCGGACCTGACACTGACAACGCCACGATCCCGGTACCAATCAGCCAACCCAACGGCAAGACTGACCGCGAAGTCCTGAGACATAAGTGTCCGCGAAGTCCTGAGACACCACACCGCGTTGGAGCGTGGCGTCATACACGCGGGGCCGGGGTTCAGAGGGTGCCGACGCGGCCCCTGCCACCGGCAGCCCAGCACGCGCCGTCGTTGGTGCAGTCGAGCGTGTGGAACCCGACCTCGCTGAACTGCCTCCACGTCTGTCCACCGTCGGTCGAGACGCTGCTGCCGCCGACCGGTCCGCTCTCGCCCACGACGACAACCGAACGACGCAGGTATGCCGCGTCCTCACCCAGGTGCGCGAGGTCGCCTCCGTTGGTCCAGGACTTCCCGTCCCGGGTCGTTGCCGACGCGTCGACCCCGTCAGCTGCTGCTGCGAAGTCGCCGCCGACGGCGATGCCCTGGCGGGGGTTCTTGAACGCAAGCCCGAAGACACCGGCGGCCTCACCGGCCGGGATCGTCGAGTCCGTGGCTGCCCACGTCAGCCCCTGGTCGGTCGAGTGGAAGATCCGCGACTTCGCGCCGCCGGAGCCGAACCACGCGTCGCGTCCCGAGATCGTGAGGCAGTCGCCGCTGGCCGAGAAGTTCGCCTCACCCGTCGAGTCCGGCATCCCGGCATCGGGGAGCACCTCCCACGACTGGCCGCCATCGTCCGTCGAGATGATCCGGAACTTGCCTGCTACCGGGTCGCTCACGGCCAAACCGCGCTTCCCGCCCGGGAAGAAGTCCATGCAGTTGTAGAACGCGGTGGGCTCGGTGTTGCGGAACGTCTCGATCCAGGTCGCGCCGCCATCGGTCGTGCGATAGATCCTCGAGGCTTCACCCTCGCCGATCGCGAGAACCGTTGCGGTGCGGGCGTTCTCGGCTTCGACGTCACGGAAGTTGAGGCCCGCGCTCCCGGCCGGGCTGACGTCGTCCCAGGAGTCGCCTCCGTCCTTCGTCAGATACACGCGAGCATCCCCGCCGCTCACACTCGCACCGCTCACCCACGCGGTGTCGCGGTCCACGGCGTCGAGCCCGCGGAAGCTCTGGTCGGCGTCAACTGTCGTCACGTCCCACGACAGATCAGCAGCGCCACCCGGAGGTGCGGCACTCGCGACGGGAGCGGCAAGCGCAACGAGCGCGACGGCATACAGAGGAGCTGTGAGCATTCTCGAAAAGGTGCGCATGATCAGCACCTTGCCGCAAAAGACTCACCCCGTGGGGTTTAGAGGTACTGCCCGGTGCCTTCGCCGGGGCCGCTGTCGCCGGGGACGGGAGAGCCGCCGGGCATGTTGGGCATCCCCGTCGGGCTGCTCGTCTGGCCGGGTGCAGGCGCGTGACCGGGAGGCAGCTGACGCATCTGTTGCAGCTGCGCCTGGGCCGCCATCTGCTGGGCAACGAGCGCGGTCTGGATACCGTGGAAGAGGCCTTCGAGCCAGCCGACGAGCTGCGCCTGAGCGATGCGGAGCTCGGCGTCGGACGGGGCGTCGTCACTGAACGGCAACGAGATCCGCTCGAGCTCCTCGACGAGTTCGGGAGCGAGGCCGTCCTTGAGCTCGGAGAGGGAGCGGTCGTGGACGTCGGCGAGCCGGGCGCGACCGGCCTCGTCGAGAGGTGCGTTGCGGACCTCTTCGAGGAGCTGCTTGATCATCGAGCCGATGCGCATGACCTTGGCCGGCTGCTCGACGAGGTCGGCGGGGTTCTGACTCGGCTTGCCCTCGGGGTCACGCTGGGCCACACCCATGCCCTCGGGCGTCACGACGACCACCTTGTCCTCATCGATCGTCGCGGTGCCGTGCACCTCACGAGGCTCCTGCTCGTCGGTCTCGGGGGTCGATTCCGGCTGCGTGGGCTGCTGGTCGCTCATGTCCTCCATCCTGCCCCACGCGGTGTCACGCGCTCAGGCGGGCGGGGTCCAGGATGGGTCGCGGCCGATGAAGCCCATGAGCTTGTCGGTGATGTCGGCGGAGTCGGGCACCTCGACGCGCGGGCCGTACTGACCCGACGTCCGCAGCACCTCATCGAAGTCCTGCATCCCGCTCAACATCACTCCGGCGAACTCCGCGTCGAGCCGGTCCGGCTGTCCGCTCGCCCGCGCGAGGTCCCACGTGTGCATGAAGACGTCACCGGTATAGAACTGGTCGATCGCCTGCGGCAGCGGCACCGACCCGATGTGCGGGTTCTCGAGCATCGTGGTCTGCGTCGCGGGGTCGTCGAGGAGCGCCTGGATGGCGTCGGCCTGCGACGTCCACGCGCCCACCGGGTCGTCGTCGACCGACGGTCCTGGTGGGAGCGCCACTCCGGCCCCCACTTCGAGGAACCCGGGGAACCACTCGACGAGGTGTCGCACGACATCGCGCGCGGTCCAGCCGTTGACTGGCGCGGTCACACCCCAGTTGCTCACGCCGCGCGCACGTTCGGTGAAGGTGCCCGCAATCGCGCGGTGACGGCCGGCTGGATCGGTGGGAAACGGCATACGCGAAAGTCTGTCAGTCAGGCTGCGCGGTGGGTGGCGTTCGGAGCCTTTCGTATGCCGGCCGCGGCCAGTCCCGCTGAAATCACCGGGACCGCGATGGCGAACCCGAGCAGGATGAGCCACGGGAAGACGAGGATGGGATCGCCGCCGCTGACGGACATGCCGGTGACGGGGTCGAACGACTGGGCGGTGAGCGGATAGGCCAGGGCGATGCCCGGGACGATCCCCACGGCGACGCCGAGCACCGCTCCGATGATGCAGAGCGTGAAGGCTTGGGCCGCTGCCATGACGCGTCGAGTGCCGCGGCCAGAGCCGAGGGCAGCGAGCGTCGCCTGGTCGCTCTCCTGCTCGGCCAGGGTGAGCGCCGTCGAGGTGAGGGTGATGACGAGGAGCAGCAGCATGAAGATCCCGATGAGGACGAGGATGATCCACTTCAGCGGCGACTGGTAGCCACGCTCGGTCTCGATGTAGATCTCGTCGCCGGTGGTACCCGCGAGGCGCTCGGTGAGGTTCTGTGAGATGGGACCGGCGGGGTCGTGAACCGTGAACTGGTCCACGAGAATGGGCCATCCATTGGACTTCGCCAACTCGGTTGAGGCGAGCATCCCGTAGCCGAGCATCACCCCGATGGATTCCTTCGTGAGCTCGACCTCAACCGCGGGCACGGTGACTGTCTTGATGTTTCGCGGGCCCTGGCTAGTGGTTGACTCAGCGTCATTGCTCGGGTCGAAGGTCGCCACCGACGACATCACTGCAACCTTGCCGCCGACCAGCAGCGATTTCGCGCCGGGGGCTCGGCCAATGACGACTCCGCCGCTCTCGACGGTCTTTGCGTCGGCCTCACGGCCGAGGTGGCTGAGACGACGGCTGATCTCCGCGGTGGTGGTGAAGCCGATGCCGGCGACATTGCCTTGGCCCTGCGTGCCGATGATGTGACAGGGGGCAGCCCCGTAAGTCTCACCGTTCCCGAGCGTGTCGCTGACTGACTGCTCGGGCGTGCATCCGGGCGGGACGATATTGACCGAGGTCAGGTCGTAGGGCTTGGCGGGCTGGCCTGCACCGGTCATCCCCGGGTCGGTCATCACAGCAGCCACGGGTGAGATCTCGAGCCCGGGCTGGACCGTCGCGAATGCCGTCGAGATCTCTGCGACGTTGAGACCGCCCTCCTCCGGCACTCCATTGCTCGACACCTTGGCGTCTCCGGGGATGTTCTGCGCGATGTACTCCCGCCGCCCCTGTTCCTCGTCGCTTCCGCTCGCAATGAGGGTCATCGTGAGGACGGCGACGCCGGCGAGGATCGCGGCGATGGCCGGCACGCTGCGGCTGCGCTGGCGGCCGGCGTCTCGTGTGGCCATGCGCAGTGACACCGGCAGGCGCGAGCTGAGCCGGGCGATGCCGACGAGGATCATCGGCGCGAGCATGATGGCCCCGACGACGAGAGCCACGGTTGCCGCGACAGTCTGGACTTCACCTCCATCCCTTCCGCCCGCGGCCTGACTGGCAGCGAGCCAGATGACGGCGAACCCTCCTAGTCCGGCGAGGACAGCCCCGACGAGGAAGACGGTCTTGCTCGGGCGGGGCGAGACATTCTGCCCCTTCATCACCCCGACGATGTCGAGCCGGCCCAACCGGCGGGCCGGCAGGAGGGCGGCGATGATTGCGCTGGCCACCGCGGCCAAGGTGATGAGTCCGACCGCGAGGACAGGCACCTCAAAGGGACCTGACGTGCCGAGGAAGCGGGTCACGCTTCCGATGCGCAGGATCAACCACGCGGCAACGACGCCGAGAGCCAACCCCGCCAGGGCGGCCATGACACCGAGCACGAGGGCTTGGGCAAGGACGGTGTGCCGCAACTGAGCGGTGGTGGCGCCGTTGCTCGCCGACAGCGCGAGAGTTCTGCGCTGCCGGGCGGCACTCACGGCGAAAGCGGGACCGACGAGCAAGGTCGTGATGATGAGGAGGAGTGCTCCACCGATCGCGATGAAGGTTCCCGTGCGGTCGTTGTTGCTCTGCAGCATCACGCGCTGATCGTCCGAGAGCACGCTGTCCGATGGTGGGTTCTTGAGGACATCGGCCGAATAGACGATGAAGCCGTGGGCGTTGAGTCGTTTGACCTCGGGCCACTTCACCGGCTCGGAGCCGAGCAGGATCCAGCCGCCGCCAGCCACGCCCTTGACGAAGGGCTGGGGCACAACCATGTCGTAGGTGCCTCCCCACGGGCTCAGGGCCTTCGCCGTGCCGACCACCTCGACCTCCACGTCTTCACCCTGCCCCCGCACCGTGAAGGCGCCGCTGGTGGGCAGGCCCCGAGCCTCGCCGGCGTCGGAGACGAGGACTTCGCCCGCGCGTTCGGGCAGACGTCCACCGGTGAGTTCGACCTTCTCCTTGAGTCCCGGCCGCGGGTCGATCGCCAGGCTGTTGATGCTGAGTCGACGGTCCCCGATCCGAGTGGACACCGACTCATCGAGGTAGGGAACGGCTGTGGCCTTCGTCAACGAGCTCACGGCTTGGGCGTTGTCGAAGGAGGAGCCGTTCTCGAACCACCCCGGGATGGGGGTCGCCGTGCCATTGGTGCCTCCGCTACCGCCGGGGTCGAAGGCTTGGTCGACAATGCCGTCCTGCGGGTAGTCGAGGCTCGCGACGCCGTTGCCCATGCGCGAAGGGATCTGCTCCGGGCCGTCGATCTGGCTCGTCGCTCCCGCGACGATTGCGAAGACGAGGAGGAGCGTCGGCAGCGACACCATGATCATGATGAGCGCGCTGCGGCCCTTGTGCCGGCGGACGTCACGCCGGGCCATGCGCAGGGCAATGCCCCAGCTGCCGGTGAGGCGACCCCACGCGGTGCGGCCGCTGCCGTCACCACCGTCGTGGGAGTCGAAGTCGCCTGAGGCGGCGGGGGGCTGCTCCCCTGAGTGAGCCCCCCGCCTGGTCAGGGTGGTCATCGGTTCGCGCTCGCGGAGTCGAGGAGGTCCTCGGCCGAGCTGGCGCGCCCGGTCGAGTCGACGACAACGCCATCGCGCAGGAACACGACGCGGTCGGCCCAGGCGGCGTGCCGGGCTTCGTGGGTGACGAGGAGTCCCGCGACACCGTCGTCGCAGCGTTCACGCAGGACCCGCAGGACGTCTTCACCGGTGTGGCTGTCGAGAGCGCCGGTCGGTTCGTCGGCGAGGACGAGGCGACGGCTGCCGACGAGGGCGCGGGCGATGGCGACGCGCTGCTGTTGGCCACCCGACATCTGATCGGGGAAGCGGTCGCTCAGTTCGCGCAGGCCCATGAGCTCGAGGCTCTGGCGAGCGTGACGCCGCGCTTTGCCGGCGCGTTCGCCGTCGAGTTCGAGGGGGAGTGCCACGTTCTCGGCAGCGGTGAGGCTGGGGATGAGATTGTAGTCTTGGAAGACGAATCCCACTCTCCTGCGCCGCAATTGGGCGATGCCCTTGGCGTTGAGACCGGTGAGGTCTTCGCCCTCGATGACGACGCGACCGCTGGTGGCCTGGTCGAGTCCACCGGCGAGGTTGAGGAGGGTGGACTTGCCGGAGCCGCTCGGGCCCATGACCGCAACGAGCTCGCCGGGCATGACTTCCAGGCTCACCCCGTCGAGGGCGCGGACTGCCGTGTCACCGGTGCCGTGGACGCGGGTGACATTGTCGAGGAGCAGGCTGGGGGCGGTCATCGTCGTGCCTCCGTCTTGCTCGCGTCGCTCTGTTGTTGGGTTTCGAGCTCACGCCGGTATGCCGTCTCCTCGGCTGCCGCTCGCGCCGCCGCCTGGCCGGTGGCCCCCGGCCGGGGAAAAGGGCGCAACGACTCCCGGTGCAGGCGGGTCTCGACGTGGTCGAGCCAGCGGACCTCCGCCTCCGCGGTGAAGATGAGGTTCTCGAGGACGAGGAGCCAGGCGAGGTCGTGGTTGGCCGCGCCCTCTTCTCGGGCCGGGGTGTCACCAGCGGCCTTGTCGGCGCGCTCGGCGTCACGCTGTTTGCGCATCACCTGCTGCTTGAGCCGGGTGAGGTCGTGGAGGTGCTTGAGGGTTGAGGTGCGCTGGGTCTGGGCGACGGCCTGGACGTCGACGCCGGGGACGGTCACGGCCAGCGCGAGCTTGATGGTCAGCTCGTTGCGCGGCGTGGTGTCGCGGTCGACGGGCGTGGTCCACCAGGTGCTCACCTCGGTCCGACCCGCGTCGGTGAGGCGATAGGAGATGCGGCCCTCGATGTCGGCCTCGCCGGTCGGCTGGACGAGCCCGTCGCGCTCGAGCCGGTTCAGCGTCGTGTAGACCTGCCCGACATTGAGCGGCCACGTGCCGCCGGTTCGCTCCTCGAACTCGACCCGCAGCTGAGCGCCATACATCGGGCCCTCTGCGAGGAGTGCCATCAGACCTTGCTTGACCGACATTCGTGTCTCCTTGGACGTTCGACACGGGAACCCCTGCGCTCCCGAGTACGGTGCCGAGCCGGCATACCGAGAGCTTTCAGTTGGCCCCTGATCCGCCTGAATACTCGGTATGCCGTGCTCGGACAGGACATGTATACCGAGTATGTAGGTGGTTGCGCAAGTCCATTCGGTGGCGAGTTCTCGCCAAACTCGGGTTGGTCGGCTGGTCTGCTGCTCAGTTCGTGAGCAGGAGGATCTTGCCGATGTGTTGGCTGGCCTCCATCTCTGCGTGGGCGTCGCCGGCGTTGGCCAGGGGGTGGCGCGAGTGGATGATCGGTCGGACGCGGCCATCGGTGATCATCGGCCAGACGTGCTCGCGGACGGCCGCGACGATGGTTGCCTTCTCCGCGACCGGACGAGCTCGCAGGGACGTGGCAATGACGGCGCCGCGCTTGCGGAGGAGGGCGCCGATGTCGAGGTCACCCTTGACGCCCCCCTGCATGCCGATGATGACGAGGCGGCCGGCGGTGGCGAGGGCCTGGACGTTGCGGGGGAGATATTTTGCGCCCATGTTGTCGAGGATGACGTCGGCGCCGTGGCCACCGGTCGCCTTCTTGAGCTCCTCGACGAAGTCCTGCTCCTTGTAGTTGATCAGGATCTCAGCCCCGAGCTCACGGCAGTAGTCGAGCTTCTCCTGGGAGCCGGCGGTGACGGCGACGCGGGCACCGACCTCGCGCGCGAGCTGGATCGCCATGGTGCCGATGCCGGACGAGCCGCCGTGGATGAGGAGGGTCTCGCCGGGCTGGAGGTTCGCGGTGAGGAAGACGTTGGACCAGACGGTCGACGTGACCTCGGGCAGCGCGGCGGCGTCCTTAAGGTCGACGCCCGCGGGGATGGGGAGGACCTGACCGGCGGGGACGGTGACCTGCTCGGCGTAGCCGCCACCCACGAGCAGCGCGCACACCGCGTCGCCGACGACCCATTCGGTGACGTCGTCGCCGACGGCGTCGATGACACCGGAGACCTCGAGCCCGGGGATGTCGGTCTCACCGGGGGGCGGGTTGTAGAAGCCCTGTCGCTGAAGGGTGTCAGCGCGGTTGACGCCGGCGGCAGCGACCTTGATGCGGACCTCGCCGGCCTTGGGCTCAGGGGTGTCGACGTCGGAGAGGACGAGGGCCTGCGGGCCGCCCGGCTCGGTGATGGTGATGGCCTTCATGAGTTCCAACGTACGACTCGGTCGGCGAGGCCCGGTGTCGGGGTCAAACTGCAGGGTCGGCGTCCCATGGAGCCACGTCCTCACAATCGAACGCCGACACCAGCCAGGACCTACCCCGACAGTCGTCGGCTCCCTCACGGCGCCGATAGGTTTTGGGCGTGAACCGTCGACTCGGACCCGTGGGCAGCCTTGTGTGCTCACTGTTCTGCCTCCTCGCCGGAGGCGCGTTCGTCGTGAACGCCCTGGTAGTGCAACAGGCACTCAGGGAACGGGGCGTTGTTGCCGCGGCAGATGTCATCGCGCTCAACGAGGATTGGGGGCGCCTGAGTGAGGACAGCGTGGACGTCCGTCTCGTGGAGGCGGAGTACACCGAACCGATCAGCCTCACTCGATACGAATTTGAAGCCGAGGTAGGCGACCGCATCGAAATCCTTTACGACGCGTCGGATCCCAGCACGGCTGTGCAGCAAGGCGTAGGGGTTTGGGGGTTTTACGAGACACTCATGCTCGGTCTGGGATTTGCGGGCTTGGCGGGAACCGTGCACGCGACCTATCAACTCATCATGCGGCCGAGGCGCAGACCATTCCCTACTCCAGTGCGACCTGCGTTCGACTCGACGGACCCGGGGTCTTGGGTGAAGAAGGGCGCCCGACGTCGTCGGAAGTAGGAGGATCAGCGTCGCAGCAGGTCCGTCACCACTGCGACTGCCAGCGCCAGATAGACCCCGCCCGCGATGTAGTTCAGGACCGCACCGGCGCCTCGGGTGCCGATGAAGCGCGCATGGAAGGCACCCGCGAGCAGGCCGATCGCCCCGTAGAGGACGACCTCTGCGAGGACGTTGACGGCGCCCAGCAGTGCCAACTGCATCCCAGCGTTCTCCGCCCTGCCCATGAACTGTGGAAGGACCGCCAGGAAGAAGAGGATCAGCTTGGGATTGGTCAGGCTGACCAGCACGCCTCGCACATAGGGGCGCCCGGTCGAAGGGCCTTGGGAGCCGCTGGCGCTGGCGCGCGCATTGCGGAAGGTGACATAGGCCAGCCACCCCAGGTAGCCCGCTCCGAACAGTTTCACCGCGTCGAGGAGCAGCGGGTGCGACTCGGCCACCCGCCCGAGCCCGATGACGACTGCGGTGGCGTAGACGCTCATGCCGGTGCCAATGCCGAGAATTGCTGCCAGGGCCGCGTGGCGACCGCGTTCGAGGCCCACAGCGAGCATGAAGGCCATGTCGGGTCCGGGCGGGATGAGGAAGAGCAGAATCACCGCGACGAACCCCGGTAGAACACCGCAATCAACCATCGTGTTGGCCCTCCGTCCCGGCGTCGTGTGCCCGAATCGTCGTGAAGTCGAATCGACCGTGGAACCGGCTAAGACGGTTCTACCAGTCGAACAGGGCGTGAGGCAACCGGCTAAGGTGGTTCCATGCCTTCTGAGTTTCCTGACTTCCGTCTCGGGGCCGTGCTGGCGACCAGCTTCACGGGGACTTTGTCGGAGCGTCAGGGCACGCCGGTCGAGCGCATTCCCACGCCGCAGCGACTCGTGGACTGGCTGGTGGTGAACGGGCTTGCCGTGGACTCCTGCACCCAGGCGCAGCTCGAACTCGCCAAGGAGCTGAGGGAGTCGATTCACGCCGCCGCGACGGCGGCAGCGCTGCAGAAATCGCTGCCAGCAGCTGCTGTTCGCGTCATCAATGAGTGCAGCGTCGGGGGTCGGGTCGCGGCCATCCTCACCCCCAAACGTGCGCGTCAATGGCGGCTCGGCTCGCCTGCTTCCGTCGAGGATGCTCTCAGCGTGATCGCCGCGGACGCGATCGACATCATCGCGGGAGAGCGTGACGGACAGCTGGCCCTGTGCTCCTCGCCCACCTGCCGTGCCGCCTTCTTCGACACGAGCCAGAGCCGGAGCCGCAGATGGTGCGACATGAACACCTGTGGAAACCGCCAGAAGAAAGCGCGATTCAGGGCCAACCAGCGCAAGGACCCCGCAGCAGAGGACTCCCCCTGACGTCGTCGTGACTCAGGCTGGGGAAGATGCGACAGGGTCTCGCCGATCGCGGGACCGCGGTGGTCGCCCTTCGCGAGCCGGGCGTGAAAGCCGACCAGACCCTCCAGATGCTGTCGCCGACTCATCGTCGACCGATGCGGTTCAGGAGGGCAGGGATCGGTTCAGGGTGGGGATCATCACTGCGGCCGCGACGAGATGGAGGCCGACGAGAGCGAAGCTAGTGGCGGTGGTTGCGCCGGAGATGAAGGGCGGGATCAGCGAGATCGCGGTCAATGCCACTGCCGCCTGCACGAAGCGTTTGGCCGGGTTCGCGCTCCAGCGAAGCAGGGTGGCGGCGATGACGACGCCGACAACTGAGAAGACGCCGGTCACGAAAGCGATGCCGGACAACGGGATCGTCTCGCCACCATCGGGGATCTCGAAGACCACGCCAGCGGCCTTGGCCAATGCAGCGACAACAGTGGTGGCCGCAGCCGCGGCGACCGCGGCAAGCAAGCCCTTGCCGACGAGTCCTCGGACTCGAGGCTTCTGAGTCGAGCCGGTCTGGCTCGAAGCCGGGCCAGCGTGGACCTGGGTGTCCTTGATGTTGCTCATGTCATTCCTCCATCAATCGTTCATGGGTATTCGGGGTGGGTTGGACGTCTGCTGACGGTCCTGAACTACGGGTGGCGATGCGGACCATCGCCGTGTGACGGCCGGGGTTGAGCAGGGCGCGGACTCCGGTGCCCTGGAGCCAGAACCCGGCGTCCAGGCCGAGAACCGGCCCGAGCTCGCCGTCACGCAGCTCCAGCTGCACCTCCCCGCGGGTGACGACGCCGAATGCGTCGATCCACACCGTGGGGACCACGGCGACTCGCTCGCCGCCGTGCAGCGCGAGCGTTCGCACGGGACTACTCCGTGCCGTCAGCCGGCAAGCTCTCCGGCAGCCCGAGCCGCGGGAACTGGTCGTTGTGGAATGTGGTGATCTCGGTGATCGCCCCGCCGGTGAAGCGCAGGACGTCGATCGTCAGCGGCAAGTAGGCGCCCTCCGACGCCTCCCACTGGTAGAACGCCACTGCAGGCTGCCGGTTCACGGAGGTGGGAACAGTGCGCAAGCCCGTCGAGTCCGCGAAGCCGCTCTCGATCCAGTAGTTCACGACCTCACGGCGCCCGATCTGCAGACCCGGGGTGGGAGGCATCGACGTGCGGATGTCCTCCCGAACCATGGCGGCCAGCACGTCGATGTCCGTGGCCACGCTTGCCTCGGTGTAGCGGCGCACCAGCTCACGCAGGTCGGCGTCCTCCTCGGCAGCGATCCCACCCGTCCAGTCCTGCCGCTCCTCGGGCAGGTGCTCCCGCATGCCGGCGCGGGCCCGCTGCAGGGCACTGTTCACGGAGTTGACCGAGTCCCCGAGGAGCTCCGCGACCTCCTTCGCCGGCCAGCCGAGCACATCTCGCAGGATCAGCACGGCCCGCGGTCGAGGCGCCAAGTGCTGCACGGCAACGAGATACGCCAGTTCGATCGTCTCCCGCGCCACAGCGACCGTCTCCGGCTCGTCCGCATCATTCGCCGCAACCTCATCGAGCATCGCATCCGGGTAGGGCTGCAGCCACAGCACCTCACCGCCGGTCGCGGGCTCCGGCCGACGCTTGGCGAGCAGGTCGAGGCAGGCGTTCGTGGCGATCTTGTAGAGCCATGCCCGGAACGTCGACCGCCCCTCGAAGGTCTCCCGCCGCTTCCAGGCGCGCATGAACGTCTCCTGCACTGCGTCCTCGGCGTCCTCGAACGACCCCAACATCCGGTAGCAGTGCACGTGCAGCTCCCGCCGGTGCTTCTCCACCAGCCCCGTGAATCCGGCCTCGTCGACCTCACTCAACCCGTTGGCACCGAGTTCGCTCACGTCCAGTCCCTCCAGTCGTGCGTCCGCACTCATCACGTCATCCTTCCGTCTCGTCGTATGTCCTGACGTAGGTAAGACGGGGGCAAGAGCCAAAACTCATCACTCGGGTCGGTCGGCACCTTCCAGATCCGCAGGAGTGTCGATGTCGACGACATCGAACCCGGGCTGCACCAACACATGGCTGAGAGACAGCAGCTTGCGGGCGGGCAGGTTCGCGGGTGAGCTCGGCATCGCGTCCCTCAGGGCGTTGACCCTGTATGCCGCGAGCAACGGATTCGGTTGTCCCTCACCGTCGCTCAGCACGGCAGCCTCAACCGAAGAGTCGCCTTCGAGTGCAGCCACCAACAACGGCAACGCCGAGCCAGCCCGCGGCGCGTCTCCCGGCGCCACACACACCACCTCGCCACCCACGAGAGCCAACCCCTCCGCGATCCCTGCCAACGGCCCGCCCCCAGCAGGCGTCTCCTGAACGAACCGAACCCGGGCCGTCACGGACGACGGAACCACTCGCGAAGGTCCGACGACAATCACCGACCAGCCGGCCGGCATACCCCACAAGCAGTGGTCCAACACGGACCGGCCATCGGGCAACAAAGCCGCGAGTTTGTCGGAGCCAAAGCGGCGCGATGTGCCCCCGGCCAGCACGATCACATTCACGGAAGACGTCACGTGACCATTGTGGCGGCCGAGCACACGGCATACGTTGACCTGATCCCTGTTCACAAAGGAGTGACGACATGGCAGTTGACGATCACATGGCAAAGCGCCGCACCGTTCTCAAGGGTGCGGCGGTTGCCGCGGGCGCCACCGCGCTCGCCGGACCGTTCCAAGGACTCGTGGCCGGACCGGCCGGATCCGCCCCCCTCGGCAAACTCGGCGGACCCGCCTTCCGCGGACTCCGGCCCATCCCCGACGAGCGCGACGGCAAGGTGCGACTCCACCTGCCCGAGGGCTTCAAGTACCGCTCGTTCCACGACACCGAGCAACCCGTTGTCCTCAATGACGGCACCAACCTCCCCGGACGCCACGACGGCATGGGCGCGTTCGACGGTCCCGGCAGCGATGTGACCCTCATCCGCAACCACGAGGTCAACGCCCCCGGCCCCGCGTTCGGCCCGGTCGGCGACCACACCTACGACACCATGGCGCAGGGTGGCTGCACGCACATCGACGTCAGCGAGATGGGTCAGGTCGCCCACGCCTACACCGCGCTCAACGGCACGATGATGAACTGCTCCGGCGGCCAGATGCCGTGGGGGGCCTGGATCACCTGCGAGGAGACCGTCAACGGCCCCGACGTCACCCCGGACTTCACCGGCGTCTCGAACGTCCCGCTGACCAAGCCGCACGGCTACATCTTCGAGGTCCCGGTCGACGGGCTCTCGAACGGTGAGCCGATCACCAACGCGGGCCGCTTCCCCCACGAGGCCGTCTCGTTCGACCCGCGTGAGGGCCGCCTCTATCTCACCGAGGACAACTTCGCCTTCCCCTCGGGCTTCTACCGCTACACGCCTGCAACCAACCCCATGGAGTCCGGTCACCTCGACAACGACGGCACCCTCCAGATGCTCGCCATCAAGGGCGAGCCGAACGCGCACCTCGAGGGACACCAGGTCAAGGGAGCCAACTACAAGGTCGAGTGGGTCGACATTGCCGATCCCGACCCGACCTTCGCCTACACCCCCGGACAGCCTGCATCGACGCCCAACGACACGGCGCTGCAGTACGTCGGTGCCCAGGGCCGGGAACTCGGAGCCGCAGGCTTCTCCCGCCTCGAGGGACAGGTCTATGACAACGGCGTCGTCTACTTCACCTCCACCCAGGGCGGTGGCGATCCCGAGACCGGCAACGAACTGATCAACGGTTATGGCAACGGTTTTGGGCAGGTGTGGGCCTATGACACGCGCTCCGAGAGGCTGCGTCTCGTCTACCAGTCGCCGGGCAAGGAGACCTTCGACTTCCCTGACAACATCACCAGCAGCCGGCGTGGCACCCTCGTGGTCTGCGAGGACAGCTCGGGAGACAACTACCTGCGCGGGCTCAACCGTGGTGGTCAGCTCTGGGACATCGCGCTCAACCGGCTTCGGGTCGGCGGCAATCCCGAGGGGGCTCCCCGCTTCGGCGACGAGTTCGCCGGGTCGACGTTCAGCCCGGACGGCTCGACGCTCTTCGTCAACATCCAGTCCTCGCGCGGCATGAGCTTCGCGATCTGGGGCCCGTGGGAGCGCATCGGCGTCTGACGCCTTCCGACCACAGACACAGCGCGGGCGTATGCCGGGTGCTCGCCACCCGGCATACGCCCGCCTGTGCTTTGGTCGTGGAAGTCTGAAGGCATGGCCACCGTGAAGTTGTCGCAGTCCCGTGCTGTCCCCGTCGCGGTGGAGGAGGCGTTCGATCGCCTGCTTCCGCACCCGCTGCCCGAGGTGTTCAGCCGGCGTCGGCTCGCCATCCCGCCGATCAAGGGTGTGCGCGGCCAGTCGGGGACGTGGGGTGCGGTCGGGCAGACGCGCACCATCCTGTTGGCCGACGGCGGCACCATGCTCGAGACCCTGACCGCGGTCGAGCGCCCGCGATCGTTCGACTACACGATCACCGATGTCGCCGGAGCAATGAAGCCGCTGGTCGCCGGGGCCGAGGGTCGCTGGACCTTTGAACCGGCTGGCACCGGCACACGGATCACGTGGTCATGGGTGCTCACGCCG
Organism: Knoellia sp. S7-12; assembly: GCF_040518285.1. GTDB lineage: Bacteria > Actinomycetota > Actinomycetes > Actinomycetales > Dermatophilaceae > Knoellia. The sequence goes on along the minus strand of NZ_CP155449.1, from coordinate 3,800,661 downwards.
ACGACGGCCGGTCGGTTGGTGATGCCTATGTTCGGTGCGATGTGGAACGGCTACGCGAGGCAGGCCCTCGAAGAGGTCGAGCGGATTCTCCTGACCTGACCCGTAGTTCGCGGGACGTTCACGTCAGGGCTGCCGGGGCGTCGCCGTCGCCGACCTACCGTCGAGCCCATGCCTTCTCTGCCTCCCGTCTCCCGCCGCTCCCTGCTCGGCGGCGCCGTCGTCGCCGGAACGCTCGCGGCCGCGCCCCTGGCCTCCGCAACCTCGGCGTATGCCGTGTCGTCCCGTCCCCGAGGACACGTCATCCTGTTGGCGTTGGACGGTTTCGACCTCGAGTACCTCGACGGGCGGGTGGACCTGCCGAACCTGATGTCGCTCGTGCGGCGCGGGTCAGTGACCAAGAGCCAAGGGGTCATGACGACCATCACGAACCCGTCGTGGACGTCGATCTCGTGCGGGACCTATCCCGACCGGACGCAAAACGCGGCCTACTGGTTCGATGCTGCGGCTGGTGTCGCGAGAGGCCAGAGTCGCGACAGCGCGGTCGAGGGACTGGGGCAGTCGCTGCGGCGGCAGGGTGTGACCATCGGCTCCGCGCAGTGGTTCATCATGGAGAACAAGGGTGTGGCCTATGGGGATCTGGGTGGTCTCTACACCCAGCCCGGCGGGCGGATCGATGCTCGGGTGGATGACGCCATCGCGATGATTTCGGGGCAGCCGGTGCGCAGTGGGTCGACGACGGTGACGCTGCCGGCGCCGCCCGACTTCCTCGCGGTGTATTCGAGTGACGTCGATGGAGACGGGCACTTGTGGGGGCCGCGCGACCCTCGGATGCTGGAGACGTTGCGGGAGACTGACGCGGCGATCGGGCGGCTCATCGCTGCGGTCAAGGACGCGGACCTGTTCGGTCGGACGACGTGGCTCGTGACCGCTGATCACGGGATGAGCGAGTGGCGAATTCCGCTGGGCGCGTTGGCGATCGAGCGATTGGCGACTGCTGGCTTCAAGGCGGAGTATGTGTCGAGTGGTGGGCGACCGAAGAACCCGGACACGCAGGTCGTGTTCGTCGGTGGTGGGTCGATCGCGTCGGTGCACCTGCTGGGGTCGTTGGCCGGGTCGTCGGCGGCGGTGGCGCAGGTTGCTGACGTCTTCGCCGGGATCGAGGGAGTGAGCGGGGTCTTCACCAAAGCCGAGCAGAAGGCGATGCGGATGGCGCCGCAGTACGGCCAGCTCCTGGTCGAGACCCGTGAGCCCTATGCCTTGTTCGTGACGGTGCCGGGAGAGGGGTCGGACGGTCGCCACGGGGGGCGCGCCGAACTCGACGTCCCGCTCGTGCTCTCGGGCCACCGGGTGCGTCCGGGCGTCAAGCCACGCGCACCCCGCCACATCGACCTCGCCGCGACGATCAGCCACCTCCTGGGAGTGGAGCCGCCGGCCGCGAACGAGGGTCGCGTCCTGAGCGAGTCCCTCCTCAGTTGAGCAACAGCTGAGTCGAGGTAGTACGAAACGCCGAGCGCCCCGAGGTGAGCGCGGCGTTTCGTACTACTTCGACTTGGAGACCCCAACCCCGTAACCCGGTGGCGCGATGTCAGTGCTCGGGTGGAGGCTTGGCTCACACCTCGAGTCAGCGGGTGAGTCCACGGTGGGCTTGACCTCAAGCTGACTTGAGATATGAGGATTCAGGACATGCCCAGCCCGGACACCAACACTGACGACACCACCGCGCCCGCGTCGGCTGAGCCGACCGAGCGGAAGTTGCCGCGCGCCCTCACACCCTTCCGCGGCGCGGCATACCGACGCCTTGCCATTGCCCTGGTCTTCTCGACGTTCGCCAACGGTGTGTGGGCGATCGCGCAGGTGTGGGAGGTCGTCCGCATCGGGGGCGGTGCGTCGCAACTGAGTGTCGTCGCCACGGCTGCGGCACTCGGCGTGATCATCCCCGCGCTGCTCGCTGGCGTCGTCGCCGACCGCATCCCGCAGAAGCGCATCCTGCTTGTCGTTGCCGGCGTCGAGCTCCTCTGCATGGCGTTGGTCGCCACCTTGTCGCTCCTCGACATCACCCAGCTGTGGATGCTCGCGACGGTCGCGTTCGTCAACGGCATGGCGATGGCGTTCTACTTCCCCGCCTACACCGCATGGCTGCCCGCGCTCGTCGAGCAGCGTGATCTCATGGCGGTCAACGGCTTCGAGGGCATGGTGCGACCCACGATCGGCCAGGCCATCGGACCGGCGGTGGCAGGCGCCGCCATCGCCGCCGCCAGCCCCGGAGCGGCCATCACCATCGCCGCGATCTCTGTCCTCCTCGGCCTGCTCGCCCTCATGGCCGTCCCCGAGACGCCCCTGCGCCGACAGCTCGACGAGAGCCATGCGCAGCACCCCATCGCCTCCGCCTACGCCGACATGCGCGAGGGCTTCTCCTACATGGTGCGCACCCCGTGGCTGCTCGCGACGCTCCTGTTCGCCAGCCTCATGATCCTCGTGATGATGGGGCCGTTCGAAGTCCTTGTCCCCTTCCTCATCAAGGACCGTCTCGGCGGCGGCCCACGCGAGCACGCCTGGGTCCTGGCCGCGTTCGGCATCGGTGGCGCAGTCGGCTCCCTCGTCATGGCGTCGTTGCGGATGCCGCGGCGCTACCTCACCTGGATGAACCTCCTGTGGGGCGTGGGCTCGCTCCCGCTCGCGGTGATCGGGTATGCCGGTCACATCTGGATCGTCATTGCTGCGGCTTTCGTCCTGGGCACGACCTTCTCGGCCCCGATGGTCATCTGGGGCACGCTCCTGCAGCGCCGAGTGCCGCCGCACCTCATGGGCCGGGTGTCGAGCCTCGACTTCTTCGTGTCGATCTCGCTCATGCCCGTCTCGATGGCGATGGCTGGACCGGTCTCGGAGGCCATCGGCATCCGTCCGACCTTCCTCATCGCCGGCGTCGCGCCCGGGATCATCGCGGTCATCGCGATCCTCTGGGCCAAACTGCCGGCCGACGAGATCGCCCACCCTCTGCGCGACGAGGACCACGAGCCCGCCCTCACAGCCGGAGCCACCGCACCGTAAGTGGCGGGGTGGGTGCCCCACTTACGGTGCGGGGCGGCGAGGCGGGCGGGTCTGGCCATGCAGTCGGACAGACAGGTCGTCGGCCGCGTGACCGACCGCGTTCACGATCTGCCCGAAGGTCGCGTCGTCGACCAGCTCGGAGCGGAACGTCACCGCGACCGACGCCACCGGATGGTCGCTGTGGTCGAGCACGGCCACGGCCACGGACTTCAGCCCACTGGTGATGTGACCGTCCTCCACGGCATACCCGCGTTGCCTGACGGCTTGGAGAAGTGAGCGCAACTGGCTCATCGTCACCGGTCCATGGCCGTCGCGCTGCACCAACGTGTCGGCATGCGGGAAGAGTGCACGGATCTGCCCGGCCGACAGCGAGGCGAGCAGGGCGAGCCCGGTCGCGGTGAGGGTCGCGGGCAACCGGACGCCGACGTCGGACACGAGCACCGGACCCTTGGGCGCGCGCTGCTCGATGACATAGAGGACATCGCGTCCGTGCAGCACGGCGAGGTGTGCGTTGTGACCGGTGGCGTCGACAAGTTTGTCGAGCGTGCTTCGGGCGATGCGTTGCAGCGGCGCCTGCCGCTGATAGGCCGAACCCAGCTCGTATGCCGCGACGCCCAGTCCGTAGCGCCGCTCACCTTCGAGGTGCGAGACGTATCCGCGCTCCCGCAGCACGGCGAGCAGGTGATAGGTGCTGGAGCGGGGGAGCCCGAGCTCGCGTGCCACGGTCGCGGCAGGCAGCGGCTCACCCCGGCGAGCGAGCAGCTCCAGCACGTCGAGTGCGTGCCCCGCTGCGGGAGCGCTGTTGCTGGCCCGAGTCCCCGCCTTGGTCATGCGCACCACTCGCGGGGAGGCGCAACGAGACATCGAGCACACGGCATACGCGCACTGTATCGGCGCAGCCGAGAACGGGTTGGTCCGGACTGAGCGGGCGGCATACCCGCCGCGGGTCATCCTCGCGTTCCCCCTGCGTGGGCCAGACGCGCGGCGAGCCCTACGCCGCGACGGTGTCGGAGAGCGGGGCTGCGGGCAGCGGCGGCTGGGTGCGCTGCCACGCAGATCCGTACCGGGTGTACTGCGCCGGCGGTTGGATCGGCTGCCGAAGATCATCGGCAGCGGTGCGAGCCCAGAACGGGTCCTTGAGCATTTCGCGACCAATGAACACCAAGTCAGCACGTCCATTTCGCAGGATGTCCTCCGCCTGCTGGCCAGTCTCGATTCCTCCCACTGCACCGGTGAGAACACCGACCTCGCGACGGATGAGCTCCGCGGCGGGAACCTGGTACCCCGGGAATGAGGGGACCTTGACGGGTGCGGTGCCGCCGGATGAGGCGTCGATGAGGTCTACGCCCTGCTCCTTCATCCATCGGCCGAAGACCACGAAGTCCTCCGGAGTGTTGCCACCCTCGACGTAGTCGGTCGAGGAGATTCGGACGAACAGGGGCCCGTCCCAGATTGCCCGAACGGCGTCGAGGACTTCGCGGACAATGCGGTACCGCCGCGCATGATCTCCGCCGTACTCGTCGTTGCGCTTGTTAGAGATCGGGGAGAGGAACTCGTTCAGGAGGAAGCCGTGGGCCGCGTGCACCTCGATGACGTCGAACCCTGCCTTGATCGCTCGCACAGTGGCGGAACCGAACGCTTCCACGATCTCCGTGATGCCTTCCTGGGTCAGCTCCTCAGGCACGCGGGAGCCCGGTCCCCAGGCGATCGCGGATGGGGCAACGGCAGTCAGCTCGGGTAGGCCGAGCTGGCGACCGGCGTGGCCGATCTGCACACCGATCCGGCCGCCGACCGAATGCACGGCGTCGATGATGCGTCGGAGGTTCGGGATGTGCGCGTCGTCCCAGATCCCAAGATCGCCGGGGCCGATCGGGCCGTTCGGGGCGACCGCTGCGGTCTCCGTCATGACCAGGCCCGCACCCCCGAGGGCACGGGATCCGTAGTGCATGACGTGGAAGTCGGTAGCGACCCCCTCGGCTGTCGCCGAGTGCATGCACATCGGTGACATGGCGATGCGGTTGCGGAAGGCCACTCCACGGATCGTGTATGGCTCGAGAAGTGTTGCAGACAAGAAAGCTCCTTAAAGATGCCAGCGACCTGGGCCGCGTTCGGGTCCCGTTCGGCAAGCCACCAGGGCTGCGCGAAGGGTCCGCCCGATGTCAGTGCGCGTCAGCTCGCGGGGCCGGAGTGGGTGTGGAACGTCTTTGCCACGATCTGCCACTCGTCGTTCGTCTTGAGCAGGTGGAAGAAGTCACTGAAGCGGAAGCCGGCGAGGTCGTCGGAGTCGACTCGCGCACTGGCGACGGTGCCGACGATATCCACGGTCACGATTGCCGAATTCGGGGTCGAAGGCTCGAATTCGTTGTCGATTCCCTCGAACAGCGCCTGGATCGGTGCACGCACTACCGCGGACTCAGCAACGCTGAACATCGCCGCGTCAGGGTGGAAGGCCGGCTGCATGATCGAGCTGTCGCCTTTGGCGCAGCCCTGGAGGTACTTGGTGAGCGCCTCCACCACGGCGTTGTACTCCTGGACATATGTCGTGTCGGACATGTGGACTCCTTGCGTCGGAACGGGCTTCTGTAGCGAGCGCTACAAATGTTACTGTAGTGATCACTACAGTAATCCGTCAACTCCAGGAGGCGACCATGTCCATCGGGACACCGAGCAGCACGATGCGCGGGCGCAGCCGGGGCTTCGACAAACAACTGGCACTCGAATCCGCGATGGACATGTTCTGGGAGCGCGGCTATGAGGCGACCTCCGTGAGTCAGCTCTGCGCGGGGATCGGAATCAATCCGCCGAGCCTGTATGCAGCGTTTGGCAGCAAGGCGCAGCTCTTCCTCGACGTCGTCGACCACTACCAGCGCACCTTCTGGGAGCCCATGTGGGACGCCTTCGAACCGGAGCCGTCCGTGAAAGATGCATTCCGACACTTCTTCGACGGCACCGTCAACGTGATCTCCGCGCCGGGGACACGCCTCGGGTGTCTGGTCACCCTCTCCGCGGTCAGCCTGGAGAACCACGACAGTGATGTCGGGCGCGCGCTTGCAGCCATCGGCGATGAAGGGGTGCGCCGCTTTCAGGCCAAACTCGACTTTGGCGTCCGAGACGGGCAGATTCCTGCCGACACCGACACGCTCGCACTTGCACACGCCGTCAGTGGGGCCGTCGTGGCTCTCGCGATCCGTGCGCACGGCGGAATGCCACCGGAGATGTTGCGACGACTCGTGGCGGCAGAGCTGCGAATGATCCCAGAGGCCAAATAGGAATCTACGAGCGGGCGCCGGGCGGCTGGGGTCAGTGGTCGTCGATGAGTCCGTTGAGGATACGGGCCAGGGTGGCCCGGTCGCGTTCACTGAGGTCGGCGAAGTAGCTCTCGTGGTCGGCCCGTCGCGCAGCGTCCAGTTCGTCGAGCACCTTGCGCCCGTCGGCCGTCAACGCCACCTGGGTGGCGCGACGGTCGGTCGGATCCGGCTCTCGTGCCACGAAGCCGCGCGCCTCGAGGGAGTCGACGACATCGGTCACCGAGCGGGGTGCGATGCGCAGGTGCTGCGCGACCACACCGAGGCGCGTCGGCTCGTGCGACCCAATGACCCGCAGCGCCCGCGACTCGTGTGGCGTGACGCCCCAAGGCTCCAGCGTCTCCGCGAACCGGCGGCGCAGTCCCCGGGCCACCTGCATGACGAGCTCGCCCAGAGCGGGTTCGGAGGTGGACGAGGCGGGGGCGGACGGCATACGGGAATAGTAGTCGTCATTAGCCTGTTTGACTCATTGTGAGTTAACCTCACTAATGTACTTCAGCTCAACAGAAGGGAGAGCCTCCATGACAGTCACAACCCAGGAAGCTCCCAAGGACAGCAGCACCCGCCTCCCCGGCGGCAAGGGGATGGGGACGGGCGGACGTGGCGGCGGCGGTGGTGGGCCGATGAAGATCGACCCGCGTGACCGCGTCCAGCTCGAGTTCGCCCCCGTCCCGCTCAAGCGGGTCACCAACCTCTTCCGCGGATTCGGTCGCCCCATCGGCATCGTCACCGCGATCATCATCGTCACCTCGATCATCTCGATGGCCCAGCCGTTCCTCGTGCGCGAGGTCGTCGACACCGCCATCCCGCAGCAGGACGTGCGCCTGCTCGTGCTCTCCGTGGCCGCCATGGTCGCCGTCGCCGCGTCCACCCAGATCCTCGGCGTCGTGCAGACCTGGATGTCCACCGGCGTGGGCCAGCGCGTCATGCACCGCCTGCGCACCGACCTCTTCGCCCACCTGCAGCAGCAGTCGCTGGGCTTCTTCACGCGCACCCGCGCCGGTGAAGTCCAGTCGCGCCTCACCAACGACATCAACGGCATGCAGGGCGTCGTCACCACGACCGCGACCTCCATCGCCTCGAACCTCACGACCGCGATCGCCACCTCGGTCGCGATGGTCGCCCTCTCGTGGCGGCTCTCGCTCCTCTCGCTCATCGTCATCCCGCCGGCGGTGTGGATGACCCGCCGCGTGGCGCTCATCCGCCGCGAGGTCACCGCCCGTCAGCAGGCCCGTCGCGCCGATCTCAACGTCCAGATCGAGGAGAGCCTGTCCGTCTCGGGCGTGCGCCTGTCCAAGACCCTCGGCGCAGGTCGCCGTCACGCCGACCGTTTCGCGGACACCTCCGAGGAGCTGGTCGACCTCGAACTGCGCTCGCAGCTCGCCGGTCGCTGGCGCATGGCCACGATGCAGATCATCTTCTCGGCGATCCCCGCGCTCATCTATCTGGTGGCCGGGCTCCCCGCGACCTCCGGCGGCATGACCATCGGGACGCTCATCGCCTTCACCACGCTCCAGGCCGGCATCTTCCGCCCCCTCATGGGTCTGCTCAACGTCGGCGCCCAGTGGGTGTCCTCGATGGCCCTGTTCTCAAGGGTTTTCGAGTACCTCGACCTCATCCCCGACGTCGCCGCGCCGGTTGCGCCGGTTTCGCTCGACCCGGAGAGCGTGCGCGGAGAGATCCGCTTCGAGAACGTTTCCTTTGCGTATGCCGCGCACTCGCCTCTCGCTGTCGCCGACATCAACGCTGTGGTCCCGGCCGGTGGCTCCCTGGCGCTGGTCGGCCACACCGGCTCCGGCAAGTCGACGATCGCCTCGCTCGTCGCCCGGCTCCATGACCCCACGTCCGGTCGCGTGACTGTCGACGGTGTCGACCTGCGTGACCTCGATCCCGAGGTGCTCGCCCGCATCGTGGGGGTCGTGTCGCAGGAGACCTACCTCGTGCACGCCTCGATCCGCGAGAACCTGCTCCTGGCAGCGCCCGACGCGACCGAGGCCGAGCTGTGGCGGGCCCTTGGCGCAGCCCAGGTCGCTGACCTCGTCGGCACCCTCCCTGAGGGACTCGACACCGTTGTCGGCGCTCGCGGACACCGGTTCTCCGGCGGTGAGCAGCAGCGCATCGCGATCGCTCGCACCATCCTGCGCAACCCGAAGGTGCTCGTCCTCGACGAGGCCACAAGTGCCCTCGACAACGACACCGAGCGTGCTGTTCAGAAGGCGCTCGACGAACTCGTCCGCGGCCGCACGACGATCACCATCGCGCACCGGCTCTCCACCATCGAGGACGCCGACGAGATCGCGGTCCTTGACCACGGTCACATCGTCGAGCGAGGCACGCACCGCGAACTCCTCGCGCTGGGAGGCCGCTACGCAGCGCTCGCCGGCACGCCGGCATACGCCGCCGCGTGACTCACCACAAGCGCACGCAGCGTCGCGTCCCGAACTCGCCAATTCCCCTCCGCCGGGACGCGACACACACGGCGTGTCGCGTCCCGGAGAGGAGGAATTGGTGAGTTCGGGACGGGGGTCAGCTGCTGCTGGCGGAGGCGAGCTCGCACAGGGGGGAGGAGTCAGCCGAGCCAGCGGTAGAGACGCTCGGGGCGGCCGGTGCCGTAGCGCAGGTGCACATCGGCCTGACCCACGGCGACGTAGTGCTCGAGATAGCGCCGGGCGCTGACCCGCGAGGTGCCGACGACGTCGGCCACCTGAGTGGCTGACAGCGCGCGCTCTGCCCCCGTGAGCGCCCCCTCGACCAACCGAGCGGTCTCGGCGCTCATCCCCTTGGGCAGGGCCACCGTCCCCGCGCCGAGCCCCTGCTCGTCATCAACATGTCTCGTGACGACGTCCTCGTCGACGCACACCGGGCCAAGTCCGAGGACCTCGCCCGGGTCGAACGTGACGTCGCCGAGCTCGGCGTCGACATCGAGGTGGTGCGCATCGAGGAGGGCAGCGACCCGGCCGACGCCATCGTCAAGGTGGCCGGCGAGCGATCGGCCTCGGTCATCGTCATCGGGCTGCGCCACCGCACCCTCGTCGGCAAACTCATCATGGGCTCGGTCGCGCATCGGATCCTCCTCGAGGCCCGCTGCTCGGTCCTCGCCATCAAGGAGGATGTGGCATGAGCGACCCCGACATCCCCGATATCTCCACCGCCGATCTGTGGGACGAGCGCGGCGACACGCTCCAATCCTGTTCGGTGCAGCTGCGTCACTATGGCGGGCACACGGCATACACCGGGGTGATCAGCACGATCCGCTGTCACCGCGACAACGCCCTCGTCAAAGCAGCGCTCGCGGAGCCGGGCCACGGGCGGGTTCTCGTCGTCGATGGCGGCGGGTCGCTCGAGTCTGCGCTCATGGGCGACCTCATTGCGGCATCGGCCGTCGCGCAGGGTTGGGCCGGCGTCGTCATCCACGGGGCGGTGCGCGACGTCGTGGCGCTGCGCGACCTGCCACTGGGTGCGGTGGCCCTCGGCTCCAACCCACGCAAGAGCTCCAAGGACGGAGTCGGCGAGTGAGACGTCGCGGTCTCGTTCGGGGGAGTGGACTTCATTCCCGGACAACAGGTCTGGGTCGACGAGGACGGCGTCGTCGCCTCTCGGGCCTGAGATTCGGCGTGCCCCTGGTCGCGAGGGGCCGTCGGGTCGGCTCCGCTCGCCGAGCGGACTAGTCATTCTCGTGCCACGCTCCTAGTCATGACCCCCAGCCGAGCAGGCAGATCGATCCTCGCGAGTGTTGTGGCCACCGTCGCCGCCCTCGCTCTCGCCGGAGGGGTGGCCGTCCACCCCGCAAGTGCGACTGGGCAGTCCGCCCCGTCTCCGCGGCCCGAGTCCTTGCCGCCGCCGGATGCCCCTGCGGACACGCTCGCCGCGCCGCGTTCCGGACAACTGGCCGCTGCTGCAGTGGACACCCGCTCCATCCCCCAACGCCTCACGGCCGCAGGCAAGGACCCTGCGTTGGGCAGCCGGGTCAGTGCCGTGGTCATCGACGCCTCGACCGGAGCGGTGATCTACAGCCGCAACGCCTCGCTCGCCCTGATGCCGGCGTCCAACGAGAAGCTCACGACCGCCTTCGTCGCGATCGCCACGATGGCGAGGAACAAGACGCTGCTGACGCACGTCAAGACAAACTCGACCAAGAGCACGGTGTGGCTCGTGGGTGGTGGTGATCCGGGCCTCACGGTCACCCGGGCGAGGGAGATGGCAGCCACGACCCGCTCAGCCCTCGCGCGGGCCGGCGTCAAGTCCGTCGCGGTCCGGGTGGACGACTCGCTCTTCCCGGCACCGACGTCGGCGATCGGCTGGAAGACGAGCTACATCCCTGGGGACGTTACTCCTGTGCGGGCGCTGGTCGTGGGGGGACGAGACGTGATGGACACTGGACTCGATGCCGGAGTGATCTTCAGCAACGAGCTCAAGCGGCTCGGGATCTCGGTCTCGTCCACCGCCCGGGCGAAGGTCGCTCCCGGTGCCACCACGCTGGACAGTGCCACGTCGCTCTACGTCGGGACGCTCGTGGCGCAGCTGATCAACACGTCGAACAACGACTATGCCGAGAACATCCATCGTCAGTCATCGCTCGCGGCCGGCAAGGGCGCGACGTGGGCGGCAGCCAATGGTCACGCACTGGCCGTCCTCAAGGCGCGGGGAGTCAACACCTCGGGTTTCGCGGTTCAGGACGGCTCGGGGCTCTCGCGCTCGAATCGGCTGTCGGGCGCCACGATGACGAGCCTGCTCCTGGGCGCGCGACGTGACGCCGCCATCAACCAGGTCTTCTACGCACCGACCGGGATGCCGACCGCCGGCGTCTCAGGGACGTTGAAGACTCGTTTTGCCACCGCTGACACCTCCTGCGCCCGCGGCAAGGTGCGTGCCAAGACCGGGTGGCTCAGCGATGTCGTGTCGCTGTCGGGCACGGCCTACGGCGTGGATGGTCGGGAGCGGATCTTCTCGATCGTCGAGAACGGGGCGTCGAGCCCCACGGCTGCGCGGCTGGCCATCGAACGATTCGCCACGGCTGCGACGGGCTGCAACCCCGCCTGACTCTTGGACCGGCGGGCCGGTTGGTCTGGCAGCCGGCGGGGGCTGAGCCGGCAGTCTCAGTGGCCCCAGGTCTCGTCGACCATGGCGTCGATGATGCCGTGGCGGGGGACGACGGTCGTGCGCTCGGAGTCGAGAGGGCCGCTCCCGTGTCGTCCGAAGTGACTGGGAACCGGAGCGAGCAGGGCGGCCATGAAGGCGCGGCGTGCGCGATCGGGGGTCGTCGCCTCCCGCAGGATCCGCGCCACCGGGCCACTGTCAACCTCCATGGCGGACGCGAACAGCGACGCGATGGCCTTTGCCTCCGCCGCAGGCAGGGCGTTGACCTCGCCCGAGCTCCAGCCGACCCGGGCTCGCCGCTGGCCTCCCAGCCACAGCTGCACCCCGGTCCGGAGATCGCCGACCACGAGGAGCAGGGCAGGGCCGAACGCGCTGACCTCCTCGGCGACCCGTTCGAGTGCCGCCTGGTTCGGCTCGCCGACATCGGCGATGGTCCAGCCGGCCCGCTCACTGTCGACCAACCGCACGCCGGTCCTCGCCCAGATGACGGGTCGCTGGAGTTCGGCTGACGGCGCCCGGACGAGCAGGATCATCGATGTCATGACGCGCCGGCCGCCAGGGTGACGATGTGGGAGCGGTGGGTGAGGAACTCCTCGCGGGCATCGCCCCAATAACCCCATGGGTAGGACGTTGCATACGGGCCGATGGCCTGCAGCTGCTCGTACGCCTCGCGGTGCCGCTCGAGGTGGAAGAGCACCCGCGCGAGAAGGTTGCGGGTCCGGGCGGTGAGGTGGTGGCCATCGTCCGGGTTGGCATCGAGATAGCCGCTGGCTCGTGTGACAGCTTCCTCGACGCGGTCGCGGTTGGCTGCGAGTGCCGACCCGTCGGATGCGAGGTGTTCGAGCACGGCGTCGAGGAGCAGCATCTGGACCCGTGACTCTCGGGGGGCGGCATCGACGCTCGCCTGGGCGAACGCGAACATCTGCTCGTGCGAACCGAACCACTTTGCGCAGAGGTACTGCATGGCTTCCCACCGGGCGCCGTAGTGGTGCGGGTCGGTCGACTCGAGGGCGTGGAGATAACCATTGAACGTGTCCCGGTCAGCCTCCGTCCCGCGCGCGTGGCGGAGGGCGAGTGCCCACGGCACCGGATCCCCGGGTGAACCGTCCACGGCCTGCTGGATCCGCTGGGTGGCGTGCTCGAGCGTCTCGTGGAAGGCCGCGAACTGCTCCTCGCTCACCTGGCTGGCGTCGTTGTGCGACCGCTGCTCCCACGCCTGCTCGACGAGTCTGCGGGCATCGACGACGGCGAGGTCGGGGTTGTCGGGGTCGCTCTCGCGCCAGGCATCGAGCCACTGCGGCACCTTGTGCGCCAATCGGCCGAGGTTGGCGACGTCGAGGTCGCGGTCCGCCCAGGCCCGTGCCTCGCGTGTCGCTCGGAGCAGCTCGGCCGCCGGCTCGAACTTCCCGTCGAGCGCGGCGTCGATCGCGGGGCGGGCCGCGTCGGACGGCGCATCGATCACGACCGCATCGTCAGGGACGAGGCCGCCCGCGAGATCATCTCCGTGCTCGAGGTAGGCCTTGGCCGCCTTGACCTTCTTGAACATCCGGTCCTCCGAGTCTTCGTTGACCTGCACGTTAGACCCGCCACCGTCGCCGTGTGGGCGGTTCGAGGAGGGCAGTGAAGTGTCTGCGATGCGAGACGGTATGCCGGGTGTGCGGCTGTTGCTCCCGGCATACCGAGGGTTTGCTTGAGGCATGACGGACACCCAGACGCAGCAGCACCCGGTCGCCCTCGGCGGCGAGCACCTCAGCATCGATGACGTCGTGCAGGTGGCGCGTCATGGTGCGCCGGTCGAGCTCACCTCGGCTGCCCTCGATGCCGTCCGCGCTACCCGCGGCACGATCGAGGGGCTCGCGAATGACACGGTGGCGCACTACGGGGTCTCGACGGGGTTCGGTGCGCTCGCGACGCGACACATCCCGGTCGAGCTGCGCGCGCAATTGCAACGCTCCTTGGTCCGGTCGCATGCGGCCGGTGCCGGGCCCGAGGTCGAGCGCGAGGTCGTGCGGGCACTCATGCTCCTGCGCATCGCCACGCTGGCCACCGGTCGCACCGGGATCCGGGCGAAGACGCTCGAGACCTACATCGCCATCCTCAATGCGGGGATCACGCCGGTGGTGCACGAGTACGGCTCGCTCGGCTGCTCGGGCGACCTGGCTCCGCTGTCGCACTGCGCCCTCGCGCTCATGGGTGAAGGTCTCGTGCGCGACAAGGACGGCGAGGTCATGGAGGCGGCAGAAGCGTTGTCCGCAGCCGGGATCGAGCCCGTCGAGCTCGCCGAGAAGGAGGGTCTGGCCCTCATCAACGGCACCGACGGCATGCTCGGCATGCTCTGCCTCGCCATCGCCGACCTGCGGTTGCTCGTGACCACGGCCGACATCTCGGCGGCCATGAGTGTCGAGGGACTGCTCGGGACCGACGACGTCTTTGCGGCTGACCTGCACGCCCTGCGCCCGCAGCCCGGCCAGGCCAGGTCCGCCGAGAACATGCGCAAAGTGCTGTCCGACAGCCCGATTCGCGAGTCGCACCGCGACCCCGAGGCGTGCACGCGCGTCCAGGACGCCTATTCGCTGCGCTGTGCCCCGCAGGTTGCCGGGGGAGTGCGCGACACGATCGACCATGCCGCTCGCGTCGCCGAGTGGGAGCTCGCGTCGGCCATCGACAACCCCGTGGTGACGCTCGACGGCCGCGTCGAGTCCAACGGCAACTTCCACGGCGCACCCGTCGCCTATGTCCTCGACTTCCTCGCCATCGTCGCCGCCGACCTCGCGTCGATCTCCGAGCGACGGACCGACCGCTTCCTCGACAAGTCCCGCAACAACGGGCTGCCGCCGTTCCTTGCCGATGACCCCGGTGTCGACTCGGGCCTGATGATCGCTCAGTACACCCAGGCCGCGATGGTCTCGGAGATGAAGCGGCTGGCCGTGCCCGCCTCGGTGGACTCGATCCCGAGCAGCGCCATGCAGGAGGACCACGTCTCCATGGGCTGGTCGGCGGCGCGCAAGCTGCGCCGGTCGGTCGATGCCCTGACCCGGGTGCTGGCCATCGAGCTCGTCGCCGCCTCGCGCGGCATCCAGCTGCGGGCGCCGTTGCAGCCGGCACCAGCCACTGGCGCCGTCATCGCTGGCCTCGCCGAGTTCGGGAATGTCGCCCCGGGCCCGGACCGGTTCCTTGCTCCCGACCTCGAAGCGGCCTACAAAGCCGTCCTCGGCGGCGCGGTGGTGAGTGCGGCGGAGAAGGTCACCGGTCGCCTCACCTGAAATGCCTCGTCTTGTGTGCCCCCAGCGCGCGACCTATGACTCGCGCTCAGGCGCACAAGGCGTTGATGAGGTCCTGAGAGTCAGCGTCCTGCGTAGGAGAGGTCTGCACCGATGAGGCGGGCCGCCTCCTGGAGCCGGGCGACGGCTTGGTCCACGGCCGCGTCGGTGACCCGGGTCGTGGGGCCTGACATCGACAGGGCCATCGGGCGAGGCGCGTCAGGAACGGCGACCGCGACACACCGCACCCCGACCTCCTGCTCGCCCTCGTCGAGGGCATAGCCGCGCTCTCGGGCCACGTCGAGGGCGGAGAGGAACTCATCGGCCGTCGTCAGGGTGTGCTCGGTCCGCCGCGGCATACCGGTGCGGTTCAGCAGGGAGCGCACCGTGCCGGGATCGGTCTCGAGGAGCATGGCCTTGCCGACGGCGGTGCTGTGCGGGAGGGTGCGCCGGCCCACTTCGGTGAACATGCGCATGAAGTTCTTGGACGGCTGGACCTGTGCGATGTAGACGACCTCGTCCCCGTCCATCATCGCGAGGTTGACCGACTCGCCGAGGTCCTCGACCGCCGCCAACATGTGGGGGTGGGCCCAGGCCGCGACGCGTTTCGAGGCGGCGTCGGCGAGTCGCATGAGTCGCGGCCCGAGAGAGTACTGACGCGACTCCTCCTGACGGAGGTAGCCGAGGTCGACGAGGGTGCGGACGAGGCGGTGGATCGTCGCCAACGGGAGCCCGGACTTCTCGGCGAGCTGGGACAGTCCCATGACGCCCCCGGACTCGGCCAGCGTCTCGAGGATCGCGAACGCGCGATCGATCGACTGGACCCCGCCCTTGGGCGACTGGTCCTTCGGCTCGACGACGGCTGGGTCCTCGACGGCGGTCTCGGCCTGCGGTGCGGTCAACGTCAGACTCCTCAACGGGTGAACGGACTGTGCGGCCCCAGTGTATTCCGTATATTGGAACAGTTCTTCCGTTCACGAGTCCTAGGAGATCCCGCCGTGCCCTCCATCGTTGTCACCGCCCCCCACGTCGACGGGCAGGCCGAGATCCTCACGCCGGAGGCTCTGGACCTCTTGACGGGTCTGCACCGCGAGTTCGGGGCACGGCGCAACGAGCTGCTGAGCGCCCGCGTGCAGCGCCGCGAGCAGATCTCCCGCACGGGCACCCTCGACTTCCTGCCCGAGACAGCAGCGGTGCGCGAGGGCGACTGGCAGGTCGCGGCTGCGCCGGCGGACCTGCGCGACCGCCGGGTCGAGATCACCGGTCCCACCGACCGCAAGATGGCGATCAACGCCCTCAACTCCGGGGCCAAGGTGTGGCTCGCCGACCTCGAGGACGCCAACACCCCCCACTGGCGCAACGTCATCGGTGGCCAGCTCACCCTGCGCGACGCCAACCGCCGCACCATCGAGCTGACGACGCCCGAGGGCAAGCACTACGCCCTCAAGGACCCCGACAACATCCCTGTCATCCTGCCGCGGCCGCGCGGGTGGCACCTCGACGAGGCGCACCTCACCCTCGACGGTGAGCCGCTCGTGGGTGCGCTCGTCGACTTCGGTCTGTATGCCGTACACAACGCGCGCGAGCTCGTCGAGCAGGGCAGTGGTCCCTACTTCTATCTGCCCAAGATGGAGTCCCACCTCGAGGCCCGGCTCTGGAACGACGTCTTCGTGTGGACTCAGGACCAGCTCGGCATCCCGCAGGGGACCATCCGCGCGACCGTCCTCATCGAGACCATCACGGCTGCCTTCGAGATGGATGAGATCCTCCACGAGCTGCGCGACCACATCAGCGGCCTCAACGCCGGGCGCTGGGACTACCTGTTCAGCATCATCAAGAACTTCCGCGATGCCCCCGGTGACACCACGCTCCCGGACCGCAACGCGGTGACGATGAACGCCCCGATGATGAAGGCCTACTCCGACCTTCTCGTGCAGACCTGCCACCGCCGCGGCGCCTTCGCGATGGGTGGCATGGCTGCGTTCATCCCCTCGCGTCGCGACGAGGAGGTCAACCGCGTCGCCTTCGAGAAGGTACGGGCCGACAAGACCCGGGAGGCGCAGGCCGGGTTCGACGGGTCCTGGGTCGCCCACCCCGACCTCGTCCCGGTGTGCGCCGAGATCTTCGACGGGGTCCTCGACGGCGACAACCAGATCGGCCGCCAGCGCGACGACGTGTCCGTCGTGGCCTCCGACCTGCTCGCCATCGAGCTGACCCCGGGCGAACGCACCGAGGAGGGCCTGCGTGGCAACGTCGAGGTCGGCATCACCTATCTCGCAGCGTGGCTCTCGGGCAACGGTGCCGCCGCCATCCACAACCTCATGGAGGACGCCGCGACCGCCGAGATCTCGCGCTCGCAGATCTGGCAGTGGACGCACAACGGCGCCAGCCTCGACTCCGGCGAGACGATCACCCGTGAGCTCGTCGAGCGGATCGTCGAGGAGGAGTATGCCGCGCTGGTCGAGTCGGGCGCCTACGCCGATCACCTCGCGATGGCGCGTGAGCTCTTCGTGCGCACAGCGCTCGACGACGACTACGAGGACTTCCTCACGCTTCCGGCATACGCCGAGATCATCCGCTCCGGTGAGTGAGGCGGCAGCCGAACGTCAGCGCTGAAGCTGTTGTCCCGCAACCCAGCTCGCGGTCACGGCCGGTGACGTGCCCAGGGCGAAGGCCTTGGCGAGAGCATCATCGGGCGAGAACGCGTGCCGCAGCGCGACGTCCATCGTCGACCCCTGGGCCGGGTTGACCCACACGGCGTCGAACTGCTTGCCCACCGAGAAGTCACCCACCGTGTCGGCGAGACCGAGCGCGTCGGCGCCGGCCATCGTCGCGAGGTGCAGCAGGTCGGGGGCGGCGAGCGGGTGGCCGCGATCTCCGAGCAGCTGCTGCATGAAGTAGGCCTGCAGCCCCTCCTTGAGGATCGAGAAGCCCGTCCCTGCGCCGACGTCGGAGCCGAGCGCGACCCGAACGCCGTGCTCGAGGTGCTCCTTGAGCGGGAACAGGCCACTGCCCAGAGCCGAGTTGCTCGTCGGGCAGTGCGCAACGGTGGCGTCCGCGGTGGCGAGGTCGCGCAGCTCACCGTCGGTCGGGTGGACGTTGTGGGCAAAGATGCTGCGGCGGCCCACGAGGCCGTGCGCGGCATACGTCTGCAGGTAGTCCTCCGCGTTGAAGAGCTCCTTGACTGTCGTGACCTCGGCGATGTTCTCGTTGATGTGCGAGGTGAACCACGCGTTGGGCACGTCCTTGAGCAGCGCCCGGCAGGAGTCGAGCAGCTCGTCACTGCACGAGAGGGAAAAGCGCGGGATGACGGCATACCGGTTGCGTCGGGTGCCGTGCCACTTGTCCGCGAGTGCCTTGCCGGCGGTGTAGGCCTCCTCGGGGTCGGTGTGCAGGTCCTCGCGCAGGATGCGGTCGCTCACGACGAGTCCGCTCGTGACCCGCAGCCCGACCCGGTCGGCCTCGGTGAACAGGGCGTCGACGGCGCCCGGGAAGTGGGAGCCGAAGACGAGAGCCGTCGTGGTCCCGGAGCGCACGAGCCCGGCGGTGAACTCGGTGGCGATCTCCTGTGCGTATGCCGTGTCGGCCAGTCGCGCTTCCTCTGGCAGGGCGGACTTCTCGAGCCAGTCGAGCAAGGGCATGCCGAGCGCGCCGATCGTGCGGATCTGCGGGTAGTGCACGTGCGTGTCGACGAAGCCGGGCAGGACGAGTCCGCCGGTGAGGTCCTCGACGTCGTCCTCGGAGTGCCGCGCCCGGACCTCGGTCCAGGGACCGCGGTCGGTGATGGTGCCGTCGACGACGCGGATGGCACCGTCCTGCTCGGAGCGCAGCATCCCGCCCGTGAAGGGGTTGTCCGGCACATCGAAGAAGGTGCCACGGAACAGGGTCATCGAGAGGTCTCCTGGGTGTGGTGGGCCGACTCGGCGAGGTCTGCGCTGTCGAGGTCTGCAGCGTCAAGGTCCGCGGCGTCGGGGTCTGCGCTGTCAAGGTCGGCGGCGTGTCGGGTCGGGGCGAAGGACTGGAGCAGGGCGACGGCGACACTGACGGCGATGGTCGCTGGGTCCTTGCCGCTGAGCGTCGTGAGTCCGATGGGCGTGGTGATCCGGGACAGCGCGGCCTCGTCGTGCCCCTCGGCGAGGAGCTTGCGACGGAAGCGCTGCCATTTGGCGCTCGAGCCGATGAGGCCGATCGAGGCAAGGTCTTCGGTGCGCAGGGCGGCGTCGATGAGGGCAGCGTCCTCGGCGTGGTCGTGGGTCATGACGAGCACGTGGCTGCCCGGAGGCAGCTCCGACAGGACGAGCTCGGGGAGGACGGGCACGTGGTGGACGTGCACGGCGGCCTCGGCGTCCGCGAGTGGGGCGAGGACCTCGTCGGTGAGGAAGCCCTCGCGTGAGTCGACGAGGTGGAGCTCGAGGTCGTGTCGGGCGAGGACCCGGGCCAGCTCCTGGCCGACGTGACCCATGCCGAAGATTGCGACCGACGGGCGCACGACCAACGGCTCGAGGAGGACCTCGACGACACCGCCACAGCACTGGACACCGTGTTGGTACTTCGCCTTGTCCGACAGGTTCGCGGTGAAGCTGATCGGCTCAGAAGCACTGTCCTGCACCATGGTTCGCGCTCGCTGGATGGCCTCCTCCTCGAGGTTTCCACCGCCGATCGTGCCCCAGGTGCGAGTGGTCGAGACGACCATCTTGGTGCCGGCCTCGCGCGGCGCGTGCCCACGGACGGAGGTCAGCGTGATGAGGACGCCGGGCGCTCTGACAGTCCTCAGGGTGCGGACCGCGTCGACCCAGGACATCTCAGCCACCTGCCAGTGAACGCACGGCGACCTCTGACTCGGGCAGCCGGGTGGGGGCGGCAGGATCGGGCTCGTCGAGCTGGTGGCCGGGGAGGCCTTCGTCGACGTGACCGTGCGCCTGGCCGTGCGCCGCCCGTGCCTCCTCAACCGCCCAATAGACCTGTTCGGGTGTGGACGGGCAACCGAGGTCGACGCTCGTCCCTGCGGGTCCGAATGCGGCGGCCGCCTGGCGCAGGGCCTCGCGGACCGAGAAGGCGAGCATCAGCGGAGGCTCACCCACGGCCTTGGACCCATAGATGGCGCCCTCCTCGTGCGCCTGCTCGAGGAGCGCGACGTTGAACGTCTCGGGCATCTCCGAGAAGCTCGGCAGCTTGTAGGTGCTCGCCGCCTGGGTGAGGAGGCGACCGCGGCCCGGACCTTCGCTCTCGTCCCATCGCAGGTCCTCGAGGGTGAGCCAGCCAGCGCCCTGGACGTAGCCACCCTCCACCTGTCCGATGTCGACGAGCGGCGAGAGGCTGTCGCCGACGTCGTGGACGATGTCGACGCGGCGGGTCCGGTAGGCGCCGGTCCAGCCGTCGACCTCGACCTCGGTGGCTGCCACGCCGTGTGCGAAGTACTTGAAGGGCGAACCCTGCATGACTCGCGAGTCCCAGTGCAGGCCCTCGGTGCGATAGAACCCTGCCGCAGAGAGCTGGACCCGGGCGAAGTATGCCGCGTGCACCAGCTCCGCCCACGGCACCTGGACGTCCGATCCGAGCCCGGTCACGAGACCGTCGTGGATGCGGATGTCGGCCGGCGGGACGCCGATCTTGGCGGAGGCGGTGACCGTCAGGCGCTCGCGGATCTGCTCGCAGGCGTTCTTGACGGCGCCGCCGTTGAGGTCGGCCCCGGACGAGGCCGCGGTGGCTGAGGTGTTGGGCACCTTGTCGGTGCGGGTCGGTGCGAGCCGCACCGTGGACAGCGGCACCCCCAGGGTGGTTGCTGCGACCTGGAGCATCTTGGTGTGCAGCCCTTGGCCCATCTCGGTGCCACCGTGGTTGATGAGCACCGAGCCGTCCTTGTAGACGTGCACGAGGGCCCCGGCCTGGTTGAAGGCGGTGAGGTTGAACGAGATGCCGAACTTCACCGGAGTGAGGGCCAGCCCGCGCTTGGTGTGCGGGTGGGACTGGTTGAACTCGTCGATCTCGGCCCATCGCCGGGTGACCTCGCCCGACTCCACCACCTGGTCCCAGGCCCGGAGCAGCCGATCCGCCTGGGTGATCGGCTGACCGTAGGGAGTGCTCTGCCCGTTCTTGTAGAAGTTGCGGCGGCGCAGCTCGGCGGCATCGATGCCGAGCAGTGGTGCGCACCTTCCGAGGATGTCCTCGATGACGAGCATCCCCTGTGGCCCGCCGAAGCCCCGGAAGGCCGTCTGCGACGTCTTGTTGCTCTTGGCGACGCGGCCGCTCACCTTGATGTCTGGGATCCAGTAGGCGTTGTCGATGTGGCACAGCGCCCTGGCGAGGACTGGTTCGGAGAGATCAAGGCTCCACCCGCCGTCGGAGGTGAGCGTGGCCTCGAGGGCCTGGATGTGGCCGGTGTCGTCGAAGCCGATGCGCCACTGCGAGTGGAAACCGTGGCGCTTGCCGCTCATCGTCATGTCGAGGTTGCGGGTCAGCCGCAGCCGGACCGGTCGGCCGGTGAGGATGGAGCCGAGCGAGGCGATGGCTGCGAACCCGTGGGGCTGCATCTCCTTGCCGCCGAAGCCTCCGCCCATGCGCAGGCACTGCACCGTGATCTCGCTCGAGGAGCGACCGAGGACGTGCGCCACGATCTCCTGGGTCTCGCTCGGGTGCTGCGTGGAGCACTGGACGAAGACCTGGCCGTTCTCGTCGACGAGCGCGAGCGAGCAGTGGGTCTCGAGATAGAAGTGCTCCTGCCCGGCGAACTCGAACTCGCCGCTGAAGACGTGGGCGGCCTGCTCCATGGCGGCCTCGGCGTTGCCGCGCTCCACCGTGGGCTGGGCGCCCTGGAAGCTGTCGGCGGCGATGGCCTCGCGCACGGAGATGATCGAGGGCAGGGTCTCGTAGTCGACGACCACGGCAGCCGCCCCACGACGCGCGGCCTCCAACGTCTCGCCGAGGACCCAGCAGACGGCGTGCCCGACGAACTGCACCTCGTCGGGGAAGAGTGGCTCGTCGTGCTTGACCCCGGCATCGTTGACCCCGGGGACGTCAGCCACGGTGAGCACGCGCACGACACCGGGGACGGCCAGCGCAGGACTGGTGTCGATGTCGAGCACTCGGGCGTGGGCGTGGGGTGACTGCACCGGGTAGGCGTGCAGGCAGTCCTTGGTCCGTCCGACGAGGTCGTCGGTATAGAGGGCGGCGCCGGTCACGTGGAGATCGGCGGCCTCGTGCGGCATTGATGTGCCGACGACGCTCTGGCCGACGGCGCTCTGGCCGGAGACGCCCTGGTGTGGAAGCGCGGAGAGGTGGCTCATGCGGGGACCCCCTCGGTGGCCGCGTGCTCGGCATGGAACTTGCGCAGGGACTGTCCGAGCATCGCGGCGCGATAGCGGGACGAGGCGCGGTGGTCATCCAGGGGAGTGCCTTCGCTCGCGAGGATCTCGGCGGCGGCGTCGACGCTCTGGGTGTCCCAGGGTCGACCGACGAGCGCCTGTTCGGTAGCGGTGGCGCGCACCGGAGTGGCGGCCACCCCGCCCAGCCCGATTCGCGCCTGCTGGACCACTCCGTCGACGACGTCCACGGCGAATCCGACGGCGACGGAGGAGATGTCGTCGAAGCGGCGCTTGGCGATCTTGTGGAAGGCGGTGTGCCCGGCCAGGGGGAGGGGCAGACGGATCTCGCGGATCAGCTCGTCGGCCTGCTTGACCGTCTGTCGATAGCCGGTGAAGTACTCGGACAGGGGCACGATCCGCTCGCCGCGGTGACTCACCAGGACGAGCCGGGCGTCGAGAGCGAGCA
This sequence comes from Knoellia sp. S7-12, assembly GCF_040518285.1. Lineage (GTDB taxonomy): Bacteria > Actinomycetota > Actinomycetes > Actinomycetales > Dermatophilaceae > Knoellia. The sequence goes on along the minus strand of NZ_CP155449.1, from coordinate 3,778,184 downwards.
GGGCCGGCGGGCAGTCCCCGATCGGCGAGCCGGTCCCGAGGTTGCCCCCGATGGTCGCGCCGTTGCGGATGAGCCGCGAGGCGAACTGCGGGAAGAGCTGGGCGAGCAGGGGCACCCGTCCGTCGAGTCGCCGCTCGATCTCGGTGAGGGTGAGCGCCGCGCCGATGCGGATCTCGTCGGCGTCCTCGTCGAGGCCACCCAGCTCGGGCAGGCGGTCGATCGCCACGAGCAGCGGGGGCCGTGAGCCCCTGATGTTGAGCTCGACGCCGATGTCGGTCGAACCCGCCACGAGAACGGCATCCGGGCGCTTGGCGAGCAGCGTGAGGGCCTCCTCGAGCGTGGCAGGACGGATGTATGCCGCTCCGTCGGCTTCGAGGTGCGTGTGCACTGGCGCGGGGGTGGGGTCCGTGGCGCGTGAGGCCAGGGCGTCGTCGAAGGCCGGCGCATCGGGCAGGGCGTAGGCGGCGTCGCGGATGGGGCGGTAGCCGGTGCATCGGCAGAGGTTGCCGCTGAGGGCGTGCAGGTCGAATCCGTTGGCGCCGTGCTCGGCGTTCTCGTCATGCTCCCCAGCCACGATGCCCTCGGCACGCCCCGGACGGTAGTACTCAGCGGCCATGGAACAGACGAATCCCGGTGTGCAGTAGCCGCATTGGGAGCCTCCACGGTCCGCCATCTCGCGCTGGACGGGGTGGAGGGCGCCTGCGGACCCGAGTCCTTCGGCGGTCACGACCTCTTGTCCGTCGAGTCCGGCCGCAGGGATGAGGCAGGCGTTGATCGCAACCCACTCGGTGCTCGCACCCTCGCTCACGCCGGGCCTGGCGACCATGACCGAGCAGGCGCCGCACTCGCCCTCGGCGCAGCCCTCTTTGGCCCCCGTCAGGCCGCTGTTGCGCAGCCAATCGAGCGTCGTCGTGTGGGGCGTGACGCCCGCGAGAGTCAGCGGTGCGCCGTTGACCAAGACCGTTGGCTGCATTGCCAACTCCTCATCGACATCGTCCCGACCGTGAACAGTCGGGAGCATGGTTGCGAAGTGGCGACCCGCCGGTTGTCCATGCGAACGACGGGATGCTCTCAGGGTACCGACGGGCGGTGCGCAAGTGAAGACTTTGGAAAAACTTTTCCATTAAGCGAGATGAGCCATGGCTGGGGCGATCACACGAACTGGCGGCTCAGCGTCGCATGCCGGTTGACGTCCTTGTAGAGCAGGTAGCGGAACCGCCCCGGACCGCCCGCATAACAGGCCTGGGGGCAGAACGCCCGCAGCCACATGAAGTCACCGGCTTCGACCTCGACCCAGTCCTCGTTGAGCAGGTAGACGGCCTTGCCCTCGAGGACATAGAGGCCGTGCTCCATGACATGGGTCTCGGGGAACGGGATGGAGCCGCCGGGCTCGAAGTTGACGATGTTGACGTGCATGTCGTGGCGGATGTCCGTGGGGTCGGCGAAGCGCTGGGTCGTCCAGGCGCCGTCGGTGCCGGGCATCTCGCCACCCTCGACGTCGGCGTCGGACGTGACGAAGGCCGGCGGCACGTCAATGCCGTCGACGTGCTGGTAGGCCTTGCGGATCCAGTGGAAGCTCGCCACCTCGTCTCCGCGGTTGTGCAGGGTCCACTCGCTCGCGGGCGGGATGAAGGCATAGCCACCGGGTGCGAGCTGGTGCACCTCATCTCCAAGGGTGAGCTCGAGCGTCCCGGCCACGACGAAGAGCACGCCCTCGGCGCCGGGGTCGAGCTCGGGCCGGTCCGACCCACCACCGGGCGAGACCTCGACGATGTATTGGCTGAAGGTCTCGGCAAAGCCGCTGAGCGGGCGCGCGATGAGCCACATCCGCATGCCCTCCCAGAACGGGAGCAGCGAGGTGACGATGTCGGTCATCGTGCCCTTGGGCAGGACGGCATACGCGGTCGTGAACCGGGCCCGGTCGGTCGTCAGCTGGGTCTGCGGCGGCAGGCCGCCCTGGGGTGCGTAGTAGTGAGTCATCGCTGTCCTCTCGTGAGCAACCGGCCACCGGGTGCGCTGTCGGTGGTGATGGGTATGCCGTGCAGCCAGGTCTGTCGTACCTGACCGTGAAGGTTGTGGTCGGCCCAGGCCGACACCGGGTTCTTGTGGTGCAGGGCAGTCACGTCGACCACCCATTCCTCCTCGGGGGCAAACACGACGAAGTCGGCATCGGCCCCGACCGCGAGGCGGCCCTTGTGGTGCAGGCCGACCCGGTCCGCCGTGGCGGTCGCCATCCACCGCACCACGTCGGCCAGGGGGAGTCCGCGCTCGCGGGCAGCGCTCCACATGGCGGGAAGCCCGAGCTGGAGGGAGGCGATCCCTCCCCAGGCCAGTCCGAAGTCGCCGACGTCGAATTGTTTGAGGTCGGCAGTGGACGGCGAGTGGTCGGACACGACGTAGTCGATGTCGCCGGCGACCAGCCCCGCCCACAGCTCGTCCTGGTTGGTGTGGTCCCGGATCGGTGGGCAGCACTTGAACTGGGTGGCACCGTCGGCGATCTCGTCGGCGTCCAGGGCGAGGTAGTGCGGGCACGACTCGACGGTGAGGTCGAGGCCCTCGGCCCGGGCTGCGCGCAGGCTCGCCAGCGCGCTGGCACTCGACAGGTGCAGGACGTGCGACCTGCCGCCGGTCTCGCGGGTCACGTCGATGACCAGGCCGATGGCGACGTCCTCGGCCGTGGGTGGGCGTGACGCGAGGAAGTCCCCATAGGCGCGTCCGCTGGCGGGGACAGCAGCCTCGAGGGTCCCCGCGTCCTCGGCGTGCACGATGAGCAGCGCGCCCAGTCGGGCGGTCTCGGTCATGGCTGCCCGGAACTGGTCGGGGTCCAGGGGCGGGAACTCCTCGACGCCGGAGTCGGCGAGGAAGCACTTGAACCCGAAGACTCCGGCCTCGTGCAGGGCCTCAATGTCGCCAAGGTGGTCTGGCACTGCGCCGCCCCAGAAGCCCACGTCGACGTGGACCTGAGGAGCGGCCACCTCCTGCTTGGCCCGAAGCGCGTCCACCGTCACGGTCGACGGGATGCTGTTGAGCGGCATGTCGATGATCGTCGTGACGCCACCGGCAGCCGCAGCCCGGGTGGCGCTGGCGAAGCCCTCCCAGTCGGTGCGTCCGGGTTCGTTGACGTGGACATGGGTGTCGACGAGCCCCGGCAGGAGGACCTCGTCGTCGGTCAGCTCGACGACCTGGACTCCATCGGTCCTGTTCTCTCCGAGGGCACCGTCGAACGTGTCGGATGCATCGAGGGCGTCGATCGCGACGATGCGCCCCTCGCGCACTGACACCACGGCCGGACACTCCCGACCGTCGATGACGGCCCGCGGTGCCCTGATGACGAGATCGCTCTCCACGCCCCTCATCGTGGACCACCGGCGCCCACAGGGGAGCGGTGGAGCCCGAGAACACCACCGTCCGCCTCGACGAGGTCGCCGTCGCGCAGGTAGGGCCGCGGCTCCGCCCGGGTGACCGCGGTCCCCACGGGCGTGCCGGTGAGGATGACGTCGCCGGGCTCCAGGGTCATGAGGCCGCTGAGGTGGACGAGGATGTCGGGGACGTCGAAGACCATGTCCGAGGTGGACCCGTCCTGCATCCCGATCCCGTTGACCGACAGCCGCAGGTTGACCGAGCCCGGGTCGTTCACCTCGTCGGGCGTCACGAGCCACGGGCCGAGCGGACAGAACGTGTCGGCGCACTTGCCCCTGGCCCAGGGCCCGCCACCGGCAGCGAGGTCGCGGTCGGTGACGTCGTTGGCGAGGGTGTAGCCGGCCACGGCGGCCAGGGCGGTGTCGCGATCGACGAGCCCGCGCAGACGGTGCCCGATGACGAGGGCCAGCTCGACCTCGAAGTCGGTGCTCGTGGAGCCCGGCAGCGGCTCGATGGCATCGGTCGGCCCGCAGACCGACGACGGCGCCTTGAGGAACACCACGGGGGACGCGGGTGGGTCGACACCCAGCCCCGCGGCATACGACCGGTAGTTGAGCCCGATCCCGATGACCTTGCTCGGTCCCGCCACCGGGGGACCGAAGCGAGCGCCGGCACTGTCGAACGCCGGGAGGCCGCGTGGATCCAGGCCCGGGAGAACGGTGTCGAGGAACGTGCCGTCGATGTCAGCGGTCACGGAGGACAGGTCGCGCAGGACGCCGTCGATCTCCACCACCGGTGTCTCGCGGCCCGGTTCGCCGATGCGTGCAAGTCTCATGAGGTTTCCCTGTCTCGTTCGAGGAGCCAACGGCCGATCTCGGCGCCAGCCCGCTCGAGCAGTGGTCCGGGGGCGCGGAACGCCTCGTCCGGTTCGGTGGCCAGGTCGGTGAGTGCCCACGCACGCTCGATCCCGGCTGTTGCCAACGTTTCTGGGCTCAGCTCGCACCGACCCGCGACGGCCACGACGGGTATGCCGCGTGCTCGCGATGCGCGTGCCACTCCCGCGGGTGCCTTGCCATTGAGGGTCTGCTCGTCGAGTGATCCCTCGCCGGTGATGACGAGGTCGATGCCGTCCAGCGCCGTGTGGAAGCCGGTGAGGTCGAGCGCCAGCTCGACTCCGGGCCGGAGCTGACCGCCCAGGGCGACCAGGGCGGCATACCCGACTCCGCCGGCAGCGCCGGCGCCGGCGACGTCCCGTCCCTCGGCACCGGTTGCGGTGTCGAGGAGGTCGGCCCACCGCCCCAGTGACGCGTCCAGGACCGCCGCCTGCTCGGCGTCCGCGCCCTTCTGCGGGCCATAGACCGCGGCGGCCCCCCGCGGACCCGTGAGCGGGTTGTCGACGTCGCAGGCCACGAGGAGCTCGATGTCGGCGAGCCGGGGGTGCAGGCCGGTCAGGTCGACCCGAGCCGCCGAAGCGAGCGCTCCACCACCGTCGTGGAGCTCCTGCCCGGACGCGTCGAACGTCCGGGCACCGAGGGCGGCGAGCATGCCGGCGCCGCCGTCGGTCGAGGCGCTCCCGCCGATCCCGAGGACGACGCGCTCGGCGCCGGCATCGAGGGCGTGGGCCAGCGCGTCGCCCAGACCTCGGCTGGACGCCGTAAGCGGCGCGAGGTCGCCACCGAGCAGGGCGAGCCCGCACAGGCCGGCCATCTCGATGACCGCTCCGGTGCCGGACACGGCATACGTGCCCTGCCGCGGTGTCCCGGTCGGGCCGCTCACCGTGACGGCGACCTCGGTGTGGCCGGCCTCGAGCGCGGCCGCGACCATCCCGTCACCACCGTCCGCGACGGCGACCCGAGTGATGGCCACTCCATCCTCGACATCGCCCAGGGCCGCCCGCAGTCCGCGACCGAGGTGCTCGGCCACCTCGGCGGCCGTGAGTGTCCCCTTGAACTTGTCAGGGGCGAGCAGGACCCGGGTCATGACGCTCAGTCGAGGTTGGCATAGAGCGCGGTCGGGGCGTCGGCGCCGCTGTCGGCGAGCTCCTCGAACTCGACGACGTTGTTGATCTCGGTGCCCATCGAGACGTTGGTGACGCGCTCGAGGATCACCTCGACGATGACGGGGACGCGGTGCTCGACGATGAGCTTCTTGGCCTGCTCGAGGGCCGGCAGGATCTCCTCGGGGTCGAAGACGCGAATCGCCTTGCACCCCAAGCCTTCTGCCACCTTGACGTGGTCGACGCCGTAGCCGTTGAGCTCCGGGCTGTTGATGTTGTCGAAGGACAGCTGCACGCAGTAGTCCATCTCGAACCCGCGCTGCGCCTGGCGGATGAGCCCGAGGTAGGCGTTGTTCACGAGGACGTGGATGTAGGGGACCTTGAACTGCGCGCCGACGGCGAGCTCCTCGAGCATGAACTGGAAGTCGTAGTCGCCCGAGATCGCGACGACGGTCGCGTCCGGGTCGGCCGTGGCGACACCGATCGCTGCCGGGACGGTCCAGCCGAGCGGTCCGGCCTGGCCGGCGTTGATCCAGTGACGGTCCTTGAAGACGTGGAGCATCTGCGCGGCCTGGATCTGCGAGAGGCCGATCGTCGAGACGTAGCGGACGTCCTTGCCGAAGGCCTTGTTCATCTCCTGGTAGACGCGCTGCGGCTTGATGGGGGTGACGTCGAAGTTGGTCTTGCGCCACAGCTTCTGCTTGCGCTGGCGGACGTCCTGGCTCCAGGCCGATCGGTCCGTCAGGGCGTCGCGGCGCTCCTTGGCGACCTCGACGAACAGCGCGAGCGCGGCCTTGGCGTCAGAGACGATCCCGAAGTCCGGCGCGAAGACACGACCGATCTGGGTCGGCTCGATGTCGACGTGCACGAACTTTCGGTCCTTGGTGTAGGTGTCGATGCCACCGGTGTGGCGGTTGGCCCACCGGTTGCCGATGCCGAGCACGAAGTCGGACGCGAGCATCGTCTCGTTGCCGTAGCGGTGCGAGGTCTGGAGCCCGACCATGCCGGCGTTCAGCTCGTGGTCGTCGGGGATGGTGCCCCAGCCCATGAGGGTCGGGACGACAGGAACGCCGGTGAGCTCGGCGAACTCAACGAGCAGCTCGGCGGCGTCGGCGTTGATGATGCCGCCACCGGCGACGATGAGGGGTCGCTCCGACGCGGCGAGCATGTCGAGTGCCTTCTCGATCTGCTTGCGGCTCGCGGCCGGCTTGAACGCGGGCAGCGGCTCGTAGGTGTCGATGTCGAACTCGATCTCAGCCAGCTGCACGTCGATGGGCAGGTCGATGAGGACCGGCCCCGGTCGACCGGAACGCATGAGGTGGAACGCCTGCTGGAACGTGCCCGGGACCTGGGCCGGCTCGAGCACCGTGACCGCCATCTTGGTGAGCGGCTTGGCGATCGAGGCGATGTCGACCGCCTGGAAGTCCTCCTTGTGGAGCTTGGCGACCGGAGCCTGCCCGGTGATGCAGAGGATCGGGATCGAGTCGGCCGATGCGGAGTAGAGGCCGGTGATCATGTCGGTCCCGGCCGGGCCGCTCGTGCCGACACAGACGCCGATGTTGCCGGCCTTGGCACGGGTGTATCCCTCTGCCATGTGCGAGGCGCCCTCGACGTGTCGCGCGAGCGTGTGGTGCAACCCGCCCTGCGTCTGCATCGCCTTGTAGAACGGGTTGATGGCAGCACCGGGGAGCCCGAAGACGTTGGTGATGCCCTCCTTCTTCATGATCTCGACTGCAACTTCGGCGGTCTTCATCCGTGCCATGGTCGTGTCCTGTCTGGTGTGGTGCGCAAAGGGGCGGGTATGCCGTGAAGCCGGCTGTGCGGCATACCCGGCGGGTGTCGTTTGTGTCAGGTGAGGTCTGCGCCGGAGAGGCGCTCGACGCCGCGGAGCAGACCGGAGTGGTCGAGGCCGCCGTCGCCGTTGGCGCGGGCGCTGGCCATGAGCTGAGCCATGACGGCGCCCACGGGAAGGACCACGCCGGCCTCGCGAGCCGCGCTCGTGACGATGCCCATGTCCTTGTGGTGCAGGTCGATCCGGAAGCCCGGGTCGAAGTTGCGGGTGAGCATGTTCTGCTTCTTCTGGTTGAGCACGGCCGAGCCCGCGAGCCCGCCACCCAGGACCTCGAGCGAGGCCTCCATGTCGACGCCGTAGGCCTCGAGGAAGACGACGGCCTCGGCGACGGCCTGGATGTTGGTCGCGACGATGAGCTGGTTCGCGGCTTTGACGGTCTGGCCGGCGCCGTGGGGCCCGACGAGCACGACGGTCTTGCCGACCGCGTCGAGGATGGGCTTGGCGGTGTCGAAGACGTCCTGGGTCCCGCCGACCATGATCGACAGGGCGGCGTTCTTGGCGCCGGCCTCGCCTCCCGAGACGGGAGCGTCGAGGATCGGGAAGCCGTGGGCCGTCGCCTGCTTGGCAAGGGCAGCGGAAACGTCGGGCCGGATGCTCGAGAAGTCGATGATGAGGGTGCCCGGCTTGGCACTGGTGAAGACTCCGTCCTCACCCTCGAGGACGTCCCGGACGTCGGGGCTGTCGGGGACCATCACGGCGACGACATCGACGTCGGACACGGCCTCGGCGATGGATCCGGCGGCGGTGCCGCCCGCTGCGATGAGGTCCGCGGTGCGGTCCGGGGTGAGGTTGTAGCCGACGACGTCGTGGCCAGCGTTCTGCAGGTGGACCGACATGGGGCTGCCCATGATGCCCAGGCCGATGAAGGCGATGCGTGACATGTGAGTTCTCCTTCGGAGGTGGCGATCAGGCGGTGCGTGAGGTGGAGGTGGCGGTGCTGCGGCGCTCGATCGGGAGCCAGGTGAGGCTCTCGTCGGTCGTGGTGGTCGGCTTGTACTCGAGGCCGACCCAGCCGTCGTAGCCACGAGCGGCGAGGTCGGTGAGCAGTGCGTCGAGGTCGAGGCCGCCAGACCCGGGCTCGCCGCGCCCGGGGGCATCGGCGATCTGCACGTGGGCGATGACGCCGGTGTGAGCTGCGACCGCGGCGGCGGGGTCGTCGCCGTTGTTGGCGAGGTGGAACAGGTCGCAGAGGAAGCCCACGTTGTCGTGGCCGTCGGCCCGCACGCGGCCGACGACTGCCACTGCGTCGGCGGCGGTGCGCAGCGCATAGGCCTTGGGTCCGCTCACCGGCTCGACGAGCACGGTGGCTCCGATGTACGCGGCGGCATCGGCGGCGAGACCCAGGTTGGTGCGAGCGAGCTCGTCCTGCTCCTGCGGTGTCGCGGAGTCGACGCGGACGCCATAGAGCGCGTTGAAGGCGCTCACCCCGAGCTGCTCACCGATCGCGATGGCGACGGGCAGGTTGGCCCGGAACTCCTCCGAGCGACTGGGGATCGAGAGGACCCCGGCGTCGGGACCTGCAAGGTCTCCGGCAAAGAAGTTGAGCCCGACGAGCTGGACCCCGGCGTCACGCACTGCTGCGACGAAGGCGTCGATCTCGGCCTGCGGCGGAGTCGGCTGGTCCGGCCAGGGCCACCAGAACTCGATGGCGTCGAAGCCGGCGGCGCGGGCCGCCGCGGGGCGCTCGAGCAGGGGCAGCTCGGTGAAGAGCATCGAGCAGTTCGCGAGGAACCGCAGGCCGTGGTCGGCGTTCATGTCATCTCCTGGACTTCCGTAATGTGGAAAAGTATTTCCAACTAGTGAGAGAGTAGAGGGCAAGACGGGGGGCCGTCAAGACCGGGGATCGGGATTGAGACGGCGACTTCGCGCCCCGTTGGGACCTCGTCGCTGCGCTCCTCGTGTCCCAACGGGGCAAGAAGTCGGGGGTTGCGCGGGTCAGTCTCAGCTATACGGGCATCGTCGAACTGGATCCCATGGGCGAACCACACGTCGGAACCGAGCCAACCCAGGGAGCCCATGTGGTCCACGGGCCAGGCTCCGAAGTGCTCAGCACCTGGGGTGAGGGCAGCGCGTGCTCAGGGGTCCCGGCGAGCGAAGGCCCAGGTGCCGAGCGCGAGCAGGACGGCGGCATAGGCGGTCGTCACCAGCAGACCTCGCCACGGCCCGATGGGGAGCTCACTCAGGCCCAGCGTCGCCTGGACTGCGAGCCCCGCAGTCGGAGCGACCTGTTGCAGTCGCTCGTTCCACTCGGGGTCACCGATGAAGGTGATGAGCACGGGAACGCTGAAGAGCAGCCCCATCACCGTCGAGGTGGCCCATGCCGTATCCCGTAGGAGCAGGCCGACGCCGAGCCCGATCAGAGCCACCGCGACGAGGTAGGCCACCGTGCCGCCGAGGGCGCGCAGCGACGGACCGGACAGGTCCAGGGGAGCGAAGCCCGCGGCGTGCGTAAATCGCGAGTCATCCGCGAGCAGGCGCGAGAGACCGAATGCCACCCCTGCCCCGATAGCCGTTGCCGCCGCCGTGACCACCGCGACGACGACAGCTTTCGCGAGCACGACCCGCCACCTCGGCGGCACGGCCGTCACAGTCGTCACGACCGTCTGGGTCGCGAACTCCACCGTGGCAGCGAGGACTCCCGTCAGGGCGACTGTCGTCTGCGCGAGCCAGGTGCCCGTCAGGGCAACCCGGACCAGATCGCGAGGGCACCCGGCCGGCGGACAGCGTGCGGCGTCCATCGAGCTCACGATCGCAGGTCCGAGGGCCGCAAGGGCGGCCGCGGTCGCGAGCATCAGCCAGACCGTCGCGGGCACGGTCCGCTGCTTCGTGCCCTCGGCCCTCAGTGCGTGAACGAGGCTCACGCGTCCCGCCGACGGAAGGCGTAGCCGGCGACGAGGAGTGCGATCACGGCATACAGGGCAGTGACACCAAGGCCCACGACGGGCTGATCGAAGACACAGCCGTCCTCAGGAAGGCAGAAGGACTCGATCTGCGGGAACCGCGTCGCGGTCTGCTGCACGGACCAGCCGGCGCCGGGGGTGACCTGGAGCATGACCCGGGCTGCGCCGACGGGGAGGGCTGCGACAAGAAGCTGCGGCAGCACCATCACCAGAATGACGAGAGTGATGGCCGGGGCACTCCGGCGCACGATCGTGGCGACGCCGAGCGAGAGCACACCGACCAGGCCGATCACGGCGGCGCTGCCCACTACGGCCTGGAGCGTGTCCGGGTCGGTCAGCGACGTCGCGCGGAAGGTGGGCGGAGCGAATCCGTTGTCCCGCAGGATCGGCTGGGTCACGAGATAGGCAGCGACGCAGGCGATGAGCCCCGAGAGGAACGCGGCGACACCGATGACCGTGGCCTTCGCGAGCACCACCCGATGACGTCGGCTGGTCGCGGCCACCGTCGTGGCGACCATGCCGCTGCGGTATTCCGCGGTCATGAGGAGGGCGGCGAGGGTGATGACGGGGATGACGCCCAGATAGGCGCCCGAGAGGCCGAGCCTGGTCGCGTTGTCAGGCTCCCCATCTGGTGCGATGTCGCCCGAACCCACGAGGGTGAAGGTGCCCGCTGCTGCTGCTGATGTCGGAGTGGTCGAACCCTCCGTCGTCGGCGGGCCCTCGCCCGTGGAACCGATGTCCTCGGATCGCCACTCTCCACGCGTGGTTCCGCTGACGGACACGTCGGTGAACGACGCGGTGCTCTGCGTCGAGGAGGCGCCGGCGGAGGAGCCTGCGATCCCACGCTCAGTCGTGAGGTACATCGGCGAGGCGACGAAGAGTCCCAGCTCGACCGAGGACGCCGTGAAGCCGACGGCGACGCTGCCGACCTCCTTCCAGGCGGTTCCGTCGGTGGACTGATGCGCGGAGACGCGGGCACCGTCACGCGTGATGCGCAGCCACGGGGTGCGTCCGTCCGGGCCGGTCGGCCCCGCGCCGGCTCGGTCGCCGACGTAGTTCCACTGGAGCCGGACACCGTGCTCAGCCGTGGTCATGACCGCCGCATAGCGCGAGCCGGGCTCAGTGCTCTCCTTGACCATGACACCGGCCTTGGCCCACGCGGGGAACTCCTTGACTCCACTGAAGGAGGCGACGCGGGCGGTGATCGACCCGTCGCCCTCGAGGGTGGTGTGGTCGAAGTGGAAGGCGTCCTTGACGGCTATGCCGTCCGGTGCCCTGAGCGGTGGATGCTCGTTGGAGTCCGTGCTGCTACCGGCGGCACCCATAAGCGAGACGAGCAGGGTCAGGGCGATCGAGGCCAAGAGCGAGAGCTGCCACGACCGCACGGTCAACAGTTTCGTCCACTCGGAACGGATCGCGGCCATCATCGCGCAGCGCCCCGAAACTCCACGGCTTCCTGTGTCAGCCCGCGATAGGCCTCCTCCAAGGTGGCGCGCTGACCCGGCTGCGAGGCACCCGCGATGAAGTCCTCGGTCGCGGTGTCGGCGAGCAGGCGTCCACGCCCGATGACGAGCAGGCGATCCGCCGTGCCCTCGAGCTCGCTCATGAGGTGGCTCGACACGAGCACGGCCCGTCCCTCCCCGGCAAGACGACCCAGGAGTTCCCGGAACCACCAGATTCCTTCCGGATCAAGGCCGTTCACCGGCTCGTCGAGAATGAGCACTGGAGGGTCCCCGAGCATGGCTGCAGCCAGGCCGAGACGCTGGCGCATCCCGAGTGAGAAGGTGCCTGCACGCTGGCGCGCAACACTCGTGAGCCCGACGAGCTCGAGCACCTCATCGATGCGGCTGCTTGCGATGCCGTTGGATTGCGCGAGCCAGAGCAGGTGGTCCCGAGCCCGGCGGCCGGGGTGGATGGCGGACGCGTCGAGCAGCGCTCCGATCTCGCGAAGCGGTGTCTTCAGCTCGCGGTACGGCCGCCCTCCGACCAGGGCCGTTCCGGACTGGAGCGACGCGAGCCCGAGGATCGCGCGCATCGTGGTGGTCTTGCCGGCCCCATTGGGTCCGACGAAACCGGTGACCTGTCCGTGAGGCACGGAGAAGGTGACGTCGTCGACGGCGACGATGCGTCCGAAACGCTTGGTCAGCCCGTGTACTTCGATACCAGCAACCATGATGTGAACGCTAGGAACTCTCGTTCGCCTGGTCGTCACCCTGAAGAGCGGACTGCCCTGTCGCCAGACAGAGGGAAGGCGCGGTCGGCGTCCCCCGCAGGGGTGAGGTCTGGTGGCCCCGAAGGGGGACGCCTGGCCTTGAGCCAGAGGCAACAATGGCCTCATGCGCGCGCAGCTCCGGCACGACCTCGCCCGAGGGGGGCTCGTTGCCGCGCTGGCCGCGCTCGCCGTAGTCGAGGAACTGCTCCTTCCCACGGTCGACGTCGCTGTCCCGATCCGGATCACCCTCGCGCTCGCTGCGACCCTTCCGGTCGGGCTCCGGTTCGGACGTCCGCCGGGGGCGGCAGCTGCGACGGCCGCCGTGGTCGCGTTCGGCGCGGCGGTCGCGCTCGCCATCGTCGTCGGCCATGCACCCTGGGGCGTCGTGGCCGCCCAGATCCTGTTGGGCTGGGCGGTGGCTCAGTCCGCGCCAGGTCCCGTGGTCGCGGGTTCGGCGGTGGTGTGTGCTGTCATCGCAGCGCTCGGGACTTCTGCTACGAGCACCTCCGGGCCGGCTTCCGTCACAGGGTCTCCCGACGGCTCTGTGCTGCCGACGACGGATGAGGTTTCCGGCTTCTTCCTGCCCGAGATGCACCCCGCCTCTCTGGTCCTCGGACTAGCCGTCCTGCTCTCCTTGGGCACCAGCTGGACGGTGCGGGCGCGGCGTGACAGGGCCGATCGGGCCGAGGCCGAGCGCGAGCGAGCCGAGGCCGAGCTGCTCCATTCGGCGCGTGGTGAACGGGCTCGTATTGCCCGCGAGCTGCATGACGTCGTCGCGCACCACCTCTCGATGATCTCTGTGCAGGCGGAGACCGCCAGGCTGACGACTCCCGAGCTCCACCCGGAAGGCGAGCAGCGACTGAAGGACATCGGTGATATCGCTCGCACGGCACTGACCGAGATGCGTCGACTGTTGGGGGTGCTCCGCGACGACGACGGGCTCCACGACTCCGAGGGCCCGAACGCTCGGGTGCCGCAGCCCGGCCTCGACCAGATCGGTGAGCTGGTCGAGGCCGCCGACACGGGGGCGGGCACGCCTGCGTCTCTCGTCGTCCGCGGCACGCCCGTGCCACTCGACCCGGGAACCCAGCTCACGGCATACCGGATCGTTCAGGAAGGGCTCACCAACGTGCGCCGGCACGCCCCGGGCTCGACCGCAGAGGTCCTCGTCGCCTACGACGAGCGCGGTCTGCGCATCCGGGTCAGCGACAACGGTCCGGGCGCCGCTGCCTCAGGCCTGGCAGCGGGACACGGCATTCGTGGACTGCGTGAACGCGTCGTCATGGTCGGAGGCGAACTGCGTCTGGGCGATGGCCCCAACGGTGGCTTCGTGCTCGACGCACTGTTGCCAACAACCCTGCGCGACAGCGGGATTCGACGATGATCAGGACGCTCGTGGTCGATGACCACGAGGTCGTCCGAGCAGGCTTCGCTGCGCTCCTCGGCACCCAGCCCGACATCGATGTCGTGGGCACGGCATCGGACGGTGCCGACGCGGTGCGACAGTGCCAGCACACGGCCGTTGACGTGGTGCTCATGGACGTGCGCATGCCCGTGCTCGACGGCATCGAGGCCACGCGGCAGATCCTTGGCGGGACGGCGCCGCTACCCCGGGTGCTGGTCATGACGACATTCGACCTCGACGTTCACGTCTACGACGCACTCAATGCCGGTGCGAGCGGGTTCGTGCTCAAGGACCTGACGGCCGAGCAGCTCTTCGAGGCGGTGCGGGTCATCGCTGCCGGGGACGCGCTCCTCGCGCCTACCGTCACCCGCAGGCTCATCACGGCCTTCGTTCGACAGGGGGCGACCCTCGCCGGCCCGCGGGACGATGGGAGCTCGCGCTCCGGCGACCGCGCGACATTTGGGGCGTTGACGCCACGCGAGCACGAGGTTTTGCACCTCGTCGCTCTTGGCCTGTCCAACGCCGAGATATCCGATCGGCTCACGGTGACCGACGAGACGGTCAAGACGCACGTCAGCCGGGTCCTCGCCAAGCTCGGGGTCCGCGACCGCGTCCAAGCAGTTGTCCTTGCCTACGAGGCGGGCATCGTCGTACCCAGCCACAGGCAGGCGCCCGAGCCACCGGCCTGAGGGTGCGAGCCACCCTGGTCAGGTCGCGCTGATGAAGAGAACTCCTGGTCGATTGGTTCAGCTGCCGCGGTAGGTCGAGTAACCATAGGGGTTGAGCAGTACTGGCACGTGGTAGTGATCGGAGCCGTCGCTGACCGTGAACGCGATGCTCACGTGCGGATAGAAGCCGCGGACACCCGACTGGGCGAACCAGTCGCCCGTGGCGAAGGTGAGGGTGTAGTCACCGGCGTCGAGCACCTCGGGTCCGAGCGTCCCGACCCGTCCGTCGGCATCGGTCGTGGCCGTCGCGAGCTCGGTGCCGTCGATGGAGGCGAGGGTGATGGCGATCCCTGCGGCCGGGCGGCCGAGGGAGGTGTCGAGGACGTGGGTGGAGATGCTCATGGGGTCCCTTCCTGGGGTGGACGAGCCGGATCGGTCGAGGCTGGGACGAGTGGGTTGCCGGTCACCGCGTCCATGTCGGCCAGCCGCAGCCGCGTGATGCGTGCCAGCTCCCGGCGGACGACGTCGAGCTCTGCCTCAGGGTCGTTGCCGAGACGTTCGCGAAGCAGGCGCACCAGCTCCTCGGCGCTGCGTCCGGCCGCTGCCACCAGGTAGATGCGGCCGAATCGCTGCTCGTAGTCGGCGTTGCCTCGTGCCATCGCGTCCTGCAGGGAGTGGTCGGCCTCGGCCATCCCGGACTGCTCCCTGGCCGAACGGGCCTTCGACTCGGCGTCCAGGCCGGCGGCCGACTCCCCGATCCGGGGATGGCCCGACAGCGCGGCATCGATCTCGGACTCGACCAGGGAGGTCACGCTGTCGTCGGAGGCGGCAAACAGGCTGTCGACGTCGGCATACGGTCGCCCTGCCACCAACGCGTCCGCCCATGCGGGGGACGCGGTCAGCCGCATCAGGGCAGCACGTAGCGCCGTGGCGTCGGTGTTGTTGAACTGCGTGAGGTCGGGCACAAGTGTCCTTCGGGGAAGGCCGCCGGGCCGGGTGCAGGATCACACCCGGCCCCGCGACTGATCAGTGGGTTCGTTGCAGTTTCGCGGACCCGGACTCCCTCAGGGGGGCCGTGTCAGCCACGGAGTCCGCCAACCTGTGGTTGGCGATCTTCGCGATCTCCAGCAGGGCGGCCGCGTGCTCCTGGGTCGCAGAGTTGTCCAGTCGTTGCCAGGCCTGCTCGAGCACCTGGTCAGAGCTGAGCTCACGAGCCGCGACGATCAGCGGGATGCCGAACTTCTGGCGGTAGGCGACGTTGATCTCCCCGAAGGTCATCGCCTCGTCCTCGCCGAGGAAGGTCAGCCCAGCCGCCGCCTGGTCGGTGTACGACCGGTCCTCGCGGTCGGTGGTCGACAGGTCCTCGCCGGCCAACGTGGGGTAGCTGCGCATCAGTGCGGTCTGATCCTCGGTGCTCAGGGCGAACAACTCGTCCTGCATGGCCGCTCGCAGCGCGTTGGCGTCGGCAAAGGGCCGGCGGTCGGCGACCTTCTCTGCGATGCCGGACTCGCCCTGGTAGGACGGGCTCACCAACGCGACGAACTCCGCCTTGCTCATCGCGTTGACCTTGCGGATGTCCGCGGCCGCAGCCTTGGCCTCGTCCCGGCGTCCGCCGTAGTAGTTCAGGACCAGGTTGAGCAGGATGGCGGCCGCGGAGCCGGCGGTGATGCCGGAGTTCAGGAAGGTGGCGAACGCGCTGGGCAGCTGGTCGAAGAACGGCGAGTCGCCGCCGATCGCGGCGGTGCCCACCGGGAGCATGGCGACGCCCAGTGCGGTGGCCACCACGACGACATTGCGGTGGTCGGTGAGGTCCGCGCGGCCCAGGGTCTGGATACCGACCGCGGCCACGGTGCCGAACATCACCAGCGCACCACCGCCGAGAACCGCGTGCGGGATGGCCTCGACGACTGCGCCTGCCTTGGGGATGAGGCCGAGGATGATCATGATGACGCCGGCTGTGACCACAACCCAGCGGCTCTTGACCCTGGTGAGTCGCACCAGCCCGACGTTCTCGGCGAAGCACGTGTAGGGGAAGGAGTTCATCACTCCGCCCAGCGCGGTAGCAAGGCCGTCCGCTCGCAGCGCAGCGGCGATGTCGGACTTCTTGATCGTCTTCTCGACGATCTGGCCGGTCGCGTAGACGTCACCGGTGGTCTCGACCGCGGTGATGAGCATGACCACGACCATCAACAGGATGGGCAGCACCGCGAACTTGGGGGCACCGAAGAAGAACGGCGCCGTGAACCCGACCACGTCGGCGTTGCCCACGCCGCTGAAGTCGGCGACCCGACCGCCCGATCCGTCGGGGATGAAGGCCGCGATCGCCGTGAAGACACCCAGGCCGATCAGGACCGCGACCGTGCTCAGGAACCCGCGTCCGAACCGGGTGACCAGCAGGATCAGGGTGATGGTGCCGAAGGCCAGGGCCAGGTTGGTGGGGCTGCCGAACGTGAGGTTGGCCGGCACCACATCGGGGTTGTAGAAGGCGAAGACGCCACCGCCCGCGTCCCAGGCCGCCACCGGCAGCAGGGCGACGCCGATGATGGTGATGACACTGCCGGTGACCACCGGCGGGAAGAAGCGCACCAGCTTGCTGAAGAAGGGCGCGATGAGCAGCGTGAAGAGCCCGGCGACGATGACCGCACCGTAGATGTAGGGCAGCGAGGCGGCGCCGGCCTCCGCGCGGGCCGCAGCGTCCTGGATGGTCGGGTCCGCGCCGTAGTCCAGGCCGATGACGATCATCGGGGACACGGCCGTGAAGGTCACGCCCTGGAGGAGGGGGAGGCGGACGCCGATCTTCCAGATACCGGCGGCCTGCAAGATGGAGGCGATGCCACAGGTGAAGAGATCAGCTTGGATCAGGTGGATCAACTGCTCCTCGTTGAGACCGATCGCGTTCGCGAGGAGGATGGGGACGATGATGGCACCGGCGTAGAACGCCATCACGTGCTGGAAGCCGTAGATCGCGAGCTGCTGCGGGGGCAGCACCTCGTCGACGGGGTGGACGGCGCCCTTTGGGCGCGTCCCGGTGGTGCTCGTGCTTGTGCTCGTGCTCATGTCACACCTTCACTGGTAGTGCCAATTTTGGGGGGCGCGCCGATCGCGCTGCCTCCGGCTGTGGTGCGCTGGAGACCGTGGCCTGTGGCCTGTGGCCTGTGGCCCGTGGATCAGGTGAAAGCCGGGACTGCGGTCCAGGCCGCGCCGGGGTCCGATGCGCCATCGCGCGTCACGGTGGCTTCGATGAGCCCGTAGGGCCGGTCGGCCGCCATGAAGACCTCACCGTTGTTCTCGGTGCCGAAGGGCGAGAGGTCATAGAGGAAGTGGTGCTTGTTGGGTGCGGCGAACCGGATCTCGGCCACCTCGGGGTGTGCCTTGAGGGTGTCGTCGCCCATGACGAACAGCGTCTCCTGGAGCGCTCGGCTGTGGGTGCGCGCGAAGGCTGCAAGCAGGATCGAGCGGATGCTCTCGTAGGTTGCGTCCCAGTCGAAGCCCGCCACGTCGTCGATCGTGTCGAGGTCGTAGCGCCACCGGGCCGTGAGCGAGGTCGCCATGACGCGGTCGTCGGTCTCCTGCAGGGTCGTGTAGCTGTCCTTGAGGTAGCCCTTGAACTCGGACCCGGTCGACTTGAGGACGGTGAGGTCGGTGAGGCCACCGAGAACCGAGATCTGCTGGTCGGAACCGCGTCCCTCGACGGTCACGACGGAGGTGCGGGTCTCGGTGCCGCGGCGGACGAAGCTGTGGTCGTGCTCGCTGCCGTCGACCGTGATGCGGTCCCAGACATACTCCTCGACCCTGATCTGGGCAGCGGTGGCTGCGGGGGCGGCGTCGAGGAAGTGGGTGCCGAGGGCGATGGCGTAGTCCTCGGGGGAGGTGACGCCGTGCTCCTTGGCGTAGGCGAACGCCGTGTTCTTCTGGGTGTCGGTCGGGAGGATCTTGGCCTGGTCGCCAGTGGTGTGCGCCTCGTCGAAGTCACCCCGCAACGAGGTCGAGACATTGAGGTCGCGGATCTCGTGCCGGTCGGTCTCGCGATAGATGCGGACGACCCGGTTCTCCGCCTTGCCGTACTGGTTCGATCCGAGGAAGGTGGTCATGATGCTGCGCTCCTGTGCATCAGACTCCCGCGGCCGAGTCCGACGTCTTTGTCGTGATCAAGAGGAAGCTAGTTTCCATAAACCGGAAACTTTATACCGACTGCCGGAAATAGTAGGACGGTCGGCGGGGTCCGTCAATGGCCCAGAGGGAACTTTGTGGATGAGGCCGGAGCCCGCCCGTTCCGGGTTCAGGACCTGATGGGTCGGGCCAGCGCCGTGAGTGCCTGCTCGTCCAGTCCGGTGCCCGACGCGACCTCGCCTGCCGTGAGTGCGCCGCAGTCGCGACCCCTGACGATGAAGTCACTGAGGGCGCGCGCGGTCGCGGGCTCGTCCATGACGCCGCCGCCGACCTGTCCCAGGTAGTCGCTCAGCCGACGGGCAGCCCGCTCGAACCCGCCGCGATAGAAGGCGAAGGTCGCGGCATACCGCGTGGGCAGCTGTGCCGGGTGGAGGTCCCAGCCCTGGTAGTAGCCACGCTCGAGAGAGCGCCCGACCAGCCGGTGGTGCAGCTGCCACGCGGCGCGCACGGCGTCGTCGTCCCCGACGGGAAGGATGTTGGTGGACCCGTCGGAGAGCCGCACGCCCGTGCCCGCCGCAGCCGTCTGCATCACGAGCTTCGCGTGGTCGGCGACGGCGTGCTCCATCGACTGGTATTGCGCCGCGATGCCGCAGAACGCGCTGTAGTCATAGGTGCCGTAGTGGAAGGCCGTGACCCGGCCGGCGCCGGCGTGGATCATCGGCGCTACGAGCGCGGTGCCGTCGGGCCCGAGGATGGACTGCGGTGTCTCGACCTGGATCTCGAACTTCAGTGTTCCCGGTGACAGGTCGAGGGCGGACTCGAGCCGCTCACACGCGTGGACCATCGCGCGCACCTGTTCGACGCTCGTCACCTTGGGCAGGGTCGTGACGAAGCGGTCGAGCGATCCGCCGCCCGCGACGAGCTCGGAGACGAAGCCGACGAGGGATCGCACCCCTCGCGCTCGCGTGGGTGCTTCAAAAGACTTGAAGCGTATGCCGTGCAGCTGCGGTGCGGTGCCGCTCGCCTGTGCGTCGACGAGTGCCCGTGCGGCACCGGTGACGTCGGCGTCCTCGGCCTCGTCGCCACGATTGCCGTAGCCGTCCTCGAGGTCGATGCGCAGGTCCTCGATCGGTTCCGTGGCGAGCTTGGCGCGCACGAGGTCGCTCACCGCGTCATCGGCGACGAGGTCCCGCCAGACATCGAGGTGGGTGTCGATCGCTGCGATCGCTTCGGCTCCCCAAGCGGGGGCAAGGTCGGCTGTGAAGCGATCGGCCGGGACATAGACGGTGTGGATCGGCTGGCGGCCGGGTCGCTCGCCCGGGAATTGGGCAGCGAGCTCAGCGTCGGCGCGGGCCAACTGGGTGTCGAGCTCAGCGGTGAGTTCGAGGATGAGGCGAGGATCGACGGTGTCCACTGGGCACTCCATTGTGAGGGATCATTTCCGATGTATGGATAATATCTTCCACTTCTCGGAAAGCAAGATGGGTGCCGCGTGGAGGCGATGCTGGTCGCCGCAGGTGTCACCCATCGACGGTCTCCCGCGTCGCCACCGGTCGCTTCGTCTGATGGAGGCTCTCAAACCCTGCTCTCACGCGAAGATCCCGACCGACTTGTCTGGTGAGCTTGGCCTAGAGATCGCCCAGCGGTCTGGCGGTCGACGGCGGACGGCCGACGTTGTCGACTGGAACCGTGGCGGCTCGCTCCTTCGTGAGGTTGGCAGCTTCGACTCGGTCGAGGCGAAACCAGCGGATCGCCTCCGCGGTGCGACAGTGGGCGACGAGGTACCAGTTGCCGTCCGTGTGAGCCAGGAGCACGGGGTCGACCCGTCGCTGCGACTGCTTCCCGTTCCTGTCGCAATATCGGAGGGCCAAGACGCGCTGCTCCGCCAGGCCCTGCTCGATTCGGCGCAAGTTCTGACTACTTCGTCGGTCCGGGCTGACATCGATCCACACTCGATTCGTCAGGGAGACTGCACGTTGGCGGGCAGGTCTGTCCATCGCTCCAAGAACCTTCTTCAGCACGGCACGGAGGTGCTGATCGAAGGGCTGCCCGTGACTCGCTGCGGCGGCCGCGGCGAGGCCTGCAGCTTCCGACTCCGTGAAGTTGATGGGCGGGAGCGTCGCGCTTTGATCGACGGCGTAGCCACCACCCGGACCGGGTCTGGCCCGCACGGGGAAGCCTGACTGCTGGAGTGCGGCGATATCCCGCTTGATGGTGCGGACGCTGACCTCGAACACCGTTGCAAGCCGCTCAGCGGTGCGGCCGCTTCGGCCCGCCCACCGCAACTCCTCGCGGAGTGCGAAAAGTCTGTCGGTTCGGTTCATCCTGAAAATAGTGACATACAGGTGACACCCTCGTCCGGAATGATGTTCAACATGACTGATGCGCACCCGATCTTGTTCCTTAGCGGCGCTGGCCTCTCTCCCTGGATCTGGGACGAGGTGCGTGCAGAGGTGGGCTCAGATACGGCAGTTGCGCCGCGGCCCCCTCAACATTCCAATGCACGGTTGGCCGACTACGTCGAGTCCGCGGTAGGGGCTGCACCCGCGGGCAGGTTTGCCCTGGTGGCGCACTCCTCAGGTGGCGTGATCGGTGCCGAGATCGCACGGCTCCTTCCGGAGCGAGTCACAGCCTTCCTCGGAATCTCCGCTGTGATTCCCGCAGCTGGCGGATCGTTCGTGTCCGCGATGCCAGCGCCGAAGCGGTGGGTCCTTGCCGCCGCCATGCGGCTTGCGGGTACGCGACCTCCGGCCAATGCCATCCGTCAGGGTCTCGGCACAGGTCTGAGCGACGACATCGTGGAACGCGTAGTCAGGGAGTTCACCCCTGAATCGGTAGGCCTCTACAAGGACGAGGTCGGAGAGCACAGGTGGTCCGGTCGCCGAGGCTTCGTGCTGACGACCGAGGACAAGGAGCTGCCGCTCGCGTCTCAGCGCCATTTCGCTCAGCGTCTCGGCGCGCAATGGTCGCAGGAGATGGCGACGGGCCACCTTCCGATGCTTCAGAACTCGACAGCGACAGCTGCTGCGATCCACGGATTTCTGACTGCGTAGCGTCGCGAAGCGCAGCTACGTGCGGAACACTCCGCTCAACGCTCGACCGAGTCCGCGCCGGACTCTTGCTACAGCAACTCCCCAGTGGGCTGATCCTCGATCGGCGCAGTCGCGTTGACGCGTTGGTCTGGTATCCCAGACGCGTTCGCCGATTCCAGCCATCGGCTCAGGGTCCGGCGGGTGTCCAATGAAGGTGCGCAACGGCATACCCGTTCGCAGTCCCCGTCTCTCCCAGGAGGATCCATGCAAGGCGCCCGCCCCGTTCGAGCCCCGCGAGGGACGTCCCTCACCCACGCGACCCACTGGGGCGCCGAGGCGCCGCTGCGGATGCTGATGAACAACCTCGACCCTGAGGTCGCGGAGCGCCCCGACGACCTCGTCGTCTATGGCGGCACGGGACGAGCAGCACGTGACTGGAACAGTTTTGACGCGATGGTTCGCACGCTGAGCACGCTCAAGCAGGACGAGACGATGCTCGTGCAGTCGGGCAAGCCCGTCGGTGTCATGCAGACTCACGAGTGGGCGCCGCGGGTCCTCATCGCCAACTCAAACCTCGTGGGGGACTGGGCGAACTGGCCCGAGTTCCGCCGGCTGGAGCAGCTCGGTCTGACGATGTATGGGCAGATGACCGCTGGGTCCTGGATCTACATCGGGACCCAGGGGATCGTCCAGGGGACCTATGAGACGTTCGGCGCGATCGCCGAGAAGCGGTACGGCGGAACGCTTGCCGGCACCTTGACCCTCACCGGAGGCTGCGGCGGCATGGGTGGCGCGCAGCCCCTCGCCGTCACGATGAACGAGGGCGCCTGCCTCATCGTCGACGTCGACGAGGCGCGACTGCGTCGTCGGGTCGAGCACCGCTACCTCGACGAGGTCGCAGACTCACTGGACGAGGCCATCGACAAGGCAGTCAAGGCCAAGGACGAGAAGCGCGGCTGGAGCGTCGGGGTCGTCGGCAACGCGGCCGAGGTCTTCCCGGAGCTGCTGCGTCGCGGCGTGCCCATCGACATCGTCACCGACCAAACGTCGGCGCACGACCCGCTGTCCTACCTCCCCGAAGGCATCGCGCTCGAGGACTGGCCGGAGTATGCCGCCAAGAAGCCTGAGGAGTTCACCGACCGCGCGCGTGCGTCCATGGCCAGGCAGGTTCAGGCGATGGTCGAGTTCCAGGATGCCGGCGCCGAGGTCTTCGACTACGGCAACTCGATCCGCGACGAGGCCCGGCAGGGTGGCTACGAGCGGGCGTTCGAGTTCCCCGGATTCGTCCCGGCCTACATCCGCCCGCTGTTCTGTGAGGGCAAGGGCCCGTTCCGCTGGGCAGCGCTCTCGGGTGACCCCAAGGACATCGCCGCCACCGACCGCGCCGTGCTCGACCTCTTCCCCGACAACCAGCGGTTGCACAAGTGGATCAAGGGCGCGCAGGACCGAATTGCGTTCCAGGGCTTGCCTGCTCGCATCTGCTGGCTCGGTCAGGGTGAGCGTGAGAAGGCTGGTGCGGCGTTCAACGAGCTCGTCCGCAAGGGCGACGTGAGCGCTCCCCTCGTCATCGGCCGCGACCACCTCGACACAGGTTCGGTGGCCTCGCCCTATCGCGAGACCGAGTCGATGGCCGACGGGTCCGACGCCATCGCTGACTGGCCCCTGCTCAACGCCCTGGTCAACACGTCGAGTGGCGCGAGCTGGGTGTCGATCCACCACGGTGGCGGCGTCGGCATGGGCCGGTCCCTCCACGCCGGTCAGGTGTCCTTGGCCGACGGCACCGAGCTGGCCGCGCAGAAGCTCGCCCGGGTCCTGTCCAACGACCCCGCGATGGGCGTCATCCGCCACGTCGATGCGGGCTACGACATCGCCGACCAGACGGCGGCCGACCAGGGCATCCGCATCCCGATGCGCGAGGACTGACCCCACCCGCGCTCGGGCGTCAGCTCGCGACGCTCCACTCGCTCCAGCTCGGGGGCAGGACACCAGCCCGGACGTGGGCCTCGGCGGATGGGGGCACCGAGCGCTCCTGCCACGTCGCGCCCCGATCCGTGCTGATGTGCAACAACGCCGAAATGGACCCCTCGGCGGTCCCTCGGACGGTGTAGACCGAGATCGCGCCGTCCACACCGTCGGCCACGACGCCGATGACGGGTCGCCCGGTGTGACTGATGTTGTGTCGGCGCCTCTGGCCGGTGGGTTCGGTCCAGACTGCGTCCAGGCGCACTGCGCCACACTCGGCGACCGCTGCCACGCCCCAGAGTCCTTCGCGCGTGGTCCGAGCCCAACGGATCGACTCCACGATGGCGTTCCGGCCCACCACACTCGTCGAGACGGCAGCAAGTCCTGCCGGGGGAGGATCCTGCGGACCGCCCACCACGGCGCAGTCCGACTCGGTGCTGTCGGCAGCCAGCGGAACTCCCGCAACCTCGGTCGTGCTCCGTGGACTGCTGGGGGTGGGCGCCACCTCCCCGCCGGGCGCCAGGAGCGGCCACACGAGCGCCGAGGTGATGATCGCGACGGCACCCCAACTGATCCTGCGAGTGGTCTCCGGATCCCAGCTTCTGAACCGGCCGACTGCCCTGTCCCAGTCCGGCTTCGTCGCTCTCATGACTGCTCCATCGGTCCGGCGGGTTGCGCCTCCGCCTTCTCATCACGGTACGCGCGCGCCCCTTGCCCATGGGCCACTTGAGGTGGTGTCATCCGCATCCAGATGGGCGAGGGTTGACCCAGCCAAGAGCGGTGTGGCGATGAGCGGGTCGCCCTACTCTGAGGCATGGTCGTCCCCCGCTTGACCGGCGTCGTTGATCGCCGACTCCTCGTGAACTATCGGCTCGACGCCGCCGTTGCGCGATCGTGGGTTCCGGCACCGCTCAGACCCCAATTGGTGAACGGATCGGCAGTGGCAGGGATCTGCCTGCTGCGGCTCACAGATCTGCGCCCCGCCGGCCTGCCAGCCGTCATCGGAGTCCGGAGCGAGAACGTGGCTCACCGCATCGCCGTGGAATGGGACGACGAGACCGGCCGACGCACCGGGGTCTACATCCCGCGCCGTGACAGCGGCTCGCGACTCAACGTCCTGGCTGGCGGTCGCCTCTTTCCCGGCCCGCACGGCTCTGCCGACTTCGAGGTCGACGAGTCACCCGAGCGCTTGCGGGTCGCCGTCCAGACCGAGGAAGGGGCCGGAGCCAGCGCCGACGTTGCCGTGCGAGTGACTGACGAACTGCGCGGAAGTGCACTGTTCGCCAACGTCAATGACGCGTCAGAGTTCTTCCGCGGTGGCAGCGTCGGCTGGTCCCCGAACCGGGCGCACACCATCCTCAACGGCATCGAGTTGCGAACTGACGCCTGGCACGTCGAACCCACCGAGATCGAGTCCGTGCGCTCCTCCTTCTATGAGGGCGGCGGAGTCCCGGCGGGCAGCGCCACGATCGATTGCGTCCTGCTGATGCGTCGGGTTCCCGTGACCTGGGTCGACGCCGGCCGCATCACTCCGGAACTGGCTGCCCAGCCGGCCTGAGAAAGCAACCCAGGACAAGGCCGGCGTATGCCGGGTGCTCACCACCCGGCATACGCCGCCTTTGGTCTTGGCTCTTGTGTGACAGCGTGAGCCGGAGCACTGTGTGACAGGTGAACCGACCGTCCGGCACCGAGAACGCACCTGCTCCCGCCAGTCCGCAGGAGATCCGCAACGTCGTCCTCGTCGGGCCGGCGGGTGCGGGCAAGAGCACGCTCTTCGAGCATCTCGTCGCGGCCCGGGTCGAGGGGCGGCGCCCCAAGGACGATGACCGGCAGTCCTCGACGGGTCTCGCGGCGGCCAGCTTTGCCAGCGGGGAGGTGGTGGTCAACCTGATCGACACACCGGGCAACCCCGACTTCGTCGGCGAGGTGCGAGCCGGGTTGAGGGGGGCGGATGCCGCCCTCTTCGTCATCTCGGGGGCTGACGGGCTCGACGACGCGACGCGGATGCTGTGGCGCGAGTGTGCCGGGACAGATATGCCGCGTGCCATCGCCGTGACGCGACTCGAGCAGGCGCGGGCGGACTTCGACGAGACCGTCGCGACCTGTCGCCGGGTCTTCGGAGACGCACAGCCGGTGGCGGTGCCCGTGCAACCGGACGGGCCGGGCACCACGGTGACCGGGTTGGTCGACCTGCTTGCGGCGTCGGGAGATGACGCCCAGGGGCGCAGCGTGCTCGTCGAGGCGATCATCGAGCAGTCCGAGGACGAGACGCTGCTCGAGAGGTATCTCGAGGGCGAGGAGGTCGACGTCGCGACCCTGCGAACCGATCTGCATACGGCAGTCGCGACCGCTCGGTTCTTCCCCGTCCTGCCGACCAATGCGACGAGTGGGGTCGGCGTCGAGGAGCTTCTCGAGCTCATCGAACACGGCCTGCCCTCACCAGTGGACATCGCGCTGCCGCGCGTCTTCAGGACCAACGGCGGCGACTTCGGTGCCGTGTCGTGTGATCCCGCCGGCCCGCTCGTGGCCGAGGTGGTGCGCACGACGACCGACCCCTTTGTCGGGAGGCAGTCGCTGGTGCGGGTCTTCTCGGGGACCCTGCGGCCCGACGAACCGGTGCACGTCTCCGGCCATCTGCAGCAGTTCGCGCAAGGGCGGCTCGGTGGTCATGACGACCACGATGAGGATCTCGACCGGGTGGGCGCTCTCACTTCTCCACTGGGTGACGAGTCCCAGCCCAAGTCGAGAGCCATCGCGGGAGACCTCGTTCTCGTGTCCCGGCTCGCGGGAGCCGAGACGACGGACACGGTGTCGTCGCCGAAGAAGCCGGCGCTCGTGGAGCCGTGGGTGCTGCCCGAGCCGCTGCTGCCGGTCGCCATCCACGCCAAGAGCAAGGGCGACGAGGACAAGCTCGCGTCGGTGCTCCAGGTTCTCGTCTCCGAGGACGTCACCCTGCGACTCGACCTCAACGCCGAGACCCACCAAGTCGTGCTCTGGACCATGGGACCGGCCCACCTCGCCGTGCTCACCCGCTCACTGGAGGAACAGCACCACGTCGCCGTCGAGGCAGAGCCGCTTCGGACTGCCCTGCGCGAGACGTTTGTCAGTGCGTGCGAGGTGCAGGGGCGGCTCGTGAAGCAGTCGGGCGGGCACGGTCAGTACGCCGTCTGCAGTTTGCGGATCGAGCCCCTGCCGCGCGGCGCCGGCTTCGAGTTCGTCGACAAGGTCGTCGGTGGCTCGGTGCCGCGCCAATACATCGCATCGGTCGAGAAGGGCGCACGGGCGCAGCTCGAACGCGGTGTCCTCAACGGGTATCCGGCGGTCGACGTGCGGGTGACCCTGCTCGACGGGAAGGCGCACTCGGTGGACTCGTCCGACATGGCCTTCCAGACCGCGGCCGGCCAGGCCCTGCGCGAGGCCGCCAACGAAGGCACCGTCTCGATGCTCGAACCGATCGACGCCGTGGACATCGAGGTCGCCGACGAGTCCGTGGGTTCGGCACTCACCGACCTTCGAGGTCGACGGGGTCAGGTGCACGGGACCGAACCCGCGGCCCACGAAGGGCGCACCGTGATCCACGCCGAGATCCCGGCGCTCGAGCTGTCGCGCTACCCCATCGACCTGCGCTCGGTCTCGCACGGCACGGGCACGTTCACCCGCCGGTTCGCTCGCTACGACTACCTCCCGCCGCAGCTCGCCAAGGACCTCCTGAACAACGGCACCTGACTCATCTCGGGGTCAGGTGGGGTCGGTGACGTCGGCGACCTCTGCTGCGAGTGCTCGGACCAGGTCGTCGGCGGCCAGGGTCACCGAGGTCCCGTGGGCACCGGCGCCCATCGAGACCGTCCGACCGACGATGGTCGCGTCGGCGATGACCGGCCAGGCCGTCGTCGACCCGAACGGCGTGATCGTGCCGCGCTCGTAGCCCGTAGCCTCCCTCGCCTTGTCGGCCGGCGGCATCGACAACCGGTTGACGCCCAGTTGGGCGCGCAGCTTGGGCCACGAGATCTCGCGGTCGCCGGGAACGAGGACGAACACATAGTCGCCCGACCCGCGACGCACGACGAGCGACTTCACGATGTCGCGTGGCTCGATCCCGCGCTGCTCCGCCGCCTCGGCGAGGGACGAGGCGCGTTGGGTCGACACGGTGATCCGGTGCTCGATACCGCTGGCTTCGAGGGCCTCGCGTGCTCGCCGCGCGCCGTCGGACTCGGTGGCTTCGCTCATGTCAGCACTCTAGGCGCGGCTCACCGTCTGGGATTTCAGACGAGTATGCCGTGCCGCCTGCGCGCGAAACCCCCTCCGGGGTGTGGAATGGCGGGGTGAGCAACGAGACGGGGACCTTTGGCTCGATGTGGCGCGACCTGACGCCGCTCGGTCGTGATGGC
Source organism: Knoellia sp. S7-12 (assembly GCF_040518285.1). Lineage (GTDB taxonomy): Bacteria > Actinomycetota > Actinomycetes > Actinomycetales > Dermatophilaceae > Knoellia. The sequence continues at coordinate 3,750,299 of NZ_CP155449.1, read as the reverse complement.
AGGACCAACGGCTACCACCGATTCGCCTGGTCCCGCGAGGACCACACGCTGCGTGAGTGGTTCGTCGGACAGGCGCAGGCGCGGGGCCTCGACGTCACCGTGGACCGGGTCGGCAACCAGTGGGCGTGGTGGGGAGACCCCGATGAGGCGCTGGCGGCCGGTCGTCCCGGCATCGTCACGGGCTCGCACCTCGACTCTGTGCCTGACGGTGGCGCGTTCGACGGTCCGCTGGGTGTCGTGTCGGCGTTCGCCGCGCTGGATGCGCTGCGGGACAATGGTTTTGAGCCAGATCGACCCATTGGAGTCGTGAACTTCGTGGACGAGGAGGGTGCTCGGTTCGGTGTGGCGTGTGCGGGCTCGCGGGTCCTCACCGGGGCGATGACAGCTGATCGGGCCCGCTCGCTCACCGACGGCGAGGGTGTGTCGATGGCCGAGGCGCTGCGTGCCGCCGGCCGTGACCCCGAATCCCTCGGGCCGGACTCCGAGACGCTCCGGCGGGTGGGTGCCTTCGTCGAGCTCCACGTGGAGCAGGGCCGCCTCCTCTCCGACCTCGACGTCGACACCCCGGTTGCCGTCGGCAGTGACATCTGGCCCCACGGCCGCTGGCGCATCCGCACGCTCGGCGAGGCCAACCACGCCGGCACGACCCGCCTCGAGGACCGCGAGGACGCGATGCTCGGCTTTGCCGCCGCCGTCATCGCCGCCCGCCGCTCCGCCGAGACCCATGGCTGTGTCGCCACGGTCGGCAAGGTCGCCGTCACTCCCGGTGGGGTCAACGCCATCCCGAGCGAGGTCACGGGCTGGCTCGACGCCAGAGGGGCCGACGAGGCGGCCGTGCGCCAGGTCATCGACGACGTCCGCGAGGTGGTCACCGACTTCGACGGACTCCTCATCGAGGACTCCTGGACCGGCCCGACACCCTTCGATCCCGCCCTGGTGAGGCGTCTCGCAACGCGACTGGGCGGCATACCCGTCATCGGGACCGGAGCGGGACACGACGCCGGGATCCTCGCCAACGCCGGCGTTCCGACCGCCATGCTCTTCGTCCGCAACCCCACCGGCATCTCCCACTCACCCGAGGAGTTCGCGACGTCGCAGGACTGCCTCGCCGGCGTCGAAGCGCTCGCTACGGTCCTCACGGACCTGGCAGGGGTGCACGCGTGACGACCTACTGGTGTGACCATGCGCAACTGCCCGACAAGGTGCATCGCGGGGTGCGGCTCACGGTGGCTGACGGGCGGTTCACCGAGGTCGCCACGGACACCAAGCCGCGTGACACCGATGTCCGACTGCGGGGCGTCGTTCTGCCCGGTTTCGCCAACGCGCACAGTCACGCGTTCCACCGGATGCTCCGTGGACGGACCCACGGGGACGGCGGCAACTTCTGGACGTGGCGAGACCAGATGTATGCCGTCACCTCTCGTCTCGATCCCGACACCTACTTCGCCCTCGCCAGAGGGGTGTTCACCGAGATGGTGGCGTCTGGCTACACCGTGGTCGGCGAGTTTCACTACCTGCATCACGGGCCGGACGGGAAGCCCTACGACGACCCCAACGCCATGGGTTCGGCCCTCATCGCTGCGGCCGAAGAGGCGGGGATCCGGCTCACCCTGCTCGACACCTGCTACCTGTCCGGCGGCCTCGACTCCGGTGGGCACCTGCCGCTCGACGAAGTGCAGGTCCGGTTCTCCGACGGGTCCGTGCAGGCGTGGGCCGAGCGCGTGGATGCGCTGCAGGACACTGCAATGGTGCGCATCGGTGCCGCCGCCCACTCGGTGCGCGCCCTGACTGGTGAGCAGCTCGCGGAATTCGCCACAGTTGTCGGCGACCGGCCCGTCCACGCCCACGTGAGTGAGCAGATGGGCGAGAACCTCACGACGCAGCTCGTCTATGGCGCCAGCCCGGTCGAGCACCTCACCGACGCCGGGCTGCTGGGGGAGGGCTTCACTGCCGTCCACGCGACGCACCTGTCCGACATAGACCTCGACCTCATGGGGCGCTCGGGCGCCAGTGCCTGCTTCTGCCCGACCACCGAGCGTGACCTCGCCGACGGGATCGGACCCGCCTGCGAGCTCGCGGCACAGGGCGTGCCGCTCAGCCTCGGCTCCGACCAGCACGCCGTCATCGACCCCTTCGAGGAGATCCGCGGCATCGAGATGCACGAGCGGCTCAAGAGCAACGAGCGCGGACGCTTCGGTGTCGCCGCGCTGCTCGAGATGGGCACGGCGGCGGGCTATCGCAGCCTCGGTTGGGACGGAGGCCGCATCGCAGTCGGTGCCCTGGCCGACGTCGTCGCGGTGCGCACGGACAGCCGCCGCACCGGTGGCGTTGCTCCCGCCCAGATCATCTTCGGAGCGACCGGCGCGGACGTCACCGATGTCATCGTCGGTGGGCGTCGCATCGTCTCCAGCGGGGTCCACCCGCTCGGACCCATCGACGACATCGTCTCCGAGGCCATCGTCGCCGTGAGGAGAGCGCAGTGAGTGATGCAGCCGCGACGGTGATCGTCGGGATCGGGGAGCTCGTCACGTGTGACGGCACCGGCGATGCCGGGCTCGGCCTGCGCACCGATGCCGCACTCGTCATCGAGGACGGTCGCGTCGCATGGATCGGCGACTCCATCTCCGCGCCGGACGCGGATCGGCGGGTCGACCTCGAGGGCCGCGCCATCCTCCCCGGGTTCGTCGACAGCCACAGCCACCTCGTCTTCGACGGTGACCGCTCAGCGGAGTTCGCTGCCCGGATGACGGGGGAGCGCTACGACGGTGGCGGTATCGGGGTCTCGGTCGCCGCCACACGCGGCGCCTCCGACGACCGTCTCCGCGAGCTCGTCGCCGGCCGGGTCAGGGAGATGCGTGACCAGGGCACGACGACCATCGAGATCAAGGGTGGCTACGGCCTCACGGTCGAGGACGAAGCCCGCTCCCTGCGCATTGCGAGTGAATTCACCACGGAGACAACATTCCTGGGCGCGCACGTGGTGCCACCGGAAGCGCGGGGTGACCGGGCGGCATACGTCGATCTCGTGACGGGACCAATGCTGGAAGCCTGTGCGCCCTACGCGAAGTGGGCCGACGTCTTCTGTGAGCCGAACTCGCCACACGCCTTCACCCAGGACGAGTCACGAGCGGTCCTCACCGCGGCGCGCGAGGCCGGTCTGGGGCTGCGGGTCCACGGCAACCAGCTCGGTCATGGCCCCGGCGTCCAGCTCGCCGTGGAGCTCGGCGCCGCGAGCGTCGACCACTGCACGTTCCTGTCCGACGCCGACGTCGACTCGTTGGTCGGGGCGGCCGACACGACGGTCGCGACCTTGCTCCCGGGGGTGGAGTTCTCGACCCGCTCGCCCTATCCGGATGCCCGCCGACTCATCGACGCGGGCGTGTCCGTGGCGCTGGCGACCGACTGCAACCCGGGCACGTGCTACTCAAGCTCGATGCCTTTCGTCATCGCGCTGGCCGTCCGCGAGATGGGCATGACGCCGAGCGAAGCCGTGTGGGCGGCGACGGCTGGGTCTGCGAAGGCGCTGAGGCGCAGCGACATCGGGCACATCTCCGTGGGCGGACCAGCCGACCTCACTGTCCTGGCTGCGCCGAGCCACCTGCACCTCGCCTATCGCGCCGGTGTCCCGATCGCCGGGGCTGTTCCCGGGACGAGGGGTATCCCCTCGTCGTCGTAGCCGTATGCCGCCACATCCGTGTGCCGCAGAACGTGGACGGAGGACCCGAGCAGGAGTCCGATGTGACCCGAGGCTGCGATCAGGGGCAGCAGGTCTGCCTCTGGCGGCACCGTGACCCCGATGAGGAGTCGGCAGCCGACCGCCTCGGTCCCGTCCGCGACACCACCATAGAGACGGGGATCGGTGGCACCGGCCGAGGCGAGCAAGGTGAGAACCTCGTCCAACCGAGCGGTCAGCCTTTTCCCGATCGGTCCTGGAAAGCGCTCGCTGGATGCTTTTCCAGCCGCGCCGTCCGCAGCACCTGGGTCGGTCGCGTGACGCACACTCCACGCGAGCTGATAGCCACACGCCGCGACGAGCCGTTCCAGGGCAGCGATCGTCGGCTGCTGCTGCCGAGCCTCGTATCTCGCGACGACGGTCTGGCTCACGCCCGCGCGCTCGGCCAGTTCCGCCTGGGTGAGGCCCTGCTGTCGCCGAGCCCGGCGGAGGATCTCGCGGGCCGTTGTCGAGGCCGTGGTGTCGCGCTTCATAGGGCCACCATGGCGCGGTGACCGCTGACTGGCGTCGAGTTGTCCACAGGGAGCATGGCTCAAGGGCGTCCGACCGAGTGTGTGGTGGTGTGGTTCTGCTCGACAACCCATTGGTGTTGGGCTGCGCACCTATGGGTTATCGATGCAGACGAACGCCTACCGAGGTGCCCGGTCGCCGACGCGCGTCCGACTCACAGGTCGTGGACCAATTCAGATGTCGTGGACCAACTCAGAGGTTGCGGTCGGTGATCTCGGCGGGCTTGTGACCGGCCGACTTCGCATAGAACTGCGCTGCCTTGCGGGTCGTGAGCGTCCGGGCGACGCCGGCTGCGAGGCCGGTGAGCGCGGCATACGCCAACGCCGCCATGACGGGGGAGTCGGGGTCCTTGGGGTCGATCGACGTGTCGTGACCGGCCTTCTGCCAGATCTGGTCGGCCACCTTGGTCGCGGCGATTCCGGCCAGGATCGCCGAGCCGGTTCCGAGGATTTTCCACACCATGCTGCCCATGGTCACTCCTTTGAGTTGCGTTGCCTGCCCAGGACAGGCCTGCTTCCGTTCCACCCTGCCACAGGCAGGGAGTAGGGTGACCATCGTCAAACGACAGGGGAGCGCTCCGAGCGCTGAGAGTGCGGGCAACCGCAGACCCTCACACCTGATCCGGTTCGCACCGGCGTAGGGAGTCTGAGTCTCAGGTGACTGAGACGGCATACGACGTGTATGCCGGCGAAGTCACTTCCTCGAGGTATCCAACGGCCCTGCGCCGGAGACCACGGGAGAAAATTTCATGGCTACACACACGACGGAGCCGGCACCCGCCGACGCTTCGAACACCACCTCGGGCGGCGGATTCCTGCGCGCCCGAAGCATCCTCGCGACCCGTCCCCTCATGGGGTGGCGGACCGTCGACATCCTCACGATCACCTTCCTCGGCGCCGCCCTCGGCATCGCGTTCTGGGGTTGGGGCGTGTTCTACAACGGGCCGCTGAGTGCCATCACGTTCGGGTTCGCCCCGCTCGGTGGCCTCTTTGCCGGGCCCTGGTTCCTCGCCGGAGTCGTCGGCGGTCTCGTCGTGCGTCGCCCCGGTGCGGCGCTCCTCTGCGAGGTCGTCGCGGCGCTCGTCTCGATGATCCCGGGCACGGAGTGGGGCGCGACGACGCTCGTCTCCGGCATCGTCCAGGGTCTGGGCACCGAGCTCGTCTTCGCACTCCTCGGCTATCGCGCGTTCGGCATCGCCGCCGCCATGCTCGCGGGCGCGATGGCCGGTCCGTTCGCCGCGTTCTATGAGTCGTTCACCTGGATCCAGGACTGGTCCTTCACGTGGAAGGTCTCCTACGCCGCGGTCCTCGCCCTCTCGGGCGCGGTCATCGCCGGTGCCGGTGGCTGGCTGCTCACCCGGGCCCTGGCAGCGGCTGGCGCGCTCAACGCGTTCCCACCCGGCCAGGAGCACCGCGAGAACCGCGCTGTCTGACGTGGTCACGCCCGACGCCGGTGCCAGTGGAGGGGCTGGCACCGTCGACGGCGCTGATCGCGGCATGGGCGGCCACGTCACCCTCGAGGGGGTGACGTGGCGCCCGTTCGGTCGGCGAGAACCGGTGCTGCGCAACGTATCCCTGTCGCTCACCCCGGGCCAGCGGGTGCTGCTCGTCGGCCCGAGTGGTTCGGGCAAGTCGACGCTGCTCCGGGCGATCGCCGGGCTGCTCGAGACCGCTGACGCCGGTGAGTTGTCGGGGTCCGTCGTCATCGACGGGCACGCGCCCGGGTCCCGAGCCGGCGAGGTCGGGCTCGTCCTCCAGGAACCCGGTGCCGGGGTGGTCGCCTCCTCGATCGGGCGCGACGTCGCGTTCGGTCTCGAGAACGTGGGTATGCCGCGCGCGGACATGCCGCCCGCCATCACTGCCGCTGTGGCTGCGGTGGGGTTGTCGATGCCGCTCGACACCCCGACTGGTGCCCTGTCCGGTGGCGAGACGCAACGGCTGGCACTCGCGGGTGCGTTGGCACTGCGGCCCAGCGTGCTGCTTCTCGACGAACCCACGGCCATGCTCGATCCCGGCCACGCCGCCCAGGTGAGGGCGAGTGTGGAAGGTGCGCTCGCGGCATACCCGATCACGACGGTCGTCGTCGAGCACGTCCTCGGACCGTGGCTCGAGCTCGTCGACCGCATGCTCGTCCTCGACGCTGACGGCGTCCTTGTCGCCGACGGGCTGGTGCACGACGTGCTCACCGGCGAGAGGCAGCGGCTGCTCGACATGGGCATCTGGGTGCCGGACGCCCCGCCGCCCACACCTCTGACGTCCGCAACCTTGATGGCCAGGTCGTCGGATCGCCGGACGCAAGAGGTCGCAGCGACGCCACTCACCATCAACCGGACCACCCGACTCCTCGATGGGTCGACGCGCACGCACACGGCGGCCCGGCTTGAGGCGGCGCTGACTCCCGCCCCCGGCACCGCCACCGCGCTGGTCGGGCCGAGCGGCTCGGGCAAGTCGACGGTGCTGCTGGGATTCGCGGGTGCGCTGAAGCCGGTCGCCGGCTCGATCGACGCTGGCGCTGCGCCGGTGGCCGACCTGTCGACCCGGGAGCTGGCTGCCGACGTCGGCTGGGTGCCGCAGTGGTCGAGTTCGACGATCATCGGGCGCACCGTGCTCGACGAGGTCCTCGTCGCGAGCCGAGCCCTGGGCGAGGAGTCGGCCGAGCGCGTCGTCGAAGCCCACGCACTCCTCACCACCCTCGGCCTGAGTCATCTCGGGGGGGCCGACCCGCGCGAACTGTCCGGCGGTGAGCAACGTCGCCTTGCCATCGCGTCGGCGATCCTGCACCAGCCGCCACTGCTCCTCGCCGACGAACCCACCGTCGGGCAGGACCGGCACACGTGGGCCGCAGTCGTCGGGCTGCTCGACTCCTATCGCGCCGCCGGGGGTGCGGTGCTCGTCTCGACCCACGACGCTGCGCTCATCAAGCGCTCGGACTATGTCGTCGAACTCGCGTCGCCGCCCAAGGAGCCGCCGCCCCCGCAGCCTCGGCGCGTGCTCGCCGCCCACGCCGGGCCGCTCGCGCTGCTTGTCGGTGCGCTGGTCGCGATCCCTGCCGGCGTCATCCCCGGGCACTGGCACACGTCACTCACGGTGCTGGCGGTCCAGGTGGTGCTGGCGTGCGTGGCGCTGTGTGCTCCCGGTGTCGGTGACCGTCCGAAGGGGCGGCTGCGTCGGGTCGTCCTGCGGCTGCTCCCCGGGGTGCTCGGTGCCCTCTCGGTCGGATGGTCGACGTGGCTCCTCGGTGGGCACGACTCGACCACGGCTTTCACCGCGGCGCTGCGCGTCCTCATCATCGTGCTGCCGTCGGCTGTGCTGCTGCCGCTCGTCGACCCCGATCGTCTGGGCGACCATCTCGCCCAACGCCTGCGTATGCCGGCCCGTCCCGTCGTCGCCCTCGCCGCGGCACTGCAGCGGGTGCACACCTTCGGCGCGGTGTGGTCGGAGATCTCGTTGGCCAGGCGGGTGCGTGGGCTCGGCCTGGATACGCGTCGCCCCGTGGCGCTGGTGCGCGATCTGGCCACGGTGACGTTCGGGTTGCTCGTGCGGACGCTCCGGATGGCGGCCGACCTCGCCGTCGCCATGGACGCGCGTGGGTTCGCTTCGGCGTCGAGGCGGACGTGGTTCGCCCCCGCTCCGTGGCGCCTGGCCGACACGTTGGTCGTGCTCGGATCAGTCGTCCCCATCGCCGCTGCCCTCATCTCTGCCGCTCGTCCCTAACTCGCCAATTCCTCCCCTCCGGGACGCGACACACACGGCGTGTCCCGTCCCGGACGAGGGGAATTGGTGAGTTGGGGACGGAGGGTGCGAGTGGTGGGGTGGGCCCGAAGTTGCGGGTCGGGGAATGTCGGGGGTGGTTGGCATACTTGTCCCTGCCATGACCACCCCCACTCCCGCGCCGGTCGAGCGTGCCCGCATCCCGCGCGAGATCTGGGTTCTCGTCGCCTCCGCGTTCGTCATCGCGCTCGGCTTCGGCCTCATCACCCCCGTGCTGCCTCAGTTCGCACAGAGCTTCGGCGTCGGCGCGACGGCCAGCGCGATCGTGGTCAGCGTCTTTGCGTTCTTCCGCCTGATCTTTGCCCCCGCAGGTGGCGCCCTCATCGTCCGGCTCGGTGAGCGACCGATCTATCTCGCGGGGCTGCTCATCGTCGCCGCCTCGACTGCGGCCACGGCTTTCGCGCAGTCCTACTGGCAGCTCCTCGTCTTCCGGGGGCTCGGGGGCATCGGGTCGGTGATGTTCACCATCTCGGCGACCGCGCTGATCGTGCGTCTTGCGCCCCCAGCCATCCGTGGTCGCGTCTCGTCGGCCTATGGGTCGGCGTTCCTCATCGGCGGCATCGGTGGGCCCGCTGTCGGTGGCGCCCTCGGAGGGTTCGGCCTGCGTGTGCCCTTCCTTGCGTATGCCGCGGCGCTCGTCGTCGCTGCGGCTGTCGTCGCGATCTTCATCAGTGGGCACTCGTTGCGTCCCGCTCCCGACGCACCCGTGCTCCCGGTCTTGACAGCACGGGAGGCGTTCCAGGACAGCGCTTTTCGCGCAGGGCTCGTCTCGGGCTTCGCCAACGGGTGGGCCAACTTCGGGGTACGCAACGCGATCATCCCGCTCTTCGTGGCCGCCAACATCGGCAAGGAGCCGTGGCTGGCGGGGGCCGTCCTCGCCATCTATGCCGCGGGCAACGCGGTCGGCATGAACGTGGCCGGGCGCCTCAGCGACAGCATCGGCCGCCGCCCCTTCATCATCGGTGGACTCGCGGTCGCGGGTGTCGCCACGATTGCCACCGGCTTTGCCACGACCTTCCCCGTGCTGGTCGCGCTCTCGATCGTCGCCGGGATCGGATCAGGTGCGCTCAACCCGGCGCAGCAGGCGAGCATGGCCGACGTCATCGGGCGCGATCGCAACGGCGGCCCGGCACTCGCCGCGTTCCAGATGTCGGCCGATGCGGGCGCGATCGTCGGGCCGATCCTCGCCGGTGTCCTCGTCGACTCGGGCAGCTTCGCCCTGGCCTTCGCCGTGACGGGACTCCTGAGCCTGTTGGCGACGATCCCGTGGGCCCGTGCCCGCGAGACCCTGCCCCGTGAGGCATCGGTCGGCGCCGCCCAGTCGATTCGCTGATCTTCGCTCAGCCAGGTCAGCGGACGAGGACGGTGGCGCCCTTCGGCATGAGGTCGCGTGCCCAGATCATGTTCATCGCTGCGTTGCTGACGCGAGCGCACCCGTGCGAGGCCGGGTAGGCGGGGATCGACGGTGAGCCGTGCACGGCATACCCGCGGTTGAAGTAGCGCGGTCGCCACATCTCACCGAGGAAGCCCTCATCCTTCCCGTCGACGGTGTAGTTGACCTTGAACGTGCCCTTGGGAGTGCGGGCAATGACTGTGTCGCCATCCTTCTGCTTGTACTCGTCGCCGTTGCCGGTGCTCGTGTTCAGGGTGTATTGCACCTGCCCGCCGCGGACGATCATCAGGATCTGTCGCTGGAGGTCGATGTCGATGCCGTCACCCTGGAGTCGCGTCTTCGGGCGGACGCCGTTCGTGAGGGCCCTCTGGGTCGCCGGTCCGACATCGCCGTCCCGTGACAGTCCGGCGGACTTCTGCAGGGCCCAGACCGCTTGCTGAGTGAGGAAGCCGTAGCGACTGTCGGGCTCGCCGAGCCAGTAGCCGAGGTCGGAGAGCCGCTTCTGCATCGCCAGGACCTTGGGTCCGCGATCACCGAACAGGAGGTTGTCGCGGGCCGGCACGTCAGTGGGGGGCTTGGTGGAGGCAGGAGTCGAGGCCTTCGGCGTGGGCGTTGTCGACGCACTCGGCTTCGGCTTCGGCTTGGCCGTTGCGCTGGGTATGGGTTTCGGCGGGGCCGTTGTCTTCGGCGTGGACGTCGGCGTGGGCGTGAGCGTGGTGGGCTTCGGCTGGGCAGTACTGGGCGTCGTCGACGGGCTGTGGCTCGGCTTCGTCGTGACCGCAGTCGTGGGCGTCTCCATGTTGGGCACGGACGCAGCCACTTCGTCGTTGCCCTGGTCGACTGGTCCGCACGCGACAAGCCCAACCATCATTCCTGTCGCCACCATCACGGTCGCGATGCGCTGCCGGATACTCCCTGCCATGTGGTCCCCCTCGAACCTGCGTTGTGGGCAATCCTCAGGGGTGAAGGCGCAGAAGGCGCGTAGCACGTGGCCTGCGTAGCCAATTTGTGACCGGGTGAACATCGCCGTGCCGAATCTGGGGGTGCACCCGGATGCGCCCCTGAGTGGGGCCCTGAGGGCACCCCGAAAGCCCTGTTCGCGGCCCGAAGTGACCGTGACGGTGGAGTCATGCGCACCGCACTGAAGCTCTTCGCCGCCGTCGTCACCGTTGTCGTGCTCGCCATCGGCGGGTTCGCGGCATACATCGCCTGGTCGTTTGCCAACGCGAGCATCGACACGATCGGTGAGGTCGACTTCGACCGGCCGCTCACGATCCCTCCGCTCGCGAAGTCGACCGTCGACGCGCACGGTGTGCGCACCTTCGAACTTGCAATGCAGGCGGGCGAGACTGACCTCGGCCGAGGCGCCAAGACTCCGACGTGGGGCTTCAACAGCTCCTTCCTCGGCCCGACGCTGAGGGCGACCCGGGGCGAGCAGGTCAGGGTCAACGTCACCAACCGGCTCGACGAAACCTCGACCGTGCACTGGCACGGCATGCATCTGCCCGCGGCCATGGATGGCGGCCCGCACCAGCCGATCAATCCCGGCGCCAGCTGGTCACCCCACTGGCAGGTCGACCAGCCCGCCGCCACCCTTTGGTATCACCCACACCCGCACGGCGAGACCGCCAAGCACGTCTATCGCGGGCTCGCCGGCATGTTCATCGTCGATGACGACCGTGACGTCGCCCTGCCCAGGTCCTATGGTGTCGATGACTTCCCGATCCTGGTCCAGGACAAGGCTTTTGACGGCGACAAGCTCGATGACACGAACGGCCTCTTCCAGTCGGCCGGCATCCTCGGCGACACCGTCCTGGTCAACGGCACGCCCGGCCCGTTCCTCGAGGCGACGACCGAGCGCGTGCGCCTCCGCCTCGTCAACGGCTCGAATGCCCGCGTCTATCGCTTCCACTTCGGCGACAACCGGGCGTATGCCGTTGTCGCCAGTGACGGTGGCCTGCTCCCGAAGCCCGTGGAGACGAGCGAGTTGCTCCTCTCGCCGGGTGAGCGTGCCGAGATCGTCGTCGACGTGCGTCCCGGCGAACGGACGGTCCTGCAGAGCACCCCGCCCTACGCCGGCACCAACCGCTTCACCGGCGACACGGACCGACTTGACGTCCTTGAGCTTCGCGGAGCCGCGACCCTGCGCCCCAGCCCGGTGGTCCCGGCAACCCTTGCGCCTGCCCCCGACCTCGCTGACGACCTCGTTGGAGCCACGCGCCAGATCAGCCTCAACGGCAGCAGCACGAACTTCGGCAAGATGGACCTGGAGCGCGTGGACATCGTCTCTCGCATGGGTGCCACCGAGGTCTGGGACGTCACCAACTCAGATGGCCAGGTCCACAACTTCCACATCCACGACGTCCTGTTCCAAGTGATCCGGTATGCCGGCGGCCCACCTCCCGCTGTCCTCGCCGGGTGGAAGGACACCATCCTCATCGCGCCGAACGAGAGCGTCGAGCTGCGGATGCGCTTCACTGACTTCGCCGACGCCAAGAGCCCCTACATGTTCCACTGCCACCTGTTGAGGCATGAGGACCAAGGACTGATGGGCCAGTTCGTCGTCGCGCGTCCCGGCGAGGACGTCGGTGCGATTCACGTCCCCGACCACGTCGACCACGCCGCCAAGGCTCAGATCCCCGACAGTCACCGACAGCGCAGCGACTGATTGTGGGCATGGACTGACTTTGCTCCGGGACAGCCGCACCGGTTTTCGGTCGCGTAGTGCGTCCGGCAACGCATCATGGACGGCTCTGCTTTTCATCGCGCCAGAAACGACCGGTTGTTGTCGGATCTCTACACCCGGTGGGCCAACCATCGCCCGCGCCATGAGCACCAGCGTCCGCTCATGCGTGCGGGTTCAGGCGGTCAGCGCAACGCCTCCGCTAGTGATTCTGATGGTGTCTTGAAGCCCAGGGTTTGTCGAGGTCGGTTGTTCAGCTCTTCGGCGATGGCGTCGAAGTCGGTTTGGGTGAGGGTGCGGAAGTCGAGCCGGCGGGGCAGGTACTGACGCAGCAGCCCGTTGGTGTTCTCGTTGCTGCCACGCTGCCAGGGCGACTGCACAGGTTTCCAAAAGGTCGTGGCCTTACGGTCGTGCGAGTCGCAGCATCTACGAGGGCGGGAAGGGGGAGCACACGTGATCGGACGACTGGTGATGGCCGGGATTTCTCACGCCCAAGCGCCGCAGGAGCTCCTGGAGCGGGTGGCAGTCCGTCAGACCGACCTGCCCACGTTCTTGGAGGATCTGCGTGGGCATGGGGACGGCGACACAGTCCTGCTCTCGACCTGCAGCCGGACTGAGGTCTACACCGTCTGCCAGCCTGCGCGGTCCGGTGCTTTGCGCACGATCGAGTTGCTCGAGCGTCGGGCGGGGCTTGCGCGTGCTGAGCTGGATTCGGTGGTTGAGGTCAGGGCAGGAGCCGCCGTGGTGGAACACCTTTTTCAGGTGACAGCGGGTTTGAAGTCTCGGGTAGTGGGTGAACCTGACGTTCAGGCTCAGGTGCGGCGCGCGTACCGCACGGCGCGGTCTGTCGGGATGACCGGGCGAGACGTTGAGCGTCTTTTTCCGGCGGCGCTACGCAGCGCGGAGCGCGCCCACCTCCAGACTGAGCTCGGTCAGCGCGGACGCTCGCTCGCGTGCCGGGCCGTGGACGTTGGGCTGGAGAGATCCACCGGGGCAAGCTATCCCCGGACGCTGGTCGTTGGCTCAGGTCACATGGCTGCCGCGGCCACCAACCGGCTGCTAGTGCTCGGGAAGCAGGTCCGTGTGGCCGCGCGCAACGAGGCCTACGCCCTGAAGATGGCTGGCCCAGATGCCGTGTGCTCGCTCGGTGCCCTCGTAGATGAGATCAGGCAGGCAGACCTGCTGATTTGCGCTACGTCGGCCGCCCACCCTGTGGTGACCGTCGAGCACGTACACGAGGCGATGCGTGGGCGTAGCAGAGAACTGACGGTGGTCGATCTGTCTGTTCCCCGCAACGTGGACCCCCTAGTAGCCAGGACAACCGGGGTTACCGTCGTGGAGATGGCCGCACTTAGCGACGATGCGCAGAACGACCCGGCGGGCCTCGCCGCGGTGCACAAGGCGCAGACGATGGTTCTCGACGCGGCCAACCGGTTCGTTGAGGACATGGCAGCGCGGGACGCTGGACCGCTAATCCGCGCTTTGCGCGAGCAGGTCGAGTTGGATTGTCGTGTGGAACTCCTTCGCAGGGCACCGGACCTGTCTTCGGAGGCGCTGGACGAAGCCGCTCACGCCGCCGCAGGGCGGTTGCTGCACGGTCCGACACTCGCGCTCCGAGCGGCAGCCGCGACTGGCGACTCCGCAGCCCTTCTGCGGCTGGCGGACACGTTGAACCTCACCATCGATTCGGCGGCGACAGCATAAGCGGGCGCGGGGCCGACAACCTTGGTATCGAGGCCACGCTCGGGATTCCCCAAGTCGCCACGCCGGGCAAAACGTTCGCATCTGCCGCCTTCCGCGCGGTCGTGCCGATGACCGGACGTGCTTGAGGTGAGGCTTCGATCCGTGCCCGCAACGGTCCAATCGGTGGGACCCTCAATCATGAGGGTTCGCCAAGCTCTAGTCGCCATATGCCTCATTGCTGGGCTGGCCGCATGTGAACAGCCCGACCCTTCGTCCACCCGAGATGCAGCGGGCACTGCCACCAATGTGGGGCCCAGCAGCACGCTCAGCGAGGAAACTGCCGACCACCTTTCCCGTAAGTACATCCAATGCGTCAATGCTGCGGGGTTCAAGATCCAGTTCGTTCAGGTTTTCGACCTGCCTGACACCGGCATCATGGTCAAGACCGAGCTCGACGTCCCGGCGCCCGTTCACGCCCCCTGCTTCAAGTCGATCGGTGGACCTAGCACCGACCGCTCATCGTGGGGCCTGTAGGGCGATTGGGACCGAGATGACGTCCGGCCCGAAATCCACAGGACGTCCGCAAATGCCGCGTTGCGTTAGTACCTGAACTCCACGAGGCGCTCGAACTCCACAGCGCTGTCGACGCGCTCTGCCGTGGGCCAAGGAGGTCTCTCTGCGCGGCCCGTCCACGTCAGGTGAACGAGGAAGGCTGTATCGCCAGCCGCTACCAGCACCTCGTCCTGAGGGGTGGCTTCAGCAACGACCCTCCACGGTTGCCCGTCCAACACATGTCCCGGACCGATCTCACGCGCCAGCTCCGCTTCAAGAGCGCCGGCACGGTCAGCCTCTGATCGCAGGTCCACCATTGGATCCACGAAGATGTGCGTCTCTATCCAGGCCATGACAGAACCGTAGTGACTGCGGACTGTTCGCCAAGACGGTTTGAAACGTCCGGAACTGCCGCAAGGTGTGTGGCGAGTGGCTTACTTGGTTACACGCAACCACACGGCCGAGCGTCCTGTGCCCTGTGGCTTGAGAAGCCCTTCGTCCCTCAGCTCATTGAGGACGAGTCGGATGGTGGGATCGCTGATTCCGGGTAGCGCGGCTCTGACATCGGAGATCGCAAAAACGGGCGCACCGTGCCTCAAGACGTGCTCACGGACGCGTTCCGATTTCGTGCTTCCAGACCTATCGGCGGCGACACCCTCAGCGAACCGCGCGTAGCCGCGAGCCAGGAGTTTGCTGAAGTACGCCAGCCAGGGCCACGGGTCGTTGGCGTGGTCGTTCCAGTCGTGGGTTGAGTCAAGCAACGCCTGGTAGTAGTCGTCGGCAGATTCGGCAATGAGCTGTTCGAGCGACACGTAGCGGCCGACCCCATACCCGGCCTCGGCGAGGAGGGCGTTCGTCAGCGCGCGTGCCACGCGACCATTGCCGTCGTCGAACGGGTGGATGATGAGCAGATCCAAGACGAACAGGCCGACGAGGAGCACGGGGTGGTGCTGGTTTGCCTTGAGGGCTTCGGCGTAGCGGTCGATGAGGTCGGCGGCGTAGTACTCGGTGCGAGCGGCAGGGACGGGTTTGAATCGGACGGTCTGGATTCCGTCGGGAGACCGGTCGACGACAAGGTTGTCGCTTTGCTTGAAGGTTCCACCGGTGGCCTTGGTATCCGCGAACAGCAGCCGATGCAGGTGAAGGAGCAGGCCGACGTTCAGGGGGCGCCAGTCCTCGGCGAAGAGGTAATCGAGGGCAGCACGGTAGCCGGCGAGCTCTTGTTCGCTGCGGGTGCGCAACTCGATGGGTTTGTTGGCGATGATGGCGGCCGCACGGCTGCGGTTCTTGACGACGACGCCCTCGAGGGCAGACGACGCAGTGATGCTCGCGACCCGAGCGCGGTTGGCCAGCTCGGTAAGTAGGTCGGGTACCTGGTTGAGGTACAGCCCCTCGCTGCCTTGGCCGCGGTCAATGTCGCGTAACGTCATGACCAAGGGCGCTGGCACAGCGCCGAGGACTCGGTCAAGGTCGACGAACGAGTGCATCAGAAGCCCTCACAGACGGTCTAAACTAGATAATGCGGCAGCCGCTTATGTAGTTTAGACCCTCTATGAGGGTATTCGGGTAACTGCTGCGCCGGCGCGCCAACCGCTGTCGGTTCGGTCTGCTCCGTGGCCGACCGGGGTCTGGAAGTCCCAAGGGAAGTCACGATGACGTGCCCCCGCCTGCAAAAAGTGTCGACGAGCGATGAGGGATCGTCGACGCCGCTCCTGCTGTTCCTCTTCGTCTTCATCCTCGTCATCGTGGTCATGATCATCGTGACTCGGGAGGTTGATTCGGCATGTCTCCGGTTCGGCTGTTCGAGGTCGTCCGGACATGCCGCGAACCGGTTAGTTGGGCGCCCGCCTTATGCTCCCGTCATGGAGTCCGCCAGCCGCGAGCCGCCACTCGTCGTGAGTGTGCTCCCGGGGCTGGCGCTAGTTCTTCTGGCGGCCTCAGGGCTCGTCCTCGCATCTTCATGGCTCACCGACTACCCGGCATCCGTCCTTGTCGTGGCGTGGGGTGTGGGAATCGTCGCCCTGATCACGGCTGCGGCGAGCGGATGGCGTGAGGGCCAACGCACGGGAATCGGCTACATCCGAAGCCTGGGCGCGTCCTTGAAGCGTCTGGGCCGATTCGCCCTCGACTTCTTCTGACCAACAGACATCCGGTCATGCCGCTGATGTGCTGATGCGAATCGAACGTGCGTCATTGCTCCGGATGGTGCAGGACCGCCCCGCTCTCGGAGGCGCGTATCTCGTTGACCTCGTCCGTGTAGAAGAAGTCCAACGGCAGGAGCCCCACGGACGGGCTGCAGTTGGTCGTGATGTGGGCGTAGTCGTCGCCGATGTCATACCCCCAGGCGATGTTCCAGACGGTCAGTTCGCGCCCGTCTCGCAGCGTCACCGTCGTGGGGATCCCATCCCGGTCGTTGAGTAGGGCAATCATCGCCGCGTCGGGCTTGTCCCTGTCTTCCTCACCCATGCGCTAGGACGATAGTCGCGCTGTGGCGTGTGCCTACGCTGCGCGCTAAATCGCTAGCTCGTGTGGCAGCCTGCCGTTCGACACGAAGCACAGGAGCCGGCCGAGGTCGCTGCGGAAGTAGGTGGTCAGCCTGCCGTCGTCGAGGTTCGTCGAGACACGGGCCACCGCAGTGTCCCCGTTCACCTTCGGTTCCTCATCAAGGACGCTCCACGCCTCAGCCACAAGAGGACGCTACCCAGAACCGCACGGACGTGTTGCGTTGAGCGCCTCGTCCCGCGTTTCGGTCCCTCAGTCGCGGGGTACGTCGTGAGTGATCGGCGGCTCAACCGACCTGCCCGACAAGTGCCTTGAGGAGACCCCATGTCGCAGGACGCCATTGTCATGTTGAAGGCAGACCACAAGGAGGTCCGTGCCCTGTTCCGCGAGTTCCAGAAGTCCACGACGACCGACGCTCGCAAGGGCAAGCTCGTGGAGCAGATCATCGAGCTGCTCACGGTGCACACCTACATCGAGAACGAAGTCATGTACCCACGGGTGCGCGAGCTCCTCCCCGAGTTGGAGGACGACGTGCTCGAGTCCTACGAGGAGCACCACGTCGCCGACCTGCTCGTCATGGAGCTCGTGACGATGACCCCCAAGGACGAGCGCTTCGAGGCGAAGACGACGGTGCTCATCGAGAACGTCACGCACCACATGGAGGAAGAGGAAGACGACTGGTTCCCCAAGGTCCGCGAGGGCCTGTCCCGCGCCCGACTGCGCGAGATCGGGGCCGAGCTCGCTGAAGCAAAAGAGGGGGCACCTCGCCGCCCGGAGCAGCCGAGCGCACTCAAGAAGACCGTCGACGCAGTGCTGTCCTGACGCCATGGAACCTCATGCCAAGACGGACACCGCGGGCCGCACCCTCCCGACCACGCCGTCCCTCGTCGCCGCCACCCAGCGCCTCGAACAGAACGCGGGCCTCGACCGCCTGCGCACCGTCTATGCAGTGGCTGCCAAACCTCTGGACCGATGGTCGGGCAGCGAGTTGCTCCGCTCCGGAGTCATCGGCCACGCCCTGCATCCGCTGCTGACCGACGTGCCGCTCGGGTGCTGGACGGCGGCGTCGATCCTCGACCTCCGTGGCCGCCCGGAGGATCGTGGCGCGAGCCGACGACTGGTCGGCGTCGGCCTGGCTGCCGTCGGGCCCACCGCCCTCACCGGCTTGGCGGAGTGGTCACGCACGGGCCGCGAGGCGCAGCGCGTCGGCGCACTCCACGGCGCACTCAATGTCGTGGCGACCACCCTCTACCTCACCTCATGGGTGGCACGCGGGCGACGCCGCCACGGCCTGGGCGTCGCCACGGCGCTGGCCGGAGCCGCGGTCGCCGGCGCCTCCGGCTACCTCGGTGGCCACCTCACGACCGCGCGCAAGGTCGGCAGTCGCGACCCGGCATACGCAGTCGACCAGGTCGAGAACGCCCTTGACGCGAAGAGCGAGCCTCGCCGCACTGGAGGCACGGACTTCGCGATCTGAGGAGGCGCGCGCCGATCAGTCGTCCGTGGCACCCATGACGAGACCCTCGATGTCGTGCTTCTGGACGATCGGCTCCAGCGTCTCCACGACGCGCGCATCAAGGTGCTGGCGCGCCTCCTCGGGGAGGCTGTCCCAGAAGGGCTGGGTGACCATGAGGTCGTGCAGTTCGGCGTGTCCCGCGCCGGGCGCATCGACTCCGAGCACCACCACTGGCCTGGCGAGCTCGCTGTGGTTTGCGGTTCCTCGATGCAGCGTCAGTGCCGAGCGCGCCGAGATGTCGCCTCGCTGCGGCATGCGCAGCTGCGACATCTCCTTGAAGCGCGGCCACTCTGATTTGGGCGGGAACATCTGGTGTGGCCAGTCCAGGCCGGCTTCGTACTGCGTGCCGGGGGCGATCTGGAAGGGGCCCATGTCCGCAGTGGTGTCGACCGTGCTGATGTTGAACGCCAAGGAAGTCAGGCGGCGCTGGCCATGTGTCTCCACAGGAGACGGGAAGTCGCGGTGCCACGGCTGGTCAGCGGACCGCGGGAACGGGATGTCGAACCCGATCTCGACGATCTCGTAGTCCGGCCCGAGGACGGACTCGCAGATCCCGGTCACCCACGGGTGGGTGACCAGGTCGACGAAGCCGTCGAGCTGTTCGGGGTGGACCTCGACGTACCACCGTTGCGGTCCCCGCCCGATGGCTCCGCCCTCGCGGTGACGGGCCTCCTCGAACGCAGCCAGGACGTCACTGTGGAGGCGGTCCACCCACGCGACATCGAAGGCCCCTCGTCGCGCCACGATCCCCTCGCGCGACAGCTGCTCAAGATCATCGGGCGATGCGGGTGCGTGCCTGCCGGGCGCTGTGGACGTCATGCGCTGAACCACTTTCTTTCCCGAGACGAGCCGCGTTGCCCGTGCCTCGAACGATTCTCCCAGCGTAGGGAGACCGTCAAGAGGCAACCTGGCCGTGACCCGGGAACGTGACGGCCCGGCATACCCACTGAGTTCACCGGTGGGGTCCGTAGAGCTAGGCAACTGCTCCTGACGCCGCACGCAGCAGCGCGACGGTGAGGGTCTCCGCGACCTGCACCACCTCGCGCAGATCGACTTCCTCGCGAGGGGAGTGCGCCACCTGGGCGTTGCCGGGGCCGTAGTGCAGCGTGGGGACGCCCGCGCCGGAGTACAGGCGGAGGTCGCTGCCATAGGGGACGCCGCGCGGCTGACGAGGCGTCATCGCTCCGACGGAGTCCAGGGCTCCCCCGAGGAGGCCGAGGAGTGACTCGCCCTCGACGAGGCGTCCGCTGGCGTACTGCCCACCCGTCCAGCTCACCGTGGGTGGGTGATGGCGCAACCACTCGTCGCTCTGGGCGGTGAGCTGAATCGCCTCTTCAAGGGCGGCCCTTGCCTCAGCAGGATCCTCGTCGAGTGCCACGCCCAAACGCCCTTCGGCCACGAGCAGGTCAGGAACCGAACTGGCCCAGTCGCCGCACCGGACCCGACCGATCGAGATGGGGTACGCCACCGGGAGCCCGCCCATGAGTGGGTCGACGGTCTCGTTGCGCCTGCGCTCGAGGTCACCGAGTGCCTCGAGGAAGGGAACGAAGTGGTGCAGGGCACTGCGTCCGGCGTATGCCGTGCTGCCGTGAGTCGCGACCCCGCCGACCCGAATCTCGAACGTCAGCGCTCCGCCCGCCGCGGTCACGATGCCGCCGGAGGTCGGTTCGGTGATGATGCACGCCTCGGCCAGGTGTCCCCGACGAAGCGTCGCGAAGGCGCCGAGTCCGCCGTCCTCTTCTCCGATCGCGAAGTGGAGTCCGATGGGTCGGGCGGTGGGCAGTCCCACCCGCTGCGCCGCCCGAACTGCTGCCAGGTTGGCCACGAGCCCGGCCTTCATGTCACACGCCCCGCGGCCGAGCACGCGAGCGCCGTCGAACCGCGGGACGTATGGGTCGCCCCTCCACTTGTCGAGATCGCCCGAGGGGACGACATCGACGTGGCCCTGCAGGACGAGCGAGGGCACCCCCGGGCCGCTGGTGGCGACAAGTCCCCATGCTTCTGAACGGTCGACCTCCTCACCGGGGAAGGCTGGGTCCGCTCGGAGGGTGTCGAGGTCCGCTCGCCACAGGTCGACCTCGAGCCCGCACTCGTCGAGGCGCCGGGCGAGGACGTGCTGGATCTCGCACTCCGCGTCGGATCCCGAAACGCTGGGCATGCCGATCAGCGTCACCAGCTCGGACCGGATCTCGTCGGGGTCGATCGTGTCCAGCGCCCGGCGTTCGACGTCACTGAGGTCGGTGGTCCGGATCGCGGCGGTGTCCTGAATGGCCATGACTTCACGGTAGGCAACAGACTGGCGCAACGTCATGCTCCATTCCTTGCGCCCGGCCGCACATCATTGCGTTTCCGCCCGGGCTGGTGGACGATCGTTGTGTGCCCCACGACTTCAGGCCCGATGGGATCGACGACCTCATCCTCGGCTCGCTCTCCGCCGACGCCCGACGCAGCTTCGCCTCGATCGGCCTCGAGGTCGGTCTCTCGACGGCGGCAGTGAAGCGTCGTGTCGACAGGTTGCGCAGAGCCGGCGTGATCACCGGGTTCACGGTCCTCATCGACCAAAAGCGACTCGGCCGCCCGATCGAGGCACTCGTCGAGCTGCACACAGACGGTGTCCTCGGGGTGGACCGCCTGCGCCGCGCGCTCGGCCCCATTGCCGAGATCGTCGAGGCCGTCACTGTCACCGGAGACGCGGACACGATCGTCCGGCTGGTGGCCGCCGACACCGACCGGCTGGAGGCTGCCGTCCAGGCCCTGCGCGCCATCCCCAGCGTGCGCAAGACCGAGACCAATATCGTGCTCTCGCACCTGATCAGCCGGAGCTCGACGGCCTTCTGACCTTCGCCAACGGGAACCGGGCCGTCACCCGCGAAGGTGACGACCCGGCATACCCACTGAAGTCAGGTGTGCGACAACCTCACCAGACGAGACTGCGCAACGTCTCTGTGTTGGCGACGTGGAGGTTGCGGATGTCGTCGATCCGACCATCCTCGAACTCCGCCGCTCCGCTCTCGTTGAGCAGATAGGTGGTGCCGTTGTGGCCGACGAGCTCCTGGGTCATCGCCACCGACTGGAAGCACTTGTACTTGACGGAGGTGAATTCCTCACCCGACTCATAGCCCCGCCGGACGACATAGATGTTGCCGCGGTAATCGCGGAATCGTGAGGTCGAGAAGATCCAGGTGTCACTGAGGACGAGCACGCCCTGCGCCTTGGTCGGGATCTCGATCGGGCCCCACTGCGTGTCCTGGATGAGGTCGCCGTCCGGCTGGATCTCGTAGCGGAACATGCGTCCGCGACGGTCCTTGATCTTGTTGTGGAACCCGCCGTAGAGGTAGCCGCCGTCGATGTCGAAGAAGCTCACATCGGTCACTGAGGCGGTCGGCGTGCCTCCGCCGAGCTCGCGCCTGGAGCTGTCCGTGAAGGCTTCACGGATCCGCTCCACCGGGTAGCGCAGGATGCGCTTGTTGTTCTTCTGGACATAGACCCATCCCTTGTGGACCTTGACGCCGCCGGCGTGCGAGCCCTCGGGAAGCATCGCGTAACCCTGCACGTTCCCTGCCGCGTCCATGCCGTAGAGGAGGCCACGGTTGGTCTCCTCCTCGTTCTCTTCGGTGTCCGGGTCGTCGGAGTAGTGCATGCCGACGAGGAAGAGGTCTTCGGTGCCGGGACCTCCGCGCCAGTTCTCCCACATGCCGAGGCCCTGGGGGGTGTAGTTGTCGAGGAAATGGTCGGTGCTCGTCTGCGACTGGTCGAAGTAGAGGTCGTAGGCCGCGCTGACCTTCGCCCCGCCGAACGAGTCGGATGTCTCGTCCTCGTCGCAGACTGCCGGGATCCTCGGCTTCTCGGGCTTGTCCGCGGAGGCCTGGCTGGTGAGGCCTGATTGTGGTGTGGCGACGAGCATCGCGCCGGTCAGTGCCAGGGTGCCGAGCACAGCCGCGGCGACCCGGGCACGCACCCGGTGGTTGGTGGTGGTCATGGTGATGGTTTCCCTCCCGTGGCCGCATCGTTGCGGCCTCTGCGGTGAACCTAGGGCCGCCCGCCGGGTGTGGCAATGGGGAGGGGTGCCCACGACATACGGTGCTCTCGTGGATCACGTGAGCGACCTGGACCTGCCCGGTGGGGGACACACCTCGATCATCGGAGTCGACGGTGGAGGAGCGGGCGACCCTGTCGTGGTCCTGCTGCCCGCCCTGGGTGTGGCTGCCGGCTACTACGGACCGTTCGCGGCGGCCCTCGCCGCTGAAGGTGTGGCAGTCCTGTCGGCCGACTTCCCGGGGCAGGGCGTGAGTCGCCCGCTCGCGAGCAGACGCAACGACTTCGGGTATGCCGCAGTGTCCGATGACGTCGTCGCCGCCACTGTCGCTGTGGCCCAGGAGCGCTATGCCGGAAGGCCGCTCGCGTTCATCGGCCACTCCTTCGGTGGTCAGGTCGCGATGGTCCACCTCGCGACGCACGCCTCAGCGGTGAGGGCGCTCGTGCTCATCGGGTCGGGCTCGCCCTATTGGCGCGGCTTCCCGAAGCGGCTCAAGCTGCTCGCCCAGACGCAGACCCTGGGTGCCGTGGCCTTCGTGCGGGGTCACTGGCCGGGTGACCGGCTCGGCTTCGGTGGGCGTCAGCCGCGGCAGCTGATGCGTGAATGGGCGCGCTTCGCCCGACGCGGTGAGCTCGGCATCGAGCGCGGCAAGGCGGTTGCTGAACCAGACTTCTCGCGCGTGAACCTTCCCGTGCTCGCGATCACCCTCGACAACGACTCGCTGGCACCGCAGGGTTCCGTCGACAACCTCGCCGACAAGCTCACCAATGCCCAGGTGGAGCACCGCTTCGTGACACGACCGGCAGGCGAGGGCGGCCCGGCGTTCGACCATTTCGTGTGGGCCCGTCACCCCGGCGCGTTCGCCACCGAGATCGCGGCATGGGTGCGTCAGGCGATCCGGGTCCACTGACGTCGACTCGAGCGCTCGCGAGCCGGACGGCATACGCGCGTGTATCTGAGCGGGACGTGACGACTCCTGTTGGGTGACGCCGTCGGGTCGCATCCGGACTCGTCGTGACTTCGAGCTTCTCGAGGTGACGCCGCAACCTCGTGGAGGGCTCGCGCGTCTTCACTGCACAGGCAAGACGGGCTCGACGAAAGCAGGGGTGCTTGGCGATGGACGACAACGGAAAACTGGTCACGCGGCGCGTGACCCTGACGGCAGCAGCAGGGGCCGGACTCCTCGGCCTGGCGGCGATGGGCGCCGCGCCAGCCGACGCGGCGACGCGACCCACGCTCCGGCGTGGGTCCTCCGGCGCGCCCGTTGTGGCGCTGCAGCGACGGCTGGGCGAGCTGACCTACTGGTGCGGGAGCGCCGATGGATCCTTCGGACACCTGACCCAGCAGGCGGTGTGGGCCCTGCAGAAGGTCGGCCACGTCTCTCGTGACGGCGTTGTCGGCCCGACGACCTGGGGGCTGCTCGACCGTGGCGTCAGGGCCAACCCTCGCACCACCTCCGGGACGGTGATCGAGTGTGACCTCGCCGAGAACACGCTCATGCTCGTCCAGGGCGGCCGGCTGCGCTACACGCTCAACACGAGCACCGGCAGCGGGGAGCGCTACTACTCGCGCGGGGCGTGGCGCACGGCCTACACCCCCAAGGGTCAGTTCTCGGTCTACTGGCGCTACACCTCCGGCTGGCAGTACGGGTCACTCGGCGCCATGTGGCGACCGGCGTACTTCAAGAATGGCTGGGCCATCCACGGGTCGACGTCGATCCCGCCCTACCCGGCCTCGCACGGCTGCCTCCGGGTGAGCACCTCGGCGATGGACAAGCTGTATGCCGAGGGCTGGCCGGTCGTCGGGCGCAAGGTCTGGGTCTATTGAGTCGGGTCACGACAGGCTGAGCGCGATGAGGGCGGCCGACACGGCTGCGGCCGCGCACAGGAGGCTGCGGACGGCATACGGCCAGGCGTCCACGGTGAGCCCGGCGCGACGGCACCGGTCCCGCCACAACAGGGTCGCGAGCGATCCCCACACGGTGACGATGGAGCCGGCGTTGACGCCGATGAGCAGGGCCATGAGCCGAGCGGGGGAGCCATCGGCCACGGGCTCGAGGGCGAGGTAGGCCGGCAGGTTGTTGACGACGTTGGCGCTCACCGCCCCGACAGCGCCCATGCGCCAGAGTCCACCCTCGTCGCCACTGCCGACGAGGGTGGAGAGCGCGGGCTCGAGGCCGTGGCGCATCGCGATGTCGACGACGACGAAGAGGGCGCACACGGCGAGCACCATGAGCCACGGCACCTGGACCGTTCGCAGTTTGGGGCGCCAGCGCCATGCGAGTGCGGCCAGGAGGACGACCGCGCCGATGACGGCGGGGATCGCGGGGGTGACGCCGCTGACGAATGCCGGCCCGAGGGCGATGCAGACACCGCCGGCGATCCGGAGCAGGACCCGGTCATGGGGAGCGGCTGGTGGGTCCGGCGCATATCGCGTGAGCAGCTCGCGGCGATGAAGCACGAACAGCACGACCACGGTGGCGATGATCGCAGCAAGGGCAGGACGCCAGGCGAGGGCGATGTATTCGTGCGTCCCCACCCCCAGTTGCGAGAACCGGTGCAGCGCAATGAGGTTGGACAGGTTCGACACGGGGAGCAGCAGTGACGCGGTGTTGGCGAGCCACACGGTGGTCAGGGCGAACGGCATGGCCGCGATGCCCAACTGGCGGGTCATAGCGATGACGACCGGGGTGAGCAACACGGCGGTCGTGTCGATGCTCAGGACGATCGTGCAGGCAACAGCGAGGACGACCACGAGGATCCAGAGCAGCCAGGTGCGGTGCCGCCCGGCCCGCGACGTCCAGTGCGCCGCGACGTCGAACACTCCGGCGATCTCCGCCACCTCCGCGACGACGGTCATGGCAATGAGGAAGACCATGACCGGGCCGATGCGGGCGGCAAGATCGAGCAGCTCCTGGCCGTTCACGCGGGCGCCGTCGCCAGGTCGACGATGTGCTCCGCGATGGGGAAGGCAGACGTGGCAGCGGGTGACGGCGCGTTGCACACGTGCACGGTGCGGTCGGTCGAACGGATGAGGAAGTCGTGGACGAGAGTGCCGTCCCGCAGGACTGCCTGCGCGCGTATGCCGGCAGGCTCGGGAAGCAGGTCGTCGATCGTGAGCTCGGGGCAGTAGCGGCGCACCAGGTCGAGATAGCCACGGCGACGCCACGAGTCGCGCTGCTCCGTGAGCCCGGTGCGCCAATGCGCGCGGGCCACCTGCCACATCCCCGGGAAGCGGGCGAAGGCCGTCACGTCGCGCACGTTGAGCGAGCCCTTGCGATATCCCTCGCGACTGAAACCGAGGACGGCGTTGGGCCCGACGGTGATGCCGCCGTCGATGGTTCGGGTGAGGTGCACGCCGAGGAAGGGCAGGTCGGGGTCGGGCACGGGATAGATGAGCGCGTCGATGAGGTCCCTTCGGGAGGCGGGCAGCCGGTAGTACTCCCCACGGAAGGGCACGATCTGGAATGCCTCGGCGCCCTGGTTGAGACCCGACATCGCCGCGAGCCGGTCGGCCTGGAGGCCTGCGCAGACGATGACCTGGCGCGCGGACTCGACTCTCTCCCAACGGTTTGTGTCACGCGTTTCGACCGCGGTCACCGTCACCGACGTGGGTGTCTCGTCGATCGCGGTGACTGCCGTGGAGGTGCGGACCACGCCACCGGCGGCCGAGATGTCGGAGGCGAGGGCACGGCATACGCCGGGGTAGTCCGTGATCCCGGTGGCGTGGACGTGGAGGGCGGCCAGCCCGGTGATGTGCGGCTCGCGCTCGCGCAGGGCGTCGCCGCTCAAGGGCGTGACGCTGAGTTCGTTGGCGCGGGCGCGCACAGTCAACTCCTCGAGCCGCCGGACTTCCACGGCAGTCGTCGCAACGACGAGCTTCCCGGTGTCGGAGAACGGGATTCGCTTCTCCGCGCAATACTCCCGAGTTCGCGCGGCACCCTCGCGACAGAAGCGGGCCTTGAGGCTGCCGGGTGCGTAGTAGACACCCGCGTGGATCACGCCGCTGTTGTGCCCGCTCTGGTGCTGACCGACCTCGGACTCCTTCTCGGCGACGAGGACGTCAGCCCCCGGTCGCCTGCGGAGGATCTCGTGTGCCGTCGCGAGACCGACGATCCCGCCTCCGACGACGATGACGTCGCGCATCGCCGTCACGAGGTCGTGACCTCGAAGTGCGCGCGCCCGTCGATGACGTCCTGCACGGCTGCGACGAACCGGGGGCAGGCGGTGATGTCGTGGGCGCGGCACCGGAGGGCGTGCTCGGTCATCTCGCGGGACCGCTCCAACGCAAGCATCCGCTCCTCGAGGTCGCGCAGGTGTCCCTCGAGGACCTCGTGCCGGTCCTGGGCCTCGGCGTCGAGAAGGACCCGGATCTGCTCGAGGGTCATGCCTGCCAGCTTGTTGCGCTGGATGATGGCGATCCGCACGAGCTCGTCCTGTCCGTAGCGGCGATAGCCCGATGCATCGCGCCGCGGGTCGAGCAGGCCGATGGACTCCCAATGGCGCAGGACGTGTGTGGGCAGGTCGAAGCGGCTCGCGAGGTCGCTGATCGTCCAGTTCTCGTCGACCGTCTTCGTGTTCTGGGTCGTCGCCATGCGTGCACCTGCCTTCATGTTCACCTGAACGTACTCCTGCCACTGTCCGTGCCACACGGCACACTGGAGACATGGCCCGATGGGTGCTCCACGTCGACCTCGACCAGTTCATCGCGGCGGTCGAGATCCTGCGCCGCCCCGAGCTGGCCGGGCTGCCCGTCGTCGTCGGTGGCCGCGGCGACCCGACCGAACGGGCCGTCGTCTCGACGGCGTCCTACGAGGCGCGTGTGTTCGGTGTCCATTCGGGTATGCCGCTCAAGCTCGCCGTGCGCAAGATACCCGACGCCGTCTTCCTTCCCGTCGATGGTCCGGCCTACGACGCGGCGTCGGCCGTCGTCATGGAGACGGTTCGCGCTCACCCGGGCGCGGTGGTCCAGGTGCTCGGTTGGGACGAGGCGTTCGTCGGCATCTCGACTCCTGGCGAGCACGTGCAGGAGGCGGTGGCGCACGCCGAGGCGATTCGCGCCGAGGTTCTCGAGGCATCACAACTGCACTGCTCGGTGGGCGTCGGCGACACGACCGTGCGCGCCAAGATCGCGACGGACTTCGGCAAGCCGCAGGGCACGTTCGTCCTCACTCGCGACAACTGGTTCGAGGTCATGGGGGAGCGGCCGACCACTGCGTTGTGGGGAGTCGGCAACCGGATTGCCGCGCGCCTCGCGACGCACGGATACGAGTCGGTCCAGCAGCTCGCCGACGGCGATGACGAGGTGCTCACCGCCGAGTTCGGCCCCCGCATGGGACCGCACTACGGCCGACTCGGTCGCGGGCTCGGCGCGACCGTCATCGACGACACTCCCTGGATCGCGCGCGCCCATGGTCGCGAGACGACCTACCAGACCAACCTCGTGGAACCTGCCGAGATCGAGGCGGCGCTGTTGTCCCTCTCGGAGCAGGTCGTCGAGGACATTCGCCGTGAGGGCCGGGCCTGCGCGCGGGTGCATCTCAAGGTGAGGTTCGCCCCGTTCTTCACCACGACCCGGATCCGCAAGCTGCCCGAGCCGACGTTCGACTCGACCGTCATCGCGGCCACGGCGATCGAGCTCTTGCGCGGACTCGAGGACGACCGGCCGATCCGGCTGCTCGGCGTCCGGGCCGAGATGGTCCCGCCCGAGGGTGGTTACGAGCAGCCCCGCACCACCGGCCGCGGCGGCCCTGCCGCCAACCCACCTTCCTGACCTGTGCGTTTCTCACCCAATTCCCCCAAAAATCACGGATACGCCGAAGAACAGTGAGTAACAGGGATTGGGCGAGAAACTCACTCAGGGGTGGGTGGGGTCAGGTTGCTGGGGCTTCCGCTGTCGCTGGGGCGGCGTGGCGGTCGAGGTGGCGTTCGGCAGCTCTGGCCGCGGGGTGGGACAGCACGGCTGCGGTCACGGCGATGACCGCGATGACGGCCCATCCAGGCGGCCCCCACGACAGCGCAAGGAACGTGTAGAGCGCGGGGAAGATAATTGGCTGGATCTGGTAGCCCAGACCCCAGACGCCCTGGTAGTCACCGAGTCGACGCGGGTCTGACAGCTCCGAGGTGAAGCCCCAGTCGGCCGCCGATTGCCACAGTTCGGCGCCGGTGATGGTGATGTGGCCGATCCAAATGAGCACGATCGACACCCAGCCGATCGTCTCGTGGGTGACGCTGATGACGGCGCACGACAGGACAAAAGCCAGACCCGAAAGATTCACGGCGCGCAGCGACCCATTCACCGTTTCCGCCCCACGCGACGCCCGCACCTGGAGCAAGACGGCCAGCACAGTGTTGGTTCCAAAGAGCCACGCCAGCAGGGCCCGAGGGGCATCCGTCTGCTCGACGAGCCACAGAGGCACGACGACGTTGAGCAGCACCTGGTTGGACTGGAGCACGCCGTTGCAGATGGCGAGGCCGACGAAGCCCACGTTCTTGAGCGCGGCCGGTGACACATGTCCCTCCGACCCGGCCGCCGCATGGGCCGAGCGTTGGATGGCCGGGAGGAACGAGACCATCACGGAGTTGATGACGAGCAGCGCAGCCGTGATCAACGGGACGGCGATGATCGCTTCACGGGAGCCGATGCCCAGCGCCACGCCAGCGGTTCCGGCGCCGAGGGTGTAGCCGACGTTGCGCGCTGCCCGCTGATAGGCCAGGGCCCGCACTCGCGTCTCGCGGGGGAAGACCTCGATCCGATAGACGTTGCGCGCCGACCGTCCGGCGTTCTCCACGGAGGCAAGCACCGCCAACAGCACCACGAAGGCCACGAACCCGCTCACCAGCGGCCAGGCGACATAGAGCAGCGCCTCCACGATCGCGCTCGCCACCCACAGCTTCTTGGCTCCCACGACGTCGGTCAGCCGCCCCAGCGGCATGGACAGGGCCAGGGTCACGGCGGCCGCGATCGACATTCCGAGCCCGACCTGCGCTCCGGTGAGGCCGACGATCTGGGTGAAGAAGACCGCCGTTCCTGTGAGGAAGGACCCGGTCGCGAACGCCGAGAGCACGCTCTGCACCGCCAGGTCGCGCTCGAGCTTTGTAGGCGGAACGATCGACCGCCACCATTTGGTCACCACAAGTACCCTCCAAAAGTATCTTGACATCAAGATATATGCTGGCTCCGGAGAGTGCCACAGAATTTCCGGCTTGCCTTCAGGTCAACCTGAAGGTTCAGCATCGGATCATGACGACTTCACATCAGCACACCGACATCGCGATCATCGGCGGCGGCCCCGCCGGACTCCAGGCCGCTCTCACGGCCGGGCGCGTCCGCCGCCAGGTCACGCTCTTCGACGACGGCACCTACCGCAACGCCACCGTGAGCCACATGCACAACGTGCTCACCCACGACGGCACCCCACCCGCAGACTTCCGCGCGGCCGGACGACGTGAGCTCACGGCATACGACACCGTCTCGGTTCGCGAAGAGCGCGTCGAGACGATCGAGCGCGACGGCGACGACTTCCGTCTCACCCTCGCGAGTGGTGACGTTCTTTCGGCGTATGCCGTGGTGCTCGCCACCGGTGTCCGCGACGAGCTTCCGCTCATCCCGGGTCTTCAGGAAATCTGGGGAGACCTTGCGGCGCAGTGCCCGTTCTGCCACGCGTTCGAGTTCGCGGGTCAGCGGATCGGCATCATCGGCGCGGCTGCGGCGGGCAACTACACGGCGCTGATGGGACCGGTCGCGGGTGAGTTCGTCGTCTTCGCGGAGGGCCAGGACGTGCCTGAGGGCGTCACCCTCGATGTGCCTGTCGTCGACGCCCGGATGGCTGCTGTCGAGCGCGTTGGTGATGGACTGCGGGTGACGCTCGACGACGGTTCGACCGAAGACGTTGCCGTGCTCTTCGTCGTGCCGACCCTGCACCAATCCGCGCCATTTGCCGAGCAGTTGGGCCTTGATCTCAATCCGTCAGGGGCCGTGCGGATCGACGAGTTCGGTCGCACGAGCGTGCCCGGAGTGACAGCTGGTGGTGACCTCGCCCATCTGGCGGCGTTCCCGATGCCGATGGCCTCGGTCGTCATGGCATCGGCCGGTGGACAGCTCGCAGGCCACTCCGCCATCGCCGGGCTCCTTGCCCGCGGCTGACTCGCCCCGGGCCTGGCCGAGCCGCACCACCTAGTCCTTGTCGATGTCGGCCTGGAGCTCGGCGACCATGGTGTGAGCTGCCTCGAGTTCGGCGGGCGAGGCACCTTCTGAGTGGCGCTTCAACCCACTCGTGACGGCCCGCAGTGCGGCCTTGTCGTCGAGCTGAAGTCGCGGAAGATCCGGGCGTTGTCGAGGGCCTTGGCCAGGCCGGTGAGGTGCGCGGCGCCGCCGTGCTCGACGTCCTCGGGGATGTCCCGCTGGATGAAGATCAGCGAGTTGCCAGACGCGTCGACCAGGGTGAAACGTGAGGCGCCCGGCCGGTAGCGGGTGATGCGCGGGCGCCCCTTGACGAGCACCTCGCCGAACGCCGCGCGCATGGTCGCGGAGAGGTCCGCGTGCATTGCCGCGACGTCGTCGACGATGACGAGGCAGCACCCGACGTCCTCGTTCTCGGTGTCAGCACCCTTGGGGACGCGGCTGAAATGCAGCCCGAAGCCGCGGCCCTCGACCGCGACATAGACATAGGGCTTGACCTGGCGATAGGTCGTGCGGAACCCGAGCGCCTCATAGAAGTCGACGAGCTCATCGACGTCGCGGACGGCCATGACCGGGACAGTCATCGGGACGGTCGTTGTGCCAGGAAGTGCAGAGTCGGCCATGATCCCGATCCTCGCACCGCGAGGCCGCGCTCGCACATGGCGAGCGCGGCCAGGAGGGTCAGCGCGAGGTCGCCCCGAACAGGCGTCGGGTGGCGGTTAGGCGCGACAGCACCAACCTGTCGAGGAGCAGGACGATGGCCAAGGACACACCCATCACCGGGAGGAAGACCCCCAACGCCACGATCCCGACGGCGAGAGCGGGACTGGCGGCGAGCGGCATACGCCCTCGCGGAGCGCCCACCGAACCCGAGCCGCGCGGACGGCGACGCCACCACATGAGCGGCCCGGTGATGCACGACGCGATGACCGCGAGGCAGAACAGGGTCGTGAGCACCATGTTGAGCGTCCCGAACCGACGGCCCTCGTGGAGTGCAATGCCCTGCGAGACAACCTTGGCCAGACCGGGGTAGTCGTCGTAGCCATAGGTGCTCGCGACGTCCCCGCCGTACTGGTCGACGTGGACGGTGCGTTCCTTGGTGGGGTCGTTGAACGCGTAGCCGATCGCCGAGAACACCCCCTCGTCGTCAGCCGGCAGCGCCACCGTCATCGGTCGAGCCAAACCCTCGTGGGCGCCCACTGTGATGGCCGTGTCGACGTTGGCGATGGAGACCTCACCGTCTGCCTGTGGTGGCTTCGGGGAGGTCGGCACCGGTGTCTTCTCCTGCGCCCACGGGACGACGTGATGGCTGTGGGGGAGGGACTCGTCGAGCGTCGACGTCGGGTTCGAGAGCGCGCCATGGTCGTCGGGCCACATCGACGTCCCCGCGCCCGTCACGAGCTTCTGCACCTGAGCACCCCAGACCCCGGTCCACGGCAGGCCGGAGACGATGAGGAGCAGCAGGCCGACGCCCATGACCGATCCGATGCGAGCGTGTGTGGATCGCAGCATCGCTGAGCGAACACCCCTGTCCCGCTGGCGTTTTCGCGCCCGCCGACCCTTGAGGAAGAGGTAGTAGCCGGTGATCGCCATGACGATCGCCCAGCACGCACCCAGCTCCATGACGAGGTCGCCGATGCGTCCGCCCATGAGGTCGGCGTGCAGTCGGATCGCCCTCCCGCTGAGGGTGGTGTCGGGGTTGAGGTCGCCGAGCACCTCTGCCGTATAGGGATTGACGAAGACGTCGCGGGTCTCGTCGCTCGGCGTGGTGAGGGTGAAGCGGGTGCTCTGGTCTGGCGCCCCCGGCTCGGTCATCGAGACGATCGTGTCGTCAGGATGTGCGGTAGCGGCATTGAACCGTTGCATCTCATAGGGCAGCGCCGGCTGTCCGACGCTGGCCTCGACACGCATGAGGTCACCGTGCAGGGCCGGCTCGATCTTGAACCGGAAGAGATAGACCAGTCCCGTGATGGCAAGGACGAGCAGGACCGGGATGACGACGACGGAGGCATAGAAGTGCCAGCGCCAGAACGCTCGAAACAATCCGGTATGCCGTCCGCGAGAGTTCGTCTTTCCCGTCACCTTCGCGACGGGGTCGGCCTGGGCAGCTGGGCTGGTGGGGCTCGGTGGGGTCGGGTCGTCGATGACGGACATGGCAGTGGTTCCTCACATGACAAAGGGCGATGCGCACGGGTGCGCCGCTCGACCCGGCGATGTCGCCGGGGAGCAAGAAGGTTCGGGGGTGCGCTCAGGCAGCGCAGGGTCGCGGCGGTCCGCGACGGCACGGCGCGGGGGAACGCCAGAGATCGAGCATGGCCGGCGGCGGCGCGGAGCCACTGTCGCCGGGTCGTGGGAGCCGGCGCAGGAGGGCGGCAAGGTCGAAGGCAACAGGGACGGACGCCAGTTGCGTCACGAGGGCCGCGAAGCGCGGGATGGCACGTGCGTGACCGTGCTGAAGGGCCCGGACCCCGGCCCAACCCGACTCGGCCCGGGTGAGCAGGGCGGCGACGAGGACAGCTGCGCAGAGGTGGGCGACCACCATGGTCGGTGACGGCATGAGCGCGTGGCCGGACTCGACGGCGTGGGAGGACGCGGCCACGTGCTGCCGGTTCCCCGCCGCTGGGTGGATGGCGTGTCCGTTGCCGAGGGCCCCAGCGAGCTGAGCGGTGGGGCGCACCGGCGCACCGTGGCCCGGCGAGGTCAGGCTCAGGACCGCGTGGGTGACGAGCTGTTGCACGAGCAGGAGGGGGCCATGACGGGTGAGCCGGAAAGCGTTGCGGCACAACGGCATACTCACGATTGTCAGGAACGCGCCCACGGCAAGACAGGAGGCGACTCCGGGAGCAGTGCCGCCTGCCGCGAGGTGAGCCAGGGCGGCGAGTGACACGGCGAACCAGCTCAGCGCCAGGGCGCGCACGACTTCGGTCGCCCGGTCCGGCTCAGCTGAAGTCACGCGGTGAACCTATCCGAGTGCAGAACCGGCCGCTTGGCTCGGCTGAATGGATATGCTCCGGTCGTCAGGGTGAGTGTCCGGTGGGGACAGGAAGTTCGGGGTGGCCAGTGAACGACGAGATGCGCGTCAGGGACATCCCGGCTGTGCTCGTGTCGGCGGCGCGGATCCTGCGTCGCTACTGGGCGCCCTTCATCGTCATCGCCTGCCTGGGGCTCGCGGTCCGCAGCGGCGCCCTCTGGATCGCCGTCGAGGTCAGTGACCACAACGCGTTCATCGCGCAGCTCATCCTCGTCATCGCGCCGCTGGGGTTCCTGCTCGCCATGATCGTGATGCTCTACATGACACGCGGCGCGCTCCCCAACGTCGCGGAACTGTCGCAGCGAGAAGCGCGCCAGGCGACCACCGAGAAGCGCGAGATGCGCCTCGTCGACGTCGCGGTCTCGGTGCTCGTGCCCTTCCTCGCGGTCTACGTGTCCTACGGGCTGCTCAAGGAGGACCTCTACCGGTTCACCAACGAGGCAGCCTATGACGAGTTCAACCAGTTCAGCCTGGACGGCCCTGCCGACATCGATTTCGTGAGTCGGCTCGCAATCTATGACTGGCAGGTCGTCCTTGCGATCGTGGGCATCGCGTGGGTCCTGCGCTTCGCCCTCGGCAAGATCGAGAGCGTGACCCGCTTCCTCTGGCTCGCCTTCATCGGAGCGCTCGTCGAGGTCTACTACACGTCCCAGGTGGCTCAGAAGGTCGCCGAGATCCGGGAGGTGGGCGTCGCGTGGGTGCAGGACCGGCGGGCCTCCCAGCTCGTCCTCGAGCGCTATGACCAGGCTGTCTCGACGCTGGGCCCGCTGGCCAGCCCGGTCGACAGCGTGACGGCCTGGCTGTTCGGACTCCTCGGCGCAATCGATGCGGTTGTCATCGTGCCGCTGGCCTGGCTCACCGTCGGCGCAGTCGTCCTCGGGCACAAGCTCTCTCCGCCGGAGAGTCCTGAGTCACAGCCGAACCCGCGCTGGGAGCGCATTCCGGCGCCCGTGCGCCGCTACGGAGGTGGGCTCCTCGGCGACGTGCGTGAGCGCTGGTCGGCGTTCTGGAACGGCCTGCGGATGATGGCGACGGCAGGGCTGTTGCCGATGCTCACCTTCTGCCTGGCGTTCCTCCTCGTCATCCGCATCCCGTGGCTCGTGGGTCAGGTGCTGCGGCTCGCCATCGGCCCGCAGCAGACGGACAACTGGATGGCGATCTCGCCGATGGAGAAGTCGATCGGTCTCGCGATCACGATGGTGCTCGCCGCTGCCCTGCTTGCCGCCGCCATCGACTGGCTGCTCGGCCCGAAGCTCGCGCCGAGTTCTTCGGGAGACCCTCAGCCTTCGACTGTCCGAGAGGTCAGCGCGGAAGCCGGAGCGTGACGTAGTCCGGGTTCTCGAACGAGATCCGCAGTTCGACGAACCGCGCATCCTCCGGAACCGCGATCGCCGGAGACGTCGACCACTCCCGCGGACGGGGCTGCTCGTCCTGGGGGGTGGCTCCGCGCGCGTCCTTCTGCAGCACGGCGAGGCTCGGCCCGGGTGTCTCTTCCGGCACGCAGACCGTGGTTCGGGGGCCGATGCCGTCGAAAAGGCCGCCCACCCTGTATTGCCGACCCTCATCATCGATCAACGTGACGGCGCAACCCTTGAGCACCTGGTCGGGGGCGGCCGAGAAGTCGAGGTTGACGGTCCGCGCGACCATCCCGGTTGGGAGGGTGAGTTCGTCTCCAGAGTTGTCCTCGTATGCCGGGACCGCACCTCCCAGCCCAGCGAACCTCACCGAGTAGCTGCGGGTGGTGTCACCGTGGACGTCGGCGTATTCCTCCGTGACCTTGGCCCACTCGTCGGGATCGGCGCTCGCCAACTCGTGGTGCAGACCCGACTGATACCAGAACACGGGGACGCGATAGCCGGACGCAGCGAGCATGGCAACGATGGCGACGGGGACGGCGGCGATCCACCAACGGCTGGGCCGGGGCGGGCCTGGAGCGGGCGTGGTCTGGGGCTCGGACACGGATGGAGGCGCGGTCGCGGTCATCGGGATGCCTTCTCGGGCGGCACTGCGCCGCTCTGCTTGACGTTGACGGCGTCCTTCTGTGCCCACAACGCGTCGACCTCGGACGCCGAGATGCCGAGGTCGATGTCGGCCAGGTCGTCCCGGCGGAACTCGGACTCGTGCGTGTCCCACGCGCCGCGGGTGGCGAAGAGCCGCGCACCGGTCAGGGCGTGCTGGGGGATGTCGAAGCAGATGCTGGCGTAGGCGCGCACACCGGTGGACAGATTGGCGCTTGTGGCGCACTCGCTGCCGCGGTTTGTCGCGACGTAGCGACGGTCCTGTCCATCGACGAGGAAGAACCCCGCCATCACCACCGGCTCATTGCGCGCGACGAGCTCGGTGTCGACGACGAGCCATCGCCCGCCCGCCGCCGAGGCCGGGTTGCCCATGATCGTGGGAGTCACGTGGAAGCCGGTGACGATCACATCGGCGTATTCGAGCGCCACGCTCTCACCCACGACGCTGTGGTGGACAAACGGCTTGTCGACTGCCTCGTCCAGCGGCACGTGGTCGGTGATGAGGCGGCCGAGTCCCATGGCGGCGATGACGAACGCAGCGGTCGCGATGCTGCGCCTCATGTCTTCCTCACCACGGGGAGCGTGCCCTGCCACTGGATCTCGTCGCGCCCGATCCAGGCGTTCGGGTTGAGCGTCTGCCTGTCCTCCACGCGGAACTCCACGAGGTTCGCACTCACCTGAGCGGAGTCGCCCTGCCATCCGCCGGACGTCGTCCACGTGATGGCCAGCCGGTAGGTGACGCCCGGGTTGAACGTCCGCGGTTGGGTGCCGTCCTCGACGAAGTAGAGCTCGGGTTGCTCGGACACCGTCACGTCTCCGCCGGTGAGGTGAAGGTTCTGGGTGAGGGTCCCGGCATACTCCGGCCGTTCACCCGTGAGGGTGACCTCGGCGTCGAGGAGGATGAGGCGCTCCGGCGGCTTGGGCTTGACCGCTGGTGCGAGGTCGGGGATCTCGACAACCTGGTCGATGACGACCTTGTAGGGGCCGACCATGATCGGCTGGTCCAGCTTGAGGGTGTCGGCCGGGGTCTCCGGCACGCTGGTCAGGCCGCCGAAGGGAGCGCTCGCGAGGAGCGCAGCGGCCATCCCCCCGCCGACCTTCTGCGTGGTCGGACGACCACGAACGAAGCTGCCCGCTCGCCGCAGGACCCCGGTGTTCTCCCCCATGGCATGGATTCTAGGGACAGGTGATGCCCAGCGACGCGCAAGTGGCCGTATGCCGTTGAGATGTCCGCGTCACTCCTCCTCACCAGGCGACCGGTCCGGCGGCGTCGATGAAGGTTCCCGACGCTGCTCCTGCGGGCAGAGTTGCCGCGGTGACGATCGGTGCGGCTGCTTGGGCGGCGGTGAGTGGCGCCTGTTCGTGGTTGATCGGGGTCAGGTCGGTCTGCACGAACCCTGGGCAGACGGACGTCACCTTGATCGAGGTGGCAGCCAATTGCTTGGCCAGGGCGATCGTGACGTTGTTCAGGGCGGCCTTGGAGCTTCGGTATGCCGGCAGGGCCATGGAGTAGTAGGGAGAGTCCGGATCGATCTGGTCGGTCAGCGACCCCATGGTCGAGGTGACGTTGACGATGCGACCGGCGGGCGAGTTCCGGAGCAGGGGCAGGAATGCCTCGAGGACGCCGACAGGGCCGAGGAGGTTCGTCGCGTAGGTGCGGCGGAACATCTCGAGGTCGACCTCCTCGGCCGGGTCGGTGTTGGTGGCTTCGGGAAGGATGCCGGCGTTGTTGACCAGCACGTCCAACGCGCCGTGGGAACGGGTGACCTGCTCAGCGGCTGCAGCGATGGAGGCGGAGTCGGTGACGTCGAGTTGGACGCTCACCGCTCCATGCCCGATGTGCTGTGCTGCCGTCTCACCCGCGGCTGCATTCCTCGCTGCCACGATGACGGTCATGCCCTGTTCAGCGAGCTGTTGGGCAACGGCCCGGCCGAGGCCGCGGTTCGCTCCGGTGATCAATGCTGTCTTCACGGGTGGACTCCTGTGCGTTGGGTGATGTGCGCCCGGAATCGGCGCACTCTTCATCAACGGCGCAGGCGTCGTTCGTGTGAGCCCGCGCGAGCGAATGCGGCGCCCAGGAGGGCGGCGGTGAGGAGGGCCACGCCAGCGTTGACACCGATGGCGAGTCGCAATCCCGGGACGGTGGTCGTCGATGCTTGGCTGGCGACGATCGCGGACATCACCGGTGTGCCCAAGGTGATGCCGACCTGTTGGCTCATGGTGACCAGTCCGGTCGCCAGCCCCTGCTGCTCCGAAGGGACACCGTTCGTTGCCGTGACGACATAGCCGACGATGGCCACGAGGTTGGCGACACCACCGATGAACGTGGTGATCAGCAGCGGGATCAGCCACGCCCGGTTGTCGCCGACCAAAGCCAGCGGGGCAGTGGCTGCGGCCTGGAGGACGAAGCCGGCAATGATCGCGTTCTTGGATCCGAGTCTCGCGATGACACGAGGCGCGACCAGGCCGCCGAGGACCGTGCCGATACCCAGGACGGCGAGGCTGAGCCCCGCGCTGACGGCGCTGTAGCCAAGGACGTCCTGCAGATAGAGGGTGAGCAGGAAGACCAATGAGGTCTCGGTCGCGAAGGCGAGGAGTCCGGCGATGTTGCCCCACGCCACATTGCTGCGTCGGAGCAGAGCTGGCTGGATGAGTGGGTCGGCGACGCGCGACTCGATCCTCCAGAACCAGCCGAACAGTGCGACCGAACCCGCGATCGGCAGCCACGCTCCGGTGGCGGTCCAGCCCGACTGTCCGGCAGTGGTGATTCCGTAGACGAGTGCGACCAGGGCGAGGGTCACGGTGATCGCACCCGGTGCATCCAGCCGCGGACGGTTCCCGGCCCGGACGTCGGTGAGCGCCCGGGGTGCCGCGATGAGGACGGCGACGGCGATGAGGACGTTGATGAAGAAGGCCCAACGCCAGCTGACCACGCCGGTCAGGAGGCCCCCAAGAACCGCACCCGTCGTGAACCCGGCCGCCATGAGGGCGCCGTTGAGGCCGAGCGCCCGGGAGCGGGCCCGGCCCTCGGGGAACATCGCGGTCAGGAGGGACAGGGCGGCTGGTGTGACCATGGCGGTGGCGGTTCCCTGGGCGACCCGGGCAGCGAGGAGCAGGACGGGCTCTTGGGCCAGACCTCCGACCATGGATGAGACACCCAGCAGGGTGATGCCGGCGACGAACAGGCGCTTGCGGCCGAGGACATCCGCCACGCGGCCGAAGAACAGGGTGAATCCGGCGGCACACAGGGCGAACGAGGTGACGATCCACTGCAGGTTGCTGGTCGCGAAGCCGAGGTCGGCACCGATGTGGGGGAGGGCGACATTGAGGATCGAGAAGTCCACCGCCAGGGTGAAGTTCGCGGTGAGCAGCACGGCCAGGCCTGCGCGTTGGCGCGAGGTCAGTCGATCATTGTGGGTCGCGTCGAGGGGTGTGGGTTCTGCGCGTTCGGACAGTTGCGAGGGACTCATGAGACCCACGCTCACACCCGCCCGCAGGCCCAGCCAGACCTCTGGTTTGCCTACCCCCGGCAGGGGCAGGCTCCCGCCGGGCAGATCGAGGACACTGGTGGACATGGAGACTCCCGTGCGCACTGTCGGCCGTCCGCCGGTCACCGAGCTGGGGGAGTTCCTGCGGTCTCGTCGGGATGCGTTGTCCCCGGAGTCGGCTGGCGTGCGGGGCTACGGTCGCCGACGTGTGCCGGGTCTGAGGCGGGAGGAGCTGGCGCACCTTGCCGGTGTGTCCGTGACCTACCTGACCCGGTTGGAGCAGGGCCAGTCCCAGAACGCCTCTGACGCAGTGATCGACGCGTTGGCCCGCGCGTTGCAGCTCGATCCCGACGAGCGCGCTCACCTGTTTGCCCTGGCCCACCCTGCCCCGGCCAAACCTCGCCGTGCGGCCAGGCCAGAAACCGCCAAGCCCGGGGCCCAGCAGCTGCTGCACTCGATGACCGAGACCCCAGCGCTGCTCCTCGGGCGATTCAACGACATCCTCGCGTGGAATCGGCTCGGCCATCTGCTCCTCGCCGGCCACCTCGATTTCACGGCGCCGACGCGAGCAGGCCTGCGTCCCAACCAGATTCGTCTCATGTTCCTTGACCCCCACACCCGCGAGTTGCATCGCGACTGGGCCACGGAGGCCGCGCTGGCCGTGTCATCGATCCGCTTCGTCGCCGCGCAGTTCCCGGACGATCGTCGGCTGGCCGAGTTGATCGGCGAGCTGAGTCTCAACAGCCCTGAGTTCGCGTCGTTGTGGGCCAAGCACGCCGTGAAGCTGTGCACCAGTGGCACCAAGCGGTTCCATCACCCACAGGTCGGCGACCTCGATCTCGACTACGAGGTGCTGCATCTGCCGGAGGGCAGCGGACAGCGACTGCTCACCTACACGGCCCAGCCGGACAGTCCTTCGTTGGCTGGGCTGCGACTGCTCGCGACGACCTGACCCATACCAAGCCGGTGAAGGCACCATCAGATCTGAGGATCAGACCTTGCGGTGCCCGGTGAGCAGTCCGCCGTCCACCGGGAGCGCGTGGCCGGTGATCCAGCTCGCATCGCGGGACGCGAGGAACGCGACTGCGGCAGCGATGTCATCGGGTTCGCCCACCCGACCCAACGGATAGAACGGCACCATCCGGTCGGCGCCACCCTCCTGGTTGTCCCAGACGCGGGTGCGGATGGTGCCCGGCACCACCGCGTTGACCCGAATGCCGGCCGGGCCGAGCTGGGCGGCAAGGTTCTGGGTGAGCGACAGCAGCCCCAGCTTTGCCGCCGAGTAGGGCTCGCCCCCGAGCGCGAGCAGCGCGTTGACCGAACTCACCGAGACGATCGCCGGGTGGTTCTCGCTGCGGCGGAGGTGGGGCAGCGCCGCGCGGATGCAGCGGACTGCGCTCATCAGGTTGAGCTCCAGCACCTGGGACCACATGTCGTCGCCGACCTGCTCGAAGTCGTCGTGCGGGACACCCCCACCGGCGGTGTTGACCAGGACGTCGAGGCCACCGAGGCGATCAGCCACGGTCGCGAGGCCGGCTCGGACGGAGTCGTCGTCGGTGACGTCCAGCTCGACCGCGAGGTGCTCGTCGCTCGGGCCACCGAGGGCCGTGACCACCTCGCGAGCCGTCGCGATGTCGAGGTCGGTCACCCCGACGCGAGCCCCCTCGTCGGCTAGCCGCTGCGCGCACGCCCGGCCGATGCCGTGCGCGCCCCCGGTGATGAGGACCCGCGAGCCGGTGAATCGAGGACCTTGTTCGTGAGTCATGGTCTTCACCCTGCCATCGCAGGCTGGGGTTCTGGCCTGACTCGCAGAGGTCCGTGCCTACGAAATCCACGAGTCGACCAAGAGGGCGGAGATCAGTTTTCGTGCGGGGGAACAACGAGCCGGGGTCAAGAGTTGAGTCGAGTGAACGCAAGTTTGGAAGCACGGATTTGCCATACGGCATACACCGTCCTAACTTGAGTGAAAGCAACTCAACTCCCTACGTCAAGGAGAACCCCACCATGGCCCGTGCAGTCGGTATCGACCTCGGAACCACCAACTCAGCAGTCGCCGTCCTCGAGGGTGGCGAGCCCACGATCATCGCGAACTCCGAAGGTGGGCGCACGACCCCGTCGGTCGTCGCCTTCACCAAGGGCGGAGAGGTCCTCGTCGGAGAGATCGCCAAGCGTCAGGCCGTGACCAACGCCGACCGCACACTGCGCTCCGTCAAGCGCCACATCGGCACCGACTGGAGCAGCGAGGACATCGACGGCAAGAAGTACAACGCGCAGGAGATCAGCGCCCGCACGCTCCAGAAGCTCAAGCGCGACGCCGAGGCCTACCTCGGTGAGCCCGTCACCGACGCGGTCATCACCGTCCCCGCCTACTTCGACGACGCCGAGCGTCAGGCCACCAAGGAGGCCGGCGAGATCGCGGGCCTCAACGTCCTGCGGATCGTCAACGAGCCGACCGCTGCGGCCCTGGCCTACGGCCTCGACAAGGGCAAGGAGGACGAGCTCATCCTCGTCTTCGACCTCGGTGGTGGCACCTTCGACGTGTCCCTCCTCGAGGTCGGCAAGGACCCGGAGGACGGCTTCGCCACCATCCAGGTCCGCGCGACCAGCGGTGACAACCAGCTTGGTGGTGACGACTGGGACGACCGCGTCGTCCAGCACCTCCTCACCATCGTCAAGAACAACACCGGTGTCGACCTGTCCAAGGACAAGATCGCGATGCAGCGTCTGCGCGACGCCGCCGAGCAGGCCAAGAAGGAGCTCTCCTCGGCCAGCTCGACCAACATCTCGATGCAGTACCTCTCGATGAGCGAGAACGGCCCGATCCACCTCGACGAGACGCTGACCCGCGCGCAGTTCGAGCAGATGACCAAGGACCTGCTCGACCGCACCAAGCAGCCGTTCCAGAACGTCATCAAGGACGCCGGCATCAACGTCGCCGACATCGACCACGTGGTCCTCGTCGGTGGCTCGACCCGCATGCCCTCCGTGACGTCACTCGTCAAGGAACTCACCGGTGGCAAGGACCCCAACAAGGGTGTCAACCCCGACGAGGTCGTGGCGCTCGGCGCTGCCCTCCAGGCCGGTGTCCTCAAGGGTGAGCGCAAGGACGTCCTCCTCATCGACGTCACGCCGCTCTCGCTCGGCATCGAGACCAAGGGTGGGCTCTTCACCAAGCTCATCGAGCGCAACACCGCGATCCCGACCAAGCGCTCCGAGGTGTTCTCGACCGCTGAGGACAACCAGCCCAGCGTTCTCATCCAGGTCTTTCAGGGTGAGCGGGAGATCGCTCAGCAGAACAAGGCGCTCGGCACGTTCGAGCTCTCCGGCATCGCGCCCGCCCCGCGTGGCGTCCCGCAGGTCGAGGTCACCTTCGACATCGACGCCAACGGCATCGTCCACGTGACGGCCAAGGACCGTGGCACCGGCAAGGAGCAGAAGATCACCATCTCGGGCGGCAGCGCGCTGTCCAAGGAGGAGATCGAGCGCATGGTCAAGGACGCCGAGGCCCACGCCGACGAGGACAAGCTTCGCCGCGAGGAGACCGAGACCCGCAACCAGGCCGAGTCCCTCGTCTTCTCGACCGAGAAGTTCCTCGCCGAGTCCGGTGACAAGCTCAGCGACGACGCCCGCAAGCCCGTCGACGAGGCGCTCGTCGCCCTCAAGGACGCCCTCAAGCCCGAGGCAGAGACGTCGCGCGAGGACATCCAGTCCAAGATCGACACCCTCAACGAGGAGTCCCAGAAGATGGGGGCTGCCATGTATGCCGCGGCGGCCGAGCAGGGTGAGTCCGGCGACGGTTCGACGGGCGAGGGCACCGAAGGCGCCCCGGCCGACGACGCTGCGTCCGATGAGGACGTCGTGGACGCCGAGGTCGTCGAGGACGACGACACCGACCAGGACAAGAAGTGACAGACGCTCGTATGCCGGGTGAGGGCGAGGTCTTCGACGGCGAGATCGTTGATGAGGAGTCGGAGACGGCCGCTGACGCGACTGCCGAGGACACCGAGTCTGACGCGATCAACACCGAGTCGATCAACGACGGTGAGGAGGTGGCCCCGGCGCAGGCCGGGGCCACCACCCCCGCGTTCGCTCCGGCGCCCGCGGTCGATGACAGCACCGAGCACCCCGACACGGCGCTCGCGGCGCAGCGGCTCGATGACCTCCAGCGACTCAATGCGGAGTACGTCAACTACAAGCGGCGTGTCGATCGTGACCGGGCGAGTGTCCAGGAGCGAGCGGTGCGTGACGTCCTGGAGTCGGTGCTCCCAGTGCTCGATGACATCCAGCTGGCGCGCAATCACGGCGACCTCACCGACGGTCCGTTCGCGGCGATCGCCGACAAGCTCGAGGCCAGCCTCGGCAAGTTCGGGCTGACCCGCTTCGGCGGCGTCGGTGAGACCTTCGACCCGATGCAGCACGAGGCCCTGATGCACGCCGCGTGGGACGCCTCCAACCCGGAGCTGCCCACCGACGCGACGGCCACCACGGTGGTTCAGGTGCTCCAGCCCGGCTACCGCACCGGCGACCAGGTCCTCCGCCCCGCGCGGGTGGCCGTCGCCGATCCTGAATGACACGGTGTGAGCGGACGGTGTGGTTCAACACGAGCACCGTTGTCTCGCAACGGCATACGATGTCTGAGAGGAGGCGCTGATGGCGAGTCAGGATTGGTTCGAGAAGGACTTCTACGCGATCCTCGGCGTCCCCAAGGATGCCGACTCCACCGCGATCAAGAAGGCCTACCGCAAGCTCGCCCGCAAGCATCACCCTGACAAGAACCCGGGTGATGCGGCTGCCGAGCGGAAGTTCAAGGACATCGGCGAAGCCAACGCGGTGCTGTCCGACACCAAGCAGCGCGAGGAGTATGACGCCGTTCGCCAGATGGCCCACGGCGGCGCACGCTTCACGGCTGGCGGTGCGGGTGGCAACGGCGGTTTCGACGACGTCTTCAGCGCCTTCGGTGGCGGCGGCGGGTCCCGCGTGCGCTTCGACACCGGCGGTGGGTCGTCCTATGGCGGCTATCCCGGCGGTGGCGGTGATCCCGACGTCAACGACCTGCTGGCGCAGATGTTCGGTGGCGCTGCCGGTGCTTCCGCTGGGCGCGGACAGGCGGGGTATGCCGGATACGGCGCCCCCCGCGGTCCGCGCAAGGGGGCCGACGTGCAGGCCTCCACGACACTCCCGTTCCGCGATGCGGTCGAGGGCTCGACCGTGACGCTGCGCACTGCCGAGGGGCGCACCATCAACGCGCGCATCCCTGCTGGTGTCAGGGACGGTCAGAAGATCCGGCTCCGCGGCAAGGGCCAGCCCGGCGAGCCGGGTGCCGCCGCGGGTGACCTCATGCTTGCCGTGTCGGTGGAGAAGCACCCGGTCTTCGGACGTGACGGCGACAACCTCACACTCGACCTCCCGGTGTCCTTCGCCGAGGCTGCGCTCGGCGCCACCATCGCCGTGCCGACCCTCGACGGCAGCAACGTCAAGGTGCGCATCGCTCCGGGCACACCGTCCGGTCGCGTCCTGCGCGTCAAGGGCCGCGGCGTCGCGGGCAAGACCTCGACCGGCGACCTGCTGGCCAAGGTCCAGGTCATCGTCCCGAATGCGTTGTCCGACAGGGCTCGTGAGGCCGTCGAGGTCCTGCAGGCCGAAGCGGATGGCGTGGACCCGCGGGCTGAGCTCGCTGACCGGGCTCGGGCCTGACCATGGCGCCGCGCCAACGGATGCCGCGACCGGATGACGAGGCTGCTGTCTTCGTCATCTCGGTCGCGGCCGAGCTCGCTGGCATGCACGCCCAGACCCTGCGTCAGTACGACCGAATCGGTCTCGTCACGCCGTCACGCACGCGAGGTGGCGGCCGGCGCTAC
The DNA here is from genome assembly GCF_040518285.1 of Knoellia sp. S7-12. Lineage (GTDB taxonomy): Bacteria > Actinomycetota > Actinomycetes > Actinomycetales > Dermatophilaceae > Knoellia. Next base: position 3,705,345 of record NZ_CP155449.1, on the reverse strand, counting down.
TCGGCGCGCGACGTCGAGCTGCTCCGCGAGGTGCAACGCCTCTCCCAGGAGGAGGGCATCAGCCTCCCGGGCATCGCCCGCATCCTCGAGCTCGAGAACCAGGTCAACGCCCTCCGAGCCCGCGTCGCTGAGGTGACCCGAGAAGTCGACCTGCTCCGCATCGCCGCAGCCGGGGGCTCGCGGGTGTTCTCCGTCGGACCGGGTGGCGAGATCCTCGCCAGCCGGCTGGGGGAGCGGCCGCGCCGCCGGCCCGGGGGTGGCTCCGCATCGCAGGCTCTCGTCCTCTGGCGCCCCTGAAATGCCGAGTAGGCCCCGAGCGCGCGGCATACTGGCGCCGTGACCCAGCACCTGCTCCTCTTCGCCGAACGCGCCACCGCCGAACAGATCGCGAGCGAGCTGTCCGACGAGGGCTTCACCGACGTCCGGGTCCTGCGGGTGGCCCACGCGGGAGACGACAACGCCGACGACCACGAGTGGGGCGTCCACGTGCGCGAGGACATGGTCGAGGACGAGTCGGGGCCGGTGGAGAGCGGACTTCGTGACCGGTTCGCCGCCCTCACCCAAGAGCACCACGGCTGGTACGACCCGGAACCGACAACTGACTGACCGATGGGCTGTCGGGGGCGCACTGCGCTGTCATCCGATGCGGCCCGCGAACGCACGCCGTCGAGCGCGGAACTGTCCGATTAGCGTTGTCCAGTGGACAAGGCTGAGCGTCCTCTCGGGGAGGGCTGCGACAAGACAGGTTGCGGGTCTAACATCGGCTCACCGAGGCCAGCGAGGTCCTCGGCGACCGACTCGATGAGGAGACGATGTGGCCGGTTCTGCGCCCATCCTTGAGATGACGGCCATCACCAAGACCTTTCCTGGTGTCAAGGCCCTCTCCGACGTCACCCTCACGGTGCGCCGCGGTGACGTCCACGCCATCTGCGGCGAGAACGGCGCGGGCAAGTCGACCCTGATGAAGGTCCTGTCCGGTGTCCACCCCCACGGCACCTACGACGGGACGATCCGCTTCAACGGGGCCGACGTCACGTTCAACAACATCCGCGACTCCGAGCACGCCGGCATCGTGATCATCCACCAGGAGCTCGCCCTCATCCCCGAGCTCTCCATCGCCGAGAACATCTTCCTCGGCAACGAGGAGACCAGGCGCGGCGCGATCGACTGGGTCAAGACCAACAACCGAGCGCGAGACCTCCTCGCCCGCGTCGGTCTCGAAGAGGACCCGGAGACCCCGATCAAGAACATCGGCGTCGGCAAGCAGCAGCTCGTCGAGATCGCGAAGGCCCTGGCCAAGGACGTGCAGCTGCTCATCCTCGACGAGCCGACCGCGGCGCTCAACGAGGAGGACTCACGACACCTGCTCGACCTCATCCGCGGCCTGCAGGGCAAGGGCATCACGTCGATCATGATCAGCCACAAGCTCAACGAGATCGAGGCGATCGCCGACGCCATCACGATCATCCGCGACGGCGAGACCGTCGAGACCCTTGACGTGCGTGAGGGTGCCGTCGACGAGGACCGCATCATCCGCGGGATGGTCGGCCGCTCGCTCGAGTCGCGCTTCCCCGACCACACCCCCGAGATCGGTGAGGTGATGTTCGAGGTCAGGAACTGGACCGTGTCCCATCCGCAGGTGCCGGACCGGCTCGTGGCCAAGCAGTCCGAGTTCTTCGTGCGGCGCGGTGAGATCGTCGGCTTCGCCGGACTCATGGGTTCGGGGCGCACGGAGCTGATGCGTTCGATCTTCGGTCACTCCTACGGCAACTGGATGAGCGGCGAGATGACGCTCAACGGCAAGCGGGTCGACCTGCGCAACGTGCCCGCCGCGATCGATGCTGGCATCGGCTACGTCACCGAGGACCGCAAATCACTGGGCCTGAACCTCCTCGACGACATCAAGTCGACGACGGTCTCGGCCAAACTCAAGAAGATCGCCCACAACCTCGTCATCGACCGCAGGGCCGAGCACACGGCTGCCGACGACTACCGCAAGGCGCTTCGCACCAAGGCGCCGTCGGTCGACTATGGCGTGGCCAAGCTCTCGGGTGGCAACCAGCAGAAGGTCGTCCTCTCCAAGTGGCTCTTCACCGACCCCGACCTGCTCATCCTCGACGAGCCCACCCGCGGCATCGACGTCGGCGCGAAGTTCGAGATCTACGGGATCATCCAGCGGCTTGCCAGCGAGGGCAAGGGCGTCATCGTCGTCAGTTCCGAGCTGCCCGAGCTGCTTGGCCTGAGCGACCGCATCTACACGATCAGTGAGGGCCGGATCACCGGCGTCCTCGACAAGAAGCACGCGGACCAGGAGTCGCTCATGCGTCTCATGACCAGGACCGGCCCTGTGAAGTCCACCTCTGAATCCACCCCGAAGGACGCAGCATGAACAAGCTCAAGGAGATCTTCGGTGGAGACACCCGCCAGTTCGGGATGATCTTTGCCCTCGTCTTCCTCATCGTGCTCTTCCAGTTCCTCACGGACGGGTTGACGCTCGACCCCGGCAACGTCATCAACATCTTCCAGGGCAACAGCTACATCCTCGTGATGGCGATCGGGATGGTCCTCGTCATCATCGCCGGCCACATCGATCTCTCGGTCGGGTCGATCGCGGCCTTCGCCGGCATCGTCGTTGCCATCGCCATGCGCGATTGGGGCATCCCCTGGTGGCTCGGCATCCTGCTCGGCCTCGGCATCGGTGCCGTCGTCGGTGCATGGCAGGGCTTCTGGGTCGCGATCGTCGGCATCCCCGCCTTCATCGTCACCCTGGCCGGCATGCTCATCTTCCGCGGCGCCAACCAGTACGTCGGCAAGTCAAACACCGTCCCCGTCGGCGAGGACTTTCAGAGGATCGGCGCCGGCTACCTCCCGGAACTGGGCCCGGCCACGGGCTACAACAACCCGACGATCATCATCGGTGTGCTCGTCTGCGCGGCGATCGTCTTCGGGGTCGTGCGCAACCGACGCAACCAGAAGAAGATCGGTGCGGTGATCGAGGACTCTCGCGTGACCTGGATCAGGCTGGCCCTCATCTGCATCGCGATCCTCGCGGTCGCCTTCCTCATGGCGTCGGGTCGCCGGGGTACGTCGCTGCCGATCTCGGCGCTCATCCTCGGTGGCCTCGTCCTGCTCTACGGCTTCATCTCGACCCGCACGATCATCGGTCGCCACGTCTACGCGGTCGGTGGCAACCGGCACGCCGCCGAGCTGTCCGGTGTGCGCTCCAAGCGGGTCAACTTCCTCGTCATGATGAACATGGCGATCCTCGCCTCCCTCGCGGGGATGATGTTCGTCGCCCGCTCCAACGCGTCCGGCCCGTTCGACGGCGTCGGCTGGGAGCTCGACGCAATCGCGGCCGTCTTCATCGGTGGCGCCGCGGTCACCGGCGGTGTCGGCACGGTCGTCGGAGCCGTCATCGGTGGCCTCGTCATGGCCGTGCTCAACAACGGGCTCCAGCTCCTGGGGGTCGGCGCGGACATGACCCAGATCATCAAGGGTCTCGTCCTGCTCGTGGCCGTCGCCTTTGACGTCTACAACAAGTCGCAGGGTCGACGATCCCTCGTCGGTCTGATGATGAAGAACTTCGGCGGTCGAGCCACCCAGGAGACCTCCGACACGGTGAAGCAAGAGTCCTGACACCCCACCCGGGACAGCAGCAGCACAACTGAAAGCGCCTCATCACAACCGAACAGGTGACGTTTCCGCCCCGGGTTCGTCACGGCATACGAAAGAAAGAGACGACATGCGTTCCCTCACCAAGCTGATGGCGGTCACCGCCGTGGCCGCGCTCGCGCTGACCGGCTGTGGCCGGGCCGACGAGGACACCTCCACCGACACAGCCAGTGGTGGCGCCAGTGGCGCGACCGGTGGCTTCGCCGCCGACTCCATGATCGGCGTCTCCCTCCCGCAGAAGACCTCCGAGAACTGGGTCCTCGCCGAGAACCTCTTCAAGGACGACCTCGCCAAGGCTGGCTTCAAGGCCGACGTGCAGTTCGCCAACGGTGGTGTAGGTGAGCAGCAGAACCAGATCCAGTCCATGGTCACCAAGGGCGCCAAGGTCATCGTCGTCGGCGCGATCGACGGTGCCCAGCTCGGCACCCAGGTCAAGGCCGCGAAGGACTCGGGAGCGACGGTCATTGCCTACGACCGTCTCCTGTTGAACACCGCCGCTGTCGACTACTACGTCGCCTACGACAACTTCAAGGTCGGTGTGCTGCAGGGCAATGCACTCCTCGAGGGCATGGCCGCCAAGAAGCCGGCCGGTCCCTACAACATCGAGCTCTTCGCCGGTTCGCCCGATGACGCCAATGCCAAGGTCTTCTTCGATGGCGCGATGAGCGTCCTCCAGCCCAAGATCGACGACGGCACCCTCAAGGTCGTGTCCGGGCAGACCCAGTTCACCCAGGCCGTCACCCAGGGCTGGAAGGCCGAGAACGCGCAGAAGCGCGCCGACACCCTTCTGTCCGCGTCCTATTCGTCCGCAACGCTCGATGGCGTCCTCTCCCCGAACGACACCTTGGCCCGTGCGGTCATCACGTCGGTCAAGGCTGCAGGCAAGCCCGTTCCGGTCATCACGGGTCAGGACTCCGAGGTCGAGTCGATCAAGTCGATCATGGCTGGCGAGCAGTACTCCACGATCAACAAGGACACCCGCGCCCTCGTCGCCGAGACGATCAAGATGGTGCAGGCCCTCCAGAAGGGCGAGAAGCCCACGGTCAACGACGAGAAGTCCTACAACAACACGGTCAAGGTTGTCCCGGCCAACCTTCTCGCGCCGCAGATCGTCACCAAGGCGAACGCCAAGGAGGCCTACGCCAACGACCCGACCCTGTCCAAGCTCACGCAGTGAGCTGAGACCGGTTCCCCGGTCCCACAGGTCCTCGGCCCCGTCACCCCTCCCGGTGGCGGGGCCGAGACGTTTCCTGCCGGGTATGCCGTCTGGTCACCCTTGCGTTGCCGGTTCCTCATCCAGCACCGCGGACATGGACTCCTGGGCCTCATGGACGATCTGGCGCATCGTCGCCTCAGCCCGCACGGCTTCACCGGCCGCAACGGCCTGGGCCACCTCCACGTGCCAACGGATGGCGTCGGGCTCGGGGACTGTGGGCATGAGATGGTGCGCAGTGCGGCCTCGCAAGGCCTCGTGCACGAGGGGGGCAAAGCTGGCGAGGGCGGCGTTGCCACTGGCCTCGAGGAGCGTCGTGTGGAAGGCGACGTCGTGCTCGAGATATCGCTCGAGGTCCCCGCGCGGGCCGGTGACGGACATGCCGACAACTGCCGCGGTCATGGCGTCAACCTGCTCCGGGGTGGCGCGTTGGGCGGCCAGTGATGCGGCGACGGGTTCGATGCCGCGTCGGAGCTCGCTGAGTTCGCGGAGCTGGTCGGCGCGCTGCCCACCATCGAGACGCCAGGCGACCACGACGGGAGAGAGCGCCTCCCACTGGGACTGGGGGAGGAAGCGCACCCCGACGCGACGGCGGCTGACGGCGACGCCGATGGACTCGAGGACACGCACGACCTCGCGGATGGCGCTGCGGGAGGCGCCGTACTGCGATTCGAGGGAGTCCATGGTGACGACCGTGCCCTGGGTGAGCTTCCCGTCGACGAGATCGGCGCCGATCCGAGCCAGCACCTGGCCGTGCAGGCTGGACGGGCGGATCGCCGGTGTCGGGGCCGGAGGGGACTGAGTCACCGGCTCAGTCTGTCCGCCGACGATCCGCGCGTCAATGACCATCTTTAATCACAAGGTTCTTGCCAAAAAGCATATCTTTGGGCAGGCTACGGCGATGGTCGCTTTCCTGAGCACCACATCCACTCAATGACGAGGAGGATCGCCGTGCTTACTGCTGCGGAGATCGAACCGGCCTACGGAACCGGACCCCTGCTTGCCATCGCCGCCATCGCGGTGCTGGTGCTGCTCACCCTGATCATGAAGTTCAAGCTGCACGCCTTCGTGGCCCTCGTGCTCGTCAGCTTCCTGACGGCGCTCGCGACGCGGATCCCCTTCGCCGAGGTCATCCCGACCCTCCTGGACGGCTTCGGTTCGACGCTGGCCAACGTGGCTCTGCTCGTCGGGCTCGGCGCCATGATCGGGCGGCTGCTCGAGGTGAGTGGCGGCGCCCAGGTCCTCGCCGACACCCTCATCCGCCGCTTCGGTGAGCAACGAGCACCACTTGCCCTCGGCGTGGCCTCGCTGCTCTTCGGCTTCCCGATCTTCTTCGACGCCGGCCTTGTCGTGATGCTGCCGATCATCTTCAGCGTCGCGCGCCGGTTCGGCGGATCGGTCCTGACCTATGCGCTGCCGGCTGCTGGTGCGTTCGCCGTCATGCACGCCTTCGTCCCGCCGCACCCCGGCCCCGTTGCCGCGAGCGAGCTCCTCGGAGCCGACATCGGCCTCACCGTGATCATCGGCCTCCTCATCGGCATCCCGACCTGGTACATCGCGTCATATCTCTTCGGTATCTCGACGGGGAAGCGCTTCGTGATCCCGGTGCCCGACGACATCGCGGGGGAGCAGGAAGAGGACCACCGACTTCCCACCTTTGGCACGGTGCTCTCGATCCTGCTGCTTCCCCTCGTCCTCATCTTCCTCAACACCGGACTCAACACCCTCTCGACCGCTGGGGTCGTCGATGGCGAGGCGACATGGGTCAGCGCCCTGCGCATGGTTGGTCAGACTCCGGTCGCTCTGCTCATCACCGTCCTGGTGGCCATGGTCCTGCTGCGAGAGGGGCGCTCGGCCGCGACCCTCGAGAAGATCGTTGACAGTGCCCTGGGCCCGGTCTGCGCGATCATCCTCGTCACCGGCGCAGGAGGGATGTTCGGTGGGGTGCTGCGAGCCAGCGGCATCGGCGAGGCGCTCGCCGGCAGTCTCGAATCAACCGGCCTCCCGCTGATCGTGGCGGCGTTCGCCGTGTCCACGGCACTGCGCGTCGCGCAGGGATCGGCCACCGTGGCCCTCACCACCACGGCCGGCCTCATGGCGCCGACCGTCGCCGCCACGTCGGGGCTGTCATCGGTCGACCTGGCCTGCCTCGTCATCGCCATCGCCTCGGGTGCGACGGTGCTCTCTCACGTGAACGACTCCGGCTTCTGGCTGGTGGGTAAGTTCTTGGGCATGGATGAGAAGACGACGCTCAAGACGTGGACCGTGATGGAAACCCTCATCGGCGTCGTGGGGTTCTCGTTCGCGGCGCTCGTGAGCGCAGTTCTGTGAGCCCTAATCCCGGCACATCGGCCCCGGCCACGCGACACGTCATCGTCATGGGGGTGTCAGGGTCGGGCAAGACGACGATCGCCGAGGGCGTCACCGAGCAGACGGGGTGGGCGTTCGCCGAGGCCGACGAGTTCCACCCCAAGGCCAACATCACCAAGATGGAGGCTGGCACGGCGCTGACTGACGAGGATCGCTGGCCCTGGCTCGGAGCGCTCGGTGCCTGGATGCAGCAGAAGTCGGCGGAGGGAACCTCGACGGTCATCACCTGCTCGGCACTCAAGCGGACCTATCGGGATGTCCTGCGGAGCGGGCTCGACTCGCTCGACTTCATCCACCTCGACGGACCCGCGGAAGTGATCCGTGAGCGCATGGGCGGACGCAAGGGTCACTTCATGCCTCCAGAGCTGCTCCAGTCGCAGCTCGACACTCTCGAGGCCCTCGATGCCGACGAGAGCGGTGTCTTCCTCGACATCCGTCGCACTCCGGAGCAAGTCATCGACGAAGCTGTCGCTTGGCTCAAGCACTGAAGGGCACAGAGTTCGCTCCCACGTCATCTGTTCGCCGCGCGCTGGTCGACCCGTGCGGCCTAGCGTCGAGGCCGTGACCTCACTGCGCACTCTCGCGACCGTCGCCGCTGCCTGTCTGCCACTCGCCCTCGTGGCCGGACCCGCGCTCGCCTCACCGCCGCACCCGACCGGCAACACGGTGCTCCCGCAGAAGACGCACTTCGACGTGCAGGCACACCGCGGCGGGCTCGGCCTCACGACCGAGAGCACGCCACAGGGCTTTGCGAAGGCGCTCGAGCTCGGCGTCACCACCCTCGAGCTCGACACCCAGATCACGCAGGACGAGAAGGTCGTCGTCACCCATGACCGCCAGGTGAGCGCCCAGAAGTGCGCCGACACACGGCCGGCCTTCGCGGGTGACCCCGAGTTTCCCTACGTCCGCGACTACGTCAAGGACCTCACTCTCGCCCAGGTCCAGACGTTGAACTGTGGCTTCCAGCAGCTGCCAGGTCACCCCCAGCAGGAGCAGGTCGACGGCGCCCGCATCGTCGAGCTGAGGGAGGTCTTCGACGTCGTCAAGGCGCACCGCGCTCGTCAGGTCACCCTCAACATCGAGACAAAGGTCGAGGCCGGTGCGCCCGAGCAGACAGCTCCGCGCGAGCTCTTCGTCCGCCGCGTCCACGAGGAGATCGAGGCCAGCGGACTCGCCAAGCAGGTGACCGTGCAGTCGTTCGACTGGGGCTCGCTCATGGCGATGCACCGCCTCGCACCGACGCGCCCGCTCGTGGCGCTGACGAACTTCGACTTCCTCCAGGTGGGCAAGCCGGGTGCGTCGCCGTGGCTGGGTGGGATCGACGCGGACGACTTCGGCGGTGACTTCGTGGCGGCTGCTGCGTCCATCGACGGTGTCACGGCCCTGTCCCCGAACTACGGGTTCCCGCAGAGCGGCAAGGTTAGCGACCCCGGCTTCCGCTTCTATCCGAGCGAGCAGATGGTCGCCGATGCCCACGCGCGCGGGCTCAAGGTCATCCCGTGGACGTGCGATGACCCCGCGACAATGGAGGCGCTCATCGACATGGGTGTCGACGGCATCATCACCGACTACCCCGACCGCCTGCGCGCCGTCCTCACCGAGCGTGGGATGCGTCTCCCGAAGGCCTACCCAGCCCGCTGATCCTGGCGTCCTGACCTCAACGACGGGGTATGCCGCCGGCTCGGCTGAGTGCCTCGGCTTCCGTTCTCGCGAGGGCGTGTTCGCGAGCAAGGCGCTTCATGCCGTGGGCAGGACGGATGAGTTCTGGCCACTTGGGCAGGGCCAGGTCGCCCTCGGATCGCCCGGTCAGTCGTCGCCGCACCAGGGGCGCCACCTCGGTGCGCAGGAAGCGGCCCTCGTCGCGCACCGCTCGACGCCATCCACGCGGCTCCCACTCGTCGAGTTCACGCACCTTGAGCGTGTGCGGGACGCCGAGTTCGCGCAGGACGAACGCCGCCATCCGCTTGTGTCCCAATCGATTCATGTGGATCTTGTCGGGTGCCCAGAGCCGCCGGTCGTCGTACTCCCGCATCAGGGTGTGATCGAGCAACGTTGCGCCATGCGTGGCGGCAAGGTCGCGCACGGTGTCGTTGAACGTGAGCACTCGGCGTCGCAGGGGCTCGAGGAGTGCGGTCGTGCGCATGTCGAAGGCCGTGAAGACGAGGACATGCGCCCCGCCCGCGCTGAGCCGGGTCAAGGCGTCGTCGTAGCGGCCCATCAACGCATCAAGGTCCGACCGGAGCGAGAGGATGTCGTTGCCGCCGGCATAGAACGAGATGTGCGTCGGGTCCAGGGCGAGCGCATCGTCGAACTGCTCCTCGACGATCTGGTCGAGGACCTTGCTGCGGATGGCGAAGTTCGCGTACTCCCAGCGGGGGTCGGCCCGTCCCAGCTGACGGGCCATCCGATCGGCCCAACCGCGGAAGCCGTTGGGGTAGTGCAGGTTCGGATCCCCGACACCCTCGGTGAAGGAGTCTCCTAGTGCGACGAACCGGCCGGGTTGCATGACACATGCCTTTCACGGAATCGGTCGCACAACAACGTGATCGGAGTTGCGTCGGCTGTTGTTCTCCGAGATGTCCCGTGCCCGTCGACGGGACGTCATGGCAGAGGCTGGCACACGGCATACGGTGCGCTCGTGGCAAGGTTCGTCGCCCTCGGCGACTCACTCACCGAAGGGGTCGGTGACCCGCACCCCGCGTGGCCCAATGGGCTGCGTGGCTGGGCCGATCTCGTCGCCGCCATGCTCGCCGCCCACGACCCCTCCACCGAGTACGCGAACCTCGCCCTGCGTGGCAAGACCGCCCGCGACGTGGCTGCCGAGCAGCTCCCGGTCGCCTTGGCGATGAAGCCCGACATCGTCACCATCTGGGCTGGGGGCAACGACATCCTGCGTCCCCGGCTCAAGCTCGACAATGTGCTGCAGCCCCTCGACCACGCCCTGGCCCAGCTCGCGGCAGCAACGACGGTCATCGTCTTCACCGGATTCGAGGTCAGCGGCTCACCCGTTCTTGGCCCGTTGCGCGCTCGGGTCAGGGCGATCAACGCGAGCCTGCGTGAGGTCGCCCGGGATCACGGTGCGCTCGTCGCGGACGTCTCGGAGCGTGGCGCCTGGATGGATCGGCGGCTGTGGGCCGGCGACCGGGTCCACCCCTCACCACTGGGTCACCAGCGTCTGGCGGCGCAGGTCGCGCACCTCCTCGGTGTCGACGCGGTGCGGGCACCCGATTTGGATCCGTCTCCGCCGTCGCGGGTTGCCCGGGTCGTCGCTGACGAGGTCGAGTGGTGGCGGGTCCATGCTGCGCCACACATCGCTCGTTGGGCCACCGGCGCCTCCCGCCGCGAACTGGTCGCCCCCAAGTGGTCGGTGCCGGTCCGGCCGGCCACGACCCTCCCGTGGTTCGACGTTGGCAACGATCTGACGGCGAGTTCTGCGCAGGCTCAGTGAACTTCGGCGCCAGAACGGCATGATGGCAGCGTGCCCTCACACGACGAGCTCGACGACGCCCACGGCGATGAGCATGACGACGCCTATGACGGCCGTGAGGGGGACCGCCGGTTCTTCGGCCTCACCGCCCTGAGCACCCTGCTCCCGGGAGCCGGGCTCATTGCGACCCGGCGTCGTTCCGTCGGCCTCGTGCTGTTGCTGGGTGCGTTGCTCGTCGGCGCCCTCTTCGTCTTCTATGCCTGGCGCAAGGGTTTCGTCACGGCGGCTCTCGACTTTGCCGTGCGGCCGCGCGTCCTCGTGGGTCTGGTCGTCGCGACCATTGTTGGCGCGTTGCTCTGGTGCGCAGGAATCCTGCTCACAGCCCGCGAGACCTCGCCGCGTGGCCCGGGAGCCGGTTGGCGCGGGGCTTTCGCTGCGGTGTGCTGCCTCCTCGTCCTCGTCCCCGCGGCGACGGCCGTCCGCTATCTGACGATCCAGCGCGACGTCATCTCCGTGCTCACGAACAGCGGCGTCGAACCCGAGGCGGAGGCCAACGCGTGGGCAGACAAGCCGCGCGTCAACATCCTGCTCCTCGGCTCTGACGCCGGCGATGACCGGGTCGGCGTGCGCACCGACTCGATGATGGTGGCGAGCATCGACACCAGCTCCGGCGACGCCGTCCTCTTCGGCCTGCCTCGGAACCTTGAGTTCGCGCCCATCCCGTCGTCGAACCCGCTCTCCAAGCTCTATCCGAACGGCTACAACTGTGGTGACGAGTGCCTGCTCAACGGGGTGTGGACGTTGGCAACCGATCGCCCCGACCTCTTCCCCGGTGACGCCAACCCGGGCCTGACGACGACGCGTGACGTCATCGGCGAGATCCTCGGCCTTGAGATCGACCGCACGCTCGTGGTCAACCTGCAGGGTTTCCGGGCGCTGGTGGACGCGATGGGTGGTGTGGACATCAACGTCAAGGAGCGGGTCTGCGTCGACTGCAAGCTCGTGAATGGCCGGATCGTCTTTGCACGGGGTGTGGAGAAGTGGATCGAGACGGGGGAGCAGCACCTCAACGGCAACCTCGCTCTCTGGTATGCCCGATCGCGGGCCGGCAGCGACGACTTCAGCCGGATGCGCCGCCAGCGCTGTGTCACCGGCGCGATCCTCAGCCAGGCCAACCCCGTCGAGCTGCTCCGCAACTATCCGGACCTCGCCAGTGTCGTCAAGGACAACGTCAGCATCGACATCCCGCAGGCGGAGCTGCCGGCGTGGGCCGAGCTCGTCGGCACACTGCAGGAGAAGGGGTCGATTCGCAGCCTCCCGATCACCAACAAGGTCGTCAACGTGGCCGACCCTGACTACGACAAGATCCGCGAACTCGTGAAGTCGGCGATCGCTCCCCAACCGGCGTCGTCGGCGCCGAGCACGGCCACGCCGGTGCCGAGCCCATCCCCGTCGCAGGGCAGCCCGAGCCCCAGCGAGCCGACCGACAAAGTCGAGGACCTCAACACGATCTGCTGATGGAGGGAAGTTGAGTGGAATCAACTCAACTCTGTGCTTGTTAACACGATGAGTCCGTGATCGCAACGCACCCTTCAGGAGACCGCACCGATGGACCTCACCCCGACGACCAAGGTTGCCGAAGCGCTCGCGCTCGCCCAGCGGGCCGCGCAGAGCGCCGGGAATCCCGAGATCGCCCCTGAGCACCTCGCGCTGGTGCTCGCCGAGCAGTCGGACACGTCGACTTCTGCGCTCCTCGAGGCTGCGGGCACCACTGCTGAGGCCGTCGTCTCCGCGGCGCGCTCCGCGCTGTCCCGTATGCCGGTGAGCTCCGGTCCCAGCGCGGCCACACCGTCGCTCGGACAGCCGGCGCTGGGTGTGCTGCAGCAGGCGAGCACGCTCATGTCCGCCAAGGGGGACACGCACCTCGCGACCGACCTGCTCGTCCTCGCCCTCGTCGAGAAGGGTGCGATGCCCGCAGTGAACGGGTCCGGCGCCGCCAAGGCGGTCGAGGCTCGCATCGACGAGCTGCGCGCCGGTCGCAAGGTCACGTCCGATGCGCAGGAGAGCGGCAGCGAGTCCCTCGAGAAGTACGGCACGGATCTCACGGCCGAGGCCCGCGACGGCAAGCTCGACCCGGTGATCGGCCGGGACTCCGAGATCCGTCGCGTCGTCCAGGTGCTCTCGCGTCGGACGAAGAACAATCCCGTTCTCATCGGTGACCCGGGCGTCGGCAAGACCGCCGTCGTCGAGGGGCTGGCGCAGCGCATCGTCGACGGAGACGTCCCCGAGTCGCTGCGCGACAAGCGCCTCATCAGCCTCGACCTCGGGGCGATGGTCGCCGGCGCGAAGTACCGCGGCGAGTTCGAGGAGCGGCTCAAGGCCGTCCTCGAGGAGATCAAGGCAAGCAACGGTCAGATCGTCACCTTCATCGACGAGCTGCACACCGTCGTCGGTGCCGGCGCGACCGGTGAAGGAGCGATGGACGCGAGCAACATGCTCAAGCCGATGCTCGCTCGCGGCGAGCTGCGACTCGTCGGGGCGACGACCCTCGACGAGTTCCGTGAGCACGTCGAGAAGGACCCAGCGCTCGAACGTCGCTTCCAGCAGGTCTATGTGGGCGAGCCCACGGTCGAGGACACCATCGCGATCCTGCGTGGGCTCAAGGAGCGCTACGAGGCACACCACAAGGTCGAGATCGAGGACGCCGCGCTCGTTGCTGCCGCCTCCCTGTCCGACCGCTACATCAGCGGGCGCCAGCTGCCCGACAAGGCGATCGACCTCGTGGATGAGGCGGCGTCGCGCCTGCGCATGGAGATCGACTCGAGTCCAGTTGAGATCGACGAGCTCCGCCGCGCCGTCGACCGCCTCAAGATGGAGGAGCTGCACCTCGCGCGCGAGACCGACGACGCGAGCGTCGAGCGTCTGGCCCGGCTCCGCTCCGACCTGGCCGACAAGTCCGAGGAGCTCGCAGCGCTCAATGCCCGCTGGGACGCCGAGAAGTCCGGGCTCAACCGGGTCGGAGACCTCAAGGCCAAGGTCGACGAGGCCCGCACCCGCCTCGAGAAGGCCCGTCGCGAGTACGACTTCGAGACCGCCAGCCGGATCGAGTTCGGTGAGATCCCCGAGCTCGAGAAGGAGCTCGCTGCGGCGGACCGCGAGGCCGCGGACGGGGCGGCCCAGGCCGACCTCATGGTCAAGGAGCGGGTCGGTGCCGACGACATCGCCGAGGTCATCTCGGCCTGGACCGGCATTCCCGCAGGGCGCCTGCTCCAGGGCGAGACCGAGAAGCTACTGTCGATGGAGTCGATCATCGGGTCGCGCCTCATCGGACAGAGTGCCGCGGTCGAGTCCGTCGCCGATGCAGTTCGACGCAGCCGGGCCGGCATCGCCGACCCCGACCGGCCGACGGGGAGCTTCCTCTTCCTCGGGCCGACGGGTGTCGGCAAGACCGAGCTCGCCAAGGCGCTCGCGGACTTCCTCTTCGACGACGAGCGGGCGATGGTCCGCATCGACATGAGCGAGTACTCCGAGCGTCACGCCGTCGCGCGCCTCATCGGCGCGCCTCCCGGCTACGTCGGTCACGAGGAGGGTGGGCAGCTCACCGAGGCCGTGCGTCGTCGCCCCTACTCGGTCGTGCTCCTCGACGAGGTCGAGAAGGCCCACCCCGAGACCTTCGACATCCTGTTGCAGGTGCTGGACGACGGCCGCCTCACCGACGGTCAGGGCCGCACGGTCGACTTCCGCAACGTCATTCTCGTCATGACGAGCAACCTCGGCAGCCAGTTCCTCATCGACCCCACGATGGAGCCCGATGCCAAGCGCCACGCCGTCCTAACCGCCGTGCGTACGGCGTTCAAGCCCGAGTTCCTCAACCGTCTCGACGAGGTCGTCATCTTCGACCCGCTGAGCCGGGGCGAGCTCGCTCACATCGTCGAACTCCAAGTGCGCTCGCTGGCCGCGCGGCTCAGCGACCGGCGGATCGACCTCGAGGTGACCGAGGCGGCACGTGAGTGGCTCGCGGATGCCGGCTACGACCCGGCATACGGGGCTCGTCCGCTGCGGCGACTCGTCCAGAAGGAGATCGGTGACCGCCTCGCGCGGGCTCTGCTCGCCGGTGAGGTGCGTGACGGACACAAGGTGACCGTGGACCGAGATGGTGATGGACTCACCTTGCTCTGACTAGGCAGCCTTCGGTCGGCCCAGCCTCTCAAGGGAGGGGCCGTGGTCACCGCTGAGCAGGTGGTCGAGGATCGCGCAGACCGCGATGATGCAGGCGCCCATCTCGAGGCCCTCCTCGAGGATGATGCCGACGGTGAAGTCGAGCCCGTGTCCGTTGCGGCTCATCACACCGTTGACGCCCTCGATGCCGACGGCGGCGCCGCCGTACACGACGAGCGCCAGGCCCAGACGACCCCCGGTGGGTCGGGGCAGACGACGGCCGAGCCGAACCAGGACCAGCGTTGCGAGGATCGCAAACGCGGCACCGGGCAGCACCCAGGCGTAGGTCACCACGTCGAGGCCGGCCTCGCGCATGGGGACGCCGAGCTTCTCGTGAAGCACGGCGGCCTCGTCGATGCTGAGGTAGGTCCCGGCGGCCGTGACTGCCGCCCACGCCGTGCGCGGTCCGCGATCACTCTCGGCACGCCACGCGATCGCGGCGAGCGCCGCGACGAGGGCCAGCAGCATCGTGTTCCACCAGGTCGGGATGTTGGCCTCGGCGCCGATGTCCATCAATGCCTTGGCATCGGGGATGGAGACCACCCGGCCAAGCGTGAACACCGCAATGAAGACGCACATCACGGCGAGCGTGACGAGAAGCAGACCTCGACCGACTCGCCGTGAGCCGACCGTTCTCACGCCCAGGGTGTCACCAGTGACTTTCCACATGTCCGGAGCCTGTCCCGGGGCCATGTCCAAGTCAATCGAGGCGCGCCCACATGAGGGAACTCTCACTCGACCGGGCTGCGTCGCCGCGCTGGGTCGACCACGGGGTGAGCGCAGTCGAGCGGCCAGTAGGCTGGCTGACATGCGACGACGTGCTCTGCTGGCCGGTGTGGCCGCCGCCTCCCTCGTGCTCCTCGGGGGATGCTCCGGTGGGGGCGAGCCGGCCGCCGAGGCCGACCCCAAAGCGGAGCTCGCGGCCGCCAAGAAGGTGTTCGACGAGGCCAAGTTCGTCGGCCTCACGCTCTCGAGCAAGGACGTGCCCCAGACCAAGAACGGCGTCACCGGAGCCCTCGGGACGGGTGCGATCAGCGCGACCGAGCCGAAGTTCAAGGGCACCGTCACCGCGACGATCAAGGGCGTGGGCGGCTCGGCCGAGGTCATCACGATCGGCGACGCCGCATACATGAAGTTCTTCACCCCGACCTACAACCCGGCCGATCTCGCGGACCTCGGCGCACCGAACCCGTCGAACTTCTTCGACCCGGCCGAGGGCATCTCCCAGCTGCTCGTCGAGACCGGCAACCCGACGGCCGGCGACAAGATCCGCGACGGTGCGACGGTCCTCCAGCAATACAAGGGCACGCTCCCGGGCTCACGGATCAAGTCCCTGTTCAACCTCGGTGACGGCGCAGGCGAGTTCACGGTCACCTACGGCATCGCCGAGGGCGACAAACTCCAGCTTGCCGAGGTGACCGGGCCGTTCTTTGCGGGCTCGACGTCCACCTACACATTGCGACTCAAGAACTATGGGGCCGCGGTTGAGATCACTCGCCCCTAGGGCGCTCCTCGCGACGGCGTCCGTCGCGGTGGCTCTCGCCGCCGCCGACACCTATGTGGTCGTGCTCGCCCTCACCGACATGATGTCCGGCGTGGGCATCGGCATCGACGCCCTGCAGCGTGCGACGCCAATCGTCTCGGGCTTCCTCCTGGGCTACATCGCGGTGCTGCCGCTCATCGGGCGACTCGCGGACCTCACTGAGAGACAACGGGTCCTGCTCGGCTGTCTCGCGATCTTCATCGTCGGCTCGGCCATCACCGCGCTCGCGGTCGAGCTGCCGGTGTTGGTTGCCGGCCGTGTCATCCAGGGCATCGGTGGTGGTGGCCTCGTGCCGGCGACCCTGGCGATCGTCGCGCAGCTGTGGGATCGCGACCGCCGCGGGACCCCGCTCGGTGTGGTGGGCGCCGTGCAGGAGCTCGGCTCCGTCGTGGGACCGGTGCTCGGTGCGGCGGTGCTCGCGGTCGCGGACTGGCGCGCGATCTTCTGGCTCAACGCCGTGCTCGGTCTCGTGCTTGCCGGGGTGGTGGTCGTCGTCGGTGGGGGTATGCCGTCCCGCCCCCGAGCGTTGCCCGTGGCCGTCTCGCTCGTGGCCGGTGTCGTCGGCTGGTTGGCGCTGGCGGCTCCTGAGTCTCTGGTGACCGGAGTGACCTTGGGCGTGCCCTTCGTTCCGTTCGGCTCGTCAACATCACGCTTGGCGACACCCATCGGTGTGGTTGCCCTGGTGCTCGTCGCTGCTGCGGTCGCGTTGTGGGTCCGGGGCGCGTGGCCGATCCTGCGTCGGGCGGACCTGCTCGGCGCGTTGCTGCTCGGTGGGGCCCTGGGTTGCATCGTCCTGACCTTTGCCGCGGCCAATCCCGAGAAGGAGATCGTGGGTCCACTCGGGTTCGCGCTCCTGCCGGTGGCTGCATTCCTGGCCGGCCTCTATCTGCTCCACCACCGCCGTGCGGATCAGCCACTCGTGCCGCGTGGTGTCGTCGTCGGACGCGCACGGTGGGCCCTGCTCGTGAGCCTGTGCGTCGGCATCGCCCTCGTTGCGGTCATCGTCGACGTGCCTCTGCTGGCCCGCCTCGTCCACACCGAGAGCGAGACCGTCGCGGCTTTCGTCCTCGTGCGCTTCCTCATCGCCGTGCCGGTGGGTGCACTGCTGGGTGGTTGGTCTCTGAGGTGGCTCGGCGACGGCCTGGTGAGTGGGGTCGGGCTGGCGCTCGCCGCCCTGGGTCTCCTCGTCATGTCGACGTGGGGGCGTGGGTCGTTGGCCGAGTTCTCGTCGACTCTCGTGCTCGCGCTCGTTGGCCTGGGCATCGGTCTGGCCCTCGCACCGGTCAACAATGCTGCGCTCGCCGACTCACCCGACGACGCCCACGGCACGGCGAGTGCCCTCGTCGTCGTCGCCCGGATGATCGGGATGGTTGTCGGGCTGGCTCTGCTCACGGCGATCGGTTTGCACCAGTACTACGCCGCCGTTGCCGCCCTGCCGGACCAGACCGACGGTCAGGCCCTGCTCGACGCCGCGGTGGTCCAGGTCGAGTGGGTCTTCCGTGGAGCCGCGATCGCCGCCGCGGTCGGCGCCGTATCGTCGATCACTCTCGGCCTCACCCGCCGGCGTCCCTGACCGGTCGTCCCGGGACCAGCCGATGAGAGCTGCTCGAAGTCCGGCCGCGACGGCGGCACAACATCCGAGCATGACCACGATCCCGGCCGCTGTCCGTGCCGTGAACGGTTCCCCTGACTGACCGAGCAACGGCTGGAACGCCGCGAGGAAGGCCGTCAGGACGAGAAGTCCCATGACCCGAAGCCACTTGCGCCCGGACATGACCAGCGCCGTCCCGAGGATGCCGGGGATCAGCAGCATCCCTGCACCCGTTGCAAGCAGGGCGGACGGGAGGGCGAGCAGCTTCCACCACTGGGAACGATGCCGCAGCTTGAGGTCATACGCCGCTGCCAGCGACAGTCCGGCGACCGTGAAGAGTCCGACGATGAAGCCCGTCCCCGTCCACGTGAACTCCGGGTCAGCCGTCAGCAGACGCATGAAACCTCGAGCGACGGCGCCGGTCAGCGCCCCGAGGGCGAGACCGGCACCGAGGTGCCGCAGGAAGGCGGTCATCGCCACAACACGGTGAGGCAGGCCAGTCGCGGCCCGGCACCACCAGTCAGGGCGTTGGTTGGCATCGCATGGACGACGACTGACCGGGAGCCACTCTCTGGGACGAACGGAACGCTGGCCGTGCCGGTCCCCGCGCCGTCCAGGACCGTGAAGTCGAGCCAGATCTCGGTGCGGTCGCTGATCTCGGCCGGGGTGATCTCGCCATGCACGTGGGAGTTGTAGTGCCCCATGGCAGCTGCGCCGTCTCCAGCGACGCAGGGGCCGTCGTGGAGGTGGGCGCCGAAGGTCTGGCCCTCTGCGGCCGCGCCGATGCCCTTGACCGTGAGGACGGTGTGGCTGGCTTGCGCCGACTCGACGATCTGGACCCGGGCACGGGCGCCGTCGAACGGGCCCGCAGCCGCCGGGGCAAGGTCGCTGAGAAGTCCGGCCGTGCGGATGAGAGGACCGCCAAGCGCCAGCGCGGGGGCGGCTGTCAGGAGGACGATCGCGGTAGCAGCAACAGCAGTTCGGGTGTGCGAGGAGGTGAGCATCGGGTGTCCTTTCGCCGAGGTCGACGAAGCGCCGACACCCATGCAGACGCACCTCCAGCGCCGTCGGGTGACAGCGCGAACGCCCCTGAAATACATGGGTTTTGGGGTCACCCGAAACCCACTGTTGGGACGTCTGTCAGAGCGATGGAGACCGTTGCCGAGCCCGTCCTCGAGCCGATCGACATCGGGGCGAGCCCCGACGTCCTCGGGCTGTTTGCCGTGGAAGCGGCGTCGCTCACCCGACTGGCCCGCTTCTATCTCGACGACCGCACCGCGGCCGAGGATCTGGTGCAGGAGGCGTTCATCCGACTCTCGCGCTCAGCGGGACGGATCCGACAACGTGGCAACGCGGCGGCATACCTCCGCTCGATCGTCATCAACCTGGCGCGCGATCACAACCGTCGCGGTCTGGTCTCGCTGCGGCACCGGCCCTCGGCCATGCCGGACTCGCCATCAGCAGAGGAGGACGCGACGACCCGGGCGGAGCGACAGGAAGTCATCGAAGCGCTGCGCACCTTGCCGCGCCGACAGCGGGACTGCGTCACGCTCCGCTACTACCTTGATCTGTCCATTGCGGACATCGCCATGACCCTCGGCCTGTCGACGAACACCGTCAAGACCCATTTGCAACGCGGGCTCGCCAGCCTCGCCCAGACCCTGGAGAGGAACCGATGAGCGACCTCGAATACCGACTCGCCCGCGCCTTGACGGACTATCCGATTGAGCCGTCTTCGGACCTGTTCGAACGGGTCGTCGACAGCATCGAGGCGGATCGCGTGCGGCGACGCTCGATGCTGCGGTGGTCCCTCGTGGGACTGCTCGCCCTCGTCCTGGCCATCACGGCCGTCCTCACCCTGACCCCCCGAGTGAACGGAGCCCTCGCCATGCCCTGGTGGATTCTCGAAGTTGCCACCAATCTGGTCCTCGCTGCCATCGCGCTGTGGCTCGGACCCTTCATCAAGAGGTTCGGTCGGGCCTATGCGGCGGACGTCTTCCACGACAACCCGCAGACCGGCAAGAGCTACATCGTCCTCACCGACATCGTCTACTACCTGATCTTCACCGCCTACATCCTGTTCTCGGTGAAGGTGGCACCCGACCGGGACTGGGCCGATGTCACGCCGATCACCAACGTCACGGCCGGGCAGGTCACCTACGAGCTGTCCCGGATCGGCGGGATCCTGCTCATCATCGGCATCCTCCACGGTTTGAACATCGTCCTCATGCCCGTCCTCGGTCGGTTGTTCTCCCTCAACCGGAGATTTCCCGATCCCTCCGCTGGGGACCGCGCTACCCGCGCGTAACTTCGCGGCCCGGCCTAGGTTGGGTCCATGCCTTCGACCTCGCGCTCACGCGCGGCCCGTGTCCTTGCCCTCTCGACCGTCGCCGTGTGCGGTGTCGGACTCGGGGGTGGGGCGGCCCGTGCTGCCGACCCGACGGCCATGACGCCCATCGGTGGTGGCTACACGCTCGAGACGTTGCAGGGCTTCGGCCGTGCGGCGGCCAACGGGGCGACCGGTCCGACCGTCGACATCGTCGTGGTCCCCTCGTCCTACGGTGACGCCCCCGCCGATCGCGAGGAGAACCTCGTCCTCGCGCAGCAGCGCACCGACGAGGTCGACGCGGCCTGCGACGCCGTTGTCACCAATCCGTTCATCGGGTGCACCACCGTTCTCGCGCCGCTGCTCACCAGGGCTGACGCCGACGACCCCGCCAACTCGGCGATGATCACCGACCAGACAGATGGCTTCTTCATCCTCGGAGGCGACCAGGGCCTGGCGATGTCGATCCTCGCGGACTCGCCGGCCGAGACGGCGATGGCGGCAGCGTTCGAGCGAGGAGCTGCCGTGGGCGGCACGAGCGCCGGAGCGGCAGTCGAGTCGCGCACGATGATCAACGGCTACGTCGGCGACCTCGGACCGTGGGACGGCCTGCGACAGGGGAGCTCGATCATCTGGTGGGGCGACGACGCCGACCGCGAGCGGGGCCTGAGCTTCGGCTCTGACCGGGCGATCTATGACCAGCACTTCTATCAGCGCGGGCGCTTCGGACGGTTGCTGTCGACGCTCGCGACCTCGGACGCGCGCTTCGGCGGCGTGAGCAAGGTCGGCGTCGGGGTCGACTACGCCACCGGCATCCACAACACCGCTGACACGACCCTGTCCGAGACTTTCGGCGCCACCTCCGCCGCAGTCCTCGACCTCGAGTCGCTGTCGTCCCCGATCGCCTGGGTCGGCCCCAACAAGGTGCTCTCGACCCGCAACGTCGTCACGCACCTGCTGCCCCCGGACGACGGTGGACCCACGGCATACAACCTCGCTACGCGGACGGTGACCCGCGCGGGAGCCCCCGTGGCCACCCCGACCCCGACCGCAGCGACCGGTCCGACCGTCCCCGGGGCGACGGGCACGGTCCATCTCGGCGGTGACGTCGTGGGCGGTGACTCGACCACCGTCGTGAGTCAGGTCGTCACGGACGCCAAGGCGGCCGTGGCCGGGGGAGCGCAGGCACGGATCGTCGTGCTGGCGGCCTCGTCCAAGGACAAGAAGGCGGTCAGGGCCTACACCGACGCGCTCAAGGCGGCCGGCTGGACCGGCGGCACCGAGGTGGTCGAGCAGGGCAAGAAGTCGCCGGTGGCCGTGGACGGGGCGGCCGGCGTCGTCCTCGTCGGTGAGACCCCGGCGAGTGTTGCGACGGCGCTCGCCGATGTGGCGTTCGCCGACATGGTGCGTTCGGCGGTGCTCACGGCACCGGTCGTCCTTGCCGACCGTCACCTCACTGCTGGCCTCGGCACCTGGTTCTCGACGAAGGCGGACCCGACAGCGATGAACTACGAGGACGAGGGCATCGCCAACTTCCGCACCGGCGATGGTGCGTGGCAGCGCGGACTCGGCCTCGTGACAGGCTCGCTCGTCCCGTCGCTCACCCTGGACTATCGCTGGGGCAAGCTCTATGACGTGGGCCAGCTCGAGCCGACGCAGATCGCCTGGGGCGTCAGTGAAGACACGGCGGTGCGGATTGCACCCGGTGCTGCTGCGACGGTCGTCGGTGACGGCTCGGTCGTCGCCCTTGACCCGCGGGCGGCGCAGTTCTGGACCGGTCCCAACGGCGCGATCGGTGCGGTCAACGTCCTGCTCAACACATTCGGTGCGGGCGAGGCCCTCACGCTCGGCTGAGTCAGCGCTGGTCGACCAGCCCGATGATTGCGTCGGCCACGACGTCGGTCGCCTCGTGCGTGAGCATGTGTCCCTTGCCGGGCAGGACCGTCAACTGCGAGCCGGGTATGCCGTCGTGCAGACTGCGTGCCCACCGGACCGGGGTCAGCCGGTCCTCGGTCCCGACGAGGATGTGCGTGGGGATCTGCGCGAACTCGGCCAGCGCCTCGGTCTCGTCGTGGTCGCGGATCGAGGCGAAGTAGCGACCCGTCGTCGCGAGTGACGTCCTGCCCATGAGACGCGTGGTGTCGCGGACGCTGCCCTTGTCGGGGCTCTCGCCGAAGTTGAGGTCGCGCAGGACCCGACCGGGGACGAAGAATCCAGTGCGCAGCAACGGAACTCGCGCCGCAATCGACATCGCGAGAGCCTCGCCCCGGACCTCCGGGCGGCCGTCGATCGAGGCCGTCGTCGAGATGAGGGCCACCCCACGGACACGCTCACGGAAATCGGAACTGTGCGCGCCGGCGTACGCCAGGATCGTCATGCCACCCATGGAGTGGCCGCCGAGCACGAGTGTCCCGGCGGGTGCTGTTGCCGCGATGACGGTGGCGAGGTCGTCGGCCAGTGCCTTGATCGGCTGGGCCTTGACCGAACCCCAGGTGGAGCGTCCATGCCCGCGCTGGTCATAGGTGATGACGCGAACAGCCCTGTGCGACTGGAGTTCTCGCACGAGCGGCTCCCAGCTCTCGCGTGCGAGGGTCCAGCCGTGGGCCAGCACGACGGTAGGTGCGTCCGGGTCCGGCGTGGTTGCCGGGAGGAACTCGGTTGCCGAGAGGTTCCCGCCGTTCGCGGCCGGGATCGACAGGGTGCGTCTGGTCAGGGTCGTGCTACTCATGCGTTCTCCACCTCGATGACGACGGGAGCATGATCACTCGCGCCCTTGCCCTTGCGTTCCTCGCGGTCGATCGCTGCGCCGCGCACCCGCTGGGCGAGCGGGTCCGAGGCGAGGATGAAGTCGATCCGCATGCCGCGCCGCTTCTGGAAGGCGAGGCGCTGGTAGTCCCAGTAGGTGAAGGTGCCCGGCTCCGACGTGTGGGGACGGACGACGTCGCTGACGCCGGCGTCGAGCACGGCTTGGAAGGCGGCGCGCTCGGGCGGGCTGACGTGGCTCTTGTCGAGGTAGTACTCCATCGACCAGACGTCCTCGTCCTGCGGTGCGATGTTCCAGTCACCCATGAGGGCGAACGGCGTGCCCTCAGCGGCCCAGGCGGCGGTGTGGACGCGGAGTTGCTCGAGCCAGGCCAGCTTGTAGTGCATGTGGGGGTCATCGAGGGCGCGCCCGTTGGGGACATAGAGCGACCAGAGGCGGATGCCGTTGCACGTGGCGCCGATCGCGCGCGCCTCCGCAACGGCTGGCTCACCCCAGTGGGGTGGGTCCGGGAAGCCGTGGCTCACGTCGTCGAGACCCACACGGGACACGATCGCGACGCCGTTCCACTGGCTCAGACCGTGGTGCGCCACGGCATACCCCATGGCTTCGAAGCGATCATGCGGGAACTGGTCCTCGCGGCACTTCGTCTCCTGGATTGCCAGGACGTCGACGTCGGTGCGTTGCAGCCACGCCTCGACACGGTCGATGCGTGAGCGGATGGAGTTGACGTTCCAGGTGGCGATGCGCACCACCTCACCCTACCCACGGGTAGGCGCAGTGCTTAAGGTCTGTGACATGACCACCGCACTTGTCACCGGCGCCACCGCCGGCATCGGCCGCGAATTCGCCCTTCAGCTCGCCGCCCGTGGCGACGACCTCGTCCTCGTCGCCCGCGACGTGGCGCGTCTCGAGGCCTTGGCCGAGGAGTTGAGAACTGCTCACGGCGTGGACGTGGAGGTGCTCGGCGCCGACCTCAGCGCCCGGGACCAACTGGGGAAGGTGGCCGACCGGGTCGCGTCCACTGACAGGCCCGTGGACATCCTCGTCAACAACGCCGGCTACTCCCTCAAGAAGCGGTTTCTCGACAACGACGTCGCCGCCGAAGAGGCCGTGTTCGATGTCCTCACTCGGGCGGTGCTCGTGCTCTCCCACGCCGCGGGGAAGGCCATGCGGGTGCGGGATCGCGGCGCGATCGTCAACGTGTCGTCCGTGGCGTCGTTCATGGCGGCCGGCCCCTACAGCGCCAACAAGTCGTTCGTGACCGTCTTCAGCGAGGGGCTGGCGGCAGAGCTCGCCGGGAGCGGAGTGACGGTGACGGCGCTCTGCCCCGGCTTCACCCACACGGAGTTCCACCAGCGCGCCGACGTCGACATGTCCAAGATGCCCGAGTTCATGTGGCTCGACGCGCCGCGACTCGTCCGCGATGCCCTCGCCGACGTCGGCAAGGGCAAGGTCGTGTCCGTGCCGGGCCGCCGGTACAAGGCGATCGTCACGGCCCTGCGGATCCTCCCGCGCCCGCTCGTCCGTCGGCAGTCGCGCGGAGCCCACCGCCCCAGCCCGGCCTGACGAAGTCGGCTCAGCCAAGGATCTCTCGGATCTGGGCGTAGGCCTCGGCGTCCGCCGAACCCTGGTCACCCGTCTCCGAGATGACGTGCGCGGCGAGGACGTGGCCGGCCTGCATCGACGCTCCCGGACCGTGCCCCAACAGTCGTGAGGCGAGGTATGCCGCGGCGAAGGCATCGCCGGCGCCGACCAGTTCCACGACGATCACCGGCACGGGCTCGCTCGTCGACCACGCCCCGTCAACCCAGACCGACGCCGGGTGGGCACCGTCCTTGACGACGATCTCGCCAACGTCGGGCAGGAGCTTGCGGATCGCGTCAGGCGTCTGCGCTCCCCACACCTCTGTGGCCTCGTCCAGCCCGACCAGCACGATGTCGCAGCGGCGCGCGATCCTGAGCAGAACCTCGCCCGCCGAACCGGACGGCCAAAGGGCAGGGCGATGGTTGACATCGAACGAGACCGTCCAGGTCCGCTCAGGAGAGGTCAGCGACTCAAGCCGCGCGAGGAAGTCATCCGACACTGCTGCCGCCACGCCGGTGACATGGACGTGCCCGACCGAGGCAAGGTCCTCGGTCGTGAGCGGCCAGGCGCCGGCAGCGGCCGAACCGTCGCGGTAGTAGTGCACGCTGCTGCCGTCGCCAGCCTCGCCAGCAGTTTGCTTGAAGTAGACGCCAGTGGGCCGATCCTCCACTGCGTGCAGTGCACGGTCATCGACCCCCTCGGCGACGAAGGCGCTGCGGATGCGCTCGCCGAACGGATCCGCCCCCAGCGCACCGGCGAAGCGCACATCCAGACCGAGCCGGGCGAGGTGGAGCGCGACGTTGAGCTCGGCGCCAGCCACCCCGATCGACAGCTCATGAGCCGTGACAAGGTCCTCGCCACAGTGTGGCGTCAGCACGACGAGCGGCTCACCACAGCACAGGATCGTCGGAGGAGTCATCGCACGGACTCTCCACGGGCCAGCGCGTCGCCCGCTGCGGCGAGGGCGAGCAGGAGGAGCCCTTGGCCCCAGGGCTGGGGTCGGTCGTCGCGAATCACGCTGTAGCCAAAGGGAATCAGCTGGAGAACGGTCCCGGCGCTGACCCTGGTGAGCACCCCGTCGTCGACCTGTCCGACGACGCCGCGCAGCGCGAGCCAACCCGGCGCGGCATAGCGGTCGGTGCCAAGCAGCGGAACCGAGCGGAGCATCGCGGCCGCGATCCCCGCTGCGGCCGAGGACTCGATGATCCCCGCGGTCTCGGGGTGTCCGTCCACGAGGACGTCCCAGATCCCGTGCTCAGGCTGGACGCGGGCCAACGCCGACAGCTGTTCGTCCAGTCGACGCCTGAGCTCATCGCGCGAGTCGGGGTCGACGAGGTCACGGTCGACCTCGAGAGCCTCCACCAGGGCCAGGGCAGCCCACGCGTTGGCCCGTCCCCAGTGGCAGGGGATGGCCTGACCGTGGTGTGATCCGTGGACAAAGAGGCCGTTGTCGGCCTGCAGCACCTCGGCGTGGGCGAGCACCTGTGCCACGCCCTCGGCGACGAGGTCACCGTCGCGGCGCTGCTCGCCGAGACGCAGGAGGAACGCTCCGACCATGACCATCGTGTCGGCCCACACCCCACCCGGCCAGTGCTCGATCGCGCCGGTGGCGTCGCGGGTCACCTCGGGCCGACGGGTCCACTTCTCGAGGCGATCCAGGGCGGGCAGGTATGCCGTCCGTTCGGCGTGCGTGATCAGGTGGACTGCCGCTGCGCCGGGGGCAACCTCGTTGACGTGGTCGAGGAGTGCGGTGGGGTCGGCCGAAGGGTCGGCGAGGTGGGTGTCATACCAGTCGAGCACCGCCGGGGGCACGGGATCGTGGAAGGCCTCGGCAGCGCGGACGAGCCCAAGGAGGCAGACACCCTCCCCCCAGAACCATCGGCGCAGCCCGAGTCGCCACGTGGCTGCCGCGACCTCGTGCGCCACCCGGTGGAGATTGAGGGGAGTCGTCGCCTCGACCGCCCATGCCGGTCGGGGCGGGGCCGCCAGGCGGGCGTTGTCCGTGTCGTCAGCCGCCATGTGATCCACCGTCAATGCCGCTCGCAGGAGTCAGGCGTCGTCCGGCAACGGGGTCGATCTCGAGCCGCTCGTCACCCCAGACGACGCGCACGCGGTCGGTCGCGGCCGCCACTGTCGTGGCCGGGTTCGCGATGTGGGGCGCAACGACGGGGAGCCCGGCCTCCACGTCGACAGGCCGGTCGTCGACGAGGAACGGACCGGTCCAGGCGAGCTCGAGCGTGGGCGAGCTGCTGGGTTGCACCAGCACGCCACTGTCCTCGATCCGCCAGGTGAGGTCGGGCAGCGACGAGACGAACTCGTTGAGTCCGGCGAACTTGCCCGTGTGGGCGTGCACCGCGACGAGCAGCGGAGCCTCGCGGGGGACCCAGCGCTGCCACGCCTCGTCACCCGACGTCGTCGGGGCGAACCCGCCGGGTGAAGCGACCGCGACGAGCCCGTCGGCCTTGCGTCCGACGAGCCAGTCGCCCTGCTCCTGCCACTCGTCGAAGCGGGCTGCGGGGAACCACAGATGCACCCGCTCTGCGAGCTCGTCCCCACGGTGCAGCGCGATGACGGTGCGATCGTGCTGACGGACGCGAGGGAGGACCCGGTGCCCGACCCAGCCGCTCGGCCGGGTGTGCGAGCCGTGGTTTGCCGCAGCAGGGTTCGTCGCCCACACCTGCAGCGAGCCGGGGAGGGTGATGCCCCAGATGTGCTCCTGCAGACCGGGCAGACCCACGCGGTAGTCCTGCACCGACGACACCATCCCGCCTGGACCGCGACGGACAACGACCGTCGAGGCATAGCTGCGCGTGAGCAGGTCGCGCTCCATCGCATATTCGCCGCGGTAGTGCTGGGTGCCGGTCCACTCGTTTTCGGGTTCGGAAGCGATCGCCCGGATCGCCTCGGGGAGAACGTATGCCGTGCTCGTCGCCAGGGCGGTGGCCGGCAGCGTCGCCTCGTTGAGGGCGCCCATTCCCCAGAAGAGCCACATGATCGACGCGGTCTCCTCGAGACAGGAGGCCCGGAGGGTGGGGGTGTAGCTGCGGCCGTGGGCCGACCCGTGGTTCCCTCGCCACGAGTTGCTGGCCAGGGTGAGCAGGATCTTGTCGAGGAGGGCTTCGGCGCGACGTCGCAGGTCCTCGTCGGCGGCATGGTCGACGAGCGCGACGAGGGCGAGCGCATCGATGGCCAGGTAGGCGTTGGAGTCGAACTCGCTGAACCCGGAGGTGAGCTTGCGGTCGATCCAGGCCCGAGCCCGCTCGCGACCGTGGTCGGCGTGCTCGGCGCCGGTCCAGCCGGTGTTGCTGAACTTCTCTTCCGAGAACGCCTCTCCCACAAGGGTTTCGGCGGTGTGCCACACCATCTGGTGGTTCTCGGTGAAATAGCACATGGCGTCATTGCCGGGTTGGTCGATCCAGTACTTGAAGTCGAGCAGGGCCTCGCGAACCGAGGCGCGCGCTGACGGATCCCACTGCGCTTCGGGCACCCGGTGCCACAGGAGCATGAGTCCCACAGCTTCGAAGTCAGCACAGTCCGACCGGCTCGTGATGAAGCCGAGCGCGGCGACCAGGTCCTCGGGGAGGACGGCAACAGCACCGTCGTCGGGCGCGAGTGTGTGGCGGGCGAGGGCTCGAGCCGAGCCGCTGCGTCCGCGCACGTGCTCGAGCAGCTCCGTGCGCCAGACCCCGGGCGACCCCTCGGGTTCGTGTCGCTGCTGCCACGGAAGGTGACCGACGAGCAGGTCTCGTCGCGAACGGCATACGTCGTCGTCGATCCGCACAGTGAGCGTGACCTCGCCCGTGCCGAGCATCGAGGCCTGCGAGCTGTCGGCGTCGGCGGCGACGAGCGGGACGTCGGCAGCACCGTTGTCGTCGAAGGTGATCGCCGGGACCGTGTGCTCGCCGACGTCGACCCGCACGCGAAGTCCGGGCGGCCCGTGCAGCGTTGCGACGCCATCGGTCGTCTCCCACTGCCGCACCGTCACGGCATCGAGGAGTCCCTCTCCGACGCTGTCGCGGTGCTCGTCCGCGCCGTCGGAAGGGATGACGACGCGCAGGGGCAGCCCATCGACCCGGACCGAGACGGTCTGACGCACTTCGCGCAGGGCCACGTTCCAGGACGCAATCACGAGGTCGCTCGTCCCCGAGGGCAGGAGGGTCTCGACGACCTGAGTCCACGGCTGCATGTAGCCGAATTCCGTGTGGTCGAGCACGAGCTCACCGCGCAGCCACACCCGCAGCGGGCCGGTGCTCTGCACGATCAGGCGACGCACCTCGGGCTGGTCGACCTCGAGCCGGGTCGCCGCCACGAACGCGCGCTCGGTCGGGGTGTAGCGGAATGTGCTCCGCTCGATGACTCCGTCGTATGCCGTCCGGTGTCGTTCCCAGGTCCCAGCCAGTTCCTCGCCGGGCACGAACGGTGAGGGCCACGTGAAGCCAACCCCTTCGGCCCCGTCCAGGGTCGGAGGTGACGGCGGCACGGCAGGGGAGCGGACGGCATACAGGGCGTCCTTGACGACAGCGACGTCCGGGCCGTTCGTGAGTCTCCACCGACCGGGTCGGCCGTCCTCGTCCCACGGCGAACCGTCGGGCGACACGACGTCATCGAGGCTCGTGCACGGCGCCTCCCACACGGGTCCGACGAGCCAGTCGAGGATCACGCCATCGGGTCCGAGGCGGTGGATGGTGCGAGTCACTTGAGTCCCGTCTGGGCGATTCCGGTGAGGATGTGGCGCTGGAGCACGAGGAAGATGATGACGACGGGAAGGATCGTCAGCACCGACATGGCGAGCACGAGGTTGAACGGCACGACCTGCTGACCGTTGAAGCGGGCCAGGGCGACGGGCAGCGTGTAGACGCTCTCGTCCTGGGCGATGATCAGCGGCCAGAGGAAGTCGTTCCAGCGCCAGATGATCGAGAAGATCGCGACGACCGCAAGGGCCGGACGACACAGCGGCATCATGATCCGCCAGAAGATCCGCCACTCCGAGGCGCCGTCGATCCGGGCCGCCTCGATGAGGTCGTCGGGGATCGTCAGCATGTATTGCCGCAGGAGGAACACACCGGTCGGCGTCGCGGCCGGCGGGATGATGAGACCCCAGAGGCTGTTGACGAGACCGAGGTTCGCGACGACCTGGTAGACCGGCAGCAGGATGACCTGCAACGGGATCATGATCGTGGCGAGGGTGAGGAGGAAGAGCGCGTTGCGTCCTCGGAAGTTGTACTTGGAGAGTGCAAACGCCGCCATCGAGTTGATGAACAGGGTGAGGGCAGTCGCAGCGACGGTGACGATGACGCTGTTCTTGAAGTACGTGAGGAAGTTGAAGCTCGTGAGTGCCTCGGTGTAGTTCGCGAACGTCGGGTCCCTGGGGATGATCGTCGGCGGACGCTGCGCCAGCTCGGAGGTGTCCTTGAAGGACGACAACACGGCCCAGGCCACCGGGATGAGCATGATGATCGCGCCCGTGATGAGCAGGGTCGTGCGGATGATCGTGCCCGTGCTGGGTGCGCTGCGGACTCCTGTGCGGACAGGGGTCGGCGTCGTGGATGCGGTCTCGGTCGCGGTGCTCACACCGCCTCCTGACGTCGGCCGAGCAGGTAGTTGAGCAGCGTGATCCCGAAGATCGTGATGAAGAGGATGACGCCGGCAGCACTCGCCAGTCCGTAGCGGATCGGCGACTCGAAGGCCTGTTCGTAGATGTATTGGACGATGAGGGTCGTTGACCCCGTGGGCCCACCACCGGTGAGCGTGTAGATGAAGTCGAAGGCCTGGAACCCGGCGATCGTCGACAGGATGAGGACGACGAGCATCGTGGGTCGCAGCAGCGGCAGGGTGATGAGGCGGATCGTCTGCCCGGTGCCGGCCCCGTCGAGCGTCGCTGCTTCATAGACGTTGCCGTCGATGCCCTGCAGTCCGGACAGCAGGATCAGCGCATAGAAGCCGAGGTGGGTCCAGACCCCGACAAGCACGGTGCACGTCATGGCGAGGGTGGGGTCGATGAGCCAGCCTGGCTGGCCGAGACCGATCGCGTCAGTGATGGTGTTGACGAGCCCGACCCTGCGCTCGAGCGCCCAGCCCCAGATGAGGCCGACGACGACGGGGGAGAGCAGGACAGGCAGGAAGTATGCCGCCCGCAGGACTCCGCGACCGCGTTGCTGGGCGTTGAGCATGAGAGCCAGAGCGGTCGACAGCACCATCGTCACCACGACGAAGGCGATGACGAAGATCGCGGTGTGGCGGACCACTCCCCAGAACTCGGCGTCACCGAGGATCTGCTTGTAGTTCCCGGTGCCGACGGGCTCGAACGTCCGACCGTTGCGGCTGTCGAAGAAGGAGATGTTGAAGCCGTTGATCGCCGGATAGATTGTGAAGATCGCGAAGACGATCATGTTGGGGGCGACGAAGAGATAGGGCGCCCAGCGAGACCTGGACCGCATGCGGGTGGGGCCGGGTGACGCCCCACCCTCCGCGGTGGCCGTGCTCACTTGCTCTCGGCGATGACCTTGTCGATCCCCGCCTTCAGGTTCTTGGCGGTCGTGGCAGCGTCCTGCTGCCCGGCCACGGCCTTGGCGAACTCCTCGACGAGCACCGTCGCGGAGGGGCCGAAGGCCGGCGAGGCCACGGCGTCGAACGTGTCCGCGGGGGTCTCGGCGACGTCTGCCGCGAACACCTCCATGTCGGCCTGACGCGTCGGGTAGGTCACGCCCTTGGACTCGATGAGGTCGTTGCGGGTCGGCAGCCACATCGACTCGGCGTCCATCGTGGCCTGCGACTCCTTGGAGTTGAGGAACTGGACGAGCGCGGCCGCCATCTGCGGCTCCTTGGACTGGCTCAGACCGACGGTGTACTTGCCGCCGGGGAAGCCGCCGCAACGCTCGGAACAGGCGTTGGGTACGGCCTGCCAGCCGAACTTCGCCGTTTTGTCGAACTGGGCGACCTGCCAGTTGCCGGAGATGTAGATCGGGGCCTGCTGCGCGAGGAAGATCTCGTTGGCGCCCTTGTACTTGCTGCCGGACTCGATCCAGAAGTCCTTGGGGATCGTGCCGTCCTTGATGAGGGTGAGCAGGCTGTCGATCGCCTTGGTCGCCTTGGCCTCGTCGAGGGTGTTGGTCATGTCCTTGCCGACCATCGTCGTGCCGTACTGGCTGAGGATCGTCGAGAGGCGGTGTCCGGACTTGTCGATCGCGATGCCGGCCTCGGTCTTGTTGGCGGTCTGGACCTTCTTGGCCGCCGCGACCATCTCGTCCCAGTTCCACTTAGTGGGGATGGGGACACCGGCCTTCTTGAAGAGGTCGACGTTGACGAACGGACCGTTCATCGTGAGGTCGTTGGGGACCGCGACGATCTTGTCGCCGTCCTTGACCGCCGCCGCAGGGCCGGCAAGGAACTCGTTGGCGTAGTCCTTGCCGACGACTCCGGAGAGGTCCATGAGGTCGCCGCGGAAGGGCGCGAGGTCGGCTAGGCGTGCGACGTCAGGGGCGTTGCCGCCTGAGAGGCGTGCCTGCAGCGACTGCTGGAGGTCGGCAAACGGGACGATCTGCAGGTCCACCTTGCCGCCGGACTTGGTCTCGAATTCCTTGAGCAGACCTCGGGTCGCGGCTTCGTCGGGACCGTCGGTGAAGTAGAGGTAGGTGATCGTCTTGCCCTTGAACGTGCTGAGGTCGACTGAGCCGGAGGCAGTGGGGCCTGCCGCGCCGGGGGAGTCGGATTCAGTGCTGCCGGGGGCGCAGGCCGCGAGGGCGGCGATGCTCACTGCCGCCAGGCCGGTGATGAGGGTCGAACGCATCGGGTGTCTCCTGTGCTGTGCGCGGGCCGTCCGCCGGAGGGCTCTGGCGGCGACGTTGCCGTTGGTGCATAGTGGTTCCATATTCAGCGTCAAGGGAAGTCATTTCCGCTGGACGGGAAGAATCCACGAAAACAGGAGCGCTCATGACCGACGTCCGCATCGCCACCCACCCGGCGGAATTCGTCCGACTCACCCCCGACGAGATGCGTGAGCGCTTCCTCGTGGAGGGGCTGTTCGTCGATGGCGAGGTCCGCTGGATGCTCAGCCAGAGCGACCGAATCCTCCTCGGCGGTGCGCTCCCGGGCAGCGGCTCACTCGTCCTCGAGGCTCCGCACGAGATCCGTTCCAAGGGGACGCTCACCGACCGCCGGGAGCTCGGCGTCGTGTGTCTCGACGGCTCAGGTTCGGTGGCCGTCGATGGTGGTGAGACGTATGCCGTGGAGGCCGAGGACATCGTCTACATCGGTTCTGGCAGTGGGCAGGTCACGCTTTCCGGCGACGCGGCGTTCTATCTCGTGAGTGCCCCGGCGCACCTCGCACACCCCTCGACCCTCATCCGCAAGGCCGACTCGCAGGCGGTCGAGATCGGCGACGAAGAGAAGGCCAGCCGGCGCACCCTGCGCAAGTACGTCCACGACCAGGGCGTCGCGTCGTGCGAGCTCGCTCTCGGCATCACGACGATCGAGCCGGGCAACGTCTGGAACACCATGCCCTGCCACACCCACGACCGAC
This sequence comes from Knoellia sp. S7-12, assembly GCF_040518285.1. GTDB lineage: Bacteria > Actinomycetota > Actinomycetes > Actinomycetales > Dermatophilaceae > Knoellia. Next base: position 3,672,119 of record NZ_CP155449.1, on the reverse strand, counting down.
GGACCGAGTGCTACCTCTACTTCGGGCTCCCCGAGGGTGAGCGGGTCATCCACATCGCCGGTCAGCCTGGGCAGACCAAGAGCATGGTCGTTGCGGACCGACAGGCGATCATCTCGCCGCCGTGGTCGGTCCACTTCGGCGCGGGAACCTCGTCGTACAAGTTCGTCTGGTCGACCGCCGGTGAGAACCTCGCCTACGACGACATGGACCCGGTGGCGATGACGGACCTGCGATGATTTCCGAGGCAGCCGGCTCGAGCTGGCTTCAGCAGCATTTCGGGCTCGCCGGGAAGACGGCTCTCGTCACGGGTGCCCGCACCGGCATCGGTCGGGCCTGCGCCCTCGCCCTGGCCTCTGCGGGCGCGGACGTCGTGCTGTGGGGGAGATCCGAGGGCGACTGTGATGAGGTCGCGGCAGAGGTGGAAGCGTTGGGGCGCAGGGCTTTTGGCGTTGCTGCCGACTTCGCTGATCGCGACGCCGTGCAGGCCCTGGCCACCCGCGTGGCCGCTGAGCACCAGATCGACATCCTCGTCAACAACGCCGGCACGATCCGGCGGACACCTGCCGCACAGATGTCACTCGAGGACTGGGATTTCGTGCGCGTCGTCAACCTTGACTCGGTGTGGATCCTCACCCAGACCCTCGGTGCCGCGATGGTGTCGCGTGGCGATGGCGCCGTGGTCACGATCGCGTCGCTCCTCACCTTCCAGGGTGGGGTCAACGTCCCGGGGTATGCCGCGACGAAGCATGCCGTCGCTGGTCTCACCAAGGCGTTCGCGAACGAATGGGCCGCCTCGGGTGTGCGCGTCAATGCGGTTGCCCCGGGCTACGTCGAGACCAACAACACCGAAGCACTGAGGGCCGACGAGGAGCGCTTCGAGTCGATCTCGGCGCGCATCCCGGCGGGACGGTGGGCGACTCCCGGCGACATCGCGCCCGCCGTCGTCTATCTCGCCAGCCCTGCTGCGGCCTACGTTCATGGTCACGTCCTGACGGTCGACGGCGGATGGATGGCGCGATGACGCAGCTGTCCGCGTTGCAGAAGGCCATTGCCGTGGTGGAGGCGTTGGCACACGAGCGCCGCCTCAGCGACATCGCGCGCCACACGAGCCTGCCTGTCTCGACCGTGCACCGGATCCTGCAGGAACTCGTGGCGGTGGGGTGGGCGCGTGAGGAGGAGGGGCGCACCTACGCGATGGGCGCGCGCCTCCTCTCGTTGCCATCACGGTCGACCGGCACCGACGACCTCGCCCGCCTCGCGCGACCGCAACTGCGGCAGCTCTGCGAGGCAAGTGGTCGCACGGTGCACTTCGCGGTCCTCGACGCGGACCAGCTCGTCTATCTCGACAAGCACGAGGGGACCCGCGCGTATTCGATGAAGTCCCGCATCGGGATGACGCTTCCGTTGCACTGCACCGCAATTGGCAAGGCCGTGCTCGCGCAGATGGCTGATGCCGACGTGCGTCAGCTCGCAGTGCGAACAGGCCTTCCAGCCGTCACCACACGAACGATGACCGATGTGAGCGCACTGCTGCGTCACCTCGCCATGGTGCGCAAGCGGGCGTATGCCGTGGACGACGAGGAGAACGAGCCGCACACCCGGTGCGTCGGTGCGGCCGTGGTCAACCATCGTGGCGAACCGATTGGGGGCGTGTCGGTGTCGTCGTTGGCGTTCGACGTCACCGGGGCCGAGGTCGAGCAGCTCGGGTCGATGGTCGCGGCCACCGCCGCCGCGATCTCGACGATCCTCGGAAGCCCCGATATCGAAGTGGTCGCCGGATGAGCGGGTCGCCGCTGGACGTCTCGCCGGTGATCCCGGTGGTGCAGCTGCCACCCGACGTCGATCCCGGGGCGACCGGCGTGGAGATTGCTCGAGCGCTGATCGTCGGCGGCATCTCGATCATCGAGGTGACGCTGCGGACAGAAGGCGCGGCCGACGCGATCCGGGCCATCCGTGACCAGGTGCCCGAGATGCTCGTCGGCGCCGGCAGCGTCCTCGATCAGGCGGGGCTCGACTCGTCACTCGCCGCCGGAGCCCAGTTCGTGGTGACGCCCGGGACGTCTCGGGCCCTGCGGGCCGCGCTCGCTGAGGTCGATGTCCCCGTGCTGCCGGGTGCGGGCTCCGTGAGCGAAGTCCTCGAGCTCAGGGACGCCGGGTTCACCGAGGTCAAGGTCTTCCCGGCGGAGCCGCTGGGTGGACCTGCGTTTCTTAAGGCCCTGCTGGCACCGGTTCGCGATGTCCGTGTCTGCCCGACGGGAGGGATCACGCAAGCCAGCGCACCGGCATACCTCTCGATCGAGAACGTGCCGTGTGTGGGTGGTTCGTGGCTCACTCCACCCGCCCTCGTCCGCGCAGCGGACTGGTCGGCCATCACCGCCCTCGCGCGAGCCAGCCTCTAGTCGAGCAGCGTGGTGTCCTGCGTCGCAGTGCGCTCCCCGCCCGCGCTACCGGTGTTGGCCACGCCCGCGGGCTCGATGAGCATGGCGCTCACGTCACCATCGGTGACGGGGCAGTGCTCGACACATCGCGGCACGACATACAACTGACCGGGCCCGAGGGTGACGTCCCCATCTCGCAACTGAATGGTGAGGTGGCCGGCGATGACGAGGAAGAGCTCATCGGTGTCGTCGTGCGTGTGCCAGACGAACTCACCCTTGAGCTTCACCAGCTTGATCTCGTAGTCGTTGAGTCGCGCCACGACCTTGGGTGACCAGTGGTCGGAGAAGAGTGCGAGCTTGTCTGCGATGTCGACGACGGGCATGCCGCCAGCCTATGGACCCCGGGTAGATTCGGGGCGTGACTGACATTGCTGCCGACCGCGCCCGCCTGCTCGAGATCATCAAGGACAAGGCCATCGTCCACGGCCGCGTCACCCTCTCCTCCGGCAAGGAAGCCGACTACTACGTCGACCTGCGCCGGATCACGCTCGACGGTGAGGGCAGCCCGCTCGTGGGCCGTGTCATGCGTGACCTCGCCGCCGATCTCGACTTCGACGCCGTGGGTGGACTGACCCTCGGCGCCGACCCCGTGGCCACGTCGATGCTCCACGCCGCAGCCGCGGCTGGCGAGCGTCTGGATGCGTTCGTCGTCCGCAAGGCTGGCAAGGCGCACGGGCTGCAGCAGCGCATCGAGGGCCCGTCGATCGAGGGCCGTCGCGTGCTCATCGTCGAGGACACGTCCACCACCGGTGCCTCGCCGCTCGATGCCGCGAAGGCCGCGCAGGAGGCCGGAGCGATCGTCGTCGGCGTCGCCACCATCGCCGACCGTGCCACCGGTGCGGACAAGGTGTTCGCCGACGCCGGCCTTGAGTACCGCCACGCCTTCGGACTGACCGACCTCGGCCTCGCCTGACGCTGCGCCTGACCCTTCACGCTTCCCCGGCCACACGGCACACAGGCTCTAGGATCGCGAACGAGACGTCACCAACAGGGGAGTTCCCATGATCACCACCATTGTCATTGTCGTCGTCCTTCTGGTGCTCGTCGGCATCGTCGTCGCGATGTACAACGGCCTCATCAAGCTGCGCAACCTCGTGGAGGAGGCCTGGCGCCAGATCGATGTCGAGCTCACCCGACGGCACGACCTCATCGGCAACCTGGTGGAGACGGTCAAGGGCTACGCGGCACACGAGCGCGGCACCCTCGAGGACGTCATCAAGGCCCGCTCGGCCGCCATGGCGCCGAATCAGTCGCCGGGCCAGCAGGCCGAGAGCGAGAACATGCTCAGCCAGGCGTTGGGACGCCTCCTGGCCATTGCCGAGGCCTACCCGGACCTCAAGGCCAACCAGAACTTCATGGCCCTGCAGCAGGAGCTCACGAGCACCGAGGACCGCATCGCCTCGTCGCGCCGCTACTACAACGCGACCGTGCGCGACCTCAACACCAAGGTCGAGACGGTCCCCACCAACTTCGTTGCTGGTATCTTCGGCATCAAGACGGCCGAATACTTCGAGGCCGTCGGCGAGCAGCGTGAGGCCCCCAAGGTCGACTTCGGTCAGCGCGAGGCGACGATCCCGCCGCCCAGCGCGTATGCCGCCCCGTCGCCTTCCGCGTCGACCACCCCTGCAGCGCCCGCCGAACCGGTTGACCCGACGACCCCGGTCGACCCCACCCAGCCGATCGCCCCGACCACACCCGGAGACGTTCCGCCGGCACCCCCCGCACCTCGCGTCTGACGCTGACGTGTCAGTTCTGGGGGGAGTTCGCAAGGGCGTCGCAGCGCCATGGTTGGCTGAGGTGTGGGTGGATCCGCAGTGGTACGAGTGTCAGAGCAGTCCTGACCGTCTCCCCGATCCGGGGCCGCCGACGGTGATCCCCTTGCGCGGGAGCCGGGTCCTCATCGGCCGGCACAGTGAGGTCAAGGCGGTCGCGCCCCACATCGACTGTGACCTCGACGCCGGGGTGAGCCGCCGCCACGCACAGCTCACCCGCCACAACCTGGGTTGGGTTGTCGAGGACCTCGGCTCGGCCAACGGCACCTATGTCAGCGCGGCCATCGGCGACATCCCCGACGACCCCATCGAGGCCGGGCTGACCCTCTCCTCGGGTGCCGTGCTCTACCTCGGGTCGTGGACCCGCATCGTCCTCCGCCAAGAGTCCATCTTCGCCTGATCGGCGCTCAGGCGACCCACATCGCGTCGTCCTGCACGAACCAGTCGTCGGGTGGGTCGAGCATGGGTTCGTCGGGGGCGCGGAGCAACTCGATGGGTGGCAGCTCGTCGGGGAGGTAGCCCTCGGGGAACGGGTCCTGCGGTGGTTCGAATTCGTCTCCGATGATTGTCGGAGGCGACCAGCCTTCGCCCAGGATTGGTGGTGCGGTGGCGTCGTGGATCCGACCGGTTGGGGTCTGGATGCGTATGCGATGGGTTCCGGTTCCGTCGAGCCCGGTGGATTCGACGTTCATGTGCCACCCGGGCTCTTCCTTGACCAAGTTGTGGCGTTTGCAGAGTCCGCCGGCGTTGGCGCCGGTCGTGGCACCGCCGTCGTGGACGGCGTGAACGTGGTCGGCCTGGATCGCTGGGGCGTCGCACCATGGGACGCGGCAGGTGGGGTCGCGCAGCTCAAGGAAGCGGCGCAGCCCACCGTGGAACAGGCGACGCTTCGAGTCCAGGGCGACAAGGTCGCGTCCGGTGGGGTCGGTGAACAAGCGTCGTAACCACCCGAATGCGCCAGCATCGCCACTGTCGCCACCGCGGTTCACACCGTTGGCGCCGTTCGTCAGTTCGGTGTCGGAGTGGTCGAGGAGGGCAGCGATGTGGGCTCGGGCTTCGGCGCCGGGGATGGGACCCCATCCGGGGATGACGGCGACATCATCACCCGGGGCGTTGCCACCGAAGGCCGCGGGGAGCAGGACCTGGTCAGTCATGACGAGGCTGACCTCAACCTGTTGCGGCTGACCCTTCGCACGCCCGGACAAAAGCTCGAGGGCGCGGTCGGCCAGCCATGCACCCTTGCCTCGCGTGTCGGCACGGGCAGCTGCTGCCGCAGCTTCCCATTCATCGGCGGGCAGGTCGGGGTCGATGACGTTGCGTCGACCTTCCTCACCCAGCAGCGCGACGTGCGCACCGATGATCTCTTTCATCGGACCCAGGATCGACAGCCACGCCATGCCGTCCGCAGCCGCCCGCACACTCACCCGCCGACTGGCCACCGCACGCCGATTCCGTTCAGCCAACGACTCCGCATCCAAAGCCGCACCGGCACGCCGCGCCGCCCCAGCCAACGCCTTGTCCCCAAGATTGGCAATCGTCGGTGCCAGCCGGCGGTCGACCTCGGCCCGGTGCTCAACGCTCAGGCACGCCGTCTCCCGAACCACGATCATCGCCCGCCGTTCGCTGATCTCGCCGCGCTCCAGTGCGCCCATCGTCAAGGGCATCTCGCCCACGAGGGCCTTGGCCACCCCGACATGCTGATCCGCCAACGCCGGGGAGCACCGACGAGCCAACGCAAGGTCGGCGCGCACACTGCGCGAGTCCTCACCGAGCGCCTCCCGATCCACCACCGCAGCAGCCGTCAACCGGGCCTGCGCAGCAGCCGCCGCACCCTTCAACGCCTCCAGTGCAGACACCGCAGCGACCCGCTGAGCCTCGGTCAAACCCTCAGGATTGACATCCGAAAGAGAGGACACGACGGAGCGGACCTGAACCTCAGGCCCTGCAAGTGTTGGCGTCTCCGTCATACCTCTCATCGTACACCTGTTCGGTGACACTCAAAGGGTTATCCACACGCGAATTCAGTTGCAGCACAACCGAACTGCTCGCATCGCATTGCAAGCACGCACCACTGCATGAGCCGTCGCACCTCACCGCGGCCGCCCTCCCAAGGAGTCCATCAGATCCCTCTGACACTGATGAATTTCATCGGTGATCGTCGGGCCGCTAGCGGATGAAGCCGATCCACCCCGCGTCGGTGTCGAAGGCGAGCATCGGCCCGTCGGTCGACCCCTTGAGTTGCACGGTGGCCCGGTCGTCCACGAGTGCGGCCAGCCACGCGTCCCGAGCGGCCAGTTCGGCGGGGCAGCCGATCTCTGTCGACACGATGCCGTCGCCCGCCGAAAGGCGATGATCTCTGAGGGTGACCGTGGCACTGAGGTGGTTGCAGCCGGCATACAGGCCCAGCTCGTCACCCGAGATGGTGAGCCGCACCGGCGCTGACCAGGGCTCCGTCCCGTCGTAGGAGAAACCGACGTTCGACACCCATTCGCCCTGCACGCCTTCGAGGGAGTCGAGCCAGCCCGCATCGTTCACGGTCGCATCATCGCGAGTTGACCACACGGCATACGCCCCACCGAGCAGGACAGCCGAGACCAGGCCGACCGCGGCCCAGGTGCGCCACGCGAAAGCCCTCATGACACTTCGACCTCTCCGCGCGACGTTTGGTTCCGCCTATTTCTCTGCGGGAAGGATCAGCGCATAGACGTCCCACGGTTTTGCGTCAGCGGGGTGGTCGCGGCGAGTGCGACCGCGGTGTGCGCGGAACACCTCGTCGAGCTGCTTCTTGAGCTCCTCGAGCTCGGCGTCGGTGACCCAGAGCCGTCCCCGCGAGGTCATGCCCGTCTCGTCACCAGTCTCCAGTGACGCCGCCAGCCGGTCCAGGCCGGCGTCGAGCCCGACGAACCACTTCGCGAGCGAGCTTCGACTGAGGTCGCGGCCCGCCGCCCGGTGCGCCTCGGGGAGGATCGAGATCGTCGTCGCCGTCGACCGCCATGGCCGCTCACGCGCATCGCTCGTCGAGGAGTCGCGCTCGACGACGCCCCACTTCTCGAGTGCGCGCAGGTGATAGCTCGTCGCCGACGGGGTGAGGTCGACGAGCGCCGCCGCTTCGGTCGCGGTGAGCACCTCGCCCGAGAAAAGCTCTGTGATGAGCCGCTGACGGGCCGGGTGGGCGAGCGCACGCAGCGCCCGCGGGTCAGTGATCCGCAGCTCGTCGGGTCGCTTCTTGGCCATGGCTCCCACTCTAGTGTTGACGTGCCAAAGCGTGAAGCATTACCTTCACAGTTATGAAGCAACTACTTCACGAGTATGCCGGTGTGTTGGCTGTGCGTCAGGCGCGCCTCATCCTCGCGGCGTCCTTGGTCTCGATGGTGGGCGACGTCCTGGCCATGGTGGCCCTGCTGTTGCGCATCCACGACGAGGGCGGCGGACCGGGAGCCGTCGCCGCTCTGCTCGTCTGCTTCGCGGTCCCGCTCGTCCTGACCATGGGCATCGCAGGTTCGGTCGCAGACGCACACGACCCACGTCGCGTCCTCATCGCCGCGACCCTGGTGCAGGCCATCGGGGCCGTCGGTCTCGTCGCCGCTCCATCCTTCGTCTGGACCTGCCTGTCAGTGCTCGTGCTGCAGACCGGGTTCTCCTTCGCCACCCCGGTCTGGACCGCGGTGATGCCTCTGGTCGTCGGAGAGGACCTCGCCGGCACCTATGTCTCTCTCGCGCAGGGGATGCGGGCGATCGCCTCGCCTCTGGGCGCAGCCATGGCTGGGCTGCTCGTCGAGCACTGGGGGAGCACCCTGGTCCTCGGCATCAATGCGGCGAGCTTTGTCGCGGTGCTTGCGGCGTCCTTCGCGCTCCGGGTCACCCGTCCGGCGTCAGGGCACCGGTCGTCGTCGTCGTTCCTCCCGCGGGACGGGCTCATCGCCTTGCGTGCGAACCCAGTGATGTCCGCGCTGGTCTTCGGGGTCGTGCCGATCATCCTCACGGTCGAGGCAGTCAGCGCCGTCGAGGTGTTCCTCGTCCGAGGCGAACTCGGTGCCACCCCAACCCAGTTCGGACTTGCCGAGGCGTGCGGTGGCGTGGGTGCCGTGGTCGGCGCCTTCGCAGCCGGCGCGGTGCGCACCCGTGATCGCCGCATCCTGGGGCTCCTCATCGGGATCACTTTCGTGCCGATCCTCCAGATCGGTCAGGGGTTGGCGCCAACTCTCTGGGCGTATGCCGTGTCAGCCTTCGTCATCGGTCTCGCCCTGGGCATCGTCAATGCCTTGATCTTCACCCTCCTCCTGCGTGAGATCGCCGAGGGCGATCGCGGGAAGGTCGTTGCGCTCGTGAGCGGCCTGTCCCGGACGGCGACGATCGGGGCCCTCGCCATCGGCGGAGTCCTCGGCACCCAGCTCGGTACGCGGACGGCATACGTCGTCTGTGGTGTTGTCGGGCTCCTCATCGCAGCAACCGCCGCACTCCGAGTGCGGGCAAGCACGGTGCCGTCACGCACGGGGTTGACAAGCCGCCGGTGAGGGTCAGATGTCCTCCGCATAGGTCTGGATGAGAGTCCTTCCCGCAGCAGTTCCCGGCAGCACGACGCAACCCGCGAACGCCAATACCGTCAGGCCGACGTAGAGCGCAGTCCTCCACTTCCGCCTCGAGGTCCACGCTTCCTCACCCCGAAGCGCCATCATCAATGTCCCTGATGCGACGAGCGGGGCGAGGACGAGGATCAGGACGGTCTTCGTGGCCGAGTTCCCCGAGAGGTCCATGGCCGAGGACCACCATGTCCTCGTGCTCCACAGGCCGGTGAAGATCAGCACCAACAGGACGATGCCGCCGACAGCAAGCACCACGCCGGTGTCCCGAAGGACTGGATCACCCGATTCGATGTTGCGCGCCATGGGCACAGTGTCCACCGGTCGGTGGATGGCGGGTCCACCCGCCGGTCGGTTCCGCGGGGTAGGTGGACGGAGCACGCTGGACACATGACAGCGATCAGGATCAGAGGACTCGTCAAGCAATACGGCGACAAGCGGGCGGTCGACGGCCTCGACCTCGACATCGAGGCGGGTGAGGTCTTCTCGCTCCTCGGCCCCAATGGCGCAGGCAAGACGACGACGGTTGAGATCCTCGAAGGCTTCCGCACGCCTGACGCGGGCGAGGTGCGTGTCCTCGGTGAGGACCCGTACAAGGCAAACCGGCTGTGGCGCAACCAGATTGGCATCGTCCTCCAGAACTCGTCCGGACTCGACCTGCTCACTCCGCGCGAGATCCTCGGTTCGACGGCTCGCACCTATGCCACGCCCCGCGGGGTCGACGAGGTCATTGCCGCCGTCGGGCTCGAAGAGAAGGCAGACGTGCGCATCGCCGGGCTCTCGGGCGGGCAGCGCCGACGCCTGGATGTGGCGCTCGGCATCGTCGGACGCCCAGAGCTGCTCTTCCTCGACGAGCCGACCACCGGCTTCGACCCGCAGGCGCGCCGCGACTTCTGGGGACTCATCCGCAACCTTGCGTCCGAGGGCACGACCATCCTGCTCACGACGCACTACCTCGACGAGGCCGAACAGCTCGCCGACCGCGTCGGTGTCATCGCCGCTGGCAGGCTGCTCGCCCTCGACACCCCGGCCAACCTCGGGGGCCGCGCTTCCGAGGAGGCCACGGTCTCGTGGACCGAGGCCGGCCAACGCCGCACCCTTCGCTGTGCCACCCCCACTCACGAGATTGCGAAACTCTCGGAGCGGCTCGGGGGTGAGGTCCCCGACCTCGTCGTCAGCAGGCCCTCGCTCGAGGACACCTACCTCTCACTCATCTCACCGCACGTCACCGGCACGGGCACGGCCGATCGGGCCGCCACGACAGAAGGGGTCATGGCATGAACGCCGTCGCACTAGGGCTCGACCGGACCGTGATCGAGCTCAAGATGTATTCGCGCGAGAAGGAAGCCGTCTTCTTCTCCTTCCTCTTCCCCATCCTCATGCTCGCGCTCTTCTCGGTGATCTTCGGCGACAGCATGGAGGCTGGCGGCGCGCAGATGAGTGCCGCCGAGTACTTCCTCCCCGGCATGATCTCCGCCGGAGTCCTGCTCACGTCCTTCCAGACGATGGCGATGTCAGTGGCGGCCGAGCGTGACGACGGCACCCTCAAACGGCTGCGCAGTACCCCCATGCCCCCAGTGTCCTACTTCCTCGGCAAGGTCGGACTGGTGGTCGTCACCGCCCTCGCGCAGCAGGTCGTGCTGCTCGTGGTGGCCAGGTTCGCGTTCGGTGTCGACCTGCCCGACACGGCTGGCCGATGGATCACCTTCGCGTGGGTCTTCGGACTCGGCGCGTTCGCCGGTACCGTTCTCGGCACGGCGTACAGCTCGCTCGCCTCGGCCAGGACGGTCGGTGCGGTGGTCGTCGCGCCGATGCTTCTCCTGCAGTTCATCTCGGGCGTCTACTTCGCCTTCACCGACATCCCCTCGTGGCTGCAACAGGTGGCCTCGATCTTCCCGCTCAAGTGGATCGCGCAGGGCATGCGTTCGGTGTTCTTCCCCGACGTCATGGCCTCCATGGAGATGGGTGGCGCCTGGGAGCACGGTCGCACCGCGCTCGTCCTCGTCGTGTGGGCCGTCGCCGGTCTCATCCTCTGCGTCCTCACCTTCCGCTGGTTCAAGCGCGGCACGACATGATGGCCCCGTGACCGCGTCAACCACTCCTCCAGCGCAGTTGTCGAGCGACGAGCTCGCGGCCGTCTGGCGTGGGCAGGCAAAGTGGTGGCACGGCGGGTGCTTCGCCATCATCGTGACGGCAGGGGTGGTCGCGCTGCTCCAACCGCCGGGACCGCGCGGTCACGTGCCCACTTTGCTCCTGCTGCTCGGGATCGGGATCGCCTACGCGGCCTTTGGATACCGAGCGGTCCAGCGCGAGGAGATCAGGTATGCCGTGCTCTACCAGGTCTTCGCCTGGGCCTGCCTGCTCACCATCATCGTCATCGACCCGGGGTTCGAGGCGTGGTTGCTCTTCTTCTGCCTCTTCCCCCAGGTCTGGGCGACCTTCGAGGTGCGACCAGCCCTCGTCGCCACCGGCTTGGCGCTCGTCGGGCTCTTTGTCGCTGTGGTGCTCCCCGCCGACGACCCGGCGGCTCAAGTGCCGGGGGCGCTCATCTCCGTCGTGATCTCCTTCGTGCTGTCTGCCGCTCTGGGCCTGTTCATCCACAAGATCATCGGCGAGGCGGAGCAGCGGGCCACGGTCATCGACCAGCTCCGGTCGACGCGGGCCCAGCTCGCCGCCGTCGAACGCGCGCAGGGCGTTCAGGACGAGCGAGGTCGCCTCTCCCGCGAGATCCACGACACCCTTGCACAGGGTTTTACCTCGGTCATCGCGCTGTCCCGCGCGGCCACCTCGGCGCTGGACCGTGAGGACATCGTGACAGCACGCGAGCGCCTCGCGATGATCGAGAGCACCGCCGTCGACAACCTTGCCGAGGCCCGCGTCATCGTCGCCGAGCTCACGCCCGGACACCTTCAGTCCCGCACCCTCGTCGAGGCGCTCGCGAGGCTCGCCGACACGATGACGCGAGAGACCGGCATACAGGTGTCGTCGTCGGTCACCGGAGAACCTGCACCACTCGGTGGCAATGCCGAAGTCGTCGTCCTGCGTGGCGCCCAGGAGGCGTTGTCCAACGTCCGCCGTCACTCCGGAGCCAAGGCCGCGGCCCTGACACTCACCTATGAACCGGAGCGGGTCGCACTCGAGGTCACCGACGACGGCTCGGGCTTCGATGCCACGACCGCCCGCGGCTTCGGCCTCGACGGATTGCGCTCTCGCGCAGCAGAACTGGGCGGAGCCGTCACCATCGATCGCGGCGAAACCCATGGAACCCGACTCGTCATGGAGCTGCCCCGATGATCCGCATCCTCATCGTCGACGACCACCCCGTCGTGCGGGCCGGCATGGTTGCGTTGCTCAGTGAGATCGAGGACCTCGACGTCGTCGGGGAGGCGGCCAACGGTGCCGAGGCACTCGCCCTCTCTCCGAAGCTCGCTCCCGATGTGGTCCTCATGGATCTGCGTATGCCGGTGATGGACGGCGCCGAGGCCACCGCTCGTCTGCGTGCCCAACCCAACCCACCCGAGGTGCTCGTCCTCACGACCTATGACACCGACGCGGACATCGTGCGTGCGGTCGAGTCAGGCGCAAGGGGCTACCTGCTCAAGGACACGGCGCCGACCGTCCTCGCCGACGCGATCCGACGAGCGGCACTGGGTGAAACGGTGCTGGCGCCCCCGGTGGCGGCCCGGCTCGCCGAGCGACTGCGCGTTCCGGCCCGAGTCGAGCTCACCCCGCGCGAACTCGACGTCCTGCGCGCCGTGGCCCGAGGCCTGTCGAACGGTGAGGTGGGCCGGGAGCTCTTCATCGGTGAGGCGACCGTCAAGACCCACCTGTTGCGGATCTTCACGAAGCTCGAGGTGACGGACCGCACGGCCGCGGTCACGGCGGCATACAGGGTCGGTTTGATCTCCCTGCCGCGCAACTGAAGCCGACCCGCGCCTCTGGCTAGCCCAGCACTTGGCCGAGGAGGCCACCCTGGCCACTGTTGCCCCCGCCGCCTGCCTGCTGATGGCTGCCGTTGACGACCGATTCGCTGGGCTGGACTAGCACGTGGCCCTGACCAGTGAAGGCCATCTGCAACATTTCACCGCTCCCACCGCGCACGAGCGAGCCGATGCCGCCGGTGTCCACGCGGACATCCATCCGGACCCCGGCGGTCCACAGGACGACGGCCTGGGCATCGCCGAAGGTGGGGGAGCTGGCGACGTCGAGAGCGATGGGGTCGCCCGAGGTGGTGACCGCGACATATCCGGTCCCCTGCAGCGAGACGTTGTAGAGCCCGCCCGTCATGGCTGCGCCGCGGGCCTGGATGCGGTGGATGTCCCAGTTGATCGAGCTGCTGAACGCGAGCACATTGTTGCCGTTGACCGAGATGGCGTCGTTGTCGAGATACATGAGCTGGATGTCGGCGGCGGACTCGGCGAGGAACAGCTCGCCCTGCCCCGAGCAGGTCATCATCGTCAGGCCCTCGCCGGTGACAGCCGACTTGAGGAACTTCCCCATGCCCTGGCCCTTCTTGGCGAAGCGCACGTCACCCTGGTAGGCGACCATCGAGCCAGCCCGCGCCATGACCTCGCCATAACGCATGTCGACACGGAGCAACTTCTTGTTCTGCAGGGCGAACGGATCGGCCGTCTCCTTCTCCCTGAAATCCTGGAACAGCGAGCCGTGAATCATCGCTTCACACCCCTTGCTTCGATGGCATCCCCAGGCCCTCGCCTCGGAACTCCCGAAGGCAAATCTAGGACACCGCTGGATCGCGGGGATATCGTTTCGGCAGACTCACATCCGCAAATTTGCAGGAGGCAGACATGGGGTTCCTCGACAAGGCGACCGCCGCAGCCAAGCAGGCAGCGACGGACGCCAAGAAGGCTGCGGCCGACTTCCAGACCGCCAATCCCAACTTGATGAGCGGCAACCTCGGGGGCGGGTCCAGCGGCAGTGCGCCTGCAGACCGGCTGTTGCGTGACCTCGGCGCGCTGACCTACCTCAATGCGCAGGGCCGGCCCGGTTCGGCGGAGGAGTACCAACGGATCATGGGCGAGCTGCAGGGTCTTGAGTCGAGCGGTGGCCTCAACCTCACCCTGACTTCGGCATATGCCGCACCCGGAACTCCGCCTCCGCCTCCTGGTGCCGTTCGTAGTGCCTACGAGGCGAGCCAGGGCTCGGGAGCCGGGGCTCCGCCGCCCGCACCTGTCGCTCCTGCCGAACCGGTCGCTGCGCCGGAGCCGTTGGCTCCGTCCGAGCCGGTCCGGAAGGAGGGAGTCGACGGCGCCCAGGGCACTGGTGCACCGCCCCCGCCGCCCAGCTGGAGCTGAGCGGTCGTTCCTCAGGCCTCAGATTCTCGGCCTCAGAGACGGTCGTCGCGGATGTCGTCAACGACCTCCGTGGTCTCCTCGATTGCGGTGCGCGTCGCGCTGCGGTGGCGGAGGTACTCGAAGATCATCGGCAGCACCGAGATCGCGACGATGAGGAGGACGGCGGCTTCGAGATTGTTGTGAATGAACTCGATGCCGCCCAAGAAGTAGCCGAGGAGGGTGATCCCGGTCGCCCACAGGACGGCACCGACGCCGCTCCACACGAAGAAGTGGCGGCGGTCCATCCGGCTCACGCCAGCGACGACGGTGATGAAGGTGCGCACGATGGGGACGAACCGGCCGAGGACGAGGGCCTTGGCACCGTGCTTCTCGAAGAACGCGTGCGTCTGGTCGAAGTGCTTCTTGTTGATGAACCGGCCGTTGCGCTCATAGAGCGGCGAACCGATGGCCCGGCCGATCTCGTAGCCCACGACGTTGCCGATGAAGGCCGCCAGGCTGAGGATGAAGCACGCAAGCACGATGTTGATGCCGATGTCGCCGCGACTGATGAACAGGCCGATCGCAAAGAGCAACGAGTCGCCGGGAAGGATCGGGAAGAGCAGCCCGCACTCGACGAAGACGATCGCGACGCTGACCCAGAAGAACTGGGAGCCGAAACGGTCGAGGAGCCACTGCGGGTCCATGAAGTCGGGGCCCAGGCTTGGCATCATCACGGGCGCAAGGATATGCCGTGTCTCTGAACGTCCGCTGAACGGGTCACTGGCCGGTGCGTCCGTCGATGCACTCGCGCAGGAGGTCGGCGTGGCCGATGTGCTGGGCGTACTCCTCGATGAGGTGGACGACGACGTCCCGGACGTTGAGCTCGCCGTGGTGGCCTGCGTCGATGACCTCACCCATGTCGTCATGAGCCGCGAGCCATGCCTCGGCGTAGGTCACCTCTGCACGCCAGGCTGACCACGCCTCGTCGACGGCGCCCTGCTCGCCCACGATGTTGTTGAAGTCTGCGTCGGCGCGTGACGGCCCCCAGAGTCGCTCGGCCTGCTCGCCGGCCAGAGTCCGGCGCCACCAGCCGCGTTCGACCTCGGCGAGGTGACGCACGAGGCCGAGCAGCGACATCGTGGACGGTGGAACCGAGCGCTGCGCCATCTGCTCGGGGGTCAGCCCTTCGCACTTCAGTTCCAGCGTCTGTCGCCTGTGACGCAGGTATGCCGCGTAGTTGTCGCGCTCGTCCATCGGCGGGCTGTCGCTCTCGCGGGGGTCCTCATCGGGGGCCACCCACATGTCGTCGTACGTCTCGTCAGGCATACCTGACATTGTTGGCCGCGTGAGTGACGAGCGCGAGCGGATTCCCGGAGAGGCCGTCGGCGTCGGCCCGTGGGAGGGGCAGTGGCCCGTCGACGAACGATTCGACCCGGAGCTCCTGCGTGAGGGTGATCGGCGCAATGTTGTCGACGCCTATCGCTACTGGCGGCACGACGCGATCGTCGCCGACCTCGACACGCGTCGCCACGACTTCCACATCGCCATCGAGAACTGGGAGCACGACTTCAACATCGGTTCGGTCGTGCGCACCGCCAATGCCATGGGAGCTGCCGCCTTCCACATCGTCGGACGGCGCCGTTGGAACCGTCGCGGTGCGATGGTCACTGATCGCTATCAGCACGAGCACCACCACCCCACGCCCGGTGACCTGGCCACGTGGGCCGGTGCGAACGGCATACGCCTCATCGGGATCGACAACCTGCCCGGAAGTCGCCCGCTCGAGACCTACGACCTGCCGAGGAACGCGATGCTCGTCTTCGGGCAGGAAGGGCCGGGGCTGTCCGCGGACATGCGCGCCGAGTGCGAGGCCACGCTCCACATCGAGCAGTTCGGCTCGACCCGCTCGATCAACGCCGGAGCGGCGGCCGCCATCGCGATGCACGCCTGGGTGCGACGGCACGTGTTCGAGCAGCCGATCGCCTAGGCTTCTCTCTTCCCCCAACCCACCCTGAGCTCAGGAGAGGCACTTCGTCATGCCCATGAACGAGGAGCTCACGGAAGAACAGAACCACCTCGCACACGCCCGCGCCGAGCTGGCCAGCATGCGCGAACGCACCCTCGCGCTCGACATCCAGGGTGGCAACGCCGTCTCGTCCGAGGCGCTCGCCGAAACGCTTTGGCGGCGCGCTCGGTCGCTCGAGGACGACCCGACGACGGCACTCTTCTTCGGTCGCGTCGACCTCGACACCGACGAGCGCTGGTACATCGGTCGCCGCCATGTCACCGATGACGCCGGCGACCCGCTCGTCATCGACTGGCGAGCGCCGGTGTCGACGACGTTCTATCGGGCTTCCCACACCGAGCCGATGGGAGTGCGGTTGCGTCGACGCTTCGGCTATGTCCGAGGTTCGATCACGGCCATGGAGGACGAGCACCTGCTCGATGTGGCTGAGCCAGAGGCGCGCTCGCAGATCCTCGCCTCCGAGATCGAGCGCCCCCGTGTCGGCCCGATGCGCGACATCGTCGCCACGATCCAGCCCGAGCAGGACGCCCTCGTCCGCGTCGATGCGATGACCACGGTCTGCATCCAGGGCGCGCCCGGCACGGGCAAGACCGCTGTCGGTCTGCACCGCGCGGCATGGCTGCTCTATGCGTTTCGCCAACGACTGAGCCGAAGCGGTGTCCTGGTCATCGGTCCCAACGACGCCTTCCTCGACCACATCGGCGCAGTCCTGCCCGCTCTCGGCGAGGTCGAGGTTCGGCACACGAGCATCGAGGCACTGACCGGGTCGGTGCCGATTCGCGCGACCGAGCCGACCGAAGCGGCCCGCCTCAAGGGCGACGCCCGGATGGCCGTGGTGTTGCACCGAGCCGTGTGGTCACACCTCGTCCCGCCGACCGAGGCGATGGTCGTGCCGCGCGGGTCACGCAGGTGGCGCGTCGCGGCATACGACATCGCACCGCTCGTCGACGGACTCGCCGGGCGCGAGATCCGCTACGACGCGGCGCGGCAGCTGCTCCCGCAGCGCCTTGCCCACGCCGTCCTCATGAAGATGGAAGCACTGGGGGAGTACCCCGATGATCGCGTCCAGGACGCGGTTGCACGCAGCGCTCCCGTCAAGGCGTATGCCGGGTCGCTCTGGCCCAAGGTCGAAGCACCTGCGCTGTTGCATCGGCTGCTGTCGGACGCGCAGGCGCTCGCGGCCGCGGCCGACGGGGTGCTGAGCGGCGACGAACAAAGGCGGCTGCTCTGGGAAAAGCCTTCTCGCACAGCCGGATCAACGAAGTGGACGCTTGCCGACACGGTGCTGCTCGACGAACTCGGTGACCTGCTCAACCGCACCCCGAGCCTGGGTCATGTCGTGTTGGATGAGGCGCAGGACCTGTCGCCGATGCAGCTTCGGGCCGTGGGTCGGCGCTGTTCGACCGGGGCCGCCACGGTCCTGGGCGACATCGCCCAGGGCACGACTCCGTGGTCGACGGCGTCGTGGGCCGAGAGCCTCGAGCACCTCGGCAAACCTGACGGGGTGGTGTCCGAGCTGCGCCGCGGGTTCCGCGTGCCAGCCAGTGTCATCGAGTTCGCTGCCCGGTTGCTGCCACAGGCAGCACCCGGTCTCGCCGCGCCGGAGTCGGTGCGAGACAACCCGGGTCGGCTCGACCTCGTGCCCGTGCGGCCGGCAGATCTTGTGCGCGCGACGGTGGCGGAGGTCGAGCGGCTGAGCGCGCTCGAGGGCAGCATCGGTGTCATCGTGCCCGACGCTCGGGTCGCTGGAGTGTCGCGCGCGCTGAGCGAGGCAGATCTCGAGCACGGCACCCTCGGCGCGACTCATGGCGACGTGGACCACCAGATCGACCTCGTGCCGGCAACGGTCGCCAAGGGCCTCGAGTTCGACCACGTCCTCGTCCTCGAACCGGCAGAGATCGCCGCCGCCGAGCCCGACGAGCGGACCGGGCTACGCCGTCTCTATGTCGTCCTCACCCGCGCCGTCTCCGACCTCACCGTCGTCCACGCCGAACGCCTCCCAGACGCATTGGCGCGCTAGTTTCGCGGGCATTGTCGATTCGGCTGTGGTTCGCTCGTCAGGGGAGTGAGGTCGCACTCGCGTCCTCGACACCATGACCACAAGGAGAACCCGATGAGCCGCTTTCTCGTCCTGCTGCCTGCACCTGAGGCGGAGTGGGCAGAACTCCCACCGGAGGAGCACGAGAAGGGCATGCGTTCGCACGAGCAGTTCCACCGTGACCTCGCTGCCGGAGGGCACGAGATCATCGCCACCGGCCCGTTGGAACCGTCGGCGCAGGCTGTATCGATGCGCCCCGGCAAGGAGGGTGGACCGGCCCTGATCACCGAGGGTCCGTTCACCGAGTCCGTCGAGCAGATCGTCGGCTTCTATCTCCTCGACTCCGAGGACGGCGACGACCTGCGCCGCATCTGCGAGGAATTCGCGGCCCGTGGTGAACACCTTGAGTTCCGCCAAATGGTCTGAGAGAAGGAGATCGTCATGAAGGAATATGTCGTGCTCATCGTCGGAGACCCCGACCGTTGGTGGACGTCGATGACTGAAGAAGAACGCACCGCCGGGTATGCCGTCTACGCCCGTTTCGACGAAGAGCTCGCAAAGCGTGGTCACACTGTCACCGGCGGTGCCGAGTTGCAGGGCCGGGCCACGGCCAGGTCCATCCCCGTCGGAGGGGGGCCAGTCACCGACGGCCCGTTCGCGGAGTCGGCCGAGCAGGTGGGCGGTTTCTACCAGGTGCAGACCGAGAACGTCGACGACCTCCTCGATTGCTGTCAGCTGCTTGCCGAGATCGGGGAAGGGATCGAGGTGCGCCCGGTCAACACCCAGGAAGACCGCGAGTCATGAGATACGTCGTCCTGCTGCCCGGCGACGAGTCATCGTGGGAGTCGGCCTCGGCGGACGAGCGAACCCGTGTCTATGGCCGCCACGAGGAGTTCGCCCGGCGCCTCGCTGCAGAGGGTCACGACGTCGTGGGCGGCGCCGAGTTGACCCATTCTCGTGAGGCCAAGCTCGTGCGAGCCGATGCGGAGGGCCAGGTTGTCATCACTGATGGGCCCTACGCCGAAACGGCCGAACAGCTGACGGGCTACTACGAGGTCGAGTCCGACGACCTCGACGGGTTGCTCCAGATCGTCGGCCTCATCGCCGGACCGGACCACGACCGCGCAGGCATGGGTGGCGTCGAGGTGCGCCGAGTCGTCAGCGCCGAGGACCGGGCGTCATGATGCGCTACCTCGTCCTCATCGCCTACGAGCCGGGCGGATGGGAGGCGGCCACCCCGGAGGAACGACAGGGCTATGTCGAGGGGCACGCGGCCTTCGACCGGTTCGTCGACGAGCACGGTCGACGCCTGTCCGGTGCTCCTCTCGCTGATGCGGAGACGGCCACGACCGTTCGGCATGCCCACGGGGAGACCGTGGTGAGCGATGGTCCCTTCGTGGAATCCGTTGAGACGATCGGCGGCTACTACGACGTGGAGCTGGCCGACCTCGACTCGGCGATCCAGGCTGCGTCTCTGCTCCCGCCGGCCTACGCGGTCGAGATCCGAGCAGTCATCGAGCTGGACGCTTCCGGCGAGAAGGTGGGATGACCCCACTCGAGCGCGTCGTGCGCGAGGAGTGGGGCCGCCTCGTGGCCCTGCTCCTCGCGCAGTTCCGACGGCTCGATCTCGTTGAGGACGCCCTCGCGGAGGCAGTTGCGACAGCTCACACCAGGTGGCCAGAGGACGGCGAGCCCGACAACCCCAGCGCCTGGCTCGTCACGGCAGCGAGGCGCCGCATCCTCGACCGACTCCGGGCCGAGTCCATGGCCGCCCGCAAGGAGCCGCTGCTTCTCGTCGAGGCCGCTCGTCAGCCGCCGGAGGGTGTCATGGTCGATGACGGCTCGGTCGTCGACGATGACCTCCTGCGCCTTGTCCTCATGTGTGCCCACCCCGCCCTCCCGGCCGAGGGCGCGGCCGCGCTGTCACTTCGCCTCGTCATGGGCATCTCGACCGCCGACGTCGCCCGACTCTTCCTCGTGCCCGAGCCCACCATGGCCGCCCGAATCACTCGCGCCAAGAGGAAGATCGTCACAGCGGGCATCCCGTTCTCCGTCCCTGCCGTTGACGCGCTGCCGGCCCGTCTCGACACGGTGGCCCACACGGCATACCTCGCATTCACGGCTGGCTATGCGCCCGGGAGCGGGCCAGACCTTCTGCGCGTGGAACTCGCCGGTGAGGCGATCCGCCTCGCTCGCGTCACTCACGCGCTGCGCCCGACTGACACCCTCGCCCATCTCATCGCTCTCATGACCCTGCAGCATTCGCGACGTGACGCCCGGGTCGCTCCAGACGGGTCCCTCGTGCTCCTCCCGGACCAGGACCGTGGTCGCTGGCACCACGACGAGATCTCCGAGGCGCTGGCCCTGCTGGACGCGACCGTTCCCGGGGCGACGCCGCTGTCCGAGAGCTTTCGGCTGCAGGCACGCATTGCGGCTGAACACGCGACTGCGGTGTCACCCGAAGCGACCCGTTGGGACCGCATCGCCAGCCTGTATGCCGTGCTCGAGCGGGTGTCTCCGTCGCCAGCCGTGCGGGTCGCCCGAGCCGTTGCCGTCGCCGAGGCGGACGGGCCTCGGGCCGGGCTGGCGCTGCTCGACGGTGTGGACCTGCCCGGGCACCGACTCCCGGCAGTCCGCGGTGAGCTCCTCGCCCGCTCGGGCGACCGGGTTGAGGCAAGAGAGCAGATCAGCAGGTCAATCACCCTGTGTGACAACGAGATCGAACGGGCTCACCTCTCTCGGCGCCTTGCGGAGCTCAGCTAGCCCTTGCGCGTTGACCGATGGTCGCGAGGTGGCCAGATGGCGTTTGCCTGCTGTCCCACGGCAGCGCGATTGTCTGGACCGTATGCCTTCGTTCATGCCTCCGACCCTTGACCGCCGCCACCTGCTCGGACTCGGGGGTGGGGCCGCCGTCGCGGCCGCCGTCACCGTGGCAACGCCTGCACTGAGTGCGGCCGCGCCGATCGAGTCTCCCTTTGCGCTCGGGGTCGGCTCCGGCGACCCGACGCCGGACGGCGTGGTGCTGTGGACCCGGCTCGCTCCCGAGCCCCTTGCCGTCGACGGACGTGGGGGTATGCCGTCCCGTCCCGTTCCGGTCCAGTGGCGGGTTGCCGAGGACCCCGGCTTCCGCAGGATCGCCCGGGCGGGCGCCGAGGTGGCGACCCCACAGTGGAATCACTCGGTTCACGCCGAGGTCTCGGGGCTGCGTCCCGACCGCGAGTACTGGTACCGCTTCCGCGTCGGCAACGACCTCAGCCCGGTCGGCCGGACCCGAACCGCTCCGGCCCTCGGCACTGCCTTGGCCTCGATGCGCTTCGCGTTCGCGAGCTGTCAGAACTTCTATGAGGGCTGGTTCCCGGCCTTCGACCACATGGCCAAGGACGACCTTGACCTCATCGTTCACCTCGGGGACTACATCTATGAGGGCGGCAACGTCGGAACCCTGGGCCGGGCACATCTGCCTGCCCACGAGACCTTCACGCTCGCGGACTACCGGATCCGCTACAGCCAGTACAAGCTCGACCCCTCGCTCCAGGCGGCCCACGCTTCAGCGCCCTGGGTCGTCACCCCCGACGACCACGAGGTCGAGAACGATTGGGCCGGCGACATCTCGCAGCCCGACACCGAGCCCGACCAGGACCCGGCCGTGTTCCGCGCAAGGCGCGCCGCGGCATACAAGGCCTACTACGAGAACCTCCCGCTGCGGAAGTCCTCGATGCCCGCGGGACCCGAGATGCAGGTCTTCCGTCGACTGACCTTCGGTGGTCTGGCGCAGCTCAACGTCCTCGACACGAGGCGGTGGCGCACTGACCAGCTAGCGGCGTGCGTCAACGACTGCCCCGAGCGTTGGGACGAGAACCGGACGATGCTTGGTGCCGAGCAGGAGCAGTGGCTCCTCGGTGGGCTCGGCTCGTCTCGAGCGACGTGGAACATCCTGGCCAACCAGGTCTTCGTCATGCAGGCTGATCACGCAGCCGGCGTGCCAGAGCAGTATTCGCGCGATCCGTGGGACGGCTATGCCGCAGCGCGCCAGCGGCTCTTCGACGGTGTGCACGAGCGCGACGTCGACAACTTCATCGTCCTCACCGGTGACGCGCACCGGAGCGTCGCGGCCGACCTCAAGCTCGACTTCAAGGACGCGTCGTCGGCGACCGTGGGCACCGAGTTCCTCGGCACCTCGATCTCCTCTGGCGGTGACGGATCCGATCAGGACGCGCTCGGCAAGGTGTGGCTCGACGAGAACCCGCACATGAAGTTCCACAACAAGCAGCGCGGCTACCAGCGGGTGACCCTCACACGCGAACACCTGCAGTGCGACTACGTCGTGACGCCCGTGGTCACCAAGCCCGGTGGCACCGCCTTCACCCGCGCGTCCGTCTTCGTCGAGGCTGGTCGACCCGGGGTCGCCGGCGTCACCTCCGGATGAGGGTGACCGCCTGATCTGACGACCAGTTACGGCCGGTCGTTGGGCATTGCCTGTTGTCGGGAGCACCCTCGTGGAAGGATCGACCCGAGATCCTGCCCGTCGCCCACAAGGAGAACCCATGCCCATCGCCACACCTGAGATCTATGCCGACATGCTCGACCGGGCCAAGAACGGTTCGTTCGCCTACCCGGCCATCAACATCACGTCGAGCCAGACGATCACCGCGGCTATCCGCGGGTTCGCCGAGGCAGGCAGTGACGGCATCATCCAGGTCTCCACCGGTGGCGGTGACTATGCGTCCGGCTCGACGGTCAAGGACATGGTGACGGGTTCGCTCGCGCTCGCGGCCTACGCCGAAGTGGTCGCGAAGAACTACCCCGTCAACATCGCGCTCCACACCGACCACTGCCCCAAGGACAAGCTCGACGGCTTCGTGCGTCCGCTGATCGCGGCCAGCACCGAGCGGGTCAAGGCCGGCGGACTGCCGATCTTCCAGTCGCACATGTGGGACGGCTCGGCCGTGCCGCTCGAGGAGAACCTCGTCATTGCCGACGAGCTGCTCACCCTCTGCAAGGCAGCCAACATCATCCTCGAGATCGAGGTTGGCGTGGTCGGCGGCGAAGAGGACGGCGTGGACAACGAGATCAACGACCAGCTCTACTCGACGCCCGAGGACGCCATTGCCACGGCGCGCGCTCTCGGCACCGGTGAGCAGGGTTACTACATGACCGCTCTCACGTTCGGCAACGTGCACGGCGTCTACAAGCCGGGCAACGTCACGCTCAAGCCGGAGGTGCTCAAGGCCGCCCAGGACGCGGTCCACAAGGAGTTCAACACCCCCAACGACAAGCCCTTCCACCTCGTGTTCCACGGCGGCTCGGGCTCGACGGCTGAAGAGATCGCGGCCGCAGTCGACTACGGCGTCGTCAAGATGAACATCGACACCGACACCCAGTACTCGTTCACCCGACCGGTCGTCGAGTGGATGCTGCGCAACTACGACGGTGTCCTCAAGATCGACGGCGAGGTCGGCAACAAGAAGCAGTACGACCCGCGCGCCTGGGGCAAGGAAGCCGAGGCCGGTATGGCCGCCCGCGTCCGCGAAGCCTGCGAGCACCTCCGCTCCGCCGGCACCCACCAGGCCTGACAGGACACTTCATGACTGAAAACCTTCTCGGCATTCCCGAGACCCGCCTCCCCGAGGACCCCGCATCGCGGCTGCTCGACGAGGGCGTGGCGGCGGACCAGGTCGCCGCGGCGAACCCGACGTCGTCGCTCGCGTGGGCAACGCTCGCCGAGGACGCCCTTGCTGACGGTCGCACGGTCGAGGGCTACGCCTACGCCCGGACCGGCTACCACCGGGCGCTCGACTCGCTGCGCAAAAACGGCTGGCGTGGCCAGGGTCCGGTGCCGTGGGAGCACGAGCCAAACCGCGGTTTCCTGCGCGCCCTCGCCGTGCTGTCCAAGGCGGCCGGGCTCATCGGTGAGACCGACGAACAGCGCCGCTGCGCCGACTTCCTGCGCGACTCGTCAGCCACGGGCGCGCGCGAGCTGGGGCTGTAGGGCGCACGACCAAGCCAGCCGGGCGGCATACCCGGTAGAGAACAGCAAGAGGGGCTCGGACCCACCAGGTCCGAGCCCCTCCGTCCCCTGCCAGGGAATCGCGCCGAAGCGCGCACCCGTCCGTGAGTGTCCCCTGCCACCTCGGGACGAGCGTGCGCCCATCATGCCCTCTGCACAGACTTTTCTGCGACACTTAGATGCCAATGGCAGCAACCTGCCACCGCACTCGTGCTGGAGGCACTGATGCCCCTGACCTCGCCCGATGTCACGTCCCCTGGCCGGCTGCTTCGTGAGTACTTCGATCGCGAGGACGGGCGCATTGAGGAACGCATGCGGGATCTCGACAAGGTCCGCGGTCTGCTCGACCGACTGCTGGAGCCGGACCCTGCCTATCCCACGGCTGGAGTCGAGCCGATCAGTGACGACATCGCACCGGCCGTCGTGCAGCGACTTCTCCACGAGGCCAGCGGGGTCCTGCGCAACGTCGCCATGGTCGTTGACTCCGGGCCGGCCCTTGACAACACGACGTTGCGCGACAACCAGCAGTGGATCAGCGACGGGAACGTCCAGCGGACCATCTATCCCGCCGCGATCCTCGACACGCCCCAAGGGCTGCAGTGGCTGCGTTCCTGGGCCGGAGTAGGGGAGGAGCAGCGCCTCCTGCCCCACGTCGGTTCGGAGTTCGCAGTGTTCGGAGATGCCGGAGCCGTCGGGCTGGCGCGCTGGGGCGACCTCTCGTCGGGCTACGTCCTCGTCCGGGACCCCCTGCTCATCTCGACGCTCACGGCCTACTTCGATCTCGCGTGGGAGCACGCGCACGCTGTGCCCTTCGCCGCCAGCCTGCCGGGGGACGAGCGACTGCTCGAGCTGCTCGGCATGGGGCTCAAGGATGAGGCGATCGCCCGGTTCCTCGGCATCGGTCTGCGCACCGTCCGTCGTCGTGTCGCCGCTCTCATGTCAGTCCATGGTGTCGACACCCGCTTCCAGCTCGGCGCGGCGCTGGCCCAGCGCAGCCCGCAGACCCGCTGAGTGGTCCGCGAACGAGAGTGATCGCCGCACCGCGATAGTCTGGGTCGTCTCGGGGTCCCGCCGCGTCAGCACGCGACGGGCCCTTGCATGTCACGCACGCGCGGGCCTTTCGCGCAAGGAAGGACAAACCAGATGCCGGCAATCGTGCTCGTCGGAGCCCAGTGGGGCGACGAAGGCAAGGGCAAGGCCACCGACCTCATGGGTGAGGACGTCGACTACGTCGTCAAGTTCAACGGTGGCAACAACGCGGGTCACACCGTCGTCATCGAGGGCGAGGACGGCCAGCGCGAGAAGTACGCCCTCCACCTGCTGCCCTCCGGCATCCTCACGCCGACGGTCACGCCGATCATCGGCAACGGTGTCGTCGTCGACCTCGAGGTGCTCTTCGAGGAGCTCGACGGTCTGAACGCGCGTGGTGTCGACACGAGCAAGCTGCTCGTCAGCGCCAACGCCCACGTCATCGCGCCCTACAACCGCACCCTCGACAAGGTCACCGAGCGCTTCCTGGGCGCCCGCAAGATCGGCACGACCGGTCGCGGCATCGGCCCGACCTATGCCGACAAGATGAACCGCGTCGGCATTCGCATCCAGGACATCTTCGACGAAGGCATCCTGCGCCAGAAGGTTGAGGCGGCGCTGGCGTTCAAGAACCAGATCCTCGTCAAGATCTACAACACGCGTGCGGCCGACGCCGACCGTGTGGTCGAAGAACTTCTTTCGTATGCCGACCGGTTGCGTCCCATGGTCGCCGACACTGCGCTCGTGCTCGAGCAGGCCCTCAACGAGGGCAAGAACGTGCTGCTCGAGGCTGGCCAGGCGACCCTGCTCGACGTCGACCACGGCACCTATCCGTTCGTGACTTCGTCGTCCGCGACCGCCGGTGGGGCGTGCACCGGGTCCGGCATCCCGCCGACCCGCGTCACCCGAGTCATCGCGATCCTCAAGGCCTACACGACGCGCGTCGGTGAGGGCCCCTTCCCCACCGAGCTCGACGATGACAACGGCGAGTTCCTTCGCAAGACGGGTGCGGAATACGGCACGACGACCGGCCGTCCGCGTCGTTGCGGTTGGCTCGACGTCGTCATCGGCCGCTACGCCACTCGCATCAACGGCGTCACCGACTTCGTCATCACCAAGCTCGACGTGCTGACGGGCCTCGACACGGTCCCGATCTGCGTCGCCTACGAGGTCGACGGAGTCCGTCACGACGAGATGCCGGTGGGGCAGAGCGACTTCCACCACGCGAAGCCGATCTATGAAGAGCTTCCCGGCTGGTGGGAGGACATCTCCGAGTGCCGCACGTTCGAGTCACTCCCGGCGAACGCTCAGGCCTATGTCCTGCGCGTCGAGGAGCTCATCGGCGCCCGCGTCTCGGCGATCGGTGTCGGCCCCGGCCGCCACGAGATCATCGAGCGCCACGCCCTCTTGGATTGACAGCCGACTTATTGCCCGTTCGGCCAGTTCGTCGCTGAGCTCCTCACTGGCCGAACGGGCAATAAGTCGGGCTTCAGTAGGGGCGCAGGACCGTCATCCGGTGCGCCGCGCGGGTGAGCACGACATAGAGCACGCGCACGCCACCGGGTGACTCGTCGACGATCGCGTCGGGATCGATGACGACGGTCGCGTCCCACTCGAGGCCCTTGGTCGACAGCGGGTCGATGAGTTGGACCCGACCGTCACCGGCGCCATCGAGGTGCGCGAGACGATCGGCCCACCGGCGCGGTGTGATGACCGCGATGGAGCCCTCGACCTCACTCAGCAACTCGTCGACGGCTGCCTCGGCGGACGCGACCAGCGGTGCGTCGACGACCCGGTCGACGGGGTCAACTCCGGTCTCACGCACTGCTGCCGGGATGTCGGCGTCGGGCACGAGGGGCAGGATGACGTCGCGGGCGTAGTCGAAGATCTCGCGGGCGTTGCGGTAGTTCGTGTCCATGTGGAAGCCACGCAGCTGGTGCGACCCGTAGGCCTCGAGACGCGCGGTGCGCGCTTCCTCGAGGTCACCCCACGAGGCCTGGGCGGCGTCACCGACGACGGTCCACGAGGCGTTGCGGCCTCGCCGGGCGAGCATGCGCCACTGCATCGGCGAGAGGTCCTGGGCCTCGTCGACGAGGACGTGCGCGCTGCTCGACGGCCGGTCGATCCGGCCGTGGAGCAGGCGCTCGCGGGCATCGGTCGGTGTGACGACGCTGCGGTTGTCACCTGCGCGCACGCGGCGGTCGACACCGGCCCGGACGTCGACGACGCCGTAGGACGACAGGTCGTCGAACTCCTCGATGTCATAGAAGCCGCGTTCCTCGGCTTCGGGCTCCTGCACCTGGCCGAGCTTGGCCGACAGGTCATCGATGAGGGCGATGTCGGAGACCGACCACGAGCCCAGCTCGAGCGCCTCACGCATCGAGTGGGCCAGTGCCGCAGACTCTTCGTGGTCGAGAACGCCGCGGGCCAGCGCATAGACATGGTCGGTGTCGGCCAGCGTGAGCAGGACCTCGCGGGGGTCGATCTGGCGCCACCACGACAGCATGAACTCGTCGATGTCACGTGAGGTGTCGAAGGCATCGAAGAACTCGTCGCGCTCACCCTGACGCACTGAGTTCCAGGCGGCCTGGGCGAGCTCTTCGCGTGCCTGCTTGGTGGTGGCGTTGTGTTGACTCGAACGAAGCACCTGGCGCCGAATGCGGTGCAGGAGAGCCTCATCGAGACGGACGGCATGCCCGTTGATGAAGGCGCGCAGCTGGGACGGAGCGCCTGCGGGCGGCCGCATGGCCGCGCGAGACAGAAGGCGCCGGATGCGCAGCGAACCCTTGACCGCTGCGACCTCGGGATGGTCCAGGCGCGTCGCGGTGACACCGTCGACGAGGTCGCCGAGCGCGCGCAGCGAGACGCTGTCCTCGCCCAACGAGGGCAGGACCCGCTCGATGTATGCCGTGTAGGCGGACGAGGGTCCGACGACGAGGATGCCGCCGGACTCGAAACGCCGTCGCTCCGAATAGAGGAGGTAGGCCGCACGGTGCAGGGCGACGACCGTCTTGCCGGTGCCGGGACCGCCGGTGATCTCGGTGACCCCGCGTGAGGGTGCCCGGATCGCCTCGTCCTGGTGGCGCTGAATCGTGGCGACGATGTCACGCATCTGACGCCCGCGGCTGCGGGTGAGGGCGGCGATGAGGGCACCGTCACCGAGGACGACGAGATCGTCCGGTGCCTCGGGCACCATGAGATCGTCCTCGGCGCCGATGACGGTGGCTCCGCTGCAGCGCAGCACCCGGCGGCGCAGAACGCCCATGGGGTCAACCGGTGTCGCGCGATAGAACGCCGCGGCGGCTGGTGCTCGCCAGTCGATGACCAGAGGTTCGTAGTCGTCGTCACGCACGCCCAGGCGCCCGATGTGTCGGACGTCGCGGTCAGCGGACGGGGTCTCCATGTCGCCGAGGTCGAGCCGGCCGAAGACGAGTCCTTCGTACTGTTTCTCGATCGCGGCACGGCGCTTCGCGGCGGCATACACCAGGGCATCGCGTTCGAAGAGCCCGGTGATCTCCTCGTCGCGGATGTCCCCGGTGCGCATCGTCTTGCCGCGGGCCATGCCGTCGGCCTCGACGTCGTTGGCCCGCAGGGACGCCTTGGCGAGTTCGGCGTAGACGCGGTCGACGTGCGCCTGTTCGATCTCGATCTCGCGAGCGACATCAGCCGAGGTGTCAGTGCCACCGGGGCGCGTGGTCGTCACGATCGAGGCCCTCCCTGCAGAGCTGCATGTGTGCGGTGCGCCGAGCGCACGGAAACATCAAGTCTACGCGTGCACAAGGGCCGCCGTGACCGGGTCACTGGGACGCGTCAGAGCCCCTCTCAGAGGAAGCCGCGGCTCACCGCGATGGTGCCGGCCTGGAACCTCGTCGTCGCCCCCAGCTCCTCCATGATCGCGCGGATCCGGCGCTCGACCGTGCGCTGAGAGATGCTCAGCTGGCGAGCGATCGTGAGGTCGCTGGCGCCGGCGGCGAGCATGGCGATGATCTGGCCATCGCGGTCGGTGAGACGCCTCAGGGCCGGCCCGCTCGGCGTCCGCGGCAAGGGGGTGCTCAGGGAGAACAGGCCCATGCACATGTCCATGAGGGCGCTCGCGAGCTGCCGTTGCTGGACATAAAGGGAGCCGCCGCCACCTGGTTCGAGGTGGCTGATGTCGATGACTGCCGCGGTGCGGTCGACGGCGAGCACGGAGAACGCGAGGTGCGGTGTGAGGCGGACCTCGATGCCGTCGGCCCGCATCGTCTCGAGGGCGCTGAACGCTCCCTCGACCTCGAGGATCGACTGCTCGAGGACGATGAGCCGTTCCAGATTGGGGTTCGTGGCCGTCGGTCTGGCCTGAACGATCGACTCTGCGTGCCGGACGACGGTCTGGTCCATGCGGTCGCTGCGTGCGCACAGACGCACGATGCGGCTTTCAGCGCGGCCGGCAGCACGGAAGAGCGCCGCGTCGATGTCGTCAACGGTGTCGAGGAGCGAGACCTCGGGACTGGTGCGACTTCTGGCGTCGCCGGAGCGCGCCTCGTTGTACATGTGGGTCAGTCCTTCGATGGCAGAGCGGGTCGCCCGCGCCTGGCGTTCCAGGTCTGCGGCATAGGCGGGCAGCGTGGTGTCGGGCGAGAAGACCTCGATGACGTCCCGGCGGCTGGAGTCGACCATCCCGCGGATGTGCAGCGTCTTGAGGGCGAGCGTGATCTCATCCTCGGAGAGGCCTTCGCGCGTCAGGGCGCTCCGTCGTGGGGCTGCCATGCGCAGCAGAAGCAGGTAGACCCGGGTGCTCAACTCGTCACCAGGTCGCAGGGGTTCGGGCTCGGGCACGCGCCCAGCCTATGGCGGAAAAGCGACATTGTCAGGAATCCGCCGCAGTTCGGTTTGAATGAAGGGTGAACCGCGTGTCATGGTGGTCATGTCGACCTCGTCGACGTTCGCGCAGAGCCTCCGGTTCCCCCCAATCGTGAGTGCCGCGTGAACGGGCGCGGCGCACCCGGGGGTACCCCCCTGCTCCCCGGGCGCGTCGCGCCCACACCTTTCTTCCCAATGAAACGGCGTCGGTATGCCGGGTCGCGGACTGCCGTCTCGGCGCACTGTCGTCGCCCCTAGGCTTGGCGCCCATGAAGGTCCTCGTCGTCGGCTCCGGTGCCCGTGAGCACGCCATCGTCCGCAGCCTCGTGAAGGACCAGGTCGTCGACGCGGTCATCGCCGCACCGGGCAACCCGGGCATCGACGGACTGGCCCTGAGTGAGCCGCTCGCGGATGTCACTGACAGCGCTGAGGTGCTGGCGATCGCCCAGCGGCACGGAGTCGACCTCGTCATCATCGGACCCGAGGCCCCGCTCGTGGCTGGTGTCGCAGATGTGTTGCGGGACAGCGGCATTGACGTGTTCGGGCCGTCCGCCGAGGCTGCTCGACTCGAGGGCAGCAAGGCCTTCGCCAAGGACGTCATGTCGGCAGCGGACGTGCCGACCGGGCTCGCGCACGTCTGCACGACGATCGAGCAGGTCATCGACGCCATGGATGCGCTCGGTGCTCCCCACGTCATCAAGGAGGACGGCCTCGCTGCTGGCAAGGGCGTTGTCGTGACGGATGACCGCGACGCCGCGCTGGCCCATGCAGAGGCCTGTCTGGCCAAGGAGGGTGGGAGCGTCGTCGTTGAGGAGTTCCTCGACGGTCCCGAGATCTCGCTCTTCGTCCTCAGTGACGGAGTCACGGTGCTTCCGCTGTCTCCAGCTCAGGACTTCAAACGGGTCGGCGACGACGACGCCGGCCCCAACACCGGTGGGATGGGCGCCTACAGCCCGCTCGGTTGGGCTCCCGAAGGGCTCGCCAGCGACCTCGTCGCCAGGGTGGCCCAGCCGACCATCGACGAGATGCGTCGCCGTGGCACGCCTTTTGTCGGGGTCCTCTTCATCGGTCTGGCCATGACGTCGCGCGGGCCACGGGTCATCGAGTTCAACGCGCGCTTCGGTGACCCTGAGACCCAGGTCGTCTTGGCTCGGCTGCTCACGCCGTTGGGCGGTCTGCTCAAGGCCGCGGCGACCGGGCGACTCGATGACTATGACCGGCTGCGCTGGGCCGACGACCACGCCGTGACCGTTGTCGTGGCCTCGCACAACTACCCGGGCACCCCCCGCACGGGTGACCCCATCGCCGGTCTCGAAGAGGTCGAAGGTGTGCCCACGGCATACGTGCTGCACGCGGGCACCACGCTGGATGGTGACGGGAGGCTCGTGTCGTCGGGTGGGCGTGTGCTGTCCGTCGTCGCGACCGGTGCCGACCTCTCTCAGGCGCGTGAACGTGCCTATGCCGCAGTCGAACTCGTGGAGCTCGACGGGTCGCACCACCGCAGTGACATCGCCCTCAAGGCCTCACGCGACGAGATCAGGGTCACCTGAAGCTCGGCGTCAGCTGAGCTGCGGCACGACGGTCGCGGCGAACTCCTCGATCTGGTCGAGATCGCTGAGGTCGAGGACCTGGAGATAGAAGCGGGTGGTGCCGACCTGGGTGAACCGGCCGATCTTGTCGACGATCTCGTCGGTCGAACCGGCGAACCCGTTGGTGCGCAGCTCATCGACGTCGCGGGAGATCGCCTCGGCACGGCGACGAAGGGTCGCATCGTCGTTGCCGAGGCAGACGACGTTGGCGGCCGAGAGAGTCAGCTCATCGGGATCGCGGCGCCGGTCCTCGCAGGCCGCGCGGACCCGGGCATAGAGCTCGCGGGTCGCGTCAGCGGGGCGGAACACCGAGTTGAACTCGCTGGCATAGCGGGCCGCGAGCTCCGGGGTGCGGCGCTTGCCCACCCCGCCGATGATGAGCGGTATGCCGCCACGGTTGTCGGGCGTGCCGAGTCCGGGGGCTTCCACGATCGGGTAGTGCGAGCCGTCGTGGTCGAAGGTCTCACCCCGGGGTGTCGTCCACAGGCCGGTGATGACGGCGAGCTGCTCCTCAAGTCGATCGAAGCGCTCCTTGACGTCGGGGAAGGGAATCCCGTATGCCGTGTGCTCGGCTTCGAACCATCCGGCACCCAGGCCCATCTCGACCCGACCACCAGACATCTGGTTGACATTGGCGACCTGGATGGCGAGGGGGCCGGGGAGGCGGAAGGTCGCGGCGGTGACGAGCGTGCCGAGCTGGATGCGGTCGGTGTCGCGGGCGAGCCCGGCGAGGGTGATCCACGCGTCGGTGGGGCCGGGGTCCCCGTCGCCGCTCATGTGGAGGTAGTGGTCGGACCGGAAGAACGCGTCGAAGCCGGCGCCCTCGGCGGTGCGCGCGACGGCGAGCAGGTCGTCATAGGTGGCGCCCTGCTGGGGCTCGGTGAAGATCCGGAAGTCCATGCCCCAACCCTATGGCTGTCGGGGGTCGTGGCTACTTTGGGCAGATGGACGGGACTCCGGTGCTGGGCATCACGGTCGATTGCCACGACGCGCAGGTGGTGGCAGCGTTCTGGTGTCACGCGCTGGGCTATGTCGAAGCCCCGCCTCCGTCGGGGTGGTCGGACTGGGCGAGCTTCCTGACCGACCAAGGCGTGCCCGAGGAGGAGTGGGGTTATGGGGCGACGATCCGACCTGCGTCCGGGGACGGGCCCTCGATCAACTTCCTCAAGGTGCCCGAGGGCAAGTCCGTCAAGAACAGGGTCCACCTTGACCTCAAGGTGAGTGGCGGGCGTGATGTCGACCAGACGTTGCGCGAGACCCGGATCTTCGCCGCCGAGGCCGACCTCGTGGCGCGAGGAGCGCGCCGGCAACGCGAGGATCGTGTCGACGGCCGGCTGGATCACTTCGTCATGGAGGACCCCGAGGGCAACGAGTTCTGCCTCGTCTGACTGTGCGGTTCAGTCGTCGACGCCGCGGGCGGTGAGGGCCTCGCCCAGGCGGTCCGCATGCCGCAGTGACCGGACGATGAGCGGCACGGCGAACGCCCTCGGACTCGCCCGGAGCCCGCGCGCGTGCTGGGCCTCGCGAACCTCCTCGGCGAGCCCGATGACGACGTGCACCGACCGGATGCCCAGCGCCAGCATGAGGCCGACGCGCTCGGGGTCGACACCGAACCGGCGCAGCCACCCACTCATCCGGACCACGATGTCGACCATCGCGGTCGTGCGGGTCGTCAGGGTCACGAGTCCGGCCAGCAGGACGAGCGAGACAAAGGAGCCCACCACCCCGACGCCCGTCTGCCACGACGCAAAGATCCACTGAACAGCCAGGAGCGGCAGCGCAATCCACGCCAACTGCTTCACCTGACGAACGAGAGTTCTCAGCGGGAGGCGCGCGACGGCATACCCGACGAGAACGAGCGTGAGGGCGAGCCCGACCTGCCAGGGTGCCCGCCAGATCGCGAGCGCGATGCCTGCGGCGAGCAGAAGGAGGAGCTTTGTGCCGGCACCCATGCGGTGCACGACAGACGTCCCGGGAAGGAAGAGCGGGACGGCCTGCGCGGGCATCAGTGGGTGGTGAGCGCGCGGTAGGCCGCCACGGCCTCGGTGGGCGCTCCGTCGTGGACGATTCGTCCCTCGTCGAACACGAGGACGCGATCGAAGCCGTCGAGCAGGTCGAGGTGGTGGGTGACGAGGACGACCTGCTGAGACAGCCCATCGACGACGCGCCGCACCATCGCAGCGTTGCGAAGGTCGAGCAGAGTGGTCGGCTCGTCGAGAACGAGGAGGTCGGGCTCGGTGACGAGGACGCTCGCGAGCGCGAGGAGCTGCTTCTGACCGCCGGAGAGCAGGTGGGCGGGGTGGTCGGCGTGACCAGCGAGCCCGTATGCCGTGAGTGCGCGTTCGGAGCGTGCGCGCACCTCGTCCTTGGAGAGACCTCGACGACGCAGGCCGAACGCAATGTCCTCGGCGACCGTCGGCATGACGATCTGCGCGTCCGGGTCGGTGAAGCAGAAGCCCACCCGGCGCCGGACCTCGCGCCCGTCACGGACGGTGTCACGACCGTCCACGGTGACGGTGCCCGAGTCGGGGTGGACGAGGCCGTTGAGGAGGCGGACGAAGGTCGACTTGCCCGACCCGTTGGCCCCGACGATGCCGATGCGTGGCTCGGTGAGGGTGACGTCGAGGTCCACCAGAACGGGCCGCCACGCCGACCCGTCGCCGAACGAGTGGCTGACGGAATCGACGCGGATGTGTGGCATCAGAAGGTTTGCGGCACGGTGGTGGGGTCTCCTGGGTCAGACGGCGACGCGGTCGGCGGGTGCGGTCCGCGAGGCGCGCGCCGGGATGAGGCCGGGGTAGGCCGCGTGGACGCCCGCCGCGACGAACGCGGTGATGACGGCCTTGATGACGTCGCCGGGCATGAAGACGGCGGCCAGCGTCGTGGCCTTGACCAGTGAGACGTCGAGCACGATCGCCATGCCGATGATGCCGATGATGTTGAGGGCGATGACTCCACCGAGGATGTTGGCCATGACGCCGAGGGTGAGCTTGTAGGGGCGCCCGATCTTCTCGGTGAGGAGGCCGACGAGGAACGCGGCGACGGGGAAGCCGACGAGGTAGCCGACGCTCGGGCCGGCAAACACGCCGAGTCCGCCACGGCCGCCCGAGAGGAGCGGCAGGCCGATCGCGACGAGCGCGAGGAAGAGCAGGACCGAGAGCGCGCCGCGCTTCGAGCCGAGGATGGCGCCGGCGAGCATGATGCCCATCGACTGTGCCGTGATCGGCACGGCGCCGCCGAACGGCGCGATGGCCGGGATGAGGCCGAGGGCGGCGATGACACCGGCGAAGATGGCGATGAGGGCGAGGTCGCGGGACTTGAGCATGGGAGGGAGTGTGCCAGTCCGCCAAGGGTTTGCGGCACCCCTGTCCGTGCTCGTGAATCTTCTACGGGCGCATGCGGTGCGTGAGCATGAGGGCAATCACGGCGGCGCCGAGGGAGATACCCATGAGTACGGCGAAGACGCCCCCGTCGAGGGTGTCATGACGGGCCGCGATGAGGGCGCCACCCCCGGCTGTCGTGAGGGCGGCGCCCAGGCTCGCGCCGATCTGGGAGGTTGCGGTCGCCTGCCCATGTTCGCGCTCGGGAGCGAGGGTGAAGATCTCGGTGGCGAGGCTCGGCGAGGACAGGCCCATTCCCGTCGCAGCGAGGGCCCAGCCGGCCAGCCCGGGGACGAGGTCGACGACCTCGAGCGCGAGAAGGACGGGGCCGATGCCGCCGACAGCGATGAGAGCGAGGCCGAGCCGCACGCGGGCGGCGGCGTCTAAGCGGCGCTGCACCGCGTCGAGGCTGTGGATCGCCGAGCCAGCGGCCCAGAACACCCCGGTCACGCTGAGACTGATCCCCGCCAGGGCCGGGCCGACATCGTGGGTCACGTCGAGCATCAGGGGCAGGTAGCCGCCGATACCGCCGAACGCGATGACGAGCAGCGTGCGCAGGGCAACGACAGCGGGTATGCCGGGTGCTGCCGTCAGCGTTCCGGCTGGCAGTGCCGCTCGGATTGTGGCAACGAGGGCGGCGCCACCGATCACGAGGCTGGCCAAACCGGCGAAGCGGTGCTGGCCGCCGTCGAAGGCGAGGGGTCCGCCGACGCTGAGGAGGGCGACCGCGGCCGCGAGACCGAGAGCGGGCAGGAGCGGTTTCTCGGCGGCTGAGCCCGTGACGATGGTGGCCTCATCGTCATCGGGCTGGGCGCTCGCGCGGCGAAGCGCGGGGAGCAGCAGGAGCAGCGCGGGGATGAGGAGGAGCACCGGCAGCAGGAAGACGAGCCGCCACCCGACGAGGGCCTCGGCCGCGCCGGCGGCTCCCGGGCCGAGGAGGCTCGGCAGGATCCACGCCGCGGCGAACGTCGCAAACACCTTGGCCCGCAGATGCTCCGGCAGGGCCCGGGCGGCGAACACGAGGGTCGACACGTCGATGAGGCCCTCGGCGATGCCGGAGAGCCCACGGCCCGCGATGAAGATCGCCATCGAGGGGGCGATCGCGGTGACGACCTGCGCGACGGCGAACGTCGCAAGCCCGGCGAGCAGCACAGCCCGGGCGCCGGCCCGGTCGACCCACCGTCCGGCGACGACCACCGCAACCATGAAGGTCACCATCGAGGCCGCGTTGGCCGGTCCGAACCACGCGAGCCCGTCGAGCGCGCGCGCCGCCGTCGGCATGATGCTGATGGTGGCGCGGTTCTCGAAGGCGCCGAGAGTGACGAGGGCGATGACGCCGATCGCCACGGGGAGGTGCTTGGTGCTGAACAGCCGCTCAGTGTCGGTGGGCACTGCGGCCGTCGTCGTCATGCGGACGATCCTCATACCTCCAGCGCGCTTGAGATCAAGCCGTAGGGTGGACTCGTGGACAAGAACGACGAGCTGCCCATCGGCGAGGTCGCAGCACGCAGCGGCGTCTCCGTCCCCACGGTCCGCTTCTATGAGGATCGCGGACTCATCCAGAGCGTCAGGAACGCCGGGAACCACCGCCGCTACGCACGGCATACGCTCCGCCGTATTGCTGTGGTGCGCGCAGGGCAACGCTTCGGACTGAGCCTCGCCGAGATCGGTGAGGCGCTCGCGACGCTGCCCTCCGACCACCCGCCGACGAAGCGCGACTGGGCGCGGATGTCGGCCGCCTGGCACGACGCGCTGTCGGAGCGGATCGAGGCGCTCACCAAGGTGCGCGACGGCCTCACCGATTGCATCGGTTGCGGCTGCCTGTCGGTGACGTCGTGCCCGATCTACAACACCGAGGATGCGCGCGCGGCCGACGGACCGGGGGCGCAGCGCTGGCCAGCCGCCGCCCGGGCGTGAGGCACCGCTGACCGTGGCTGACAGACTCTCGTCATGACTTCGGACGCGGTGCTCGAGATCCCCGGTTTCACTCACGTCTACTCCGGCAAGGTCCGCGATCTCTACGAGCCGGAGGGTCGCGACGGCCAGCTGCTGCTCGTGGCGTCGGACCGGATCTCGGCGTTCGACTTCATCCTCGACCCGCCGATCCCCGACAAGGGCGCCGTGCTGACCCAGCTGTCGCTGTGGTGGTTCGAGCAGCTGGCTGACCTGGTGCCCAACCATGTCGTGTCCGTTGACGTGCCTGAGGTGGTCGCGGGGCGAGCCGTGCTCGTGCAGAAGCTCGACATGGTGCCGGTCGAGTGTGTCGCACGTGCCTATCTCACCGGCGGCGGACTGCGTGAGTATGCCGCGGACGGCACGGTGAGCGGGCTGTCCCTGCCGGAGGGATTGCGGGACGGTGACAAGTTCGACGTCCCGATCTTCACCGCGTCGACGAAGGCGCCGATGGGGGAGCACGACCAGCCGATGCCCTTCGAGGCCGTGGAGATCGAGGTCGGGACCGTTCTTGCCGGCACCCTGCGTGACCTCACCACGCGAATCCTCGCTCGTGGCAACGAGATCGCGGCGGAGCGCGGCATCCTCATCGCTGACACCAAGGTCGAGTTCGGGCTTGATGCTGACGGCACGCTGGTGCTCGCCGACGAGGTCCTGACGCCGGACTCGTCGCGCTTCTGGCCTGCTGACCAGTGGGAGCCCGGGCACACGCAGCCGAGCTTCGACAAGGAGTTCGTGCGCGAGTGGCTGTTGTCGGACGAGAGCGGCTGGTCGAAGTCGTCGGGAATAGCGCCGCCAGTCCTGCCGGCCGAGGTGGTCGAGCGGACGCGCGCGAAGTACGTCGAGGCCTACGAACGCCTCACCGGCCAGACCTTCTGAGCTGACGCGGCGCATCGTGGGACTCACCGACGCTCACGTCGAGGCATGAACATCGAGCCACGGCGGTGGCAGGCAGAAGCCGACCGACTGGCCCACGAGAGCGTGGGGCGCGGCGATCCGACGGGCTGGTTCGAGGAGCTCTATGCGGCGGGCGAGTCCGGTGAGGTGACCATGGCCTGGGACCGCTCCGAGCCGCAGCCGCTGCTCGCCGACTGGAGCGCACGCACGGGGTTGAGTGGTGTCGGGCGGCGCGCGATCGTCGTCGGAGCCGGGCTGGGTGCAGACGCCGAGCACGTGGCGTCCCTGGGGTTCGAGACGACGGCATTCGACCCGTCACCGACCGCGGTCCGCACGATGCAGGCACGCAACCCGGACTCGACCGTCGACTATCGGGTGGCCGACCTCCTCGACCTGCCACAGGACTGGCAGCGGGCGTTCGACCTCGTGGTCGAGATCTACGCCGTTCAGGCGGTGCCTCACGATCTGCGCGACCGCATGGTCGCTGCGGTGAGTGGGCTGGTCGCGACGGGCGGCACGCTGCTCGCCATCCAGGCGGTCCTCGCCCCCGACGACGACGGCTCGGGTCCGCCCTGGCCGCTCACCCGCGACGAGATCGAGTCCTTTGCCCGGGACGGACTCTCCGAGGTTGCCATCGAGGAGGTCTCCCTTCCGGGCGGCAACGCTGAGTGGCGGGCCGAGTTCACTCTGTACGCTGCGGGATTCACACTGTCACCCAATCTGGGTACCATTGAGACATGAGCACCCAGATCTCAGTCCGCCTCAACGACCGCGTCGTTTCCGAGCTTGATGCGCTCGTCGCCTCCGGGGCCGCCAAGAGCCGCGCAGAGCTCGTCGAGTCGGCCCTCGAGCGCGAGCTCCGGCGGCGTCTCTATGCCAAGGAGGTTGAGGACCTCATCGCCCAGAAGGCCGCAGGTCTGCCCGAGGATGACGACCTTGCAGGGCTCGCGGAGTGGGCCCGCACCCGTACCTTCCCCGACCTCGACTGATGCGGCCCATCCACATCGTCCAGATGGACAAAGCTCGCCCTGCCCTGATCCTGACTCGCGAGTTGGCGAGACCCCACCTGAGGACGATCACGGTGGCTCCCGTGACCAGCGCGATCAGGGGAGGTTTCACTGAGGTTCCGGTCAGCCCCGCCAACGGTCTCGACCATGACTGCGTGGTCAGCCTCGACAACATCCAGGTCGTTGATGCCGGGGCGATCGGTCGTCTCGTCGGCTTTCTCCTGCCAGGTCAGGAACGAGAGTTGGCGATCGCAGTCAGTCGGGCCCTCGACCTCGCTGATCCGATTGGCTGACGGTCAGGCCTGGCGCAAATCGGCGCTCCGCGACGGCATGTCGTGAGTTCGACAGCCCGTAGCATCGCGCCATGTTCCGCAGGCGTTCCCCGCGTGGCCGTCCCACTGACTCCGAGCTCGTCGAGTGGATGGGGTTGACGGCTGAGGCGTTCCGCCAGTCGTACAACGCAGCGGGATTCACGTTTCATTATGGCCAGAACGACGCTGCTGAGCTGGATGCCTTCGTCGACGAGTGGCTGGGGATTCGACCAACCCGGAAGGACAAGGACCTCATGGCCCGCAGCCTGGGTGCCTACCTGGGCGAGCTTCTCGTGCGACACGGGGCGGTCGCTGGGTGTGGATGGATGGTCCGGGCGTCGAAATGCGCGATGGGCTCATCGCTCATCCCGCCAGCTAGGTGTGGCGCCGCGTGACGAAGGGCGAGCAGCACAGCCTTCTTGCCTTCTACCGCTACTCCTGCACTCAGCAGCCCGGACCAGGCGATCACCTCCGCGAGTACTGACCCGAGCGCTGGAGGACTCGCCTGTATGGGCGGTGAGTCCGGCCCAGTAGCCTGTCAGTCGGCCCGGCCGCACCACCTTCGGAGATCTCCCACGTGATGGTTTCGACGCATGACCTCGCCCTGACCACTGTCGATGGTGGGTCTGCGCTCTCACCGTTTCGGGCTCGCGCGCTGCTCGCGAGGCTGCAGGCGGTTGACCCCGCCATCACCGGCGTCACGGCTCGCTACGTCCACTGGATCGCGAGTGAACAGCCCTTCACCGAGAAAACCGCGGCGCAGCTCGAGCAGCTCCTGACCTACGGCGATGCGTATGCCGCCGGGCCGGCCCCCGATGCCCTGTCGACTCTCGTCGTGGTCGGGCCGCGCCTGGGCACCATTTCGCCCTGGGCGAGCAAGGCGACCGACATCGCCCACAACTGCGGCATCGACCTGCGTCGGGTCGAACGGGTCACCGAGTTCATCGTCGAGGGCGTCGAGCTCGCTGGCGAGCAGTGGGGCGCGATTGCGGCAGTTCTCCACGACCGCATGACGGAGACGGCACTTCCTACTCGGGAGGCCTTCGCGGCCCTCTTCGACGAGCGCGACGCCGAGCCGATGGAGCACGTCGACGTCCTCGGCGGCGGGCGCGAAGCGCTGGAAGGCGCGAACACGGCATACGGGCTCGCGTTGTCCGATGACGAGATCGACTATCTGGCGGCAGCGTTCACGGGGCTGCAGCGCAACCCGACCGATGTCGAGCTGATGATGTTTGCGCAGGCCAACTCCGAGCACTGTCGCCACAAGATCTTCAACGCTGACTTCATCGTCGACGGTGAGCCGCAGGTCAAGAGTCTGTTCGGGATGATCCGGCACACCGAGAAGGTCGCTGGCGCGGGCACGGTCGTCGCCTACAAGGACAACGCCTCCGTCATGGAAGGCCGGCGGATCGAGCGCTGGCTGCCTGGCCGCGGAGACGGCCCGACGGCATACGCCGCTCGTGAAGAGGACGTCCACGTCCTCATGAAGGTCGAAACGCACAACCACCCGACCGCCATCTCGCCCTTCCCCGGAGCAGCGACCGGGGCCGGTGGCGAGATCCGCGACGAGGGTTCAACCGGCCGCGGCTCGGCGCCCAAGGCCGGCCTCACCGGCTTCGTCGTCTCGAACCTGCACCTCCCGGGCACCCACGAGCCGTGGGAGGCCGACACCTATGGCACCCCGGACCACATCGCGACGCCCCTCGAG
This sequence comes from Knoellia sp. S7-12, assembly GCF_040518285.1. Lineage (GTDB taxonomy): Bacteria > Actinomycetota > Actinomycetes > Actinomycetales > Dermatophilaceae > Knoellia. Next base: position 3,631,251 of record NZ_CP155449.1, on the reverse strand, counting down.
ATCATGGTCGACGGTCCGATCGGTGCCGCGGCGTTCAACAACGAGTTCGGGCGGCCAGGGCTCGGCGGCTTCTTCCGTGTCTACGAGCAGACCGTTGACGGTGTGCGCCGCGGCTATCACAAGCCGATCATGAGCGCCGGTGGCCTCGGCTCGATCAGCGCCGACCAGACCGAGAAGGTCCTCTTCCCTGCCGGGTCGCTGCTCGTGCAGATCGGCGGACCGGGCATGCGCATCGGGATCGGTGGAGGCGCCGCGTCGTCCATGGCCTCTGGCACGAACGCTGCCGAGCTCGACTTCAACTCCGTGCAACGCGGCAACCCCGAGATGGAGCGGCGCGCGCAGGAGGTCATCAACCACTGCTGGTCGCTCGGCGCCGACAACCCGGTGCTGGCCATCCACGACGTGGGTGCCGGTGGGTTGTCCAACGCCTTCCCCGAGCTGGTCAACGACGCCGGGCTGGGTGCGCGCTTCGACCTGTCTGCGATCCAGCTCGAGGAGTCCGGCCTCGCACCCAAGGAGATCTGGGTCAACGAGAGCCAGGAGCGCTACGTCATGGCCATCGCGCCCGAGTCGCTCGAGCTGCTCGAGTCGTTCGCCGCGCGTGAGCGGTGCCCGATGGCCGTCATCGGTGTCGCTGCCGACGATGCCCAGTTGCTCGTCGCTGGTGACTCCGACGACGACGTTCCGATCGACATGCCGATGGAGGTTCTCCTCGGCAAGCCGCCGCGCATGACCCGCGACGCGACCCGGGTGACGTGGACCGGCGACACCCTTGACCTCAGCGGCATCGACGTGCGCGACGCGGCCTACGCCGTCCTGCGACACCCCTCGGTCGCGAGCAAGCGCTTCCTCATCACCATCGGCGACCGCACTGTCGGGGGGTTCTCGCACCGCGACCAGATGGTCGGCCCGTGGCAGGTGCCCGTTGCCGACGTGGCGGTCACCTTGGCGGATCACTCTGCGTTTGCGGGTGAGGCCATGGCCTCGGGGGAGCGTATGCCGCTCGCTTCCGTCAACGCTCCCGCCTCCGGTCGGATGGCGGTCGGGGAGGCGCTGACCAATCTGTTGGCAGCGCCGCTGCCGTCGCTCGGAGGCGTGAAGCTGTCGTGCAACTGGATGGCTGCTGCTGGCGAGGACGGCGAGGACGCTGCCCTGTTCGACACGGTCGAAGCTGTCGCGATGGAGCTGTGCCCGGCGCTGGGCATCTCGGTCCCGGTCGGCAAGGACTCGATGTCGATGCGGACCAAGTGGAGCGACGGGGCCTCCGGCGAGGACCGCCAGGTGACGTCGCCGGTGTCGCTCGTCGTGTCGGCGTTCGCCGCGCTGCCGGATGTCCGCGGGACGCTCACGCCGCAGCTCGAGCCCGACTCCGCGCTGGTGTTGGTGGACCTCGGCGCGGGGGCCAACCGTCTCGGTGGATCGATGCTCGCCCAGGTGTCGGGCGTCTTCGGTGGGGACGTGCCCGACCTCGACGACCCGGCCCGACTCATTGCGCTGGTCAAGGCTGTCAGTGAACTGCGTTCGCGCGGACTGGTTTCGGCCTATCACGACCGCTCTGACGGAGGACTCTGGGCGACGGTCTGCGAGATGGCTTTCGCGAGCGGGCTTGGCCTCGAGATTGCAGTCGACTCGGTCGAGGCACTCTTCACCGAAGAGCTCGGAGCCGTGCTTGGTGTGCGCGCGGACTCGGTCAGTGAGGTCCGAGAGGTGCTCATCGCTGCGGGAGTGGGCGGCTACTCGTCGATCATCGGTGGCACGATCACAGAGCGCCGCATCACGGTGTCCGTCGACGGCGAGATGCCGCTCGACGAAGCCGTGAGCGACCTGGCCCAGGCATGGGACGAGGTGTCGTGGCGCATCTCGTCGCTGCGCGACAACCCCGAGTGCGCCGACGAGGAGCACGCGGCCTTCGGCGGCGACGACGACCCCGGCCTGCATGTCTCGACATCGTTCGACCCGACCGATGACGTCGCTGCCCCCTATCTCAACGTCGGTGCCCGACCTCGCGTCGCGGTGCTGCGCGAGCAGGGCGTCAACTCTCACATCGAGACGGCCTACGCGTTCCACCGCGCCGGCTTCGAGACACTCGACGTCCACATGACCGACCTCCAGACCGGGCGGGCATCCCTGTCCGACGTCGCCGGGTTGGTGGCCTGCGGCGGCTTCTCCTATGGCGACACGCTCGGTGCCGGTGAGGGCTGGGCGCGCTCCGTGCTCTTCAACGAGAAGCTGACGGAGGCGTTCTCCGAATTCTTTGAACGCGAGGACACCTTCGGGCTCGGCATCTGCAACGGTGCCCAGATGTTTGCCGCACTGGCCGACCTCATCCCCGGTGGGCAGGCGTGGCCGCGGTTCACCCGCAACCGGTCCGAGCAGTACGAAGCGCGGCTTTCGCTCGTCGAGGTCCTCGAATCCCCGTCGATCTTCACGTCCGGCATGGCCGGATCGCGCATCCCGATCGCCGTCGCCCACGGTGAGGGATTCGCGAACTTCTCGACGCGCGGCGATCCGGCCTCGGTCCACCGAGTGGCGCGGTTCGTCAACAACGATGGTGGCGTCGCGACGGCATACCCGTTCAACCCCAACGGATCCCCGGACGGACTGACGTCGGTGACCACGACCGATGGCCGGTTCACCGCGATGATGCCGCACCCCGAGCGGGTGCAGCGCAACGCGCAGATGTCGTGGACGAGCGGCCGTGTCGAAGAGGTCTCGCCGTGGATGCGCATGTTCCGCAACGCCCGCACCTTCGTCGGCTGACGCCCATGCTCAATCGCCTTCTGGATCGCATTGACGGCAATCGCCTCACCTGGGAGCGAGTGTGGATCGCGGCCATGACACTCATGGTCCCGGTCATCACGTATGAGCGCTTCGAGGGGGTGCGGAGCAACGACGGGTGGACTGTCGTCTTCGACTGGATCGGCCTGCTTCTCTGCGTCGCCGCGATGGTTTTCGGCGCTCTCGCTGCATGGCGCTGGTTGCGAACCCGTTCGGACAGCGGAGCGGCGGCAGGGACCCCGGTGCGGCCGGACTCACTCGATCAGTCGTAGGCGATGCCGAACGGGTCATCCTCGTCAGTCTCGCTGCCGTCGTGGACGAGGGTGTGTACCCAGAACTGTCTTACCTCCAAACCGGGCACCCCGTCGAGTTGGGAGCCAAGGGGAAAGAGCCGCACCAGTCGAATTCGGCCTCGTTGAAGCTGTTCGCCGCAGCCTGGACCACGTCCGTCGACGCGAAGTAGTCGCCGAGCTCCCGCTGGCGACCCTGGCGCTGAGTGACCTGCCCGACGTGCGCCCTGATTGCGGCGATGAGCTCCTCCGCGCGGGCGGCGTAAATGCCTCGCGCGCTGTCGGTCCACTGTGGTCTCCACGAAGTCGTCCATGGCCGGACCGTATGTCGGTTGGCGGGCACGGCAGGCGGCATGGGCCTTAAAGGTGAGCACTCCGTGCTGGGGGATGGCCAGTGGTCGGCGATCGAGGGCCTTTGCCGCCTGCTGTGCACGCTGGTGTGGCGTCAGGTGGATGGTTCGCCGCGATGATGCCGCACCCCGAGCGGGTGCAGCGCAACGCCCGCACCTTCGTCGGCTGATCCGAACTCCCCACCCCGAGCATGGTTGCCCCTTAGCCTGAGCCCGGAAGGCAGGGTTTCGCAGTCGATGGGGAGGGGTGGCCGATGCGTGCATGGCCGAAGTCGACCGAGCGGCTCTTCGGGGTCAGTGCTCGGCTGCTGGCGGGGGCTTCGGTGCTGACCACGTTCGGGCTTGGGCTCGCATTACGGATGTCGTGGCAACAGACCAACCAGAACTACGGGCCCGACGGGCAGATCGAAGGCGGTGGCGTACCTTTCGCCCAACACCTCACCATGGTGATGTTCGATCTCGGCTACCGACAGATCGGCGTCCAGCTGTTGCTCGCAGCTGCGTTGGTAGGCGCAGCCGTGGTTGTCCTCCACAGGAATGGGTCATGGGCGCAGGTCAGGCTGGTCCGGTGGGAGGTGTTGGGCGCTGGGCTCGTGACCCTCGTCCCCGTCGTGGGACTGATCCTCGCCAACCTCTATGTCCTCACGCCGTCCGACGATGTGACCAGAGGCATGGCGGATTACATGGGCCCGCAGCCCATGACCGAACTGATTCTCGGCAACCTGCCCATCCTCGTTGCCTCGGTCCTCACCCTCACCGCCGCGGGCCTGTGGTGGCTGCGTCTCGAGCCCGTCGCTGACGGGACCGTCGACGACCCCGCCGACGACCCCGCCGAGGAGCCCGATGACGACATCGACGCGGCGGCTGAGCAGGAGGCCGTTGAGCAGGAGGCCGCCGTGAGTCGCCCGGTTCCGGCGCGGACACCCCTTGACTCGTCGGACAACCTGGGCAACGGCGCCGCCATGGGCTACCCCCAGGACTGGTCACCGGAGGACTTTCGGCCGCCAAGATGACCGGGCCGTAGGGCGGGAGCGGCCGATCAGCCGGGTGGGACGGGGGAGTCGGCGGTGTCGTCGGTGGCGGCGCTGAACGGGGTGGCGTTGGCGCCACGGGAGATCACGTCGTTCGGCGGCACCACACCCGTCGGCAGCGCGAGCCGCGCCGTCGCCCGCCGCATCTCGAAGAGCGGCAGGGGTCCGCGCGACGCAGCCAGGACCACGTTCCCGTAGCCCTTGCCCTTGAGGACGTGGTGCAAGCCGACGTATGCCGTCTGGGCACCGGGCCCCAGTGCGGCCCTGGCACCCGAGGCGACGCGCGCGGCATACCGGAGCCCTGGTCGGTCACCGAGGTTGGCGAGGAACAGCCCGCCCGGTGCGAGAACTCGCGCAACCTCACCGAGCCACTTCACCGTGGTGAGACCAGCAGGGACCCGCCCGTCGACGTACGCATCAAGAATGACGAGATCCGCACTGGCAGTGGCCAGCCCGGCCACCCCCTCCTCGCCGCGCAACGGCCGCACCCTGATCCGATGACCCCGGGGCAGCGGCAGCTCGCCTCTCACCGCCTCTGTCAGCGGAACGTCCGGTTCGAGCACGATCTGCGGCGAGCCCGGCCGCGTCGCATGCATCCATCGCGCCAAGGTCAGCCCGGCCCCCCCGACGTGCGTCGTCCGCAACGGCGCTGGTCGCGCAAAGCCGGCGTCGATGCAGAGCGCCAGGTGCTGGACGTACTCGAAGACGAGCAGCTCGGGGTCGGTCAGCGACACCGCCGACTGCGGGTGCTCACCGATGCGGATCCACATGACGTCGCCGTCCTGCTCGAACTCCGCCGCGTCGGTCACGCCCAAAGCCAAGCACCCCCCGCGCCACAACGGCGCAGGGGGTGCCTGAGAAATTCGAGCTGGGTGAAGCATCAGCCCTTGACGCGCACCGGGATCCACGCGGTCGTGCCCGACGGCGCAGCGACGATCTTGATGTAGACCGTGCGCGGCGAGTCGTCCGGGAGGATCTTGCCGATGAGCTTGAACGACACGTCGGCGACACCGTCACGGGACGGGACGCCGGCGACCCGCACCGAGCTGACCTTGGCCGTTGTGGCAGTGCGACCGTCGATCGAGACCTGCACCGACGTGTTCTTGACTGCACCGGCCGAGGCGAGGTCAACACCCTCGACTCGGAACGTAGTCGTCTTGCCGTAGTTGACTGTGGCCGGGGCGTTCAGGACGGCGACACCGTGCTGCACGGTCGGCGGGGCGACCGGGCTGTTGTCTCCCAACCAGTCGACGAAGGCGTTCTGGTCAACGAGACCGGAGTCGCGGTAGTTCGTGCCCTTGAGGAACGTGCCGAAGTTGTCCGGCGCGGCCCCCGCGGTGGTGATGAGGAACGACGAGGACGCGATCGTGTAGGTCGCGGCCGGGTCGATGGGGGCACCGTTGATGAAGATGCCGGTGATCCGGTCACCCTGGGCCCGGGTCGGGTCGTAGGTGTAGGTGGTGCTCTTGGACAGGCCGAGCGCGAGGAACGGACGCGACACACCCGCTGGCTGCCACTGCTCCTCGAGGATCTGCTTGAACTGCGCGCCCGTGTAGTCGGCGGCCTTGAGGTTGTTGCCGAACGACAGGACTGTTGCAGCCTGGGCGAACGTCACGGTGCCGTCGGTGCCGAACGGCAGGTCGGCGCGCACGCCACCCGGGTTCATGACACCGATGTCGACGCCCATGTCACGACCGGGCGCGTTGAGGGACTCGACGTACTGCTGCGCGATGAGGTTCGACAGGGCCGACTCACGCTTGCGGTCATCGGCGCCGTCTCGCGTGATGCTCGCCGTGATCTTGCCGACCGGCTGGTTGGCGATCGGGGCGGCGTAGGCGATGGCGTCGTCGATGATCTTCGCGGCGGACTGGTAGGTCGCGTTCGCCAGGCAGGCCGGCGACGGTGCGGTGGCCGGGATGTTGGTGGCGTTGTAGGCGACGACCTTCTTGGCCGCGGCGTCGTAGCCGAGCTGGACCTTGCCGACTGCGGCGGCGTACTGACCGGTCTGGAGCACGGGACGGGTCGAGCCCGCGGCCTCGCCGGGGATCTGCACGTCATAGACGTAGGCCTGGTGCGTGTGGCCCTGGAGGACCGCCGCGACCTTGGGCGACGTGTCGTTGGCGAGGTGCGCGAAGACCGGCACCTTCATCTGGTCCTCGAGCGTGCCGGTCGTCGACGAGAACGGGCCACCCTCGTGGTACTCGGCGATGAGCACGTCTGCCTCGCCGTTGGTCTCGTTGCCGTCGGTGAGCTCGTTGGCAACGCGGTTGACACCGTCGACCGGGTCGATGAAGTCGAGGTTCGCGACACCCGCACCCTCGACGAGGTTGGGGGTGTCCTTGGTGACGCCACCGATGACGGCGACGCGGACGCCCGCGACGTCATAGATCTTGTGCGTCTTGAGGGCCGGGGTCTGCGTGCCCTTGAGGAAGACGTTGGCGCCGACATACTCGAAGTCGGCGTGCGGCTCGACGCGCTGGGTCAGGTCGTCGTAGCCCTGGTCGAACTCGTGGTTGCCCACGGCGGAGGCGTCCATGCCGATGGCGTTGAGGAAGTCGAGCGTGGGCTCGTCATTCTGGATGGACGACGTGAACGGCGATCCGCCGATGAGGTCGCCGGCGCCGAGCGTCAGGGTGTTGGCCGCGCCGAGCTGCTCACGCTGGGTGAGGATCGTGCAGGCGAAGTTCTTGCCCAACGTGCCCTTGCCATCGGTGTCGATGCGACCGTGGAAGTCGTTGAGGTTGAGGATGTTGATGGCGGTGGTGCCCGCGGGGAGCGGTCCGCCCTTCATGTTGGTCGCTGCTGATGCCGGGGTGCCGGTCATCGTTGCCGAACCGGCCAGGATCAGGCCGGCCGTGGCGGCCGCGAGCTTGCTGCCGTGCTTCATGTTGCCTCCGGGGAGAACCGCGTGGTCATCGCCGGCAGGGTCCGGCAACTCGCCCATGTTGCCCCAACTTCCTGACGGATTCAGGGGCTCTGCATAACTATTTGTGAAATCAGCGTGAAGGGGAGTCGTCGGGAGCGTGTGAGAGCCGACCTACGATGACCGGTATGCCGCCTCGCCGCCGAATTCTTGTCGCCGACGGTCGCGCTGCCCTCACCGCCTGGGCGCTCACCCAGCAGTCCGCCGAGGTGCTCGACCGCCCGACGACGGCGCTCGCGGTGCGCTTCACCCTCGAGGAGTTGGGGGTGCGCGCCCCGGGCCGCAGCGTCGAGGTCCGGGTGCCACCGTTCGGCGTCGTGCAGTGTGTCGAGGGCCTCCAGCATCGACGCGGCACGCCACCCAATGTCATCGAGACGGATGCGGCGACCTGGCTCGCACTCGCCGTCGGGCTCGAAAGCCAGGCCGAGGCGGCCGGTGACGGACGCCTCCGGGTGAGCGGCACGCGAGCTGACCTCACGGCATACCTGCCGCTCTTTCCCGACCTCGAAGCGAGCTGACTCATGCGTCACGGAATCTCGATCCTGCCCGACGTCCCCTGGCGCGAGGCTGGCCCTCGCTGGCAGGCCGCCGAGGAGATGGGGTTCGCGCACGCATGGGTCTATGACCACCTCGTGTGGGGTGGGCTGCCGGACAGTGCGTGGTTCCCGGCGGTGCCGACGTTGGCGGCGGCAGCGGGCGTGACCTCGACGATCCGGCTCGGGACGTTCGTGACGTCACCGAACTTCCGCCATCCCTACGTCTTTGCTCGCGACGTCCTCGCCCTGGACGACCTGTCGCAGGGGCGGTTCATCTGCGGGCTCGGCACGGGCGGCGACCTCGACTCGGCTGTCCTCGGGGAATCGCATCCGCTCAAGGCGCGGGTGGACCGGTTCCATGAGTACGTGCCCCTGCTGGACCGGCTGCTCCGTGAGGATCACGTCGATCATGACGGCGACTGGTATGCCGTCCGCGACGCCCGCACGTTGCCGGGTCCGGTCCGCGACCGGGTGCCTTTCGTCGTGGCCGCGAACGGGCCGCGGTCGCAGCGGTTGGCGGCGCAACACGGACAGGGCTGGCTGACGACGGGAACCAAGGCCGACACGCTCGAGGAGTGGTGGAGCGGTGTGGCCGGGTTGGCGGAGAAGTTCACGGCGACGGCCGGCTCCGAGGGGCTCGACCGCTATCTCCTGCTCGACTCGGGCCCTCAGTTCTCGCTCGAGTCCGTCGGCGTCTATGAGGAGATGACGGGGCGCGCGGCCGAGCTGGGCTTCACCGACACGATCACGCACTGGCCGCGGCAGCAATCCCCGTATGCCGGTTCGCTGGCAACGCTCGAAGCCGTCGCCTCCGATGTCGTCGCGGTTGCAGGCGGCGCGTAGCGTGGATGCCGTGAGCAGCCAGGTTCGTCGCCCCAACCACCTCCGCGTCCTCATCATCGGAGCGGTGGTGGGATTTGCCATCGGGGCGTTCTTCGGTGTTTCCCGGGGGCTCGAGTCGTCGGGACGGGTGGCGCAGGGCGAATACTCCACGTCGACGGCCGTCGGCTATCTCGGTCTGCTCGGTGCCCTCGTCGTCGGACTGTTGGCGGCCGGGATCTCGGTGCTGCTCGAGGTGCTGTCGGAGCGTCGCAACCGCTGATCGGGAGTCGCTCCGACCGGCCGACTATCAGCTCGGCCTCGTGGAGGGGGGTGCTCACGCTCAGACTGACTCAGGCGACGACCGGCTGATAGTCCGCCGGTAGGCAGCACGATTTTTGCGCAAGGCGGAGGTCCACAGCCATCCGGATCTGTGCGCGCACCCAGTCAGGATCGTGCATCACCTGCTCCCACGTGAAGCGGAGGACGAGCCACCCGCTGGTGGTGAGTCGGGTGTAGCGGGCACAGTCACGGTCCTGCGCTGACCGCTCACCGTGGAACTCCATGCTGTCCGCCTCGAGAACGAGACGGAGTTGCAGGTCGGCCAGGTCGACCCGGCCGATCCACCCGGTGGAGTCGTCAATGCGCACCTGTGTCTCCACGGTGAGTTCGGCAATGTCGAGGACTATCGCGCGCAGCACCGACTCAAATGGCCCTGCGGCGCCACCGTCGGCGGCACGCATGACCCGCTGCACCCGCTTGCGATGCTGTGCCGGAGTGTTCTGGATGTGGCGGGCCAGGGCTCGGCGATCCTCCTTGCCCAGGCCCACGCGAAGGGCCGAGTCGGCAACGGCGAGCGCCTCGTCGAAGGGGAGGAGGATCGCGCAGTCGACCAAGGTGCGTGTCCGGGTCGTGACCCAGCCATCGACGATGTCGTCGTCGGGGACGTTGCGCCACCGGACGTCGACCCGAGTGTTGTCGGCCCTCAGTTTGCGCCCTCGGGGCACGGCGATCTGGGGCACTTTGGGCGACCACTTGCGGGCCCATCCCCAGTGGGCAGCAGCCGTGAGGAGGATGGCGGTGCCGGTCAGTTCGTGGGCTGCGGCCTTGGCCTCGTCGTCACCGGGGAGTGCGTAGTGTCCCCGCCGGATCCTCACGACCTCACCGCGTTGGACAGCTCGATCGAGTTCGCCACGACTCACCGCCGCGAGTGCCTTGCGTGGGCAGATGCCGCCCAGGCGCTCTACTTCGGCGGCGACGTCCATGTGACCGAGTGTGGCCACCTTCGCGGTTTCGCCCGTCGGGTTCTCCACAGGCCTACCGGCGGACTATCAGCTCCGCCGGTGAGGCGGGCTGGCCGTGCTCAGCCCCGCGCCTTCCCGCTGAGCTGATAGTCCGCTGGTAGACGAGCAGGCGGGTGAGTTCGCCGTCGACGAAACCGTTGGCCCCTGCGACTGCGTATCGCATGTCCATTGCCGCGCCCCGCAGTAGCGTTCGGTCGTGGAATACACGCAGGAGATCACCGTCAACGTGCCCCGTGCTCGATTCGTCGAGTTGTTTGACGACCCCGCCAATCTGGCCAAGTGGCAGGAAGGGCTGCTCTCGTTCGAGCCGCTGAGTGGCGAACCCGGGCAGGCCGGCGCCACGTCTCGCCTGACCTTCAAGCGCGGCAGGGGCACGATGGTGATGGTCGAGACCATCACCCGTCGCGAACTCCCCGACCTCTTCGAGGGGACGTACGACGCCAAGGGCGTGCACAACATCTGCCGCAACGAGTTCCAGGAGTCCGGCCCCGGTGCGACGCGCTGGGTCGCGAACAACGTCTTCGAGTTCACGGGCGCGATGAAGATCGTCGGGGTGCTCTTCGGTCGGTCTTTCCCCAAGTCGAGCTACAAGTACCTCGAGGCGTTCAAGGCCTTCGCCGAATCGGAGTCCCGGTCATGAGCGCCCGGATGCGAGTGGGCCTCGGGCTCCTGCTGACTCTCATCGGCACAGTCTGGACCCTGCAGGGTCTGAACGTCCTCGGCGGCAGCGCCATGTCGGGCGTCACCTTGTGGGCGGTCATCGGCCCCGTGGTCGCGGTGCTCGGGCTGACCTTGGCGCTGAGCGGTCGCCGACGTCACTGACCGGCCATCGATCTGCAAGGTGAATCCGTGAGGCGAGGCGTGAAACCTTCAGGCGAACGAGAAGAGGGCCACCGGGTCGGTGGTCGGCTTCTCAGATCCGCTCGCCGGCTCCAGCGTGATCCCGGCTCCTGTGGCCACGGTCGCGTCTCCCTGCAACGGGATCGTCACCGCCCCGCTGCCTCGGATGAGGCCGGCGCTGACCATGCCGCGGCCGGGGACGTCGAACCACAACTGGTAGGCCTTGCCGAAGGGGGCTTCAGGCATCGCATCAGCGACGAAGACGGCCTTCTTGTGCGCGGGACTGCGGACGATGGTGATCTTCGAGCTGCCCATCGGCTGCTCAACACGCTGGGCGTCACTCGCCGCGAGCACCTGTTCGGTGATGGTCCCCTGTGGGGAGTTGTCGTCCCAGGGCTGCCACACGGTTCCACCCACCGTGATGACGGCGGCGGCAGCGGCCGCGGCGAGCCACGGCTGCACCCGGAACCGACGGCGAGCAGCGAGCTCGTCGACGGGAGCTTCAGTCGGCGTGGCTGACCCGCTCTCGGGTGCCGTCACAGGAGGCTCGGCAGGCAGTGCAGTCAGCGGCGGCCCGGCCGAGGCGATCGGCGAAAGTTGGCGGGTCTGCGAGATGGCCGAGAGGACCGAGGCGCGCAGTGCGGGAGGGGGAGACAGCTCGACGTCGACGGCCAAGGCAGCGGCGGCCTCTTGCAGCCCGTCCACCTCCGCGCGGCAGTCGTCGCACAACTCGAGGTGAAGCTCGAAGGAGCGTCGCTCCTCATCGGTCAGTGCATTGACGGCATATGCACCTGCCAAGGCGTGGGTGTCTGGATTCATGCCGTCACCTCCAAAGTGTCCCTAAGTCTGATGAGTCCGTCTCGAATCCGAGTCTTCGCGGTCCCGAGCGGAATGCCCAGAAGTGCTGCGACCTCGGTGTGTGTGTGTCCGCCCAGGTAGGCCAACTCCACCGCACCGCGTTGGGTCTCGGTCAAGGTGGCCAGAGCGCGACGCACGCGTTGCTGGTCGAGCCGGACTTCGACCTCTTCAAGCGTCGAGTCGTGCTCACGTTCGGTGGTGTTGATCTCGTAGACCACTTCGCGTGCCTTGCTGGCTTCGGCCGAGCGAACCCGGTCAACCGCCTTGCGGTGCGCGATGGTGAGCATCCACGAGAGCGGTGAACCCCGCGAGGGGTCGAAGCGGGTGCAGTGCCGCCAGATGTCGAGGAAGGCTTCTTGGGTGACCTCTTCGCTCTGTGCCCGGTCGCGGACGACTCGGACGACGAGACCGTGGATCCTGGCGGCGGTGGCGTCGTAGAGCTGGGCGAACGCCGACTCGTCACCGCGTGCGGCTCGCGTCAGCAGAGCGCCGAGATCCGGTCCCATGGCAGCAGTCGGGGAGGACGTGTCCCCTGATCCGACTGCTGCCATGACGACCATGATTGCCTACTTCTTCTCTGGTGCCTTCATCGAGCCCTTGTGGGCGTCGATCACATTGCGGGCAGAAGGACCTTGTCGACGATGTAGACGGTGGCGTTGGCGGTCTGCACGTTGCCGCAGATGACGCTGGCCTCGCCGATCTTGAAGTCCTCGCCGCTGCCGGCCACGGTGATCGTTCCGCCACCGAGGGTCTTGTGGTCGCCGGCGATCTTGTCGGGAGCGATCTTGCCCTCGAGGACGTGGTTGGTCAGCACCTTGGTGAGCAGACCCTTGGGGTCGGCCATCGCGGCATCCATCGTCGCCTTGGGGAGGGCAGCGAAGGCGCTGTCGACCGGAGCGAACACAGTGAGCGCCGGGGCGCTGTTCAGGGTGTCGCCAAGGCCGGCTTCGCCAACTGCGGTCACGAGGGTCTTGAGGAGCGGGTTGGCGCTCGCGGCGGTGGCGACCGGGGCGGTCGTCATGCCGTCGAACGAACCGGCGCCCGTGGCGGGAACCTGGTCGCAGGCTGCGCCGAAGGGCTTGGTTGCCATGTCGTCGGTGGAAGCCGACTCCGAGGGGGACTCCGAGGGGGCGGGCGCTGAGGTGGTCGACGAGGACGTCGAGCCAGCTTCCGGCTCCTCGGAGCTGCCACAGGCCGCGAGGCTGAGGGGCAGCGCGAGTGCGAGGGCGAGGGCGGCGGTGCGGTGAGTGAGCTTCATGGTCGTCTCCTTGAAAGCGGGTTGGCGTACACCACCTATTCGCCGCCGCGCAAGGACTGGATTGGCTACTTCGCAATCTTTTTCACATGCCTACTGCTGGGTATGCCGCCCGCCCCCTCCCGCTCCCACCTCACCTCACCTTTTGCTCCCCATGGCAGCAAAGTGAGGGTCCGGACGGAAAATTTCCGTCCGGACCCTCAAGGTGCCCTCATGGAGAGCAAAAGCGTTGGCTATTCGACGTTCACGGGGATCGACTGCCAGCCGGTGGCTCCACGGGGGAACGGGCTGGCCCGCTTCTCGACCTGGACGGCACCGGTGAGGTCGGTGGCGCGCACGGTGATGTCGTGCTGCCCAGCAGGTGCGTCCCATTCGAGGAACCACTGGCGCCAGTAGTCGATGTTGGCGTCCGGGCCGAGGGTTGCCGGCATCCACGGACCCTTGTCGATGCGGATCTCGACCTTCTCGATGCCGCGTCCCTGGGCCCAGGCGACTCCACCTATGACGACCTTGCCGGCCTTGAGCTGCGCCAGACCGCGAGGGGTGTCGATCCGGGATTGGGTGAGGACCCGGCCGTCGGTCGCCCAATCGCGCTCGGTCCAGTAGGCCTTCTTCGCGGCATACGTCGTCGCAGTGAGGCTGCTGAGCCACTTCGTCGACCCGACGAAGCCGTAGAGACCGGGGGTCACGAGCCGCACGGGGTAGCCGTGGCGGCGGGGGAGGGCCTCACCGTTCATGCCGATCGCGACCAGCGCGTCGCGGTCGTCGGTGAGTGCCTGCAACGGGGTCGAGATCGTCATGCCGTCAACGGAGGTGCTGAGGATCTGGTCGACACCGGAGCGAACTCCGGCTCGTTCCAACAGTTCTCGCACGGGCACGCCGAGCCAGCGGGCGGCACCGATGTAGCTGCCACCGACCTCGTTGCTGACGCAGCACATCGTGATGTCCTTCTCGATGAGGTCCATCTTGGTGATCTCGTCGTAGGTGAGCGTGAACGGCTTGTCGACGTCTCCGTCGATGGTCAGTTCCCAGTCGTCCGGGTTGACGCGAGGGATGACCAGGGCCGTGTCGATGCGATAGAAGTCGCGATTGCTGGTGCGGAACGCCGTCAGGCCCTTGACCTTGCCCTCGATCCCTTGCGGCAAAGCGCCCAAGGGGGTCGCCGGGGTGGGCAGGGCGACAGTGGAGGGGGCGATGGCGTTGGTCGTGAGTCGTTGACCAAAGGCGCCGACAGTGGCAGCGCCCACCGTTGCGCCACCAGCGGCAAGGAGGAAGGAGCGGCGGCCGGTGGAGGTCGTCTCTCCGGTGGCTCGTGCGTTGTGGTCGGTCGGGCTCTCGACGGCCGAGGCGTCGGCAACGTCTCCCACGCCCCCAGCGCGTGGGATCAGCCGCAGCAGGAGGCCGAGCACACCGACTCCGACGAGTCCGGTCACGAGGCCCGGGATGACGTCGGTCTGTCCAGCAGTGGGTCGCAGGACAGCTGCGGCGGCGGCCAGGGCGGCGAGCACGACGATCATGAGGCGGCCGACGGTGGGGTGGCGGCGGGACACCAACCCGGCAACCGCGGCGAAGATCAGGGTGACGACGCCGACGCTGCCGATGAGGATCGGCTTGTCGGCAGTCCCCATCGTCGCGACGGCCCATTCCTTGACCGGGGTGGGTGTCGCGTCGATGACCTGCGAACCCACGGCGAGCACGGGTGAGGACTCGGGCGCGACGAAAGCGGCAACGAGGTGGCCCGCGGCGGCGCCGGAAGCGGCTGCGAGAAGCCCGCTCACGGCATACGGCCATCGCGCCGGTCTGGTGTGAGCGGAAGCATCCATGTCAAACCATTCGGAGCGGGAGACAAGGCGGATGGGTGGGCGGACGTCCGTCGCATCAACGTGTCGGTGTCCCGCGAACCCATGGGACACTTGGAGTGTGGCACGCGGAGACGGACAACTGACCCACGACCTGATGCCCGGTGAGAAGGGGCCGCAGGACGCTTGCGGGGTCTTCGGCGTCTGGGCTCCCGGTGAGGATGTCGCCAAGCTGACCTACTACGGCCTCTATGCGCTGCAGCACCGCGGCCAGGAGTCTGCCGGCATCGCGGCGAGCAACGGCCGACGCCTCCTTGTCTACAAGGACATGGGCCTCGTCTCACAGGTCTTCGATGAGCGATCCCTCGCTTCACTCACCGGTCATCTCGCCATCGGCCACTGCCGCTACTCGACCACTGGCGGGTCCACCTGGGAGAACGCCCAGCCGACCCTCGGCGGCCACGACGGTGGCACTCTCGCCCTGGCCCACAACGGCAACCTCATCAACTCCGCCGAGCTGCGCGACCTCGTCGACGCCGGCTCTGACCCCGGCCGTCACCGTGGCGAGCTCGGTCGAGGCAACACGACCGACACCGCGCTGGTCACCGCTCTGCTCACCGCCGACCCGGACCGCACGGTCGAGAACGCGGCGCTCGAGGTCCTTCCGAAGCTGCGCGGCGCCTTCTGTTTCGTCTTCATGAACGAGCACACCCTGTATGCCGCCCGCGACCCTCAGGGGATCCGTCCCCTCGTGCTCGGTCGCCTTGAGCGTGGCTGGGTAGTCGCCTCCGAGACGGCAGCCCTCGACATCGTCGGTGCATCCTTCATCCGTGAGGTCGAGCCGGGCGAGCTCATCGCCATCGACGAGGACGGGCTGCGGTCGCAGCGCTTCGCCGAGACCGACCGCAAGGGCTGCGTCTTCGAGTACGTCTATCTCGCCCGCCCCGACACGACGATCAACGGTCAGGTCGTCCACGAGGCACGCGTCGAGATGGGTCGAGCCCTCGCCCGTGAGCACCCCGTCGAGGCCGACCTCGTCATGCCGACGCCCGAGTCGGGCACGCCGGCCGCGATCGGCTATGCCCAGGAGTCGGGTATCCCCTACGGCCAGGGCCTGGTCAAGAACGCCTATGTCGGGCGCACCTTCATCGCGCCGTCGCAGACGATCCGCCAGCTCGGCATCCGGCTCAAGCTCAACCCGCTCAAGGACGTCATCAAGGGCAAGCGCCTCATCGTCGTCGATGACTCGATCGTGCGCGGCAACACCCAGCGGGCGTTGGTGCGCATGCTGCGCGAGGCCGGAGCCGCCGAGGTCCACGTGCGCATCTCGTCGCCGCCGGTGCGCTGGCCCTGCTTCTATGGCATCGACTTCGCGACCCGGGCCGAGCTCATTGCGACCGGCATCGGGGTCGAGGAGGTCTGCAACTCGATCGGCGCCGACTCCCTCGGCTACATCTCCGAGGACGGCATGATCGCGGCCACCAACCAGGAGCGCGAGCGCCTCTGCACGGCCTGCTTCACCGGTGACTACCCGCTGGAGCTGCCGTCGTCCGACCGGCTCGGCAAGGGCCTGCTCGAGCTCGAGTTCGCCGTTGACGAGGGAGAGACCGACGCGACCGAAGCCGGCACCCTCGACGTGGAGCGCGTCTCGGTGACCGCCTCTGGTGGGGCGGCCGAGGCCGTCCGTCGTCCGTGACCGATGCGGGAACTAGGCTGACCGGCGTGACCGATCAGGGCGAACAGATCACCTATGCCGCAGCCGGAGTCGATGTCGAGGCTGGTGACAAGGCCGTCGAGCTGATGAAGGCCGACGTCCGTCGCGCGACCCGACCCGAGGTCCTTGGAGGGCTCGGTGGCTTCGCCGGCATGTTCGACGCCTCCGCCATCGCCCGGATGGACCGGCCGGTCCTTGCGACCTCGACCGACGGCGTGGGGACCAAGGTCGCCATCGCCCAGGCGCTCGATATCCACGACACCATCGGCTTCGACCTCGTCGGCATGGTCGTCGACGACATCGTCGTGTGCGGCGCCGAGCCGCTCTTCATGACCGACTACATCGCGACCGGCAAGGTCGTACCCGAGCGCATCGCGGCGATCGTCGGCGGCATCGCCCGCGCCTGCGAGCAGGCCGGCGTCGCGCTCATCGGTGGCGAGACCGCCGAGCACCCCGGGCTTCTGGAGCCGGACGAGTACGACGTCGCGGGTGCCGCGACCGGAGTCGTGGAGTATGCCGCGGTGCTGGGTCCGCAGCGCGTTCGCACCGGCGACGTCGTGCTGGGGCTGGCCAGCTCGGGTCTTCACTCCAACGGCTATTCGTTGGTGCGCAAGGTCATGGATCATGCAGGGTGGGCGCTCGACCGGCATGTCGACGAGTTCGGCCGCACCCTTGGCGAGGAGCTCCTCGAGCCGACCCGGGTCTATTCGCGTGACCTGCTCGACCTGATCGGCACCGACGGTCTCGACATCCACGCCCTGTCACACATCACCGGCGGGGGTCTCGCAGCGAACCTCGCTCGGGTTCTGCCCGATGACGTGTTCGCGCGTGTCGATCGGTCCACGTGGACTCCACCCCCCGTGTTCTCGACGGTCCAGCGGCTCGGCCGGGTCCCGCAGGCCGACATCGAGCGCACCCTCAACATGGGTGTCGGCTTCGTTGCGATGCTTCCCGCGGATCAGGCCGAGCTGGCCATGTCCACCTTGGCGCAGAGCGGGATCGCCGCCTGGATGATGGGCGAGGTCACGGCGCTCGAGGATGCCCCCATCGAGGATGGGGTCGAGGTCGTGCGTGGCGCCAAGGGAGTGGACGGCGGCTCCGTCCAGGTCGTCGGCGACCACCCCGCCTGAGACCACCGTCAGGCGATGAGGATCTGCGGCGCGAACATCTCCATGGCGCCGAGCGCCTGCTCGTGCTTCTCGACGCTTGACCCGGCGCACGCCTGAGCGATGACGCGCACGCTCGCCCCGGCGTCACCGGCGGGCATCGCGGTGGCGATGACACAGCAGTCCGTCGCCACGCCTGCCAGCGCGATCCGTGGTTGCTCCCCGATGACCGATCTCAGCCGCGGACCCCACTTGCCGAAGGTGCCCTCGGTGACCACGTGATCGGCGAGGCCAACGAGCTCTGGCACCACGGCATACAGAGGATGGTCGTCCGGCACGAGAGCGAACGGCCAGGCGTCGTAGTACGGCCCCCACGAACCGCCCAGGCTCGGGTCGGCGACGAAGCGGGTCACGACAACCCTTCCGGCGTATGCCGTCGCGAGACGTGCGATGCGCGGCACCGTCTCTGCCCACATGGGCGAGCCCCAAGGGCTCGAGCCCGGATCGGCGAAGACCAACTGGGGATCAATGATGACGAGCCATTCGTCGTCCAGCGGCTCGATGGATTCGACGTGTTCTGGGTTCATGCGCCGCTCTCCTGGCGCTGCACCTTGCCGCGCCGGGCGACGTAGGTGACGGCGAACGAGAGGATGAGCGCGAGGAGGACGCCGAGGTTGGCGTAGGCGAAGGTGCCCTCCCAGTAGGACCCGGCGGGGTCCTCGACAAAGGTCCCGAGGCCGAGCGGATCGAGCAGGAAGCCCTGCCAGTTGTTCCAGGCGGCGTCATCGGCAAAGTTGTTGACGACCAGGCCCCAGCCGAGCACGGACGCCGCGACCATGGTCCCGATCGACACCCAGTCGAACGCGCCGTAGCGCCCTGAGGAGTCAAACAGGGCGTCGTCGTCGTAGTCCCGCTTGCGCAGGGCGATGTCGGCGATCATGATCCCCGCCCACGAGGCCAGGGGCACGCCGAGGGTGATGAGGAAGGACTGGAACGGGTTGATGAAGTTCTCGGCGACGAAGACGACATAGAAGGTGCCGAGGGTGAGGATGACACCGTCGACGAGGGCGGCCATCGGGCGCGGGATCCGCACGCCGAGCGAGAGCAGGGTGAGTCCGGACGAGTAGATGCCGAGGACGGCGCCGGACACGAGCGAGAGGATCGCCGCGACGAGGAAGGGCACGAGCACCCATGTCGGCAACAGCGTGGCCAGGGTGCCGATCGGGTCGGCGCCGATGCCCTCGAGGACCTTGGGGTCAGAGCCCGCGAGGGCCAACCCATAGGTCACGAGCAGCGCCGGGGCCAGGGCTCCGCCGAAGGTGTTCCAACCCGCGATCGCGGCGCCGCTCGCGTCACGCCGCTGGTAGCGCGACCAGTCGGCGGCGATGTTGATCCAGCCGAGCCCGAATCCCGTCATGACCAGGACGAGCGCGCCGATCGTGGCACCGATGCCGCCGGAGGGCATCGCCGACACGGCCGACCAGTTGACGTCACCGATGGTCATGACGACATAGAGCACGGTGATGACGCCGGTGATCCAGGTGAGGACCGACTGCATCCGCATGATGACGTGGTAGCCGGCGACGGCCGCAGCGACGATCATGGCGGCCACGATGAAGGCGGCCACGACCTTGGTGGCGGTCCCGCCACCCCAGCCGAGTCGCTCGAAGATGGTCGAGGTGGCAAGAACGGCGAGGATCGCGAGGAAGGTCTCCCAGCCGATCGAGACCAGCCAGGAGACGACGCCGGGCACCTTCTGTCCCTTGACACCGAAGGCTGCCCGCGACAGCACCATCGTCGGGGCGGACCCGCGCTTGCCGGCGATCGCGATGATCCCGCACAGGGCGAAGGACACGATGATGCCGACGATGGTCACAACGACGGCCTGCCAGAAGGAGATGCCGAAGCCGAGGACGAACGCGGCGTAGGAGATGCCGAACACCGAGACGTTGGCGGCGAACCACGGCCAGAAGAGATCTCGGGGTGCGGCGGTTCGCTCCGCCTCGTCGATGATCTCGATGCCGGTGGTCTCGACGCCGAGGCGCTTGGCAGCGTCGGCAGTACGCACGTCAGTCATGCCCGTGAGCATGGCAGATCTCAGACGACAGAAAGTGCATGCCGTTCGCAGACGTGCACGAGAGACGCGGGAGACAATTCAGATGTCAGACGCCAGACGAGAAGTCAGACGTCAACGACTCCCGTTGACCCACTTGTCGTAGTCATCCTCTTCGGTCTCCGGCTCGGCGACCCGAGTCGAAGGCAGCGTCGGAGCGCTCCCGTGGAGTTCGCGCTCAAGCGAGCTCAGGTCGGTGTCGGGGCTGAAGTACTTCAGCTCGCGTGCCACCTTGGTCTGCTTGGCTTTTGCTCGGCCGCGCCCCATGGCGAGACCCCCTTGTGCGTCTGCCGGGCGGCACACCCAAAGGGACGGCCCTAAAAGGGTCATCCCAAGTCGAGCTGCGGTCCCGGGAATCGTGTGTATGTCGTGGGGTCAACGCTACAGCAGCCCTGACTGATTCCGCTGCACGGGTCGGCACACTGAGACGTGTCGCACGTGGAGCCCGCCAAACGGTCAGCGCTGGGGGAGCCAGATCACCGGTGAACCGGCCGCCATGCGCTTCTCGGCGATGTGGTCGGCAGCGGCGGCGGGCGTCTCGCCACGCTCGTCGGCGGTGCGGAGGACTTCGAGGGTGTGCTCGAAGATCGCGGTGGCGCCAACCTTGGCCCGATCGAAGTCGAAGCCGAGGAGCTCGTCGCTCACCTGGATGACACCGCCGGCGTTGACGAGGAAGTCGGGGCAGTAGGTGACGCCGCGGGCGACGAGCCGGTCGGCGGTGCCGCCATCACCTTCGGTCACGAGCTGGTTGTTGGCGCCTCCGCAGACGATGCGGGCCTTGAGGACGTCGACGGTGTCGTCGTCGAGGGCTCCACCGAGGGCGCAGGGGGCATAGACGTCGAGGTCGGCGCGCACGAGGGCTGCGACATCGCCGAGGGTCTCGATCCCGGTGTGGTTGGCCTGGAGTGCGGCGACGGCGGCGGCGTTGATATCGGTGACGACGACCTGCGCGCCGTCCTCGACGAGGTGACCAGCGAGGACGCGTCCGACCTTGCCAACGCCCGCGATGCCGACTCGGCGACCGCGGAGCGTGGACTCACCCCACACGTGCTGGGCTGCGGCACGCATGCCCTGGAAGACGCCGAAGGCCGTGAGGACCGAGGAATCCCCGGCGCCACCGTTCTCGGGGGAGCGGCCGGTCGCGAAGCGGGTCGTCTCGGCGACGATGTCCATGTCCTGCACATAGGTGCCCACATCACACGCGGTGACGTAGCGGCCGCCGAGGCTCTCGACGAACCGGCCGTAGGCCCGCAACAGCTCGGGCGTCTTGAGCGTCGCCGGGTCGCCGATGATGACGGCCTTGCCGCCACCGTGCGGGATGCCCGCGACGGCGTTCTTGTAGGACATGCCGCGCGAGAGGCGCAGGACGTCGGCCAGGGCCTCGTCGTCGGTGGCGTAGGGGTAGCAGCGGGTGCCACCCAGCGCCGGGCCGAGCGCGCTGTTGTGGATCGCGATGATCGCGCGCAGGCCGGACCTCGGATCGGAGCAGTGGATGACCTGCTCGTGCCGGGCGGTTGAAAGACTCGAGAGGGTCGAGAGGGTCGGCGCGACGTTCGGACGTGCGGACGCGATGGGCGACGCGGTCACGGTGGTGACTCCTTTGTCAGTGCTGGGCCGCGGGATGACGCAGCGAAATGTTGGGCGTGGGTCTCACGCAGGACCAAGCGTAGGCCCGTCCACGCATTGGGTCGGCGCGGAGTTCAGCCTTCGGTTCGGGTGGCGTCGTGCGGCGCCCCGACCCGGTGTGGACTCCATGGGAGAGGATGGGCGGCATGCGCATCGGCTACAAGGCTTCGGCGGAGCAGTTCGCCCCATCCGACCTCGCGGCATACGCCGTCCTCGCCGAGGAGCTGGGACTGGACTCGGTCACGATCTCCGACCACTTCCAGCCCTGGCGGCTCGAAGGTGGGCACGCCCCGAACTCCATCGCGTGGTTGTCGTGGGTCGCGGCGCGCACCGAGCGAGTGCTGCTCGGCACGTCGGTGATGACGCCGACCTATCGCTACAACCCGGCCGTTGTCGCGCAGACGTTCGCGACGCTGGGCTGCCTTGCACCGGGTCGCATCATGCTCGGCGTGGGCACAGGTGAGGCGCTCAATGAGGTTGCTGTCGGGTCGGTCCCCGAGAGCGGCTGGCCCGAGTTCAAGGAGCGTTTCGCGCGGCTGCGTGAGTCGGTCAAGCTCATGCGCGCGCTGTGGACCGAAGAGTCCGTGACGTTCGAGGGCGACTACTACCGGACCGAGGACGCCCGGATCTTCGACCGTCCGGACGTGCCGATCCCTGTGTATGTGGCCGCGGGCGGTCCGCTCGTGGCCCGGTATGCCGGGCGGTCCGGTGACGGTTTCATCTGCACCTCCGGCAAGGGGCGCGAGCTGTATGCCGACAAGCTGCTGCCCGCCGTGGCGCAGGGACTGGGGAAGGCCGACCGGCCCGCGAGCGACATCGATCGGATGATCGAGATCAAGGTGTCGTGGGACCCGGACGCCGACCAGGCTCTCGAGAACACCCGCTTCTGGGCGCCGCTGTCGCTCACGCCCGAGCAGAAGCACTCGATCCACAGCCCTGCCGAGATGGAGAAGGCCGCCGACGAGCTGCCCATCGAGCAGGTCGCGAAGCGCTGGATCGTCGCCTCGAAGCCCGAGGACGTGGTCGCTGCCGTCAAGGAGTACACCGATCTCGGCTTCGACCACCTCGTCTTCCACGGCCCCGGCCATGACCAGGAGCGGTTCCTGCGGACCTTCACAGAGCAGGTCGTTCCCGGCCTGCGCGAGCTCGTGCCCGCCGACCCGACGGACGGTGCTGCCTGATGGATGCCACCGCGATCTCCTCGACCGAGCTCGACGTCGCCACGCTCGTCATCCGACTCGCGCTCGGTCCCATGCTGATCCTCCACGGACTCAACAAGGTCCGGGGCGGGCTCACAGGCACGGCCAGCTGGTTCGAGTCACTCGGTCTCAGACCGGGCTGGTTGCACGCCCGGGTCGCGGCGGCGACCGAGATCGGCGCGGGGGCCATCGTCACCCTGGGACTGCTCAACGGCCTCGGGGCGATGGCTTTCGTCGGACTCATGACGGTGGCGGCGCTCACCGACCACCGCGGCAAGGGCTACTTCATCTTCAAGGGTGGCGCTGAGTACGTCGTGCTCGTGGCGATCGTCGCGGTCGCGCTCGCGGTGGTCGGGCCCGGCCGCTGGTCTCTGGACCATGCCTTCGGGCTCGACCTCGCCGGACTCGGTTGGGGCGTGATCGCCCTCGTCGGTGGAGTCGCCGCGGCCGCCGGGCTGCTCGTCACCTCCTACCGACCCAACGCGACCAAGGCCGACGCATGACGACCGGCGATGTGAAGGTCGCGGTCGACGGAAGCATCGGACGCATCACGTTCGCCGTGCCGGAGCGGCTCAACTCCCTAGACCCACCCATGCTCGAAGCCCTCACGGCCGGGGTCTCCCGACTCGACGCCGACCCGTCGGTCCGGGTCATCGTGCTCGCCGGTGAGGGGCGTGCCTTCTGCGCCGGGGCAAACATCGCGACCCACGAGACCATCGGAGACATCGACGGCACGTTGTTCGGACTGGGTTCGGCCGTGCGGGCGATCCTCGAGGCCCGAACCCCCGTGCTGTCGCTCGTCCCCGGAGTCGCCGCGGGAGCGGGTCTGTCGATCGCCCTCGCCGCCGACTACGTCCTCGTCGCCGACGACGCCAAACTTCTCCTGGCCTTCGGCGCCCTCGGTCTCATGCCCGACGGCGGCGCCACCTCACTCGTCGTGGCCTCCATCGGTCGTGCGCGGGCGCTCCGCCTTGCCCTCACCGGCGAGAAGATCAGCGGCGCCACGGCAGCCGAGTGGGGTCTGGTGTCGGAATCCGTTGCAGCAGAGGGCTTCTGCGCCCGGGCCGACGAGCTGATCGCGCACCTGGCCTCCCTCGCACCCGAGGGCACGGCCCTCACCACCGCGGCCATCACGGCCGCGGCGATCGATCTCGATGCCACCCTCGACCGCGAGGAGCGTGGCCAGCACGCCCTGCTCCGCACCGACGATTTCGTCGAGGGGCTCTGTGCCTTCCGCGAGAAGCGCCGCCCGACGTTCGGCGGGTGACGACAGCGGTGGGCAAGGGGACGGGCTCGGGCGAGCGCGGGTCCCACGCTCTGCGTGGGCCGGCATACTCGGCATCTGATTGGACGCCCGAAGGCCTGCTGCGCCTCAAAGGCGATCAGGCGATCTCCGTCGTCATCCCCGCCAAGAACGAAGAGGCGACCGTCGCTGCCGTCGTCGAGCGGATCCTCGCCGACTTCGTCCGGCCTGATGGTGGTGGGCTCGTCGACGAGGTCGTCGTCATCGACTCCGACTCGACCGATGCCACAGGCGACGTGGCGCGGCAGGCAGGCGCGAGCGTCCACACGGCCGCCGAGATCCGACCCGAGCTCGGCTCCGTCGCGGGCAAGGGTGAGGCGTTGTGGAAGTC
Source organism: Knoellia sp. S7-12 (assembly GCF_040518285.1). Lineage (GTDB taxonomy): Bacteria > Actinomycetota > Actinomycetes > Actinomycetales > Dermatophilaceae > Knoellia. The sequence goes on along the minus strand of NZ_CP155449.1, from coordinate 3,607,076 downwards.
GCAGTTCGTCACGCGCGGCGACCTTGTCGTGTTCGTCGATGCAGACCTCGTCGACTGGGGCACCCACTTCGTCACCGGTCTCCTGGGCCCTCTCCTCACACGCGACGACATCCACCTCGTCAAGGCCATCTATGACCGGCCGATGATCGACGCGTCCGGGCGCGAGGAGGAGATCGGTGGCCGCGTGACCGAGCTCGTCGCGCGCCCCTGGCTCGCCCTGCACCGCCCCGAGCTGGCTGGCATCGTGCAGCCGCTGTCGGGCGAGTGGGCGATCCGGCGCTCCAGTTTTGAGTCCTATGCCGTGCCGGTCGGCTACGGCGTCGAGATCGCGGCCGTCCTCGACACGGCCGGCCGCTTCGGCGTCGATGCGATCGCGCAGGTCGACCTCGGCCTGCGCACACACCGCCACCACCGCCATGACACGCTCGGTCTCATGGCAGTCCAGGTCCTCGCAGCCGCCGACCGTCGCCGTGTGCCTGGCGAGGTCGACGACGTGACGGCTGGGTCGACGGTCGACCTCACGCAGTACGCCCGTGGTGCCGTCGGCTTCGAGCCGCACGTCACCGCGGTGGCCACGGGTGAGCGGCCTCCGGCCGTTTCAGTGGGTATGCCGGCCCACGCAGAGCGTGGGACCCGCGCGGACTCCCGATGAGTGAGCTCACCTTCCGTCTCGGGTCGCGTGAGTTCGACGCGCGCTCGCGGCTCGTCATGGCCATCGTCAACCGCACCCCCGACTCGTTCTATGACAAAGGCGCGACGTGGCGTGAGGACGCGGCGATGGATCGGGTGCGCGAGGTCGTGGCTCAGGGTGCAGACATCGTCGACATCGGCGGGATCAAGGCCGCGCCCGGCGTCGAGATCGGTGCTGACGAGGAGAAGGCGCGCGTTGTCGACTTCGTTGCAGCGGTGCGCGCCGAGCACCCCGACCTGCTCATCAGCGTCGACACGTGGCGGGCCTCGGTGGGGCGGGCCGTGCTCGAGGTGGGCGCCGACATCCTCAACGACGCCTGGGGTGGCGCCGACCCGGAGCTGGTCGTCGTGGCGGCAGAGTTCGATGCTGCCGTGGTGTGCACCCACACTGGGGGCGTGACGCCGAGGACGCGGCCGCACCGGATCGAATACGACGATGTCGTCGAGTCTGTCGGGCAATCCCTTGTGGCACAGGCTGATCGGGCCGTGTCGGTGGGGGTCGCGCGGGAGCGGATCATCATCGACCCGGCGCATGACTTCGGCAAGAACTCGTGGCACTCGCTCGAGGTGACCCGTCGGCTCGGCGACCTCGTGGCCCTGGACTGGCCGCTGCTCGTGTCCCTGTCCAACAAGGACTTCGTGGGGGAGGCGCTCGATCTGCCCGTGGGGGAGCGGCTGACCGGCACCCTTGCCGCGACGGCGATCTCGGCGTGGCACGGCGCCCACATCTATCGCGTCCACGAGGTCGTCGAGACCCGGCAGGTGCTCGACATGGTGTCGGTCATCTCGGGCGACCTGCCACCCGCTCGGACCGCCAGGGGGCTCGCGTGATCACCGACGTCGTCATCGTGCCCGGTGCTCCGCTCCTGCTGCCGGAGTACCAGGGCCGCATTTCTGCCGCGCCCGGTCTGATCGAGTCCTGCATCACTGTGGTCCGTGAGGCCGTCGCGTCGGCCCATCACGTCGTCGTCGTGCACGCGACCGACCGGGACGCGCGAAGCACGAAGCCAGCAGTGGGTCTGCGGGTCGCCGACCACCTGCTCGCGGCGACCCACGAGAACTTCGACGTCGAGCATGTCGCCGTGGCCTGGGATGCCACTCTCGAGGAGTGTGTTGACCTCGGGCGCGGACTTGAACCCCAGGGCGCGACAACGCTGCTCGTCGTCGCGGACGGTTCGGCCCGCCGCACCGAGAAGGCCCCCGGCCACCTCGACCCCCGCGCAACCGACATCGACGACGTGATCGTGGATGCCGTGCGCACTGCGGGGGAGAGCGGCCTGGAGCGCCTCCTCGATCTCGATCCCGAGCTCTGCGCCGACCTGCTCGTCGCGGGTCGCGCTCCACTCCAGGTGCTCGCCGCTGCTGTGGGCTCCGCCGGTGACGTTGCGTCTGCGGATACGGCTGCTCTAGCAACCACATCCGCAGACGCAGGGGTGAGGGCAGCGGCAGGTGGGCGGACGGCATACCGGGTTGAGTCGTGTGAGGTGAGCGACCCGTTCGGGGTGCTCTATGTCGTCGCGCATCTGGTCGCGACCTGATCCTTGAGGCACCGCACAAGTGATGCAGCGAGTGTCGAAAATGTGACAGCCCGTTCGGCACCATGAGTGACAGGCGCAAACCAACGCACACCAGGGGTCACCATGTCGTTCCAGGCCTACCTCGATGCAGCCGAGAAGAAGACCGGCCACACCCCGCAGGAGCTCGTTGATCAAGCGCACGCGCGCGGGTTCGGCTCAGAGACGAAGGCCGGCGAGATCCTTGCCTGGCTCGCCGACGATCACGGACTCGGGCGTGGCCATGGCATGGCCGTCGTGCACGTGATCAAGAACGGCGCGGGCATCTCTGACAAGCATGTCGGCACGTCCGGCACCCACAGTGACGAGGCTGACGTGCTGCGACTGGACGGCATCGCCAACCGTTAGTCCGGCACCCGGGGCGCAGATCCTGGTCCGCCGCGCACCCATGGGAGCGCGGCGGACCAGGATCAGCGCGGATGACGCCAGATCTCAGAGCAGTCGGTGGTCCACCTGGAGTGCCGAGCCGAGGCGGATGAGGACGAACTCGTTGCGGTCGGGCTCGGTGGTGCTGCGACCGCCAGCAGCGGGGAAGTTGTTGTCGTTCATCACCGCGATGGTGCGGTTGTCGACGATCTCGACGTCCTCGATCGTGAAGAACGGGAAGGTGAACGGATCGCCAAATCCGCCTGCCCCAGAGGGGTTGGGGACGTTCATGAGGTCGACGAGCAGGGTCTTCTTGACGTAGCCGCCGGCCGCCACACCGCGGGTGTCGACGAGATAGATGCGCTTGAACACCGCGGTCGGGCCTTGACCGTTGTCACGCTCAATGACGAGGAACTGGTGCTTGTTGATCGCAATGAAGTCACCGAGCGCGTTGGCGGGGTCCTCCATGCGGTAGCGCCGGAAGTCGCCGGTGAAGTCGGCCGTGCCGTCCTTGGCGATCGGCGCCTCATAGATGCGCAGGTCGCTCGCGAGATTGGCGGCCTTGTCCTCGGCGGTCGCTCCCTCGAGCATCGGATAGAGCGTGCGGCCGTCGGGCGAGATCGCCAAGCCCTCGAAACCCTTGGAATTGGCGAGGTTCGGCGTCGCCGAGCCGAGCGTGGGGTTCGACGGCGACTTCACCCCGGGAGTCGCGATGGGAGCCTCCAACAGCTGGCCCTTGGCGTCGAAGTGCAGCAGGTAGGGCCCGAACTCCTCACCCACCCAGTAGGTGCCGTCCGTGCCGACCTGCAGCGACTCGGGATCGAAGTCCCAACCCGTGAGCTTGCGGTCGGGAGTGGAACACGAGTAGCCCGCCGGGAGCGACGCCGCGGCCGCGCAGCCACCGTCACGCCACGTCTGCCACGGGATGAGCCGCTTCGGGTCCGAGAACGTGAAAAGCGTTGTCTCGTATGCCGTGGCACCCGTCTTCGTGTTGGGCCGGATCCGATGGAGGGCGAGGAGCGCATCCTGGCTGTTGGTCTTGGCGCCGAAGCCGTTGTCGCTGAGCACGAGGTAGGACCCGTCGGCATTGCGGTGCGTGCCGGAGAAACCCTGCACCGGCTGGCCCGGGTAGGGCGAAGGCACAGCGGCGTTGCCGGTCGTCCAGTGCCCCGAAGGCTCACTGCCGGGCACGTAGGTCTGCGTGGGCAGGACCGAGAATCCGAGGACCTTGGCAGTCGTGGGCGACGGAACGGGACGGCCGGGTCCTGTAGGTGTGGCGGCGGCGATGGTGGGGGCCAGGAGGGCAGCGCCTGCGAGCGCAACCGCGGGCAGGACGGATCGGCGGGAAGTCATGGCCGCAGCCTGCACACCAAAGTGGAACGGACGGCATACCTCTGGGTGAACCGCAGCCGAACTTGTGCGCCGCGGCCATCGGCATCTGCACGGAACCTTCACACGTCTCACCCCCACTGGCCGGGCCGCAGCCCCTAGCGTCCGTGACGTCGGGTTCGGCGGTGGAGAGGGTGCTAGGGATGATCAGGGTCAGCGGGCTGACAAAGGTGTATGCCGGTGTGCGGGCGGTCGACGACCTCACCTTCGACGTGCAGTCGGGGAAGGTGACCGGCTTCCTCGGGCCGAACGGTGCGGGGAAGTCGACGACGATGCGGATGATCCTGGGGCTGGACCGACCGACGGCCGGGGCGACGTCCGTGGGTGGGCGGCGCTACACCGACTTCCCTGCACCGTTGCGAGAGGTGGGGGCGCTTCTTGACGCCGGAGCGATGCACCCTGGACGAACGGGCCGTGGCCATCTGCGGATCGGCGCTCGCAGCAACGGAATTCCGCTCGCCCGGGTTGAAGAGGTCATCGAGCAGGTGGGGCTCGAGAACGCGGCCGGTCGTCGGGTCAAGGGCTACTCGTTGGGCATGCGACAACGGCTGGGCATCGCCGCAGCGCTGCTGGGCGACCCGCCGGTGCTGCTTTTCGACGAGCCGGTCAACGGGCTCGACCTCGATGGCGTCCGGTGGATCCGGTCCCTGTTCAGGGGGTTTGCCGACGAGGGGCGCACGGTCCTCGTGTCGAGCCACCTCATGAGCGAGATGCAGCTCATCGCCGATCGGGTCGTCGTCATCGGTCGTGGGCGCCTCATCGCCGACACGGACATCGCGGGCATGCTCCGTGGGTTGGGCGGTCAACGGGTGCGGGTGCGCACGCCACGGGTGGACGCGCTGGTGGGGGCACTGGGGCCGGATGCCGTCGTGACCCACCCGGGCCCTGAGGAGGTGGAGGTGAGCGGACTGCTCGCGAGCGAGGTCGGAGACCTCGCGCACGCACACGGCATACCCCTGCATCACCTCGCAGAGGTGGAACGGTCCCTTGAGGACGCCTATCTCTCGTTGACCGAGGGCAGCGTCGAGCACCGCGGACAGGTGCCCGACACCGTTGTGGACGGGGCAGGGCGATGAGTGCGACCGTGCTCGCCCGCGCGAGCCGCGCCGAGTGGAGCCGGATCTGGAGCGTTCGGTCGAGCTGGGTGTTCCTCTGCGCCATCGGCCTCGCAATCGTCGGGCTCGGCGTGCTCTCAGGCATCGACGTCGCCAACAACCCGGACTCCGCGCCGGATGACGGGTCGGCGTGGGACGTCGCGCGCTTCACGGCGATGTTCGCCCTGTTCGGGACCGTGGCGTGGTCAGTGGTGACGAGCACTTCCGACCATGCGACGGGCGCGATCGTCCCGACTCTGCAGTGGACGCCACGGCGTGGCCTGCTCCTCGCGGCTCGCTGCGCCGTCATCGCCCTGACGGTTACGGCCATCGGCCTCGCACTCGTCGTGGCGGCGAGCGTCGCGGTGTGGGCCCTCGCACCCGACATCGGCCTGCCGCTCGCTGACGGGCTCGCGTCCCTCGGTGACCTCGTCATCGTCATCGGCTGCGGTGCGCTGCTGGGCATCGGGCTCGGCCTGGCCACTCGCAGCACCGCAGCCGCGCTCGTGCTGGCCATCGCCCTGCTGCTCGTGCTGCCACTGCTCGTGGGGAATCTGCCGTTCGAGTGGGCACCCACGGTGTCGTCACGGCTGCCTGGCTCCGGGGCGCTCTTCCTCATCTTCGGCGAGGGGCCGCTCGATGACATGACGCCGATGTCGGCCCGACTGACGCTCGTCACGTGGGCCGTGGCAGCGGTCGCGGCCGGCGGGTGGCGGCTCCTGCGCAGCGACGCGGGGCACTGAAGCCGGCTCCGGCCGGTGACGGAGCCGTGCTCCGTCAGGCGTCGTCGTCGGCGATGGCCCGGCCCAGACTGCGGCCGATGTCGCGCAGCTGACGCACCTGGGTCGTGGTGAGGGAGTCGAAAACGAGACGTCGCACCGTGCGGACGTGACCGGGGGCGGCGGCGACGAGGTAGGCCATGCCCTCATCGGTGAGGGTCGCGAGGGTGTAGCGGCCGTCGGCCGGGTCGGGCTGACGAGTGAGCCAACCGCGCTTCTCGAGCCGGGCAGCCACCTGGGAGAGGCGGGGAAGCTGGCCCTCCGTCAGCGTGGCCAGGGCGCTCATCCGCAGGGTCCGGTCGGGCGCGTCGGAAAGGCCGGCAAGCACCTGGTACTCGAAGTGACTCAGGTTCGATTCTGTCTGGAGCTGGCGGTCGAGCGCCGCGGGGAGGCGGACCATGAGGCCGGCGAGGGCCATCCAGGCATCCCGCTCATCGTCATCGAGCCAGGGCACAGCGTCCTCAGGGGACGTGGCGCGTTCGTGTGGCGGGCTGGACATGGCCCCGATCCTAGTTCTGCGCACGGGCTGACGGGCCGGGGAATGAATTGCACCGTGAAGTCATTGACTCTATTGTTACTTCAAGGTGCAAGTGAAGCACGTCGCTCCTCACTGACTCGAGACATCTCATGAACCTGCCTGAAAGGTCATCACGATGACGCCCAACTCTCCTGGCCCGAGCCGGCTCGGCCAACCCGCCGGTGCCTACGAGGATCTGCACGACCGCGTGGTCGAGCAGGCTCGTGCCCAGCGCCTGTGGACCTCCGAGGACGGGGCGATGCCCGCCCTCTTCGTGAGTCACGGAGCGCCGCCCACCCTCGACGACCCGGAGTGGCTCGCCGAACTCTTCGCGTGGTCGCAGAGCATGCCGAAGCCGCGCGCGGTCGTCATTGTGTCGGCCCATTGGGAGAACGCACCAGTGGCGATCTCTGGTGCCGCAGCAGGCACGCCGCTGGTCTACGACTTCGGTGGTTTCGACCCGAAGTACTACACCCTCCAGTACGCCACCCCTGACGCGAGCGACCTCGCCCGCCGTCTTGTAGGGACGCTCGGCGGCGTGACGCCGATCCACCAAGACGTCGACCGCGGGCTCGACCACGGCGCCTTCATCCCGATGATGGCGATGTACCCCGCGGCCGACGTCCCTGTCGTGCAGCTGAGCATGCCTAGCCTCGACCCGACGGCGTTGCACGCGTTGGGCCAGCGGCTGCGTTCGCTGCGCGAGGAGGGGATCCTCGTCATGGGCTCCGGCTTCATGACGCACAGTTTCGCGGCCATGCGTGACCCTCGGCTCGCAGGTCACACCACCGCGTTCGACGAGTGGGTGGCCGATGCACTCGGTCGCGGTGACGTCGATGCGCTCACCGACTACCTGGCAAAGGGGCCCGGTGCGGCCGTCGCCCACCCGACTGCCGATCACTATGTCCCGCTGCTCCTCACTCTGGGGGCGGCGACCGACAGTGGGCGACCGGAGTCGACGACGGTCATCGACAAGTTCCGCTTCAGCAACTCGATCCGGTCGATCCAGGTCGCCTGACCGGAAACGGTCGGTTTCGGGGGCGTCGCCGGACATACTGCGTTGCATGCCTCGCGAACGCCTCACCCGCGCCCAGACAGCGGGATATGCCGCGGGCAGTGTTGGGACGGGCGGCTTCGGGACCCTGCCGGGCCTTGTCCTCGCCTACTACCTCACCGACACGTTGGGAGTCACTGCGGCGCTGGCGGCCGTCGTCGTCCTCGTCCCCAAGGTGTGGGACGTCGTCATCGACCCGGCGATCGGGGCGCGCAGCGATCGTGAGGTGGCCGCCCACGGGTCACGCCACCGGCTCATGCTGCTCGGCGCGTTGACGCTGCCGGTGGGCTTCATTGCGATGTTCGCCGTTCCGTCGGGCTTCGGCTCAGGCGCAGCCGCGCTCTGGGTCGTTGCCGCATTCGTCCTCGCGACAACCTCATTCAGCTTCTTTCAGGTGCCCTACATCGCGGCGCCCGCCGACCTCACGAACGACTACACCGAGCGCACCCGCATGATGGCGTGGCGCGTCGGGGTGCTGGCGCTGGCGATCCTCGCGTTCGGTGCCGGTGCCCCGGGCATTCGCGACGCCCTTGGCGGCGGTCGCTCCGGCTATCTGGTCATGGCAGTCGTCTCGGCGCTCGTGCTGTCAGTCGGCATGCTCGCGACCGTCGCCAGCCTGCGAGGGCACGAGAGCCGCGTGGGTGGAACCACCGAATCTTCATCTCTGCGTGCGGGATTGGACGCCATCCGAGACTTGCCGCGCTTCCGTGCGCTGCTCGTCGTCTTCGTCATCCAGGCGCTGGCCACGGGCATCGTCCTCGCGGCAGCGCAGTATGTCGCGACCTATCTCCTTGGCTCCCAGTCCCTGGTGAGCGTGTTGTTCGCGGCTGTCGTCGCGCCTGCGCTCGTCGTCATGCCGGCCTGGAAACGTTATGCAGCAGCGCGAGGCAAGCGGGCGGCATACCTCGCGTCGTCCTGGCTCTTCGTGCTCGCCTGCGTGGTGCAGGTCCCGGCCCTCTCGCTCGAGTGGACGTGGCTGTCGGTCCTCGCTCTGGCGGTCGGCGGTGTCGCGTATGCCGGGATGCAGCTCTTCCCCCTGGCGATGCTTCCCGATGTGATCGAGGAGGCAGGGCGGGCCCGGGGTGGCGCGATGAGCGGGGTGTGGACGGCACTGGAGACCGCGGGTCTCGCCCTCGGCCCGGGCATCGTGCTGCTCATGCTGGCCGTGAGTGGATTCGTGTCGAGCACGGGTGATCCCGTGGCCCAGCCGCGCGGCGCCGAGGTCGCCATGGGGCTCGCCTTCACGCTGGTGCCAGCGGTCCTGGCCGTCATCTCGATCGTGGCACTGCGCAAGTATGTCGAACCGGAGGTGCTCCTCGATGGAGCATGAGTCAACACACCCTGACGAGGTGCTGGGAAGGCTGCGTGCCTATCGCGAGCACGATGCCCCAACGCACGGTGGACGCGTCCTGTCCTATGTCTATGACCATGGTCGACCCGAACTCGATGAGGTTGCGGCACAGGCGATGCGGCTCCTCCAACCGGTGAACGGACTCGACCCGACGACCTTCCCCTCAGTGGCGCTGATGGAGTCCGACCTCGTGGCCTTTGGCCGGACGATGCTGCACGGGCCTTCGGCCACCGGATCGGTCACCTCAGGTGGGACTGAGAGCTGCCTGCTCGCCGTGAAGGCTGCGCGCGACCTCTGGGTGGCGCGCGGCGGGGAGGGAAGGCCGCGTCTTGTGGTGTCCGCGTCGACGCATGCGGCCTTCCACAAGGCCGCCCACTACTTCGGACTCGACGTGAGTGTGTTGCCCGTGGACGTGACATCGGGCCGCGCACCGGCGGCGGCAATGGTCGCGGCCCTCGGACCGGACGTCGCCCTTGTCGTCGTGTCGGCACCGTCCTATCCGCACGGGGTCATCGATGCCGTCAGCGAGGTGGCGGGTGCTGCCGCGGATCGTGGGATCCCGTGTCACGTGGATGCCTGTGTCGGTGGCTGGGTGTTGCCGTTCTGGGAGCAGGCCGGGGGAGAACCCTTGCCGCAGTGGGACTTTCGCGGGCGCGGCGTGAGCAGCATCAGCGCCGACATCCACAAGTACGGCTACGTCCCCAAGGGTGCGTCGCTGCTCCTCTTCGCCGACAGTGAGCTCGACCTCGCGCGCTACTTCGCCATCACCGACTGGCTCGGCTACCCCGTCGTCAACCCGACGATGCTCGGCACGCGGTCAGCGACGTCGTTGGCCGCGGCCTGGGCCGTGGTCCAGACCCTCGGAACAGGCGGGTATGCCGCCCTCACCCGTCCCGTCGTCGCCGCCACGTCCGCCGTGGTCGAGGGAGTCGGCGGGATCCACGGGCTGCGGGTTCTGGGGGAGCGGCAGGGGCCGCTCGTCGCTGTTGCGGCAGACGACGCCGTGGCCGTTGAGCACCAGGTCGACCCGCTCCTCTGGACGGCTGCCGTCGCCGAACGCGGGTTCGTCCTGCAGGGACAGCCGGCGATGACGCAGTCCGATGGGACCCGGGTCCCGCACACGGCTCACCTGACGATCACTCCCGTGACCGAGGGCTTGCTGGGGGAGCTGGTGCCCGCGCTCATCGAGGCCGCGGACGCCGTCCGGGGACACGCGTTGCCGAGCCCGGAAGCGTTGTCTCACACCGGCATACCCGATCCTGTGGCTCTTGCGGACGGAGCCAGAGCGGGAGGCGACCTCGACCTCACAACGGTCCTGTCCCTCATCGAAGTGCTCCCGCGAGAGGACTCGGCTCGACTGCTGTCGGCCTTCCTCCAGCGCTTCACCGCCCCGCGCTGAGTCCAGCTCGCCAAACAGCATCCGCGAGCAGGCGTCAAGGCCCTACTGGGCTATTCCTTGTAGCGCGTCCGGGCCATAGCCTCTGGCCAAGGCGCGGTCACCTCCGGGCCTACTATCAGGAGGAACACCTTGCGAGTACAACGACGTACTTCTCTGGCTGCAGTTGCTGCCGTGGGGCTGGTGACAAGCCTCGTCGCCGCTGGGGGGCCCGCCTCGGCGGGCAACCCCAACAACTCCAAGAAGTTCACCCAAGCGGTGACTCTCGAAGGAGTCATGGACCACCTGGAGGCGTTCCAGGAGATCGCCGACGCCAACGACGGCAACCGCGAAGCGGGCACGTCGGGATACGACGCTTCCGGCGCCTACGTCGAACAGGTTCTGCAGGCCGCGGGATATGAGACGCGGCGCCAGTACTTCGACTTCGCCTACCAGGAGCAGGGCGCCCTGCAGCAGATCTCGCCGACCCCGACGACCTATGTGACGGACTCCTTCACGGGCTCGGGCGCCGGCGACGTCACCGCGACGGTGACCCCTGTCGACATCAACCTCGTGCCCCCACGAGCGAGCACGTCTGGCTGTGAGGCTGCGGACTTCGCCGGCTTCCCGGTTGGCAACATCGCGCTCGTGCAGCGTGGGTCCTGCGACTTCGGACTCAAGGCGGACAACGCCGAAGCGGCGGGCGCAGCCGGGGTCATCATCTTCAACCAGGGCAACACCCCGGAACGGTCGGCGCTGATTGTCGGCACACTCGGCACCTTCGACGTGGACATCCCTGTCGTCGGCGCGTCGTTCGCCACCGGAGCCGACCTGGCTGACCCGTCAACCACCGTCGCCCGTGTCTACGCCGCGCCGATCGAGAACCGGCCGACCTTCAACGTCATCGCCGAGACCAAGTCTGGTCGCGCCGACAACGTCGTGATGATGGGCGCCCACCTCGACAGCGTGCGGGACGGCGCAGGCATCAACGACAACGGCAGCGGCTCGGCGGCGATCCTCGAGACAGCGGTGCAGCTCGCCAAGGTCAACAAGCTCAACAACAAGGTGCGCTTTGCGTGGTGGGGTGCTGAAGAGGCCGGCCTCATCGGCTCGACGCACTACGTGAACGACCTCGTCACCAACAACCCCGCTGCACTCGACAAGATCGCGACCTACCTCAACTTCGACATGGTCGCTTCGCCGAACTACCAGATCGGGGTCTACGACGCCGATGAGTCGACCTACCCCGCGCCCGTGACGGTGCCGGAGGGTTCGATCCAGACCGAAGACGTCCTCACGGACTACTTCGACTCGGTCGGGCAGCCTTGGGTCGACACGGAGTTCTCTGGTCGCTCGGACTACCAGGCGTTCATCGTCAATGGTGTCCCCGCCTCGGGTCTGTTCACCGGTGCAGAGCAGCTCAAGACCGCCGAGGAAGCAGCCCTGTTCGGTGGCCAGGCTGGCGTCGCCTACGACGTGAACTATCACGCGGTGGGCGACGACATCAGCAACGTCAATGCCGAAGCCCTGGACATCAACAGCAACGCGATCGCGCACGCTGCGATCACCTTGGCCCAGAGCACGCAGGCGATCAACGGTGCGCGCAGTGCAGGCAAGTCCGGCAAGCCGCACCCCGTGGAGGACCACCAGCACGAGCCGGCAGCCTGACCGCTGGCAACGCATTTCGACAATTCAGCAGTGCAGCGCAGTGCCCCGGGCCGCAAGGGTGGTCCGGGGCACTGCCCCGCTCGCACGCGAAAGTCGGAATGGCCTCCGGCGGGTAACCCGGGGCGACCTCTAGGGTGGTCGGGCCACCCAGTTCAACACCCGACACCTGTCGGACCACCAACCGGCGCGATGGGTGACCGCTCCAGACGAGGACTCAGCGTGGAGATCCTGCATTCGGCCATCGCGATTCTTGCGGCCATCCTGCTCATCATCCGGTTCAAGGTCGATCCGGTGATCTCACTGTTGCTGGCGTGCGTCTATCTCGGGCTCGCCACCGGACAGGGTTCTGAGGGCACCATCAAGCAGATCACCGGTGGCTTCGGCGAGATCATGGCCGAGGTCGGACTCCTCATCGGCTTCGGTGTCCTCATCGGGGCGCTGCTCCACTCGATGGGCACCTTCAGTGATCTCGTCGCGATCATCGCGCGCCGTGTCGGGGGCAAGCTGCCCTACGCCATGGCAGGGACGCTCGCGGTCATCTTCCCCTCGATCTATGTCGACGTGCAGGTCGTGCTGGCCGCCCCGATGGCCCGTGAGTCGGCACCCGCAGTCGACCGCAAGATCGGGCTCCCGTGGCTCGCCGGGGCGCTGGGGATCGGCATCTTCGCCGGCTACGTCTTCGTCGTTCCGGGTCTCGCGGCGGTGGCCGTTGCTGGGCTCATGGAGGTGCCGCTCGGCACCTACCTGCTCTATGGGCTGCCCATCGGACTCGCGACCGCACTCATCACGACCCTCCTCTTCCGGCTCATCCTCAGTCGCGGGTTCTGGAACGACGAGACGGACTACGACTCGGATGCGGTCCTCGTGGACGGCCGACCGCACGACGAGACCGAGGACGTGCCGCACGCAGAGAGCATCTCTCGGCTGCCGCTGTTGGTCCGCCTCCTGCCGATCCTCGTGCCCCTGGTCCTCATCGCGACGGGAGCCATCGCCGACCTCGCCGACGTGTCGAACTCGGTCCTGGAGTTCCTCGGGGACGCCAACATCGCGCTCTTCATCGGCCTGTTGATCGCCTTCGTCATGGTTCGCAGGGGTTTGGGTGCGGACGGTGTCAGCTCGGTCCTCACTTCCGGGTTCCACACCACCGGCGAGATCCTGCTCGTCACTGGCGTCGGCGGCTCGCTCGGTGCCGTCATCGCCGAGAGCGGCATGCAGGACACCCTCAAGAGCCTGTTCTCCGCCGACGCGAACGCGCCGGTGATCCTCAGCATTCTGCTTGCCTGGTTCATCGCCGCCCTCCTGCACTTCGCCATCGGCTCGGTGTCGGTTGGTGCCATCACGGCCGCCGGCATCATCGGGCCCGTGGTGGGCTCGATGGGAGTCGACCCCGTGGTCATCGCCCTGGCGATCGCGTCGGGTGCCATGTTCGCCCTCCACGTGAACAGCAACTTCTTCTGGATGTTCAGGGGCCTGCTCGATCTCTCCACCAAGGGCACTCTCAAGACCCTCACCCTCGCGACATCGCTGGGAGCGGTCGTCTCCCTGCCACTGGTGATCCTCGCCAGCTTCGTCGCTGCCTTGTAACGCTCTTCGAGCGCAGACCTTCTGCGTATGCCGCAGGGCTGGGTTCGTCGGATCGGCGCCACCGAAGGTGACGGGACGGCATACCCACGTATGCGGTGTTGTCGCCGCGGCCGGGCCACTCAGTCCTTCGGGACCGGGACCTCGCTCACCGGCGTGACGATGCTCGTACAGCGCGTGAAACCGGGCCACAGGAACTTGTGGACGGCGTTGACGTCGTCAGCCTCCACCACCAGGAAGAGGGTGTGCTGGGCGTTCGCGCCGTAGCGACCGATCACCGTCACACCCTCGGTCGTGGCGTCATAGAGCGAGTTGGAGCCGCCCTCGTCCCTCGGGCAGAGCTCGGGACTGTGAACCTGGGTGATGTGGAACAGCACTTGGTCCTCCTCACGCCCCCGTGTGCGCTTGGCCAGATCCATCTTGGACCTCATGCGGGTCCGGTGTCAGAGGAATGGCGCAACCGCCGACTGCGCCGTGAAGCAAGGGTCGTGGCACGCCGCCCCGACCAAAACGAAACCGCAGGTGCCGGGACGGCATACCTGCGGTTTCGTGGTGTGGCCAGGGACGGGGTCGAACCGTCGACCTTCCGATTTTCAGTCGGACGCTCGTACCAACTGAGCTACCTGGCCGTGTTGTCACAGGGGACGCGGGGCGCGACCTGGCCTGCTCAAACAGATCGCCAGGTTGCCCTGGCGTGCCAGAACTATAACGCATTCCCCGAGGCTTCTGACATGCGGCACTGTGTCGTCCGGTGCCTGAAGGTGGGGTCGTCCCGACCCTGTCGGAGCGTTCGAGCAGACCCGGTCATGGACGAGATATGAGCCAGCGTGCGCGTTAACATGCAAGCACGAGTCATGGATCTTCTTGGCGTCAGCAGGGCTGTAACTAGTTGTAACTGACCCTTGACAGGCCAGATGTTAACGCTCACACTCAATTTCAACGTGGCGACGATGCCACGGCGGCAACCTCGGTTCGACCGCATGGGCGACGCCAACGACGGCGTCACACAAATGGAGGCACCAGTGTTCAAGAAGTTCCTTCCGGTGGCCGCGAGCATCGCTCTCGTCGCCTCCCTCACGGCCTGTGGTTCGGACTCGGGAAGTCAAGCGAGCGCCGCCGCGGGCAACGACGAGATCGTCATGGGCTTCGCTCAGGTCGGCGCTGAGTCCGGCTGGCGGACCGCCAACACCAAGTCCATCCAGGAGTCCGCAAAGGCCGCAGGCGTCACGCTCAAGTTCTCCGACGCGCAGCAGAAGCAGGAGAACCAGATCAAGGCGATCCGCAGCTACATCCAGCAGAAGGTCGACGTCATCGCTTTCAGCCCTGTCGTCGAGACCGGCTGGGACACCATCCTGCTCGAGGCCAAGCGCGCGAAGATCCCCGTCATCCTCACCGACCGCGCCGTCGACTCCGAGGACAAGACGCTCTACAAGACCTTCCTCGGGTCCGACTTCGTCCTCGAGGGCAAGAAGGCCGGCGAGTGGCTGGTGAAGGACTCCGGCAGCGCAGGTGCGGTCAACGTGGTCGAGCTCCAGGGCACCACGGGCGCCGCTCCTGCCATCGACCGCAAGGAGGGCTTCGCCGAGGCCATCAAGGCCAACCCGCAGATCAAGGTCATCGCCTCACAGACGGGTGACTTCACCCGGTCCGGCGGCAAGCAGGTCATGGAGGCCTTCCTGAAGTCCAACCCTGACATCGACGTCGTGTACGCCCACAACGACGACATGGGCCTGGGTGCCATCGAGGCCATCGAGGCGGCCGGCAAGGTGCCCGGCAAGGACATCAAGATCATCACCATCGACGCGGTCAAGGACGGCATGCAGGCCCTGGCTGACGGCAAGATCAACTACATCGTCGAGTGCAGCCCGCTGCTCGGCGACCAGCTGATGGATCTCTCCAAGAAGGTGCTCGCCGGTGAGACCGTTCCCGAGCGCGTCGTGACCGAGGAGAGCGCGTTCGACCAGGCGCAGGCCAAGGCCGCGCTGCCGACCCGCAAGTACTGAGCGCGAAGTTCCACCCACGCCTCCTCCGCCGCACTCGCGGCGGCGGAGGAGGCGCGCCAGACCTGAGCTGGTTGATTCCTTCCGACCGACGACGTTCCACGGAGGACCACTGATGACCACCCCGACGACCGAAGGCCCACCGGATGCTCTCGCACCGGTGATCCGGATGAGCGGGATCCACATGCAGTTCGGCGCCGTCAGGGCTCTCGACGACGTGGCCTTTCGCCTGCTCCCCGGAGAGGTCCATGCCCTCATGGGTGAGAACGGCGCCGGCAAGTCGACCCTCATCAAGGTCCTCACGGGCGTCTATGGAGCGACAGCCGGGAGCATCCAGCTCGAAGGAGGCACCGTGTCCTTCTCCGGGCCCGGCGACGCCCAGCAGCACGGCGTCAGCACCGTCTACCAAGAGGTCAACCTCTGCCCCAACCTGAGCGTGGCCGAGAACATCCTCCTCGGTCGTGAGCCTCGTCGGTTCGGGGCAATCGATGGCGGCGCGACCCGCCGCCGCGCCGCGCAGCTCCTGACCGACATGGGCCTGGACATCGACCCGGGATCCGTCCTGGCGCAGCACCCCATCGCCATCCAGCAGCTGGTGGCGATCGCGCGGGCCGTCGCGGTGGACGCGAAGGTCCTCATCCTCGACGAGCCGACCTCCAGCCTGGACAAGGACGAGGTTGCCGAGCTCTTCCGCATCATGCGTGTGCTTCGGGACAAGGGAGTCGCCATCCTCTTCGTCTCACACTTCCTCGAGCAGGTCTACGAGATCTCCGACCGCATGACTGTGCTGCGCAACGGGAAGCTCGTCGGCGAGTACCGGACCTCCGAACTCAGCCGCATCCAGCTCGTGTCGCTCATGGTCGGCCGCGAGCTCGGCGAGCTGGCCGAGGTCGAACGCATCGCCGAGCAGGCGGCCGACCAGGCCTCGCAGGTGCCGGTGATCCGGGCACGGGGACTGGGCCGCAAGGGCTCGGTGGCCCCCCTCGACTTCCACGTCAACCGTGGGGAGGTCGTCGGTCTGGCGGGGCTTCTCGGGTCCGGGCGCACCGAGGTGGCCCGTCTCCTCTTCGGTGCCGACCGCGCCGACACGGGTGAGATCGAGATCGACGGCCAACTGCGAGCCATCCGCACACCTCGAGCTGCGATCGCCGCGGGGATCGCGTTCTGCTCCGAGGACCGCAAGGGGGAGGGTGTCATCGCCGACCTCAGCATTCGCGACAACATCGTCCTCGCCCTCCAGGCCTCTCGTGGGTGGGCGCGGCCGCTCTCTCGACGCACCAAGGACGAGATCGTCGACAAGTGGATCACCGCCCTCGACATCCGCCCGGCCGATCCTGACGCGATCGTCGGACGGCTCTCCGGAGGGAACCAGCAGAAGGTCCTCCTGGCGCGGTGGCTCGTCATCGAGCCGGCACTCCTCATCCTCGACGAACCCACCCGGGGGATCGACGTCGGAGCCAAGGCCCAGATCCAGAAGCTGGTCGCAGAACTGGCCACGCAGGGCATGGCAGTGGTCTACATCTCGGCCGAGCTCGAAGAGGTCGTCCGCCTGAGCCACCGCATCGTCGTCATGAAGGACCGCGCGAAGGTCGCCGAGCTCGACGAGAAGGCGACGGTGGACGAGATCATGCACCTGATCGCGCAGGTCGACGAACCCGCATGCCACGGTGACGATCGAACGGCGGTGGCGTCATGATGACCGAACGGCGCATCGACAGACTGCGCAGCAGCGGGCTGCTCTGGCCCCTGCTCGCCCTCATCGCCCTCCTCGTCGCGAACGCCGTCGTGCGGCCCTCGTTCCTCTCGCTCCGCATGCAGGACGGGCACCTCTACGGCAGCCTCATCGACATCCTCAAGAACGGGGCACCGACCCTGCTCATCGCCCTGGGCATGTGCCTGGTGATCGCGACCCGGGGGATCGACCTCTCCGTCGGCGCCGTCGTCGCCATCTCGGGTGCCGTCACCTGCACCTACATCGCCGGAGCACCTGATCCCGCAAGCGCACAGACCGCGCTCATCGGCATGGGAATCGCCCTTCTACTGTGCGTCGTCCTCGGCGTCTGGAACGGCTTCCTCGTAGCGGTCCTGGGGATCCAACCGATCATCGCCACCCTGGTCCTCATGACCGCCGGCCGAGGGATCGCCATGCTGATCACGGATGGGCAGATCATCACGGTGAACAACACGGCATACCGGACGGTCGGTGCCGGATTCCTCATCCTGCCCGTCTCGATCCTCATCGCGCTCGCAGTCCTCATCGGGGTGGCGCTGATCACGAGGCGGACCGCCCTGGGTCTGCTGATCGAGAGCGTCGGCGTCAATCCGGAAGCCAGTCGCCTCACCGGTATTCACGCGCGCACGATCCGGTGGACCGTGTATGTCTTCGCGGGTCTGTGCGCCGGAGTCGCAGGCCTGATGATCAGCTCCAACGTCAGCGCAGCAGACGCCAACAACGCCGGGCTGTGGATCGAGATGGACGCCATCCTGGCCGTCGTCATCGGTGGCACGTCCCTGGCGGGTGGGCGCTACAGCCTCACGGGCACGTTGATCGGCGCCCTGACGATCCAGACGCTCACGACGACGGTCTACAGCATGGGCATCGCACCCGAGATCACCCTGGTGTTCAAGGCGGTCGTGGTGGTCACCGTGTGTCTGCTGCAGGCGCCCAAGTTCCGGGCCTTGCTCACCCGGGGTAGTCGGGGTAGCCGCGGTCCGCGCGACACGCCCACCGCCCCCCTGGCCCCACCCGCCAGCAGTCCCCCACCGGAACCCATCCATCGTGACTCGGTCGGCGCAACCGCCGCCGTCCCGAGTCGGAAGGCAGTCCAGTCATGACCGCTGCCCCCATCTCTCTCCGGCAGCGCACGGCCCAGCTGGCCCACGTCACCGGGCGCACCGTGCCAGCACGCATCCTGCCCACCCTGGCCACCTTCATCCTCTTCCTCGTCCTTTTCGGGGCAGGGTCAGCACGGTTCGAGGGCTTTGCGTCGGGTCAGGTCGTCGCCAACCTGTTCATCGACAACGCCTTCCTCATCGTGCTCGCGGTCGGCATGACCTTCGTCATCCTGACCGGCGGCATCGACCTGTCCGTGGGTGCAGTCGTCGCCCTGTCCACGATGGTGACGGCAGCCCTGCTCCAAGCAGGCTGGTCCGCGCCGGTCGTGGTGCTGCTCGTCCTCGCGATGGGCTCGACCTTCGGGCTGCTGATGGGGCTGGTGATCCACTACTTCGAGATCCAGCCCTTCATCGTCACCCTCGCCGGCATGTTCCTCGCCCGCGGGCTGTGCTTCGTCGTCGGGGTGGAGTCGGTCCCGATCAAGGACCCGAGCTTTCGCGACCTGGCGACGGCCGCGATTCCCCTCCCGGGAGGGGTGTCGATCACGTGGAGCGTCATCATGGCCCTGGTCGTCGTAGCGGTGGGGGCCTGGGTCCTGCACCGGACGCGTTTCGGACGCACGGCATACGCCATCGGTGGGAGCGAGTCCTCGGCGATGCTCATGGGCCTGTCGGTGGCCAAGGTCAAGGTCGGCGTGTATGTCGTGAGTGGTCTCTGCTCCGCGATCGCAGGCCTGCTGTTCAGTCTCTACATGCTCTCGGGCTACGGACTGCACGCCGTCGGCATGGAGCTGGACGCCATCGCCGCCGTTGTCATCGGCGGCACGCTGCTGGCCGGAGGTGTGGGCTATGTGGCGGGCAGCGTCCTCGGGGTCATGGTCCTCGGCGTGATCCAGACCCTCATCTCCTTCCAAGGCACACTCAGCTCATGGTGGACCAAGATCGCAATCGGCACCCTGCTCCTGATGTTCATCGTGATGCAACGGATCATCGTCCGGAGGCAGCCGTGACCGACACGATGAAGGCCCCGGTCATGGCCGATGTCGCCCGGCTCGCGGGGGTGTCGCACCAGACGGTGTCGAGGGTGATCAACGGGTCGTCCAAGCTGCGGCCCGAGACCCGCGACAAGGTGCTCGCAGCGATCGAGCGCCTCGGCTACCGCCCCAACACCGCTGCCCGCGCGCTCGTGCGGGGTCGCACCGGCATCATCGGCATCATCGGCACGGCGGTCGTGGAGTTCGGGCCGACGAGCATTCACCGCACCGTCGAGCAGGCGGCTCGCGAGGCCGGCTTCTTCGCCAGCTCGGTCAACCTCGCCGAGATGACCCGGGAGTCACTGGACGGCGCCATAGAGCACCTGATGACCGTCGGGGTCGAGGGCATCGTCATGATCGCCGGCCATGACGCCGCCCTCGAGATGGTGCGGGCACAACGATCCGGCATCCCCTTCGTCGTCGTCGAGGGCGACCTCAGCAAGGGGGCGCTGACCGTCGGTGTCGACCAGGTCGCCGGGGCCCGAATGGCGACCCAGCACCTGCTCGACCTTGGTCACCGCGAGATCGTCCACGTGAGTGGACCGCTTGACTGGACCGAGGCGCGAGCCCGACTCGAGGGCTGGCGCGGCGCCCTGCTGGACGCCGGCGTGCGTCCCGCCGAACCGATCGTCGGGGACTGGAGCTCACAAAGCGGGTATGCCGCAGGGCTGACCGTCTGCGCGATGCCGGACGTGACAGCGGTGTTCGCTGCCAACGACCAGATGGCCGTCGGCATCCTCCGGGCCCTGCACGAGCGGGGCCGCCGCGTGCCCAGCGACATCAGCGTCGTGGGGTTCGACGACATCCCCGAGGCCGAGTACCTCATCCCCCCGCTCACCACCGTGCGCCAGGACTTCCCGGCCGTCGGACGTCGCGCCATCGAGGTGATCCAGGAGGCGATGCAGGACGGCGAGCTGACCCCGTCGCCCCTGCTCCAACCGGTTCTCGTGGTGCGCGACAGCACAGCTCGCCGTCCGGAGCTGGCATCGTGACCGTCCTGTCCGAGGTCCGCGACACGCTCTCCCGCCTGCGGGCCGAGGTCGCCGGGCTGCACGCCGAGCTCACGAGGTACCAGCTCGTGGTCTGGACCGCCGGCAACGTCTCCGCCCGGGTGCCGGGTCGCGACCTCATGGTCATCAAGCCGTCCGGGGTCGCCTACGAGGACCTCACCGCCGGCTCCATGGTGGTCTGCGACCTGCACGGTGCCGTCGTCGACGGTGACCACGCACCCTCCTCGGATACCGACGCGCAGGCCTACGTCTACCGGCACATGCCGCACGTGGGAGGGGTCGTGCACACCCACTCGACCTACGCGACCGCCTGGGCCGCGCGCGGCGAGCCGATTCCCTGCGTGCTCACGATGATGGCCGACGAGTTCGGCGGCGAGGTGCCGGTCGGCCCGTTCGCCCTCATCGGGGACGAGTCGATCGGCCGCGGCATCGTCGAGACGTTGCAGGACAGTCGTTCTCCGGCAGTCCTCATGCGCAACCACGGCGTGTTCACGATCGGCAAGGACGCTCGCAGCGCCGTGAAGGCCGCCGTCATGTGCGAGGACGTCGCCCGCACGGTCCACATCTCGCGCCAGCTGGGGGATCCCCTCCCCATCGCGCAGCACCACGTCGACGCACTGTTCGACCGCTACCAGAACGTCTACGGGCAGCGATGACCCGTCCGACCGCACGCCACCACGAGGAGATCCGATGACCACCGACACGTCCGCGCAGCCCGAGCTCTGGTTCCTCACGGGGAGCCAGCACCTCTACGGCGAGGACACGCTGCGCCAGGTCGCCGAGCAGTCGCAGGCGATCGTCAAGGAGCTCGACGCCAGTGGTGCGATCCCCGCCCGCGTCGTGTGGAAGCCGATCCTCGCCGACTCCGCAGCCATCCACGCGCAGATCCTGGCCGCGAACGCCGCGCCGAACTGCGTGGGCGTCATCACCTGGATGCACACGTTCTCGCCGGCCAAGATGTGGATCGCGGGCCTGGACGCCCTGCGCAAGCCGATGCTCCACCTGCACACGCAGGCCGGTGCCGAGCTGCCGTGGTCGACCATCGACATGGACTTCATGAACCTCAACCAGGCCGCCCACGGCGACCGGGAGTTCGGCTACATCGGGGCGCGCCTGGGCGTGGCCCGCAAGATCATCGCCGGTCACGTGGGCAACCCCGTCGTGGTCGACCGGGTGGCGACGTGGGCCCGTGCGGCCCGGGGGGCGCACGAGCTGAGGACGCTCAAGCTCGCCCGCTTCGGCGACAACATGCGTGACGTCGCGGTCACCGAGGGCGACAAGGTCGAGGCCCAGCTCCGCTTCGGCGTCTCCATCAACACCTACGGCGTCAACGAGCTCGTCGAGGTCGTCGACCAGGTCCCCGATGCAGCCGTCGGCGACCTCGTGGACCAGTACCTCGAGGCCTACGACGTCGCGGCCGAGCTGCGCCCGGGGGGTGATCGCCACGAGTCGCTGCGCTATGGAGCCCGCATCGAGGCCGGGCTGCGCACCTTCCTCACCGACGGCGGTTTCCGCGCCTTCACCACCAACTTCCAGGACCTCGGTGGGCTGCGCCAGCTGCCTGGCCTGGCCGTCCAGCGGCTGATGGCCGACGGCTACGGCTTCGGCGGCGAGGGCGACTGGAAGACCTCGGTCGTGCTCCGCGCCGCCAAGGTCATGGCCGAGGGTGTCGAGGGCGGCACCAGCTTCATGGAGGACTACACGTACCACCTGGTCCCGGGGGAGGAGAAGATCCTCGGCGCGCACATGCTCGAGGTCTGCCCGACCATCGCCAGCGCCAGGCCGTCGCTGGAGATCCACCCCTTGGGGATCGGGGACCGCGAGGACCCCGTGCGCCTGCGGTTCACCGGGGCGCCCGGACCTGCGGTCATCGTCGGGATCAGCGACATGGGCGACCGCTTCCGCCTCACCCTCAACGAGGTGGAGGTCGTCGAGCCCGACCATGCCCTGCCAAAGCTCCCGGTCGCCTGTGCGGTCTGGGAGCCGCGGCCGAGTCTGTCGACGTCGGCCGAGTGCTGGCTGCTCTCGGGCGGCCCGCACCACACCGTGCTCTCGTCGGCCCTGACGACCCAGGAGTTCCGGGACCTCGCCGAGATCATCGGCACCGAGCTCGTCGTCATCGACGCCGACGCGACCCCCGACTCGGTGCGTCGCGAGCTCCGGTGGACCGCGGCATACCATCGCCTTGCGGCCCGGCTCTAGACCAGCGGAGGGACTATCCCCATGCCTGTGAACTTCGGCACCCTGCCCTCGGGCGAGGTCGTCACCGCACACACCCTGACCAACGACCGCGGGCTCCAGCTCGTGGTGCTCGACCTCGGGGCCACCCTGCAGAGCCTCTGCGTCACGGACGCGCGGGGCGAGCTCGTCGAGCTCACCCTCGGCTTCGACGACGTGGAGGGCTACGTGCAGGCGGCCAACCCCTACCTCGGGGCCACGGTCGGGCGCTACGCGAACCGGATCGCCGACGCGTCGTTCGTCCTCGACGGCACCCGCCACAACCTCAGCGCGAACGAGGGCCCAACCTGCCTGCACGGCGGCGTGGACGGGTTCCATGCCCGGCTCTGGTCGGTCCTGGACGCGACGCCGAGCAGCATCACCCTGCGGCTCGTGAGCCCCGACGGCGACCAGGGCTTCCCCGGCGAGCTGACAGTGACAGCCACCTATGCGCTCGAGGGCGACTCGGTCGTGCTCACCTACGAGGCCACGACGGACGCCCCGACCGTCGTCAGCCTCACCAACCACGCCTACTTCGACCTCGGGGGGCCCGGCGGTGGGGGTGTCGACGCGCACCGCCTCACGGTCCGGTCGGATGGCTACCTCCCGGTGGACTCGCGCTCCGTGCCCGAGGGCGCGGTCGAGTCCGTGACCGGCACGCCGCTGGACCTCACGACGTCAGTCCCGCTGCGCGACCGGGTCAGGGCCGGGCACCCGCAGGTGGCGGTCGTCAGCGGGATCGACCACACCTACGTCCTGGCTGGCAGCGGCGACAGGACGGTCGCCCGGCTGGAGCACCCCGACAGCGGCCGGGCCCTCGAGGTCGCCACCGACCAGCCCTCGCTTCAGGTCTACACCGGCAACCGGCTCGACGGCGCGCTGCTCGGTCGTGGTGGCACGCTGCTGCGGCAGGGCGACGGGATCTGCCTCGAGACCCAGCAGCTCCCCGACGCACCCAACCAGCCCCAGTTCCCGTCGACAGTGCTCCGACCGGGGGAGACCTACCAGGCGCACACGCGGTGGACCCTCTCGACCCGGCCCGGTCCGGCGTGACCGCAGACCTCGCCGCCGAGATCCGCGAGGGCCGGACGACCCTGGGCATCGAGCTGGGCTCGACGAGGATCAAGGCCGTGCTCATCGGCTCGGACCACCGCCCCCTGGCGGTGGGGACGGCGGAGTGGGAGAACCAG
This sequence comes from Knoellia sp. S7-12, assembly GCF_040518285.1. Taxonomy (GTDB): domain Bacteria; phylum Actinomycetota; class Actinomycetes; order Actinomycetales; family Dermatophilaceae; genus Knoellia. Next base: position 3,583,352 of record NZ_CP155449.1, on the reverse strand, counting down.
TTCGTCGACCGTGTGTGGACCTACTCCATGGACGCGGTGTGGGCCGGGTTGCAGCAGTGCTACGCCGCTCTGGCCGCCGATGTGAGACGCACGTATGCCGTCCAGCTGGCGTCCGTGGGCGGGCTGGGGATCTCGGCGATGATGCACGGCTACCTGGCCCTCGACGCCGACGGCGAGCTGCTCACGCCCTTCCGGACATGGCGCAACACCAACACCGGTCGCGCCGCTGAGGCCCTCAGCGCCGCGTTCGGCGCCAACGTCCCGCACCGCTGGAGCGTTGCCCACCTTTACCAGTCCGTTCTCGACGACGAGCCCCACCTGCCCGCGATCGCGCACCTCACCACGCTGGCCGGCTACGTCCACTGGCAGCTCAGCGGTGAGCGGTCCCTCGGTGTCGGCGATGCCAGCGGCATGTTCCCCATTGACACCACCACGGGTGGCTATGACGCGGCGATGCTCGACGAGTTCGACCGGCTCGCAGCCGACAGCGCGCTCGCGGCGAAGCTCGCGGACCTCCTGCCGCCCGTGCTGGTGGCGGGTCAGGCGGCCGGCGCCCTCAGCGCCAAGGGTGCACTCCTGCTGGACCCCACCGGAGTGCTCGCTCCCGGTGCCGTGATGTGCCCGCCCGAGGGTGACGCCGGCACGGGCATGGTGGCAACGAACTCGGTGGCTCCGCGCACCGGCAACGTCAGCGCCGGGACGAGCATCTTTGCCATGGCGGTGCTCGAGGGCCCGCTCGACCGTGCGCACCGCGAGATCGACCTGGTGACCACCCCGGCCGGCGACCCGGTCGCGATGGTGCACTGCAACAACGGCGCCAGCGAGCTCAACGCCTGGGCGGGCCTGTTCGCCCAGTTCGCCCGAGCCGCGGGCACGCCCCTCGAGACCGGCGCGGTCTTCGAGGTGCTCCTGCGTTCGGCCCGCGACGCGGCCCCCGACGGTGACGGCCTCATGGCCTTCAACTACCTCTCGGGTGAGCCGATCACCGGCCTCGAGGAGGGGCGGCCCCTGTTCTTCCGCACGCCGGGGAGCGCCCTGGACCTCGGGACTTTCGTGCGCACGCAGCTGTATGCCGTTCTCGCCACGCTCCGGCTGGGCATGGACGTGCTGCAGCGGGAGGAGGGCATGCAGCTGGAGCGCCTGTTCGCGCACGGCGGGCTCTTCAAGACCGCCGGTGTCGCACAGGCGTTGCTCGCCGGCGCCCTCGACACCCCCGTCGCCGTGGGTGACGTGGCCGCCGAGGGCGGAGCCTGGGGGATCGCGGTCCTCGCCGCCTTCAGTCAGCAGGGGGGACACCCGGACGGGCTCGCGGCCTTCCTCGACACCGAGGTCTTCGCCGACGCCGTGCTGTCCACGGTGGACCCCCAGCCCGAGGACGTCCGCGGCTTCACCGCGTTCATGGAGCGCTATGTGCAGGCGCTGCCAGTGGTGAGAGCAGCCGTGCGTCACAGCTGACGCGGCTCCTGCCATCTAGGTGGAATGCGAGCGACTGGTCACGGCGTTGCCCCGAGCATGCAAGCCATCACCTACAGCCAGTACGGCGCCCCCGACACCCTCACCCTCACCGACGTGCCCGACCCCAGGGTCGGGCCGGGAGAGGTCCTCATCCGAGTGCGCAGCGCCTCGGTCAACCCGGTCGACTGGAAGGTTCTCGCGGGCTATCTCGACGGCCTCATGCAGGTGGACTTCCCGGCGATCCCGGGCTGGGACGTCTCCGGTGTCGTCGAGGCCATCGGTCCGGACACCCCGGAGTTCGCCGTCGGTGACGAGGTCATTGCGTACGCCCGCAAGGACTGGGTCCAGCAGGGCACCTTCGCCGAGCTCGTCAGCGCCTCCGTGCGCATGGTCGCGCGCAAGCCTGCCGCCCTCGATTGGAACGAGGCCGCAGGGCTCCCACTCGCTGGACTCACGGCATACCAGCTCCTCACGCGACTTGGCACGAAGGCGGGCGACACGGTGCTCGTCCACGCGGCCGCGGGCGGCGTCGGCATCCTCGGCGTCCAGATCGCGAAGGCGTTCGGCGCGCGGGTCATCGGCACTGCGTCCGAGGGCAACCACGAGTTCCTCCGTGGTCTCGGAGTCGAACCGATCTCGTATGCCGACGGGCTGGCCGAGCGTGTCCGTGACCTTGCGCCCGAGGGCGTCGACGTCGTCGTGGACTTCGTCGGCGGAGTGCTCGAGACGACGAAGGCGGTCCTCAAGGAGGGCGGTCGCCACGGCTCCATCGCCGACGGCACCGTGGCCGGGGCCGGGGGCATTGCCTCGTGGGCGCGACCCGACGCAGCCGACCTGCAGGCGCTCGCGGACCTCGCGGACGCCGGCAAGCTCACCGTCCCGGTCGCGGAGGTCTTCCCGTTGGAGGACGTGGCCAAGGCGTTCGAGGTCAGCCAGGGCGGGCACGTGCGCGGCAAGATCGCGATCGAGGTCAGCCGTTGAGGCTGTGCCTCGACACGCTGGGACAAGCAGGGAGGCCCACACCTTGCGGTGTGGGCCTCTCTCGTATCTCTGAGTCTGTGCGACCCCGACGGGACTCGAACCCGCGACCTCCGCCGTGACAGGGCGGCGCGCTAACCAACTGCGCTACGGGGCCTTGCTGGTGCAAGACCTGTACTGCTGTTCATGCGTATCCCCAACGGGATTCGAACCCGTGCTGCCGCCGTGAAAGGGCGGAGTCCTGGGCCGCTAGACGATGGGGACCCGTCGTGACGACAGACCCCACGTCGCGCAGCGCGCAGCGCTCGGATCCGTCGTGGACTCGGAAAGCATAAGGGACGTTCGCGCTGCATCCAAAACGAGGATCTTTTGGGGCGCTCGGGGGTGCCAAGGGCGTCAGATCTGACGCCCTTGGCCCTCGCTGGAAACGACGATCCGGTATGCCGCTGGCTCGCGTCAGGCGCGCGCCTCCCGGAGCGCTGCCCGCACCAGGTCGATGGCGGCGGACTCGCTCAGTCCCGCACGAACGGCGCTGATCGCGTAGGACGCCGCGCTTCGGTGCAGGGCTGTGTCGGTGGCGTGTCCGCCGGGGGCGACCGTGGTGCCGGCGCGCCGGCCTGTGGTGACGAGACCCTCGGCCTCGAGCTCCTTGTAGGCGCGGGCAACGGTGTTGACCGCGATGCCGAGGTCGGCGGCGAGGGCACGGACGGTGGGGAGCCGGTCGCCCTCTGCCAAGGCGCCCCGAGCGATGAGACCGGCGAGCTGCGCACGGACCTGTTCGAAAGGCGGCTCGTGCGCCGACACGTCCACGGTGATGACGAGTTCGTTCACGACGTCGCCCCTGAGCGCACCTTGCCACCTTGCTGCGAGTCCGCAGGAGCACGACCCAATGAGGCCAACGTTTCTCGAGAGCTGATGGACCCGCCCAGGGCAATGAGAGCCGTGAGGAGCAGAGCGACCGCCGGGGCATAGAGCCCGAACGCCAACCACTGGTAGGGGTCCCACGGGGATCGTGGTGCGAACTCAGTGATGGCGCGAAGCACCTGCGTCGCCTCGTTCATCCTGGACCCTATGGAGAAGAGCAATATGGCGCCGCTCAACGACATTCCGAAGGTCGTTGCGCGCAGGACCCGCGATGCGTCGCGGACCCGCAGGACAGTGTCGGTGGGCTCCTCGGTCCGTGCGCGGTCCTCGATCTGCCGGAGCGCCCACCAGCTGAGGATGAGCAGGCACGCGGCCGCCACGAGGAATTGCTCGCCTCCTGGCCATCCTGGGTAGTCCGGGGCCACGCCGGACGCGCCTTGGTAGGTGCGTACCAGCGTTGTCCCGGTGGCGGTCAGCCCACCGAAGACCACGGCAGCGAGAGCGATGGACGAGGCAACAGCCGCAGCGAGACGCTGACGTGGGACGCGTGCCACGAAGAGGCGGCGGGGTGCAAGGGTCGCCTGCCGCACCGTCCCGGCACGCGGCGTCCGGCTCATGCTGGAGCCCAGCCCGGTGGCGGCCACCACGACGGCCGACTGCGCGACAATTGACATCGGTACTTGGTACGGGATGGGGAGATGGCCGGAGGCGGACATGGGGAGTGTGACGAGGATTCCGATCCACGATGCCTTGGCCGCTCGGGCGCCCCACACAGGCGAGCTGTTTCGCATGGCCAGGACGATGAGGGCTGCTGCGGTGACGTGCATCGTCAAGTACCACACCGTGCCGAAGATCTCTATCGTCATGGTATCTCCTATGTCTCAATGACTTAAGTCATTGAGACATAACTCCCTGAGCGGTGTCAAGGGTGTGCCGGCGGTCTCCGTGTGGATCTCACCGAGGCCACCAGGAACGGTTGGCTGCACATCCTTCGCCACGGTGCCGTCGGCGTAGGTCACGTCGTAGGTGATCGCCGGCTCCGGTCCGCCCTCACCGGAGGGGCCCGTGAAGTCCGCGAAGGCCTTGCCCGGCCACCACGCGGCATACGTTCCGCCTGTGATTGTCGCGATCACGTCGTGACCGTCGGCGTGGAGCGTGAGTCCGATGACGTCGGGTCCGACCTCACCCTCGGTGATGGACGCTCCGTCGTCCCCGCCGAACTCCGAGATGCCGCCCTGGGTGAACTGTCGGCCAGCGGGCGCCGGGAGCCCGCCACCCCCGGTGGCGCCGCCCTGGACGTCCGACACCGACTCCGACCCTGCGGGGAGCCTCACATGGCAGTAGACCGATGCGATGGTGCGGTCTGCCTCACGCTTCGAGAGCAGCATCGTGACGAAGTCACCGCGCCGCTCGGCAAGCTGGACGCTGAGGTCCTTCGTCGACATCGAGCCGTCCCCGATCGAGGATCCCTGATTGTCGAGGCAGGCGTCGCGGACGAGAGCGGACTCGGCCGCTGTGACGGTGTCGGGCCGGGCGGTCCAGGACGCGTAGGAGGGCGCTGCCGTGAGCGTCGGCAGCACGATCGCGACTCCCGTGGCCGCTGCGGCGATGGCGCCGACAGCCGCCCACCGACGGACCGGGGGGCGTTGCGGGGCAGGCGCCAGGGAGGGCGGCGACGGGTGCGTCGCCGCGGGCGTGTCGAGGATTGCGGTGAGGATCGCATCCCGACGGTCGGGGTCGCTGGAAACGTCGGATGCTGCGTCGAGAGAACGCAGTTCGGCGTCGGTGTGGGGGTCAAGCACGTGAGTGTTCATGAGTTCTCCTTGAGGAGCGCGGGTGCAGGCACTGCTCGCACCGGGGTGTCTGTGGGGTCGAGGTGGCGACGCAACGCGCGTCGCGCTCGAGAGAGCCGCAGCCGGTATGCCGCGGCAGTGGTGCCGAGCACTCGCGCCGCTGCCGGTGAGGGCAGGTCCTCCCAGATGGCGAGGGCGAGCACCTCCTGGTCGGCATCGGTGAGCCGTTGCCAGGCGGTTGCGAGATCGACGCGGCGGGCGATGTGGTCGGTGTCGAGGTGAGCATGGTGCGTGTCAAGCGGTCGGGTGTCGGCGATGCGGACAGCGAGGGCTCCCTGCCGCCCCGCTGCCCGAGCCGAGTTCAGGAGGCAGTTGCGAGCCACGGCATACAGCCACGGCAGTGCCTCGCCGACGCGGGTCGGGACATCGTCGAGCCGCCGCCAGGCCACCAGAAACGCCTCTGCCACAACGTCTTCGGCGCTGGCAGGGCTGCTTCGTCGGGCCACGAACCGCAACACGTGGTCGTAGTGGTCGGCGTAGAGGGCCCGGAATCGCTGCTCTCTCGCCGCTGCTGGGGTGTCCATGACTCGTCTATGTCCGGCTGGCCGGTGGTTGTGTCAGGTGGGGTTGGCCCACGAGTGAAGCTTGTTGGCGTCCCAGGTCGTGATGATCCGGTCCCACGGAACCTCGAGTTGCTCGGCGCGTTCACATCCGTAGGCCTTCATGTCGAGCTGTCCCGGCGCGTGCGCATCGGAGTCGATCGAGAAGAGACAACCGATCTCGAGGGCCAGCTCGATGAGCTCGTCCGGCGGATCGCGCCGCTCAGGGCGGCTGTTGATCTCGACCGCAGTGTTGCCCTCGAGGCATGCCTCAAAAACGGCGCGGGCATCGAAATCCGACTGTGCTCGAGTGCCCCGCGAACCCTCGACGAGCCTCCCGGTGCAGTGCCCGAGGACGTTGACGCGCGGGTTGAGGACGGCCGCAACCATGCGCTTGGTCATCGGCGCTGCGTTCATCTTGAGCTTGCTGTGGACCGACGCAGTCACGAAGTCGAGCTTGGCCAGCATCGCGTCGGTCTGGTCGAGACTGCCGTCATCGAGGATGTCGACCTCGATCCCCTTGAACAGCCGGAATGCCTCTCCCACACCGCGATTGATCGCATCCACGATGGCGATCTGCTTGGTCAGCCGCTCAACGGTGAGTCCGTTGGCGATCCGCAACTGCGGGCTGTGATCAGTGAGAACCATCCATTCGTGACCGAGTTCGATCCCGGTGAGCACCATCTCGTCGATGGGCGAACCCCCATCGGACCAGTCGGAGTGGAGGTGGCAGTCGCCGCGCAAAGCGGCATACAGATCCCCACCTCCGCTGACGAGCGGACCGCCGGTCTTGTCCTGCAACGACGCGAGGTATGCCGGCAGCTCGCCCTTCGCTGCCTCCTCCACGACCGCAGATGTCGACTTTCCGATGCCCTGAATCTCCTGGAGGGTGCCGGCCTCGACGCGTTCCTCGAGCTCGTCGTCGTCGACCTCTTTGAGGGCCTTGACCGCGTTGCGGAACGCCTCGACGCGATAGGTGCCCGCGCGGGTCCGCTCGAGGAGGAAGGCGATCCGTCGCAGCGCCTCGGTGGGTTCGACCGGAGCTTCGAGTGGAGTGAGCAGCGCAACCATGCCTCCAGTCTCACCCATGGTCATGAGCCACGGGCTGTGTCGGTGGGCTCCGGCAGGATGTCGAGCATGACCTTCGCAGAGCTCCACGAGAACGGCCTCTTTGTCATGCCCAACGCCTTTGACGCAGGGTCCGCCCGGTGCCTCGAGGATGCGGGCTTCACCGCGCTTGCCACGACCAGTTCCGGGCACGCGGCAACCCTCGGCAAGTCCGACCTCGAGGTGACACGCGACGAGCTCGTTGCCCACGTCGCACTCCTCGCGAGCGTCATCACGGTGCCGCTCAACATCGACTCGGCAGACTGCTTCCCCCATGAGAAGGGCGGGGTGGCGCGGACCGTCGAGCTTCTCGCGGAGGCGGGCGCGAGTGGGCTGTCGATCGAGGACTACGACCCGGCAACGTCAGCGATCGTGCCCTTCGACGAAGCGGTTGAGCGGGTGGCGACCGTGGTCGAGGCCGCGCGCCAGCACAACATCGTCGTGACCGCTCGCTGCGAGAGCGTCCTCTATGACCTGGGGGAGGACCCGATCGCCCGGCTCACGGCATATCGCGATGCCGGCGCGGACGTCCTCTTCGCACCACTCGTCAACGACGAGGAGGGCCTCGAGGCGATCGTCGCTCTCGGGCTGCCCGTCAATTTCCTGGCTGTGGGCAATCACCCGTCGATCGACCGTCTGCGCGAGCTCGGCGTCCGTCGGATCTCGACCGGTGGCGCCTTGGCCATGACGGCCTACGACGCGGCCGTCGCCGCCGCAAAGGCTTTGGTCTGACCCCTTCGACGATCGTTCGCGGCTAGTTTGACGGGGTGACTGAGCAGAACCCGCCAGAGACGTCGGGACCCGGACCCGGACGGGCCCGCCAGAGCGCCATCTATCGCCGGGGCACCCTGGGCCAACCGCCGCGCGTGCCCACCGACCCCGACGAGCTCGAGACACGGGCCCGCAAGGAGATGAGTCCTCGGGCCTGGGCCTATGTCGCCGGTGGCGCGGGTGCCGGCGCGACCGTGCGAGCCAATCGCGCCGCCTTCGACCGGTGGCAGATCGTGCCCCGGATGCTCCACGGCAACACGACCCGGGACCTGCGCACCGAGATCCTCGGGACGCCCCTCACAGCACCGGTCATGCTCGCGCCGGTCGGCGCCGCAGAACTCATCGCACCGGACTCCGACCTCGACATCGCCCGCGGTGCTGCGGCCACCAGAACGCCCTACATCTTCTCAACCCAAGGCTGTTCGCCGATGGAGGAGACCGCGAAGGCGATGGGCGACGTGCCGTGGTGGTACCAGCTCTACTGGTCGATCGACGAGGACCTCGTCGATTCGCTCATCGGCCGCGCTGAGGCCGCTGGGGCGAGAGCCCTCGTCGTCACCCTCGACACGACGATGCTCGGCTGGCGCACCCAGGACCTCGACCTTGGCTCGCTGCCCTTCAGTCAGGGCATCGGCATCGCGCAATACACGTCCGACCCCCGCTTCATGCAGATCGTGCGGGAACGGGTGGCTGCCGCTGGCGATGAGCCCTTACCGCTGGCCGGGACCAGGGGAGCAGAGAAGCTGATTGCCGCCGCCAGCGGTGCACGAACCTTGCTCAACCAGTCGCGCCGACACCCCGGAGGCACCCGCGACAACCTGCGATCGCCCGAGCCGAGGGCCGCGGTCGAGGCGTTCCTCGACATCTACTCGAACCCGGGCCTGTCATGGGCCCACATCGAGACCTTGCGCGAGCGGACGCGAATGCCGGTGTTGCTCAAGGGAATTCTGCATCCTGACGATGCCCAACGCGCCGTGGATCTGGGCATCGACGGCATCATCGTGTCGAACCACGGCGGGCGACAGGTCGACCGCTCAATCGCGTCACTGGATGCCCTCGTCGCGATCCGTGAACGCCTCGGGCCAGACCCCGTGGTCCTCCTCGACAGCGGCATCCGGACAGGTGCCGATGTCTTCGTGGCACTGGCACTGGGTGCCGATGCGACGCTCATCGGCCGACCCCATGTCTACGGGCTGGCGCTCGACGGCGCCGCTGGGGTGCGCGACGTCATCGACAACGTCATCGCCGAGCTCGACCTGACGATGGGCCTCTCCGGCGCCGCGTCCATCGGCGACATCACCCGCCAGGCCTTCCTCACTCCGACCCACTGACTCACTCCGGCCCTATTTCTGGCGTCTGCGGATGTGGCCGTTCTAGCCGCCACATCCGCAGACGCAACGAGTCGAGATGAGCTGGCGTCAGCTGAGGTCGGCGAGCGCGGCGAGGAGGCGGTCGATGTCGTTGCCATCGGTGTAGGGCGCGAGCCCCACCCGGACGCCTCCCTCGTCGCTCAGGCCCAGGTGGCGAGAGGCCTCGATCGCATAGAAGTGCCCGGCCGGCGCATTGACGCCGCTCTCGGCGAGCGCCCGGCGCACGTCCTGGGGCGACTTCCCCTCCACGGTGAAAAGAACTGTCGGCGTGCGTTTGCGAGCGTTCGAGAAGAGTTGCACACCCGGCATACCCAGCAGTCCGGCTTCGAGCCGGTCGAGGAGGCGGTGCTCGTGCTCCTCCAACGCTTCGAATCCCGCAAGGATCCGCTCGCGCCGCGACCCGGTCGCTGACGGGTCCAGCCCGGCGAGCACGTTGACCGCGGCGGTTGTCCCGGCCAACAGCTCATAGGGCAGGGTGCCGAGCTCGAACCGTTCTGGCACAGCGTCGCTCGACGGCAGCAACTTGTCCATCGTCAGGGTCTCGAGCAGTGCAGGTGAGGCCGCCACGACCCCGAGGTGCGGTCCGAGGAACTTGTAGGGCGAGCACGTCCAGAAGTCCACGCCCAACGCGTCGAGGTCGACCGAGGCGTGCGCCGTCGCGTGCACCCCGTCGACCCAGTGCAGGGCGCCGACCTCATGGACGGCGCGGGCGATCTTGCACACCGGCGGCTTGGTGCCGATGAGGTTGGAGGCAGCGCTCGTCGCGACGAGCCGGGTGCGCTCGGTGATCAGCGACGTCACGGCGTCGGAGTGCAGCTCACCGGTGTCGGGCTCGAAGTCGGCCCACTTGACGACGGCCCCCACCGACTCGGCAGCCTGCACCCAGGGGCGGATGTTGGAGTCGTGGTCGAGGCGGGTGACGATGACCTCGTCGCCGGGCTTCCAGGTGCGGGCCAGTGCGCGCGACAGGTCATAGGTCAGGGCCGTGGCGCTCCGTCCGAAGACGATGCCGCGAGGGTCTGCGCCGAGCAGGTCCGCCATGGCTGCGCGAGCCTCGACGACAACCGACTCTGCCCGCTGCTCGCTCGCCGTGACATCACCACGGTTGGAGATCGCCGACACCAACGTGTCGCGCACTGCCTCCGCCACCGGGGTGGGGGTCTGAGAGCCACCGGGCCCGTCGAAGTGGGCAGCGCCTTCGAGCAGCGCGGGGAAGAGCGAGCGGACTGCGGCGACGTCATAGGTCATGACGACAACGTACCGATCACGCGCAGGCTGGCGCCTTGGCGACCGCCGCCGCCGCCTTGGCGTAGGCGGCCAGGCTGGTCCTGGAACTGTTCACTGCCTTGACCCACCGCTCGTGATAGAGGCCGGTCTCCGTGTGCGCCTTGCCAGCCATCATCCGCATGTGGACGGACCACTGGTCTTGCACCGTCGTGCCCGTGGTCCGCACGCCATCCAACGCCGCGAGCCGAGTCGAGCAGGCGCCGACAGCGGCATCGTTCGGCAGCACTGTGGTCGCCTCGACGCAGGCTGCCCCCGTGGCGGTGAAGGCCTTCGTTGTCGCGGCCACGGCCTTCTCGTCGGCGAGCCCGTGGGCCCTGGACGCCGCGTAGATCCTCTTGGTCTCGGCGAGGCTGATGCGTCGATCAATCCTGTCGAGGTAGGCATCGGTGTGCTGCTTCCAGTGCAGGGCCGATCCCGCAACCGCAGTGGCCAGCTTCTCGGCAGCACCCACCTGCGCGACGCAGGCGGCGCGCGCCTCGTCGGAGGCTGCCGACGGGTCAGGGGTGCTGGCTGAGGGCGATGTCGAGGGTGTCGTGGTCGGCGAGGCCGTTGCCGTTGCCGTCACGCTCGTCGAGGTGCTGGGAGCGGCCTTGGCGGTTGCCCCGTCATCGCTGAGGATCGAGCCCATGGCCCACGTGCCACCGGCCGTGACGAGGACGACGCCAGCAATCACCGCGGCTGTCACCGGGCCAGCTCCCGATCCGGAATGTTTTCCCACATCACCATGCTCCCGGTCCGTCCCGCGCGAAACGGACGAATGGCTCATTTGGTCGCCAGAAACCCTCAAATAGTTCGATTTGGGCACGCTTTGCCCACCCATGGCCTTGTATGTGGCCATGAGCTCGTCCACCGACTCTTCTGTGGAAGGGAGGTCGCCTCGCCCATGGGCCTCGGCCATGCGTCACGTCCAGTGGCGTTGGCATGCGGCGGTCACGGCGGGCTGGGCGCTCGCCCTCGCGGTGTCACCCTACACCAGGGCCTCCGGAGTGGGGCACGATGTGGCGCTCGGTGGCCATCTGCTCGGCCTGGTCGTCGCCTTCGGCGCCGTGACGCTCGTGGACTGGCACGGGCTCGTCTGGCTGTCCGGACTGCGCACCTTCAGGGACTCCCTGCGGATCGGCGAGGTGGCGCATCCACTCGTCTGGATGGGCCTGCTCCTCATCATCGTCACGGGCGCGTTCCTCGGCCCCGATCTGCGCGAGCCGACGGCTTGGGTCAAACAGCTGGCCGTCCTGGCCCTGGTCAACAACGGCGTGGGCGTGCGCCGGTTGGGGGCGCGACTCAGTCTCCTCAAGCCGCGGATCCATCGGATTGCGGAACTTCCGCGACGACACCGCATCGCGATGATCATCAGCCTCGCCGTCTCGCAGCTCGGGTGGTGGACCGCCGCAGTCATCGGCTACCTCGAGACGCTCAGTCGGCGGTGACCCAGGCGTAGCGCCGCACGGTCTCACCGTCGAGCACCGTGAGTCCGGCGTCATCGACGCGCAGGGTCTGGAGCGCGTCCCGACTGACAACCTTGCCGGTATGCCGTCCGCTCACCTCCAGCGTCGGTCTCCCGTCGCCGAAGGGCCACCACCACACGTGGGAGCGGGTCGAGGTGGTCCGGGTCGTCGCAGCGGCTGTGGACTCGGCTGGGGCTTCGGCCGCGGACCCTGCGGCGGCGTCGGATCCGCCGGCGGGGCAGGGTCCCGGGCTGGGCACGGTCGAGGACCGGTCGAGGGTCTGGAACCTCGTGCGAATGCACTGCTCGCCCGTTGTCCCGCTCAGGGTCAAAGTCCCGTCACGCCCGACGGATGCGGTTGCCGCAGGTCGCAGCACCACGCGGCTGGTGCCGGGGTCGACGAGCAGGAGCGTGCCGTCGGCAGCGGTGAGGACTCCCACGGTCGGCAGGTTGCCGTCCGTTCCGACGGTTGGCTTCGAGATGCCGGTCGCGGTCGGTTGGGGTGTCTGCCATGACTGCTTGCCGTTGGTGCCGACCCCGATGAGCCGGCAGGCGACGGGTGTCCCGCCGCAGACCTGGACGACGGTCGTCGACGGGCCGGCCGCGACGAGGGCGATCTGGTGGGCAGGCGGGCCCTGCCACGTCCAGCGCGAGCCACCGTCAAGTCCGGCTCCGTCGAGGGTCGTCTGGTGCAGGACGAGGAGCCGTCCCGCGCCGATGGCCCGGGTTCCGTCGGTCACCGAGCCGAGGGTGATGCGGGTGCCACTCACGAGGTCGATGGCGACTGTCGAGCCGGCGCCCACGAGGGCCCGCCCACCGAGCACGTCACCGCGCACGGCAGCGGTCTCCCACTCGCCCTCGAGACCGGCGGTTCGCGGCGTCGTGAACCAGCCGACAACGACGGTGAGGGCGAGCACGAAAGCCGCGAGGACGGCATACGCGATCGTTCGACGGGACCTCACGCGCACACCTCCCCGGGTCACCAGGACTGGTGCAGCGGGCGGCCTTCGGCGAAGCCGGCGGTGCTCTGGATGCCGACGGTCGCGCGCTCGTGGAACTCGGCGAGGGTGCGCGCCCCGGCATAGGTGCAGCTGCTGCGCAGGCCGGCGATGATCTCGTCGATGACGTCCTCGACCGAGGGACGGGCCGGGTCGATGAACATCCGCGCCGAGCTGATGCCCTCCTCGAACATGGCCTTGCGGGCACGCTCATAGGCGGAGTCGGTCGCGGTCCGGTTGCGGACGGCCCGCGAGGACGCCATGCCGAACGACTCCTTGAACTGTCGGCCCTTCTCGTCGCTGAAGAGGTCGCCGGGGGACTCGAGGGTGCCGGCGAACCACGAGCCGATCATCACGTTGGAGGCCCCGGCAGCGAGGGCGAGAGCGACGTCGCGTGGGTGGCGCACACCACCGTCGGCCCAGACGTGCTTGCCGAGATCCCTTGCGGCAGAAGCACATTCGAGAACCGCGGAGAACTGAGGACGTCCCACGGCGGTCATCATGCGGGTCGTGCACATGGCTCCTGGCCCGACACCGACCTTCACGATGTCCGCCCCAGCCTCGATGAGGTCGCGTGTGCCGGCAGCACTGACGACGTTGCCGGCGACGATCGGGACCTGGGGGTCGATCGCGCGCACGGCCGCGAGGGCCTCGATCATCTTCTGCTGGTGGCCGTGGGCGGTGTCGATGACGAGGACGTCTGCGCCAGCCTCGAGCAGCTGGGCGGCCTTGGCGGCGACATCTCCGTTGATGCCGACGGCGGCGCCGATGCGGAGGGCGCCGTCGGCGTCGAGTGCGGGGGCATAGAGGTTGGCGCGCAGCGCTCCCTGTCGAGTGAGGACACCGACGAGGGTGCCGTCCTCGGCGACGACCGGGGCGAGGCGGCGGCGGCTCTCGTTGAGGGTGTCGAAGGCCTTGACGACATCGACGTCGTCGCGCACGGTGACGAGTTCGCGCGACATGACGTCACGCACCTGGACGAAACGGTCGACCCCGCCGAGGTCCTTCTCGGCGACGACCCCGATCGGCCGGTCGTTCTCGGTGACGACCGCAGCGCCGTGGGCGCGCTTCCCGATGAGGACCTGCGCCTCGCCGACGGTCGTGTGCGGGTCGAGGGTGATGGCGGTGTCGAAGACGAGGTGGCGCTGCTTGGTCCAGCCGATGACCTCGCTCACGACCTCACGCGGGATGTCCTGCGGGATGATCGTCAGCGCCCCGCGACGGGCTGTCGTCTCGGCCATGCGGCGCCCGGCGATGGCGGTCATGTTGGCGACGACGAGGGGGATCGTCGTGCCCGTGCCGTCATCGGAGCTGAGGTCGACGTCGAGGCGGCTCGTGACATCTGAGCGGTTCGGCACCATGAACACGTCGTCATAGGTGAGGTCGAACTGGGGCTGGAGATCGTTGAGGAAATGCACGGTGCCACTCTAGGAGTTGCAGGTGTTGGCGACCCGATCATCCACATGGCACGACACCGATGCGCATTGCTCGCACGGGCCGGCCATTCCTGTCGATCCTCCCGTGCATTGCCAGGACCAGCCGTAGAATCCGAGGGTGGCCACCGAGCCGGACGCAGGCGCGATCGAGGCCCTCGACCGGGCCGAGGCAGCCTTCGAGGTCGGCCGGATCCAGACGGGGATGGATGAACTGTCAGTCGCGCTGCGCCGATTCACCGACGTCGGCGACGTCCGGCGATCGGCTGTCGTGTGTGCCCGCCTCGGCGGGGCCTTCGAGACGTTCGTCGGCAACCGGACTGCCGCCAAGGTGTGGTTCGGAAGAGCCGATCGCCTGGTGCGCGACGAGCCGGACTGCCTCGAGCAGGGTTGGGTGGCGATCGCTGGCCTCGGCTGCGATGTCGACGACCCGACGGAGCTGCGCTCCAGGGCCGGACTCGCACTCGACCGTGCACGCCGCTTCGGTGACGTCGACCTCGAGGCCAAGGCTCTCGCCGACGGGGGTCTCGCCTGCGTCCAGGCAGGCGAAGTCGCCGACGGCATGCTCATGCTCGACGAGGCCATCGCCCTGTGGTGCGGCCCGGCGAACGACCGCGACGCGGCAAGCATGGGCGTGTGCTCGTTCTTCACCGCGTGCTACTACTCGGCGGAGTTCGACCGGGCAAGCCACTGGGTGGACGACCTGCGCCGGGTCGGGCTGATCGGCTCAGCGCCCGGGTCCCAGGTCTTCCTCAACAGCCACTGCTCCGCCGTGCAGGGCACCGCCCTGATCGAGCTGGGGCGGTGGGCCGAGGCGGAGTCGATCCTGGCTGGGTCGCTGGCCGAGTTCGAGCGGTGCATGCCGATTCCCAGCTGGCATCCCGCGATTGCACTCGCCGACCTGCGCATCAGGCAGGGACTGCTTGCCGACGCAGAGGCGCTTCTCGTCGGCAAGGACGCCCACCTGCAGGCCCTGCTCCCCGTGGCACGGCTGCACCTGGCCCTTGGCGATGTCGACCTGGCGCTCGCCGCTGCGACGCGTGGCCTGCGGATGGTCGGGCCGGACCGACTGCGGGGTGTCGAGCTGCTCGCCCTCGTGGTCGAGGCCGAGCTGGCGGCCTCACGGGTCGAGGCGGCGAGGGTCGCGTGCGACGAGGTGATGGACCGGGCCCGGGGTCTGGACGTGCCCAGGCTGCGGGCAAAGGCGGATCGCGCGCAAGCCCTGGTGCTTGCCGCCTCAGGCGACCTGGCCGAGGCGATCAGCACGATGGAGCAGGCGCTGGATGCCGTGCCGAGTGGCCTGCCGGTCCTCCGGGTGGAGCTTTTCCTCGGCCTGGTCGGCCTGCACGAGCAGGCCGGGAACCGGGCAGCAGCCACGGTGGAGGCAGCCCGCGCCAAAAGTGTTCTGGCCGGGCTCGACGTGACACTCCCCGCCAGCGACCAGGCGCTCCTCGATCATTTCGCCAGGTCAACGTCACCCACGGGCACGACGGCGTTGCTGGCCCTCGATGGAGCCGTCTGGAGCGTGAGCTGCGACGGGGTCAGATCCCGGCTGCCCGCGACCAAGGGCCTGCGCTACCTGGCCGAGCTGGTCCGCGCCCCCGGTGTCGAGCGGCACGTGCTGGACCTCGTCGACGTCGTCGAGGGCGTTGCCATCGACGGTCCCGACCGGCATCGCTTGGGGGATGCCGGTGAGCTGCTCGATGCCGGAGCTCGCCGCGCCTACCGGCGCCGAGTCGAGCAGTTGCGCACCGAGATCGAGGACGCGCTCGACAACGGGGCCGACCAGCGCGCCGCGACTCTTCAACAGGAGTGTGACGAGTTCGTCGGGCAGTTGGCCGCGGCCTTCGGCCTCTCCGGGCGCAGCCGAAGGGCGTCCTCGGCGGCGGAGCGGGCCCGCCTCAACGTCACGCGCTCGATGCGCACCGCTGTGGCGCGCATTGGCGCGGACCTGCCGGCGGCGGGGCAGGTGCTGGACCGACGGATCCGCACGGGCCTCTACTGCGCCTTCGAGCCGACGGTCGAGGACCCGGTTCGCTGGATCGTTCAGTCCCGACTGAACGGGAGGGACTCGAACTGAACGCCTCAGGGTCAACGACAACCCAAACTCAGGAGGCTCCGATGGACCAGATCTATCAACCCGCACCCGACGTCCACGTGCTGCCGGTGACGATGCCGATGGGCCCCGAGGGGGTTCTGACGGTGAACGCCTTCGTGCTGACGGCAGAGGAACCGGTCCTCGTCGACACCGGCATCGGGCAGGACGCCGACGAGCTCCTCGAGGCGGTGGACTCTGTCATCGGCCTGACCAACCTGAAATGGCTGTGGCTGACGCACGACGACGCCGACCACACGGGAGCCGTCCAACGCGTGATGGAGGCCGCACCACAGGCTCGGCTGGTCACGCACGCCTTCTCGGCCATGCGGATGTCGACCTGGTGGCCGGTGCCGCTGGATCGCGTGCACGCGATCCGCCCCGGCGACCGACTGCATGTGGGAGACCGCACCCTGCGGGCCGTCGCACCACCGCTCTACGACAACCCGATGACCATCGGCGTCCTCGACGAGTCCACCGGCAGCCTGTTCAGCGTCGACTCGTTCGGCGCGGTGCTGCCCGCTGCGACACAGGACGCCGGCGACGTGCCCCGAGAGGCGCTGGCGGGAGGGATGTTGGCCTGGTCGGTCATGGACTCGCCGTGGTCCTCGATGTTGGACCAGGCGAAGTTCGCGGAGGTGCTCGACGGCGTGCGTCGGCTGGAGCCGCGCCGGATCTTCTCCTCGCACCTGCCTGCCGCGAGCGGGACTTCGCTGGACTCCTTCCTCGACGTGCTGGCGAGCGTTCCTGACGCCGCGCCGGTCCCGGCTCCGAGCCATATCGAGTTCACCGCAATGCTCGAGGGTATGCAGGCGGAGCTGGAGGCCGCCGCATCCGCGGGGTGAGGTGACGGTCAACTTCGCCTTCGTCAACGGCAACGGAATGTGGGACGGTGCCACGCGCTGCTACTCCGCGAACTCGCCTCACGTCTACGTCCTATCGAACTCGGCGTCCTGCCGAGCTTGACGAACGTGGCAATCACGCGACCCTAGGTGCCTGCACGGCGCGGCGCGTGAGGGAGGATCGGCGGGTGAGTCTCCTTGCCCCATCACCTGCTGACGCCCAACGCCGCGTCGGCCTGCGCCGCATGCGTGCGGTTGCCCTCGGTCTGCTCGTGCTCGCTGCGATCGTGTATGCCGTGACGTTGCGTCACGAGACCGGCTGGCTGGGCTACGTCAACGCGGGGGCCGAGGCCGCGATGATCGGCGCGCTCGCGGACTGGTTCGCGGTCACAGCGCTCTTCCGGCACCCGATGGGTATCCCGGTGCCGCACACAGCGATCATCCCGAAGCGCAAGAACGAGATCGGGCGCAACCTGCAGGACTTCGTCACCGAGAACTTCCTCACTGACGAGATCGCCCGTGAACGGCTGGCGGCCGCCCACGTGGGGGAGCGGCTGGGGTTGTGGCTGGGTCAGACGACGCATCGTCAGCGCGTCATGACCGAGGTCGTGCGGGCCACCAGGGCTGGCCTCGGGCGGATGTCCGACGACGACGTGCGTGAGGTCATCGAGAAGTTCGTGCTGCCACGACTGGCGACCGAGCCGATCAGCCCCATCGCCGGATCGCTGCTCCAGGGCGTGGTTGCAGAGAGGACCCACCACGGGCTCGTGGACCTGGGTCTCGAGCAGCTGCACGACTGGCTCAAGGACAACCCGGGGACGTTCCAGGCGGTCATCGGTGAGCGCGCGCCCTGGTGGTCGCCGCCGTGGGTGGACGACAAGGTCATCGGCTGGAGCTATCAGCAGGTCCTCACCTGGCTCGATGACATCCGGGTCACGCCGGGACACCCAGCCCGCGTGGCACTCGATGACCTGCTGGCACGGCTGGCGCACGACCTCCAGTCCGACCCGGCCGTCATGGAGCGGGCCGAGTCGCTCAAGGAGCGGCTGCTGTCACATCCGCAGGTGCCCGAGACCGCCGTCGGGTTGTGGAACTCGTTCAAGGTCGCACTCGAGACGGCGATGGACGACCCGGAGTCCTATCTCCACGTGCGCGGCGACGAGCTCCTCGAGCACCTCGGGCGGCACCTCGTCGAGGACGAACCGTGGCGCTTGCGGCTCGAAGGGCACCTGGGCGAAGCGGTGTCGTTCTTTGTCAACACCTACGGCTCGGAGATCGCCGAGGTCATCTCGGTGACGGTCGAGCAGTGGGACGGACGTGAGGCGGCCGAGCGGATCGAGCTGCATGTCGGGCGGGATCTGCAGTTCATCCGGATCAACGGAACGATCGTCGGCGCCCTCGCCGGCATCATCATCCACGCCGTGAGCTCAGTCGCACAGTGACTCGGAGGCCATGGCATGTCGCATCGACAAGGGACGTCTCCGGGGTGGTTTCCGGAGACGTCCCTGCGACGTGATGAGTCGGGCTCGAGTCAGACGTCGCGGCGCGGGCGGTCTCTGAGGTCACCGTCGTCGCCGTCGAGGGGGCGCCGGGTGTCGTCAGCAACGTGGTCGGAGCGAGCGGCGCCCTCGGAGTCGCCCATGCGGTCGGAGTCGCGCAGGCTGGTGTCGTCGGACCGGGTGTCGACCCGATCGGTGGGGCGGTAGTCGTCGGCGCCGGTGTTGACGTCGGGGTCGAGCTCGTCGGCCCGGCGGACCTTCTCCTCGACCTCGGAACGGGTCTCCGCGGCGGCCGTGCCGCGTCGGGCACGCTCGGACTCGAGCTTCTCCGCCTCGACCAGCTTCAACTCGGCGTCGGCGCGGGCCTGACGCGCTGCGGCGTCCGCCTGGCTGGCGTGGGCCTCGCGCTCACGGAGGACCTGTGAGTCCTCTTGGGCCTCCTCGCGCACCTCTGAGGCCTGCTGGCGTCGGGAGTCCTCGCTGCGCTTCCGCATCTGCATGAGCAGCAGCGCGAGGACGGCGAGCACGACGATGGCTATGACCACCCACCAGATGGTGTCCATGGGGTTCACTCTCCTTCGATGTGGTGAGGAAAGTCCTCAACACCTTCAAAAGTAGTGGGAGGTGACACCTTCTGGTGGCTTGGTGCCGGGCCAGAAATAGCCGGTGACCAGCCGGAATGGCGCTGTCAGCTGGCAGGGCGCCGACGGGGTGGGAGCGGGAAGAACATCGACGTCCGCTGCATGTATTCGGGGTAGCCGGGGCGCTTGGACATCTCGGACTCGAGCAGGCGCGCACCCGTCGCGAAGGCCAGGAAATAGGTCATGACGATCGGCGAGAACACGGTCAGCACGGCGGGCCAGACCTCGGAGGCGATGAGCCACAGCCCCCACCACACCGCGGCGTCGCCGAAGTAGTTCGGGTGCCGCGTCCAGGCCCACAGGCCGCGGTCCATGATCTTGCCCTTGTTGGCCGGGTCTGCCTTGAACCGAGCCAGTTGCGTGTCGCCGATCGCCTCGAAGCCGATCCCGACGAGGAACACGACGAACCCGATGGCTGCCACCCAGCCCAGCGGTCTCGAGTCGCCTGCCGCCGCAACCTGCAGAGGCAGGGAGATGACGTATGCCGCAAGCGCCTGGACCACAAAGACCTTGCGGACCGCGAACGCGAACCGCTTCTCGGGCGGCGCCTTCGACAAGATCTTCTCGTAGCGAGGGTCCTCACCCGCGCCCAGCGCCCGACGGCGGATGTGCCACGCCAGGCGCCCACCCCAGACTGTGACGAGGACGGCCAGCAGCAGCGGCCGAGGCCCGGGGCCGACCAAGGTGCAGACCCACGCGATGGCCACGAAGACAAGCCCCCACGCGATGTCGACGACGCTCACCTTGCCCAGGCGCCGTGCGATGAGGGCCGTGACCCCCATGACGACGGCGGCCGTCGCGAGGGACAGGAGGGTGGCGAGGAGGAAGCGGCTCATCAACGCACCGTGTCATGCGCGACTGGTGCGCCACCAGGGCGCCGCGACAGAATCTGGTCGACGCCCATGCGGCCGTCACGGAACGCCTGGCCGCCTCCGACGAGATAGAGCCGCCAGACCCGGGCAACCTCTTCGCCCACGAGGTCGACGACAGCCGCCCAGTTCTTCTCGAACGTCTCGAGCCACGCGTCGACCGTCCAGACGTAGTGCTCGCGCATCGCGTGCACGTCCCGCACCTCGAGCCCGCCGGCCTCGATGAGCTCCACCGTCTCGCCGACGGGGCGCATGTGCATGTCGGGCGCGATGAACGACTCGATGAACGGTCCGCCGCCGGGGTGGCGCCCGCGCCGGGACATCTGCTGGATGAGGACGTAGCCACCCGGCTTCACGGCTTCGCGAAGGACGGACACGTAGGTCGGGTAGTTGCCCTGCCCGACGTGCTCACCCATCTCGATCGATGCGGCCGCGTCGTAGGGCCCGTCGGTCACCTCGCGGTAGTCCTGGAGCCGAATCTCGACGCGGTCCTCGAGCCCGCGCTCGCGGACCCGCTCGTCGATGAACTTCTTCTGCTCGGCCGCGATGGTCACGCCGGTGACCTTCGCGCCGAAGTGCTCGGCGGCATACAGGGACAGTGATCCCCAACCGCAGCCCACGTCGAGGAACCGCGATCCCTCGCGCAGTCCGATCTTGCGGCAGACGAGGTCGAGCTTCGCGGCCTGCGCGGACTCGTGCGACTGCCCGGTCTGGCTGGGATCGCCGCTCCACCACGCCGACGAGTAGGCCATGTGCGGGTCGAGGAGGAGCTCGTAGAACGCGTTGGAGAGGTCGTAGTGGTGACTGATGGCGGACCGGTCGCGGCCCACCGAGTGCAACCGGCCGCGCAACCGGGCCTGGCTCGCGGGGGGTTCGAGTGGTCCGCCCAGCACGCTGAGGTCGCGGGCCAGCGCGAGCAGCCGCGGTGCCGTGCGGACGAGCGAACCAACACTCGGCCCGCTGATGCCCCGCTGCGCCAGAGTGGCTCGAGCGATGTCCAGTGCCTCGCCGATGTCACCCTCGACGTCGAGCTCGCCGGTGACGTAGGCCTGTGCTGCGCCGAGCTCGCCGGGTGACCACAGCAGCCGTCGCAACGCCTGGGGCGAGCGCAGCACGAGGACCGGCCCCTCCTCTGGTCCCTCACTGGACCCGTCCCAGGCGTGCACCCCCACGGGGAGGGGGCCGCGCAGCACAGGAGCGAGCGCGTCGGCGATGGCGGTGGCAATGGCAGGCGGGATAGTCCTCACTTCAGTGATTCGGAGCCCTCCCTGTCGCGGATGGGAGAAGGCCACACCAAGATTGACCCATCCAAATCGGCCCTGCACAACGAATGGACGGCATGACTCCGACTGACGTTGCCCCACGTACTGCCGTCGTCGGCTCCGGGGTATCCGGGCTCACCGCCGCTCACATCCTGTCGCGCGAGCACCAGGTGACCCTCTTCGAGGCCGACTCACGGCTCGGTGGGCACGCCCACACGCACACCATCGCGTCCGATCACGGCTACATCCGAGTCGACTCGGGCTTCATCGTGCACAACGACCGGACTTACCCTCACCTGCAGCGCCTGTTCGATGAGCTGGCGATCGCCGTGCGCGACACGGAGATGTCGATGTCGATCAGCGACCCGGCCACGGGACTCCAATATGCCGGTGGTCGCGGTGTCACCGGCTTCCTCGCCCGGCCACGCCAGCTCATCTCGCGCGACTTCCTCACCATGCTGAGGTCGGTGCGACGCTTCCACGCCGAGGCCGTCGCCTTCCTGGCGTCGACCGACGACGAGGACCAGACGACCTATGGCGAGTTCGTCGCCGCGCGCAACTTCCCAAGAAGCTTCATCGACCTGTATGCCGTGCCGCTCGTCTCGTGCGTGTGGTCCAGCGGGCGTGGTGACGCCATGGAGTACCCGGCCAGGTATCTCTTCCAGTTCCTTGACCACCACGGGATGCTCAGCGTCACCGGGTCGCCGCAGTGGCGCACCGTCGTTGGCGGCTCGGCCACCTATGTCGAGGCCGTTGCCGAGCGGCTGCCCGACGTGCGGCGGGGCCAGGCGGTGCAGGCCATCGAGCGCGACGACGAGGGTGTCACAGTTACGACCCGGGCCGGCGCAGAGCGCTTCGACCAGGTCGTCGTCGCGACCCACGCCGACGACGCGCTCGCCCTCCTCGTCGACGCGACTCCGACCGAGAAGGAGATTCTGGGTGCCTTCCGCTACTCCCGCAACGAGACGGTGCTGCACCGCGATGGTTCGCTCATGCCGTCGGCCCGGTGGGCGCGGGCGTCGTGGAACTACCGGGTCGCCCGCCGTGGCCACAACACGGGGGTGACGGGCCCAGTCGTGACCTACGAGATGAACCGGCTCATGGGACTGCCCTCGACCGACCCGATCTATGTGACGCTCAACGCCAAAGCGCTCATCGATCCGGAGACGGTCGTCGCGGTCATGGACTACGCCCACCCGATCCACGACCTCGACGCGGTGCGGGCCCAGCGTCGGCGCGACGAGATCACCACGTCGCGCACGGCCTTCGCGGGCGCCCACTGGGGCTGGGGCTTCCACGAGGACGGTTGCCGCTCCGGCGTCGAGGCCGCCCGGGCCCTGGGGGTGGAGTGGACATGACCGCTGCCGCGTCAGCTGCTGCTGAAGTTGTCACGCTGGACGTGCCCAGCCTGCCGGCCCTTGTCGTCGGTCGCGTGCACCACACCCGACACTCGCCAATGCGCCGCACCTTCTCGAATCGGCACTACCAGTGGCTCCTCGACCTCGACGCGCCCCTGGACCTCCCGCGCTGGTTGCGCCCGGTGGCGTCGTTCCGTCCGGAGGACCACCTCGCCGGTGCGTCGTCCCTCACCGAGCTCAAGGCGAACGTGCTGCGCTGTCTCGAGCGCGACGGCATACCCACTGAAGGGGTGACGCGGGTCGTCGCCCTCACGCACGCCCGCGTCCTGGGCCATGTCTTCGACCCGATGACGGCGTACTGGTGCCTCACCGACTCAGGCGAGCTGCGCGGAGTCGTCGTCGAGGTGCACAACACCTACGGCGGAAGGCACGCGTATGCCGTCCGGCCCGATCTCGCGGGTGCGGCCTCCGTGGAGAAGGACTTCTACGTCTCACCGTTCAACGACACGACGGGCGAGTATGCGATCCGCTTCCACCTCGACCCGGAGCGCGTGTCGGTCGGGATCCGACTGCACCGCGACGGAGAGCTGGTCTTCACCGCTGTCGTCGAGGGGAAACCGGTCCCGGCGACGCCCCGCTCGGTGCTGTCGACCATTGCTTCTCACCCGTTCATGCCCCAACAGGTGACGACACTCATCCGGATGCACGGTATCCGTCTGTGGGCCCGTCGACTCCCCATCCAACCCCGCCCCGCTTCCACCGAAGAGAGTGTCCGATGACCGCCGACGTCCTGCCCACACTTGAAATCCCTTCTCCGAAGGCGCTGTTCACGCGCGGAGCCGTGGCTCGCACATTGATCCACAAGATCGTGGCCGGTGTTCCGGTGCGGTTGCGCTACCCCGACGGTTCCCACGTCGGGGGCGGCAGCGAAGGTGGTCCGACACTTGACGTCGTCCGCCCCGCGGCGATGTATCGGCGGATCGAACAGCACCCCAAGATCGGGCTTGGCGAGGCCTATATGGCCGGCGACTGGCGCGTTGCTCCCGGCACTGACCTGGCCGCCGCGTTGCTGCCCTTCGCAGCAAAGATGGGGCGGCTCCTGCCCAAGCCGGTGCTGTCGATGCGCCGGATCGTTGACCGCGCCCTGCCCGTGGGCACCCGCAACACCCTGACGGGGAGCCGGGCCAACATCGAGGCCCACTACGACCTCTCCAACGACCTCTTTGCCGCGTTCCTCGACCCGACCATGTCGTACTCGTCGGCACTGTTCGACCACACGAAGCCGCTGGCCGGCCAGGACCTCGTCGAGGCGCAGCACCGCAAGATCGACGCCATCCTCGACTCCACAGCCGTTGGCCCCGGTTCGCGCGTCCTCGAGATCGGCACCGGCTGGGGCGAGCTGGCGCTGCGCGCCGCGGCCCGCGGCGCCCACGTCCTGTCGATCACCCTCTCGCACGAGCAGCAGGCGCTGGCCCGGGAGCGGATTGCGGCCGCCGGGCTCGAGGGCCGGGTCGAGGTGCGGCTCCAGGACTACCGCGAGGTGTCGGGCCAGTTCGACGCCATCGTCTCGGTCGAGATGATCGAGGCCGTCGGCGAGGAGTACTGGCCGACCTACTTCGGGGCGATCGACAGCCTCCTGGCACCCGGTGGCACTGCTGCTGTCCAGGCGATCCTCATGGACCACGACCGCTACCTCGCGACCCGCAACTCCTATGGCTGGATCCAGAAGTACATCTTCCCGGGCGGCCTCATCCCCTCACTGGACGCGATCCGGGAGGTGACGAGGCGGCATACCGGACTGCAGGTTTCGGGAGTTCACGCGTTCGGCGGGGACTACGCCGAGACCTTGCGGCGCTGGCGTTTCCAGTTTCTCGAGGCGTGGCCGACCATCGAGGGCGGCACCTTCGACGAGACGTTCAAGCGGATGTGGGAGTTCTATCTCGCCTACTGCGAGGCAGGGTTCGCGTCGGGCTACCTTGACGTCGCCCAGGTGACGCTGCGTCGGGACTGAACCCCGGCGTCAGGTCAGCCGGCCCAGTCGGGGTCGGCGGCGGTGAGCTGGCCGGGCTCGACGGTGCCCGGCTCGGGGCGAGTGTCCACGTCCCCGCCCACGAGCGCGGCGTTCACTGCTTCGTCGAAGGTCATCGCGCCACCCTCGGGAGCTCCGATGGTGTCGTCGACGTCGTTCTCCTGACACACCACCTCGTGGATCAGGCTGCCCACCAACGGTTTTGCGATGCCCGACGGGACGGGGGTGACGAATCCGACCCAATGGCTGGCCAGGCCCGGAGTGAGGACGGGCACAGTGAGGATGGCCCGGGTGCGCAGGCCTGACACCTTGGCGAACCGGTGGATCATCTCGCGGTAGGTGAGCACGTCCGGCCCGCCGATGTCGAAGGTGCGGTTGTGCTCGCCGGAGAGGGTGGCGGCACCGATGAGGTAGTGCAGGACGTCGCCGATCGCGATCGGTTGGATGCGGTTGTTGACCCACTTGGGGGTGAGCATCACCGGGAGGTTGTGGGTGAGGTGGCGCAGCATCTCGAACGACGCCGAGCCGGACCCGATGATGATCGCCGCCTGAAGCACCACGGTCGGGACGCCCGAGGCCATGAGCAGGTCGCCGACCTCGACGCGGGACGCCAGGTGGGTGGAGAGCTTCTCCGAGTCCGGATGCAGACCGGAGAGGTAGACGATGCGCTGGGTGCCGGCAGCCTCGGCAGCGAGACCAAAGGTGCGAGCCAGCTCGCGGTCTCGCTCCTCGAAGTCGGCGGCTCCATCCATCGAGTGCAGCAGGTAGTAAGCGACGTCGATGTCCGTGAGCGCCTTGTCGAGGTCGGAGCGCGACGTCGCGTCCCCCTCGATGATGTCGACGGCGTCATGCCACTCCCGGTTCTTGAGCCGGTCCGCGGACCGGGTGAGGACCCGGACCTCATGACCGGCAGCGAGGAGGGCGGGCACGAGGCGCGAGCCGATATAGCCGGTCGCCCCCGTGACGAGGACACGAACGTGCTGGTCAGGAGTCATCTATGGCATCGTCTCATCGTCATGGAGCATGCACTCACCGAACTGCGCCGATTCTTTCGGGCTGCTCTCGTCGTGCCCGTCGAGCGCGACCACCAGGAGTCCGATCGGGCGTTCCGGCGACGTCGGATCGTGGCGTGCGTGACTCTCGCCATCGGTGTCGTCGTCAACGCGTGGGCCTTGCGGCTCGCGCCCGGTGATGACGTGTTCTATGTCGGGACGGTGCTGCTCGCTCTGGTCTGGGCCGGGGGCGCGTTCCTGTCCGGCCCCCTGCACCTCGGGCGGGCCCACACGCGGTCCGGGACGACGCCGAGCCATGCGATCGTGCAGTCCTTGGTGCTGGGGCTGCTGCTGCTGGGGCTGTTCCTGTTGGGTGCGGTCGTCGTCGCGCGAATTCCGTTGCTGCGTGGGCCTGTGGACGGATTGCTCGACCACGCACGCTTCGGTTCGCTGGCCATCGTTGCCGTCATCACGGCGATGAACGGGGTGGCGGAGGAGCTCTTCTATCGAGGTGCGCTCTTCGCCGCCGTGGGTCGTCGGCACGCCGTTCTCGTCACGACGATCGCGTATGCCGCCGTCATCGTTCCCGCCGGGGTTCCGCTGCTGGTGCTGGCGGCGGCGCTCGTGGGAGTCGTCGTCGGCCTGCAGCGCCGGGTGACGGGCGGGATCCTCGGACCGATCGTCACCCACCTCACCTGGTCACTGGGCATGCTCTTCTTGCTGCCGCAGGTGCTCGCCGCCGCCGGTTGACCAAGGCGCTGACCAAGACGTTGGCTGGTTCCGGGACATTTGGGTCTCCCCAGTCGTTGAGGTGGGCATGAGCACCCTCACCTGCCCCAAGTGCGCGTCTGAGATGCGCAACTACGAGCGCAACCAGGTCCACGTCGACCAGTGCACCGGTTGCGGCGGCCTCTTTCTCGACCGTGGTGAGCTCGAGGCCCTCGTCAACGCCGAGAATGCCTGGCACCAGCAGCCGCCCCAGGCTGCCCCGCAGGCGCCGGCAGCGGCACCACAGCAGCCGGCATACGGTCAAGAGCAGTCCTACGGCCAACAGCAGCCCTACGGCCAGCCGCCCGCGCAGGCCTACGGTCAGGCACCCCGCTACTCGTCCTCGCCCCGCAAGGGCCAGTACGGCGGCTACGGGCAGCCGCGCCGCAAGAAGTCGTTCATGTCCGAGCTCTTCGACTAGAAGCGACACCGCCTGAATCGACTCGCGGGCCCCCGTTGACCTCTGGTCAGCGGGGGTTTGTCGTGCCATATTTCGGTCATGACAGTCGGGGTAGGGGACGACGTCGCGTACGCCGCGACGCCGGAGCAGTCACGCGAGGCCACGGGGTGGCACTCACGGTTCATCGTCGCGTTCGGCGGCGCAGTGGTCGTCGTCTCGATCCTGCTGCTGGGCTCCGCGTGGACCGAGGGACTGCGCGGGTCGACGTTCGCCCAGCTGCGTTCTGACATCGCGTCGGGATCCGTCCAGGAGTGGTACGTCGCGGACTCACTGAGCCAGGGCGACTTCGACCTCATGGAGGCGCACCAGTCGCAACTTCACAGTGAGGAGGTCGCAGAGAATGGAGAGGTGAGCTCCAGCTCGACCTCGACGACGGGGCCGGGCGAGCCGACCGGAGGGATTCTCGTGTGGCGCATGTGGGGTTCGCAGGGCTGGCAGGTGGCCGCCTCGGACAATGACCCGGGCTCCTTCGGGGGAATGAGCGTCGATGCGAACGAGCAGTCGAAGGCACTTGTTGCTGCCCTGCGTGAAGCAGGTGTCTCCATGCGACCCAATGATTTCAGCGACAACATGACTCTTCAGAACTTCGCCGCCTTCGGCGCGCTCCTCGTCCTGGCCGGGCTGCTGTTCGGCGCCGCACCTCGGGTGGGAACGCGGTGGTTCTGGTTCTGGATGTTCCTCAACGGTCCGTTCGCTCTGGGCTTCATCGCGTATGCCGCAATGGAGCTCATCGGCTTCCGTCGCCGCCCTGATCCGCCACTGAAGAAGCGCTTGCCGGGCGTCGTCGGCTTCGTCGGCGCCCTGGTCCTCAGCTTCGCGCTCGCTGCGGGCGCCGAGTTCCTGCGTCGGCAAGGAGTGCCGCTCCCGCTCTGAGCCGGTGCCGTCCAGAACGGACTGGTGCAGTCAGAACGGATGGGATCCCGTAGTCCGAACAGATCAGGTTGGGGGGACCGAAATAGCCCCCTTTTGTGCTATTGCCTGATGTGCGACAGACTGATCTCGCTTGGAATATGCCAGCCATAGGGATGGCCGTTGAGATGCGGTCCGAGGCTGAGGGTGCCGGCTTGGTGCCTGGGGTGGGCTGGCAATCATGTTTGGAACAGGGACTATTCACATGCGCACTCTCAACAAGAAGACCGTTGTCATCGGGTCCGTCGCCGCACTCGTTGTCCTGGGTGGTGGAGCTGCCTTTGCCTACTGGACGAACACCGGGTCTGGCACAGGTGAGGCGACGACCGGCTCGAACCAGACCATCGTGGTGAACCAGACCAGCACGGTCACGGGTCTCGCGCCGGGGTCGCCGGCACAGGCGTTGAGCGGCAACTTCGACAACCCGAACACCAGCCCGGTCTACGTCGGCGCGGTCACGGCCACCGTCACTGGCACCGACAAGGCCGGCTGCGGCCCGACCGACTACACGATTGGCGGCACTGCCGCGGTCAACGCGGAAGTGCCCGCGGGCACCGGCGTCGGGGCCTGGTCGGGTCTGACGATCGCGTTCAACAACAAGCCGACCGTCAACCAGGACGTCTGCAAGGACGCCGTCGTCTCCATCGCGTACGCCGCCTCCAACAGCTGATCCGGAGATCCACCTGAACCACGAGAGGGCTGGGGCATCCGGCTTCTCTCGGAGGACGTGATGACGGACCCTGCGCGCAAGCGTCACGTCCTGGGCGGTGCGTTGGCGCTGCTCGGGATGGTCATCGTCATGCTGTTGGTCAGGTGCGGGGGACAGGGCGGCGACGGGACGAATGACGGGACGAGTGGCGGTGGAGGTCAGGCCACGTCGTCGGGTTCGTCGTTCACCATCTCGGGTGACGCCAAGGAACCGATCACACCTGGCTCCAGCGCGACCATCGATCTGGAGTTCGCCAACCCCCGGCGGCTTTCTCTGGTGGTCCGCGACATGCAGGTGAGGGTCCACGCAGTCAAGGCCCCTCACGCGGACTCCGCGCATCCGTGCAGCGCGAGTGACTACACCGTGGATCAGATGCCAGAGGGCACCAAGGTCACGATCCCCGCTCGGGCGACGCGCTCGCTCAGCGGTCTGGGGCTGCCCGAGCGGTCCTGGCCGAGCGTGGCGCTCGTGGCGGACCGGACAGCGAACCAGGACGGTTGCAAGGGCGCGTCCCTGGTGCTGGTCCACAGCGCGTCCGGGTCGATCGGGTGGTGAGCGTTGTGCGTGCGGCGGGTGTGCGCGGAGTGTTCGTCGTCGGGTGGGTGGTGCTCTTCATCGCGGTTTGTGCATCGGCCGCCGCGTTCTGGAGTGTCACCGGGAGCGGGTCCGGCGCCGGAACGACGGGCAGGACCATGCCGGTCACTCTGAGTCCGGGCTTGCCCAGTGGAGACCTCGTCCCCGGTGGCCGGGCCGACATCCTCCTCACCATGACCAACCCCAACACCTCGTCGGTGCGCATCAACGCGCTCGTGCTCGATGTGGCGCAGGGGACGGGCGGGTTCGTTGTGGATGCCGGCCATTCCGGTTGTGCGGTGTCGGCGCTCAGCTATGCCGCGCAGAGCAACGGCGGTGTCGGCTGGGCGGTCCCCGCCAGGGGCGGAAGTGTTGACGGCACGCTCGACATCAGGTTGCCGAGCGCGCTGTCCATGAGCCTGGACGCCGCGAACGCATGCCAGGGTGCCCGGATCACGGTCTTCCTGGCGGTGGGCCCATGACGTCCACACGGCGGACTCTGCTCAGGTTCATGCTCGTCGTCCTGCTGGGGCTCAGCATGATCGGCGGTGTCGCCTGGGCGTTCTGGACGACCATGGCGACACCCGGGAGCAGTGGCGCGTCCCTGACGGCATCGCTCAACCAGGTCCCCACCCCCAGCGCCGCAGCCACAGGTCGGGCCGTCCGCGTCACCTGGGCCGAGAGCACGGTGTCCAACGGCGCGTCGGTGGACGGCTACCTCATCAAGCGCTACGACGCGGCGACCCTCAGCCCTCAGATCGTTGGATCCGGTTGCGCAGGAACACTTTTCCTCGCCAGTTGCTTGGAGTCTGGTGTTCCAGCCGGGAACTGGGTCTACTCGGTCACACCCGTTCTCGCCACCAACTGGCGGGGCTTGGAGAGCGTCAAGAGCAGCCCAGTCACGGTGGCCGCGCCCATCCTGACGCTGTCCTCGCCCCGGGTGAGGCCGGGCACGTCTGTGTCCGGCACGGCCGGCGGGTTCATCGTGGGCGAGTCGCTGCGCTACCGCCTCGACAGTCCCACCGGCGTCGAACTGACGGGCACCCTGGCAGGCAGTGCCACCCCTGCTGCGGTTCCCTCCGGTGGGGGCGGTGCGGTCACGGTCCTGATTCCTGCGGGTGTCAGTGACGGCACCCACATCGTGTATGCCGTGGCCTCACCGACCGGGGATGCGGCCGCGACCGACGTGGTCGTCGACGGAACGGCGCCTCCGGCGCCCGTCTTCACCCAGACGCCCGCCAATCCGAGCGGTGGTAGCGCCATGTTCGCCTTCTCCGAGGCCGAAGCGGGAGCCACGGTGGAATGCCGCCTCGACACCGCGGCATACGCGTCATGTGAAAGCCCGATGGGCTTTGCCGAATTGGTGGCCGGCTCTCACACCTTCCAGATGCGCGCGACAGACACTGTGGGCAACGTCAGCGCGGTCACGACCCATACGTGGACCGTCAACCTGACGATCCCGACGGTGAGCATCGGCTTTCCCACCGTGGGGGGCTCCTACAACGACAGCGGGTTCACGGCCGGCTGTGGCACCGCTTCCACGGGCGACCTGTGCGGAACGGCAGAGGACGACGTCGCCGTGACCGCTGTTGCGGTGAGCCTGCGCCAGATCAGCACGGGCCAGTACTGGAACGGAACGAGCTTCGCCGCGAGCCCTGAGACCTTTGTGCCGGCCACGCTGACCGCCACCGACTGGAGCTACGGCATCGCGTCGGGCTCATTGCCCCAGGGCGACTACACCCTGCGCGCGAGAGCCAGCGACGGCATCAACCTCGGCTACGACTCCCGCACCTTCACCATCGACCGCACCGCCCCGACCGCTCCCACTGTCACAGTTCCGCCGCCGGCAACCAGCGGGCCATCCGTGACCTTGGGATTCACCACCAGCGACCCGAGCGCGAGCTTCGAGTGCCGCCTGGACAGCGGGTCGTGGGCGCTGTGTGCGAGCCCGAAACAGTACGACGCGCTGAGCGACGGGTCGCACACCGTCTCGGTGCGGGCGTACGACCGGGCCGGCAACTTCAGCGCCATCACCTCACGCACGTGGACGGTCGACGCCATCGCGCCCGTCGCGGCGCTGACCTTCCCCACCTCCGGCACCTACAACGGCGCCGGCTGGGCGGCGGGCTGCGCCACACCGACCGCCGGCGATCTGTGCGGTACTGCCAGCGACGCGCGCAGCGGACTGTCCAGCGTTGCGGTCAGCATCCGTCGAGTGGCCACCAACGGCTACTGGGACGGCACGGGGTTCGCGGCAGCGAGCGAAACCTGGCAGACCGTCACCGGCACCACGTCCTGGAGCTACCCGTTCGAGGCCGCCAGCTTCCCCGCCGACGGCGGCTACACCGTGCGTTGGCGCGCCATCGATGCAGTGGGCAACACCACGACCGGGGGCACGGACCTGACCGTGGACACCGCGGCGCCCCCGGCACCCGTCATCGTCCAGGCACCGCAGAATCCCAGTGGCTCCTCCGTCCAGTTCGACTTCACCACCGCCGAGACCGGCACCGTCTCCGAGTGCCGCCTCGACTCCGGATCCTGGACCGTCTGCACTGGACCGGTCAGCTACAGCACGCTGGCTCCCGGTGCGCACACCTTCACTGTCCGCAGCACCGATGCCGCTGGCAACGTCAGCACCGCGACGGCCTACGGCTGGACCGTCGACACCGGCATACCCAACGTCAACATCAGCTCGCCCGCTGGTGGCCGCGCCTACAACGACGCCGGCTACAACGCCGGGTGCAGCACTCCCGAGGGTGACATCTGCGGCACCGCCTCCGACCCACAGGGCAGCCTGTCGGCCGTCCACGTCAGCATCCAGCGGGCCACCACGCAGCTCTACTGGAACGGCAACAGCTTCAGCAGCCCTACCGAGGTCTATCTTCCGGTGGCTGGCACCACCGCCTGGTCCTTGTCCATGCCCGGTGCGTCCTTCCCCGCTGACGGGGCCTACACGGTGCGCGCGCGCGCCACCGACGAAGTGGGCCTGACAGCGCTCGACACGGTGAGCATCACCATCGACCGCACCGTGCCTGCAGCGCCGACCATCTCCAGCGGGCCGACCGGGACGACCTCTGGCGGCGGCACCTTCACCTTCATTGGCGAGACCAACGCCCGCTTTGAGTGCCAGCTCGACGGCGGGGCCTGGACCACCTGCACCAGCCCCAGGACCTATGCGTCTCTCGCCGACGGGTCGCGCACCTTCGCGGTCCGTGCCGTGGACGTCGCGGGCAACACCGGTGCAGCCGCCAGCCGGACGTGGACCGTCGACGCCACCGCCCCCACCATCGCCACCACCTTCCCCGTCGCGGGGGGACGCTACAACGCCACCACCTACGACGCAGGCTGCGCCGCAGCCACCGGCGACATCTGCGGCACGACCCTTGACTCACCAGCCGGTGTGGCCACCGTCGAGGTCAGCGTGCAACGTGCCAGCACCGGGCTGTTCCTGTCCGGCACGACATTCAGCTCCGCCACTCCGATGTGGGTCACGGCCAATGGCACCACGTCGTGGAGCCTGCCACTGGCTGCCACCACCTTCGCCGCGGACGACACCTACACGGTGACCGTTCGCGCGACCGACACCGTCGGCAACGCGCGGACCGCCAGCACGGCATACGCCATCGACCGCACCAAGCCGGCGGCGGCCGGCCTGACGGCGACCAACGTCACTGGCGGAACCGTGCGCAGGCTCGACGTGAGGGACACGCTCACTCTCACGTACTCGGAAGCGCTGTCCCCGAGCTCGGTCATCGCCGGGTGGAACGGGATCACCAGCCAGAACGTGGTGGTCCGGGCCACCGGTAGCGGCGGGAGCAGCAAGGACCGGCTCACCGTCTACAACGCCACCAACACCACGCTGCTGCCGTTGGGCACCATCAACTTGAACCGGGGTGACTATGTCACCGGGGCCGTGAACTTCGGGGTCACGGGGACGCTCTCGACCCTCACCATGAGCGGCTCCAGCCTGACCATCACCCTGGGCACCCCCAGCAACGCGTTAAGAATCACCACTGCCGCCGCAGCGGCCAACATGAGCTGGATCCCCAGTGCCAGCGTGCGCGACCTCGCCAGCAACACAGCCGTCACCACGACCCATCTCGAGTCGGACAACGACAGCGACTTCTAGGTGCGGGTCACGTGCCGTCCGCTGAGTTGGGGGTCGCTGCGTGGTCGGGGCGACCATGTGTGCGCCGATCCTGTTTCATCTCTGCCTCGAAGACGTGGCGCCGCCCATCCATGAGCTCGTCACGGACGCGTTGCTCGTGCTCGCGGAAGGCGGCGACGTATCCGTCCTCGAACTCCTCCACGATCTGGAACGTCCATCGGCCCTGCAGGACATTGCGTCCCACGAGTTCGGTCTCGATCTGGTCGGCCAGGGCGGTGTGCCCGGCGGTGCGGAGCTTGGCGCATGCGTCACTCAAGGTCAGGTCGGTCCTGCCGATCTTGCGGTGGAATCTGTAGAGGTCCCCCCGGGCGTCCTCAAGCATCTCCAGGGCCTCTGAGAGTCGCCCGACGGCCTCGACCGTCGCATCACTGGTTCCGTCGGGGCGGGTGTGCGCATCGTCGACAGGCATGTCTCGATGCTAGGACGCCCGCAGCGGGCGCGCACGGGTCACTGGAGCCAGTTCAGCCCGGCGGTGGGTCGGTGGGCCCCGTGGGACTCGAACCCACAACCTACGGATTAAAAGTCCGCAGCTCTAACCATTGAGCTAGAGGCCCGCGTGGGCGTGAACCCCCACGACCGCAGACGATACCGGGTCGCTCGGGTCATCCCAGCAGCTCGAGGGTGGCGGGGTCCTCGTGGCCGTCGAAGTACTTGTCGAGGATGCCGGTGAAGAGCCCACGGTCCGGGTCGAGTTCGGCAGCCCGCCCGAACAGCGTCATCGATGACTGCAGCTTCACCGCGTCGACACCACCGAACACGGCCACGGGTTCCGACCCATGCAGCTCCAACAACACCGAGCAGCACTCCCGCAACCGCTGTCCGAGAACGGGATCGGCGAGATACGCGCGAGCCTCCTCAAGCGACCCCACGGCATACCTCTGAGCCATGTCGCTCCGACCCAGTCCGGAGATCTGGGGGAAGACGAACCACATCCAGTGGCTCGTCTTGCGCCCACGGCGCAACTCGGCGAGCGCCGCGGCATACGTTCCGCTGGCGTCCTGTGCCTCGACGAACCGACTCAGCCCGGGCACGCTCAGCCCCACGGCACCCAGCCGGGCAGGTCCGAGGACGCCGACGACGTGAACTCGGCGGTCCGCTTCTCCTTGAAGGCGGCCACGCCCTCCTTGCCGTCGCCGACGCTCGTCACCCACATCGCAAGCGAGTCGACGCGGTGGGCCTCGAGCGGGTGCGGCTGAGCGGAGTTGCGCCACATCATCTGTCGCGTCAGTGCCGTCGCCACCCGTGACCGACCGGCGACAAAACGACGTGCCAGCTCGTATGCCGTGTCCAGCAACGCTTCTGGCTCCACCACCGTGCGAACGAGGCCACCATCCAGGGCCTCGGCAGGGGAGAGGATGTCAGCGGCATACGTCCACTCGAGCGCGCGAGAGATGCCCACGAGCCGCGGCAGGAACCAGGACGAGCAGGCCTCGGGCACGATTCCCAGCCGACCGAAGACGAACCCGATCCGGGCCGAGGTCGACGCCAGGCGCACGTCCATCGGCAGCGTCATGGTCGCGCCGATCCCGACGGCGGGTCCGTTGATCGCGGCGATGACGGGCTTGGTGCAGTCATAGATCGCCAACGCGACCCGCCCACCGGTGTCCCGGATCCCTTCGGCGATGGCGGGGTCGTCGAGTCGATCCGTCATGTCCTCCAGCGTCGGGGACAGCGACTCGTCCAGCCCGAACACGTTGCCTTCAGCCGAAAGGTCCATGCCCGCGCAGAACGCCCGCCCCGAACCGGTCACGACCACCGCGGCCACGGAGTCGTCGTCGTTGACCCGGCGGAACGCGTGCTCGAGCTCGCGAGCCATCGTCACGGTGAACGCGTTGAGGGCGTCGGGTCGGTTGAGGGTGAGCGTGAGGATGCCGTCGTCCGACACCTCCCACAGCAGGGTGTCGTATGCCTCGGGGTCAGCAGGCGCAGCAGTGTCCGTCATGGAACCCAACCTATGGGGCCGGGGTCAGCTTCTCGGCCTCGTCCCAGTCATCGCCAGACATCTCGATCGCGGCTGCGGGGAAGAGGCCGTTCTCCTCCTTGTTGATGTGTTCACGCAGCTCGTGGACGAACGTGTCGATCAACTCCACGTGGCCACCACGGATCTGCTCGGCCAGCTCGTCGAGGCGGTCGTGCTCGGCGCAGAGGGTCGCGATGTGGTCAGTGAACTCGGGGTTGCGGCGCAGGACCGTGAACAGCCCCTTCTCCTCGGCCCCGGTGTGTGGCTGGAGCTGCGCCACGGCGCTGTCGAGGGCGTCCGACACCGCCTCGGCATCACCGCTCGCCGCCGTGCGTCGTAGGTCTCCGGCGAGGTTGACGATGTCCTCGTGCTCGGCCATGAAGCGCCCGATCATCCCGATGGACTGGCACCCGCAATAACTGCACACATCGTCACCGTAGACCCGGTGCGAGACTTGGGGGATGACAGACAGCGGCCGCAGCGTCCCCCGACGCCCCGTCCAGTTCGGCCCGGATGCCATCGAGGCCCATGGCGGCACACAGCCCGGGCCGGCCGAGATCACCGAGATCGCGCACCAGACTGCTGCCGTCCTTGTGGGCACCGGTCGCGCCGTCGACGACCCCACCGTGACGGCCCGACTCGTCGCCCTCGTCGATGAGCTCGGCCTGTCGACCGTCGCTGATCTCTGGGCTGCCCGCCCCGCGCGCAGCCTGCCCGGCACCCTCTGGCGTCTCTACGCCTTGCGTGAGTGGGTGCGTCGTCAGCCGGTCGAGGCAAGCCGGGAGTATGCCGCGGGCATGCGGTTCACGGACGTCGCCCACGCTGTGGCCGGGGTGGCCGAACCGCCCGGTCCTGACGAGGTCAAGGCCCTCGCCGACGAGATCCTCACCGGAGTCTTCGGGGGTGACCTCGCGGTCGCCCTGGAACGGGCCGCCGCCTTCGCGTCGGTCATCGCCGCAGGGCGCGCCGAACTCGCGCACGACCGGGACGCGACTGACCCGGCCACAGCGGGCGCCCTCACCACGAGTGCCGCCGCCATGCAGCGCACGGGGGACGACCTCATCGCCAGCGCCAGCCTCTGGCGCGCCGGCGAGCTCGACTGAGCCACGCGGCATACCCGACGTCTGAAGAGGGACGGGAACACATTGCGACCGACACGGCGTTAGTCTTGTCTGGTGGTGCCGGATCGCGGCAGCCCCGGGTCCCAATTTCAGCCGCTACGAGCGGCCTCGCGCCGTGAGGTGCTCCCGGTCCGGCACCACACCTCTTCTGCGAAACCGCTGGTCCAACACCCGGTGAACTGCCAATGACCTGCGCATGACGCGAAGGCCTTAGCCTTGTCAGCGACACTTGCACCTCGAGCCGAACGGAATCGACTCTCGTGGGCTTCAGCCTCACCCCCAAGGACGACGGGTTCTATGAACTCTTTTCCGTTTCCGCCAAACACCTTGTCGAGGGCGCGGCAGAGCTCACCTCCATCCTCGGCGCGCAGACTCAAGAAGAGCGCGAGACCATCGCGGCTCGCATGAGCGAGGTGGAAACCTCGGCCGACGAGGCCACCCACGAGCTCATCCGCAAGGTCAACTCGTCGTTCATCACGCCGTTCGACCGTGAGGACATCCACGGTCTGGCGAGCGCCCTCGACGACTGCGTCGACCACATGGAGGCCGCCGCCGATCTCGTCGCTCTCTATCGGATCGACAAGCTCCCCAAGGGCGTCACCAAGCAGGTCGAGATCCTCTCGCGCATGGCCGAGCTCACCGTCGACGCCATGCCGCGCCTGCGCTCGATGAAGGACCTCAGCTCCTACTGGATCGAGATCAACCGACTCGAGAACGCCGCTGACAAGGCCTACCGCCGCATGCTGGCCAAGCTCTTCAACGCCGAAGGCGCCGACGCCATCACGGTGATGAAGCACAAGGAGCTCATCGACGAGCTCGAGGCCGCTGCTGACGCGTTCGAGACGGTGGCCCACAAGGTCGAGGGCATCGCCGTCAAGGAGTCCTGACCACTGTGGACAGCTGGATCCCGGTGGCCCTCGTCGTCGCGTTGGCGATGGGCTTCAACTACACCAACGGCTTTCACGACGCCGCCAACGCCATCGCGACATCGGTGTCGACCCGTGCGCTCACCCCGCGCATCGCGTTGGGGCTGGCAGCCATCGCCAACCTCGCCGGTGCGTTCTTCGGCACCAAGGTGGCACAGACGATCGGCAGCGACATCGTCGACGCCCCGGCAGGCACGGTCGGACTGACGATCTGCGCAGCGGGCCTCGTCGGCGCAATCGCCTGGAACCTCTTGACCTGGTGGTTCGGGCTGCCGTCGTCGTCTTCCCATGCGCTGATCGGCGGGCTCGGCGGCGCGGCCATCGCCGGCTCGACGACCGTCCACTGGGACGCTGTGCTGGAGAAGGTCATTCTCCCGATGATCGCCTCACCCGTCGTGGGGTTGCTCCTGGGATTCCTCGTCATGACGGCGATCCTTTGGCTCTTCCGGGGCGGTCACCCCGGCAAGGTCAACCGCGGCTTCCGCTCCGCGCAGACCGTGTCCGCCGCTGCCATGGCCTTCGGACACGGCATGCAGGACGCGGCCAAGACCGCAGGTGTCGTCGTGCTCGCGCTCACCGTCGGCGGGTTTGCCCCCGAGGGCGAGGACCACATCCCCCTGTGGGTCCTCGTCATGAGCGCCGTCGTCATCTCTGCCGGAACGTATGCCGGTGGGTGGCGGATCATGCGCACCCTCGGGCGCCGCATCATCCACCTCGACCCGCCGCAGGGTTTCGCGGCGGAGACAACGGCTGCTGCGGTGCTCTATGTCGCCACGGCCACGGGCGCCCCGATCTCGACGACGCACGCCATCACCTCGGCGATCATGGGCGTCGGCTCGACGAAGTCGCTCAAGGCGGTCCGCTGGGGCGTGGCCAAGAACATCATCGGGGCCTGGGTCTTCACCTTTCCCGGCGCCGGACTGGTGGCGGCCGCTTGCTACCTCTTTCTCAAGCTCGTCACCGGCTCCTGACCTGCAAGGGCCAGCACGACGGCCACGCATGAGATGCCTGTCAGAAGCCAGAACAGGTTCGGGTAGCCGCCAAGGGGCTGGGCGAGCACAGTTCCAACCCACGGAGCAAGAGCGCCAGCGATGGTCACGGGCGCAACCAGCACGGCGGTGATGCGGCCGTAGGACGTGGTACCCCATCGATCTGGAACTGCAGTGGCCTGCAGAAGCGTGAGGTTTCCGCGGACGGAGCCAGCAACCATGGCTGTGGCTGTCAACAGCCAGATCGGGCTGGCGAGCGCGGCAAGCGCGGCGGTGGTGACGGCGCCCGCGAAGATCAGTGACGCGGTCCGTGCGCGAGGGCTGGTCCGTCTCGCCAGCGACGAATAGAGGACGCGGCCGAGGGTCTGGCCGAGCCCGCCGAGGCCGAGCGCCCATGCAGCCTGGGTCGTCGTGGCACCGCGGTGGGTGAGCAGGGGGATCAGTCCGAACACCACTGCGTACATCGCGAAGCCAGAGAGCGTGAGTGCAGCCGCGAGCGCCAGGAACGCTCGAGTGCGCACGACGTGCGCAGACCTCACTTGGTCACCCGCGTGGCCGGCGTTCTTCGGAGCCGCCGACTGCTCATGCGGCCAAGAGCCTTTGAGGGCGAAGGCGTGCAACGGCGTTGCGATGACAAGGACCGTGAGCGCGAGGATGAGGCCAGCGCGGCGCCAGCCGAACGCGTCGCTCAGGGTGGCGGTGAGGGGCGCAAATACGGTGCTGGCTAGACCACCGGCGAGCGTCAGTGTGGTCAGGGCACGGACGCGGTTGAGTCCGTACCAGCGAGTCAGCGCCGCGAAAGCAGGCTGATAGAACGTGGCCGACATCGCCAGACCGATGATGGTCCAACCGACGAAAAAGACACCTAGATTGCCAGCCGTCGAGATGACGGCGAACCCCCCCGCTCCTGCGACCGAACCCAGCGTCATGATCCAGCGGGGGCCTACGCGGTCAATGACGTGTCCGACCGGGATGCCGGCGACTGCTGAGACCACAAGGGCCGCCGAAAAAACTGCTGTCGCCGCGGCAGGAGACCAGCCCGTGTCACGAGTGAGGGCCGGCAGCATGACGGGGAACGCGTAGTAGAGCACGCCCCATCCGACGACTTGCGTGACGCAAAGGGCGGGTAGGGCCCACGGTGGCTTCGGGACATCGGGCGACCCGTCGACCTCGACCTGGTCGGTCGATGTCGACGGGTTTTGCAACTGAATGTCCGACTTAGCCGGTCGAGCATTCAGCATCCGCCGGATGTGGTTTCTCCTATGCTTGTGGGGGCGCCGATCTGGACCAGCTGGGGGGTCGGGGTGCAGCAACCATCTGCTCCCTCTTCATCGGACTGAGCCGCACCGGCCTCATCGAACAGGCCTGCGCCGCCGCAAACGCCGGTCTCAGGAAGAGTTAGCTCGACGCGGGCGGCAGCGGCATGGTCGCCGGCCAGGGCCGCGACGACCGATCGGACCTGCTCGTAGCCGGTCAGGGCAAGGAACGTGGGCGCCCGGCCGTACGCCTTCATTCCGACGATGAACACCCCTTGATCGGCATGTCCGAGCTCGACCACTCCGTGCGGGTAGACCGTGCCGCAGGAGTGGACGTTGGGGTCGATGAGGGGCGCCAGGTCAACCGGCGCCTCAAGGCGGTCGTCGAGACGTAGGCGAAGTTCGGACATGATCGAGTGGTCCGGTCGGAACCCGGTCAGCCCGATGAGCTCGTCCAGCCCTTCGACGCGTCGATCGTCCTCGCTCACGAGGCTGATCGTGCTGCTGTCGGTGAACTCGATGGACCCTGTGCGGAATCCGGAGACCACCTCGATCTGCCCCGCCGCAACTGCGTCGCGAGCACGTAGTCCAAGGGCGCCCCGGGCGGGTAGTTCGTCGGAGGCACCGCCTCCGTAGGCGTTGCCGACCGATCCTCGGCGCAGCACCCAGACCGCTCGCGTGCCCGGAATGGATGCAGCGATCTGGGCAAGTGCGACGAGAGCGGTCAGTGCCGAATGGCCGGAACCAATGACGGCCGTGCGCTTGCCGCCGAACCTGGTGACGTCTTCAGCGTCATTGGCGTTCGGGACGCCGTAGGAGATCCGGGCACCGATGGCTGGGTCCTGCTCGCCATCGGCGGGATAACCGTCGCTTCCGAGGGTGTTGGGGTGTGTCCACGTTCCGGAGGCATCGATGACGGCTCCTGCAGTGAGGCGGGCCCTGTGTCCGTCGGCATTGCGGACATGAACGGTGAAGGGCTGGCCGTCACGACCGGAGTCAACGACGCGATCACGGCCCCGCCTGGCGACACCGGTCACGGTGGTGCCGTACTGCACGCACTCACCGAGCGCGTCGGCGAGGGGTTGAAGGTACTGGGCGGCCCACTCGGCGCCGGTGGGGTAGCCGTTGCCTGCGGGCTCGCGCCAACCTCGTTGGATGAGGAGTCGACGCGCGGCGGGGTCAACGAGCTCGGACCAGCGCGAGAAGAGGCGGACGTGACCCCACGACACGACGGACGCGGCGGCACGGTCACCGCGCTCGAGCACCAGCGGTTCCAGGCCTCGTTCAAGCGCATGAGCCGCAGCGGCAAGACCGATCGGACCTGCTCCGATCACCACGGTGGGGGCTTGCGTCTTGTCTGCCTCGAGTGACGAGGCTACTAGGGATGGGCTATTGGCCACGGACATCCTCCAGACTTTGGCACCTGGGGTCCAAGCGGCCCACTGGGTGCTGATTCGATCGTCGTCGATATGGCGACAGATGCCATCTTGCAAGCCGTATCGACAGATGTCAAGATAGACGCATGTCGAATCCTTTGCCGGTCCTCGAAGCGCCCGGAATGCACCGATCCGAGACGGTAGGAGGTAGCACCGCGTTGACGAGCGCTCCCCTCAGTGTCGACGAGGCGGAGCGGGCGGCCGCCGTGTTCAAGGCACTGGGAGATCCTGTCCGGCTGCGACTGCTGTCGAACATCGCCTCATCACCGAGCGGCGAAGCGTGCGTGTGCGACATCCAGGACGTCGGGGTGTCTCAGCCGACGGTCTCACACCATCTGAAGAAGCTGCGCGAAGCGGGACTTCTGCTTTCCGAACGCCGGGGTCACTGGGTCTACTACAGGGTCGCGC
The DNA here is from genome assembly GCF_040518285.1 of Knoellia sp. S7-12. Taxonomy (GTDB): domain Bacteria; phylum Actinomycetota; class Actinomycetes; order Actinomycetales; family Dermatophilaceae; genus Knoellia. The sequence continues at coordinate 3,541,983 of NZ_CP155449.1, read as the reverse complement.
CAGGAGCGCTTGCCGTCATGGCGCAGCTCCTCGGCTGAGCAGTTGACGAGCGCCAGGTGGCTTGGTCATCCGGTCCGGACAGCAGAACACGTCGTGCCTCCTGCTGCACGACGTGTTCTGTGTTGCCGACATGAGCCGGCGCGACGAGCTCAGCCGAAGCGGCCCGAGATGTAGTCCTCGGTGCGCGTGTCGGCTGGGTTGCTGAAGATCTTTGACGTGAGGTCGAACTCCACCAGGTGACCCGTGCGGTCGCCGCTGCCCTCGGCCGCCTCAGCCGTGAAGAAGGCCGTGCGATCGGCGACGCGGGCCGCCTGCTGCATGTTGTGAGTCACGATGACGATCGTGTACTCCTTGCGCAGGTCTGCCATGAGGTCCTCGATGCGTGCCGTCGCGATCGGGTCGAGCGCTGAGCAGGGCTCGTCCATGAGGATGACCTCGGGCTTGACCGCGATCGTGCGGGCGATGCAGAGCCTCTGCTGTTGACCACCCGAGAGGCCATAGGCTGACTGCTTGAGCTTGTCCTTGACCTCGTCCCACAGCGCAGCGCCACGCAGGCTCTCCTCGACGAGGTCGTCCATGTTGGAGACCTTCATTCCGGTGACCTTGGGGCCATAGGCGATGTTGTCGTAGATCGACTTCGGGAAGGGGTTGGCCTTCTGGAAGACCATCCCGATCCGGCGACGCACCTCGATGGCGTCGACCTCTTTGCCATAAATGTCGATGTCGTGGTACTTGATCGAGCCGGTGACACGCGTCCCGGGGATGAGGTCGTTCATGCGGTTCAGCGAACGGAGCACCGTTGACTTGCCGCAGCCCGAGGGGCCGATGAGGGCCGTGATCTCGTGGACGCCGATGTTGAGGTTGACCTCGTTCACGGCGCGGAAGTCGCCGTAGTAGACGCTGACGTCCTCACAGCTGAGGACCGCCCGGGGGGATTCGCCGTTGCTGTTGAGCGAGATCGGCGTCCGACCCTTGGTCTCGACGTGGATCGTGGGGGTGGAATCCACGGTTGCTCCTTCGTTTGGGGAGTGCTGAGTATTGGGGCCCTCAGGCGTGCTCATCGCTCGCTCGCGAACTTGTTTCGGATGAAGATGGCCACAGCGTTCATGGCGATCAGCAGCACGAGAAGCAGGATGCTCGCTGCTGCGGCGAGTTGTTGGAACTCTTCCTGCGAGCGCCCCGCCCAGTTGAAGATCTGGATCGGCATGGTGGTGAAGCCGCTGAGCAGACCGTTGGGGTCGAACTGGACGAACACCAGGCCACCCAGCAGCAGCAGCGGTGCGGCCTCTCCGGCAGCGCGGGACAGGGCCAGGATCGTGCCCGTCGCGATACCCGGCACCGCCGCCGGCAGGGTCTGGCGCGTCAGGGTCTGAATCGGGGTGGCGCCGAGGGCGAGCGAGCCCTGCCTGATTTCGCGGGGGACGGCGCGGAGGGCCTCGCGGGTTGACACGATGACGACCGGGAGGATCAGGAGTGCTAGAGCGATTCCACCGGCCAGGACGGTGTTCTTGGGGAGGCCGACCGTGAGCGCCAGAGCGGCGGCCAGCATGCCGTAGATGATGGCCGGGACCGCTGCAAGGTTCTGCACGTTCAGCTCCACAAACTTGGCGAACTTGCTCTCACGGGAGGCGAACTCCTCCAGGTATGCCGCGGCGGCAACTCCGAGGGGCAAAGCCAGCGCGGCGGTCGTCCCGATGACCATGGCAGAGCCAAGGATGGCCGCCCGGGCCCCGGCCGTCTCCGGCCGCAGTTGGGACGTGTAGTTCGTGAAGAGCATGCCGTCGAGACGTGGACGTCCCTCTTGGAACGTTTCGAACAGGAGCACCACGAGGACCAGGATCCCAAAGGCCAGACAGAGCCACAGGCCAATGAGAAACACGATGGAACGAAGGTTCTTCTCCCCGTGGGCCGCAGCGGAGAGCGGGCGAATGGTGGATGTCGCGATGGCGGCCATTAGTAGATCTCCCGGAAGCGGTTGACCAAGCGGATGCTGATCATGTTGATGACCAAGGTGATCGCGAAGAGCGTGAGACCCACTGCGAACAGGGTGTTGTATTGCGTCGTGCCTTGGACACTGTCGCCCAGAGCGGCCTGCGCGATGAACGCGGTCATGGTCTGGCCACCTGAGCGCGGGTCAGTCACCATCTGTGCCTGACCGCCACCGGCCATCGTGACAATCATGGTCTCGCCAACGGCACGGCTGAGGGCAAGGACGATCGAGGCCGCGATGCCCGAGATGGCTGCAGGGAACACGACGCGCAGCACCGTGCGCATGCGGTTGGCGCCGAGACCGTAGGAGGCCTCCCGCAGCGCACGGGGCACGGCGCTCATGGCGTCCTCCGCCAGCGAGGCGACCGTCGGGATGATCATGACGCCAAGCACGAGCCCTGCTGCGAGGACGGAGAAGGTGCCGACCTTGATCCCCAGCCAGTTGTTGAGGACGACGGGTCCGACGAACGTCACGGCGAACAGGCCGTAGACGACCGAGGGAACGCCAGCCAGGAGCTCCAGCGTGGGCTTGAAGAACTTTTGGACTCGAGTGGAGGCGTACTCGGAAAGGAACACAGCCGCCCCGAGTCCGAGTGGGATGGACACTGCCAGGGCGATGCCCGTGGTCCACGCCGTTGCCGTGAGCAGGGGCAGCACGCCATAGGACTTCTGAGCGAAGCGAGGTGTCCAGGATGTCCCGGTGATGAAGTCGATGAAGCTCACTTCACGGAAGAACGACAGCGTCGGCAGGATGAGCGAGGCCACGATGCCGACTGTCGTGATGACCGAGAGGCCTGCTGCGGCCATGAGGAAGCCGAGAAACAACTTCTCGCCATAGCGGGGCGACGAGGCCTTGAGGGAGATCGGGGGCTGGGACGGGGGCAGGCCCCCCGACGAGGGGGGGCCTGCCGTCCGGTTCGCGGTGGACACCTAGGTGTGCTCCTGTGTGAGTGGAAGTAAGCCGGACAGGTCAGCCGAGTGCGGTGAGCTCTTCCTGGGCCTTCTTCTTCTGCTCGACGCTCAGCGGGATGTACTTCGCGGCCTTGGCCACATCCGCGTCCTTCTCAACATAGAACGTCACGAACGCCTTGACCTCGGGCTTGGCCCAGGCCTTCTTGTCGACGTAGATGTAGAGGGGGCGTGAGAGCGGCGCGTAGGAGCCGTCACGAGCCGTCTCGGAGCTCGGCTCAACGCAGCCCTTGCCGTTGTCGACCTTGATGGCCTTCAGCTTGTCGGCGTTCTCCTCGAAGTAGGTGTAACCGAAGTACCCGAGAGCGTTCTTGTCACCGGAGACACCCTGCACGATGACGTTGTCGTCCTCAGACGCCTCGTAGTCGGTGCGTGAGGCGCCTTCCTCACCGTTGATCTCGTCGGTGAAGTAGTCGAAGGTGCCCGAGTCGGTACCGGGGCCGAAGAGCTTGATCGGGTCAGCCGGGAACTTGGGGTTGACCTGGTTCCAAGTCTTGATCTTGCCGGTGGCCTCGGGGGACCACAACGTCTTGAGCTCGGCGGTCGTGAGGCAGTCGAGGAACGAGTTCTCCTTGTTTGCGACCACGGTCAAGGCGTCGTTGGCGACGACAAGCTCCTGGTACTCGATGCCGGCGTCGGCGCAGAGCTTCTTCTCTTCGTCCTTGATCGGGCGCGAAGCGTTGGACATCGCGGACTGGCCGGCGCAGAACTTCTTGAAGCCACCACCGGTGCCGGAGGTGCCGACGGTGATCTGGACGCCGCTGTTGTCGCCCATGAAGAGCTCGGCTGCGGCCTCGGTCAGGGGTCCGACCGTGCTGGACCCGTCGGTCACGATGCTGCCGGACAGGTTGGCCGTGCTGCCGGACTCGGTGCCGGTGCCGCCGCTGTCGCTGCTCTGACCGCCGCAGGCGGCCAGGCTCAACGAACCAATGAGGGCGATGGACGCCACCTGGCCGAAACGCTGAATCTTCACTGTCTGTACCTCTCACAAGGAATCTGGGGGAGCCGGAAACACCACGACTTTGCGGCCCGACACTGCGAAGGTAGGGATGGCCGATGACGCGATGGCCCGTGAACGGTGAACGACGCGTGAACGCTGTTCGGCCATTGCCTTTCGCGTAGTTCAAGTGAGAGTCAGGTCACTTGAACTTTCACCGACTTTGGCCCGTTGGGGCGGGAGTGGGCGAGGTCAGGGGGTGAGGTGGCGCTCGACGGCGACGATGCGCGCGTCCGCGCCCGTCCCGGCGACATGACACACGATCGCCTCACCCTTGAGGAGGCCCTCGTCACGGGCCTCCACGAAGCAGTGCAGCGTCTCGGCTGCGCTATCGCCAGCAAGGTCGAGTCGCGGGCTGAGGGCGTCGAGCAGGGCGCCCATCACCGGCCCGTGTGAACACAGCACCGTCGGCTCGCCCCGCTTGAGAGCACGCGCGACGTGCTCCCCGGCCTTGTCGGGGTCGGCCTCATGGCCCTCCTCGGACAAACCCTTCTTGGGCCGGGGCGCGATCCCGGACCACACGGCATACGGGGAGATCGTGTCGAGACAACGCACGGCCGGTGAGGTGACGATGCGCGTGATCCCGTATGCCGTGAGCAGCGGGATGAGGGCGTCGGCGCGTTCGCGTCCGCGCGTCTCGAGCGGGCGCTCGCGATCGTCGCCCTTCCAGTCCGAGCGCGCCATCGCCTTGGCGTGCCGGACGACCACGAGCGGCCACGTGTCGAGTGCTGCGTCACCGTGGGCGCGGACGAGCGCCCGCAGCTGTTCGCGGTCGTGGGCGTAGTCGAGCCGGACGTTGGCCTCAGTGACCTCGAGCCACTCGACGGCGTCGATCTCGTTCTCGAGCACTCCCGTGCCGCCGGTGACCGTGGACGCCCAGTAGCGCACGACCTTCTCGCCGGGCACGCCCGACTTGGTGAGCATGAGATAGCGAGCCTCAGGCAAGGGACGACCCAGCCGCACCTCAAGGCCGGTCTCCTCAAGCGTCTCGCGGGCGGCAGCGGTTGCCCAGTCCTCACCAGGGTCGAGCTTGCCCTTGGGCCAGGACCAGTCGTCATAGCGGGGGCGGTGGACGAGGGCGACTTCGAGCACACCCTTGCGCACCCGCCACGGCAGGGTTCCTGCCGCGGGGATGGACTGGGTGCGGGCCAGCGTGCTCAGCGCCGTCGAGCCTTGCGTCGCCGCTTCGCATGCATCTCGATGAGCATGGCCTGCACGTCTGCCAGCGCCTCACCATCGTCGCCGATGTGGTGGCGGCTCCAGCGGCCGTCGCTGCCCAGGCTCCAGTGCGAGTAGTCGCCGCTCATGCCCTTGCCCATGAGCGAGGTGAGGTCATGGAGGTGGCGCGGGTCGGAGAGGCGCACCAGGCACTCGACGCGGCGGTCGAGGTTGCGGTGCATCATGTCGGCGCTGCCGATGAGGGCCTCGACGTCGTCGCCGGTGCCGAAGAGGAAGATGCGGGAGTGCTCGAGGAAGCGGCCCAGGATCGAGTGGACCGTGATGGTCTCGGACAGTCCCTTCACTCCCGGGCGCAGCGACGAGATGCCGCGCACCCAGACGTCGATCTTCACGCCGGCCCGTGAGGCGCGATAGAGCGCATCGATGATCTGCTCATCGACGATGGAGTTGACCTTGAAGCCGATGTAGCCGGCACCTGTTTTGGCCTCCTCACGATCGATCTGTGCGTCGATCCGCTCCAGCAACCCGGTGCGCACCGAGCGCGGCGCCACGAGGAGCCGCTTGAACTTGGTGCGGGGGGCGATGCCAGAGAGCTGGTTGAACAGCCGCGAGAGGTCCTCGCCGACCTGCGGGTCGCAGGTGAGCAGGCCGAAGTCCTCATAGAGGCGAGCCGTCTTGGGGTTGTAGTTGCCGGTGCCGACGTGGCAGTAGCGGCGCAGACCGTCCTCCTCCTGGCGGACGACGAGGCTGAGTTTGCAGTGGGTCTTCAGGCCGACGATGCCGTAGACGACGTGGACGCCGGCGCGCTCGAGCTTGCGGGCCCAGGAGATGTTGTTCTGCTCGTCGAAGCGGGCCTTGATCTCGACGACGGCCAGCACCTGCTTGCCGCTGTCGGCGGCGTCGATGAGGGCGTCGATGATCGGGGAGTCGCCGCTCGTGCGATAGAGCGTCTGCTTGATGGCCAGGACGTTGGGATCGGCGGCGGCCTGCTCGATGAAGGCCTGCACCGACGTCGAGAACGAGTCGTAGGGGTGCTGGAGCAGGACGTCCTGCTTGCGGATGCTCGCGAAGATGTCGCGGGCCTTGGCGCTCTCGGTCGGTGCGAGGTCGCTGTTGGTGCGCGAGACGAACGCCTTGTAGTGCAGGTCGGAGCGCTCGAGGTCGGCGATGATGTTGAGCCCGCGCAGGTCGAGCGGGGCGGGCAGGCGATAGACCTCTGAGCTGGTGACCCCGAGTTCGCGCACCAGCAGGTCCATGACGTGGTCGTCCATCTCGCGGTCGACCTCGAGCCGGACCGGCGGGCCGAAGCGGCGGCGGGTCAGCTCCTTCTCGAGGGCGGCGAGGAGATTCTCGGCGTCGTCCTCCTCGACCTCGAGGTCCTCGTTGCGGGTGACCCGAAAGGTGTAGTGCTCGTGCACCTCCATGCCGGGAAAGAGCTGGTCGAGGTGGGCCGCCATGACGTCCTCGAGCGGCACGAATCGCACGTCGTAGACGTCGCCGGCCGAGCCGGTCTCGCCCACCCGGAGGAGGCGGGGGAGGAGCGGGGGGACCTTGACGCGGGCAAAGTGCTCCTTGCCGGTCTTGGGGTTGACGAGTAGCACGGCGAGGTTGAGCGACAGCCCGGAGATGTAGGGGAAAGGGTGGGCCGGGTCGACGGCGAGCGGGGTGAGCACGGGGAAGACCCGGTCGGTGAACATCTGGCCGAGCTCGACCTGCTCGTCCTGCGAGAGCTCGTCCCAGCGGACGACCTGGATGCCGGCGTCCTCGAGGGCCGGCTGCACCAAGTCGTCATAGACGTGGGCCTGCAGGTCGAGGAGTTCGTGGGCGACGGTGGAGATCTGCTCGAGCACCTCGCGTGGCTCGAGACCTGAGGCCGAGCGCACGGCGAGACCGGTGGCGATGCGGCGCTTGAGGCCGGCGACGCGCACCATGAAGAACTCGTCGAGGTTGGACGTGAAGATCGCGAGGAAGCGGGCCCGCTCGAGCAGCGGGACGTTCTCGTCGGCGGCGAGTTGGAGGACCCGCTCGTTGAACTGAAGCCACGAGATCTCGCGGTCGAGGAACCGGTCTGCTGGCAGAGCGTCGTCCTCTGTGTCCTGGGCGCTGGTCTGCGTGAAGCGACCGTTGGAGGCGCGTGGCTGGCTGGCGCGTGTCTCGGTGGCGGAGGCGCTCGCGATCGACACGTCTCGCACGATGCTCGCGTCGGCGGATGCCCCCGCGGCCTGGTGAGTCGCGTGGGTGGTGCCGTCGGTCGTGCCGTCATCCGGGGCCTGGCCAGCCCTGCCAGCGTCCTCGACGGCGGCCTTGTCGGTCGCCTGGGGCCCCCCGTCCTGTGCGAGGGTGCTGGCGGAGGTCGTCGACGTCGTCATGCGTTCATCGTGACAGGTTCAGGTGAACGCCAGTAGAGGCAGTCCTTGGTGCGTCATCGCCCCATGGCCAGCGCTCAGCGCAGCTGGCCACCGGCGAGGGTGACCGTGCGGGCGGCCAGTGCGTCGAGGGAGTCGACGATGTCCGGTTCGTCCACCTGGAGGTCGGTCTGCAGGATCGACAACTCGGTGCAGCCGAGCACGATGGCCCCGGCGCCCTTGTCACGCAAATGCGCCACCGCAGCGTCGAAGCGTTCGCGCTCCACCGGCATACCCGCCTTGACCCCGTCATAGATCATCGACATGACGTCCTTCTGGGCGACGTCATCGGGGGTGACGGGGGTGAGCCCAGCGGCCCCGGCCGCTCGGTGATAGATCTCGGACCGGAGCGTCCCGTCCGTCGCGAGGATGCCCAGCGTCGTCAGGCCGGGCACGGCGGCCTGCGCGGCGGCGACGGTCTCGGCGACGATGTCGATGACCGGGATGCCTACCGCTGCCTGCACCTCGTCGAGGAACGCCTGCGCCGTGTTGCACGGCAGAGCGATGAACTTCGCGCCGGCGCGCTCGAGCTGCCGGGCGTCCTCGGCCATCACCGGGCCTGGGCTTTCGTCGCTGTCTCCGACGAGGTATGCCGTCCGGTCCGGGATGCTCGCGTGGTTCCACACGAGCATGTCGACATGGTCCTGGTCGCGGCCGGCGTCGGTCATCTCCAGGACGCGCTGCATGAAGTAGACGGTGGCCATGGGCCCTACTCCGCCAAGGATGCCCACCGGTTCATTGCGCACCCGGCGAGCCTACCCCTGAGGCCGGGGTGGCAGCCGGGCTCGACGGGTCGCCGGCGGTGGCGCCTGAACCTTTGCGACTCAGCGGGGGAGCGGCAAGCGGCGCAGGATCGGCGCGAGCATCTCGTCGACCTCGCGGATCTTGAGGAGCCGGGCTGCGAGATAGAAGACGGCTCCAAGTGCAAGGCCACCCGATGCCAGCGAGAGCGCTTGCCAGATCCAGTCGCTTGCAGGGTCCGCGATCAGCGTGGCGACGCCCCACCCCGACAGCCCGGCCAAAGCCGCGGCCGCGGTGAGACGCGCCCACAGCCGCGTCACCGTGGAGAGGTTGAGGCCACCGAGTTGGCGGCGAGCGATCCACAAGAAGACGGCCGCAGACACGATGTTGCCAAGCGTGGCCCCAGCGGCGACGACGGCGATGACGTATTCCGCCGGGGTGGCCCACAGGGCAACGAGGCACGCAATGACGTTGACGGCGATCATCAGCACCACCGTCCAGAAGTTCATGCGACCGTCGCTACGGGCGAAGCAGTAGCGCTGCTTGACCGCCGTGATGCCGAACGCCAGCGTGCCGAGCGCCATGATCGCGAGGATGATCGCGATGTCGCCGGGTTCGTCGATCCCCCTTGAGGGGACGTAGCGCGTGCCCGGGAAGAGGGTGGCCGCGAGGGGGCGCCCGAGAGCGATCATGGCGGCGCTGGCCGGGATGATCAGGACGGCCGGAGACACGAGGCCTCGCGTGATCCAGTGCCGCATCGCCGGGTCATCGCCCTTGGCGTGGGCTCGCGACATGGCGGGGAAGATCGCGGTGATGATCGAGACCGTGATGAGGGAGTACGGGAGGATGTAGATGCTGTAGGCCCACTGCTGCGCGGCGTTGCCGGGCACGCGGCCGGAGTCGTCAGCGGCGACCTGCATGACCCACGTGCTGAAGAATCCGAAGGCCTGGGAGACGACCAGGGCTCCAAGGGTCCACGACGACATCCGTGACACCTCGCCGAAGCCGTAGCCACGCCACCCGAATCGGGGGGTGAACTTGAAACCCGAACGCAGGAGCGGCACGACCAGGGCCAAGCCCTGGACGGCGATGCCCAGGGTCGTGGTGCCACCCAGAACCCAGGTCATCTCCGAGGTCCATGCCTTCGGGGAGGACTGTCTGCCCCATTCCTGGATGAACCAGGCCAGACCGGCGATCTGGACGACGTTGGCCCAGGCAGGCGCCCAGGCGTAGGCGAGGAAGTGACCGCGGGCGTTCAGCACCTGGCCGAGGACGGAATAGAGCCCATAGAAGAAGATCTGGGGAAGGCAGATGTAGGCCAGCGCCGTTCCCATCGCGAGGAAGTCGCCGTCGCCCTTGCGAGTGAGCGCGCCGAGGATCCATGGCGCGAGAGCCAGGCTGATGAGGGTCACCCCACCCAGGACGAGCAGGCAGAGCGTGATCAGCCGATCGCTGAAGTCCTGTCCGCCGTCCTTGCGGAGCATCGCCTTGGAGATCAACGGGATGAGCATCGCCGACAGCAGGCCGCCGTTGATGAGGACGTAGAGCTGGGTCGGAAGCGTGTTCGCCATGGTGAATGAGTCAGCAGCGGCACTGATGACGACGAGGCTCAGCATCGACATGCGGACGAGCCCGAGCACGCGAGAGCCCAACGTGCCCACTGCCATGATCGCGCTGTTGCGCCCGATGCTGCCGGCCATGGCGCGCTCGCGTCGAGCGCGCCGGGTGTCGCCCTCGCCCTCGCCGTCGAAGTACGCCGCGTCCGCGTCACTCATCGTGCGACGAAGTGCGTTCGGAACTTGCGGATCTGGTTCAGGTGATAGGCCAAGTTGTAGGCGCGACGCTTCGGCGTGAGGTCGGGCTTGTAGGAATTGGGGTCGCTCGACTTGCCAGCCTTCATCAGCCCAAGAGCCTTGTCGCGCAGCGGCTTGTCGAGGACGTACTTCTTGATGACGTACTTGGGCACGAACGCGAAGAGGTGCTCGCCGCGCGCATAGGTCACGCCCTCGAAGTCCTCGCCGTAGACGTGGTCACGCACGTAGTACTCGGCCGTGTTGTTGCCACCGGCCGTGACGTAATAGTTGCTGCGACCCAGGCGCACGTTGATCTCGAAGAACTTGTAGGTGCCGTCACGCGGGTCGTACTTGAGATCGAAGTTCGAGTAGCCGACATAGCCGACATGCTCAAGGAAGGCCTTGGCCTGGTTGATGATCTCGTCGTCTTCGGTGTTGATGATGACGCAGGGGTTCCCGATGGCCATCGGCACGTGCTCCTCGAGAAGCACATGCCCGAGGGAGCCGAACACGACCTTGCCGTTCTTGTCCGAATAGCAGGTCAGGACACGCATATTGGTGTCGTTGCCCGGGACGAACTCCTGGACGAGGAACTTGTAGTCGTACGAACTGGTCCGCAGGTTCACGAGCATCTCGTCGAGCTCGGCCTTGCTGTGCAGGATGTAGACCTTCTTCTTGCCCGGGAACTTCGCGTAGTGATAGAGCGCGCTGCTCGCCGGCTTGGCCACGATCGGATAGCCCCACTCCGCCGGGACCTCGACGTCCTCACCGCTGGGCACATCGACGACGACGGTCTTGGGGTAGGGCAGGTCGAGCGTGTCGAGGTAGCCGTAGAACTTGTCCTTGAGGACGATTTCGTTCATGAGGTCTTCCCCGATGTAGGGAATGACGAACCATTGCTCGAGCAGCTCGCGGTTCTCGATGATGAGCCGCACATACCAGTCGCCGGCCGCGAGCAGGATGAGCTTCTTGCCCTTGGCCGCGCCCTCTTGCGCGCCGACCTTGCTCAACGCCTCGATGAGGTTGGCCTCGTTCTCGAGCCCTGCCTCATAGATGTGGTCGCACAGACCACTCATCGCGATGGGCCCGGCCTCGGTCATGTTCACGACCAGACTCTTGACGGCGTAGGCCTCGTGGAAGGTGCGAACCAGGCTGTATGCCGTGATGTCGCCACCCAGGATGACCGGACGGAAGTCGTGCTCGGTGAAGGTGTGGGTGCTCAAGGTCTGGGTGATCTTTCGGTCTGGGGAACTCTCGCGTGGGGCGCCTGAGTGCGAGATTCGATCATAGGTGCGGAGTCAGCGGCGGCCGTAGACGACGTGAACCGCCGCATCGGTGAATCCCTGCCGTCGATAGGTCGCGATCGCCCGCTCGTTGTCGCCGTCGACATAGAGGTCGACCGTGTCGAGTCCCTGCCGGGCCAGGTGGGCCAGTCCCAGGCGCGTGACCGGACCGGCAAGACCACGACCTTGGTATGCCGGGTGCACGCCCAGGACGTACACCTCCCCACTCGCAGACCCGGGCTCGCGCTTGGTCCAGTGGAAGGCTGCCAGTGGGTGCTGGCCGCTGGAGTCGGTCTGCGTCGTGTCCTCGACGAGAAGGAACCCCGCGGGGTCGAACCAGTCCTGGGCCATCCGCTCACGCAGATCATCGAGCGTGATGGAACCCTGCTCGGGGTGCGTCGCGAACGCGACACCGTTGATGTCGAGCCACGCCGGCTCGTCGCGCCCTGGTGCGAAGGCCCGCACCAAGAAACCTTCTGGCAGAACGGGATCCACCGCATCAACAGCTGTGAGCGGCCGCGCCATGACGTGCAGCTCGCGGGTTGACACAAGCCCCTCGACGGCGGCCAACGCCTGGGCCGCTGACAGGTCGCCGTGCGCCCACACCCCTGTCGCCCCGCCGTCGAGCAGAGCCCGCAGCAGCGCGCGCCCCACACCCTGTCGGCGTGAGTCGGGGTCGACGAAGAGCTCACCAGACCCAGCCGCGTCGCGAGCTGCGTAGCCCACGGGACGGGACTCACCGGCATACGCGATGAGGTGGGTGACCTCGGACCGAGGTGAGCCGAGAGCGAGTCGGAAGGCCTCCGAGATGGCCTCGACGCCGTCGGCGTCGGCCACGCGACCGGCCATGGCCAGGACGGCCGACGAGGTCACATCGTCGACGTGCGGCAATGTCTCCAGCCGGGTCTCGCTCATGAGGACGCGACCTCGACGGAAGCAGTTTCGGCTTCGGGCTCTTCGGGGACAAAGCGGTAGCCCACGTTGCGGACCGTGCCGATGAGGGTCTCGTGGTCGGAGCCGAGCTTGGCGCGCAGGCGGCGGACGTGGACGTCGACGGTGCGGGTGCCGCCGAAGTAGTCGTAGCCCCAGACCTCCTGCAGCAGCTGGGCGCGGGTGAAGACACGGCCCGGGTGCTGGGCGAGGTACTTGAGCAGCTCGAACTCCTTGTAGGTGAGGTCGAGGGCCTTCCCGCGCAGCTTGACCGAATAGGTCGCCTCGTCGATCACGAGCACCCCCGCGGTGATCCGCACGTCGTCACCCGCGTCGTCGCCGTCGAGTGCCCGGGCGATCGCGAGTCGCAGGCGGGCCTCGACCTCGGCCGGTCCCGCACTGTCGAGCAACACGTCATCAACCCCCCACTCGGGTGTGAGGCCGGCGAGCCCACCCTCGGTGAGGATCGCGAAGAGCGGCGCCGACAGCCCGGTCGTGCGGATGACACGGCACAGTGAGCGGGCCATGGCGAGCTCACGTCGGGCATCGACGAGCACCGCGTCAGCGGGGGGCGCATCGATGAGGGCGGTCGGCTCGGCCGGGAGGATGCGAACATGGTGACTGAGCAGGCCCAGAGCTGGCAGCACCTCGGCGCTCGGCGCCAAGGCGTTCGTCAGCAGCAACAGGTGGGCCATCCAGCACAGAATAGGTGGATATGACGGCGATCGACGGCGCTCACCGGGGCATGAGACTGGTGACATTGCGTTATTGGGCCGGCGCCCGGGCAGCTGCCGGGGTGGCCGAGGAGACGTTTGAGGCGGGCCCACGCGTGGGTGACATCCTCGACGCCGCGGTCACGGCCCACCCTGCCCTGCGTGACGTCGTCGCCGTGTGTTCGGTCCTGGTCGACGGCCGCGCTGTCGGCCGGGACGCCGAGGTCGGCGACGACAAGGTGGTCGAAGTGCTCCCGCCCTTCGCCGGGGGGTGACTTCGTGGGTGATGGCAGGATGCCGATCGTGGATGCGACCGAGCCCGTGAGTGACCCGGTGGGTGACCCGGCGAATGATCCGTCGAACGAGCCGGTGAGCGCGCCGGTGAACGACGAGTCGCGCGCTGCCCGGCGGGCGGTCCGCGATGAGCGCCGTCGCAACCCGATCCTGCCGCCGATCGCGACCGAGCGCCGTCTGACTCTGGTCCTGGCGACCGCAGTGTTTGCGCTGCTCCTCGCATTGGCTACCGTCGCCGACCAGGCCCTGGGGGCGGCGGCAGTCGCCTGGGGCGGCCTCGTCCTCGCCTGGGGATGGCCCGAGTTGCTGGGGTCCTCGAGCAAGTTCGGCTCCTCCCTCGCCATTGGCCTGGCCGGCGTGCTCGCTCCGGCGACGGTCGCGCTGACCTCAGAAGAGCCCTACCTGCGGCACGTCCCCGTCGTCATGGCCCTCGCCCTGCTCGCGATGTTCCTGCACCAGCTGCTGCGCCGTGACGGCCGGCCCCGCCTCACCCAGTCCGTGACGGTGAGCGCTGCCGGCATCGCGATCGCGACGATCGGTGCCGCCTACGTTCCGCTCGGGCGCACCTTTGGTGGACATGAGGTGGTCATCGTCGTGGCGGTCGCCCTCGCGCTGTCTGCGGTCGCCGACCTCGGTGCCCCGTTCCGGCGGGCCCGACCATGGATGCTGCCGGCCGCAGGCGCCATCGGTCTCGCCGCCGGAGGAGTCGCGGGCCTTTTCGTCGAGGTGGTCGGTGGGCCCTCGGGTGCGCTGCTCGGTGCTGTCGTCGGCATCCTGGCCCACGTGATGCGCCGGGCATTGTGCACCTTGTCGCCGATTCGCGGCATGCGCGGCCAGATCACGGCCGCTGCGGCATCGGTCCTCGTGACCGCGGTGCCCGTCTACCTGCTGTCCCGCATTCTCGTCGGTTGAACCGGTTGAACCGGTTGAACCGGCGGGACCGGCGGGACCGGCGGATTCGCGCGGACCCGGCCACACGGCATACCCAAGAATTCGTCGCCCTCACCCCAGGGCGACGACCAGACTCAGCGTCGACAAGATGATCGTCACGGGCACCATCGCATAGCGCTCGGGCGCGCTGCGCGAGATGGCGTTCAGGGCGATGCCGAGCGCGAAGTAGGCGAAGGCGATCCACATGCCGACCGCGGAGAAGCGATCGGGGAAGGTGTCGACCACCCGTGCGCGGTCAAGGGCGAGCAGAGCGATGAAGACATAGATCGCGATGCCCACTCCGCTGCCGATGCGCAGGCCGACGGGAAGCACGCGGTGTTGCCCTCCCCAGGCGAATTGCCCGATGGGGGCGCCCAGGATCAGGGCGAGCTGGAAGGCGGCCAAGAGGGCAAGCGCCACGGTGAGGAGCACGGCTGCGATCACGCGGGACAGCGTAGGGGCACCAGCCTCCTGCGGAAGCCTCTCAGTAGACGATCGCCTGCGCGTCCGGTCGCAGGATCTCTTCGACGTATGCCGCGGCGCCCCTGATCGTGGCGCCCTCCAGGAGGTCGTCGGGCGAGAGGTCCCGTCGGGCGGCGCACTGGCCGCAGACCGTGACGGTGGCGCCGGCCAGCAGGCCGTCGCGAAGCCCCGCGAGAGGGGCGCCGTGGGGGAGTGAGAGTTCCTCGGCGCGGCCGGCGACAGCCATCCATGTGGCGTCACCGGTGAGCCACACGCTGACCTCGGCGCCGGAGGTGACAGCGATGACGGCAACGGTGAAGGCCTGGTTGAGGCGTTCGAGGGCTTCGGAGCCGCAGGTGATCTTGACAACGAGCGGTCGGGTGGTCGTGGGATTGGCCATGGGTCCTCCTCGGGTGTGCGACTACGATCCCACTCGTGTCATTCCATCTCGATACCAGTCTCCCGTCCGAGCTCGCCCCGCTCGCCTGGCTCGTCGGCAAGTGGGTTGGCGCCGGTGTCGTCGGCTACCCGACGATGGAGTCCAAGAACTTCGGCCAAGAGATCATCTGCGCGCACGACGGTCGCCCGTTCCTCGAGTGGCGCAGCCAGACCTGGCTCCTCGATGACGCGGGCGAGAAGGTCCGCCCGCTCGCGACCGAGGTCGGTTTCTGGCGGCCCGTGACCGAGACGCCGGACGGCACCAACGTCGAGTTGCTCCTCGCCCACCCGACCGGTGTCGTGGAGATGTATGCCGGGCACGCCCAGCCGGCCAAGGTCGAACTCCGCACCGACGGCGTGATGCGCAGCCCGCACGCCAAGGAGTACACCGCGGCGCACCGCATGTACGGCTACGTGAATTCCAATCTCATGTGGGTCATGGACATGGCTGCGATGGGGCAGCCGCTCACCTCGCACCTCTCGGCGGAGCTCAAGCGAGTCGAGTGATGCTTTCGGTCCTCAGGGTGTGACGGAGGCGTCGACGTAGGTGTCCATCTTGTCGGTGCGCAGGGCCTCGCCCAGGGCAGTCATGCCGGGCTCGTCGACGATTTCGATCGACCCACCGTCGGGAGCAGTGCCGAAGCCCGTGAACGGCGCGGTGATGAAGACGATGTCGCCGCTGCGGAGGCTGCGCAAGGCAATGGCCTCACTTCGCATCTTCCCGACGTCGAGGCCCTGGTCGACGACGAGATTGTCGGTCGCGGCGCCGACGAACCTCGTCAGGGTGATGGGGTTGGCGATGACCGACGGGGTGAGGGTCTTGATCATCAGGGCCTTGATGAACGCCTGCTGGCGGCGGCCGCGCGAGATGTCGCCCTCGGAGAGGCTCTTGCGCTCACGGACGAAGGCAAGCGCCTGCTCACCGTTGAAGTTGTTCCAACCCTCCGTCACCTGAAAGGTGCCCTCGTCGCTGGCCTCCTCGGCATAGACGCGCACCCCGCCGACCGCATCCGTCATGTTCTTGAAGCCCTCGAAGTCGGTCTTGGCGACGTGGTCGATCTTGACGCCGAGCAGGTTCTGCAGGGTGCTGACGAGGAGCGGTGCACCGCCGTAGGCGTAGGCCGCGTTGATCTTGTCCTTCTTGCGTCCCGGGATCGCGACGTAGAGGTCACGCGGGAAGTGGATGAGCTGGACGGCCTTCTTGTCCTCGGGCACGTGGGCCAGGACGATGACGTCGGAGCGGCTTGCGCCCTCGCCGGGTCGCGCATCGGAGCCAATGATGAGGTAGTTCTGGCCGACATCGCTCTGTGGGATCTTCACGACCGATCCGTCGCCCAGCGTGGCGGACGGAGCAGGATTCGGCAGGAGGTCGTCCTGAGTGATGTTGTTCTTGGCCGTCTGGTTGAGGAAGACGACGAAACCTCCGGCGGCCACGAGCGTCAGCGCGACCATGGACGCGATGACGATCACGAAGCGCCGCCCCCACCGCGGTTTCCCCGGGGCTCGGCGTTCGACACGGGTCTCCTCGGCGGCGAAGTCGTCTAGCACCCGGCCCAGTCTAGGTGCGCGTTCTCGGCCAGTCGGCCCACCGGCATACATTGGTGGTGTGAGTGATCTCGGCACGCGTCTGCGAGCCGCCGGACGGCGGCTCACGCCGCAGCGCCAGCAGGTGCTCGATGCGGTCGAGCGCCTCGGCCACGCCACGCCGGAGCAGATCGTGGACACGGTGTCGACGAAGGGCGATGCGCCGATGGCCCTGTCGACCGTCTACCGCTCCCTCGAGGCGCTCCAGGAGCTGGGGCTCGTAAGCCACACCCACGTCGACCACCGGGTGCCGAGCTATCACCTCACCACCCATGCCACCCACATCCACGTCGTATGCCGTCAGTGCGGTTCCGTGGACGAGGCACCCGTCGAGGTGGCCGAGGAATTCGTGGCCCGCCTCGATGGTTCTCTTGGGTTCCAGGCCGATGTCACCCATGCCGCCATCCACGGCCTCTGCCGCACCTGCAGGAAGCAGTCATGACCGACACGACGACCGTCCTTCCCACCTCGCCCCTGCTGACCCGGCCCGGCGCCGTCGCGGGTGAGGGTCTCGACGGTGGCGTGGCCGCGCACTACGGCGACCCCGGCCGGGAGCAGCGCCTCCTCGAGGAGGGCCTGGCCGTCGTCGACCTCTCCCACAGGGGCGTCGTCCGCGTCACCGGAACCGATCGTTTGTCGTGGTTGCACTCGATCACCACGCAGCAGCTCACCGGCCTCGCTCCTCGCGTCTCGACCGAGTCGCTCGTCCTCTCACCCAAGGGTCACATCGAGCACGACCTGCACATCGTCGACGACGGTGAGTCGACGTGGATCACCGTCGAGCCGGGGACGGCGCCCGCGCTCGCGGCCTGGCTCGACTCCATGCGCTTCATGCTCCGCGTCGAGGTCTCAGACGTCACTGACGCGTATGCCGTTCTCGGAGAACCGCTTTCGGCTGCCAGTGTCGAGGGCGAGCCTGTCGCGTGGGTCGACCCCTGGCCCAACCTTGTCGGTGACACCGCGGCATACGGTCCTGAGACGGACCACCCGGGTGAGTCGCGTCGCTGGCGCGAGCTCATCGTGCCGCGCGCCGAACTGGAGTCGGCTGTGGGGGATCGGCCGCTGGCCGGCACGTGGGCTGCCGAGGCGTTGCGCGTGGCTGCCTGGCGGCCGCGACTGGGCTTCGAGACCGATCACCGCACCATTGCCCACGAGGTCGACTGGCTGCGCACGGCGGTGCACCTGCACAAGGGTTGCTACCGCGGGCAGGAGACCGTCGCGCGTGTCCACAACCTCGGACGCCCGCCGCGCCGCATCGTCTTCCTGCACCTCGACGGCTCGGGCCACCTGCTGCCCGAGGCCGGGGCGCCGCTGACGCTGGAGGGCCGCGAGATTGGCCGGATCACGAGCGTGGCCCGGCACCACGAGGACGGTCCCATCGCCCTCGCCGTCATCAAGCGCAACATCCCTGTTGATGTCGATCTTGTGGCCGGCACGGTCGCTGGAGCGCAAACGGTCATCGTCGGACGCTGATCCACCGCAGGATCTGCGCGATCCGGGTCTTGGCGCATTGGGTCGTCCTGCCAGACTGAGGGCATGGCCACCGCATCGTCCGCGACCCTCATCACCGTTGCCCCCACGGGGGCGGAGCACGCGAAGGCCGAGGTGCCCCAGCTTCCGACGACTCTTGACGAGCTCGTCGAGACGGCACGAACCTGCGAGGCCGCAGGGGCAGCCCTCATCCACCTGCACATCCGCGACGACGAGCACCGACCCACGCTCGACGGCGGTCGCCTGCGGGCGGCGGTGGATGCGATCCGCTCCGAGACCGACCTCGTCGTCCAGCTCTCGACGGGCGGCTCGGTGCACGATCCGCTCGAGCAGCGGCTCACCATCCTGGACGCCGGGCCCGACTCGTGCAGTCTCACCTGCGGCACGACGAACTTCGGTGACGACGTGTTCCTCAATCCGTGGGGGTTCATGTCCGACCTCTATGTCCAGGCGCAGGAGCGCGAGGTCGTCCCCGAGTTCGAGCTCTTCGAGTTGGGCCACGTCCACGCATTGGGTCGGTTGCTTGCCACCCACGGGTTGCCTTTCGGTGGCAAGGTCCACGTGGACTTCGTGCTGGGGGTGCCGGGCGCGATGCCCGGAACTGCTGCGGCGCTCCTGGCCGGGCTCGCGATGCTGCCACCCGAGGTGACGTCATGGTCGGCGACCGGGATCGGTCGGACCCACCTGCCGGTGCTCGCGGCAGCGCTGTCGGCCGGAGGACACCTGCGCGTCGGCATGGAGGACAACGTGGTCTTTGCCCGCGGTCAGCAGGTCCAGCACAACTCCGAGCTGGTGGCGCGGGCCGCCGAGCTGGCGACGACGATGCAGCGCCCGCCGATGTCGACGACTGCGGCCCGCGAATTCTTGGGCATCAAGCCCCGCCCCTGACCCCGAACCTCAACTTTTGCTCCCCATGAGGCAATCTGGTGGGTCCGGAGGGTTAATTTCCCTCCGGACCCCTCACGAAGCCTCATGGGGAGCAAAAGTTGGGACGCGGTCGGGTCAGGCGGGTTGATGCGTGCGCTGGGGCTGGCGCAGTGTGAGGTCATTGCAGGCCGCGCAGGTCTCCTCGGGGATGACGCCGAGTCGCATGAGGTGACCGAAGACCCAGCAGCCGGCGCAGAACCCGAGCGCCGCTTCCAGCAGGGCAAAGACGGCGAGGATCGTCAGCAACACCGTCGCAAGCGTGGTCGCACCCAGGGCCAAGGAGATCGTGGCGGCGCCGCTGAACAGCAGGCCGACGGTCTGGGCGAAGCGCTTGGGCGGTCCGGGGACGAGCCGAGGTGCGCCGAAGCGCGGCGCGATGACGTGGACGGCGAGGCGTCCGAGCGGGCTGTAGCGCGGGCCGCCCGCCACGCGCAACGCAAACCCGACGGCCAGGAGGGCGGCCAGCCACCACCACTGGGTGAGCAGGGTCAGCAGCGACAACACGACGACGCCACCGGCCACCGACCGGGCCGCCTTCTCGTTGACCGGGTTGGGGAAGGTGAAGAGCTCGCGCACAGACATAACTCAAGATTATCGCAGACAAAAGCACACGGCATACTCACGTCTCGTTTGCGGAGCCCCACTTGACGGCGTGTGTTCACCATCACGCTTGCCCGGGTTTGCATTTTGCTAACTAGAGCAAGCACACTGGATCCATGAGCCGGAACCCGCTGAACGACCTCGCCGGATTGGGCGACTACCTGCGCGAGCAGCGTCTGTCGCACCGACTGTCGCTGCGTCAGCTGTCCGAGCTCGCCGGGATCTCGAATCCCTATCTGTCCCAGCTCGAGCGCGGACTCAAGCGCCCGAGCGCCGAGATCCTGCAGCAACTGGCCAAGGGGCTGGAGGTGTCGGCCGAGACGCTCTATGTCAAGGCCGGGATCCTCGATGAGCACCCTGTGGCCGAGTCCACCAGCACGACCGTCCGGGACGCCATCGCCGCCGACCCGAACCTCACCGACCGTCAACGAGCGACCCTCCTCGACGTCTATGAGTCCTTCATCGGCGCGGACCCCCAGCGCTGACGCGCCTTCCCCTTCGCAGTGCCCCTTGCACATCGCACCACCCACAACCCCACCTCATCAGGAGTGAACATGGCCACCAAGACCGCCACGAAGACCACCACCAAGACCTCCGCCACCCCGCTGTTCGCCGTCGTCGGCGCCACGGACCTCGCCGTCGAGCGCGTGCGTGAGGCACGCCTTCGCGCCGAGAAGGCTCGCACCGAGCTCCGGGCCGACCTGGCCCCGACCGCGGTCCAGAAGCGCGCCGAGATCGTCATCGAGGACGTCAAGGCGCTCCCGACCAAGGCCCTCAACCAGGGTGTCGCCACGGCCGACCAGGTCACCAAGAGCTACGAGGACCTCGCGGTCCGCGGTGAGAAGCTCGTCACCCGCATCAAGAACCAGAAGGCCACCAAGGACCTTGTTGCCCAGGCAGAGACCACCCTCAGCCTCGGCAAGGGTGCCGTGACGACCGCCCGCAAGGCCGTCGTCGACGTCCGCTCGTCCGCCCTTGCCACCTTCACCACGGGTCGCAAGGAAGCCACTCACGTCGCGCAGATCGTCGTCGACACCGTCGCCGAGGACGCTGACTTCGCCGCGACCGAGGTCCAGGCTTCCGCGAAGCGCACTCGCACCGCCGCCAAGCGCGCCACCACGACGGCGACCAAGGCCCGCAAGCGGACCACCACCTCGGCCAAGGCCACCACGACGAGCGCCAAGAAGGCCGCCAGCTCGACGCCGAAGGCCACGGCCAAGGCTGCCGAGAAGGTCGGCGACTGACTCATCCCCTCGCGGACCTAGTCTGGGATGCGTGAGCACCCCCCAGACCTCCCGCACCCCTGCCGTTCTCGACGCCGCCCCGGTTCTCGCGCAAGCGATCCGGGGCGGCTTTGTCGAATCCGTCCACCGAGCCAGTGTCGCTGTCACTGCGGCCGACGGCTCGGTCGAGTTGGAGCTCGGCAACGCCACGGACCCGGTCTTCCCGCGGTCCTCCAACAAGCCGATCCAGGCCCTCGCGATGGTGCGAAGCGGCCTCGACATCGCGCCACACCACCTCGCCCTCGTCAGCGCGAGCCACTCCGGTGAGGCCTTCCACCTCGACGCCGTGCGCGAGATCCTCGCCGGCGCTGGTCTCACCGTCGCTGACCTGCAGAACACCCCTGACTTCCCGATCGATGAGCAGGCCAAGCTGGAGTGGATCCGCTCGGGCCATGGCATGGAGTCGCTCGCCCAGAACTGTTCGGGCAAGCACTCAGGCATGCTCGCGACGTGCGTCGCGGCCGGCTGGGACCACACGGCCTACCTCGATGTCGACCACCCGTTGCAGCGGGCCTGCGAGGCGACGCTCGCGGAACTCGCGGGGGAGCCCATTGCTGCGACCGCGATCGATGGCTGCGGAGCGCCGGTCATGGCGGTCTCGCTCGCAGGCCTGGCCCGCGCGTTCGGTCGGATCGCGTGTGCCGCGCCGGGCACCGATGAGGCACGCGTGGCTGACGCGATCCGCAGTCACCCCGAGTACCTCGGCGGCAGCCGTCGCGACGTCACGACGTTCGTCCAGGGCACCCCGGGCGCGATCGCCAAGGACGGTGCAGAGGCCGTGTATGCCGTGGGGCTGGCTGACGGTCGCGGCATCGCGATCAAGGTGGCTGATGGTGGGCAGCGGGCCCGGACCGTCATCCTGGCTGCGGTCCTGAGACGCCTCGGAGTCAAGACCGACGCACTTGAGGCGCTCGAGGATGCACCGATTCTGGGGCACGGCGAACCCGTGGGATCCGTTGTCGCAGTGGGGATCTGAGTGCGAGCAGTCATCCAGCGGGTCCGACGGGCCGCTGTGGTCGTTGACGGGGAGACGGTCGGCGAGATCACCGAGCCGGGCCTGTTCGTCCTCGTCGGGGTCGGTCACGACGACGGCCCGGCCGAGGTCGAGCTGATCGCCCGCAAGATTGCGGACCTGCGGCTGCTCGAGGGTGAGCAGTCCGTGACCGATGCCGGCGCGCCGGTGCTGGTCGTCAGTCAGTTCACCCTGCTCGCCGACACACGCAAGGGTCGCCGACCGTCCTGGAATGCTGCAGCTCCGGGCGACGTCGCCGAACCTGTTGTGGCACAGGTGGTTTCGGCGCTGCGCGTCCGCGGTCTCGAGGTGGCGACGGGTCGCTTCGGCGCGCACATGGAGATCGAGAGCATCGCTGACGGGCCTGTGACGATCGTGGTGGACTCGACTGGGCCCTAGCGGCTGAGGCCCTGGTAGCGGCGAATCGCGAGCGGCAGGAAGACCGCCGTGATCACCAGCGGCCACACGACTGCCATGAGCAGGCTGTGCGTCTCGACCCAGGTGTCGCCCACCACCGAAGGGCTGCCGAAGAGGTCGCGGATCGCGGTCGCGGTCGACGACACCGGGTTCCACATGGCGATGGTGCCGAGCCAGTCGGGCATGAGGTGGGGCGGGGTGAAGACACTCGAGACCATCCCGAACGGGAAGGCGACCGCAAACAGGTTGCCGGCGGACTCCTCGTTCTTGACCAGCAGGCCGAGGACGATGCCGACCCAGATGAGGGAGAAGCGGAGGAGGAGCAGCAGCCCGAATGCCGCGAGGGTCTCGAGCAGCGTGCCGGCCGATCGCCACCCGATGACAAGCGCGATCACGGCGAGGACGAGAAGGTCCAGAGCGGCGCGGAGCACGTCGGAGACTCCACGACCCGTGACGACAGCCGACGGAGCCATCGGCATGGAGCGGAAGCGATCCATGACGCCGCGTTCCTTCTGGATGGCGACGATGTAGGCGGTGTTCATGAAGCCGAACGCCATCGTCATCGCCAGCATCCCCGGCATGGCGAAGGTCTTGTAGTCCACGCCGCCACCGACCTCCATGGCGCTGCCGAAGACATAGACGAAGAGCAGCACCGAGACGATGGGGAAGCCGAGCTGCCACGCGATCTCGGAGGGTTGCTTCGCGAGATGGGACAGCTCGGTCCGCACGATGGTGAGGCAGTCGGTGATCGCCCACGTCCACCGTCGTTGTGGTGCCGTGGGTGCGGTGGGCGCTGGGGGTGACGCGGGTGGGGTCAGGGTCGCGGAGGTCATCGCAGGGCGCCTTCCTGGGTCTGGACGGAGTGGGGATCGGACGTGGGAGTGGGCAAGGCCCCACTTGACGGTCGACTCTTGGCGCCCGCGTCGGCACCTGCGTGTGGACCCGCGCCGGCACCTGCGTCGGCGTCGACCGAGCGCCCGGTGAGGTGAAGGAAGACGTCGTCAAGGGTGGGTTGGCGAAGCGCGATGTCGGCCACCGTGATGCCGGCCTCCTCGGCCGCACGGATCACGTGACCGACCGCCGAGACGCGGTCCGTGACGGCGACGCTCACGCGGGCACCGTCGTGGTCGATCTGGGGGTCCGCGTCTCCGGTGGCTGAGGCCACCAGCTGAGCCGCGCGGGCGACGTCCCGGGGGTCATGCAGGACGACATCGAGACGGTCGCCGCCGATCATCCGCTTGAGTCCCGCAGGCGTGTCCTCGACGATCCGTCGCCCCTGGTCGATGACGGCGATGCGGTCGGAGAGACGGTCGGCCTCGTCGAGGTAGTGGGTCGTGAGCAACACGGTCGTGCCACCCGCAGCCAAATTGAGGACCGTGTCCCAGACCTCACGACGACCGCGAGGGTCCAGGCCGGTGGTGGGCTCGTCGAGAAAGAGCACTTGCGGCGCCAGGATCATGCTCGAGGCGAGGTCGAGGCGGCGTTGCATTCCACCGCTGAAGGTCTTGGCCTGCTGGTTCGCCGCGTCGGTGAGGCCGAACTGCTCGAGGAGCTGGTCGGCGCGCAGGGTCGCTTCCTTCTTGGTCAGGTGGAAGAGCCGTCCGAACGTCTGCAGGTTCTGTCGGGCCGTGAGGATCTCGTCGAGCGCGGTGCGCTGTCCTGTCAGGCCGATGCTCTCGCGCACTCTCGCGCGCTCGTGGGTCACGTCGTGGCCACCCACGCGTGCTCGACCCCCGTCCATCCGGGACAGGGTCGTGAGGATCCGGACGAGAGTGGTCTTGCCGGCCCCGTTCGGTCCGAGGAGTCCCTGCACCGTGCCGCGAGGCACCGTGAGGGAGAAGTCGTCGAGGGCGATCTTGGCGCCAAAGGCCTTGCTCACGCCTTCGGCTTCGATCGCGGGTTGTTCGGTCTGCACCTGCCCACCTCCAGTTATATGGGTACGCCGTACGCAAAGACTACTGCGTACGGCGTACCCATTGCAACCCCTGACGCGTTAGCCTGCGAACATGAGCTCGAGAAACGGTGAGACCACGCCAGGCCAGACGCCGCGCGCGACATCGCGACGGCGTTCGGCAGAAGCGGTCCCTGCGGCAAGCGGTGGCGGTGACATCGACGTCAGCCTCGCGTTGCTGTGGGGGATGGGTGAACAGGCCACCCGTGGCCGCAAGCCCACGATCACGCTCGACGCGATCGTGACGAGCGCCGTGGAGATTGCGGATGCCGAAGGGCTCGAAGCCGTCTCGATGCGGCGCTTGGCCAGCGAGCTCGGGGTCGGGACGATGTCGCTGTATCGCCACGTGCCGGGCAAGAGCGAGCTGCTCGACCTGATGATCGACCACGTCAACACCCTGCCGACCGAGCCGTCGCCACGCCGCGGGCTCGACTGGCGCAAGCACCTCGAGGAGTGCGCGCACGGGTCCTACCGGAACTATGTCTCGCACGCCTGGCTCCTCCAGGTCGACCAGTCGCGGCCATTGCTTGGACCTCAGGCGCTCGCGGGGCTCGAACTCTTCCTCAGTGGCCTCGAGGGTCTGGCCCTGAGCGGTCAGCAGAAGATGATGGTGATCATGTCCATCGACGCCCTCGTCACCGGGCTTGCTCGTCAGGAGGTCCAGTCGACCCGGGCTGAGCAACGCACCGGTGTCAGCGACGAGGAGTTCTGGACCGCGCAGTCGCCGGTGCTGGAGCGGGCCATGTCGACCGGCGCCTACCCCGTGCTGGCCCGCCTGCCCATGGACGCCTTCGCAGCGACCTGGGAGGACACCTTCGAGCTCTGCCTCACCGCTCTCCTGGACGGTCTCGAACGTCGCCTCGCCCTTCACGTGTCCTGATGCGCGTGAGCTGGCCGCTCACGACGTTGGCGCCCCTTAGGCTGGATCCATGTTCGGACTCGGCGAAGCGCAGTTCTACGTCACTCTCGTGCTCTCCATCGCGGCCCTCGCGATCGAGGTGTTTGCCTTCGTGCATGCCCTCAAGACCCGTCCCGACGCGTTTGTCGCGGCGAGCAAGCGCACCAAGAACTTCTGGCTGGCCGTGACCGGGGTGGCCATGCTCCTCGGCTTCATCTCGCTCGGGGGCGGTCTGGGCTTCCTGGCGATCATCGGCATCGTGGCAGCGGGGGTCTATCTCGCCGACGTCCGCCCGGCAGTCGAATCCGTCCAGGGGCGCGGCAACAACTCGCATCAGGGGCCTTACGGCCCGTGGTGACCCGCCGACGTTGAGCCTGGAGCCACGGCGTCCCAGGCGACGGTGAGTTCACCGAGGCGCCAGCGCGACGGACCGTCGAGCAGTGGCCAACCGCTGTCGCGCATGGCCTGCGCTGTGGCCAGGAATCGTTGTCGCACACCGTATGCCGCGTGGCTCGCACTGCGCGCCCAGTGCCGATCGAGGTCGGTCAGATAGTCATGGACTGCCTCACCCGCGACGTTCCGGTGGATGAGTGCCTTGGGAAGTCGCTCGGCGATGATCGAGGGTTGCTCGAGGCCACGGAGGTGCCAGGACAGGGAGAGGCTCACCGGTCCCGAGGGCTCGACCGCGACCCACGTCGCGAGTCGTCCGAGCTCGTCACACGTGCCATCGACCAAGAGTCCGTCGGGCACCAGCCGGCTGCACACTGCGGCCCAGGCCCCGGCCACTTCGTCCTCGGCGTACTGACGGAGCACGTTGAAGGCGCGCACCACCGTCGCGTCGCGACCGTCGAGTGGCACCTCGAACCCGCCCCGGCGAAAACTCAGCCCCGGTGTGGCCAGCAGCTGCCCGGCGGCCACCCGCTCCGGGTCGATCTCGATCCCCACCACCTCGACGTCGGAGCGCACGCGACAGAGCCGGTCATGCAACTCCACAGCCGTGACAGGAGAAGCGCCATAGCCGAGGTCCACGACGATCGGTGGTGTGCCAACGGCGCCACGCAACCGCCACGAAGCGGGACCGGCGAGCCAGCGATCACACCGTCGGAGGCGGTTGGGGTTCGTCGTTCCGCGGGTGATCACCCCGACCGGTCTCGTCCTCGCCACAGGCCCAGCGTACGAGCAGGAGGGGCTGTCCACAGCCACGCCACATAGGCTGCGGTGGTGCGCAAATGGGGAGTGCGCGGCCGACGCCGCGACGTGAGCCGGAGCATGGTGGCGCTGGTCGTCTCCGTGGCCGCTGCGCTTGCTCTGGGCATCTCGACCTGGCTGCCGGGTGTGCTCCGCACGGACATCGGCCTCGTGCCCGTGGAGCCAGGCCTCCTCACTGTGGATGAGAGCGCCCGGGGGATCGCCACCCTAGGTCGTGGCTACTCGGTCGGGGCCTACCAGTCCGGTTTCAAGGTCTCGGCAGGGTCGGGACCTCTCGTTGACACCATCACCAGCGGATCCCCGGTCAGTGCTGTGTTGGGTGACCTCGGACAAAGAGATGACCACCCGTTCGAAAACGTCGAGGCAACGCTCGACCACGTGCGCATTGACGAGGTTCGGATCGAACCGGGCCGGGCGGCATACAGCGGCGAGGTCTATGACGACGTCGACGGCCAGCAACGCACGATGCCTTTGCGGCTCGTCTTCCTGCTCACGACGACCGGAGTGCACGTCATGGCGCACATCCAGGGTGCGGACGCAGTGGTCGTCCACCTGGATGCCATGCCCGCCACCGCTGGGCTTGCGCCTGCGCTGCCGCAACGCACCCTGCGCACCCGTGGTTGGTGGGTGGCCCCGAAGACAGGCCAGCAGCAGGCCTTCACGTCGGCGCGCAGGACCATCGTCGGCATCGGTCCGGTCGTCCAGACACGCGGGCTCGATCTGCGTCCGGACGGTCGGCTCGATGTTCACGTGTGGTCCGACCGGGCGACCCTCCTGCTCAGCGGTGTGCCGCGAGCGGGTTGAGTCGTGCGTGCCAGACTGGCCGGATGACGACTGAGGAGCCACGGCCCCGCCGCCGGGTCGCGATGGTGTCGGTGCACACGTCGCCACTTGCGCAGCCGGGGACAGGGGATGCAGGTGGCATGAACGTCTATGTCATCGAGACGGCAAAACGGTTGGCGCGCAGCGGAATCGACGTCGACATCTTCACGCGACGGACCACCGCGTCGGATGCGCCCGTCGTCGAGGTCGAGCCCGGTGTCCTGGTCCGCCACATCGCCGCAGGACCCTACGAGGGCCTCAACAAGGAGGACCTTCCCGGCCAGCTCTGCGCCTTCGCAGCCGGGATGATGCGGGTGGCGGCACATGCACCCGAGGGTCACTACGACCTCGTCCACTCGCACTACTGGCTCTCCGGGCAGGTGGGCTGGCTCGCCGCCGACCGCTGGGACATCCCCCTCGTCCACACGATGCACACGATGGCCCGGGTCAAGAACCTCCACCGCGCCGAGGGCGATGCCGAGGAGCCTCGTGGCCGCGAGATCGGTGAGGCGCAGGTCGTCGAGGCTGCCGACCGGCTGGTGGCCAACACCCACGACGAGGCGCGGGAGCTGATCGAGCTCTATGGCGCGGACCCCGAACGGGTCGACGACGTCCCGCCGGGTGTCGACCTCGACGTGTTCCACCCCGGGGACCGCTCCGAGGCTCGCCACAGCATCGGTGTCCCGGACGACGCCGTCCTTTTGCTCTTCGTCGGACGCATCCAGCCCCTCAAGGCCCCCGACGTCCTCATCCGCGCCGCCGCGATGCTCACCCGCCGTGACCCCCACCTGCGTGGACGGCTCGTCGTCGGCATCCTCGGCGGTCCCAGTGGTGGGGCGGTGCGCACGCCGATGGCCTTGGACCAGCTCGCCGCAGACGAAGGCATCGCCGACCTCGTGCGCTTCGTCGAACCCACCGACCGCGACACCCTCGCCACCTGGATGCGTGCCGCCGATGTCGTCGCCGTGCCGTCGCACAACGAGTCGTTCGGCCTCGTCGCCGTCGAGGCACAGGCCTGCGGGGCCGTCGTCGTCGCCACCAATGTCGGAGGGCTCCCGACCGCCGTCGGTGACGCCGGGATCCTCGTCGACGGCCACGACGTCCACAAATGGGTCGACGCCATCGAGTCGGTCATCGACAACCCGGAGCACCAAGCCGACCTGTCCGCGCGCGCCGCAGAGCGGGCCCGCGATTTCGCGTGGGAGGTGACCGCTGAGCGGTTGGCCGCCGTCTACGAAGCCGCACTCGCAACCCCACGCAGAGCCTCGATCAACGACTCAGACGCACTGACCGGCATACCCACAGCGGTGATCCCTTGAGCGACCTGAACGCGACCATCAAGACCTTCCTCGACGAGACCGAGATCGAGTGGGAGGCGGGAGCGCGCGACGGCGAGTTCGTCGTCACCCTGCCCGGCGAGAAGAAGCTCAAGACCGTCGTGTCCCTCGTCGCGGGCGCGGACCTCTCGGTGTCGGCGTTCGTCATCCGCAACCCCGACGAGAACCACGAGGCGTTCTATCGCAGCCTCCTGCGGCGCAACCTGCGGCTGCCCGGCCTCGCCTACTCGATCGATGGCAGTGGCGACGTCTATGTCACCGGCCGCATCCCGGCGGCGGGCGTCGATGCCGACCAGCTCGACCAGCTCTTTGGTGTCGTGCTCGAAGCAGCGGACTCACCCTTCAACGAGCTCCTCATCATCGGCTTCCTCACGTCGATGCAGAAGGAGTGGGACTGGCGGGTCTCGCGCGGTGAGTCGCTGCGCAACCTCGAGGCGTTCCGTCACCTTCTCGACAAGTCCTGAACGACCGATTCCGTATGCCGGGTGCGCACCTCCCGCGCACACCTCCCGTCGCTAGGCTGACTCCCATGGCACACACCCTGATCCTGCTGCGTCACGGTCACTCCGAGTGGAATGCAAAGAACCTCTTCACCGGGTGGGTCGATGTCGACCTCAACGATCAGGGGCGTGAGGAGGCCGTCAACGGTGGTCGCCTGCTCAAGGAGCGCGGGGTCCTGCCGGCCGTCGTCCACACCTCGGTGTTGCGGCGTGCGATCACCACGGCCAACCTCACCCTCGACGCCGCCGACCGGTCCTGGATCCCGGTGCGTCGCGACTGGCGCCTCAACGAGCGTCACTACGGCGCGCTCCAGGGGCTCGACAAGGCGGCCACCCGCGACAAGTACGGCGACGAGCAGTTCATGCTGTGGCGTCGTTCGTTCGACACCCCGCCGCCGCAGATCGAGATCGGCTCGGAATTCGACCAGACGAGCGACCCGCGCTATGCCGGCATCGACGTGCCGCGCACGGAGTGCCTCAAGGACGTCATCGAACGCTTCATGCCCTACTGGGAGGGCTCGATCCGCGACGACCTCGCCGCCGGTGAGACCGTGCTCGTCGTCGCTCACGGCAACAGCCTGCGCGGCCTGGTGAAGCACCTCGACGGCATCAGCGACGAGGCCATCGCCGGACTCAACATCCCGACCGGCCAGCCCCTCGTCTACGAACTCGGTGACGACTTCATGCCGACCAAGCCGGGGGAGTACCTCGACCCCGCCGCCGCCGAAGCCGCCGCAGCCGCAGTCGCCAACCAGGGCCGCTGACCCTCACCCAGCGCTCCTCCTTGCGTCTGCGGATCCGGTTGATCTAGCCACCGAAAGCGCAGACACAAGCACGGCGTATGCCGCCGGCGCACCTCGACTTGTGACCGTCAGGGCGCGCCTTCAGTCTCCCCTGCCTCAAACACGGCCCGCTCTGCTGCCGGAGGAACGGCCAGCCAATTCCCCAACTCCCGACCGGCCGCGTCGAACGTCACGACGCGTGCTCCGCTCAGCGGCAACACCTTGCCGACGTTGAGGCGGGCTCGACCGTCGACGAGTGGGCTCTTCGCGCTGCCGGGGAACGAAGCAGGGTCCTCAGCCTTCAGCTGCGCTGTGACTGCTCCGGGTGCAATCACTTCCGCGATAAGGCCAGAGTCCTCGCCTTGCGCGTTGCCGAAGAGCACGTAGGGGCGGCCCTGTGAGTTCGCCGCCGAGATCGGTGTCGCGTTTTCGAGTTCGACCACCCCACCATTGCCGTCGCCCCCCGAGTGGACCAAGATCGCGTCGCGCACCATCGCCCCGTTCGGGAGACGCGAATGGGCCACAAAGAGTCGCAGTTCGCCAGCGGCGGCATCCGTGATCTCGCTTGCCCTTGCCACCTCAGCATCGACAGGGCCTGAATAGATCACCGACGTCGCAATATCCTCGGTGGGATGTCCGAACTGGCGAGCAACACCTTGTCGAATGGCGAGGGTGGCGCGTTCGACGAAATCCGGACACAGGTCGGCGCAGATCGAGGCCCCGCCGTCGGATGCGCCGACATTGGGCTGGGTCAATGGGTTGGGTCCGAAACCGAAGCTGTCGTCAGACGTGCGGACCCTTGTCAAGGCAGTGGGTGCGCCCTGCAGGGGCGCAACGGCCACGCCGACCACTCCCGCGTCACGAACTCGGCGAACGCCGCCTCATCGTCTCGGTCCACGTCCCCATCCTCACGTCGATCGCACCCCTGTCACCCCAAGAGAACGCGACCTGGGCGCGAAAGGTTGAGTGCCGACCGAGACTCTCCACCCTTCGCGTCGGCAGGAGGACTATCAGCCGGCGCGAAGTCAGCGAAGACTCGTGCTCAGCGCGCCCCCGGTCTGTGGGAGCTGATAGTCCGCCGGTAGGGCCAGAGCCCTGGAAGGCGACAGAGCCCGTATGCCGGGTGGCCGGCATACGGGCTCTGTGGACTCCCGCTGTGCGGGAGGAACGCATCAGGCAGTCGTGGTCTCCGGGTGGGCCTCGTGGTCCTCGTCGTCCTCGTGGCTGCTCTCGCTGTCGGTGCCGTGTTCGCCGGTGACGAGGAAGACGACTCGACGGGCAACCGAGACCGCGTGGTCGGCGAAGCGCTCGTAGTAGCGGCCGACGAGCGTGATGTCGACTGTCGTCTCGGCGGGGTGCGTCCAGGAGTCGGAGGCGAGGGCCTCGAAGAGACGGCGGTGGAGGTCGTCCATCGCGTCGTCGTCGCGCTCGATCTGCTTGGCGGCCTCGACGTCGCGGGCCGCGATGACCGAGCCAGCCTT
The DNA here is from genome assembly GCF_040518285.1 of Knoellia sp. S7-12. Taxonomy (GTDB): domain Bacteria; phylum Actinomycetota; class Actinomycetes; order Actinomycetales; family Dermatophilaceae; genus Knoellia. The sequence goes on along the minus strand of NZ_CP155449.1, from coordinate 3,510,566 downwards.
GGTGACGATGCGCTCGGCGACCTGGCCCATCTCGAGGATGATCGAGCGCAGCTCGGGGGGGACGGCGGAGTTGGGGTAGCGCAGCCGAGCGACCTTGGCCACGTGGCGGGCGAGGTCGCCCATGCGCTCGATGTCGGCGCTCATGCGCATCGACGTGACGACCATGCGCAGGTCGGTGGCGACCGGCTGCTGCAGGGCGAGGAGGTCGAAGGAGAGGAGGTCGAGCTCCTCACGCAACGCGTCGATCTCGACGTCGGCGCCGATGACGGACTCGGCAAGCTGGACGTCGGCGTCGAGGAGAGCCGTGGTCGCCCGCGACATGGCCGAGCTCGCGAGCCGCGTCATCTCGACCAGCCCTTCGGTGACCCGGTCCAGCTCCTCGTGGAATACCTTGCGCATGTGTTCCTCTCGACAATGGGCGATCCCGTCCTCCGGCCCGGCGGGCTCGCAGACGTGGACGTCGATCGACGTCGGCAGCGTGGCACGAGGTGATGAATTCCCGCCAGCAGGCAGGTGAACATCTGCCTCCTGCCGACCACTGCTCACCCACAAGTGGGTCAGAGTTCATTCTCCGTCCGTCTAGGCTGATCTGGTGGATGCGACGCTCGCGGGAATCGTGGGTGGCGGCCTGGGACTCATCATCGGTGCCGTGGCCGTCGCCGCCAGTCGGCTGAGCGAACGCAAACTGACCACGATCCCGCCCAGTGCCCCGCCATCCCTGCCCTCGGGGGTGAGCGACGTGCTCTCCGTGCTCCGCTCGATCGCCGTCGTCCTGGACTCGTCCGATGCCGTGGTCAACAACTCGGCCTCCGCCGTGAGCTATGGGCTGGTGCGTCACGGTGAGCTCGTGCACACCGAGCTGCGCCAACTGGCCCGTCAGGTCCGGCGCGACGGTGAGATTCGCGAGGTCGAGCTCGAGCTCTCGCGCGGGTTCGGGTCCACGACCAACACGCTGATGAAGGCACGTGTCGCGCCTCTTGGGGCCCCGCACATCCTCATTCTCGCCGAGGACCACACCCACGCCCGCCGGGTCGAGGAGGTGCGCCGCGACTTCGTCGCCAACGTGTCGCACGAGCTCAAGACGCCGGTCGGTGGCATCGCCTTGCTGGCCGAGGCAGTCCTTGACGCTCGTGACGACCCCGAGGCCGTCTCGCGGTTCGCCGCGCGCATTCAGGTCGAGTCCACCCGCCTCACCCGGCTCGTCAAGGAGATCGTCGACCTCTCGCGTCTCCAGGTCGCCGACACGCTCCACGAGCCCGAGCTCGTCCAGATCCCGCAGGTCGTCGCCGAGGCGGTCGACCGGGTGCGCGTCGCTGCCGAGGCCCGTCAGATCACGCTCGAGGCAGTTGTCGACGAGCGCGCCACCGTCTTCGGTGACACCGAACTGCTCGCGACGGCGGTCGGCAACCTCGTGTCCAACGCCGTGAACTACTCCGAGACCGGCACGAGGGTGGCGGTTGCCGCCCGCAGGGTGGGCGACACCGTCGAGATCACGGTGTCGGACCAGGGGCAGGGGATCCCGGCGACCGAGCAGAGCCGCATCTTCGAACGCTTCTATCGCGTCGACGCCGCGCGCTCGCGAGCCACCGGCGGCACGGGCCTCGGGCTCGCCATCGTCAAGCACGTCTGCGCGACCCACGGCGGTGACGTGTCCGTGTGGAGCGAAGAGGGCCACGGCTCCACCTTCACCATGAGACTTCCTGCCGCGTCCGACCGGGCTGCGGCAGACTCCGACCGTCACACGGTCGGCACAGCACAAGGAGAACAGCCAGGATGACCCGCATTCTCGTCGTCGAGGACGAAGTGTCCTTCTCCGATCCCCTGTCCTACCTCCTGCGCAAGGAGGGCTACGAAGTGAGTGTTGCCGAGAACGGCAACGACGCTCTCACGGAGTTCGACAGTGGCGGTGCGGATCTCGTGCTCCTAGACCTCATGCTTCCCGGCCTTTCAGGCGTGGACGTATGCCGCGCGCTCCGGCAGCGCTCCAACGTCCCGGTGATCATGCTGACAGCCAAGGACAGCGAGATCGACAAGGTCGTGGGCCTCGAGCTCGGCGCCGACGACTACGTCACCAAGCCCTACTCGTCCCGCGAGCTCCTCGCCCGCATCAAGGCGGTACTGCGCCGGCTCAGCGAGCCCGAGGAGCTCCTGCCGACCACGCTCGAGGCGGGTCCGGTCCGGATGGATGTCGAGCGGCACGTCGTCACCGTCGGCGGCTCGGCGACCCAGCTCCCGCTCAAGGAGTTCGAGCTGCTCGAGATGCTGCTGCGCAACACCGGCCGTGTCCTCACCCGCATGCAGCTCATCGATCGGGTGTGGGGCAGTGACTACGTCGGTGACACCAAGACCCTCGACGTCCACGTGAAGCGACTGCGGGCCAAGGTCGAGCCCGACCCGGCTGCGCCCAAGCACATCGTCACCGTGCGCGGACTCGGCTACAAGTTCGAGGCCTGAGCACCCCGACGGATTGCGCAATAAGTCGGGCTCAGTGGCTGGCGCTCGGTTCGCCGCTCGGTTCGGCGCTGGGCGAGTCGCTCGGCAGGGCGGGTGAACCTGGCGGAGCGTCATCCGAGTAGTAGGCCATCGCAGGCAGGACGGGCACAGTGACGATGTTCTGACCGGTGGCCGCGGTCGTGACCTGGAGCTGGATGACGTCGCCGGGCTCGACAGCCACCTTGGGCAGCGTCACTGCCTCGCCCTCGCCGAGGGTGAGCGAGGAGTAGCGGGGAACGGTGACCGGTTCGCTCGCGCCGCCTTCGCTGGCGAAGGCCACCTCGATCTCCTCGTTGCTCGTGTTGACGAGCTGGCCCAGGACACTGCCCGGGGCGTCCTTGGCGTTGGAGATGACGAGCACCCCGCGCACGTCAAGGTCACCGAAGGTGGCGTTGACGCCGTCGGCCGCCTGGTAGTTGTAGTCGGTCTGCACGGGCGAGAACACGGCGCAGCCACCGAGCAGGGTGGTGCCGAGGGCTGCGGCCGCAAGGGCTGCGCGCAGGCGATGGCGGGAGGTCGTCACAGGTGCGGTCGTCACGGGGGACAGCGTAGCGAGCGTCGCGCGAACACATGTGCGCAGTAGTGGGGATCAGTTGCACCTCGAGCTGGCCCGGTCGTGGACGGAGCATGAGAAAGGCAATGTGTCAATACCCAGTTTCGGTGCCCGACAACGGTTTTCACCGTCCTGACCTGCGGGTATGCCGTCTGGTTCGATTCCGTCCCAGGCCTCTCGGCGTGTTAAACTTGCCCTCGCGAAAGGGGCAAGTTGCATATGATTTTCAAGGTCGGCGAAACGGTCGTGTATCCCCACCACGGGGCTGCGCGCATCGAAGAGATCAACAACCGCACCATCAAGGGCGTGGAGAAGCTCTACCTGAAGCTCAAGGTGGCCCAAGGAGACCTCGTCATTGAGGTCCCTGCCGAGAACTGTGACCTGGTCGGCGTGCGTGACGTCGTCGACAAGGCCGGCCTCGAGAAGGTCTTCGAAGTGCTGAGGGCCCCGTTTGCCGAGGAGCCGACCAACTGGTCGCGCCGCTTCAAGGCCAACCTCGAGAAGCTCGCCTCCGGTGACGTCATCAAGGTCGCGGAGGTCGTGCGTGACCTCTGGCGCCGAGACAAGGACCGCGGTCTGTCCGCCGGCGAGAAGCGCATGCTCTCCAAGGCGCGTCAGATCCTCGTGTCCGAGCTCGCGCTGGCCGAGAAGACCGACGAGGAGAAGGCAGAGACCATCCTCGACGAGGTCCTCGCGTCCTGAACGGCTTCTGACATCAACGCGGTCGACACCTACGCGGTGTCATGAACGTCGGTGTCATCCTCGTCGCCGCTGGACTGGGCACGAGACTCGGGGCAACGCAGCCCAAGGCCTTTGTCCGCGTTGCGGGCATCACGCTGATCGAACACGCCGTCACACGCGCGTTCGAGGCTGCCGACATCTCACAGATCGTCATCGTCGCGCCCGCTTCCCACCTCAGGGAGGCGGGCGCGCTCGTGTCTGCACTCCCGCGCGCGGCCGACATCACCGTGATCGCGGGAGGAGCGGAGCGGACCCACTCGGTCTCCGTGGGGCTGGCAGCGCTGCGCGAAGACGTGGACGTCGTGCTCGTCCACGACGCCGCCAGGTGTCTGGCTCCCGGCTCGCTCTTCGACCGGCTCGTCGCTGTGGTCCGCGCTGGTCACGACGCGGTCGTGCCGGGCCTGGCGGTCACCGACACGATCAAGCAGGTCGACGCGCAGGGTCGCGTCGTCGCGACACCGGATCGTTCGAGCCTGCGCGCTGTCCAGACACCGCAGGCCTTCCGTCGCACCGTTCTCGCGCAGGCCCACGCGTCTGGCGTCGAGGCCACTGACGACGCCGCCCTCGTCGAACGGCTCGGCTCGACGGTGACGGTGGTCGAGGGCGATGACCTCGCCTTCAAGGTGACCACTGCGGCCGACCTCGAGCGCGTCCGCCGTATCCTCGGCTCGTGAGCCAGACACCCGTCGCCCTCGTCACCGGAGGTGGCACCGGTATCGGTGCCGCCATCACCCGCCGCCTCGTCAAGGACGGGTATGCCGTGATCGTGGCCGGCCGTCGACGTGACCGTCTTGATTCGGTCGTCGCAGAGCTGGGTGACTCCGTCACGGCGCTGCAGCTCGACGTCACTGACGCCGAGGGCGTAGCCAGGGCCATCGGCTCCCTCGAGCGGCTCGACGTCCTCGTCAACAACGCCGGCGGGGCGATCGGACTGAGCTCGGTCGAGGACGGCGACCTCGCCGAGTGGGAGGCGATGTATGCCTCCAACGTCATCGGCACGGTCCGCATGACCCAGGCTGCGTTGCCCCACCTGCGGCGTTCGGCCCGCGCGACGATCGTCAACGTCAGCTCGATCGCGGGGGAGCGCGTCTATGCCGGGGGTGGGGGATACACCGCAGCGAAGCACGGCGAGTCGGTCGTCTCCGAGACCCTGCGGCTCGAACTCAACGGGTCACATGTCCGGGTCATCGAGATCAGGCCCGGCATGGTGCACACCGAGGAGTTCTCGCTGACCCGGCTCCACGGCGACCAGTCGGCGGCCGACAAGGTCTATGAGGACGTCGACCGACCTCTTGTCGCCGACGACGTCGCGGCGTGCGTCGCCTTCGCGGTCGGCCTGCCCCAGCACGTCAACATCGACACTCTCGTCGTCAAGCCGGTGGCCCAGGCCGCACCGCACCTGTTGCACCGCGGACCGATCGACTGGCAGGACGGGTCGTGATGCGAGCAGCGCTGCCGCGCACGGGAGTTGGCGTCGACGTCCACTCGCTGGCAGCCGCAGCTTCCGGACGTGAGCTGTGGGTCGCCGGTCTGCTCTGGCCCGGTGAGCGAGGTCTCGACGGTCACTCGGACGCCGACGTCGTGGCGCACGCAGCCTGTGACGCCCTGTTCTCGGCCGCGGGTATCGGTGACCTCGGTCAACACTTCGGCACCGGTCGCCCCGAGTTCGCTGGAGCCTCTGGCGCCACCCTCCTTGCCGAGGCCGCGCGCCTGGTGCGAGAGGCCGGCTTCGAGATCGGCAACGTCGCAGTGCAGGTCATCGGCAACCGTCCCAAGGTCGGCACCCGACGGGCCGAGGCAGAGAAGGCCCTCTCCGGCGCGTGCGGCGCCCCGGTGTCCGTGAGCGCCACGACGACTGACGGCCTCGGCCTCACCGGGCGAGGTGAGGGCGTCGCCGCCATCGCGACAGCCCTCGTGGTGCCTACCGCCTGACCGACCCCTTTCCCGCCCCGGCGTCGTCGCCAAGGATGCCAAATCGGCGTTTCCGCAGGTCCAGCGGTTGCGCATCGCGGATGACGGCATACAGTCAGGGGAGACAACGGAGGGGAACATGCCGCAAACCGTCAAGGGTGCCATTGCCAGGACCAAGGGCGCTGACGTGGAAATCGTCGAAATCGTCGTGCCCGATCCCGGGCCGGGTGAGGCCGTAGTCCAGGTGCAGTCGTGCGGTGTGTGCCACACCGACCTGCACTATCGCGAGGGCGGGATCAACGACGAGTTCCCGTTCCTGCTCGGCCACGAAGCCGCGGGGGTTGTCGAGGCCGTCGGCGAGGGCGTCACCGAGGTGGCCCCGGGTGACTTCGTCATCCTCAACTGGCGGGCCGTATGCGGTCAGTGCCGCGCCTGTCAGAAGGGCAAGCCCTGGTACTGCTTCAACACCCACAACGCCAAGCAGAAGATGACGTTGGCCGATGGGACCGAACTCAGCCCGGCGCTGGGGATTGGCGCGTTCATCGAGAAGACCCTCGTCGCCGCCGGCCAGTGCACCAAGGTCGATGCTAGCGCCGACGCAGCTGCCGTCGGGCTCCTCGGCTGCGGCGTCATGGCCGGCTTCGGAGCTGCGGTCAACACTGGCGGTGTGGGCCGCGGAGACTCGGTTGCCGTCATCGGCTGCGGAGGTGTGGGCAACGCCGCCATCGCCGGGGCCTCTGTCGCAGGCGCGACCACGGTCATCGCCGTTGACATCGACGACCGCAAGCTCGAGGGTGCCAAGGCGTTCGGCGCCACGCACACGGTCAATGGCAAGGACGAGGACGTCGTCGAACGCATCCGCGAGCTCACCGGCGGCTTCGGCGCTGACGTCGTCATCGAGGCTGTGGGTCGCCCCGAGACCTATGAACAGGCCTTCTATGCACGTGACCTCGCCGGCACGGTCGTGCTCGTTGGGGTGCCCACGCCCGACAAGGAGGTGACCCTGCCGATGATCGAGATCTTCGGACGCGGTGGGGCGCTCAAGTCCAGCTGGTACGGCGACTGCCTGCCCAGCCGCGACTTCCCGATGCTCGTCGACCTCTATCGCCAGGGCCGCTTCGACCTCAACGGCTTCGTCTCCGAACGCATCGGCCTCGGCGACGTCGAGTCGGCCTTCGACAAGATGGAACGCGGAGAAGTCCTGCGCTCGGTGGTGGTCCTCTCATGACCACCCCGGATAGCCCGACCCTGCTCGATGTCGCCCCGTCCCACGGAGGCGTACGCGTCGACCGCGCCGTCACCTCAGGCACGTTCGAGCTCGACGGTGGCTCATGGGAGGTCGACAACAACGTCTGGGTCATCGGCGACGAGCGCGAGTGCATCGTCATCGACGCCGCTCACGACGCCGATGCCATCCTCTCCGTCATTGCGGGCCGCAAGGTTCGCGCCATCCTGCTCACCCACGCCCACAACGATCACGTCAATGTCGCTGACGAGCTGAAGGCGGCGACGGGGGCTCCGGTGCACCTGCACCCCGAAGGGCGTGTGGTCTGGGCCCTGACGCAGGATGGCGCACCCGACGCCATCCTGACCGATGGTCAGGAGTTCCACATCGGTGACGTTGCGCTGCGCGTTCTGCACACCCCCGGGCACGCGCCGGGTGCCTGCTCCTTCCACTCCTCTGCCATGCATGTCGTCTTCACCGGAGACACCCTCTTCCAGGGTGGGCCGGGTGCGACGGGACGGTCATTCAGCAGCTTCGAGCAGATCATCGAGTCCATCCGGGCCCGACTCCTCACCCTGCCGTCGGGCACTGTCGTGCTCACGGGCCATGGCGACGCAACGACGATCGGCGCCGAGGCGCCCCATCTCGACGAGTGGATCGCCCGCGGTCACTGACCGACGAGGCGTATGCCGCGTGGCGGGGAGCCGGGCCGGGCGCCGGTACCCTTGTGCGGGTGACTCTCAGATTGTTCGACTCCCAGTCGCGCGCGCCACGCGACTTCGTCCCGCTGCAGCCTGGCCGGGTCGGGATCTACATCTGTGGACTCACCACGCAGGGCCCTCCGCACATCGGCCACGTCCGCTTCGCCGTCGCCTTTGACGTGCTCCGTCGCTGGCTCGTGCGCGGTCACGGGCTCGACGTGTCGCTGGTCCGCAACGTCACCGACCTCGACGACAAGATCCTGCGCAAGTCCGCCGAGTCCGGTGAGGACTGGTTCGCCCTGTCCTATCGCAATGAGGTCGCCACGGCCGCGGCGCTGAGCCTTCTGGGCGTCCTGCCGCCGACCTATGAGCCCCGGGCGATGGGCCACATCACCGAGATGGTCGAGCTGATCGAGCTGCTCATTGCCAACGGCCATGCGTATGCCGCGGAAGACGGCTCGGGTGACGTCTACTTCGACGTCCGTTCGTGGCCGGCATACGGAGAAGTGACGAACCAGAAGATCGACGACATGGCCGCCGCGGAGGACGCTGACCCGCGCGGCAAGCGCGACCCTCGCGACTTTGCTCTCTGGAAGGGCAGCAAGGACGGCGAACCGGGGACCGCGAGTTGGCCGACACCGTGGGGGCGAGGGCGACCCGGCTGGCACCTCGAGTGCTCGGCGATGGCTCGCAAGTACCTCGGCGATGCCTTCGACATCCATGGTGGGGGCGTCGACCTGCGCTTCCCGCATCACGAGAACGAGCAGGCGCAGTCGCGCGCGGCCGGTCTGCCCTTCACCTCGATGTGGATGCACAACGCGTGGGTGACGATCAGCGGCGAGAAGATGAGCAAGTCGCTCGGCAACAGCCTGCTGATCCACGAGGTCACCAAGAAGGCGCGTCCGCTCGCAGTCCGCTACTACCTGACGGCAGCGCACTACCGGTCGATGATCGAGTTCCATGAGGGCTCGCTCGCCGAGGCCGAGGCTGCGGTCGACCGCATCGAAGGGTTCCTTCGGCGCGCGCTCGGATCTGACGGCGCCGTGGCGCCGACCGGTGACGAGAAGCTGCCTGCGGAGTTCGTCGAGGCCATGGATGACGACCTCGGGGTGTCCGGTGCACTGGCCGCGGTCCACGACACCGTGACGCAGGGCAACACTGCCCTCGACGAAGGTGACAACGAGTTGGCGCGCGAGCGGGCCGGGCTCGTCGTCGCCATGACCGACATCCTCGGGGTGAACCCGCTCGACCCGGCGTGGTCGGGAGCGGACAGTTCGACCAGTGACGCACTCGCCGCTCTCGACACGCTCGTGAGTGAGCGATTGTCGGCACGCACGGCAGCGCGCTCAGCACGCGACTATGCAACATCCGACGCGATCCGCGACCAGCTCATCGCTGCCGGCATCACGATCGAGGACACTCCGACCGGCGCCCGCTGGTCGTTGACCCGTGGACGAGGAGAGTAGCCGTGGCAGGCAACAGCCAGCGACGAGGAGCCGTCCGCAAGGGCGGAAAGAAGGCACCCACTGTCGGTTCCGGCGGTCAGCGGCGTCGGGGACTCGAGCCCAAGGGAGCGACTCCGCGCGCGGAGGACCGGACCTATCACAAGGCACACGCGGCCGCGAAGTCCGGCGAGCGGCGCTCCGGCGGTCGCCCGACCGGAGGCCGCAAGGCCAAGGCGTCGAGCGAGATCGTGGCCGGGCGCAATTCGGTGCTCGAAGCCCTGCGCAACGACGTCCCGGTCACGACGATGTATGTCGCCGGGCGCATCGACAGCGACGACCGCGTGCGCGAGGCGCTCAAGATCGCTACCGAGCGCAGCCTGCCGATCCTTGAGACGCCGCGTGGCGAGCTCGACCGGATCACCGACGGCGCTGTCCACCAGGGATTGGCGCTGCAGGTGCCTCCCTACGAGTACGCCCACCCCAATGACCTCATCGACCCCGAGGCGCCGGGCATCCCGCTCATCGTCGCGCTCGACGGCATCACGGACCCGCGCAACCTGGGCGCGATCGTCCGTTCCGTCGCGGCGTTCGGTGGCCATGGTGTCGTCGTGCCCGCCCGGCGTTCTGTCGGCATGACGGCATCGGCGTGGAAGACGTCGGCCGGTGCCGCCGCGCGCATACCGATCGCGCAATGCACCAACCTCACCCGGACCCTCGGGGACTACCGCAAGGCCGGATTCTTCGTCATCGGCCTCGACATGGAGGGTGACGTCGAGCTGCCCGACCTGGAACTGGCCAACGAGCCGATCGTCATCGTCGTGGGTTCCGAGGGCAAGGGTCTGTCGCGGCTCGTGCGCGAGACCTGCGACCAGATCGTCTCGGTGCCGATGTCGTCGGCCGTCGAGTCGCTCAACGCCGGTATCGCCACCGGAGTGACCCTCTATGAGGTTTCGCGTCGTCGGCGTCGTCGCTGATCAGAGGGCATCGCGACCTTTCATCGATCTCGCGGTTCTCCGTGCGTCCGCGCTCCGCAACGAGGTGGCGTGTGCCACGATTGCGGGCAAGTCGGGAACCCGGCCAGGGGGCTCAACCCTGATGACGTCACAGTGAGAGGGACACAAAATGACTGACTACGGAAACACGCCGCCCCCGCCCCCGGGTGATGGTGGCTCGACACCGCCTCCGCCGCCCAGCGGTGGCGGCAACGACGGTGGCGCCTACGGTGCACCGCCGCCCCCCGCTGGTGGTGGCTACGGCGGCGCTCCCGCCGGTCCACCGCCGTCCAACTTCCTGATTCCCGCGATTCTGTCTACGATCTTCTGCTGCCTTCCGGTCGGAATCGCAGCCATCGTCTTCGCGGCTCAGGTCAACGGCAAGTGGAGTTCGGGCGACCAGGCTGGTGCCATCGAGTCCGCGGCCAAGGCCAAGAAGTTCACGATCATCAGTGTCGTCGCTGGCGTCGTCGTCCTCGTCCTCTACGGCATTGCTGCTGCGGCCGGAGTGATGAGCATGGACTCCTCCTCCACGGGTACGTGATCGCGACGTCCTTGACGCAGTCCACGACGCCCCCGCTCACCGACCCGTCGGTCGGGCGGGGGCGTCGCCTGCTGTGGCCAATGATCTCGGCAGGCGCCGCGACCGGCTTCGTCCTCGTCGCGCACCTTGTCGACCCCAACGAGTCCGGCAACTACCCGACCTGCCCGTGGCTCGCACTCACCGGCACGTTCTGCCCTGGCTGCGGGACCTTGCGCGCCACCCACGCCCTGAGTGAGGGCAACGTGACCGAGGCGCTCCAACGCAACCCGCTCACCGTCGTGGCGTTCGTCGTGATGATCCTCGGGTTCGCCCGCTGGACGCGACGCCAGTGGCGTGGTGAGCAGCGGATGACGGCCGCGCCGGCGTGGATCCTCTATGGCCTCTTCTGGGTCATCATGGCGTTCTGGATCGCCCGCAACATTCCTGGCGTCACGTGGCTCTCACCCGCCTGAGTCTTCGCTGCTCACGACCTTCGTGATTCGCCTGCGAGCCCGAATTCGCCGCCCTATGGTGAGTCTGACTTCAACAAGGGGAGACAGGGATGAGTGCAGCACCGGGTTGGTACCCCCAGGGGGACGGGAGCCAACGGTACTGGTCCGGATCCGAATGGACCGAGCACCGCGCACCGGCTACGTCGGCCGCCGTCGTGCCTGCCGCCATGGCTCCGACCGGACCGTACGCTGGCGGGGTCACACAGTTCGTCGCTCCGAAGAACCCGGCGCTTTCGCTTCTCGGGTCGTTCTTCATCCCGGGGCTCGGGCAGTTGATGAATGGGGACACGGGCAAGGGCATCGGTATGTTCGTCGGTTATGTCTTCAGCTTCCTGCTCATGTTCGTGCTCGTCGGCTTCCTGACGGCGCCGGCAATCTGGATCTGGGGAATGATCGACGCCTACCAGAGCGCGCAGCGCTGGAACCTTCAGAGAGGCATCGTCAGCTGAGCCACCTGTCGCCTCGACACCCAAAAACGCCGCCCGCGGGATATCCGCGGGCGGCGTTTCGTGTCGGGTGCGACGAAGTCAGGACTTGGGGACCTCGATGACAGTCGAACTGACGATCTTGTCATGCAGGGTCTGCTTGTTGTCGTCCCACAGCATCCAGAGGTTGCTGAGGAAGAAGATCTGGTTGATGAACTGCGAGAGGATCTCGCGCCCGAAGGCCATTCCTGCACCGATCGGCTGACCGGTCTGGTGGTGAATGAGCTTGAGGCCCATGGCCTTCTTGCCGACGCTCTGGCCGGTGCGGCCCATCTTGAAAATGCGGTTCCAGATCAGGATGCCCCACATCAGCAGCACGCCGAGCAGGGCGAGGATGCCGCCTATCGCAGCCAATCCAGCATCGCCCGTTCCGCTGACGGAGTTGCCGAACTCGTCGACGTCGGGACCCGCGACGACGAGCAGCACCAGACCGATGATGAGCGGTATCAGCCCGATGAAGGAGAGGAGCATGTCGATGACGAACGCGCCGACGCGGCTGCCGAAGCCGGCAACCGGCCCGAACTGCTGCTCCACATAAGCCCTCGTGCCGGGGTAGGCAGGTGCGCCACCGCCATAGGGGTTCACCGTGGGAGCCGCCTGGTAAGGCGGGGGCGCCCCACCGGCATACGGGTTGTCACGCGGCGCTTCCTGCGGCGCGTTCTGTGGGCTTTGCTGGGGCGGAGCTGACGGCGGCGGAGGCGGCTGGTGCGGGTCGAACGGTTCAGACATGCGGTATTTCTCCCCTGCGGAATGTGTGGGTCGGACCTCCCGATCCTAGGGGCGTGGCCCATCCACGATGACGGGCATTTCGACAGTGTCGACTCCGACGACGGAAACTTCGTCGGGTTTGGTCGGCAGGATCGACGCAACGTAGTCCTCGATGGCCCGCTCGATCGCGACGTCGTTCTGCTCGCGCTCAGCCATGTACCAGCGGTGCTCGAGAACCTCATGGAAGAGCTCGGCAGGCTCGAGTTTGCCCGCGAGCTCGCGCGGCACGCGACGGGTGATGGGTTCGTAGATCCGGGTGAGCCAGTCGTGGGCGACCAACTCCTCGTCGTCGTTCTGCCGTTCATTGCCGGCGCGATAGCTGTCGAGGTCGTTGAGCAGGCGCCTGGCCTGGCCCTCGCCCACGTCGAGACCGGTGAGGCGCAACAGGCGTCGCGAGTGGTGGCCTGCGTCGACGACCTTGGGCTGGATGCTGATGCTGGTGCCGTCGATGTCGGTCGTGATCGCCAACTCGTCGACGTCGAACCCGAGCGAATTGAGCCGACGAATGCGTTCCTCGACGCGCCAGCGCTCGCCCGTGTCGAACTCCTCCGTCTCGGTGAGCTCGACCCACAGCTCTTCGTAGCGCGTCACGATCCGGTTGGAGATGGCGACCGGATCGACGCTCTCCTCGAGCAGCTCGCCGGCCTGGAGGTCCATGAGCTCACCCGCGATGTTGACGCGCGCGATGTCGAGGTCGTGGGCGCGTTGGCCGTCGCTCAGCCTGGGGAAGAGCTCCCCGGTCTCGGCGTCGACGAGGTAGGCCGCGAAGCTTCCGGCGTCGCGGCGAAAGAGCGTGTTCGACAGCGACACATCCCCCCACCAGAAACCCATGAGGTGCAGCCGCACGAGCAGCACGGCCAGGGCGTCGATGAGGCGGGTCTCGGTGCCCGGCCGCAGACCCTGCGAGAACAGGGCGCGATAGGGCAGGGAGAACTTGAGGTGTCGGGTCAGCAGGCATGCGTCGAGCGGGTTGCCATCGGCATCGACCCGACCGCTCACGATCCCAAACGGTTCGACACTGGGCTGGTCGAGCCGCTTGAGGTTGCGCAGCATCTCGTACTCGCGCCGCGCCAGGTCCTCCTTGATCTCCTTGACGGCCAGCACCCGGCCGGAGAGTCGGACGAAGCGGACGACGTGACGGGAGATGCCTCGGGGGAGAGCGGCCAGGTGGTGCTCCGGCCAGTCCTCGAGCGGGGTCGACCAGGGCAGGTCGAGCAGGGCTGGATCAGGTCGGGCGGTGGTGATCTGCAGGGCCATCGGCTACCTCCGACGAGAAGAACGGGAGAATCCGGAACGCTCGAACATGAGAAGGAAACGCTTCAGGGGTGCCAAGCACGCGGCATACACCGCTCTTGGCACCCCCGAAGTCGAGAGAGTGAAAGTCCTCAGTGGCTCAGACGCGCACCAGATTCTGCGTTGAAGATGTGCATGTGGCTCGCGTTGGGCTGGACCCAGATCTTGTCGCCCTTGTGAGGGACACGACGACCGTCAACGCGTGCGATGAATGGCTTCGGCAGCGAGTCCTCGCCGCCCTCGAGGCGGATGGCCTCGTCGGTCGGCGTGCCATAGACGTAGGCGTCGGCGCCGAGCTCCTCGACGACGTCGATGGTGATCTCGAGACCCTGACCTTCGGTCGTGACCTCGACGTCCTCGGGGCGCACACCGACGATGGCGTTGGAGCTGACGCCCTTGAGGGAGTCGCGCGGGACCTCAAGGGTGTGCGAGCCGAACTTCACGCCTCCGTCGGTGACGGGGACGCTGATGAGGTTCATCGCGGGTGAGCCGATGAAGCCGGCGACAAAGACGTTGGCGGGGGTGTCATACATCTCGCGCGGCGTCGCGACCTGCTGGAGGATGCCGTCCTTGAGCACCGCGATGCGGTCACCCATGGTCATGGCCTCGACCTGGTCGTGCGTCACGTAGACGGTCGTAACACCCAATCGCCGCTGGAGGGAAGCGATCTGGGTGCGGGTCTGGACACGGAGCTTGGCGTCCAGGTTGGACAGCGGCTCGTCCATGAGGAACACCTGGGGTGAGCGGACGATGGCGCGGCCCATGGCGACACGCTGTCGCTGACCACCCGAGAGCGCCTTGGGCTTGCGCTCGAGGTAGGGCTCGAGGTCGAGGATCTTGGCTGCCTCTTCGACGCGCTTGCGGATCTCGGCCTTGTCGACGCCGGCGATCTTGAGCGCGAAGCCCATGTTGTCGGCCACCGACATGTGCGGGTAGAGCGCGTAGTTCTGGAAGACCATGGCGACGTCCCGGTCCTTGGGGGACAAGTTGGTGACGTCGCGGTCACCGATCCAGATCTTGCCGCCGTTGACCTCTTCGAGGCCGGCCAGCATGCGGAGTGCGGTCGACTTGCCGCTGCCCGAGGGACCGACGAGGACGAGGAACTCGCCGTCCTGCACATCGATGTTCAGTCGGTCGACCGAAGGGCTGTCGTTCCCGGGATAGATCCGGGTGGACTCGTCGAACTTGACAGTTGCCATGGCTGCATTGCCTTCCTTCACCGGCAGGAACGTGCCGGACGATCCGTTGTAAAGGGTTGATCCGCTGACGTCAGTGTCAACAGTGTTGTCAGCATGCCGTATGCCGTCCGCTTCTGTCACGTGTTGTCTCACGGTGGGTGCGCAGGCGCCGAAGTCTGGCGCGGGCTGGCGTGGACCACTACCGTCGGCACATGAGGATCTCCGATGTCGTGAAGCGCAAGGGAGACACCGTCATCACGGTGCGCTCCGACGCCAGTGTCACTGACCTCCTCGACCTGCTTGCCGAGCATCGCATCGGCGCCGTTGTCGTGAGCGATGACGGTCAGAGCGTCGACGGCATCGTCAGTGAGCGCGATGTCGTGCGCCACCTCCAGAAGGTCGGTGCTGACGTGCTGCAGCAGACGGTGTCGTCGATCATGACGAGTGACGTGCAGACGTGTGGCCCCGAGGAGGAGCTCGGCGCGCTCGAGCACACCATGACCGAGCACCGCATCCGCCACGTCCCGGTGGTCATCGACGGGCACCTGGCCGCGATCGTCAGCATCGGAGACGTCGTCAAGCACCGCATCACCGATCTGCAGGCCGAGCGCGACCAGTTGAGCGCCTACATCCAGCAGTAGTCCGCGCCCCGTGCCTCGACGCAACCGGGTCGACCCATGGGGAGATCTGGTGGCGCACCCTGCTCGCGGGTTGTTCACCGGCAACCGCGGTTGCGTGGTCGATGACCACGAGAACGTTGTCCGCCACCACAAGAGCAACCTGTTGTGGATCACCTGCCAGTTGGAGTTCAAGGGCTGGCGGGTGGGCTTGGCCCGCCCCAACCGCTGGACGCCCCTGTTCTTCCTCGACGACGCGGTGGCGCTGGCTGCCGGGCACCGTCCCTGCGGTGAATGCAGACGAGATGCGTATGCCGCGTACCGGGACGGTGTGTCCGCTGCGGCAGGTGCCCAAAAGCCTTTCACCGCACCAGAACTCAATCGGCGCCTGGCCGACGAGCGGCTGCGCCCCGGTCGCGGGCTCGACCGGGCAGCGGATCGCAAGCTGTGGCGCGCACGGATCGGCACCCTCCCGGCTGGCTCTGTCGTCCTGGGCGCGGGAGCTGCTGAGGCCGGTCGGCGGCCGAGCCTGTGGACGGGAGAGTCGTTGCGACCGTTTGACTTCCACGGCTGGGGTGCGCCCGTGTCGGTCGAGGACGGTCCGGTGGAGGTGCTCACCCCACCGATGTCGGTGGCAGCGTTGGACCACGGCTTCGTGCCGGTCCTGCACCCCACCGCCACTGCCTGATTCCTGACCGAGTCGGTGGGGTGGCGAGTCACATCAGCCACACCAGCCACATCCGTATCGGCCAGCATCGGCGATTCGGTCAGGTTTCATCCAGCCTCACGGCATACCGTGTCTGTCATGACTGCCGAAATCCTTGACGACTCGGGTGGGAGGGACGAACTCCCCGAGCATGCGCTGCTCGGCTCCTACCGTCTCGTCCAGCGACTCGGCGAGGGCGGCATGGGCGTGGTCCACCTCGGACTCGACCGCCAGGGCAAGGCTGTTGCCATCAAGGTGCTGCGACCGCACGTCGCCCACGACCCCGCGGCGCGGGCGCGCCTGACGCGTGAGGTCCAGACCCTGCGTCGGATCCGTAGCCCCCGCGTCGCTCCGGTCATCGACGCGGATGTCGACGGGGAGCGCCCGTTCATCGTGACGCGCTATGTCCCCGGCCCGCCGCTCGACGAGGTCATCAGCGCGCAGGGTCCCCTGGGTGCCGATGACCTGCACCGGCTCGGCAGCGGGCTCGCCGAAGCGCTCGACGTCATCCATGCCAGTGATGTCATCCATCGTGACCTCAAGCCGGGCAATGTCCTCATCGTCGACGGCGACCCGGTCGTCATCGACTTCGGCATCGCCCACGTCGCCGACGACATCCGCCTCACCATGACCGGACTCGTCATGGGCACGCCCGGCTACCTCGCACCCGAGGTCGTCGAAGGCGCACCCGTGTCGACCGCGACCGACTGGTGGGGCTGGGCCGCAACGCTTGCGTATGCCGCGTCGGGCCGCCCGCCCTTCGGGCGCGGACCGATGGACGCCGTCCTCACCCGGGTCACCACGGGCGAGCCGGACCTGGTGGGCGTGGACAAGCGCATCGCACCGCTTCTGTATGCCGCCCTCGCTCCCGTTCCGGGGGACCGTCCGCACCAGCGCGAGGTCGTGGCCGCACTCGAACGCTATGCCCACGGCGGGCTGGTCACGGACATCATCAAAGTGCGCCACCCGACGCCGCCCACGCAGTCTCTTGCGATGCCCCTGACCGCAGCACTTCCGTTGGCCCGCACCCAGATCCAGCCAACGCGCCCCCCTGTGGCGCGGATGGTGGCTCCCGCCGTCGCACCGGTGTTGGCGCCCCGCCCGTCGCCCGCCGACGCGCTGCTCGGTCCACAGACCGGGGCACCCGGGGTTGCGCCGGAACGACAACTGGAGCACCCGGCATACCCGCCGCAGGAATCGGGTCAGAACGACTGGGACGCCGCGAGGGACGGCCAGCCGCAGACCGACCCGCGCATCGGTCGTGCCAGCCGCAGCGGGACCGTGGCGGCGCTGCTCGCGGTCCTCGTTGCCGCAGCGGCTGTCGCCCCCGTCGTTGCTGCGATCGGCCTCCTGCTATGGGTGGTTCTCGCTCGCACGGCTGACCGGTCGGTGACGTCGCTCATCATGCGGCGGCACGACAGGGGGCGGCGGCGCAGTGACATCCCGGTCGCGGTCGCGGCCAGCCCGTGGCACTTCCTGATCGGGGTTGTCAGCTCACTCTTCGGTGCGATCATGCCGGCGCTCATCGCCGTGTCGGGCGTGTTCTGTGCGGCACTTGCCGTTGTCGCCATCCAGGGCAGCGGGTCGCCCGAGCCGGACGCGTTCGTGCCACTCGCCGTGGGTGGCCTCCTCGCGGGACTCATGGCGTGGTGGGGGCCGGGTGGCGCGAGCCTGCGCCGTGGCACCCGCAGCATGGTTCGTGGCGTGAGCCCCGGGTCGAGCGCCGCCCGCGTCCTCGTGCTCCTTCTGCTCGTCGCGGCGGCAGCCGTCCTGGCTGCGGGCATCGTCGACGGCCAACCGTCATGGTGGCCCGCCGGGACGTCGTGGGCCGACCAGCTCAACCTGCCGTGAGCGACGCGGACCGCCGCCGCCGGGCCTGGCGCCTTCAAGGTGGCCCTCCGACTGAGCCCATGCCGCTGGTCGACCTGCTTCGACGCACTCCCTATCGCAATGCCCGGGTCGCGATCGAGGAAGCGGAGGAGGCTCGGGTCCGCGAGACCCTCGACCTCGCGGTGCGACTCGGCGAGCTCATGCTGCGCTCCGGTGCCGGCGCTCCCCAGGTCGAAGGGTCGGTGGCGGCCGTCTGTGCCGCCGCCGGGCTCACCAACGTCGAGATCGACATCACCCTGCAGTCCCTGCTCGTCCATGCGCACGTCGATGCGGTGCACGCGGTGACCGAGTTGCGCGTGGTCCGGTCGACGCGCCACGACTACGCGCGGCTCGTGGCCGTCCACGAGCTGGTGGACGCCTTCGTCAGTGGCCACATCGAGCTCACGGAGGCCGTTGAGCAGCTCCGCGACATCAAGCGGGCTCGGCGCATCTGGCCTGACTGGGCGGTCACGACGGCGACCGCCATGCTCGCCGCCGCCGTCGCGGTGATGATCGGCGCGACGCTCTTCACGGCTGCCGTGACCCTGCTCGCCGTTCTCGGCGTATCGGCCGTGTCGGGGCTCATGCGGCCCTTCCATCTGCCCGACTTCTATTCGAATGCGATCAGCGCCTTCGTTGCGACGGCGCTCGCCTGGGCGGCCTATGCCCTCGGAGCCCAAGGGTGGATTCCGTTGGGGGGCAAGGACTTTGCCTTCATCGTGGCTGGCGGGATCGTCGCGCTCCTGCCGGGGCGGACCATGGCGTCTGCGGTCGAGGACGTCATCTCGGGGTATGCCGTGACCGGCGCGGGTCGGTTGCTCGCCGTCATGGTGTCGCTCACCGGGATCGTCATCGGTGTCGCGGTGGCCCTGGGGACGACGATCCGACTCACTGAGGCCCTGTCGTTCACCTTCGTGTCGCCCTCCGTGCTCGAGTTGCGTACCAGTGAGGCGGAGTGGTGGGCGTTGGTCATCGGCGCCTTCATTGTGGGCGCCTGCGGGTCGGTGACGATGCAGACCCGGCGGCGGCTGGTGCTGCCCACCGCGGCGCTGTCCGTGGCCGCCGGCAGTGTCTATGCCGTGCTGACGCGCCTCATCGACGTCGGCGCGGTGACCGCCACCGGACTTGCGGCGGTCGCCCTCGGACTGGTGGGGAGGCTCGTGGCGCTGCGACTCGGAGCTCCCGCCATGGCGGTGGTCGTGCCGGCGAGCTTCGGTTTGCTGCCAGGTCTGACGATCTTCCGTGGCCTCTATGAGCTCGTGGGTCAGGAGTCGACCAACATCGGCTCGCTGTCGTTCCAGGCCGGTGTCGCGACCCTGCTCGGGGCGGCGGGTGTGTTGCTCGCCATCGCGACCGGCACGACGCTCGGCGAGATCATTGCCTCGCCGTGGGATCGCCGGGTGGCCAGGGTGAGGCGGCGCGTGCGCGTGTGATCCTCACGCGGTTCCCCGGGTGCCAGTGAGGTTTCATGAATGTGTGAATATCCGTGATCTTCTTGTGACCTTTGCCGCCCGCCGCTACCGTCGAGGCTTGGCCTGCTTCCCCTGTCGGGCCGCACCCCCACCTCAAGGACCCCTGTCGATGTTCTACAGCCCGAAGCACGCTGCCCCGAAGTCCGCTCCTGTCCGACGCCGCCTCGCCGGTGTCGCGGTGACCTCCGTGGCCGCCGTCGGTGGTGCCACCGCGATGGCCCAGCCCGCATCCGCCGCGGGGACGGTGTGGGATCGCGTCGCCGCCTGCGAGAGCGGTGGCAACTGGTCGATCAATACGGGCAATGGCTACTACGGCGGGCTCCAGTTCTCGTACTCGACGTGGAAGGGCTTCGGTGGTCAGCGCTACGCCACCACTGCGAATCGCGCGACGAAGGCGCAGCAGATCCTGATCGCCCAGAAGACCCTCAAGGTGCAGGGCCCCGGTGCATGGCCGGTCTGCAGCAAGCGGGCCGGACTGACTCGTGCCAACGGTGCCGCAGCGTCAGCGCCCGCTGCCTCGGCTGCGGTCTCTCGCGACACCGTCCGGCCGGGCAAGCTCGCCGTTGACGGCAAAAGGGGTCCGTTGACCCGCAAGGCCATTGAGAGGTGGGTCGGCGGTTCGGTCAACGCCTCACTGAGTCGGGCCGACTATCGCCTGCTCGAGAAGAAGGTCGGCGGCTCCGTCAACGGTTCGTTCAGCCGCGCTGACGTCAAGAAGCTTCAGCGCATCGTCGGCTCTGCGCAGGACGGGTCGTGGGGCCCCAAGACGACTGCGGCACTGCAGCGTCACCTCAATTCGCGCTGACCACAGCGTTTTTCACGACGGGGTGGATCCGGCAGGTGCCGGGTCCACCCCGTCGTTGCGTTGCGCGCCGGCCAGGGATTGTCGGGCTCGATCCGACACGCCGCGCGCCCGCTTGCGTGACGGATGGTGTGGAAGTTACAGTTGTGTAGTTCTGTGACGGGATTGAAATTTGTGACTGATGTGACGTAGCGTCCTTTGTCGTCCCCTGACGCAAAGGACTTCGGTCATGCTCTTCGCCCCTGAATTCCCCACTCGCCCGACTCGACGCCGGCCCTTGCGCCGCGCAGTCGCCGGCACAGCGCTCCTCGCCACCACCGCGTCTGCGGCGATCTTCGGTCTCGCGACCAGCGCTGGCGCGGCCGAGAACGTCTGGGACCGCGTCGCCATGTGTGAGAGCGGTGGCAACTGGTCTATCAACACCGGCAACGGCTACTACGGCGGCCTTCAGTTCTCGTACTCGACGTGGAAGGGCTTCGGCGGTCAGCGCTACGCGACCACCGCCAACCGCGCGACCAAGTCCCAGCAGATCCTGATCGCCCAAGAGGTTCTCAAGGTCCAGGGCCCGGGCGCCTGGCCGGTGTGCAGCCAGCGCGCAGGACTCACCCGCAGCAACGGACTCGCTGTTCCGACCTCTCGGGACACGACCCGCAATGTCTTCCCGCTGGCCGTCGATGGCCGGCAGGGCCCGATGACGCGCAAGGGCGTCGAGACGTGGGTCGGTGGCTCCGTCGACTCCTCCTGGTCGCGCGACGACGTCAAGAAGCTGCAGAACAAGGTCGGGTCATACCCGGATGGTCACATCGGTCCCAAGACGACGAAGGCCCTCCAGGGCAAGGTCGGCGCCGAGCAGGACGGCTCGTGGGGTCCCAAGACCACCGCTGCCCTGCAGAGCTACCTCAACCGCGTCTTCGACTGACCCGGCTGAGCGGCTGGCCGGTTGAGCGGCCCAGCGACTGAGCCGAGCGCCCGGCGTCAGCCCTGGGTGAGTCTCGCCACCTCGGCGATGTAGTCGGCCTCGGCCTGCTCGCTCGAGGTTCCGGAGATCTTGGTCCACGCGTCGTACTTTGCGCGGCCCACCGGATTCGTGAAACCCGGGCGCTTCCCGTCCGCGTCACCGACCGTCGCCTGCTTGTAGAGCGCGTAGAGGCGCAGTTTGGTGTCGTTGCCGGGGTCGTCGGCGAGATCTCCGACAGTTGCGACAGCCTGTTCGAACTCAGTGCCAGCCATGCAGCAGAGATTAGCCCGGTGCGCGACGCCGAGCGGTGCGCAGCGCCTCGTTCTGTTCCCGGAGGTCGGCGTTCTCGGATTCGAGCTCGAGCATCAAACTGATCCCAGCCAGGTTGAGCCCCTGGTCGAGAAGTCGAGCGATCCGCTGGAGACGGGCGATGTCGTCTTCGCTGTAGCGGCGGGTGCCGCCATCCGTGCGCTCGGGTTCCACGAGACCTCGCGCTTCGTAGAGGCGCAGGTTCTGCGCACCGGTGCCGACAAACTCGGCGGCCATGGAGATGGTGTAGACGCCCTTGTCTTTCGGGACGGCGGCGCCCGGTCCGAGCAGTCGCTCAACTTTTTTTGCCAACTTTGCCTCCGGGCTTGCATGGACTGCTGTCTGGTGGTACATAAATCCTATGGCGCACACCATAGATCCATTCGGGATCCATGGCCCGTCCGAGGACATCACGATCGTATGGAGGTGATGACGATGTTGATGCGCACCGACCCCTTCCGTGAACTCGACCGGATGACCCAGCAGGCTTTCGGAGCCGTGGGAACCCTTGCCCGGCCGTCCGTCATGCCGATTGACGCATGGCGTGAGGAAGACACCTTTGTTGTCGAGCTCGACCTCCCCGGCGTCGACCCGGGAAGCATCGACCTCGACGTCGAGCGCAACGTGCTCACGATCAAGGCAGAGCGGCCCGGCGCCGACGAGGACAAGGAGCTGATTGCCGCCGAGCGGCCCCGCGGTGTCTTCAGCCGACAGCTGATCCTGGGCGACACCTTGGACACCGATCACATCCGGGCGGACTACGACCACGGCGTGCTGCGCCTGAGGGTCCCTGTCGCCGACAGGGCCAAGCCACGCAAGATCGAGATCAACAGCAGCCACGCCGAGCGTCAGTCCATCTCGGCCTGAACGGCGGGTGGTCATCATGATCGACGCGCTCTCTGCACTTACGCCGCCCTTGGCCGACCATCGCGAGGCCGACGACTTCCTCGACGTCGTGCTCGGTGATGCCGACCTGCTGGCTGCCGAGTTCGAGGCGATCATCTCGAATGCGTGGGGTGGGACTCCAGAAGCAGCACCTTCCCAGGTGAGGCGCGACGCGGGTGACGGGCCTTCCCCGCCTCCGGCGACCTACCTCCCCGCAGGGCACGTCCTGGGACCGATGCGCCCACCGCAAGCTCGGGTGCGAAGCCCTCCGACCGAAGGGGCGTCCAGGGGGCCCCGGGTTCCCTTCTGCGTGCGGAAAGGAACCCGGGGCCGACGGTTGTGAGACCACCCCCTCCCGCAGCAGGGCAAGGGCGCTGGCTTCCGACCCAGCCGGGTCGCTGGCCCGATGGGTCCGGCAGGCGAAGTCATACAGACCACGAGAGCTGGTGTGGGCCTTCGGTTGATGGTTGACGGTGTTACGCCGGTTGATCCTTGACACTCCTAACGTTCAGTTTGTCGTGCGGTGCTTGGTGAGTGCACCTCCCAGGGGTCGTTTGTTGCGGACGGGGCCGGTGCTTTCACGGCGGACGGTGCGCAGCAGCTCATTGCCGATCCAGAACTGGAGGGTTTCTGGGCCGACGTGGACGTCGCAGCGTTCTCCGGCGCGGTGACGTCCGACGGATACCTGCTGCCAGGACACGCACACGACACCGACGGTGGAGACCTTGCGGGCGACCCATTCGGGTCCGTCGCGGTCAGGTTGCTCGCGCAAGGTTCGGGGTGTGGCCACGGCGAATTTCTCTGCTGGGGTGGCCATGTCCAGGGATTGGTGGGGCCGGTCCTGGTTGTAGGTGGTGACCCATTCGTCGAGGGCTTGCTGCGCAGCCTGCTGTGAGGCGAACAGGGTTCCGGTGAGGAGCTCGGCGCGCAGGGTGCGGTGGAACCGTTCGATCTTGCCGGTGGTGGTGGGTGAGCGGGGTTTGGTCAGGAGGTGCTCGATGCCGTTTTCCCGGCAGATCCGGTCGAACAGGACCTCGGTGGGCGGGTGGTTGAACCGGCCGGTGAACACCTTGCCGTTGTCGGTGAGGATCTGTTCGGGCACGCCGTGGGTGCGCAACGCGGCGGTGAGGCCGTCACAGACCAGCTGGGTGCGTTCCTTGACCAGCAGTACTGCGCACACGCAGAACCGGGAGTGGTCATCGACACCGGTCAGGCATTTCAGGGTGGTCCCGTCACGCAGGCCGATCCCACCGACGACGTCCATCTGCCACAACTCCATCGGTCGGCCGCGTTCCCACCGTTTCCAGTTTTCGCGGCGACGCCGCCGAGCGGTGGGGTCGATCAGGTTCGCGCGTCGCAACGCCCGGTACACCCCGGACTCTGACGTGGTGGTGCTCTTCTTGGCCAGTTCGAACACGATCCGGCGTGGGCCCCAACCGGGGTGGACCCGACGCATCTCCAGGACCGCGACCTCAACGTCGGGGCGCATCTGGTGCGGACACGCGTCCGGACGGTGCGATCGATCCGCCAACGCCTCCAAGCCGCCCTGCTCGTACCGGGCCAGCCACTCGTGCAGGGTTTGTCGCGACACCGACCACGCGGACGCGACTTCCGTGATGGTCCGGCCGTCACTGATGACTGCCAGAACCGCCTTGTATCGCTGCTCAGCCACACTCATCTCCCTCATTGAGGGAGTGTCAAGGATCAGCCGAAGTAGCTGTCAACCATCAACCGGAACACTGTCAGGCATCAGGTGAAGCCCAAACGTCAAGTATCAGGCGAAGTCATACAGACCACGAGAGCTGGCGAGGGGAATCGAACCCCTAACCTCCTGTTTACAAGACAGGTGCGCTACCAATTGCGCCACGCCAGCGCACGTCGGCGAGCTCACGCCCCCGACGGCGACCCGCACTTTACCTGCCCGCGCCCACTGAACCCTCATCGCGACCGCTGACCCCGCCGGTCGGGGCACGGACGGGGGCGGACGGCATACCCCGTCCGTCTCTAGAATTGAGCGGTGACGCGACCCCTACGACGCCAGGTGCACGACATCGGTCGTCGGCGGGCGTGGGTGATCTGGGTCGTCGCCCTGTCGGCCTACACGATCGCTGTCTTCCACCGCACGTCCCTCGGCGTCGCCGGACTCGTTGCGGCAGAACGCTTCGACATCACCGCGTCCCAGCTCGCGACGTTCACGGTCCTCCAACTCGTCGTGTATGCCGGGATGCAGATTCCCGTGGGCGTCCTCCTCGACCGCTTCGGATCACGTCTCCTGCTGCTCATCGGACTCACGCTGATGACGGTCGGACAGTTCTGGTTCGCGTTCGCCGACAGCTTCGCGATGGGTCTCGCGGCGCGCGTCCTCCTCGGCATCGGCGACGCGATGATCTTCACGAGCATGCTGCGTCTCGTCGCCCTGTGGTTCCACGTCAAGCAGGCGCCGGTCATCACCCAGCTCAGTGGAATGGTCGGTCAGCTCGGTGCCGTGGCTGCCGCCACCCCCCTGGCACTCGCCCTGGACCGCTGGGGTTGGGAGCGGTCCTTCTCGATCGCCGCAGGCGCCGGCTCCGTCCTGCTGGTCGGGCTCGTCCTCGTCGTCAAGGATTCGCCCTACACCGGTGAGGCCGTCGAGAAGATCAAGGTGCGGGCCCTCAGGCGCACCCTGGCCGAGGTGTGGGGCAACCCCGGCACCCGCCTCGGCATGTGGATCCACTTCACCGGCCAGTTCGGCGCGACCGTCTTCACGATGCTCTGGGGCTACCCGTTCCTCGTCGAGGGCCAGGGCCTGCGCCCCGCGGTCGCCGGCGGCCTGCTCATCACGCTCACCTTCGCCGCGATGGTTGCCGGCCCACTCGTCGGGCACCTCACGGGACGTCTGCCCTACCGGCGCTCGCAGATCGTGCTGTGCATCGTCGCGGCCATCGCGAGCGTGTGGGCGGTCGTGCTCCTGTGGCCCGGCCGCGCGCCCCTGCCGCTGCTCGTCCTGCTCGTCTGTGTCACGGCGTTCGGCGGTCCGGGCTCGATGGTCGGCTTCGACCTCGCCCGCAGCTTCCACCCCTCCGACCGGTTGGGTCGTGCGACAGGTGTCATCAACATCGGGGGCTTCGTTGCCTCGCTCGTGACGATGGCGCTCATCGGCTTCATCCTCGATCAGCGAGCGCCGGGCGGGCCCGGGACCTACACCCTCGCGGACTTCAAGGTCGCGATGTCGGTCCAGTTCCTGCTCTGGGGGCTCGGCGCGGTCCAGATCTGGCGCTACCGCTACAAGGGGCTGGAATACGTCGACAGCCACCCCGGTGCCCTCGACGCACTGCGGGCCGGCGACACGTTGCTCCCCGGCATCTCTCGCGACCCCGACTGAGCCACTCCAGCCGCCTCCACCCCGAGTGATCTGTCGCCGTTTGCCTGCGTGACGCGTGTCGGTCACCGACTGGGCCGGGTGCGCCACCTATAAAGAGGTGACCGGGCCGTGTATGAGACGGCCCGGTCTGACATTTCCGGGGGATCGCGGGTCGAGACAGGCCGACATGCCGTGCGTGCTCGACCGAAGTCGGCGTGTCGGTCTATCTCGAACTGTCCTCAGCGCAGCACGTGCCGGCTGATGACGAGCCGCTGGATCTGGTTGGTCCCCTCGAAGATCTGCGTCACCTTCGCCTCGCGGAACATCCGCTCCACCGGGAAGTCCTGCGTGTAGCCCGCACCGCCGAGCACCTGGATCGCGTCCGTCGTCACCTTCATCGCCGCGTCGGTGGACAGCAGTTTGGCGACCGCCGCCTCCTTGGAGAAGGGGCGGCCGGCATCCTTGAGGCGTGCGGCATACAGGTAGGCCGCTCGCGCACCCGAGACCGCGGCCTCCATGTCGGCGAGCATGAACGCGAGCCCCTGGTTGGCCGCGATCGCCCGCCCGAACTGCTGCCGTTCTTTTGCGTATGCCGTGGCGGCGTCGAGCGCTGACTGCGCCAATCCTGTTGCGCCAGCAGAGATTCCGAGTCGACCAGCGTCCAACGCGGACAGTGCGATCGCCATGCCCTGACCTTCGTCGCCGATCCTGTTGGCCTCGTCGACCGGCACGCCGTCATAGATGACCTCGCGCACCGTGTCACAGTGCAGGCCCATCTTCTTCTCTGGCGCACCGAAGGTCATGGCGTCGGAGCCGGCCGGGACGATGAAGCACGACAGGCCGCGCCCGCCGTCGTCAGAAGTCCGCGCGAACGTCGTGTAGTAGTCGGCGTGCCCGGCGTGTGAGATCCAGGCCTTGCGGCCCTTGATGGCGTATGCCGTCCCGTCACCAGAACCGGATCGCGTCGCCTTGGTCGTCATCGACCCGACATCCGAACCGGCCAGCGGCTCGGAGAGGGCGTAGGCGCCGAGCTGGTCGCCCGACAGCATCCCCGGCAGGAGTGCTGCCTGCTGCTCCGGTGACCCGAACGTCGTCACGGGATAGGCCGTGAGCGAGTGCACGGAGACGCCGACCGCGACGCTCATCCACGCCGACGCGATCTCCTCGACGACCTGGAGATAGACCTCGTAGGGCTGCCCGCCGCCACCGTGCTCCTCGGGGTGGGGGAGGGACAGCAGCCCGGCCTTGCCGAGGGTGCGGAACACCTCGGTCGGGAACGACTCACCATCCGCCGCCACCCGCTCGGCCTCGTCGACCCGCGGACGCAGCTCCTTGTCGCAGATCTCGCGGGTGAGGTCGATGAGATCGTGACCCTCATCGGTGGGCAGAAGGCGATTGACCGGCATACGCGCGACTGTAACGCGAGAGGGCGCAAGCCCGATCAGCCTCCGGGGCCTTCGTCAACCTGTCGCAGCGGTGAGAGTTCCGGTCGCTTCGGCTCGACGAGGTCGCCGCTCGACTGACCCCTCATGCGCCGCTGCACCCAGGGGGCAAGGTGCTCGCGGGCCCAGGCGGCGTGCGCACGCAATTCCTCACGCTTGGTCGTCGCCTCGCCGGGCGGCAGGGGGTTGCGCCAGTCGTCCTCATCGGTGGCGTGCCCGAGAGCGGCGAGTGCGGCGAGTGCCACGCGACGGTGGCCCTCGGTGGTGAAGTGGATGCGGTCGTTCGCCCACAGGCGGCCGTCACGCAGGGCGGGCATGCCCCAGAGGTTGAGGACATAGCAACCATGACGCTGGGCGATGGTGAAGATGTTGGCCGCGTGGACGGCGTGGCGGCCGCGCAATGGCTTGAGGAGCCCCGCCTCCTGCGGATCCATGGGGGTGGCCAACAGGACGTCAGCACCGCTCTGCCGCAACCGAATCACGGCATCCTCAAGCGTCTGCATGAGCTGGTTGGTGTCGACACCCGGGCGGAGCAGATCGTTGCCGCCTCCGACGAGAGACACGAGGTCTGGTGACATGGACACGGCGCGATCGAGCTGCGGTCCGACCACATCGCCGAGCAGGCGACCACGCACGGCGAGGTTCGCGTAGCGGAACGGCAGCCGCTCCATCTGGGCCAGGTCGCTCAGTGACTCGGCGAGCCGGTCCGCCCACCCGATCCAGGTGTCGTCGCTCTCCGGGTTAGGGTCCGACATGCCCTCGGTGAACGAGTCGCCGATCGCGACGTAGCTGCTCCAGACGCGTGGGCCGTTCGTGGGCGAGGGGTTCACGGCAGGCTCCAGTCGATGGGTTCGGCGCCTTGCTCCACGAGGAGCTCATTGGCCCGGCTGAAGGGCTTCGAGCCGAAGAATCCCTTGTAGGACGACAGCGGCGAGGGGTGCACGCTCTCGAGCGACGGTGTGGCACCCAGCCGTGGGCGCAGGGAGCGGGCGTTGCTGCCCCAGAGGATTGCGACGAGGGGGCCACCGCGGGCGACCAGTGTGTCGATGGCGCAGTCGGTCACTGTTTCCCAGCCCTTGCCTCGGTGGCTGTTCGCCTCGCGCGGTTGCACTGTGAGAACCCGGTTGAGCAGGAGCACGCCACGCTCTGCCCATGGGGTGAGGTCGCCGGTCGTGGGTGCGGGGACGCCGAGGTCTGCCTGGAGCTCGGTGTGGATGTTGGCCAGGCTGGGCGGGAGCGGGCGCACGTTCGGAGCGACGGCAAAACTCAGACCGATCGGGTGTCCGGGCGTGGGGTAGGGATCCTGTCCCACGATGAGTACGCGGACGTCGTCAAGAGGCTGCTCGAACGCCCGCAGGATGTGAGCGCCTCCAGGCAGGTACCCGCGCCCCGCCGCGACTTCGGCCCGGAGGAACTCGCCCAGCTGGGTCAGAGTCGATTCGACCGGTGCGAGGGCGTGCGCCCACGAGGGGTGGACGAGCTCGGTGAGGGGGCGGGAAGTCACGCCTCCAAACCTAAGCCTTGTGTGCTTGGGCACACGTTGGAGCGTGGCCCCATACACACGAGGCGGGATTAGGGGGTTGACAACCTACAACCATGTGGTTGTAGGTTGTTCTCGTGACCGATGCAGAGGAGAAGCGGGCCGATGCCCTCTTCCACGCCCTCGCCGACAGCACGCGCCGCGACATCCTGCGCCGCGTCCTGGCGGGAGAGCACTCGGTGTCGGCGCTGGCCCGCAGCTATGACATGAGCTTTGCGGCGGTGCAGAAGCACGTCGCCGTCCTCGAGCGGGCCGGTCTGGTCAGCAAGCGCCGCAGCGGTCGCGAGTCGCTCGCGAGTGGAGAGGTCGAGGCCGTCCGGTCCGTCGCCTCACTGCTCGGCGAGTTCGAGTCCGTGTGGCGCGGCCGGATCAGCCAGATCGATGACCTCCTCGCCACCCCCGAATGACCCGCCCATCAAAGGAGAGCACCATGCCCGTCACGAGCATCGACAAGAACGTCGACGACCACTCGATCGTCGTCACCTCCGACTTCCCCGCTCCCGTCGAGCGCATCTGGCGGCTGTGGTCCGACGCGCGCCAGCTCGAGCAGTGGTGGGGGCCGCCGACCTACCCGGCGACGGTCACCGACTTCGACTTCGTGCCCGGTGGGCGCGTCGGCTACTTCATGACCAGCCCGGAGGGTGAGAAGTTCGGCGGTCTCTGGTCGCTCGACTCGATCGAGGCGCCCTACCGACTCACGTTCAAGGACGCCTTCGCCGACGACAACGGCAACCCGGCAGAGGGTATGCCGGTCGGCACCTGTGTCGTTGAGCTCACCGAGAGCGGTGGCGGGACCCGGATGGTCACGACGACGACCTATGGCAGCGCCGAGGACCTCCAGAAGGTCGTCGACATGGGTATGGAGGAAGGCCTGACCGGTGCGATTGGGCAGATCGATGAGATGCTCGCCGCCGAGGCCGCCTGAAGCCTCCACTTATTGCGCAATCCGTCGCCGCTCGCCGCGCTCGCATCCGACGGATTGCGCAATTAGTGAGTGAGGGGCGGTCAGCTGAAGATGGAGCGGACGTCGTCGAGCCGTGACGGGACGACGCGGAACCAGGCCCACGTGCCGCGCTTCTCGCGCTCGATGAGACCGGCCTCGGTGAGCACCTTGAGGTGATGGCTCACGGTGGGCTGGGCCAGGCCGACGGCGGGGGTGAGGTCGCAGACGCACGCCTCGCCGGTCTCGCTGTCGCGGATGATGCTCAGCAGGCGGAGGCGCACGGGGTCTGCGACGGCCTTGAGCAGGGCGGCATTCGTCTCCGCCTGCTCCCGCGTGAGCCCCCCGGGCGTGGTGATCCCGCAGCACGGGTTCGCGTCTGTGTCAGCCGCAGTCGTCGCACTCGTCGTCATCTCGTCCCTCCCGCTCGCTTCGCCGCTTCATCATGCCATCCTTGATATTGACGTCTATCGATATATGCGGTTCACTTCATCCATCGACAGTCATCAATCTACGGGAAGGCACCTCGGATGACCACTGCAGCCACCGTCACCGCCACCTCGCGAGTCCAACTCGCCCTCAACGTCACCGACCTCGAGGCGTCCATCGCCTTCTACTCCGCCATGTTCGGCGTCGAGCCCGCCAAGCGCCGCCCCGGCTACGCCAACTTCGCCGTGTCCGAGCCGCCCCTCAAGCTCGTCCTCATCGAGACGAGCGAGGAGCAGCGCGGCACGGGTGCCGCAGGCGCCCTCAACCACCTCGGTGTCGAGGTCCCGTCCGTCGAGGGTGTCACCGCTGCCCGCGAGCGCTTCGCTGACGCCGGACTCGCCGCCTTCGACGAGAACGACACCACCTGTTGCTACGCACTCCAGGACAAGGTGTGGGTCCACGATCCGGCCGGCGCCCCGTGGGAGGTCTACACGGTCAAGGACGAGAACCCCGCCGACGCCCGCCCCGCCACCGCATCCATTGACGTCCTCGGCGTGTCCGGTGAGAAGTCCGCCGCAGGATGCTGCGCGTGACCCCACTCCCTCGGGCGCTCGCCGCCGAAGCCGTCGGCACCGCGGGACTTCTCGCAGCTGTCGTCGGCTCCGGCATCATGGCGGAGCGCCTCACCGATGACGTGGGCGTGCAGCTCCTCGCCAACGCCGTCGCCTCCGTCGCCGCCCTCGCGGTGCTCATCGCGGTCATCGCCCCGGTGAGCGGAGCTCACTTCAACCCTGCCGTTTCGCTCGCCCAGGCGGTCCGTCGCGACCTGCCGTGGTCCCGACTTCCCGGGTATGCCGTGGCGCAGGTTGTCGGGGGAGTCGTTGGCGTCGTGGTCGCGAACGTCATGTACGATCTTGCGCCCCTGCACCTCTCGGACAAGCCGAGAACGGGTGTGGGTCAGTGGATCGGCGAAATCGTCGCCACGGCCGGACTCGTCCTCGTCGTGGGCCACGTCAGTCGCGGTGGACGGGGCGACCGTGCCCCGTGGCTCGTGGCTGCGTGGATCCTTGCGGCCTATTGGTTCACCTCCTCGACGTCCTTCGCCAACCCGGCCGTCACCATCGCGAGGATGTTCAGCGATACGTTCGCCGGCATCGCACCCGGCGACGTCCTGCCCTTCGTTCTCGCCCAGGTGACGGGTGTGGCGATCGGCCTGGCCGGCATACGCCTGCTTGTTGACACTCCCAAGGAGGAGTCATGACCGAACGTCCTTCCGTCCTGTTCGTGTGCGTCAAGAACGGTGGCAAGTCGCAGATGGCCGGCTCCCTGATGAGACTCGAGGCGGGCGACAGCGTCGAGGTCCACACGGCCGGCACCAAGCCCGGCTCCGCCCTCAACGCCCAGTCCGTCGAGTCCCTCGCCGAGATCGGTGCCGGCGTCGACGGTGAAGCCCCCAAGCCGATCGATCCCGAGCTGTTGGCCCGGGTCGATCGAGTCGTCGTCCTTGGCTCCGAGGCGGTGGTCGAGCGTGTCCCCGGGATGCGTGCCGAGATCGAGACCTGGGAGACCGACGAACCCTCAAGTCGCGGCATCGAGGGCATGGAACGCATGCGCCTCGTTCGCGACGACATCCGGGAGCGGGTTCGCCGCCTTCGGTCCGAGCTCGGCCAGCAAGGAGTGCAGCCATGAACACTGATGCCACGTTCGCCGCTCTCGTCGACGACCTCGGCTACGCCTACGAGGGCGTGTTCTCGCGTGAGACCGTCGCCCAGGCGGTCGCCGACGCGCGAGAGCTCCTCGAACCTCGCGCCACCATCGACGAGTTCCTTCCCGTGCTGGTCGCGAGGCAGGCCCGTGAGCAGCTCATGGCTGCGGCACAGGCCGAGGGTCGGATCGCCAAGCCCGTCCCCGAGATCCTCTTCGTCTGCGTCCACAACGCCGGCCGCTCACAGATGGCTGCGGCCCTGGCTGAGCACCTGTCGGCGCGACGCGTGCACGTGCGTTCGGCGGGGTCCAAGCCCGCCGACACCGTGAACCCCTCAGTGATCGAGGTGCTTGCCGAACGCGGGATCCCGCTGTCCCAGCCCTATCCGAAGCCTCTCACCGACACGGCCGTGCGCGCTGCCGACGTCATCGTCACCATGGGCTGCGGAGATGCCTGCCCGGTGTATCCGGGGAAGCGCTACGAGGACTGGACCGTCGCCGATCCGGCGGACCAGCCGATCGAGGTCGTGCGCGACATCCGCGACGACCTGCAGAGGCGCGTCTCCATCCTCCTCCGTGACCTTCTCGACTGACAGGATCCAGCCATGACCGAACGCCCCTCCGTCCTCTTCGTCTGCGTCCACAACGCCGGTCGCTCGCAGATGGCCGCTGGCTATCTCGAGGCCCTCAGCGGGGGCCAGGTCGAGGTCCGCTCTGCTGGCAGCGCGCCCGCCGACCAGGTGAACCCGGCCGCCGTCGAGGCGATGGCCGAGGAGGGCATCGACCTTGCCGCGGCTTCGCCCAAGGTGCTCACGACCGAGGCCGTCCAGGCGTCGGACGTCGTCATCACCATGGGCTGCGGCGACGCGTGCCCGATCTTCCCCGGCAAGCGCTACGAGGACTGGGCGCTCGAGGACCCCGCAGGCAAGGGCGTCGAGTCGGTGCGGCCGATCCGCGACGACATCAGGCGCCGCATCCTCGAACTCCTCGACAGCCTCGGCATCGAGCCCGTCACGCGCTGAACCCCTCGCCTTGTGTGGCTGAGGGGACGCCCTGGCATCCTGTGGTGTCTCAGGACTTCGCGGACACTTATGTCTCAGGACTTCGCGGTCAGTCTTGCCGTTGGGTTGGCTGATTGGTACCGGGATCGTGGCGTTGTCAGTGTCAGGTCCGCGACGTGGCCGCGGTCGTTGACGATGGTGATGATGTTTCCCTGCCTGAAGAGGGTGATCGTGGTTCCGGCGTAGCGGCGACCGATCCCGATGCTCGTCTTGTCGACCGTGATCGCGCCGTTGGCTGCGACGACGGCGCTGCGGACGGTCATGGGCAGCGCAAGGTCGCCTGCTGGGCCGTCTTTGGGGCCCAGTCGGTAGCGCTGTCCCGGGGTCAGCCCGCCCAAGTGCGTGCGGCGCCGGTCGTTGTTCTGGTGATGGCGGTAGGTCACAAGCAGCTTGTTGAGGTGATCGATCGAGGTGATCGATCGGACGGCCAGCCATTTCAGGACCGTCTGGTGCGCTCGTTCGCACTTGCCGCAGGTTTGCGGGTGGCCCACGGAGCTGGTGATGGTCTTGACGCCCAGGATGGTCAGGTTCTCCTCCAGGGCGCTGAGCCAGCCTCGTCGTCGACCAGAGAACGCGGTGCCGTTGTCGGTGAGGAACTCCCGGGGAAGGCCGTAGGTTTTGGCTGCGGCCGCGACGGTGGTCCACACGTCAGCAGCGTTCTCGCTGTGTGCTGCTCGCAGGCCAATGTCGTAGCGGGAGTGATCATCGACGATGTGGAGAACCACGACATCCGTACCGTCATCGAGAGTGACGGCGAACCCGTCCATCTGCCAGCGCGTATTGGGTTGAGCCGCTTCGAACCGGCGGGTCGCTCTCTTGGGTTTGCGTTGCGGGACCGCGATCAGCTGCCCGCGCCTTTTCAGGACGCGGTTGATCGTGGCACGAGAAGGGATGTCTGCCCCGACCGGCCACTGTGGGTCAGCGGCCTCGACGAGAGCCTCGAGCCGGAACCGGATCTGCTCGGCGCCCGCATCCCAGCCGTCACCGGTCATCTCCTTACGGACCCGGACGATCACTTCTTCGACCGCAGTACTGACCCTGGTCGGTGACACCAACGGCGCCCGCGACATCGGGAACAATCCGTCGACGCCCAGCTCGTCGAAGCGGTGTCGGTACTTGTAGAAGGTCGTCGTCGACACACCAATTTCGGCGCACGCTTCTCGGATGTTGAACCGCTCTCCACCGACAAACCTGGTCACTAACGCAGCAAGTTCGGGACCCACCGCCACTCCATCCTTGGCCATGCCCCAGCGTGGAGCCAGCCAGTTCGAGTGTCCGCGATGTCCTGAGACTTAATATGTCCGCGAAGTCCTGAGCCTCAACAGGACGCCCTGGCATCCCCTCAGCCACACAAGGCAAAGATGGCCCCGTGAGAACACTTCGGTTCCGGACGATCTTCTTCGACCTCGACGGCACGCTCGCCAACACGATCCCGCTCATTGTCGCGAGCTATCAGCACGCGTTTCGCGAGATCCGTGGAGAGGAGATCGAGGACGCCCGTGCCCGGGCCTGGATCGGGCGCCCGCTGCTCGGCGCCCTCCTCGAGGAGGACCCGGAGCGCGGGCACGACCTCGACCGCACCTATCGCGAGTGGAACCTCGCCAACACCGCCCGCCTCATCGAGCGCTACGAAGGC
Organism: Knoellia sp. S7-12; assembly: GCF_040518285.1. Classification (GTDB taxonomy): domain Bacteria; phylum Actinomycetota; class Actinomycetes; order Actinomycetales; family Dermatophilaceae; genus Knoellia. The sequence continues at coordinate 3,476,036 of NZ_CP155449.1, read as the reverse complement.
GTGCCCGAGATGCTGGAGGCCCTCACCTCCGCGGGGGCAAACGTCCACATCGTCACGAGCAAGCGCACGGAGACGGCACGTCTGGCGCTCGCGGCAGTCGGCATCGACCACCTCATCGAGGTCGTCGGCGCGCTCGAGCACACGGCAAGGCACAAGCCCGACCCCGAGCCCCTGCTCGCCGCGGCTGCCAAGATCGGCGTCGATCCGACGACGGCGGTCTATGTCGGCGATGCCACGGTCGACATCCTCGCGGCCCACGCTGCCGGAATGGCCGGGGTCGCCGTGACCTGGGGTGCAGGGGAGCGCGCAGCGCTCGAGGCCACCAACCCGGAAACGATCGTTGACACGGTCGACGAGCTCACGGCATACCTGCTCTCATCGCCGGAACGGGACTGATGTGACGGGTGAGGTGCCTGAGCAGACACGCCCGGGAGATGTCCAGCGGACACGCCGGAGTCGAATGACAGGCGTGTCATTCGACCGTTAGTCTGGCCATCGCAGCCGTCACACCAGAAGGGTCGAACCGTGAACGCCGTCCACGAAGAGCACTCCGCAGCGCCCACTGTCCAAGGACTGACCGACCGTGACCGCCGCATCATCGACTTCGAGCGCCAGTGGTGGAAGTACGCCGGGTCCAAGGAGTCGGCCATCAAGGAGCTCTTCGACATGAGCCCGACGCGCTACTACCAGGTGCTCAACGCGCTCATCGACAGCACCGTCGCGCTCGAGCACGATCCGATGCTCGTCAAGCGCCTCCGCCGCCAGCGCGCGACCCGCCAGCGTGCGCGCTCGGCCCGCCGCCTCGGCCTGCAGCCGCAGGGCTGATCCGGTGAGCGAACTCGACTGGAGCACACCTGATGGCCTCGCTGCCATCAAGGACCACCTCGCCGCCAAGATCGAGGGCTGGCGCCCTCCGGTGGCGTATGCCGTGGGGCTGAGTTCCGCGTCCAGCTCCGCTGAGCTGGACTTCGGTCACGTCAACACCCCGGGCGGCCGACACGGTTTGCCGGCGGTCATCCTGGCCACGGTGCTCGGCCACGACGGGTCCACGGCGACCATCGAACTGACGACCTCTCAGCTCGCTGCCGCCGTCGAGTCACTCGCGCCGGCGCAGGCCTGCACGGAGCTCGACCACCCCAACCTGGCCGCATGGCGGGTCGCCCTCGCCGAGGCCCAGTCCAACCCGGCGCGCACGCTGATTGCCGTGTTCGTGGCAGATCTCGACGACCCGGTGGCCTCCGAGGCCGATGGGGCGATGCGAGCCACCTTCGAAGGCCACGCACCCCAGCTCTGACCTCGGGCGCGAGCCGGTTCGCCCGCCGGCGGGGGCTCGCACCTCTTGTGTTGGGGGTGGGGGTGAGTAGCTGGCGGTCCTTCAGTGGGAGTCCGGTCACCTGTCAGTACGGACGACCGGAGCCGGCCCACGGACTGTGGACCGGCTCCGACGTTCGATGCGGCGACGTGCCGCGCGTTCAGTGACTCGTCACCGCGCCACCACCTGATTCGACTGCGCCGACCGGACGCTCTCGCCCCGGGCATTGATCGCCGTCACCTGGAAGCGGTAGTTGCCCGCCACCAGGGTCATCGACAGCGTCCGTGCGGTCGCGGGCTGGACGGCCGACGTGGTTGTCGCCAACACGGTCCCGGTGGCACCCAACCGGAGGGCGAACACCCGGTAACCAGTGATCACCGACCCGCCGTTCGCGGCGGGCGCTGCCCAGTTGGCCGTCGCGGTGATTGCTCCACCGACAACGCCCGACACGGCTGTCCCGATGACGGGAGCGCCGGGCACGGTGGCCGGAGTGACCACGCTGGACGGCGTCGACAGGGTTCCCACGCCGGCGGCGTTGACCGCCGCGACCCGGAAATCGTATGCCGTGCCGTTGGTCAGTCCAGTGACCACGGCAGTCCTCGCGGTGGCCGCAATGCCGACCACCGTTCGAAGCACCACACCTCCAGAGCGGACCTGGATCCGGTACTGCGTGATCGGCGAGCCACCGGTGAACGTGGGCGCTGCCCAGTTCACGGTCGCCGACGCATTACCGGCGGTCGCGGTGACCGAGCCCGGAGCGCTGGGGACACCAATCGCAGTGATCGTGTTGGACGGCGCGGAGACCGCCCCGAGACCGACTGCGGTCACGGCGCGGATCCGGAAGTTGTACGCCGTACCGTTGGTCAGCCCCGTCACCGTCGTGCTCGTTGCAGTTCCGGTGAGGTTGACTAGCCGGACGAGGGTGGTGCCCGTGGACACCCGGACCTGGTATCCCGTGATGGGCGAGCCGCCGTCGTTCGTGGGAGCGGTCCAGGTGAGGCCCGCCGAAAGGTTCCCGACCGTTGCCACGGGGGTCCCGGGAGCTGTCGGCAGGTTCGTCGGGGCGATGGGTGTGATCGTGTTGGACGGCGCGGAGACCGCCCCGAGACCGACTGCGGTCACGGCGCGGATCCGGAAGTTGTACGCCGTACCGTTGGTCAGCCCCGTCACCGTCGTGCTCGTTGCAGTTCCGGTGAGGTTGACTAGCCGGACGAGGGTGGTGCCAACGGCCACCCGGACCTGGTATCCCGTGATGGGCGAGCCGCCGTTGTCCGTGGGAGCTGTCCAAGCGACGGTCGCTTGAGCGTTGCCCGCTGTCGCGGTGACGGCCGTCGGAGCGGCGGCCAATGTGGCGGGTGCCGGGACGGCGATGTCGCCGTCCGAGAACCGGAGCCGTTCGACGCGACGCAGTGTGTCGGTGCCGTCGACGGCCGTGCCTCGGGCGTGCACCACGGTCGTCGCCGCCGCGCCGAACGTGACGTCGTACTCGGCACGAGGACCGGTGAAGATCGCCGTGTCGATGGCAGTTCCGTTCGCCGGGGTCTGAATCTCCCTGACAATGCGCAGCTGACCCGGGTTGATCGTGCCAGCGATCACTCGTGGCGTGACGGCGGCGAGCGTCTCGACGCTGTCGATCTGGGTCGTCGGCTCGGTGACCCCGCTCCGGACGCTGATGCGCACGTTGAGCTGCGAGTCGCCGTCGATGACGTCGTTGCCACCGCGGCCCTCGATGAGGTCGCTGCCGGCACCACCCATGAGGATGTTGCCGCCGGTGAACGTCGTGGCACCACCGAGGACGGCGCTGAGACCGGTCACGCGGGCACTGCCGGCGGCAGTGAGCTCGTGGCCGACCATGGCGGCCGCGTCACGGTCGTCGCCCCGCAGGGTGTCGTTGAGGTTCCACCCGGACAACGTCTCGACGAAGTCGAACCGGTCCTTGTTGGTCTCGACGCTCGGCGGCAGGAGGCCGGTGAGCGCCATGTCGGAGTCCGCAGCTGCGAGGTCCCCGTCGTGTGTGGCGTAGTCGAACCCGAGCATGCCCTCGTTGCGCTGGATGCCGGGGCCGTTGAGCATGACGTCGTCGCCACCTTCGGCGTCGTTGTCGGTCTCACCGCCGTACCCGATGAGGACGTCATGTCCGGCCTCGTTCGGGTCGTCCTGGAACGGGGCGCCGTTGTCGCCCTGCAGCAGGTTGAATGCGCCACCACCGGTACCGGTGACCGTCGCACCACTCTCAATCCAGTCGTCGCCGTCGTCGCCGAAGACCGTGTCGTCACCGGCTCCGCCGAGCACCCAGTCGTTGCCTGGCCCGCCGAAGGATTCGGCCAGGTCGTTGCCGTGGACGATGACGTCGTTGTCGCGGCCACCCTGGAGCAGGTCGCCTCCGAAGCCCTGACCGGACGACAGCGTGTCGTTGCCGTCGCCGCCCTTGATGGTGTCGTCGCCGTTGGAGTCGAGCAGGATGTCGTCGCCGAGACCACCGATGTGGTTGTCGTTGCCGTCACCACCCTGGAACCAGTCGTTGCCGTCGTTGCCGCGGTAGGTGTCGTCACCCTCGCTGGACCAGACGCGGTTGTTGCCGCTGGTGCCGTTGAAGACGACGTGCTCCGGGCCGCCGTAGCGGATGGTGCCGTCCGGCATGCGCGTGAGCAGGGTCGACTCGTTGTAGGGCGTCGCCGGGTCGTCGAGGACGGCGCCGGTGGTGCCCAGGTTGGCCAGGTCGAAGGTGAAGGCTGGCCGAGAGAACGAGTCGGCCGGCAGGCCGCTGACGTCCGTGTTGCGCTGGATCAGCTCGGCGAACGAGTTCCCCTCGAGCTGGGTCAGCATGTTGAGGCCGGCGGTGCGGGACAGGTAGTAGAACCGGTCGCCGAACTGCAGGTCCTCCATCTGCGACTCGAACACGTAGTTGAAGGTCGGTCCGAGCAGGCCACCGAAGACGTGCTGCTTCTCGGCGAGACCACCGGTCCACAGGTCGATGCGGTCCACTCCCGTGTTGGTCGTGTTGCCGGGGTCGACCCAGTTCGTGTGGACGGTGGTGGTGACACCCGTCGTGGGGTTGGTCACCTGGTGCGGTGCGCTGTTGAGGAAGGCGTAGCGGTCCGCGGGCACGGAGGCAGCCGGGATGTTGTCCTGAGTCTCGTCGACCTCGGGGTCCGGAGCGTTGGGGACGTTGGTCAGCACTCCGTCAGGCCCAGCTTCGCCGTAGACGAGAGCGTCCGCGGCGGCCCGCTTGGCGACCGTGGTGGTCGCCGCGATGATGGACGGGTGTGTCCCGTAGGCGGCGATGAAGTTGTTGAGCGACTTCGCGTGCTTGATGCTGAATGAGAAGTCGGCCCAGCTCTGGTACGGCGCCAGCGACGAGTTGCCCGATGCCGCGTAGAACGAGCGCCGAGCCGCGTTGAGGCTCGGGGTGCCGGTGTCACGGGCCCGGGCCATGTTGAGGGCGGCGAGGTCGAGCGGCAGGCCGAGGAGCTGGTTGCGGAGAGCCTCGGTGACGAACTCGTCGAGCTCGTTGCCGACCTGACGGGTCATGCCACGCACCACGTCGCCGGCTGCCTGCTCCGGAGTCCTGCCACCGGCCATGAAGGATGGTGGGTTGAGGAACGCCGTGAGCAAGGGGATGTCGTCACGGGTGCCGTTGGCACGGACTCGGTCGACGGACTCGGTGAGCATCGAGTGACCGAAGCGGTAGACCGCGTGGGCGAACTCGGCCTTGATGGCGGGGTTGATGGCCGTGTTGTAGCCCGTCCCACCCTCACCGAAGGGGTTCACCAGCGGTTGCACCTTGCGGATGAACTCCTCGAAGGCCAGGTGCTGGTACTCCATCTCGGTGACGAAGCGGGCAGCCTGGAAGAGGCGCTCGCCGTAGTCGTAACTGCCGTCACGAGCGGTGTAGCGGCTCGCCTTCCAGTCGGCCTCCTCGGCTGCGGTCAGCAGCGCTCCGGTGCGTGCCGCGTCCGTGCCCTGGATCTTCTGCTGGATGTCCTGGACGAGGCGGTTGTGCTCGGAGTGGAAGACGTGGTGGACGGAGGTGAGACCGATGTTCTCGTTGACGCGGCCGTCACCGGCGATGAAGTGTGCGTCCAACATCTCGTTGTCGTACTGGTTGACGCAGCCCGTCGGGAACCCCGGCGCCTCGCACACGACGAGGTTGGGGGTCACGACACTGTCGGGGTCGGGCGTCGAGCCGGCCTTTGGCACGGCGTTGTGCGCGATGTCGTCCAGGAAGGCGTGGCCGGTCGGCGTCGCGCCGGCGGTGCTCACGGGAGTCGTCAGGTTTCCCTCGACGAGGCCTCCCGGCGCACCAGGCACGACGAGCTGCGGCAGGCCTCTGGCTGGACCGCGCAGGTAGCGACCGTAGGGGTCGGTGGCGAGCAGCGGGATGCTCATCGCGTTTGCATCGGTGAGCGCGATGCCGAGCATCGTCCGGGCCTGCGTCTTGACGTCGGCCCACGTGGCCATCCCGCCACCTGGCCCGGTGAGGAGCCCACCGGTGGTGCGGATGGGCAGCGCGACGATCGCCGCGTCCGGGTTGGCGTCGTCGTACTTGCGCAGGAACACCTGGTGCGAGGGGTGCGACGTGTAGGTCTGGCTCTGGTCCACCCATGGCGAGGTCTGGTTGTTGGCCTCGTGGTTCCCGTCGTGGGTGGCCCGGGTGAGGACCATGAAGTTCGTCGGCGCGTTGGGCACGTAAAGCGGGTCATCGGTCTTGAGCGGCATGAAGACCGTGCCGTTGCCGCCCTTGTTCACCAGGTCGAGGCCGTGGTCGAAGAACTGGCCGAACAGCGTGAACCAGGAGTTGTAGGGCGCCGACAGGCCGACGTCTGGCGCCACGTTCGGGATGAAGAACGCACCAGAGGGCGTCGTCTCGGGCACCTCGCCAGCCGCGTCCACGGCGGCGGGGTTGTCGGCCGTCTGGTCGACGATGAGGTTGCTGATGACACGGGGCTGGCTGTCGCGGACCGTGACGCCATTGGACGCGTAGGTGGTGCCGTCCTCCGCCGGCTGGAGCGACTTGGGCACCAGCCGGGGGAAGTCCTGGTCAGCGGCACCGACCGTGACCTTGCCGGCCACGAGGTTGTTGCACGTCCCATCGATCAGACGCAGTCCCCAGGGAAGGGTCTCACCCACCTCGCCTGCCGGGATCTGATCAGCACCTGCGCCTTGCATGGTCCCGCAGGGGTTCGCTGCCGTCAGAGTGTCAGCGTGCTGCTCCGCGATCTTGATCTGCTTGAGTACAAAGCGCAGGTCGGAGGCGTTCAGGTTGAAGCCCTGCCCCACCGGCGCGGCGGCAGCTGAGACCCCTGACCATGACGCGAGTGCCAGTGAGCTCGCCGTGACCGCTGCGGTGCCCAGCGCCAGAACCTTGGTGCGCGTCCGGCCCCGTGGGCTTGGTCCTGTCCTGGAAGTGTCACTCACGGCGGGCTCTGCACGTCCGCTCTTGCCCGAAGAGTGACGGGCCGTGACGCGGCGCCGGAGAGCGTTCTCGATACTGCGACCGATAACCCTTGTGCCCATGATGCAACCCCTTGTCTGCGTGATGATGTTGGACACCTTGACGGGGGCGTCTTCGACATACCTTTTAGATTTCTGCGATGCGCCGGCGCCGTCGGAACGTCCGCACGCCTGCAGGCTCAGAAGGTGAGGACGACTCGTCCAACAAGGTCGTCGACGCGGATGGACCCGTAGTTGCGGGAGTCGATCGACTCGGCACGGTTGTCTCCCAACACGAACACGGCGTTTGGCGGCACAGTGACGGGGCCGAAGTACGTGGAGTCGATCCGTGACAGGTCGACCTGAGGCTCGTGCCGGGCCTCACCCTCGACGAACAGCACGGCATCCTCCAACGCCACGGTCTGCCCTTCCAGGGCGACGACGCGCTTGACCACGAGATCGTGGCGTTCGGGATCGCGGAAGACGACGAGGTCGCCCACGCCCGGCGAGTGCCACCGCGCCGTGAGCCTGTCGACGAGGACGTGGTCGCCAGCCGTGAGCGTGGGCTCCATGCTCACCGACGCGACCCGCAATGACTCGACGCTGGCGAGCAGAACGGCTGCCAGAAGGAGGAAAGGGATCACCACGCGCGCCCACGGGCGCGGGGCAGTCGGCGTCCGTTCGCCAGGGCCTGCCGGAGCGACCATCAGCCCAAGGCGCCACTCAGACGCAAGACCCACAGGCCCGCCCCGGCGACGAGCACGAGGTTGACGGTCATCCGTCGCAGACGCGGCGGCAGCAGGGTGACGAGGAGGCAGACGACCGTCAGCTCGGCCCCGGTGGCGGCCAGGTCGGCCGGCCCCGCGCCCTCGGCAACGTGTGACCACGCGTGCGAGGTGATGTCCTCCGGTGGCTCGATCGGAAGGCCGGTGGTGCGGCTCGCTACGTAGACGAGCACCACAGCGAGGTTGACGGCGATCCCGGCGAACGCGACGGGCCAGGTGGGCCTGCGGAGCACGAGGGCCGCGAAGGCCAGCTGAAAGCACCCCACGACGATGAAGAAGGTGCCGAAGACCCACCACTCCTCGAGGTGCTCGGGCGTCACCGCCAGGTGGATCGCCCCGCCGAGGACCGAGGCGAACGCGACCCAATGCTGCGTGCCGGTCGCCGCTCCTCGCGAGTCGGGCGTCATGGTCGGGCCTGGGGTGGCCGTGCGCGATGTAGTGGTCACGTCGCTCAGAACTCCGGCGCCGGGAGGGGTCGCGCGGGAGCTGTCGTGATCGGGTCGTAGCCACCCAGACCCACCCTGAACTGGCCCATCATGTCGTGGTCCTCGTGCACGAGGTTGTGGCAGTGGAGCATGTAGGTGCCAGTGTGTGGACCGAACTGGGTGATGAGCCGGACGCGTTCGTTCTCACCGACGTTCACGACGTCCTTGGCGCCGCGCTCGTGGGGGCGAGGAGCCACCCTCACCCCGTTCCTGTTGAACTCGCGGTCGAGGATCTTGAAGTCGATGAGGTGGATGTGCAGGGGGTGGTGCCAACCGCCCGAATCGTTGTGGATCTCCCAGATCTCCACGGCGTTCAGTGCCGGGTTCGCGAGGACCCTGGTGTAGTCACTGTCCTCGACATCGCCCCAGGTCAGGTTGTTGATGGTCCACTGGCCGCCCTGGCGGACCAGGGCCAACCTCCGTGTGGGGGTGGTTGCCGTCGGGGTCAGCGCCATGATGGCGTTGTTCGGGTTGAGCACGTTGGGGACCGAGTTCTTCGACGTGGTTCGGGCCTCGGAGACGACGTCGAAAGCCATGACCTTGTCTGTGTGGGTGTAGTCGACGTTGTTCCTCGGGCTGCTGTTGCGCAGGGTCACCCGCCGCCCGATCGCGTACTTGGCGAAGTCGATGACCACCTCGTAGCGCTCTCCGTTGCTGTGCGGCAGGCTGGTCACCGGCTGCGGTGCAGCGGTCAGGCCGGCGTCGGTGCCGATGACGACCAAGGGCTCTCCGCTGTCGAGCCGCAAGCGGTAGCTTCGCGAGATGGATGCGTTGAGGATGCGGAAGCGGTACTTCCGTCGCTCGACTTTCATGACCGGCCACGGTCGGCCGTTGACGAGGATGACGTCGCCGAAGAGTCCCGACCGGTCGTCGTCGTCGTACAGCAGCTGGCCTTCCCTGTCGAACATGGCGTCGCTGATGACGAGCGGCACGTCGTAGGACCCCTGCGGGATGGGAAGGGACTGCTCCAGGGAGTCGTGTGTCCGGAACATTCCCACCAGCCCCATGTAGACATTCGGGGCGGTGTGGTGGACCGCGTGGTCGTGGTACCAGAGGGTCCGCGAGCCATACAGGTTCGAGTATCGGTAGTCCTTCCAGCTCCCGGGGTATGTGACGTCGCTGGCATAGCCATCGAACTGGGGCAGGGACGGCGACCCGTGCAAGTGGACAGACGTGAAGGGTGTGTATCCCAGGACGGGGTGGGATGCAGGAAGCCTGTTCGTCTGCCGCACCACCAGCTGCCGGCCCGGCTGGACGTCGAAAGTCGGCCCGGGGAAGGTCCCGTCGTAGCCCCAGATCCGGGTCCGGAAGCCGGGGAGGATCTCCGTGGCCTGTTCGCGCATCGTCAATGAGTAGTAGTCGGTGGTACCGACGGATTTCACTTTCGTGGCCACCCGCGGCACGGAAAAGGGCACTCTGAAGGGCGCTGGAAGCGCGCTCTCGGCGATCCGGTTCTGGCCGGCGGCCAGGACACTGCGCTCGAGGGGAAGGAGCATCGCCCCCCCAGAGAGCATCCCGAACGCGAGCATCTCTCGCCTCGTCACAGACATGACCTCGCCTTTCGATCCGGGAGTTCACCGTAGGGAGATCCTCTTTGACAATCCTTTTGATGGAGGGCTAGTTGCTTCGGCACCCTTGACTCCGCATGGCATCGCCCATCAGGCCCCCCCAAATTTCGGGCACTCACTTTGGGGATGGCCCCCCGTTACGCGCAGTGGTTCCCTGACACCCAGATGGAATGGGTGCAGAAAGGGACAGGGGTAGGCGCATGGAGATCTCAATGTTCGGACCACTTCTGGTCCGGGACGGTGAACGCGTGCTCGGTCCCCGTGACCTTGGCGGTGTCAAGCCCCGACACGTTCTCGAACTGCTGCTGCTCGCTCGCGGTCACCGGGTCTGGACCGACATGATGGCGACCGCGCTCTGGTCCGAGAGCAAAGAGCCGCGGAACGTCGTCGCGACGATCAACACCTACGTGTGCGTCCTGCGGCACAGCATGTTCGACGACCAGGCCCAAGCGCGTCGGGTGATCGTCACGGAGCCGGGCGCGTATCGGATCGCCCTGGAGGAGGTCGACCTCGACCTCGACCGTTTCGACAACCTGGTGCTCAGAGCCGAGAGGGCCCCACGGCAGGAGCGGCTTGAGCTGCTCACGGCCGCGGTCGGGCTCTCCAGCGGACCCCTGCTCGAGGATGCCCGCTACGACGAGTGGGCCCAGGAGGACCGCCTGGTCTATGAAGACCGCACGACCCGTGCGCACCTCAACCTGGCTCTCGACTGGCTCGTCGAGGGCGAGCGCACCGCGTGTCTGCGACATGCTGAGCTCGCCCTGCGCCGCGATCGGTATTCCGAGGAGGCCTACCGTCTCGTCATGCTCGCCAACCACGGCCTCGGTCGCCAGGATGCGGTACGCCGGGCCATGGGCCGTTGCCGGGACCTCCTTTCCCGCGAGTTGGGGGTCGCCTGCGACCCTGAGACCGAGCGATTGCTGAACGCGATCAACGTGCACACCCCGGAATCAGACATCATCCAGGCCTTCTATCCCACTGCCCTCACAGGTCCCGTGACAGCGGGGGTCCTCGACGTGGCCTGAGCCCCCCGTGCACCCCCACATTGGGACATTCGTGCCCCCCCGATCGGGCTATGGATCGCGTGCTCACCGACCTCCACAGTGGTGGAAGGTTTTGGTGCAGGAGAGGTGTTGGTCACCATGGTGCGCAGCGACCCTGAATCGTCCACTCGGTCACGTCCACGACGGCACGATCGCAGGACCACGTCAGGTCATCGGCGCGCCCTATGACGAGTCGGATTCTCATGGACGAGGCGCCGCTCACCGCCGAGGATCACGTACCTCGGCCACCGGAGCGTGCCAGGATCCTCGTCGTCGACGACCACCGCACGTTCGCGGAACTCCTCTCCCGGGCCTTGGACGCGGAGTCCGACCTGGAGTGCGTCGGACATGCCCAAGACGCGAAGGAGGCGCTCATTGAGGTGGCGCGCCTGGACCCCGACGTCGTGCTCATGGACGTGCACCTACCTGATCGGGACGGGATCAGCCTCACGGCGGAGCTCATCTCGACCTACCCTGACCTCAAGGTGCTCATCCTCACTGCCTATGCCAGCGTCGCGGACATTCAACGTGCCGCAGCGGCCGGCGCCTCCGGGTTCCTGGCCAAGGACGGCTCGCTGTCGGATGTGCTCGATGGGCTGCAGACAGCCCGCTCGGGAAGCCTGATCCTCCCGGACGGTCTCATGGCACGGTTGTCCGGCCTCGGAAGCAAGGACGAAACGATGCAGCGGTGGCATCTGACCCCTCGAGAGCTGGAGGTGCTCCGGCTGCTCGGGCATGGCCTCGATCCTCGGGCCATCGCAAAAGAGCTGGACGTCAGTCTGCACACCTGCCGCGACCACGTGAAGCGGGTCTTGGCGAAGCTCGGAGTCCACTCGCAGCTCGAGGCGGTCGTCGTGGCCACGCGGACCGGCCTGATCCGGCTGGACGAATGACGCTGCTCGGAGGTCGGTCATGAGCACCCAGCCCCGTGGTGTGCGGGCCAAGGGGTGGAGAGCACCGAACGACGCGGTGCGGCGGGCACTGCGGTGGTATCTCGTCTGCAACCTCGTCGCACTCACCGGTGTGGTGACCGGTGTCGTGCTCCTCAGTTGGGTTGTCGCGCGCAACGAAGCACTGCGTGACGCCGAGGTCACGGCCCGCGCCGTCGCCGAGACGATCGTGGTGCCGCTGGCCGACGACGACTTCCATGCCCGGGACCCGGCGGCGTTGGCCCGGATGGGTGAGGTCATGGAGAACCGATCCCGGGACGGGTCCCTTGGCGACATCAAGGTGTGGGCGGATGCCGGTGGCGGTCGCGCCACCGTGCTGTGGGCCGACCAGCGCCCCCTGGTGGGCCAAACGGTCAAGCTGGGGGTGGAGGAGTATGCCGTCTTTGGCAGCCAGGCCACCGTGTCCAGAATCTCCGACGGCGAGAACGAGGGAAGCCAGCCCGAACGTTCGGGGCATCAGCACATCGAGGTCTACACCGGCACGCGAGACGCGTCAGGCGCGCCCGTTCTGTTCGAGGTCTCCATCCCCACTCCAGGACTGTCGGAGGAGGCGCGAAGTCTCATCCGCATCATCCTCCCGCTGCCGATCGCGGCAGTGCTCGTCCTGTCCCTGGCGACGCTGCCCCTCGCGGTTTCTTTGGCGCACCGGGTCGACCGTGGGCAGCGGCAGATGCGAGCGCTGCTCGTCAACGCCGTCGAGTCCTCCGACCTCGAGCGCCGACGCATCGCGCGGGACCTGCACGACGGAGTCATCCAGGACCTCGCGGGGGTCGGATACTCGCTCGATTCGGACACGCGACAACTGCCTGAGGGAGGGGTACTGCGAGCGCACCTGACGCAGACGGGAGACATCATCCGACGGGACCTCGCCACCCTGCGGACGCTCATGACCGACATCTACCCGCCGGACCTGGCCAGCAGAGGGCTGGCCGCGACGGTCCGCGAGCTGGCGATCCAGCGGGACCTCCCCGCTGGGCTGGTCCGCTTCGAGATCGATGAGCCGCTGAACCCGCACCCCCTCGTGGACCGGCTGACCTACCGCGCCGTCCGCGAGGCACTGGAGAACGCCGTTCGGCACGCCGGGGCCACGTCCATTCTCGTCCGGATTGCACAGGATGATGCTGGCGTGAACTTCGAGGTCCTCGACGACGGGGTGGGGTTTGACACGACGCTCCCCAGCCCTGAGGGGCACCTGGGGATGCGCCTCATCTCGGAGATGATGACCAATGCCGGAGGCACCATGAGCATCGTCTCCTCGATCGGCGGGGGCACCCGAGTCAAAGGTGAGCTGCCCACAAACCACCTGAGCCTGAGCAGCACCTAACGTGGGGGATGTGCTTCGATTGTCGTCCTGACACAATCGCGAATGCGCGCATTTCTCCGGCTCAGGCAAGGCCGGCAGCCTGTGGTCCCCAACCGCATCAGAGGCAAGCGACTCCAGAAGGGGTACCGATGACAGCCAGCATGCCCTCGGAGTCGTTCTGGGCGTCCCCCACCCAGGACGCAGCAAGGTTGCCGATCCGCGTGGTGGTGGTCGACGACCACGAGTTGCTCCGCGACACCATCCGCGACCTGCTCCTCGGCATGCAGGACATGGAGTGGGTGGGTGAGGCTGCTGATGGGGACGATGCGGTGGCCCTGGTGGAGGCGACCCGACCGGATGTCGTCCTCATGGACCTGTCCATGCCCGGGACGGATGGTCTGAGCGCCACCCGACTCATCGTCCGCTCGTGCCCCTCTGCCCGGGTGCTCGTGCTGACGAGCTCAACGGACCCGGACCACGAGGCGCTGTCGCTGGCTGCCGGTGCCTCAGGCGTCCTCAGCAAGGACGGCAACCCGGCAACGCTTCTCTCGGGCATCCGAGCCGTCGTACGCGGTGGCCAGTCCGGACCCATGCAAGATCCGAGCTCCTGACGTTCCCGGGTAGGGATTCAGGACAGCGGCAGGATCGAGGGCTGGCGCCCTCCGGTGGCGTATGCCGTGGGTGCGGCGTGGCCAACATCAGACTTCGGTCTGATGCGCCCAATCCGAGCGATGGATGTGGCGGCCTCGCCTCTCACGAGATGGTGGATGCATGGCGGGGCAAAACTTCGAACTCAGGTATGCCGGTCGCGACCACCGCGTGGAGGTCGCCGACACGGGGATGAGTCGGCAGTACGAGTGGTCCTGCAACGGCGACGAGGTCGCGACCCACAAGTCCATGGATGACCGGGTCACCCTCAAGCCCACCGATGTGGCCCGCACCACGGTGCCCGGTGCCCGCGGAGAGATCCAGATCCGCTCCGGTCTGACCGGGGTGAAGCGGGCCACGCTCGTGGTCGACGCCGTCGAGATCGACCTCGTGCCGGAGGCGGGGTCAGCGGCCGCCCGTCGGGAGGAGCGGATCCGTGCCCACCCGGGCCGCCACCTGATCCTGCACACCACGGCAGCCCTTGCCAGGGTGCTCATCCCGCTGCTGGGGATCGGGCTCCTCCTCTCGTGGCTGCCCGACTGGGACCTGCCCGGCCTCCCTGTCCCGGACGTCGACCTCCCCTCCGTCCCCTGGCCCTCGATCGACCTGCCGGCGATCCCGTGGCCGGACTGGGAGGCACCGGGCTGGTTGCGCGCAGTCCTCGACAAGGCGAAGTACGTCTGGCCAGTGCTGCTCGCCATCGGCATCGCGCGGCACGAGGTCACGCGCCGACGCGAGCAGGACGAGCGCCGGTCCCGGGTCGCTGGTGGCAAGGCCGTCGGTGAGGAACGTTCATCTGACAGGAACCCAGGGGCCGGTTCCGGGGGATAACGTGCCGAGCATGCGCCGACGCCGCCTGCTCCCTGTCCTCCTGTCCGCCGCCACGCTCACCCTCGGTGTCGGGCTCGCCCCGGCCGTCGCGGCTGAGCCGCCCCAGAACCCGTGGCTCGAGCAGCGCGTCCTCAACATGGCGCACTCCGGCGGAGAGGACGAGGCGCCGATGAACACGATGTACGCGTTCAGGCGCGCAGTCGCCCTCGGCTCCGACATGATCGAGCTCGACGTCCAGTCGACCGCCGACGGCGAGCTCGTCGTCATGCACAACGCGACGGTCGACGAGACCACCAACGGCACCGGGCGGGTCCTCGACAAGACCCTCGATGAGGTCAAGGAACTCGACGCGGCCCACTGGTTCGTCCCGGGACGCAGCGCAGTCCACGGACTCGACCCGAGCGCATATCCCCTGCGCGGAGCGCGATTCGGCCGCCCCAGGGTCGAGGGCTTCAAGCCCAAGGACTTCATGGTCCCGACGCTGCGCGAGGTGCTCAAGGCGTTCCCGGCGACGCCGATCAACATCGAGATCAAGGGGACGAGCGACGCCGACACCGCCTCCTTCATCCGCACCGGCACCCTGCTCGCTCAGCTCCTCAACAAGAACGGCCGCACCGACCTCATCGTCGGCTCGTTCAACGACACCGCGCTCGCGGACTTCCACTCCCGCGCGCCGCAGGTGCCGATGTCGGCCGGGCGCGACGCGATGATCAACTACTTCCTCGGCGGGGTGAAACCGCCCGCTGGCGTGGTCGCGTTCCAGGTGCCGGTCACTTTTGCGGGGATTCCCGTCGCGACACCGGAATTCGTCGCGCGTGCTCACCGCGATGGGTATGCCGTGCACGTCTGGTTCTCGGGTTCGGCACCAGATGACGCCCCGACCTACAACCGGATCATCGACACTGGAGCCGACGGGATCATGCCAGCCAAGCCGACCCTGCTCGAGTCGATCCTGGACGAGCGCGGCATCGAGCGACCCTGACTTCTCGTCCCTCGCGAGAATGAGCGGTATGGCTCCGCAACCTTTCGGGCCGCTGTCACGTAGTGATGGTCAGAGCCACCGTGGGGGCGGCTCACACCAAGGTCGGCCACTGGCCGAAATGGGGGACATGCATGTCTTGTTCGATCCGCACCATCGTCGCTGCTGGTTTTGCCGCCGCTTCTTTCGCGGCTCTTGCTGTGCCCGCTCACGCCGCTGGGCCGAGTGCGCCTGAGGTCAGCACCTATGTCGAGGGCTCCTGGGAGAAGGCGGGCGCGCTCGCGGGAGCCCCGGGCAACCACCACACGACCTTCCTCGCGATCTAAGACAATGCCGTCACCCCCGACATCACCTTCATGGGCGCCGAGGACTTCCAGTGTCCTGAGGGGGCGACCCCGGAGTCGGGCCTGTGCACGTCGCTGCGGCGGACCTACATCCTGGGCGAGGAGGGCGGCACCGTTTCCGGTGACCGCAAGCTCACCGTCGGCTCGGCTGACGCTTCCATCGAGGGGGCGTGGTCCGCCGGTGGCGAGAGCACGCCCGCGCTCATGACCGTGGACATCGATGTGCTGGAGCCGGTCAGCTGACCCGTCGCACCGACCGCTGGGAGTCGGAGGATGGGTCCAGGGTCGTCGAGTCCACGGAGGCGCGTCCCGCGATGTTCACGGGCACGGTGGCCGGCATCTCCGTCGATGGGATGCCCGGCGTCATCACCCGCGTCACCAGGCGCTGACTCCACCTCTGGACGATGGCGTCCGTGCCGATGGCCGTCCACTCGGCCAACGGCGCGGACGCATCGCTGTGGCGCGGAGGTGAGGCAGGTGCGAAATCTGACTGACCGGCATACCGACGTCGTTTGCACTCTCCACCCGAGAGTGCCAATAATGGCGTTGGCACTCTCAGCATGAGAGTGACAATCTGGCCAGTCTGGTGAGGGTCGGCACGCGCACAGACATGAAGTGCGCACGCCAGCTCGTCCGTCGCGGGCGCCACCTGGCCAACACCTTCGATTCGCGTGGGAGGAACCACCCGAATGGCCAAGATCATCGCTTTTGATGAAGAGGCACGCCGCGGACTCGAGCGAGGAATGAACATCCTCGCCGACGCCGTCAGGGTCACCCTGGGCCCCAAGGGCCGCAACGTCGTGCTGGAGAAGAAGTGGGGAGCCCCCACGATCACCAACGACGGTGTGTCCATCGCCAAGGAGATCGAGCTCGACGACCCCTACGAGAAGATCGGCGCCGAGCTGGTCAAGGAGGTCGCCAAGAAGACCGACGACGTCGCCGGTGACGGCACGACGACGGCGACCGTTCTCGCCCAGGCCCTCGTCAAGGAAGGCCTGCGCAACGTTGCTGCTGGCGCCAACCCGATGGCGCTCAAGCGCGGCATCGAGAAGGCTGTCGAGGCTGTCTCCGCCGAGCTGCTCAACAACGCCAAGGACGTCGAGACCAAGGAGCAGATTGCTGCTACCGCCTCGATCTCCGCAGCTGACCCCCAGATCGGCGAGATGATCGCCGAGGCCATGGACAAGGTCGGCAAGGAAGGCGTCATCACCGTCGAGGAGAGCAACACC
Source organism: Knoellia sp. S7-12 (assembly GCF_040518285.1). Taxonomy (GTDB): domain Bacteria; phylum Actinomycetota; class Actinomycetes; order Actinomycetales; family Dermatophilaceae; genus Knoellia. The sequence continues at coordinate 3,459,126 of NZ_CP155449.1, read as the reverse complement.
TTCGGCCTCGAGCTCGAGCTCACCGAGGGCATGCGCTTTGACAAGGGCTACATCAGCCACTACTTCGTGACCGACCCCGAGCGCATGGAGACCGTCCTCGACGACCCCTACGTGCTCGTCGTCAACTCGAAGATCGGCCAGATCAAGGACCTGCTGCCCCTCCTCGAGAAGGTCATGCAGTCCGGCAAGCCGCTCCTCATCATTGCCGAGGACGTCGAGGGCGAAGCCCTGTCGACGCTCGTCGTCAACAAGATCCGCGGCACCTTCAAGTCGGTTGCCGTCAAGGCTCCTGGCTTCGGTGACCGTCGCAAGGCCATGCTGGCCGACATCGCCATCCTCACCGGTGGTCAGGTCATCTCCGAGGAGGTCGGGCTCAAACTCGACACCGCAGAGCTGGACCTGCTCGGCACCGCACGCAAGGTCGTCGTCACCAAGGACGAGACGACCATCGTCGAGGGCTCCGGTGACGCCGACCAGATCCAGGGTCGCGTCAACCAGATCCGCGCCGAGATCGAGAAGTCGGACTCCGACTACGACCGCGAGAAGCTCCAGGAGCGCCTCGCCAAGCTCGCTGGTGGCGTCGCTGTCATCAAGGCGGGCGCGGCCACTGAGGTCGAGCTCAAGGAGCGCAAGCACCGCATCGAGGATGCCGTGCGCAACGCCAAGGCTGCCGTCGAAGAGGGCATTGTCGCCGGTGGCGGCGTCGCTCTCCTCCAGGCGGGCAAGGTCGCGTTCGAGAAGCTCGAGCTCGAGGGTGACGAGGCGACGGGCGCCAACATCGTGCGTGTCGCGATCTCGGCCCCGCTCAAGCAGATCGCCATCAACGCTGGCCTCGAAGGCGGCGTCGTCTCCGAGAAGGTCGCCAACCTCGAGTCCGGTTGGGGCCTCAACGCTGCGACGGGTGAGTACGTCGACCTCATCGCTGCGGGCATCATCGACCCGGCCAAGGTGACGCGTTCGGCACTGCAGAACGCTGCGTCGATCGCCGCGCTGTTCCTCACCACCGAAGCAGTCATCGCTGACAAGCCCGAAAAGGCTTCTGCAGCGATGGGCGGCGGCGGCGACGAGATGGGCGGCATGGGCGGTATGGGCTTCTGATCTCCTGATCAGAGCGCAGCCGAACACCGGCATACGCCAGACGAAGGGCGGTCCACCCATGAGGTGGGCCGCCCTTTCGTATGCCGGTTGGGAGGAGTGCTTCGCTCAGCCGATGAGGTGTTCGACCGCGAGCTGGTTGAGCCGGACGAAGCCGAAGTCACGCTCGGCCGCCTTCTCCGCGTCGAAGCCGTCATCGGTCGCGAGGAACTGCTCGATCGTCTCGCCAGGGTCAAGAGTGGGCTGCGCGAGGTCGAGCACACCGGCATACGCCATGGCTTCCTGAACGCGCGCGTCGGCGCGGAACGCCTTCGCCTTCTGGGCCAGGAGCAGGTAGGACGACATGCACGCCTTGGCCGACTCCCACACCCCGTCCATGTGCTCAGTGCGCGACGGCTTGTAGTCGAAGTGACGGGGTCCGGTGTAGCGCGGTCCGTCCGGGACGCCCGGGAAGCCGTTCTCGATGAGGTCGACGGTGAAGAAGGCCGACATGAGATCGCCGTGACCGAAGACGAGGTCCTGGTCGTACTTCAACCCTCGCTGACCGTTGAGGTCGATGTGGAAGAGCTTGCCGCTCCACAGGGCCTGCGCCAGCTGGTGGGTGTAGTTGAGGTTGGCCATCTGCTCATGACCGGTCTCGGGGTTCAGGCCGACGATGTCACCGTGCTCGAGCTCCGCGATCATCGCGAGAGCGTGGCCGACGGTCGGCAGGAGGATGTCACCGCGAGGCTCGTTGGGCTTGGGCTCGAGCGCGATCTTGAGGCCGTAACCCTTGTCCTTGATGTAGCCGGCGACGGTGTCGAGGCCCTCCCTGTAGCGGTCGAATGCGGCGTGGAGATCCTTGCTGCCGTCGTACTCGCTGCCCTCGCGACCGCCCCACATGACGAAGGTGTCGGCGCCGAGCTCGGCGGCGATGTCGACCGCGCCGAGCACCTTGCGCAGCCCGAAGCGCCGCACTCCGCGGTCGTTGCTCGTGAGTCCGCCGTCCTTGAAGACGGGGTGGCTGAAGGTGTTCGTCGTGACCATCTCGATGACGAGACCGGCGTCCTGGGTGGCCTGCGCGAGGCGGCCAACGCGCTCGTTGCGAGTCTTCTCGTCGGCGTCGAACGGGAAGACGTCGTTGTCGTGGAACGTGATGCCCCAGACGCCGAGCTCAGCGAGCTCCTTGACGTAGTCCCACGGCTCGAGGGCCGGGCGGGAGGCGGACCCGAAGGGGTCGATGCCGGTCCAGCCCACCGTCCAGAGGCCGAACGAGAACTTGTCCTCGGGGGTCGGGGTGGAGGTGGATGACGTCGTTGTCATGGGGGACTCCTTAGTGTTTTGTAGCAAAACTAATGAGTGGTTCGCGCTACTGTCAAGAGGTGCCGACATCCCTTCCTGCCCGCCGCAACGCTGCTGCCGGTCCAGCGTCCGTGGCCCTGGCGGGAGTCCGGGCCGCCAACCTTGCGCGGGTCGTGGCCACCGTCCTTGCCGCCGAGATGCCACCCACGCGATCCGACGTGGCCACAGCGATGGGGGTGACCCGTGCGACCGCGTCGCGTCTCGTCGACGATCTGCTCAACGGTGGGGTGCTCGCGGAACAGGAAGCCACGTCCCACGGCGCGGGTGAACGGTCAGGTGTCCGCCGAGGGCGTCCCGGCACGCCACTCGCAGCTCGGGCCGGGCACCTTGCGGCACTCGGACTGCAGGTCAACGTCGGACACCTCGCAGCCCTGGTCGTCGACCTCTCGGGAGAGGTCCTCGTCGAACGTATCGAGACGGGCGACTTCACGAAATCCGTTCCGGCAGAGGTGCTTTCGCGTCTGAGGTCCCTCGGCTCAGAGGCACTGAAGGCCGCTCCCACCGGGCTGCGCATCGTGGGTTCTGGCCTTGCCGTCCCCGGCATCGTCACCAGTGACGACGGGTTGCTGCTGCGCGCGCCCAACCTCGACTGGTCCGACGTCACCCTCTGCGACTACCTCGACACACAATCGCTCGGCGCGGGACCACTCACCGTGGGCAACGAGGCCGAACTCGCTGCCGCAGCCGTGAGCCTCGACCGGCCGGGACACTCCAGCGGCCTGATCGACTTCATCCACCTCTCCGGCGAGATCGGCATCGGTGGGGCCATCGTCATCGACGGCCAGCCGCTCCCCGGTCGTCACGGCTGGGCCGGCGAGATCGGCCACGTGAGCGTGGACCCTCACGGTCCCTCGTGCGTCTGTGGGTCGACCGGGTGTCTTGAGTTGTATGCCGGCACGCGCGCCCTGCTTGCCGCCGCCGGTCTGTCTCCGGACGCCACCGCCGCCGAACTCGCTGCGCGCGCCCGCGACGGTGATGCGCTGGCGGTGTCCGCAGTCGAGAGCGCCGCATGGGCCCTTGGTCACGCGCTCTCGGCGGTCATCAACGTCGTCGATGTCCCCGTGGTCGTCCTCGGCGGAGATCTGCGAGAGGTCGCTGAGCTCGTCCGGCCCCAAGTCGAGGAGACCCTGCACCAGCGGGTCCTGTCGTCCGCGTGGGCACCACCCACGGTTCGGGCCGCCGAGCCGCACCCGGCGCCGGCTGCCTTGGGTGCGGCCTACCTGCAGCTCCAGCGCGTCATCGACGACCCGGTGCGGTGGCTGGGGGTCGAAGGGTCACGAACCGCGACCATGACCGATTCAGCTTGACGATGTCGGGCACCAGTGCGGACGGTGACCCGGGACCCTGAGTGCCCGGGGACATCTCAGGGTCGGCTGGGTGGAAAAACCCACAGCGCGTATGCCGTTCGCCCACCTAGCGTGATCACCATGACCACTGACCTCGCTCCCGAACGCCGCGACATCACCGCTCCGGCTCGGGCTGCCGCTCGTGTCACCGACCTCGTCAAGACCTATGGCTCCGGCGACACCGCCGTCACAGCCCTCAAAGGTGTGAGCCTCGACCTCAACCGTCGCGAGTTCACTGCGATCATGGGCCCGTCCGGCTCCGGCAAATCCACCCTCATGCACTGTGCGGCCGGGCTGGACTCGGTGACACGCGGTTCGGTGCACCTCGGCGACATCGAGCTCACCGCACTCAAGGAGAAGGACCTGACCAAGGTCCGGCGCGACCACATCGGTTTCGTCTTCCAGTCGTTCAACCTCATCCCGACGCTCAGCGCGGAGGAGAACATCCTCCTGCCGCTGTCGATCGCCGGGCGCAAGCCGGACCGTGCCTGGTTCGACCAAGTGATCTCGACGATCGGGCTCGCCGACCGGTTGGGTCACCGGCCCGGTGAGCTCTCGGGTGGTCAGCAGCAGCGTGTGGCCTGCGCCCGGGCACTCGTGAGTCGGCCCGAGATCATCTTCGCCGATGAGCCCACCGGCAACCTTGACTCGACCTCGGGCGCCGAGGTGCTCGGATTCCTGCGTCGCTCCGTCGACGAGTTCGGACAGACGATCGTCATGGTCACCCACGACCCGGGTGCAGCCAGCTGCACCGACCGCGTGGTCTTCCTCGCCGACGGCAAGATCGTCACCGAGCTGCGTGAGCCAACGCCCGAGCTCATCCTCGAGACGATGAAGAACATCGACTCGTTCGTGGCGGGCTGACCATGCTCCGTGCCAGTTGGAAGAGCCTCATGGCCCGCAAGCTGCGGCTGTTCATGAGCGCCTTCGCGATCATCCTCGGCGTCGCCTTCGTCGCCGGGTCCTTCGTCTTCACCGACACCCTCGGCAAGAGTTTCGACTCGATCATGAACGGCTCGGTCGGTGACGTCGTCGTGCGTCCGGTGGCCGGGGATGCAGACATCGAGCAGCAACCCTCGACCGCAACGCTCCCGGGACCGCTCGTGAAGGAGCTCGCGGGCGTCGAGGGTGCCGCCCGGGTCGACGGCAACATCACGAACTTCGGCACTTTCGTCGTGGGGAAGAACGGCAAGCTCATCGGCGGCTTCGGCCCGCCGGGGCTCGGGCTCAACCACACCGGTGGACCGGCTGCCAAGGGGCTGGAGCCGCTGACGCTCGATGCCGGCCGCTGGCCCAAGGGACCGGCCGAGGTCGTCCTCGACGACAAGACCGCGGACAAGGCGGGCTACCTCATCGGCGAGCAGGTCAACATCGTCAGCTCGGGCACCGAGCCGAGAATCCGGGCCAGGCTCGTCGGCATCGCAACGATGGACGGCGGGCTTGCCGGTGCGAGCCTGTCCATCTTCGACACGGCGCAGGCCCGCTCCCTCTTCATGGAGGGCAAGGACGCCTACACCGACATCTGGGTGACGGCAGCGCCCGGCACCAGCCAGGAGCAGCTGCGCGATGCCGTGGCGCCCAAGCTCCCCGAGGGCGTCGAGGCAGTCACCGGCGACGCGGCCGCCAAGGCAGCCGCCAAGGCAGCCGCGAGTGACATCCAGGAGGCGCTCGGTTTCATCACGACGTTCCTGCTGATCTTTGCCGGGGTGGCGCTGGTCGTCGGCTCCTTCCTCATCGTCAACACGTTCAGCATCCTCGTCGCCCAGCGCTCTCGTGAGCTCGCGCTGTTCCGGGCGTTGGGGTCGACCCGACGTCAGGTGGCGCGATCGGTCCTCTTCGAGGCGATGGTCATCGGGCTCATTGGATCGATCATCGGTCTGGGGCTCGGCATCGTGATCGCCATGGGCATCCGCGTCCTCTTCGGTCGGTTCGGGCTGGACCTCAGCGGGCAGTCGCTCATCATCACCCCGCGCACGGTGGTGGTCTCGCTCGTCGTCGGTCTCCTCGTGACTCTCGTCGCGGCATACCTTCCGGCTCGCAAGGCGGGCAAGGTTCCGCCGGTCGCGGCGATGCGCGATGACGCCGTGCTCGCGGAGAGCGGCATGCGCGGGCGCATCCTCGTGGGTGGTCTGCTCACGATCGTGGGCGCGGCACTCCTCGTCACGGGACTGTTCGTCGATGTTCCACGCCCGACCTACTGGGTCGGCGTCGGCATCCTCGGGGTCGTCCTCGGGGTCGCCCTCATCAGCCCGCTCGTCGGGCGACCGGTCATCGCCGGTATCGGCTGGATCTATCGCCAGGTGTTCGGCGCCGTCGGCCTCATGGCGCAGCAGAACGCGCAACGCAACCCGCGGCGCACAGCGGCCACGGCCTCCGCGCTGATGATCGGCGTGACCCTCGTGTCGATGATGGCGGTCTTCGGAGCCAGCGCGAAGGCGAGCATCGACAAGGCCATCGAGGCTGAGTTCGTGTCCGACTTCGTCGTCTCGAGCGCGGTGGGGATTCCCTTCTCGCCGGCCATCGCGCAGGAGATGCGATCCGTGCCGGGCGTTGCGGATGTGGCGTCCTTCCGGTTCGATCGACCCAAGGTCGACGGCTCCGAGGAGACCGTCATGGCCGGGGAGGCGCGACAGCTCGGATCCGTACTCGGCCTCAGGGTCGTGGAGGGCAACCTCGGGGACCTGAAGGCCGGGTCGTTGGCGGTCTCGACCGACGTCATTGCGGCGGGCACCCAGGCGCTGGGAGACACCGTCACGCTGGTGCGCGGGACGACGACTGTCCCGTTCACCGTGACGAGCGTCTTCGAGAAGTCATCCTTCGTCGGGACCGACTATCTCGTGACGCTGGACAGTCTGAAGTCGTTGGGCTCCGCGCAGACCGACAACTTCGCGTTCGTCGGGATAGAGCCCGGAGCCTCACGGGAGCGGGTCGGAGCTGCGCTCGAGGCCAAGGTCGCCGACCTGCCCATCGTCTCGGTGAAGGATCAGGCCGAGTTCGCGGACGAGCAGCGCAGCCAGATCAACCAGATGCTCTACCTGATCTATGCGCTGCTCGGGCTGGCCGTCATCATCGCGATCCTCGGCATCATCAACACCCTCGCGCTGTCGGTGATCGAGCGCACCCGAGAGATCGGACTGTTGCGGGCCGTGGGCCTGAGTCGCCGTCAGCTCAAGCGGATGCTCCGGCTCGAGTCGATCGTCATCGCTCTGCTCGGCGCCGCGCTGGGCATCGGTCTGGGCGTGGTCTTCGGGATCGCACTGCAGCGCTCACTGAGCGACGACGGCATCGACGTCCTGTCCATCCCGTGGCCGCAGCTCGCGCTCTTCGTCGGCCTGGCAGGTCTGGTCGGGATCCTCGCGGCGTGGTGGCCGGGTTGGCGGGCCTCGAAGCTCGACATCCTCAGGGCCGTCACCGCCGAGTAGGGCGTGAGCAACCGACGGTGGGCGCTACTTCAGGGGAGTCGCGCCCGCCGCCGGGGTCTCGGGATCTCGGGGTCTCAGGCGAACATGCGCATGTTCTGAGCCTCGGTCTCGGCGTACTGCGCACCCGCTGCGGCGAGCACCTGGCCCACGGAGTCGAGCGAGGTCTGGACCTGGCGCTGGGTGCCCTGCCACTGGGTGACGACGCCGTGGAACTGGGTCGCTGCTCCGCCCTTCCATGCGTCCTGCAGGGCCGTGAGCTTGGTCAGCATCTGTGCGACCTGACCTTCGATCTCACTCGAGATGCGGGCGATGTCACCGGAGGCGGCCTGGATGCGCTCGGTGTCGACCTGGAACTGGGCTGCCATGTCTGGTCCCCTTCGTTGGCGTCACACCCGGTGTGTGACCACTGCCCACGACGGTAGGGAGAATCGTGAAATCCGCCGTGAAGTTGTCCACAGGCCCGGGTGCGACGCACGGCATACGATCGCTGGATGCTCCTCATCGACCCGCCCGCGTGGCCGGCTCACGGTCGCCTCTGGTCGCACCTTGTGAGTGACACCTCGTTCGAGGAGCTGCATGCCTTTGCCGCCCGCGCCGGCATCCCGAGGCAGGGCTTCGAGGGGGACCACTACGACATCCCCGAGGAGAGGTATGCCGCGGTCGTCGCTGCGGGTGCCGTCCCCCTTGGCGGGAGAGACCTGTTGAAACGCCTGCGGGACAGCGGACTTCGTATCTCGAAGCGCAAGCACGAGCGCGTCGTGGAGAGCACGCCGGAGGCGCCGTGGCTGCCACCGGGGAGTCGGGCCGACGTCATTGCCTCACGTCAGGACAACCCGCCGCCGAACACCGTCGTCGTGCGCGCGGCCATTCACGCCTCCGGCGGTCTGCTCGTCATCGAGCGCGCCGACGGTCGTGGGCTGGACCTCCCCGGTCGGGCGGTTGGCGAGGGAGAAGGTGTCGAGGAAGCGCTCCGGATGCTCGGCGACACCGTCGGCGTCCCGGTCGGCGGCGCGGCTCTTCTGGGCTACGTGCGCAATGTCGTGCCACACCCCGATGCCGCCTATCCGTGGCCGACCCCGACGGCCTGCTTCGCCGTCTACAGCGTGGCGGCCGATGGCGGCGCGGTGACGACGGGCATCGTGCTGCCCCCTGAGAGCCAAGTCGCCGAGCTGGGGGAGCGACACTGGTGGCCGCTCATCAATCCCCACGCACAGGGTCAGGCGCACGCGCACCCCTAGAGACCCCCGGGCGAGCTCAGGGCCGAGCGGGGGATCCACCCCATGGTCGGTCAACCGCGGCGCTCATAGGCTGGCAGAGACAGGTTGACCGGCGCCTCGCCGGTCTCAACGTCCCTGTCCCAAGGGGAGATTCGCGTGTTTGAGACCATCAACACCCTCATCGAGCAGAACGCCGCGGCGATGTGGGTGCTTCCGGCTCTCTTCCTCCTGGCGACCTTCGATGCTGTCCTGCCGCCGGTGCCGAGTGAGTCCGTCGTCATCACCCTCGCGGCGTTTGGTGTGGCGAGCGGTTCCCCGCACCTGCTCGCCCTCGGCGCCGTGGCCGCGCTGGGTGCCTTCCTCGGCGACAACCTCACCTTCCTCCTGGCGAGGCGGTCTCGTCTTCGAGGGCTGCGCGACAGCCCACGGCCCAAGCTGCGCCAGGCCTTCCTCAGGGGTGAACGTGAGCTCGACCGACGCGGTGGTCTGGCGATTGTCGTCGCGCGATACATCCCGGTGGGGCGGGTCGCCGTCAACGTCACGGCGGGCGCTGGCACGTTCGGGCACAGGCGATTCGTTCTGCTGTCGGGGCTGGCAGCGGTGAGCTGGGCGGCCTACTCAGTGGCGATCGGCGCGCTGGCTGGCCACTGGGTGAAGGACAACCCGCTCCTGGGAGCGATCGGTGGCATCGCGCTGGCTGGGGGCCTGGGCATCATCGTCGACCGTCTGCTGCAACGCTTCTCGGGAGGCGCGGCCGAAGTCAGGTCACCGTGAACGTTCCCGAGGCCTTGTTGTAGGTGACCAGCCCGTGCTCGAAGCGCTGTGTCTCACTGGAGCTTTCATCCCGTGCTGACTCGCAAGGCGTCTGCGCTCGGATAGCCATAGGGCGACGCGGGCCCGCCCACCGCACGGAAGTAGGTGAGGAGCGGACCGGTGACGGCGTGCGCGCCCTCGGCGTACTTGTAGTACACCGCCCCCTGGGTGAAGTCCTGGACGTAGCCCGCGCTCGTCGGCATGCTCATCTCCGTCCGCGGGAAGCCGAGATCGCCGGTGGGGCCGCCTCGTGAGAGCCAGTAGGTGCGGGGCGCGCCGTTGGTGCGGCGGGTGCCGATGTTCGGTGCCCACGTCAGGGTGAAGCCACCGACGGTGTCGATTCGCTGCCCCCCACCCACGGGGATACTGCTGCTCACCGGCCTTCCCCAGCTGGCCGGGCCGCCAAGATCCTCGTAATAGGTGCTGAATACATCGCTCAATTCGTGCATCGCGCCGCCTGCGACACAGGCTGCCGCCATTGAAGATCGTGCGGTAGCCGATCGGCGACATGGCCCCTCCACGTGAGACGGTGCCGAGCCGTCCGCTGGCGCCACCGGGTGCGACCCACCGCTTGTAGATCGTGCTCGTGGTGTGGTCCTGTGGGCGGCCGTGGCGGTGCGCAGAGACGCCTGGCGCGTCCACAGGTGGTTTCCCGGGCAGGCCGTCGTGTTGACGTCACGATGGCCGATGATCGTCGGCAGACTCACGCTCGTGCCTTCGGGGTCACGCGACCCACTGTCCGCGCTCACCAAGGTGGTGCGATCAGCAGCCCCGACATAGAACATGCGAAGCCGCCAGGCCATCGCTGTGGAGACAGCGTCAAGAGCGGCCGCGGTCGGGGTGGCGCTGTCGTGGCTGCCGAGAACCGAGACGCCAAAGGTGTCGGTGTTGAACCCGAGAGCGTGGGCGCCGGTCACCGGACGGTCGAGGCGCCCGTAGCGACCCTCGAAGATCTGCCCGTACTTGTCGACCAAGCATGTGGTAGCCGATGTCGCACCAACCCAAACTGTTGGTGTGGTAGGCGTACACGCCCCGCACGATGGCCGCCGACTGGGACGCTGTGTAGGTGTTCGTTCCGGCCGTGTGGTGCAACACGGCACCCTTGGTGGTCTGCGAATGGGAGGGTGAGCAGTTGCGGAGGCTCAGCCCAGTCGGCTCAGCTCACGCCTGAGGTTGGAGCGAGCGGCAGACTCCCATTCGCGGCGGGCATGTGCCGTGCGATAGACCGCCTCGCGATCAAAGAACGGGGCCAGGATCGCAGCGCGGGCTTGGGCGTATGCCTCGTCGGGCACGGCGGCATACTCCCTCCGGACGTCTGCGCAGTAGTCGTCGAACCGTTCCACCGGTGCGGCAAGGATCCACAGGTCAGCGTCATGGAACACCGCCTGCGGGCCGCGAGTTTCGTGGACGTCGTGCACCTCAGAAGCCTCTATCAGGGCAACGACCGCGCCGACCACGTCGATCCCGATGCCATTGGCGGACAACGCTGTTCGCGCAAGCTCGGCGCTGCGACGTTCGTTCTCGGCTGCTGTCGTGATGTCGTAGATGGCGTCGTGGAACCACGCGGCAAACACCACGCTGGCCCACTCGATGGCGCCGTCGATGGCACCGTCGCGCAGCTCGGCCAGTGCATCGACGACTTCATCGAGATGACGCAGGTCGTGATAGCCGCGATGCGCCTCGGACCACCGCCCCAGCACGTCGTCACGAACGGAGACGAGGCCGTGCGCGTCACCCCTGACGGCCCGCACGGCCTCGTCCCACACCTCGTCCCGCAGCATGCGGGCAGTCTGTCAGGCGGCCGCCGTCGGCGGTCGCGTCCGGTCCAGAGCCTTGGCGTATGCCGTCCCGCTGGCGAGGAGAAGAAGTCCGGTGACGATGAACGCCACCACCCGCCACACCCCGTCGAGGGTGGCGAGGTCGAAGAGGAACAGCTTTGCGACGCTGACGGCCGCGAGGCCGAGTCCCAGCCGCAGGGACAGCGCCCTGTGCGCCTCCGACTGCAGGCCTCGCACGAGCAACCAGGCGGAGGTGAGCATCCACAGCACGGTGGCGAGCGCATGACCGGCGAGGAAGCCAGCAGACGTGGCCCCGAACGCGTCGCCCACGAGCAGGCCGATGGAGATCACGGCCACCGCCGACGTGGCGAGCCCTGCGATCAGTGCCGCGATGCGGGCGAGCCGGCGGATGCGGGCCGGGATGCCGCGCACGACATCTACGCCCCAGGCGCCGAGGGCCGCGATGCCGCCGGCCAAGAGACTGTCGAGGAGGGCGGTCGTGGCGTCGTGGTCGCGGGCCATGCCCAGCTCGAAGTACGCCGTCGGATGGGTGAGGTAGGCGATCGACGCGACAACAGCGGTCCCTGAGGCAACCCACAGCGTGACGCGAGAACGCGTCGTGATGGCCGCTGCGGCATACCCGAGAGCTGTGATGAGAATGCCCGTGACCACCCAGCGCTCAGGCGCCCCGCTCATCACGGCGAAGAGGGCAGAGACACCCGAGATCGCACCGATGGTCGTGGCAAGCGGCGTGGGAACCGGGCCGATGGGGGAGCGCGACGTCACGGCCAGCGCCACCGCGAAGGTGACTGCCATGAGGGCGTATCCCGTGGTGCGCAACGTCTCGCCGTGCACGCCGAAGGCGACGAGGAGCGCGATGGTGGCTGCTGCCACCGTGGCGCTGCCGACGAGGTCCTGACGGTGGTGCCGCCCAGCCGAGACCGCACCGACGAGAGCGAGGCCGGTCAGCACGGCAGCGGCGCCGATCGCGATCTTGGACGGAGCGCCATCACCTTCGGCCACCGCGATGCCCAGCAGGACCAGGCCACTTGCAGGGATGGTGCGGGCCACGGCCAGCATCGGCCACCCGCGGTCGCCGCGAGCGAGCAAGGCTGCGGCGGAGAGGACGACAACGAAGAGGGACACCTCGTTGCCCAGCTCCTCGGTCACCGCGGGCGCAAGGAGGGTGGCGCCGAGGACCGTGAGGACCGCGAGGAGCTGGCTGTCCCAACGGCGGGCCAGGAGCAGTCCGGTGACGGCCACGACGGCAGCAATCGCCAGGCCCGCCACCTGCGGAACCCAGCCATAGACGGTGGTGACGGCGACGACGTCGAGGTAGCCCGCGGCATACCCCGTGGCCGCAAGGGCGACCGGAGCGGCACTGAAGCGATCACGCGACGCCTCGCGAGCCCGGACGACGTGGCCCGCCACGACGAGAGCGACCGCGAGCAGGACGCCGAGCCCCACGCGCAGCTCCGGAACGAACCAGCCCTGTTGCATCGCCAGAGCGAGCAGCATCGCGATGCCGACGAGGGTGACGACGGCGCCGGCCACCGCGAGGATGCGAGTGACCGCGCCTTCGCGCTGCCACCACGACGGGACAGGAGGCTGCATCGGCACGCGCGGGGGAGCCTGCGCCGGTGCGGGAGGCGCAGTCCGAGCAGGCCCTGCGGCCATCGCAGGGCTGGCGATGGGAGTGCTGGCGACAGGTGTGATGGCGATGGGCGAGGTCGCGGCCGTCGCAGCCGGAGCCGCCCGCGTCACGTCGTCCATCTCAAGGGAAGCGCGCATCCGGGCGAGCCCGTTGCCCACGGCATACATCCGGTTCATCGCGTCGGCGAACTCACCCTCGAGGCGCCGCACGTCCTGCAGCTGATTGGTCATGGTTACAGGGTGGAACGACAAGTACCCCGACTCCATGAGTCGGGGTACTCACCGGATCACTCAGATCGGGCGGGTGCGCTGAGTGGTCGGTTGTGGGGTCCGTCCCTGTTCGGACCCACCGTCGCTTGCTGTTGAGGTCAGTTGGTGGTCACTCGTGGTCAGCCCGTCGGAACGGTGGCGAGGGTCGCGGAGAGCTCTTGGCTCTTGTTGTCGCGCAGCACCGTGAGCTTCACGGTGTCGCCGACGGCGTATTCGCGGATGTGGGCAACGAGCGACTCCGCCGACTCGACGCCTTCGCCGTTCACCGCGGTGACGACGTCGCCGACCTTGAGCCCTGCCTTGGCGGCCGGAGTGTCGGGCGAGACGGTCTTGATCTCGGCTCCGGCGCGGGTGGCGTTGCCGTCGGAGGCAGAGCCGTCGACCGGTGCGACACCGAGGTAGGCGTGCACAGCCTTGCCGTCCTTGATGAGCTGATCGGCGATGGACGCGGCCTCATTGGCGGGGATGGCAAAACCGATGCCGATGTTGCCGCTCGACCCGCTCGAGGATCCGAGGGACGCGATCGAGGAGTTGATCCCGACGAGCTGCCCGTTGGCGTTGACGAGCGCACCGCCACTGTTGCCGGGGTTGATTGCGGCCGAGGTCTGGATGGCGTTGGTGACCACGGGTTCGCTGCTCGACTGCTGCTGCTGAGGCTGCTGGTTGCCGAAGGGATTCTGACCCTGCGGCTGCTGCTCCTGTGCGGCGTCGGTCGTGACCGGACGGTTGAGGGCACTCACGATGCCGGTCGTCACGGTGCCCGCAAGTCCGAGCGGGTTGCCGACGGCCATGACCGGATCGCCGACCTTGAGGGCGTCTGAGTCACCGATCGAGATGGGCTCGAGGTCTTTGGGTGCACTCTCGATCGTCACTACAGCGAGGTCAGTGGACGGGTCGGTGCCCTGGATCTTGGCCTTGAAAGCCCGGCCGTCCGAGAGAGTGACGGTGAGCTCCTCGGCGCCGGCGACGACGTGGTTGTTGGTGAGCACGTGACCGGAGTCGTCGATGATGACGCCCGAGCCCTCCCCGCTGTCGGTCTTGATCGCGACGACGCTGGGTGAGACCGCGGCGGCCGTGGCGGTCCAATTCGGTGCCTGCGAGTCGGTCTGCGAGACGGGTGCGGTCGATGCGCCGCGACCCAGACTGGAGGAGGAAGCCGCGGAGGAGGGGTTCTGCGAATCCTGCGACCCCAGCTGGGTCGCGGCGTACGTGCCGCCCGATGCGAGGGCGGCAGTGAGTGCAGCCACCGCAAAGAGTTCCCCCACCCGACGCCGCTGGCGAGGCTGCGGTTCAGGGTTCTGCGGGGCTGCCCCGGGGACCGGAGGCGGGGGGAACACCGGCCCGGCGGGTTCGTGGGCGCCGTACCACGTGGTCGGCGCGTCGTGGCCGGGCTGCGACGAAGGAGCCGTCAGAGCGGCATGCTGCGGGAGCGCCTGGGTCACTGCTCCGTCCTGGTGAGCCGGGGTGTCGGGGGTGGTGCTGGTCGACGGTCCGGTCTGTCCTGGTTCGTTGCTGCTCATCTGCGTCTCCTTCGTCGGGCTGGCACTAGACACTCAAGCGCCTCCACATCAAGAGCCGCTGGACCTGGCCTGTGAGGGGCCTGTGGGTATGCGCACGACGAACGTTGCGCCTCCTCCAGGGGTCTCCTGGACGCCGACCCGACCGTGGTGTGCGGCCACGATGGCCGCGACGATGGCGAGCCCGAGACCGTTGCCGCCACCGGCGCTGCGACCACGCGAGGGGTCGGCGCGATAGAACCGCTCGAACACGCGATGCGCTGTGCCAGAAGGGATTCCGTCACCGTGGTCGCGCACCTCGACGACACCGTCGGTGCTGTCCATGCCGACGGCCAGTTCGATCGGGGTTCCCTGCGGGGTATGCCGGACGGCGTTGGCAACGAGGTTCGTCACCACCTGCCGGAGTCTCGACTCGGACCCCCAGACCACGGTCGGGTCGAGCGGCCCGCCCAGGCCGGTGAGGGTGATCCGCCGACCACCGGCGCGCACGCGGGCATCGGACGTGGCGTCGGCGGCGAGGACGGTGAGGTCGACCTCGCCCATCGCGGTCGTGGGTTCCTCGTCGAGCCGCGCCAGGGTGAGGAGGTCCTCGACGAGTCCGCTCATCCGAGTGGACTCGGACTCGATGCGCTCCATCGCTGCGCGGGTGTCGTCGGTGCTCGAAAGGGCGCCCTGCCGGTGCAGCTCGGCGTAGCCGCGGACCGTCGCCAGGGGAGTGCGGAGCTCATGGCTGGCGTCGGCGACGAACTGCCGCATGCGGTCCTCCGATGCTTCCCGCACCGCGAAGGACGTCTCGATCTGGGCGAGCATCGCGTTGAGGCTGCGCGACAGCGACGTCACCTCGTCCTCGGCAGCCCGCATCGGGATGCGCTTGGTCAGGTCGCCGCCAGCGATGGCAGCGGCCGTGTCCTCGATCTGGTTGAGGGGACGGAAAGCCCGGCGGACGGCATACCAGCCGAGCAGTGCCGAACCGGCGAGAACGAAAGCACTGAGCGCACCCGTCGTCACGAGAAGCCGCGTCACCGTGTGCTTCACCGAGCGAAGCGGGACACCGACCGCAAAGGTCCCCCTGTTCTCGTCGACCGTGCCAGCGATGAAGCGCCATGACATCTCGCCATCGATGGACTTCACCGTGAAGGGGCGACTTGTCGTCACCCGGAGGTCGTTCAGGGCGAGGCGCGGCACGGCCGGGTGCTGGCTCTCGCCGGTCGGGTTGACCGTCGTCGCCTCCCCATTGACGGGGAAGAGGACGAAGGCGTAGTTGGTGGGCGTCGCGTCCACGTCTCGCTTGCGGAGCTCATCGATCGCTTGGCTGGCCACGGGCGCGGCCACGCTGCGCAGCTCCTCGTCGATCCGTCCCATGAGGTCGCGCTGCATGAGGTAGGCCGTGGCGAGGTTCGAGAAGAGCAGCGCGGCCGTGAGGACGAGCAGCACGATCGTGACAAGCCGCACGCGCAAGGGCATTGCCTCGAGGCGGCGCACGACCGCCTGAGTGCCGGGGGTGCTGGCCATCAGCCCTGCGGGGGAAGGCGAAGCACGTAGCCGACACCGCGCTTGGTGTGGATCAGCGCAGGCTGGCCCTCGGTGTCGATCTTGCGACGGAGGTAGGAGATGTAGGACTCGACGATGCCGCTCTCGCCGCGGAAGTCGTACTCCCACACGTGATCGAGGATCTGCGCCTTCGACAACACGCGGTTGGGGTTGAGCATGAGGTAGCGCAGGAGCTTGAACTCGGTCGGGCTCGTCTCGATGACCCGACCGGCGCGGCGCACCTCGTGGCTGTCCTCGTCGAGTTCGAGGTCCTCGAAGTGCAGGGCCGAGCTGTCGTCGAGGTCCCCGCGGGTGCGTCGCAAGACAGCGCGGATGCGGGCGACGACCTCTTCGAGGCTGAACGGCTTGGTGACGTAGTCGTCTCCGCCGACGGTGAGGCCCGTGATCTTGTCATCGACCGAGTCACGCGCGGTGACGAAGACGATGGGGAGACGGCGTCCGGACTCACGCAGCTTGCGGGTCACGGCGAAGCCGTCCATGTCGGGCAGCATCACGTCGAGAACGCACAGGTCCGGGTGGTGCTGGTCGGCGAGCTTGACGGCCTCGCCGCCGGTGGCAGCCGTGACGACCTCGAAGCCGGCGAAACGCAGCGAGGTCGCGAGGAGCTCACGGATGTTGGGCTCGTCCTCGACGACGAGCAGTGTGGCCTCGGGGGTCGCGTTGGGTGCAGTCACTCGCTCAGTGTCGCCCCAGAATCTGGGAGTTCGCTGGATGTATGCCGTGTGCTTGCCTCCGCAATGCCCCACCTGTTGCGTTGGGTTCGCCCTAGGCTCGGCGTTGTGAACCCGGGGGAGCGAGACACGGCCGAGCAGGCGCGAGCGCTGAATCAGATCGCCGGTCGCCTTGCCTCGAGCCTGGGACTCCTCGCCGCGATCGCCCTCGTCTGGTATGTCTCCGGCATCCCGCCAGCCTTCCTTTCGGGCAATGTTCGGTGGGCCATCGGGTTGTGGCTGCTCGTGGGCTTGCTAGGCCTCGTCACCTTTTTCGTCACCCGCGCCAGCGCGCGGCAAGCCGACATTGAGCGCGGCCGACGACGGTGGCCACTGCTCCAGCCGACATGGTTGTGGAGCATTGCGACCGTGGGATGGATCGCCGTGTTGGTGGGGCTGACGTTCGTCATCGACACTCGTGTGCCTGCATTGATCCTCGGGGACAGTCCCATGCAGGCCTCTGCGGAGTCGGTGAGTTTCGTCGACGCGGACAGTCGAGGCGACGTTGATCGCTCCAAGGTGCGGTTCGAGGTGGACGGGCACACCGTAGATGCCTGGCTCGTGGACCCCCATAACTCCCTGAGAGAGACTCCCGTCGTCGTCTACGACCCCGCCGATCCGCAACGGGTCATGGCCCTGGACGCGTGGAGGTCAGCTCGATCCACGCTCGAGTTGCTTCCTGCGGCCGTGGGGCTGTGGCTGGCTCTGATGATCGCGCCCTTCGGTGTGGCTCGCCTGAGGTCCTGGAGGCTTGGTTCACTTCGGCCGGGGAAGCCGATCGCACGGGTCACTCGTCCCCGTCGGGGCAAGTTGCTCACCGTCGAATGGAGTGATGGCCGGTCTACGACCTACTTCGAGGTCCTTGGTCTGGGCGACGCCATCCAGGCCCGGATCAACGCAGACGGAGAACCCGGCGTCACGTTGCCGCCCGGCACGACAGTGAAGGCTGATCACGATCAGTGACGCGGTGAGGCCGGCGAGACCCGGACTCGTCGAGCGGTGCGATCAGGCGCAGTCGACGGCAATTCCCAATGCCCGGCACATCTCCTGCATGCGCATGTCACTGAGGCGACCGAGCCGTTCAACCAGCAGGGCGACGGACACCGACTCGACTGAGTCCAGGTTCGCAACGCATGGGCGCGGGACAGGGTCGTTCTCCGGCGTCAGCACCACCTCGCTGGGGAGGTCTCGAACGGTCGTGGTGCAGGGTGCGACCAACGCACGTCGCAAGCCGTGGACCGCGGCCGATCGAGACAGGAGCACGACCGGACGACGGGGGAATTGCGGTGTCTCGCACCACCAGACCTCACCGCGGGCGGGGAGGCTCATCGGGAGCTGACCGCCGAGCGCCAGCTCGCCAAGTCGCCCCATTCGTCGGGCTGATCGATAGGGGTGCGCGAGTAGGCCTCGGCGTAGCTCGCATCGACTTCCGCGCTGCGGTGGGATCGCAGGAGGGCCTCCAACGCGGCTTCCAGCACAGAACTGTCGCGCGCCTCGGGCATGGTGCGCCTGGCCGCGCTGAGGAGCTGTTCGTCGACCGTGGTGCTGACTCGCGTCCGTGCCATGCCACAATCATGCCACAGTTGTGGCATGATTCGGCTAGCGGGACTGGAGGGCGTCGAGGGCCACCGACATGGCTGCGCCGATGCGCCAGTCGATCGGCTGCTGTCCGTCAATGACCGGGAGTTCGACCTCGTAGACGTCACGCAGCGCCGGCTTCTTCATGCTGCTCAGGACGACCTGGCCGTCAGGCAGGGTGAAGTCGAAGTGGAAGAGGAACGGCACCGGGATGTCGCCGATGATCGGGATGAGGCCCCAGACGCGGCGCAGGATGGCAATGCCCTGGTTGCGCTCCTGGCCGAGAGAGACCCGTCCGTCGGCAGTGGTGAGGTGCCACGTCGAACGCAGCAGTGACTTCCCGAAGTCCTTGCGGAACTGGCCGATCGAGGCCCCGGTCGCATCGGTGATGTCGTAGGTCGCGCCAAGGTCCATGCGCGTGCGGGCCTTGAACCCGAACACCGGCTGACTCTTGCCCGAGTCGGCAAAGAAGGTGACCTGCTCCTTGAACGCCATCCGCTTCTGCTCGGCGAAGGCCCAGAGCCCGACCTCGGTGCCATCCGGGCCCACCCCGTGGACCTCGTAGCGGTTGACCATCATCGTGAGCTTCTGCCGCACCCGGAAGCGGGTGGGCTGTGCGGTCGAGTTCTCCTGCGGCGGCTGCGTCATTGCGCCACTCTCACACACGCGCAACCTCGGCGTATGCCGGGTGCCCACCTTCCAGGGTCACCCTCCGGGTCCGCTCCGGGTCATCCCTGCCTTCGACATGTCCACTTCTTGGCGAGCGACCACGCAGAGGTGATCGCCTCGCCAAGAACTGGTTATCTCACGGGGGCGGACTGTTTGCTTTTCGTCTGACTGCATGGCCTGTGACCAAGGCGTCTGCCACCCCTTGGGTGCTGATCGGAGTCAGACCAAGTTCAGGTGAGGTCGTCGGCGTCGACGATGCGGTAGGCGTAGCCCTGCTCGGCGAGGAACCGCTGGCGGTGGGCGGCGAAGTCGGCGTCGACGGTGTCCCGTGCGACGACGGTGTAGAAGTGCGCCGTCCGACCGTCGCCCTTGGGCCGCAGGACGCGACCAAGTCGCTGGGCCTCTTCCTGGCGCGACCCGAAGGTCCCTGACACCTGGATGGCGACGCTGGCCTCGGGCAGGTCGATCGAGAAGTTGGCGACCTTCGAGACGACGAGCAGGCTGATCTCGCCGTCGCGGAACGCGCTGTAGAGCCGCTGTCGCTCGGTCACCGTGGTCGCCCCCGTGATGACCTCGGCACCCAATCGGGTGGAGAGCTCGTCGAGCTGGTCGAGGTACTGGCCGATGACGAGTGTCGGTTCGCCTCGGTGCTTCTCGACGAGCTTCTCGACGACAGGGAGCTTCGCATCCGAGCAGGAGGCGAGGCGGTAGCGGTCCTCGGCTTCAGCGACGGCATACGCCATGCGCTGTCCGTCAGGCAGCGTGACTCGCACTTCGACGCAGTCGGCCGGCGCGATGTAGCCCTGCGCCTCGATGTCCTTCCACGGGGCGTCGAAACGCTTCGGGCCAATGAGGGAGAAGACGTCGGACTCGAGCCCGTCCTCGCGCACCAGCGTTGCGGTGAGCCCCAATCGGCGTCGGGCCTGGAGGTCCGCAGTCATCCGGAAGATCGGCGCCGGGAGCAGGTGCACCTCGTCATAGACGACGAGCCCCCAGTCGCGGGCGTCAAGCAGGTCGAGGTGCGTGTAGACGCCCTTGCGACGAGTGGTGAGCACCTGGTAGGTCGCGATCGTGACGGGGCGGATCTCCTTGCGGGCACCGGAGTACTCGCCGATCTCTTCCTCGGTGAGGCTCGTGCGGCGGATCAGCTCGTCCTTCCACTGACGCGCCGAGACCGTGTTGGTGACGAGGATGAGGGTCGTCGCCGACGCCTTGGCCATCGCGCCCGCGCCCACAAGGGTCTTGCCTGCACCACAGGGGAGCACGATGACGCCCGAGCCGCCGTCCCAGAAGCCGTCAACCGCCTGCTCCTGGTAGGGGCGCATGGTCCAGCCGTCGCTCTGGTCGAGGGTGATCTTGTGCGCTTCGCCGTCGACGTAGCCTGCCTCGTCCTCGGCCGGCCACCCCACCTTGAGCAGCTCCTGCTTGAGGTGGCCGCGCTCGCTCGGGTGCACGACGACCGTGTCCTCGTCGATGCGTTCGCCGATGAGGGGCTTGATTCGCTTGTGCCGCAACACTTCGGTGAGCACGGCGCGGTCGGTGGTGCGCAGGACGAGACGATCGCCGTCCTTGGTGAGCGTCAGGCGGCCGTAGCGCGCCATCGTGTCGGCGACATCGACGAGCAGGGCATGCGGCACGGGGTAGCGACTGTGCGTGACCAGTGCATCGACGACCTGCTCCGCATCGTGGCCGGCCGCGCGTGCGTTCCACAGCCCCAGAGGAGTGATGCGATAGGTGTGGATGTGCTCCGGCGCTCGCTCCAGCTCAGCGAAAGGTGCGATGGCGCGCCGTGCCTCCGCCGACTTGGGGTGGTCGACCTCGAGCAGGAGGGTCTTGTCGCTCTGGACAATCAGTGCGCCGTCAGTCACGCGACCTCAGTAGGTGTAGTCGGAGTCGGAGCTGTAGCCGCCGCCGTCCAGCGCCCCGGATGCACCGAGGGCAATGAAGATGGCGATGCCGATGATGCTGAGGACGATGCTCGCCGCGAAGACGACCCAGCCCCACTTCGCCATCTTGCGGGCACCTTCAGGGTCATCCGCGTTCTTGGTGAGCCCCATGATGCCGAGGATGAGGGAACCGATCATGAAGACCTGGCAGCACAGCACGAGCCCGATTCCCGACAGAATCGTGAGGACGAGAGCGCTGGTGTTCTGGGGCGGCGCCGCACCGTAGGCGGGCGGGGCCTGCCACTGACCAGGAGCGTTGTATGCCGGGTAGCCACCTTGCGGTGCCGACCCGCCGGTCGCGGCGTAGGGGTCGTAGGCCGGCTGTTGCGCGGCGTAGGGATCTCCTGCGGGTGGCGGCGTCGCGGCATACGGGTTCGTCGGCTGCGCGCTCGAGCCGGCGTAGGGATTGCTGTCGCTACGCGGCGATTGGTAGGGCGCGTCGTAGTTGGGCGAGTAGGGCGCATCCACAGCAGGGGGTGGCGGAACCTGAGTGCCCTGCGGGATCTGCTCGGTCGGCGAGGTCTGCGGTGCGTCAGTGGCTCCGGGCGGGGACGGCGCCGGGTCCTGGGACCCCGACGGTGCGGTCCAGTCCGGGCTGGCCGTCGGATCCGTGAATTCCCCGGAACGCGGGTCCTTGTCGTTCTCGCTCATGGCCTCAAGGTATCCCGCCCAGCGGGGGGTCGGTGGCCCGGTCCGCCCTTCTGGCCCTGCTGACTGGGACGTCGGTCCCGTGTCAGGATCAGGCATGAGCATGCGCACGCCGCAGGTCGAGGCGGATCCGACCCTTCCGCCCGAGATCACGATCTATGAGGTCGGGGCGCGTGACGGTTTGCAGAACGAGAAGGCGATCGTGCCGGCTGAGGTCAAGGCCGAGTTCATCCGCCGCCTCGGCGCTGCAGGGCTCGCGACAGTGGAGACCACATCGTTCGTCAACCCCCAGTGGGTGCCTCAACTCGCTGACGCGAGCGAAGTGCTGGACCTCCTCGGTGATGAGGGTCGGGGCCCGAAGCGCCCCGTACTCGTCCCCAACGAACGTGGTCTCGACCGCGCCCTCGAGGCTGGAGTCGGTGCGATCGCGATCTTCGGGAGCGCGACGGAGACGTTCGCGCGCAAGAACCTCAACCGCACCGTCGACGAGTCGATCGAGATGTTCCGTCCGGTCGTCACCCGGGCTCGGGACGCGGGGCTGTGGGTCCGGGGCTACGTCTCGATGTGCTTCGGAGATCCGTGGGAGGGTCCGGTTCCGGTCGAGCAGGTCGTCGACGTGTGTGAGCGCCTCATGGACCTGGGGTGTGATCAGCTGTCGCTCGGTGACACGATCGGGGTCGCGACCTCAGGTCATGTTTCGCGGTTGTTGGATGCCTTGGCGGACAGGGGTATTGGCGTCGAGCGCACCGGAGTGCACTTCCATGACACCTACGGTCAGGCCCTGAGCAACACCCTCGTCGCCCTGCGCCACGGTGTGACCGTCGTCGACTCGAGCGCAGGCGGTCTCGGTGGGTGTCCCTATGCCGAGAGCGCCACGGGCAACCTCGCCACCGAGGACCTCGTGTGGGCCATGGAGGGTGCCGGGGTGCGCACCGGCGTCGACCTCGAGTCGCTCTTGGAGACGAGTGCCTGGATGGCGCAGCAGCTCGGGCGTCCCTCACCCTCCGCCGTGGTCCGCGCCCTCACCACCCCTTCTTGACCCCCGACTTATTGCGCAATCCGTCGTCCCTCGCTGCGCTCCTCCCGACGGATTGCGCAATAAGTCGGTCTCCTCAGTCGGCGACGACGCCGGTGATGCGGTGGATCGAGAGGGTGCGCGTCACGCCTTCGCTGACGCCAGAGACCCGGCCGCCGTCGATCCGCTCCGGATAGAAGAGCACACGCTGGGTGCGACCGATGCCGTCGGAGTAGCCCAACCACACTGCTCGTCCGTCAGCGATGGCCTCGCGGAGCACGGCCATCGAGGTCGTCGGGTCGTTGGCGGGGATGGCGGGTCCGGCGCGGCCGTCCATCGTTACGCTGGCGCGGGTGCTCGCCTCAGATTCAGCCGCGCGCAGGCCCGCGACGAGTGAGTCGAGCTGCGCGAGGTCCATGGCCTGGACGAGTGCTGGGTCGACGGCCCGTTGACGCACGGCACGACGCACCGGACGCGTCGGCACGGTCACCGTGCCCGAGGGGGACTCGGTCACGGGCGCGAAACCTTCTTCGCGGAGCATCTCGAGCACGACCTCGGGGCCGACCGGCGACGTGAGCACGGTCGGGGCGATGCGGCGCAGCTGCAGGGCGGCGAGTTTGCGGTTGGCGAGCATGACGTCGAGCCCGCCCTCGTCCTCGCTGCGGATGACGGCGCTCACGCCGCGCACGCGGATCGTGCCGTGGCGGCGCGCGACGTCGCGCACGAGGTACTCGAGGGGTTGTGGCACGGGGGTGCTGCTGGCATCACGCAGTCCGGCGAGGATGTCCTCGCCCGTCCAGCCGGTGTCGAGACAACGGCGGACCGAGTCTTCGCTGAAGCGGTGCACCGTGGCGCCGCCGCGCGACTCGACGTCGGCGACGAGTCGAAGGAAGGCTGCGAGAGATCCCGTGACCGGCCCCGGAGCGATGGCGGTGAGGTCTGCCTGCAGGAGGACGGCATCGACGGGCGCGGGCAGGTGCGGGTGGATCGAGTCGGCGACAGCCTTGATGTCGCCGTCACTGGCGAGCAGGGCGCGTCCGCCGACGCTGAGAGCTCCGTGGCCGGTCACGCCGAGCCAGGATGCCTCGCGCAGGACGGCGTCGACGACCTCGTTGAGGGTGCGGGGGACCCGTCGTGGCCGACGCCACCGCACGGCCTCGGCGATGTCGGTGGCGATGGGTGCGATGCCCTGGTCAACAGCGGCCAGGAGGTCGAGCACGCCGCGACGGAGGGTGCGGATGGGCGGCCATTGCCCGTCGGCTCCGAGCGCGTTGATGACGGCCGAGGTGTCGGTGCGACTGCCGACCCGGTGCGGTGCCCGAGTCGTGGTCAGCCACGCGAGCGCCAGCCGGGCCCAGCGCTCGCCACCGGGTTCGGTCTGCCAGATGTCGTACTCAGCGGTCGGCACCCAGTGCGGGTCGACTTCGCCGTCGTCGGCGACGAGGTCGGCGATGAGGGCAAGCTCCACGAGGTATGCCGTGTGCTCGGCTGACGTGTCGAGCTGGGCTGCTGCGGCCTTGAGGTCGCGCACCGCGAGCCCACCGGTGCGCAGGACGCGCGGGGGCGTCTGCGACCACGAGTCGAGCAGTTCGTCGAGCAGGGCCAGCACCTCGCTGGCGGAGGCGCCGGCCGCGGCGTCGACCTGGTCGACCTGGCGTTCGGCGCCCGGCACCTGCGGGGGCTCGAGCTGAGGGTTGCGGTGCACGCGACCCTCTCGCAGCACCAGCGCGACCTCGCGAGGCAGGGCGATCTGGTCGGCGGCCACGGCGCGGACGAGACCGTGGGCGAGCAGCCAGCGGGGTCCGTCGTCGGCGGGGCCGCGACGCCCGGGGGCATCTGCGGCGGGCACGATCCCGACCGACGGGCCCCAGGTCAGTCGATCGAGGATGGCGCGGGCTCGCGGCGGCGCGAGGGCGATCTCGGCGCGAAGCGCCTCGTCGTCGGGTGCGGCTGGCCCGGGCAGGTCATCGGCCGGGAGCCCAAGCCCGGCAACACCCTCGCCGAGGACATCGGCGGCGGTGCGGGTGACGACGAGGCCGTGGGGTGCGCGCCAGACGAGCGCGAGGCGCCACAGGTCGTCGACGAGGGTTGTGACCCGGTCCAGGTCGGCATCGTCGAGCAGCCGGGCGAGAGCCTCGGCGGTGACGGCGTCCGACACCACGGCTGCGGCCTCGAGGGCGTGCAGGTGTGCGGCGTCGAGGCCGTCGACAGCCCTGGTGGTGCTGGCGCGTGTCGAGCTGCGAGAGGCGAGAGCAGTGAGGTCACTCGGTGCGGGCCGGGCGAGGTCGGGGCGGGCCGCGAGCAGGGCGGCGAGCTCCTCGTCGGATCGTCCCCTGATGTCATCAGCGAGGGAACGGATCGGGGTAGAAGACTCGGGCAGCACTGCCCTACCGTACGTCCCGCACGGCTCCCCAGGTCCCGCGTAGATTCGTCAGCCATGAGCTCACACGAGACCGCACCCACCGGCGAGCAGTGGCGGCTCACGGCCGGCGCCGACGAAATCACCGTCGTCGAGGTCGGAGGCGGACTCCGCACCTGGACTCGTGACGGAGTGGACATCCTCGCGGGGTACGAGAGCGATGGCCCCTGCACGAGCGCGCGCGGCCAGCAGCTCATCCCGTGGCCGAACAGGATCCGCGACGGCCGCTACACCTTTGGCGGCGTGGAGCGTCAGCTGGCGCTCACCGAGGTCGACCTCGGCAACGCGAGCCACGGCCTCGTCCGCTGGGCCCCGTGGCGGCTCGTGGAGCGCACTGACACCTCGATCACGGTGGGTCACCGACTCTTCCCGTTGCCGGGATGGGAATGGCACCTCGAGTCGACCACGACGTATGCCGTGGCGCCCGACGGTCTGACCGTCACGACCTGCGTGACGAACGTCGGAGAGGGCACGGCGCCATTCGGTTATGGCGCCCACCCCTACATCGCCATCGGTGACACTCCCGTGGGCGACGTCGAGATCACGGTGCCGGCCGCGAACTACATCGAGGTCGACGAGCGCCTCCTCCCGATCCGGACGAGCCCTGTGGAGGGCGAGGTCACCGACCTCCGTGAGCGGAAGGCGATCGGGACGCATCGCGTGAACACGGCATACACGGATCTTGACGTCGTTGACGGGCGCTGGACCGTCACCATCGCAACGCCCGGCCGCCCGGTCGTCGACGTGTGGGCCGACGCCCTGTCGCTCCCGTGGGCGCAGGTCTTCTCGGGCAAGGCAGAGGCCGACCAGGCCGGCGAGCACGGCATCGCGGTCGAGCCGATGAGCTGCCCGGCCGATGCCTTCAACTCGGGCGACTCGCTGCTCGAGCTCGCGCCGGGTCAGACGTGGCAGGGGACATGGGGCATCAGCCCGAGGTGACGCCGTTCTCGAGCGGGGTGAGTTGCCGCTCCAGGGAGAAGATCGCCACGGCCATGACCACGAGCCCGGCCAGCATCGCGGTGATGAACACTCCCGAGAGGTCGTGCTCGAGCAACAGCCCCGACACGATCGGGCCCAGGATCGCACCACCCTGGAAGGCCCCGGCATTCACCGCGTTGGCCCGACCCCGGATGTGATCGTCGGCCATGTCGTTGGTGATGGCGGGGATCGCGATCTGCATGAAGATCTCGCCGAAGCCGAAGACCGCCATGAACCCCACGACGGCGACCATGGCGCCGAGCGAGGAGGGGCTGATGCCGGCCGCCGACAGGATGATCCACGAGGCGATCCACACGGCGACCATGACGAGCAGGACGCGCGTGCGGCGTCGACCCGTGACGTACTTGAGGACGGTGAACTGCATCGCGACGATGACGAGGGTGTTGATGGCGAACGCCAGTCCGATGGTGCGGGTCGACACCTCGCCGACCTGACGTGAGAACGCCGGGAACCCCGACTCGATCTGTCCGTAGCCGATGAAGGTGCAGAGGAACGTGACGAAGGTCAGCCACAGCACGGGTGGGCGGCGCAGCAGGCTGAGGTAGCCGACTGTCGGCGCCCCCTCGGGTCGCTTCGCCCGACCGTGCACGTGACGCAGCGGGCCCATCAGGAGGCCGATCGGGACAAGCATGCTGAGCGCGTCGGCGAGGAAGATGTAGGTGAACGTCATCGGCTCGTTGACATCGACGAAGAGTCCGCCGACAACTCCACCGAGGCCGATGCCGAGGTTGACGAGGGCGAAGTTGACCCCGAAGTACTGCTGGCGCAGAGGCCCGGACACCACCGATGCGATGAGCGCGTTGAACGCCGGCCACGAGACACCGAAGTTGAATCCGAGCAGCACGAAGCCGACGACGAACATCGGCACCGTTGTGGCGAAGGCCAGGACCGTGCACCCGACGAGCTGGGCTGTCGTGCCGGCGATGAGCATGCGGCGCGCGCCGATGCGGTCGGTGAGGGAGCCGCCGGGACCGGTGACGACGAGCGCGACGACGGCGATGAGGGCGAGCAGGGTGCCGGCGGTCCCGAGGCCGATGCCGCGCACCTCGTTGATGTAGATGACGGTGAAGGGCAGTGTCAGACCGCGTCCGAGCGTCTGGATCGCGACCGTCGAGAGCAACCAACGGCCGGGGGTCGGCAGGTCCGCCCAGAACTGTCGCAGGCTCACTTTGGGTCGATCGGTCGTCGCACTCACCGGAGAACTCTCGCAGGGACGACCGACACCACCCAACCGAGTTTCGACGCCAAGCGAAAGGCGTGCGCGCGGCATACGTGGTCCGAGATAGCCTGTGCTGGTTAGCCCGGAAATGCGATGCCCGCACTCCGGACCACCCGCAGCAAACACAGAGGTGCTCCGTGCCGACTGGCAAGGTGAAGTTCTACGACTCCGAGAAGGGCTTCGGATTCGTGTCCACCGACGATCCCACCGAGGGCGGCGACGTCTTCGTGCCCTCAAGCGCGCTCCCCGAGGGTGTGACCGCGCTCAAGAACGGTGCTCGCATCGAGTTCGGGATCGTCGAAGGTCGACGCGGCGCGCAGGCACTGTCCGTGCGACTGCTCGAGCCCGCAGCGAGCGTCGCCGTGAACCGCAAGGTGCGAGATCGCAAGCCCTCCGAGGACATGGTCGTCATCGTCGAGGACGTCATCACCCTCCTGGACTCGGTCCAGAGTTCGCTGCGCCGCGGTCACTACCCGGACAAGGACCACGGTTCCAAGGTCGCCCAGGTGCTGCGCGCAGTCGCTGACGACCTCGAGATCTGATGCCCGCCGTCAAGCCCGACGCCACCCTGCGCGCAGCCGTCGACCTCGCCCGCGAGGCCGCCGAGTCGATCGCGGAGTCGGGGACGGTCGGTGAGCACCTCGCCATGGAGATGGTCGAGGACCGCCTCGCCACTCACTATTTTGCGTGCACCGCTGGCGCCTACCCCGGCTGGCGCTGGGCGATCACCGTCGCGCGGGTGCCGCGCTCCAAGA
Organism: Knoellia sp. S7-12; assembly: GCF_040518285.1. Lineage (GTDB taxonomy): Bacteria > Actinomycetota > Actinomycetes > Actinomycetales > Dermatophilaceae > Knoellia. The sequence goes on along the minus strand of NZ_CP155449.1, from coordinate 3,431,165 downwards.
CCGTCACCGTCTGCGAGGCCAACCTCGTCCCCGGTGACGGTGCGCTGTTGTCACCGGAGTGGCTTCCGTATGCCGACCGGCTGGCTCCCGGAGACGTCGGACCTGGCGATGTCACCCCCAAGATCGACGACGACCCGCTGCTCGTGGCCGGCTTCGAGGCCACGGGCGACCAGGACGTGGATCAGGCAGCCCAGTGGGAGCTCGGCCTCGGTCGCCCCCGCGTCCTGTCCGCTGAAGGTCGCGAGGTCGCTGCCCAGCGTTGGTACGACGGCGACCACGGCCCCAACGCCCCGGTCGCCCAGAAGGCTCCGGCTCCGTGTTCCTCGTGTGGCTTCTTCGTGCCGATGGCAGGTGCCCTGCGGGATTTTTTCGGCGTGTGCGCCAGCGCCTGGTCACCTTCCGACGGTCGCGTCGTAAGCCTTGACCACGGGTGCGGTGCACACTCCGAGGTGGACATGCAGGGCCCCGAGCCCGAGGTGATCGCGCCGATCGTGCTCGACGACAACGCGCTTGAGCGGGTCTGACGCCACCATGAGTGAGCGCGACGGCGCGGGCGAGCGCAGGGTCGAGGTGGAGACGCTGAGGGCGCTCGAGGTCCCGACCCAGCGGATCATCGCGATCGGCCTTGTTCTCTGGGCCATCGCGTTGCTCGTGACCTTGCTCGTGCCCGCGCTGCACACCGGGTCCCGGGACTGGTGGCCGTGGGCCTGTGTGGCCGGGTTCGTGCTCGGCTCGATCGGGTTGCTCTATGTCCGTCGTGGCCGCGGCAACGCCCACGACGCCGGCTGACCACAGACTTATTGCCCGTTTGGATGGCCCAGTCGGCGCGCAGCGCCTCTCCGTGCTGTCCAAACGGGCAATAAGTCGGGGAGAATCAGACGCCGAGGGCCGTCTTGATGGGGTCGATGGCGAAGTACAGGACGAAGAGTCCGGCGACAAGCCACATGAGCGGGTGGATGGCTGAGCTCTTGCCGCGCACCACCTTGATGAGGACGTAGGCGACGAAGCCGGCGCCGATGCCTGCCGTGATCGAGTAGGTGAACGGCATGAGCACGATCGTGAGGAACGCCGGGAGGGCGATCTCGACGTCGTCCCAGTCGATCTCCTTGACCTGCTGCATCATCAGGAAGCCGACGAGCACGAGGGCCGGAACCGCGGCCTCGGACGGGATGACCTGGACGAGGGGTGCGAAGACCATCGACGCGAGGAAGAGCAGCCCGGTGACGACGGAGGCCAGACCCGTGCGCGCACCCTCGCCGACACCCGACGCGGACTCGATGTAGCTCGTGTTCGACGAGACTCCAGCGGCGCCACCCGCAGCGGCGGCCAGGGAGTCGACGACGAGGATGCGGTCGGTGTTGGGCGGCAGACCGTTCTCGTCGAGCAGGTCGGCCTCGTGACCGATCGCGGTCATCGTGCCCATGGTGTCGAAGAAGTCGGCGAGCATGAGCGTGAAGATGAGCAGGGCGGCCGCGACGATGCCAACGGACTGGAACGAGCCGAGCAACGAGAACTGTCCGACCGTCGCGAGGTCGGGGGAGCCGATGACCTTGTCAGGCGGCGTGGGCACGACGAGGCCCCAGCCGGTGGGGTTGACCTTGTTATCGGGGAGAACCATCGGTCCGATCTTGGCGATGGCCTCGATGGCGATCGCGAGGATGGTCGTGCCGACGATGGCGATGAGGATCGCGCCGCGGACCTTGCGCACCCACAACACGATGAGGGCGATGAGGCCCGTGACGAAGACAAACGTCGGCCACCCGCCGAGGAAGCCGTCGACGCCGAGCTGGACCGGCACCGGCCCCTGTCCCGTGCGGCGCACGAAGCCAGCGTCGACGAAGCCGATGAGGGCGATGAACAGGCCGATCCCGACCGAGATCGCGACCTTGAGCTGCTTGGGCACGGCGTGGAAGACCGCCTGCCGGAAGCCGGTGAGGACCAGCACGAGGATGATGATGCCCTCGAGCACGACGAGCCCCATGGCGTCGGCCCAGGTCATCTGCGAGGCGACGGCGAAGGCGACGAAGGCGTTGAGTCCGAGCCCGGTCGCCAGCGCGAGCGGGAAGTTCGCCACGACCCCCATGAGGATCGTGAGGAGTCCCGCCACGAGCGCGGTGCCGGCGGCGATGGCCGGCAGGTTCGAGCCGTCGCCGGGACCGCCGCCGAGGAAGTCCCCGTTGACGTCCGGCGCGAAGCCGAGGATGAGCGGGTTGAGCACAACGATGTAGGCCATCGTGAAGAACGTGACGACCCCGCCACGCACCTCCCGGCTGATCGTCGAGCCGCGCTCGCTGATCTTGAAGTAGCGGTCGATGGTGGAGGACCCCGTGCTCTGCGGGTCGGCTGTGGTGGCAGTCGGCATGCGGGAACCCTAGCGAGCGGCAGGGGCGAGCGGCAGACAAAGGGCTCACTCGGTGTCACGCACGGTCGCGGGTTGAGACCGGAAATACTTAGCACAGGTAATGAGTTAGGCTAAGTATCATGAGTGAACAACCGCCTACGTATGCCGCCCTGCGGCCCGCCGCGGTGTCTTCCCTCGCCGGTGAGCTCCGGTTGGCCTGCATGCGGATCTCGCGCCGTGTCCGATACGAGAGCACGGACGCCGTTGCGCCACACCACTTCTCCGTCATGTGCCGCCTCGAGGAGGCGCCTCGCACCCCCGGCGAGCTGGCCGAGATCGAGCGGGTCAGTGCGCCAAGCATGACCCGCACGGTGGGTGGTCTTGCCGAGCTCGGTTTCGTCCAGCGCGCTCAGCACCCCACGGACAAACGTCAGGTCATTGTGACCCTCACCCCCGAGGCCCGCCGGGTCCTCAAGGAGATTCGCCGCAAGCGGGATGCCTGGATGTCGGTCCGCGTGTCCCATCTGGAACCCGAGGAGCAGGCCATCCTGCAGCGGGCCACCGTGATCCTCACCCGGGTGGCGGCCGAATGAGTCCGACCTTCACCTCTTTCACCGAACGCAACTACCGGATCTACTACGCCGGATCCTTCGTCTCCAACATCGGCACATGGATGGGCCGGGTCGCCCAGGACTGGCTCGTCCTGACCGAGCTGACCGATCACTCGAGCCAGGCGCTCGGCATCGTCACTGGTCTCCAGTTCCTTCCATTCCTCGTCCTCGCCCCCTGGGCGGGTGCGATCGCCGACCGCTACCCCAAGCGTCAGATCCTCCTCGTCACCCAGGCACTACTCCTCGTCAGCAGCCTCGTGCTCGCCGCGCTCGTCCTCACGGACACCGCGACCCTGTGGCAGGTCTACGCGATCGCCCTCGTGCAGGGCGTCATCACTGCCGTCGACAACCCGGCCCGACAGTCCTTCGTCTCCGAGATGGTCCCGCGCGACAAGTTGGCCAACGCGGTCGCGCTCAACAGCGCCTCCTTCAACGGTGGCCGGCTCATCGGCCCCGGCCTCGCCGGCCTGATGATCGCGACCGTGGGCACCGGCTGGACTCTGCTCGTCAACGTGTTGACCTTTGTCTTCGTCCTCGCGGCGCTGTCGAGGTTGCGGGTCAGTGAGCTCGTGCCGTCGCCCCTCACGCGCGGAAAGGGCGCCATCCGGGACGGCATCCGCTACGTCCGGAACCGCCCGGACCTCAAGTTGGTCATGCTCCTCGTCTTCGTGCTGGGCACCTTCGGGATGAACTTCCAGGTGACCACGGCGCTCATGGCGACCCTGGAGTTCGACAAGGGCCCCACCGAGTACGGCATCCTCGGCTCGATCATGGCGGTCGGCTCGCTCACGGCGGCCCTGCTCAGCGCGCGTCGAGGCGAACCGCGGCTGCGCGTCCTGCTCCTCGCGCTCGCGGGCTTCACGGTGTCGACAGCGGCAGCTGCCCTGGCCCCCACCTACGAACTGTTTGCGCTCGCCCTCATTCCTGTCGGGCTGTCCGCCCTGACTGCGCTCACCACGGCCAACGCCATGGTGCAGCTGCGCACCGACCCGCTCGTGCGCGGTCGGGTCATGGCGCTCTACATGGCGATTTTCATGGGCGGCACGCCGATCGGGGCGCCCCTCATCGGTTGGATCGGGGAGGTCTGGGGTCCGCGCTGGACCATCGCCATCGGACCGATCGCCATCGGCAGCACGCTGGTCGTTGTCCTGTGGTGGCTGGCCCGCAGGGAGAATGTCCGGGTGAGCTACGAGTCGCAGCGGTCCCCGCGCATCACCATCGAGACGCTCCCGGCAGTGCGGGACATCGTCACCGAGCCCGCCCCTGAGGCTGCCCGATGACGCCCACCTTTCGTCGGCGGATGACGCTCGGCGTCCTGGCGATCGTCCTCATCGTGGCGATCGCGTATGCCGTCCTGACCTGAGCGGGCAGCACGTCGCCTCGCGCTCAACATCCCCCAAAACGCGACCTACCCCTCAGTAAGCGTGGTGATCACCACACTTACTGAGGGGTAGGTCGCGTTTTGAGAGGGTCAGCTCAGGTCAGAGCGCGGCGACCACGTGCTCGATCGAGGCGATGAGCTTGCTGACGTCCTCGGGGTCGACGGCCGGGAAGGTCGCGACCCGCAGCTGATTGCGGCCGAGCTTGCGGTAGGGCTCGACGTCGACGACGCCGTGCGCGCGCAGGGTGGCGGCGATGACCGAGGCGTCGACCGTGTCGTCGAAGTCGATCGTCGTGACGACCTGGCTGCGAGCTGCAGGGTCGGCGACGTAGGGGGAGGCGTAGTCGACCGACTCGGCCCACGTGTAGAGACGGTCGGACGAGTCCTTGGTCCGAGCCGTGGCCCAGTCGAGGCCGCCCTGAGCGTTGAGCCACTGCACCTGGTTGTCGAGCAGCGCGAGCGTGCCGACGGCCGGGGTGTTGTAGGTCTGGTCCTTGCGGCTGTTGTCGATGGCCGTCGGGAGGCTGAAGAAGTCGGGGACCCAGCGACCGGAAGCAGTGATCTCGTCCACGCGAGCGAGTGCCGCGGGGGAGAAGAGCGCGAGCCAGAGGCCACCGTCGGCGGCGAAGCACTTCTGCGGGCCGAAGTAGTAGACGTCTGTCTCGGCGACGTCGACGGGCAGGCCGCCGGCCCCGGAGGTGGCGTCGATGAGGACGAGCGCGTCGTCGGCTGCACCCTCGACGCGGCGCACGTCGGTCATGACACCGGTGCTCGTCTCGTTGTGGGCCCAGGCGTAGACGTCAATGCCGTCCTCAGCCACAGCCACAGGGCGGGTGCCCGGGTCGCTCTTGATGATCGAGGACTCACCGAGGAACGGTGCGTTGGACGTCACCGCACCGAACTTGCTCGAGAACTCACCGAACGCGAGGTGCTGAGCGCGCTCGCGGACGAGGCCGAAGGCGGCGATGTCCCAGAACGCGGTCGAGCCACCGTTGCCGAGGATGACCTCGTAGCCCTCGGGAACCGAGAACAGGTCGGCGAGGCCGCTGCGCACCGACTTCACGAGGTTCTTGACGGGGGCCTGGCGGTGGGAGGTGCCGAGGACGGTGGAGCCGAGAGAGGCGAGGAACTCGACCTGCTCGGGGCGGACCTTGGAGGGTCCGGAGCCGAAGCGGCCGTCGGTGGGAAGGAGGTCTTGGGGGATGGTGATCGCAGCGTCAGTCACCGGCTCATCCTCCCGCACGCCACGAGTGCCGCCGGTGTGAGTTCACCCACCGGACGTCGCCCCGCCTGCCGGCTGGCGAGACGGTCACCGACGGCACGGCACGGTTCCCCGAGTTCTGCTGAACGCCACTCACCAACGAGAGACACGGCATACCCCAAGAATTTCGGGTATGCCGTGTCGGCGTCGTCAACGGGTCGGGTGCCGGTTCAGCTCGCGCGGTAGCCCTTGACCGACTCGATGCCGCGGGTGGCTTCACCGACGTAGCGAGAACTCGGGCGGATGAGCCGCCCGGTCTCCTTCTGCTCGAGGATGTGCGCCGCCCAGCCAGCCGTACGTGCGGCGACGAACAGCGGGGTCATCATGTCGCCGGGGACCTTGGCGAAGTCGAGGAGCACGGCCGCCCAGTAGTCGACATTGGTCTCCATGACCCGCTCGGGGTGGCGCTCCGCGAGGGCCGCGATGGCCGCCTTCTCGAGCTCGACGGCGACCTCATAGCGGGGGGCGCCGAGTCGCTTGCAGGTGTCGCGCAGGACAGCGGCGCGCGGGTCGTAGGCGCGATAGACGCGGTGGCCGAAACCCATGAGGCGGTCGCCACGGTCAAGAACATCCTTGACGTATGCCGTGGCGTCACCCGTGCGTTCGACACCCTCGATCATGTGCTGGGCTCGCGAGGGGGCACCGCCGTGCAGCGGCCCCGACAGGGCGCCGATCGCGCCGGACATGCAGGCCGCGACGTCGGCGCCGGTCGAGGCGATGACGCGTGCGGTGAAGGTCGAGGCGTTCATGCCGTGCTCGGCCGCGGAGATGAAGTAGGCGTCGATGGCCTCGACGTGCTTGGGGTCGGGCTCGCCGCGCCACCGGATCATGAAGCGCTCGACGATGGTCCTGCCCTCGTCGACCCGGCTCTGCGGAACCATCGGCGACGACTGGCCGTGCGCGGACTGGCCGATGAACGACAACGCCATGACCGAGGCGCGAGCAAGGTTGTCACGGGCCTCGGTCGCGTCGATGTCGAGCAGCGGCTTGAAGCCCCAGACCGGCGCGAGCTGGGCGAGAGAGGACTGCACGTCCACGCGGATGTCGCCGGTGTGGACCGGAAGCGGGAACGGCTCGGCCGGCGGCAGGCCGGGGTCGAACTCGTTGTCGACGAGGAGCCCCCACACCTGGCCGAAGCTCACGCGTCCGACGAGGTCCTTGATGTCGACGCCGCGATATCGCAGCGCGCCACCTTCTTTGTCGGGTTCAGCGATGGTCGACTGGAACGCGATGACGCCTTCGAGGCCCGGCCGGAAGTCAGGATCCGCGGTGGCGGGCTGGGCAGCGGCGGGCTGTTGGGTCTGGGCCTGCGGTGTCACAAGTTCCCTCGTCTCGGGTCTTCCGGTGTCGGGCAGCATCATTGTGCACGCCGCCACTGGTTGGGGTGGGTCAAGCGGGTGGATCGATGGCAATCCAGGTCTGGTCGGCCCGGGCGAGCAGGCGCCCGTCGGCCGTGAACAGCGCGGACGCTGCGTGGCGCTTGCGGCCGTCGTCGCCACGTGACCATGACAGCACGATGTGCTCCTCCCCGGCGACCGGAGCGGTGAAGATCTGAGCGGTCATCGTGCCGAGCACCATGAGCGTCGTGGGGAAACCGGCCGCCTTGCCACCCGGACAGTCGAGCGCGGCCCACACCACCGGACCGGACACGTCGAGCGGAGTCCAGGTGGCGGCATACCGGCCGCTCGTGTCGTCCACGGGTCCGGAGCGCAGCCGCAGGCCGGTCGGGTGGTTTGGTCCGCAGCCGTAGCACGTGGGGAACGGGTGCTCCTGAGGCGTGATCGCCCGGGTCTCGGCGTCACGCGCCTCGACGAGAGTGACCGGCTGTGGCAGGTCGCCGGCAGGGGTGGGCGCGTGAGAGGCGCTGGCGACGACCGCATCACCGTCACGCAGGGTCGTGAGTTCCCCTGTCTCGAGGGCCAGCTCGCGATCGAGGGGTGGTGGCAGGTGCAGACGCACGGACACCGCAGGCCGTTCGGGCGACACGGGGGTGTGCGCGGCCACGAGGCCGCTCACCCACCCGCCATTGCCCGACGTCGGGGGCCCGTTGTATCGACGAGGGATCATCACGTGCACGCGTCCAACGTACGTGTCAGGGTGGCGGTCGTGTCAGCCACTGACGACTTCTCGTTGCGCAGCATCGCGTTGCCGGCGTTCGGACCCACGGCCGTGTGGTCGGTCGGAGTGGGTGCCTCGCTGCCCATCGTCGCGCTGAGCGCCCGGGACCTCGGGGCGAGCGTTGCGGTGGCGGCGGCGTTCGTCCTCATCGAGGGCATCGCAGCCTTTGTCTCGACGCTGCCAGCGGGTTCGCTCGTGGCCCGCATCGGCGAGCGCAGAGCCCTCGCTGGGGCCGCCGTCGTGGACGCTCTGGGAGCCGCGCTCGCGGTCTTCGCGCCGAATCTGTGGACGCTCGGCATCGCCATCGGCCTCATGGGAATGACGGGTTCGGTCTTCCTGCTGGCTCGCCAGTCGTGGCTCACGGCTCGCGCGCCGGTGCGGATCCGCGCACGAGCAATGTCGACGATGGGTGGGGTGCAGCGCGTTGGACTCTTCGTCGGCCCGTTCATCGCGGCGCCCCTCATCCTCGTGTGGGGCACACAGGCGGCGTATGCCGTCGCTGTCGTCGCCGGCCTGTCGGCTGCAGTCTGGGCGTGGGTCGGGCTGCGGGATCACGACGGCGCCAGCGACCGGGCGGCGTCTGGGGTGGAGCGGCCCGGCGGCGTGGGGGAGCGCATCAGCCTGCCCGGCCTCCTGCGCGAGCACCGCCGCGTGCTCCTGACGATCGGCGTGGGTGTCCTGCTCATCGGGGCCGCACGTCAGGGACGGTTCGTCATCGTGCCTTTGTGGGCGGAGTCGGTCGGCGTCACGGACAGTCAGACGGCGCTGATCTTCGGGATAGCCGGAGGTGCCGAGGTGCTTCTCTTCTATCCAGCCGGTTCGGTCATGGACCGGTTCGGTCGCGTGTGGGTCGCGGTGCCCTTCCTCCTCGTGCTCGGCGTCGGGATGGTGCTGCTCCCGCTGGCCCAAGGCTTCGCCACAGTCGCAGTGGTCTCGACGCTGATAGGAGTCGGCAACGGGCTGGGCTCGGGCATCGTGCAGACGCTCGGCGCCGATGCCGCCCCTGTCGTCGGTCGAGCGCAGTTCCTCTCTGTCTGGAGGTTCCTCTCGCTCATCGGCCAGAACGGTGCGCCTCTGCTCGTCAGTGCTGTCACTGTCCTTGCAAGCTTGGGCGCCGCGTGTGTTGTTCTCGGCCTGGTCGTCCTGGCAGGTGCACCGTGGCTCGCACGATGGCTGCCGGCATACGATCCACGCCGCGCAGCGGTCGGGCCTGTCCGATCGTGATGAGAGACTGGGGTCGTGACCGATCTCATCGACACCACGGAGATGTATCTCCGCACCGTCTTCGAACTTGAAGAAGAAGGCATCACGCCGCTGCGCGCCCGGATCGCCGAGCGTCTCGGCCACTCCGGTCCCACCGTCTCGCAGACAGTCGCGCGCATGGAGCGCGACGGTCTGCTGGCCGTTGCTGGTGACCGACACCTCGAGCTGTCCGTCGAGGGTCGCCGCCTCGCGACGCGGGTCATGCGCAAGCACCGCATCGCCGAGCGCCTCCTCGTCGACGTCATCGGCCTCGAGTGGGAGTACGTCCACGACGAGGCGTGCCGCTGGGAGCACGTCATGTCCGACCGGGTCGAGGTCAAGATCCTCGCCCTCCTCGCCGACCACGCCGAATCGCCCTACGGCAACCCGATCCCCGGGCTCGACGAGTTCGGGGAGGCGCTCGGAGAGGACTTCCGACTGGGCCTGTCGACGCTGAGCGAGGTGGCCGAGATCCAGCCCACCACCGTGACCGTCCGGCGCATCGGCGAGCCCGCCCAGGTCGACCACGAAGCGCTCGGTCTCATCACCGCCGCGGGTCTCCTGCCCGGGCAGTTGGCCGTGGTGCGCCGCGAGGGTGGACGGGTCATTGCCGCGCTCGCCGGTGCTGATGAGTCGACCGGTGTCTCTCTGCCCGATGACATCGCTTCGCACGTCTTCGTGGCCCGAGCCGCAGCACCAGCCTGACTCTGGATCGAGCCACGATCGACCCACGATCAACCCGAGATCGACCCTGAGGGCCCCTGCGGATAAGCCAGGGGCTGTTATCGGAATGTGACTTTGGCTGATCCCACCGTTACCGTGGAGTCATCCCTGATCCGCCCGAGAGGTTCTCTTTCGTGATTTTCCCTGTCACCCGTTCCGGTCGCCGCCGCGCTGACAAGCGCAGCCGACTCCCCGATCTCAGCACTTTCTCGTCGATCTCGAGACCCACCGCGGTCAAGAGTCTTGTCGGCCTTGGCCTGGCCACCAGCGTTGCTGCTGCCTTGGCGATCCCGGTCCAAGCGGCCCCCGAGCAGGTCGAGCTGTCCAGCCAGACCTCTGCCCTGGTTGCCCGCGACCGCGCCGACGCCGTGCAGGGCACCGCCTCCCGCAGCTCGGCCCGCGCCGGTGTGGCCAAAGCGGGCACATCGGTGACCGCCCCGGCCGCTGCCGAGAGCGTCAAGGTCGCGGCAGGCCCCGTCGGCGTCACCGCCGTCGCGAAGCCCAGGCCCAAGCCCAAGCCCAAGCCCAAGCCCGAGCAGAAGCCCGAGCAGAAGAGCGCCGAGCCCTCCGAGAAGGCCACGACGAAGACCGATGAGTCGTCCTCTTCCTCTTCCTCTTCCTCTTCCTCGAAGTCGTCCTCGTCATCGTCGTCGGTTCCCTCCGGCGTCGGCTCCGGTGCTTATGTCGGCTGGTGCAGCGGCAAGGGCCTGGGCAATGGCGCGTCAACGGTCTGCTCGGCAGTCCGCTCGAACTTCGGCATCACCAACATTGGCGGCTTTCGCGCCGGAGCCGGCGACCACGGCACCGGCAAGGCTGTCGACGTCATGGTGTCCGGCTCGACGGGCGACGCTGTCGCCCAGTGGGCCACCAACAACATGGGCAGGCTCAACATCACCTACGTCATCTGGGAGCAGCGCATCTGGCTCGCCGGCTCGTCGGGCTGGCGCTCCATGGACGACCGGGGATCGGTCACCGCCAACCACTACGACCACGTGCACATCTCCGTGAGCTGACTCGCGTCCAACGCCACGACGAAGGGCGGGGAACCTGACGGTCCCCGCCCTTCGTCGTCCCCGGACTGGCGGCTCGCCAGGCGCTGTTTCGGGCGCATCAGCGACTCGTCGTGACCCAAACGTGACTTTGCCCATGGGGTTGGGTACCGTGGCATCGGCTCGTCCTCCCCTGGGGTGAGTTGTCGCGACGGATTGCTGAGTCCTGTCACCGTTGGCGACTGCATCGCAATCCGCTTGACAGGAGCGGGGGACCCAATTCTGGGGCAACCGCCAGTTGCTCCTTGGGGTTAAGTCAGTTTCGACTGGCCGGGCAGAACCTCCGCCCGAACCCGACAGCTCACCCCGTAGGCATCGAGAGGTTCACACGTGGCTCACTCCACCCATGGGCGTCACCGCGCGCCCGGACGACACAACCCTGTCTCCGAACTGTCCGTCATTGCCACGCGCGCCGGTGTCTCCGGCGCCAAGGCCTCCGCGGTGCTTGCTGCCTCGGGTGGACTCGTGGCCGCGTTCGCCCTCCCCGCGTCGGCTGCCCCCGACACCGCCGCGAAGGTCACGACCAGCGTCCCGGCAACCCCGATCGCCGCGCCTGCAGCCCCGGCCATCAGCGCCCCGGCTGTCTCGACCCCGGTCAAGGCCGAGGTCGTCGGCGTCACCGGTGTCACGGTCGTCGCCAAGCCGAAGCCGAAGCCCAAGCCCAGGCCTGTCGTCGTGCGTGAAGAGACGACCGAGATTCGCCCGGCCGCCGCAGAGCGTTCGAGTCAGCGTTCGAATCAGCGCTCGACCGCGTCCTCGACGCGCAGCGCGAAGTCGGCGAGCCGGTCCGTGGCCCGCAAGCCGGTCACGCAGAACGTGGCACAGTCCGCGAGCGGAGTCGTCAACATCGCTCGGAGCCTGCTCGGCATCGCCTACGTCTATGGCGGCACCACGCCGGCCGGCTTCGACTGCTCCGGCTTCACCCAGTACGTCTTCCGCAAGGCCGGCGTCTCGATCCCCCGCACCGCCTCGGCCCAGCAGGCCGCTGCCACGCCGGTGTCGAGCCCGCGCCCCGGCGACCTCGTCTTCATGGGTAGCCCCGCGTGGCACGTCGGCATCTACACCGGTGACGGCAAGTTCATCGACTCGCCGCGCACCGGCAAGTTTTCGAGCGAGCGTGCAATCTGGCAGACCCCCACGGGTTACGGCCGCTTCTGAGGGAGCCCGGTCGCCTCACGAAGGTGACCACCCGGCATACCCCGCCGAACGAACGTCCCCAGGCCCGCAGCATGGCCCGGGGACGTTCGTCGTTGGAGGGCGTGGTCATGTGGTTCAGTGGAGCGATGGCCGACCTCCCGCTTGATCTCTGGGGCGACATCACGGACCCGTGGTCCTATGTCGCGAAGCGTCGAGTCGAAGCGGCGGTGATGGCGTCCGAGCGGCCCCACGACATCGTCCTCGTCCATCACGCCCTCCCTGGGGCCGCGGTGACTCGCGATGAGCTCCGGCGGGTGGCGGTCGCCGCGAGGCCGGATGGCATCGACATCGCCGTGACGGAGCCTCCCGACGCCGACACGACGGATGCTCACCGGCTCGTCGCGCTGGGCCTCACCCTCGGTGGTCCGGCGCTTCAGGGCGCGATGCTCGAACGGCTGTATGCCGCAGTGTTCACCGAGGGACTCGACGTCAGCTCACACCGGATCCTGCAGCGCTTGGCGGCCGAAGCCGGCCTGGAGGAGCACCGAGTGGGTGACGTGCTTGCGTCGTCAGAGCGCTCGGCAGAGGTGGCCGCCGATGTGGCTGCCGCACGTGACGGTGACGTCACGGAGACGCCCTGCCTCGTGGTCGACCATCACGCCAGGCTCGGTGGCCCGGCGAGCGCCGAGGCCTACCTCGCACTCATCGCAGGTCGGACCACCGTCTGAAGGGCCGCCCTCGGGCCCGACTTCACGAGGTGATGGTTCTGCGGGCGGTAGCCGCCGCCAAGGCCGTGGTGATGGGGACGGCGGCGATCAGCCCCAGCGTGGCCACGACGCTGCGAACGATCTCTTGCGCGATGACCTGCGTGGTGATGACGTTGCCGATGGAGCTGTTGTTGGCAGCGATCAGGATGAGCAGCGGAAGGGAGGAGCCGGCGTACGCGAGAATGATTGTGTTGATGACGGAGGCGATGTGGGCTCTGCCGACTCGGGTCCCGGCGCGATAGAGCTCGCGCATTCCGTACTCGGGGTTGGCGCGCGCGAGTTCGGTGACGGTGGCGGCTTGGGTGACGGTGACGTCGTCCAGGACGCCGAGAGACCCGATGATGATTCCCGCGAGCAGCAGCCCTTGCAGGTTGACGCTGTGGGAGGTGGCCAGGAAGGTCGATGATTCGTCGGCGAACCCGGTGAGGTGCATGCCGGCCACTGATGCCGCTGCGAGGAGTCCAGTGAGGAGCAGACTTGCCAGTGTTCCCAGGACCGCGACCGAGGTGGAGAACGTGAGTCCGTGGGTGAGGTAGAGGACAGTGAGCATGATCGCGGAGGCACCGACGATCGCCACGAGGAGGGGTGATTCGCCGGCAAGGATGGCGGGGACGACGAAGAGGAGAAGCAGGGCGAAGGTCGCGACCAGACCGATCAGGGCGGAGAATCCGCGCCACCGCCCAAATGCGACCACGGCCAGGGTGAAGGCGATCCCGAGCAGCCATAAACCCTTGGTGCGCTGATGATCCACGATGTCGTACTGACCGCCGTCAGGATTCTCGGTCAACACGAGAATGACCTCGTCACCGTCTTCGACGGTGGGCGCACCCGGCCCGTTGGGCAGAGTGACCACGACGTCGAGGCCCTGGTCGGGGCCGTCGGAGACCTTCACTTGTGCGGTTCCACAGCCGTTGACGTCCAAAGTGGCTCCGCCGGGGAGCGGCTCTTGGCCTGCGGGGGTTTCGGGGCACGGTTGTTTTGTCACACCGGTGACGACACCTTGGTGCTGCGCGGCGCGCCCGGACTGGTCGGCGACGTTGCTGGGAGGGGGCCAGAGCCAGATCAGGGCGAGGAGCGTGATGAGCCCAGTGGGGACGATGACGGCCAGTGCGATGGTCCGCATCCGTTGCGTGTCTGCACCGGCGTGACGTGAGTGGTGGCCCATGATCAGAGACTTCCTTTGCGAGATCGAACCCCACTGAAGGAGCCACGTGGGCGGCACTGTCGGCCGATACTACGGGTCGTCCTGGAGGGCTGGGTTGGGGTCAGGCGGGCTTATATCCAGCGGAGGCGATCGCGGTACGCACTGCGGCTTCGTCAACATCGTTACCGGTGGCGGTCACTGTCGAGGCGTCCAGGTCCACTTCGGCGCCTGAGATGCCGGGAACGGACTCGACTGCGGCGCTGACTTTGGTGGAGCAGCAGCCGCAGGTCATGCCGTTGACGGTGATGGTGGTGGTATTCATGGGTGGATCCTCTCGTTGTGGGCTTCCCAACTTCTATCGAACGCTGGAGTCTATACCCTTAGGGGGTATGCGTATGCCGTGAGCTCAATTACAGGGTGGGATCGTGCGAATTGCGTTCAGCATGCATGCGAGAATCGGATGCAAGTGGCGGAACCACGCAGGATCAGCTCTTGAGACGGTGACCGTCACCCTTTCGTCCGCGAATCGCGGGCCTATTCACTGATGGCGGTGAACTTGGTCCCATCCCTGGAACTGAGGACGTCCTTTTCGGTGACGACGAGAACCTCGATGCCCGAAGTGGTCATGCTGACGCTCATCGCTTGGGGTGGAGGAACTCTCGCCCCAGTGAGGCGCCATGTCTTGGCGCCGTCGGTGCTCATCGCCACTGCTCCGTCGAGTGTGATGCCCACGGCCGTTCGCGTGTCGCCAAATGCGACCTGCTGCAGCCGCGGCGCACCTGTGACGGGTGCCCATGTGACCCCCCGGTCCTTGGACGCCATGAGGCCTTCCTCGGTGGTGGCCAGAACGGTCTTGCCCTCCGGGTCGGAGGAGAGTGTTCGCGGCTCCCCGAGGAGGTCGGCAGTTGACCACGTTCGGTGGTCCCTCGTGCGCCGCAGTTGTCCGTCGAACGCGATGAGGATGTCACCGGCTTGCGTGAGGGTGTGGAAGTCCGAAAGTCCTCCACGGGAGAGGACCGTCCAGGTCCTGCCGCTGTCGGTGCTCTCGATGAGGCCCATGGGTTGGGGGAGTTCGCGCACCGCGTTCGGGTGTCCTGAGGCGTAGTAGTGTCCGGCGCCAGCAATGGCAAAACCCATGAGATCGATGGTCGGGCCGACCCTGATGGGGCCGTCCGCGCCGTACTGGAAGAGGCCTTCGTGCGTCGCTAGGAGCAGTGTGCCGTCCCCCGGGTCTCGGCCCACACCGTGGACGTGCGCAGACGGCAGCGCTGCGCTGGCGACGCCGACCGAAACGGTTGGCGCCGCGTCTGCGTCGTCGCTGGCTTTCGCCGAACAACCAGCCAGCAATGCCAGCGAGCTGGCCACCGCGACTATTGCGCTTATGCCGTGGTGGGCTGGCCGGTGCATTGGAGCCTTTCGGGTCGAGATCGTCGGTGGGCGTGCCGGCGGGCTGTCAGAGGAGGGCCTTCATGATGGCGATTTCCTTGTTCTGCCCATCGACGATTGCCTGGGCCATCTCCTTGACCTCAGGGTTGCTGGTCGTCTTGAGAACGTCCCCCGCCATATCGACGGCGCCCTCGTGGTGCTCGATCATCATCGTGAGCCACATCTCGTCAAAGGCCGCACCACTTGCTGCGGACAGGTCCTTCATGTCTCCATCGGCCATCATGCCGCCGCCGCCGTGTCCCCCATGACCTTCCTCCGCCGTCATGGGGGCCTTCCACTCCTGGAGCCACTTCGTCATGGTCTCGATCTCAGGACCCTGCGCCGCCTTGATCTGCTCTGCCAGTTCCGTCACCTTCGGGGAAGCATCCTTCTGCAGAGCTTGGTCCGCCATCTCGACGGCCTGCTGGTGATGCGGGATCATCATCTGGGCGAACATGACGTCGCCTCTCTGACCAGCGTCAGCGTTCTCGGACATGCTCGACTTCGTGGGGCTCGTCCCACCACTCGCGCCGGACCCGGCCTCGTCCGTTCCGCAGGCACTGAGCGTGAGGACGGCCGTGATGCCGAGCCCGGCAAGGATGGGGTACCGCTTGTTGAGGTGCACGAGAGTTTGCTCCTTGAGTTGCGTTTTCGATCGTGGTGGTGCGCACCCGGTGAAGGGGAAGTCAGGTGCGCACCGGTGTCCACCATGCGGTGCGCACGATGGGCCTCTGATCTGGATTTCCTGAAGGTTTGATGAAGATGGCCTTGGCACGGCTGGTCGGCCCTAGGTCGACTGATCGGGATTCGCGTCAGCCGCCGTGGTGAGCGGTTGGCTCGGCTGCACGTCGCGTGGGCTTGGTGCCGTCGACCGCCTGCGGCGGGGCTGGGAGGCGGAGCCTTTTGAGCATCAGGGCGTTGACGGCGACGATGACGCTTGATCCGGACATCGACAGCGCCGCGACCTCGCCCGGGCATGAAGAACATCATCGCGGCCATCATGGCCGTGCACAGGAGTGCGTAGACGATGGCGCCCGTTCCCGCAGCGCCGGTCGCCACGAGCGCAAAGACGATCAGCAGCATCGGAATACAGCAGACCAGCATCATCAGACCGTGACCGCGACCATGACCGTGAGGTTGGTTTGAGGCTCGGCCTTCGGGCTGACCGGTCATGTGCTCGGATGTGGACGTCGCAGTGGGTGTCTCGTCGTGCCAGTGGACCGGCGTGCTGTCGCCGTTCGGCGTGGTGCTCATAGCGGTCGTCCTTTCAGTGATGCTGGAACGTGCCGCGACTACGGCGGTTGCGCCGAGCACAACATCTGCGATGCGTTCAGTGGGGGTGATGTTCACGGAGGGTCTGTGGATGCCCATGTCTTCCTTCCTTCTATCTCCACAGTGATCCACTCGAGTAGAGGTAGCGGCGGGCCTGTCGTGAAGGTTTGCTGAAGGCCCTACGTGTGGTGCTCGGTGTGTTGCACCGTTGGCGTTGGGCCAGGGCTCGGCGCATCGGTCGTGCCGCTGTCCGCGCTAATTGCTGGCCCCACAACAAGGGCCGAGATGAGGAACATGGCTGTGAAGACGGCTACTGCGATTGCCGGTGCATGCCATGTCCGGAACCTGCCGTGGATGCGCCTGAGCATCGGGATGGACAGGAGGAGGCCCACGAGGTACAGCGCAGCGTTACCGCCCGCCCCCGTCAGGAACGCGGTGCCTGCGATCAGCCCGACGTGGTGCAGGACGTGAGGTACGAGCCCCAGAACGGCACCGACGACCGTGCCGGTGGTGTCCCTGACGGCTACCAGGCGGCTGGGCTTCTGGTCAGGCACGGTAGGACAGGGTCGTCATCATGCCGGCCTCGGCGTGGTAGATGTTGTGACAGTGTGTCGCCCATTGCCCGGGGTTGACAGCGTCGAGGTCGACCTCGACGGACTCCATGGGGCGAACGATCACGGTGTCCTTGCGTGCTTTTGTATTGCGAAGTCCGAAGGTGTGGCCGTGCACGTGCATGGGGTGAAACATCATCGACATGTTTCGCAGCCGCAGCCTGACCCGCTCGCCTTGGCGGATCTCGAGGGGTTCTGCCTCGTCGAAGGTCTTGCCGTTGATGGTCCACCGATACTTCGTCATCGAGCCGCCCAGGACCAGATCGTGAGTGCGGTCGGGTTCCTGTGCGCGCAGGGCCACTTCAGGGGTAGCGCGGAGCTGAGTGCCGAGCGCGACCTGCTTTCGCAGTTCAGCGGGGGTCTCTCCGGGAGCGGGAACGTCACCGCCCGCTGTACGAACCAAGGCCAAGCCTTGGCCCGATTTCCCCTCGGCGGACGCGACCAGCGGAAACGTCCCATCGCCCAAGGTAGTGACAACGTCAAAGCGCTCCCCCATCCCGATCAGCAACGCATCCGTATCAGTCGGGACCACAGGGAAGCCGTCGCTGTGCGTGACCGTCAGGCGGTGGCTACCAAGCGCGACGCGGAAGGCAGTGTCCGATGCCGCGTTGATCATACGAATGCGCACTCGCTGGCCGGGCTTCGCACTCAAGGTGACGGGAGACGCCGGAACCCGTCCGTTGATGAGGTAGTGGGGGTAGGTCACATCACCGGCGCCGCCAAGGAGCGGTGATTGCATTTCCGCGCCCATGCCGCCCATTGGCATCCCGCCCATGGAGCCGTGGTCCATGCCGCCCGAACCCGCGCCTCCCTTCCTCAGTGCGGCGAGGACGTCATCGGGCGTCTGGCCGGTGCCGTCGACCCAGTCGTCGAGGACGACGATCCATTCCGCGTCATAGTCACCGGGCTCGGCCGGATCGTCGACGACGAGAACGCCGTACAAGCCGCGGTCGAGTTGCACGCCCGAGTGCGGGTGGTAGAAGTACGTGCCCGGGTCAGGAACGGTGAAGTCATAGGTGAACTGGCTGTTGGTCCCGATGGGGCTCTGGGTCATCCCAGGTACGCCATCCATGTCGTTGCGCAGGGCTACTCCATGCCAGTGCACGCTGGTTGATTCGGGAAGCGCGTTGTCGACTATCACCACCACGCGGTCACCCGCTGTGGCGCGCAGCAACGGGCCGGGAACACTGTCGCCATAGGCCCAGCTGCGGACCATGGGACCGCCCAGATCCAAGGTCGCTGGGCGCGGAACCAAGCGCGTGGTGACGGTGCGTTGCCCGGCCACCCTTCGTGCCCGCTCGGCCATGGCGACGGCCTGGGATGAGGAGGTGACCGCAGTACCGGTGGAGGTGCTGCACGCTGGCAGTCCCCCGAGAGTCAGCAGCCCGCCAGCGGAGCCGAGCAAGACGGCACGTCTGTTGATGGCGGGCATGCTGTGCGTCTCCTCAAAGGGGTTGGGGTGCTTCGTTGCCGGTGGTCTCAGTGCGCCGAGCGCAGCACTACCTGGCGAGCGTGGTATTCGTCGGTGTCGATCTCGCCGCGGGCGAACCGCTGGTCGAGGATGCGACGGGCGTCGTCGTTCCCTTCCCGGGTCTGTTTCGGATCGCTGCGCGCATCCCTGAACAGGGCCACGACAGCAACAACCACCAGCGCCCAGAAGGCGATGGCCGTCAGGCTCATCAACAGCCACCCCGTCCAACCCATCCCGTCGTTCCACATCATGGTCCTCAGCTCCTTCGTGTCGATGCCCCCACTGTCGATCGGCGACCCGGTTCGCGCGGCTGCGGTTGTGTGAAGGTTCGCTGAAGATCCGCTCACGCCGTCCCGTCTCGTCGGGTCGTGGTGATCGCGTCCTGCACGATGGGCAGATGGTCCACGACACGCCAACCGGGCAACCGGCCCCCCCAGCACAGTCCCGCGGCGTCCGGGCGCTGGTCGTTGAGGATGACGTGCCCATGGCGACCCTCATCGGCCACTACTTGGAACGCGAGGGTTACGAGGTCCGCCTGAGCCATGACGGTGTGGCAGCCGTGCAGGCGGCTCGCGGACTCGATCCCGACGTGGTGGTGCTCGACCTGGGCCTGCCGGGTCAGGACGGGATCGAGGTGTGCCGACAGCTGCGCACCTTCTCCGACGCCTACGTGGTCATGCTGACCGCGAGGGCAGACGAGCTGGACACCCTGATCGGTTTGTCGGTCGGTGCGGACGACTACATGACGAAGCCCTTCAGCCCGCGCGAGCTCGTGGCACGTCTTCGAGCCATGCAGCGGCGGCCCCGCCCGCTGGACGGTTCCGACGCCGGTCCCACCTTCCGTAGGTTCGGGACACTGACCATCGACCCCACCGGACGCGACGTCTGGCTCGAAGATGAAACGGTGCCCCTGACGCGAACGGAGTTCGACGTGCTGGCCGTCCTGTCAGCGCGTCCCCGGATGGCCTTCAGTCGACGCCAGCTCATCGATCAGGTGTGGGGAGAGACGTGGGTGGGTGACGAACATCTGGTTGATGTTCACGTGGGACATCTGCGGCGCAAGCTCGGCGACGACGCAGGCGCCGCCCGGTTCATTCGGACGGTGCGTGGCGTTGGCTACCGGATGGGGACGGGCGAGTGACGCGGCATCAGATGGAGGCACGGAGGTTGGGACGGGCTGGTTTGGCGCCGCGCTTGCTCATCGCTCAGACGCTCGTACTGGTCGCGGGTGCCGTGACCACCTGGCTGGTTGCTTTTGTCGTCGGACCGAGCATCTTTCATGACCACTTGCGCCAAGCCGGAGTCGGTCACTCACCCAGCGAGGCTGCCCATGTGGAGGAGGCGTTCGGGTCTGCCCTGCTCATCGCGCTGGGTGTGGCGTTGACGGCGTCCGTGCTTCTCGCTCTTGGGGTGACTGCGTTCTTCACCCGGCGCGTACAGCGCTCGACCGCTGCCGTCGCCCACTCCGCCTCCAGGATCGCCAGTGGGCACTACCAGTCACAGGTCCCCAGCCCCGGTCTGGGCGCTGAGTTCGACCAGCTCGCCACCACCATCAACGATCTCGCCCAGCGCCTCGGCGACGTTGAAACCACCCGTCGCCGCCTCTTGGCCGACCTCGCGCACGAGATGCGCACACCTCTGGGCAGCATCGAGGCACACCTGGAGGCGATCGAGGACGGCGTTCGAAATCTTGACGACGAGACCCTGGAGGTGTTGCGCGGCAACACCTCACGCCTGCAGCGCCTCGCCGAGGACATCACCGCCGTCGCCCGTGCGGAGGAAGGTGGACTCGACCTCCGACCGGTGCCCACGGACACGAACACCCTGGTCGAGTCGGCGACGGCCGCTGCACACAACGCGTACAACGAAAAACAGGTGGCCCTCGAAGTGGACACCCGGCCAACGGGTTCCGTGCTGGCCGACCCGGACCGCATGGCTCAGGTGCTCGCCAACCTGCTCGACAACGCACTGCAGCACACCCCGCCGGGCGGCCGCGTTCGGGTCTCCGTGCGCAAGCCCGACCCCGACTGGGTCGAGATCACCTTGACAGACAACGGCGAAGGCATTGACGCCAAACATCTGGTTCACATCTTCGAGCGGTTCTATCGTGCCGACCCGGCCCGCAGTCGCGTGCGAGGCGGCAGCGGCATCGGCTTGACCATCAGCAAGGCACTCGTCGAAGCCCATGGTGGAGGCCTGTCCGCATCGAGCCCTGGCCCCGGCGGCGGAACGGCATTCACCATTCGACTTCCCCTCAGCCGGGCGTAGCCTGCGCTGTCCGCTGGCGATGTCATTCGCCTTGGAGTCGAGGCTCATGAACTCCACTGTTGACTCTGGACGAGCTTGACCGGCCCCCTTGAAAGACGGGTACCGGCAGCGGCAAGCCGACTTGGTCGCCGCGTTCCGCCGACATCTGCTGCCAAAAGGCGTCCGCCCAGACGCGGTGTCCGCGATCGTTGGGGTGGAACCAGTCGGCCGCGTACTGGTTGAGCATCGCCCGAAGTCCTTGCGCCTCAAGAGCCTCATGCAGCGCAACAGGCCTCAAACCATGCGCGACAGCACTTGTCGTGAGCATCCGGGCTGCCTGCCGTGCCTGGCGCTCCCAGTGGCCGTGCATGAAGTACGGCACGTCCGCGACGTAGGTGCCGGAAGGCAGCGCGGAGGTGAGCCTGTCACTGGCCAAGCTGAACGCGGCGCGGTCGTACTGCAGGATGTCGTTGCCCCCGATCGCGACGGTGACGACGTGCGGGGTGCGCCCGAGAGCGGCGAGTGCCGGTATCTGGGAGTCGATCACGTCGTCTATGCGAGCACCGGAGCGGCTCAGATTGACGACCTGCACCCTGTGCCCAGTGCTGTTCCGCAATCGTTGTGCCAGCAACCCGACGTAGCCGCGCTCCGGTCGACTCGCGCCGATGCTCTGTGCGGCGCTGTCGCCGAGCGCGACGTACAAGAGTCCGCCAGATCGGCCCTGAGGTCGTGCCCAGTAGTGGGCGTAGCTGACGTCGCTTCTGGCGACCTTCGCAAGCTTCAGACCCCAGACGGCCGCCAGCACGAGCCCGACACCTCCGAGTGAGAGCCTGCTGAGCATAGAGAACAGTTGTGGGGTCTGGTTCATCGGGGCTTCGCCGCCTCGGGCGAGCGTGCCGACACCGCTTGTGCACCATGCAGGTCAACGGCCTGGGTCGCCGCCCGAGAGCGGAAGGACAACCAGCCCAAGCCGCCGGTCGTCGCCGCGAATAGCAGGGTCACCAAGATCTGCGACGTGATCATGTCTCTCTCCTCGCGGCCACGCGACCGCTCGTTCCGTCGTGGCGCCGAGCCTGCGGCGTCGGCGCCGACAGCTCTACTTGCGCAGGGACTCCGGGACGTCACCGTGCGAGTGGCTCACTCCGTCGTCGTGGGTGTGCTCGACAGGCCGACGCCACATGCTGCCCATGGCCCACATCATCACGAGCATCATGGCGACGCAGGCCAGCGGCCAGAGCCAGAAGAGCGCACCGCCGTCGATGAGGCCCGAGAAGTACAGCGCGCCCCCTCCGACGACCAAGCCGACCATGAGGTACATATGCCTCTTGTGGTTCATCTGGTCCAGCTCCTGGCTGTATGCGGCGAACAGGCCGAACTCCTGCCGGTGAACCAGCAGGTCGTCCAACCCAATTGCGACGCTACGACTTTCGGGCGCGCCAGGTCAGGGCCGAAGGTCCCTCCCGTCGCCTTCGCCGACCGAGCGATTCGACGGCGTGGCCTGTCAGCCACGGCCAATGGTGACGATGCCCGTGTGTGCTCGCTACACATCAACTTCCCGAAGAAGCGCACTCGGGCTATCGCGCGAATTGGTAAGCCGTTGCCTGCCGTTGACTATATACCCCTAGGGGGTATATGTTGAGTGGCATGAGCCACCCCACTGAACACGCCACCGCTGCGACCACGGTGAAGGATCCTGTCTGTGGGATGGACGTCGACCCCGCCGTCAGCACCCACCGGTCTGAGCACGACGGCCGCACGTTCCACTTCTGTTCTGCGCACTGCAAGTCCACGTTCGACGCCAACCCTGCGGCGTACTCCTCGGCCAGGACCGACAGCCCGCCCGACGGCGGCGCGCATGACCATCACAGCCAAGGTTCTGGCGAGGGCGGCTCAGCATCGGCACCGGTGTCTGGAGAAGTCGCGGAGTGGACCTGCCCGATGCACCCGGAAATCCGGCGAGCCGGTCCGGGTTCGTGCCCGATCTGCGGGATGGCCCTCGAACCGGTGATGGTGACCGCGGACAGCGGGCCCAGCCCTGAGCTGGCAGACATGACCCGCCGCTTCTGGGCCGGCGTTGCCCTGTCGATCCCCGTGGTCATCCTTGGCATGGGTGGCGACCTGGTCCCGGCGATCCACGACGCGATCTCACCGCGAGTGTCCGCCTGGCTGCAACTGGTCTTTGCCACCCCCGTGGTGTTGTGGGCGGGGTGGCCGTTCTTCCAGCGGGGCTGGACCTCGGTGCGCACGATGAAGCTCAACATGTTCACCCTCATCGCGATGGGCACCGGTGTCGCCTGGCTGTTCAGCGTGGTCGCCACACTCGCACCCGGGATCTTCCCTGAGGCCTTCCGGATGGATGGTGCGGTCGACGTCTACTTCGAAGCCGCCTCGGTCATCACCACGCTCGTCCTGCTCGGGCAGGTCCTCGAACTGCGGGCCCGTGAGCAAACGTCCGGCGCCATTCGGGCCCTGCTCGACCTCACCCCCGATACCGCTCGTCGCATCGACCCGGACGGCACGGAACACGAGGTGACCCTGGATCAGGTGAATGTGGGTGACCGATTCCGGGTCCGGCCGGGCGAGAAGATCCCCGTCGACGGGCTCGTGGAAGAGGGGCGTTCCACCCTTGACGAGTCGTTGGTGACTGGTGAGTCGATGCCGGTGACCAAGGCAGTTGACGACACAGTCATCGGCGGCACCATCAACCAGAGCGGGTCGCTGATCGTGCGGGCCGAGAAGGTCGGTCGCGACACCATGCTGGCGCGGATCGTGCAGATGGTCGCGGACGCACAACGCTCCCGCGCACCGATCCAGCGGGTCGCGGACCAGGTGGCGGCGTGGTTCGTACCCGCCGTCATCGTGATCGCGATCGTCGCGTTCGCGGTGTGGGCCGCGGTCGGCCCCGACCCGAGGCTTGCTCACGCGCTCGTCGTGGCTGTGTCCGTCCTGATCATCGCGTGCCCCTGTGCCCTGGGACTGGCGACACCGATGTCCATCATGGTCGGCGTCGGGCGAGGGGCCGGGCTCGGTGTCCTGATCAAGAACGCCGAAGCGCTCGAACGGATGGAGAAGGTCAACACCCTCGTTGTGGACAAGACCGGAACTCTCACCGAGGGCAAACCGTCCGTGACGCAGGTTGTCACGACCCCCGGCTTCGAGCAGGACGACCTGTTGCGCCTCGTCGCCGGGGTTGAACGGGCCTCCGAACACCCCCTGGCAACAGCCATCGTCAACGCAGCCACCCGGGCCGGCCTGTCCATCCCAGACGTGGCCAACTTCAATGCTCCAGTGGGCAAGGGCGTGATCGGAACGGTTGAACGGCGCCAGGTCCGGGTCGGCAGTGCATCCTTCCTGACCGATGAAGGACTCGACCCGAGCGCACTGACAACACAGGCCGACCAGCTGCGCGCCGACGGAGCAACGGTGATCTTCGCAGGCGTGGACGACCACCTCGCCGGCATCATCGCCATCGCCGACCCGGTCAAGGAGACAACACCGCAAGCCGTGAAAGCGCTGCGAGCCGAGGGCATCGAGGTCGTCATGCTCACCGGTGACAACCGCGTCACCGCCGAAGCAGTCGCCCGGCGACTCGGCATCGACCAGGTCGAAGCCGAAGTCATGCCCGACCACAAGGCCGACGTCGTCACGCGACTACGCAGCCAAGGACGGGTCGTGGCCATGGCGGGCGACGGCGTCAACGACGCACCCGCGCTCGCCGCCGCCGACGTGGGCCTGGCAATGGGGTCAGGGACCGACGTGGCCATCGAGAGCGCCGGCATCACCCTGCTCAAGGGCGACCTGACCGGCATCGTGCGAGCACGCAAACTGTCCCAGGCGACGATGTCGAACATCCGACAGAACCTCGTGTTCGCTTTCATGTACAACGTCGCCGGCATCCCCATCGCAGCTGGAGTCCTCTACCCCACCTTCGGGCTCCTGCTCTCCCCGATGATCGCCGCCGCGGCCATGGCCCTCTCCTCGGTCAGCGTCATCGCCAACGCCCTGCGCCTGCGCGCACGACACCTGTGAGTGCGTACTTTCGTCGTCCCTAGCTGTCGGCGGCGTGCAACGCCTCGGTCAGCAGGGACACGAGGGCCTCGACCTGCACGTCGGCCGAGGAGCCGACCTCCTCGTCGGAGCCGTCGAGGGCCCGGGCTGCGAGCCCCGCCTTGTCGTCGATGAGCTGAGCGAGCCTCGAGTCGATCGTCTGGGCGGCGATGATCCGCCACGCGGTGACCGGCTCGGTCTGGCCGATGCGGTGCACCCGGTCGATGGCTTGCGTCTGCTCCGCCGATGTCCACGACAGCTCGGCCAGCACGACGTTCGAGGCGACCTGAAGGTTGAGGCCCACCCCGGCCGCGGTGAGCGAGCACACCACGACGGAGATGGCGGGGTCGGTGAGGAACGCCTCGATGTTGGCCTTGCGCACCTTCGGGGTCTGGTCGCCGCGGATCGAGGCGTAGCCGACACCCCGCTTGGCGAAGGTCTGCTCGGCCGTGTCCATGACATCGATGTGCTTGGCGAACAGCACCACCTTGCCGACGTTGCGAGCGAGTTGGGCGGCGTAGTCGGCGGCGAGACCGGCCTTGGCCTGCCCGATCTTGCGCATCACCGTGAAGACGTTGTCACCGGTCTTGCGTGAGCCGGCGTTCTTGCGCTCCCACTCCGCGACGCGGCGGACCAGGTCGTGGTCCACGCCCTCGACCGTCGGTGCGGTCTTGCGGGCGGCCATGGCCGTCTCGTAGCGCTTGACCAGGCGACGGGTCAGTTCCTGCTCGGCTGCCCGGATCGAGCGGCTGGCTTCGTCGTCGAGCTCGACCGGCAGGTCAGCGACGCGCCGAGCCGGGATGTCGGAGGCGACGTCGACCTTGCGCCGTCGGACGATGCCGAGGTCGATGACGCTGGTGCGGGCGGCCGCATAGAACCCCGGGTCGGCGGGGGTCAGGCGGGTGTCTTCCAAGGCCGCCATGAGGTCGTGCCTGGGCTTCTTGGCGTCGATCCAGCCGAGGAACTGCCAGATGGCCCTGAAGTCCTCGATGTCGTTGATCAGCGGTGTGCCCGTGAGCGCCATGAATAGCGCGTTGCTGGTGCGGGCTCGGATGCGCTCGGACACCTCCAGGACGTGCTGGGAGCGCTGCGACGACTTGTTCTTGATGAAGTGCGCCTCGTCGACGACCATGCCGCGGAAGCCGTGGTTGCCCAGCCAACCCACGTGGCGGTCGAGGATCTCGTAGTTGACGATGACGATGTCGGCGAAGCCGTCGATCGAGTGACCGTCCCCGTGAACCACCGTGGGCGCCCGGCGTGGAGTCCACAGTTCCGCCTCGTGCGCCCAGTTCGCCTTGACGACGTTTGGGACGACGACCAGCAGGGGGAAGGCGTGTGCGGCATCGGCGGCGAGTAGCGCCTGCGCGGTCTTCCCAAGGCCCGGTTCGTCCGCGAGCAGGAACGTGCGGTGGCCAGCCGCAGCGGCCGCCACGACCTGGGCCTGGTGGTGCATGAGCTCCAGTCCCCGGATGCCGTGGACGACGTCCGCCGGCTCGGGCAACGGCATGCAGGTGGCGTCGCCGCCGTACTCGAAGGCGCGAAAGAGAGGGTTCAGCAGCTCCCAGTCACCGAGCCGGTTGGTGACTGGGCGACGTGCCGGTACCGCCGAGAAGTCCGGCGCCAGGAAGGGGTTCGCCAGCTGGCGGGCGATGACGGTCTGCGGGACGACGCGGCGCGGCGGTGGTGCCAACTCGGTGGGGGCCAAGGGCTCGGGCTCGGCTTCCGGCTCGGGCTCGCGTCCGCTTGCCCGAAGCATCTCGTTCTTGAGGCTCACTGCCGAGGACGACGGAACGGCGCCGTCGACCAGCAGGCTGAGGAGCGAGGTGTCGCGGGCCGCCATCTTGGCCAGGATCGTGCCGATGCCATCAAGGCGCGTGAGCTCAGCGGCCCTTTGGGCTTCGGGCGTCGCGGTGTCTGCCTTGACCCGGGCCCGTTCTTCCCGCATCAGCAGAGCGACAACCTGGTATGCCGTGCGACCGTTCGGCTTGACCTTGCCGCCGCGCGCGGCGGCTTCGACCTGCCGGATGGTCTTGGCGAGGATCGGGATGATGCCCTCGGCGTCGCGGGCACGCGGAGGTCGCCGGTCACGCTGCGGGGTGCGCTGCGCGCCTGTGCGGCGGGGAGCTCGCTGTGCCAAGCGGTTCCTTCTTCTGAGTCGGGACAACGGCGTGAAGCCGAGGTCGGCGCCGGGTCCGCGGTGCTGAGGCGACGTGGCCACGCCGAAAAAGACGGCATTTGCGGGCCAACGTGCACGCGGTGCAAGGTCCAAGCCCCGGGCCCCGTGTCGCGGTCGTGTCCTCACCAAGCGGCGGGACACAGGACCAGAGTACGTGGTCAGCCACGACGACGGGTGCTGCGTCCGGTGCGCACCGTGAACGTCCTGAACACCTGAGCCCAGATCAGCGGGTTCTGGTGGCGTGCCCTCGGCGTGATTCGAACACGCGACAC
Source organism: Knoellia sp. S7-12 (assembly GCF_040518285.1). Lineage (GTDB taxonomy): Bacteria > Actinomycetota > Actinomycetes > Actinomycetales > Dermatophilaceae > Knoellia. Next base: position 3,403,870 of record NZ_CP155449.1, on the reverse strand, counting down.
CTTCTTTAGGAGATTCTTCGGGGTCTCCGAGTGGGTGGCGACGAACCGGATTCGTGCGGGAAACCGTGTGTGCTGGGCATGGCCGTCGAGGGGTTTCCGCCAGGGATGGTGCCCAAAATGTGCCCACGGAAGGCCTTGGGCACAGCTGAGCCACCGAGCCGACAGCGGAGCAGGCCAGACCGGCGGAGTGGTCGGGTCAAGGGTGGCCGCAGGCCATCACGCAGTGACGCGTAGCGCCCTTGATGCGGCCCGGAGGCGGGCGGGACAGTGGAGCGTCGGGTCGGCGGCGGGGTGACCTGACGATTCGTGGGGGAGGCACTGGGTCGAGCGGTCCGGTGCCCTTCTCGTATGCCGTGGGGCCGCCTTTTGTCGCGGCGTGCCGGGACCGGCCGCCAGGCCGCACGCCCGGCGGGCCGGCGGGCCGGCGGGCCGAAGGCCCGCCCTTGACGGAGTACAGAGAATTCTCACCGTGCAGCACGAGCATGCCGGGTGCGACATGATCGTCGCGTGCCAGACCTCATCGCCCAGTCGGTCCGTCGCCTTCGCGATGGAGGGGTGCGACTCGACCCTGGCCTGTCGGACGAGGAAGTGTGGCGGGTAGAGAGCAAATTGGGCTTCTCGTTCGGACCGGAGCAGCGCGAGTTCCTGCAGCTTGTTGTTCCAGTCGGACAATCATGGCCAGACTGGCGAAATGGCTCGGACGAAGATCTGCTGGGACGGCTCGATCGGCCCATCGACGGGATCCTCTACGACGTGCGCACAAATGGCTTCTGGCCAGCATCCTGGGGCGACCGGCCAGACGGGGAAGCGGCTCAGGAGCATGAGGCGCGCACGCATCTCGAGCGAGTGCCACGGCTGATCCCCGTCTTCTCGCATCGGTATCTGCTGTCCGATTCGCAGTTCACACCAAGCCCCGTCTTCTCGGTCTATCAGGCAGACGTCATCGTCTACGGCGACAATCTCCTGGACTACGTGGCCCATGAGTTCCACATCCCACCGCTCAATCCGTCATCGAATCGCAGCCACGTGCCGTTCTGGTCGGACCTTGCCGAGGGCGCCGAGAACCGAGACCTGTAGCAATGGCTCCTCGATAGAAGTCGAGCAGGACTTCGATTCGTGGTTCTCGATGCGTTTCGCCTAACAGTCCGGCAGGCTGTGCCCCGTGACCGCCAAGGACCGTGAGGGCTCTCTGGGCTACGCCGTCTGGAGGGACGATGACGAAGCCGTGCGGCGAATGCTCGCCGAGGGACACGACGTCGATGACGACGCATGGGGCAACGGCCTGAAGACGCCCCTCATGGAGTCGCTCGACGAAGTGGATGCGTTCTATGACGACGGCCGACGTGCGATCACTGTCGTCTTGTTGGAACACGGAGCAGACGTGCATAGGAGGGACGAGTCAGGGCGAACCCCGCTTCACTACGCGGCGGGAGTGGGTGCCGAGGCCGTCGCAGAAGGATGTCGGCCGGCTTCTGTGGCGACTCGAAGAGGCGGGCGCGGGCCCGCAGGCGCTCGTTGAGCACAGCCCGGAGGCCATCGATCCGGACGCGTAGGCGACTCGCCTGTCACCGTCGGCGGCAGATGAGGGCGATTGAGCCCGGGGTTGGCGCGAGTCCCCGAGACTGTGTCCATGGATGTCTACGAGTCCCAGGGTCGCCGCTTCGAGATGGTGATGGCCTCTGACGTCATAAGAGATGGCGTGGGATTGGAACTCACGGAACTCTCAGCGGGGCAGGACCCGGGGCCGGTATTGGAAGTGTTCTGGCACGACGACGGCAGTGGCTTCGACTTCCTCAGCCATCGATCTGGAAATCTGCCGTTTGACGTCGTCGAGCGTTTCGTCGCCGAGGCCCGTCGGAGTCTGCCGCCCTCTGAGTGTGACTTCCGCGGATCGCGGCATGTGCGGAAGCGGACAGGTCGTTCCTTCGAGCCCGTTCCAACAACGCCCGCTCACTGAGGCGGGTGGTTAGAAGTTATCCCGATCGACACCCTCGTCTGTCACGATCGGATGAGTTTTCTCGTGCTCGAGGTATTCCTCTTCGGTCACCCCCGCCATCGCGAGGGCGGAACGCATCTCGTCTTGAAGCCGGCTGTAGTCCCGCTCCCCGGTTTCCAAGCGAGAGGCGCTAATGTCGCCGCTTCCCGAAATGGAACTCTCGCTCTTTTCTTCTACATTCATTGGTCGCCCAAGGCTGGCAGCCAACTCCACCAGGGTCGAATTGCTGAGGACCGCAGCCGGTGTCGGCCGGGCCCCAATGAACCGCATGTCGCTCATCGCGGCTGACTGCAGCATCTGATGGAGAAGCCGCACTGTCAACCGATCCGTTGGGCTTCCCACGGACTGCAGAATCTGGCTTGTGATGACCTCGATGCGCTCGTTCATGAGTTGGAGCAGTTCAAGATTATCCACCACTTCTGTGGTGCGGGCGTCCCTGGTGAGGAAGGAATGCATCATCCCCGCCCACTGGGACCGAAGATAGATCTCGATGTCGGAAACAGTTTGAAATGGGACGAGGGCGTTGTTTGTAGCCTGACCCTGAACTTGATCAATAAACTCGAAGATTTTGACGTTATCAGCGTTCGGAAAACTAAGTCTCTCCAAGAGCTCTTTATCGCTCGCGTTTGCGCGGTAAAGCTGATAGTCGTTGTAAGTTCCCTGTTCAACCAGCGCAAAAACCGGAATTCCTTTAGCTACCGCAGCCACATACTCGCCATTTGTGACCGATTGAGTCTCGTCTGGAGCGAGGCTGCCATATCGTCCACCGATGAGTAGGACCAACAGATCGGCGTTGTGCACTTCCTTCTTGCACGCCTCCACCGTGTGGGTCTTCGGGTCGTAGAACACCGCGCCTTCCTCGCTCAGAACGGCGATATAGCCCAAGGCCTCGATGAATCTTTTCAAGGCTTCTCGTGCGTAGCGGAGGTCGTAGAACGTGGAACTCACGAAGACTGTTGGGGAAGCCACAGACGTATCCTGACACGATGAGACGGACTTGAGAGGCCAGCACGGAGCCTGTCTAGAACGGATCTCCTCGCGACGACCGCTCGGCCAATAGCCCAAAGGCGTCTGCCTCAGCCGATCTTGCCGACCCTTGCCTCAGGGCCAGGCTCGCCGCGGCTCGGAGCCTTGTTGCAGCGCCGTCGCCACTCCACGGCTGCGCCCACCGCGATCAGTGCGTGCGTGGGCGAGCAGCCCGCGATGGATTAGCGTTCCTTCTGTGCAGATGCCGCGAGCAATGCAAGCCCAACGATGACGCCGACCGAGGCTAGTGCCTAAAGGTCGCGCTCGAGGACAAGTAACAAGATGCCCAAGAGCACCAGGATCGCTCCCAACCGCAGCAGGATGAACTTGCGGTAGGTCATCGCCGCAGCGCACGGACCGTGCGCGCACACCACGGCATGAGGGGACAATCAACACCGTCGTGGTCCGATTCCGGATCGAACTCATTGTGGTCGGGAACTGAGCGCTCCGGCCGCCATCCTCTGCCCTAGGAACTACGCGAGGCGATCGTGCGGACAACCTCGACAAGCTCCTTGATGATGGCCGAGGAATCGGCTTCGTTGGCCTGGCTAGTCACAGGCTTCTCGTTCCAGCCGTGCCCGAACGACCGCTCCACGAAAGCTCGTTTCGCGTCCTTTAGGGCATCCGGGTCCTCAATGTCTGCGAAGAAGGGCCCGATCGCGCGGAGTTCGAGCTCAAGGCGCTTACTTGTCCCCGAACGTGCAAGGAAGATTGCACCTAGGCGGAAGGCAACAGCGGAAGCTGCGACGATGGTGAGGGTCACACCTAGCTTTAGAGTCGTGTACTGCCATGAGATCGCCTGTTCGAACCCAAGGCGGCTGAGTGTCGTGGCGATGACGGCTAGTCCCACGGCCAGCGTAACGAAGCCCAAGATGTTGGCGGCTACGCCCCATTTCCATTGCTGCTCTGAGTACTCCTTGAACTTCCCTGCAAGAATGTCGGCCGAGGCGAGACCCGCCACCTTCTCAGTGCCCACGCGCAGGGCATCGATCTGGTCATATACCTTTTCAGCCTCGTCACGGCGCTCCCGTATCGTCTTGAGGTCAGTGGCAGCCAGCTTCTCTAGTTCTTCACCCTGCTTCGTCAAAAACTCTCGGAACTTCTCTTCCCGCTCGGTCTGCTTCGCTGTGAAAGCGTCGTTGTTAGTGGTCAGGGCCTGATCGAGCCGCGCTTCATCTTGCTTGATCTTGCTGCTTAGACTCGTGATCTCCGACTTGAGCCCGGTCACAACGGCCTCGAACTCGGTCTGGGCGGTACTAAGAGCCTCCTGCAACTTTGAATTACGCTCGCGCAGGGACTCGATGGCTAGGGATGCGTCGTCCCGAAACTCCTTGAAGAGCTTGTTGGCCTGGCCAGCGGCACCTCCCTTCAGCAGGGATGCAGGCAAGAGCCCGATTTGATGCATGACCTGATCCGCATAGTTCTCAGCGTTTACGAGGTGTGTGACGTTGCCATTCCCCCCGTAATTGGTAACTTCGTTGATCACGTTGGGAAGACTTGCGTTGATGGCGTCGAAGGCGGCCTTGCTGTAAGGCGCGGGGTCCGGGGGATCTTGATGAGACTTCAGGGCCGACGCAAGGAATCGGATCGACGAAAGCGGCTCCGAGGCAGTGGGCTCAACTCGCCCATCCGCCTTGTCGATCGCGTCCTGGAGCTGCGTCAAGCTTGCCCACAATGGGTGGGCCATGAATACGTCCTGCCTCATTCTTCATCCTCCCCTGGACACCGTTAGGGCACGGTACAGGCCCCGACCGTCACCCCCGCCACCTTGCCGGCTTTGCAGGCCTGAGGTTCGCTCATGACATGGCGAGATGGTGACAGGTTTTAGACGGCTGTACACGCATCCGCTCATCGGCAGATCCGGGCGTTGGGGAGTGCGCCTTGAGCACCATGTCTGGACCGTGTTCTCTTTCACCTTGATCGGCCTAGGTTGGCGCGGTTCGCTGGTCTTGCGGATCAACACCACACCTACGAACGGGATATTCCCAGGGGGTCGGCTCCCCGCCCTTGGCCGTGACGGTCGCAATCATGGACAGCCGCTCAAACGCAAACTCGTTGATCCGCGGCGCCCCCGGTGGGCGCGACCCGGCGTGTGAGCGGTCCTGAGACGCCGGTGAAGCCAACGCATCGACCGCCTACAGACCGGGTGTGTCACGCAGATCCAGGACCGCAGCGATCCGCGTGGCACACCCTCCTGTTGGGAGTGCGTGATGCCCAGTTCGCTCAACGTGGGGCCTTCCGATGCGGTCCTTGGCGCGGCCGGAATGAGCAACGCCGAAAGCCGTGCCCGGGGGTGCTCCCGGCCGATCAGGCTGGTCGGATCCCGCGAATCAGTGAACACCGCGACAGGTGAGGTCACCACGGTCTACTCGTCGGCCCAAGAGCTCGACGGTCGCACCTACGTGCGGTGCGGCAACCGGCGCGCGAGTGTTTGTCCGTCGTGCAGCCACGAGTACAAGGGCGATGCCTGGCACCTGCTCATGTGTGGACTGGCCGGCGGCAAGGGCATCCCCGCGAATGTGGCCGACCATCCCTGCACGTTCGTTACCCTGACCGCGCCCTCGTTCGGCGCAGTCCACGGCCAACGCCGAACCGGCCTGTGCCGGCCGCGACGCGACCATCCCGTGTGTCCTCACGGGCGCCCACTGTGGTGCTCGAAGAGGCATGAAGCGACGGATCCGCAAGTGGGACAACCGCTTTGCGGTGAGTGCTACGACTACGTCGGTCACGTCCTGTGGCAATGGCACGCTCCCGAGCTGTGGCGGCGGTTCACCATCGCCTTGCAACGCGCCCTGGCCAGGTCGGCGGGTGTCGACGTCACGACATTCCGCGCCGGCTGCCGGATCTCCTATTCGAAGGTCGTCGAGTTCCAAGCCCGCGGGCTGATCCACGTCCATGCCCCGTTCAGGCTGGACGGACCCGGGGGCCCCGACGGTCCATCGACCTCGTTGGCGCTGACAGTGGCCGATCTCGAGGACGCCGTCCGCGACGCGGCGGCCAGCGTGACCCTCATCGAATCCGGCCTCGAGGGCACGGCATACGAACTGCGTTGGGGAAGTCAGGTCGACACGCGGACGATCAGCGGCGCTGCCTCCCGTGAGAACGAATCACGCCGCGCCGCCCATCCGGAACAGGTCGCGGCGTACCTCTCCAAGTACCTGACCAAAAGCACCGAGGACTTCGGTCTGAGCGGCACCATCCGGTCCACTGAACACGCGCGCCTGCTCGGCGCCAGCCCTCATGTCGTGCGCATCATCGCGACGGCTGAGCAGCTCGCAAGGTCTGTGGACAACCTGGCTCGCCTCGCCGACCGGCATGCCACATTGGGCTATCGGGGACACCCGATCACCAAGTCACGGGCGTACTCGGTCACCTTCGGCCAGCTCCGACGGTTGCGCCGACTGCATCACCGACGCCCCGCAGGCCTCGACCCGGATGCGGACATCCGCCGCCTCCTCGGCGAGGACGAACCTCCGAACGGCTTCGTCCATGTCGCGTCCTTCACGTACGTCGGCCGTGGCTACCTCTCGATGGCCGAGGCAGCGGACGCCGTTCGTTCGGCAGCACTGTCTCGGATTCGTTCTGGCACAACGCGACCCGTCAGCAATCGAACCGAAGACCAGCCAGCAGAAGGGAAGTGAGGGCATTGCGAAAGACCGTGAGGGAGTTCCCCTCCTTGATGACCGTGCGGGACGTCGCCGAGGTGTGCGACGTGCCCGTCTCGACCGTGCACCACTGGGCTGTCAGGGGCGGCGGACCACCGTCGTTCAAGCTCGGCAAGCATCGGCGTTTCGACGCCGAGGACGTCCTGGCGTGGATCAATACCTCCAAGGCGGCCAGAGGCCGGTCGCGATGATCGAGAAGAGGGAGCGGCGGGACGGGACCTACTCATACCGGGTGCGCTACCGCACGCCCGACGGCCGGTTCCGCTCCCGCTCCTTCGCCCGACGGTCGGAAGCAGCCGACTACGAGAGGCAGGTGCTCTCGCAGCGCCGCCGCGGCGACTGGGTCGACCCGCAACGGGGCAGGGCCACCTTGGGGGCGGTCTGGACGGAGTACCAGAGCGCAGGGATCAGCCACCTGAGGGCGACAACCCAGGCCGGCTACCGTCACGCGTGGAAGCACATCGAGCCCACCTTCGGCCGCTGGCCCGTCGCCAAGATCGAGCACGCCGACGTGGCCGAGTGGGTCACCGACCTGAGCGCTCGGCTCGGGACGGACACGGTCCGCAAGGCCCATGGCGTGCTGTGCAGGGTGCTCGACTACGCGGCTGCGACCCGCCGGGTGCCGGTCAACGTCGCGCGAGGCGTGCGACTGCCAAAGCGTGCGCCGGTCCGTGAACGCATCCTCACCGTCGACGAGGTCCATGCCCTGGCCGAGGCCATGCCACAGGATCGAGACATCGTGCTGTCGCTGGCGTACATGGGGTTGCGGTGGTCCGAGCTCGCCGCCCTCCGGGTCGAGGACGTCAACCTCACGCGCAGGCGTGTCCACGTCGTGCAACGCGCGACCGAGGTCGACGGCCGCATCGACGTCGACCAGCCCAAGAGCCGGGCCGGGCACCGATACGTCCCGATCCCCCAGCTCCTCATCCCGTCGTTGACCGAGCGACTGGCAGGGCGACCGAAGGACGCGCTCGTCTACGGTTCGCCAGAGGGCGGCTACCTGCGAGTGCGGAACTGGCGGCGACGAGCTGGCTTCGACAAGGCCCTGGAGTCGCTCGGAATGGTCGCCACACCGCACGACCTGCGACGCACGTTTGGCAGCCTCGCGAGGATGGCTGGCGCGGATCTCCGCTTCATCCAGAAGGCGATGGGCCACGAGTCGATCACCACCACGGCCCGCATCTACGCCCACCTCTACGACGACGAACTGGACACGATCGCGGCCGCTCTCGACGGGCTCTACTCGGCCGGCCAGGCAGTGGGGGAGATCTGAGATGTGCCCATTTGGTGCCCATTTCGGGCCTTCCGCGGACGGGTCAGCCGAACGCCACACCACGCTTCCGCAGGTCAGGCAGGGTGCCCTCGGCGTGATTCGAACACGCGACACCTTCTTTAGGAGAGAAGTGCTCTTCCCCTGAGCTACGAGGGCGGGAAGGGCCCGCAGGCCGCGAACCAGACTAGATCACGGCATACTCGCGCAGGTGACGGCACCGGACTCCACAGAGGCGACCACCCACCGCGATCCGGTCCAGCGCCGCACCGTCGCCACGCTGTCGATGTCTCAGATCCTTGGCGGGGTCTCGCTGGCCAGTGGGGTCGCCGTCGGTGCTCTCCTGGCCGAAGAGGTCTCAGGGTCGCCGACCTATGCCGGACTGGGGTCGACCTTCCAGGTCATCGGTTCAGCGCTTATTGCCGTCCCGATGGCTCGGCTCAGTGCCGCTCATGGGAGGCGCCCCGGCCTCATCCTCGGCTACACCCTGTCGTTCATCGGGGCGCTCGGCCTCATCGCCTCCGGCATCGTCGGCAGCTTTGCGCTGCTGCTCGTCGCGAGCCTGCTCTTCGGCGGCTCGACGGCGTCCAACAACCAGGCAAGGTATGCCGCGGCCGACCTTGCCGAGCCGGCTCACCGTGGGCGCGACCTGAGCCTCGTCGTGTGGGCCACGACGATCGGGAGCGTGCTCGGACCCAACCTCGTCGGGCCGAGCGAGTCGGTGTCGCGCCTGCTCGGCATCCCGAGGCTCACGGGCCCCTTCGTCTTCTCGCTCGTCGGCCTCCTGCTCGCGATCGCGGTCCTGGCGTGGCGACTGCGACCCGATCCGCTGGTCGAGGCCAGGCGTCGCGCCACCGAGGCCGACCCGGGAGCCTCGAGCCGGACCCACGGCTCGATCGGCCGTGGTTTGCGCGTCATCGTCGCCAGGCCACAGGCGCTGCTCGGCCTCATCACGCTGGCGCTCGGGCACATGACGATGGTGAGCGTCATGGTGATGACGCCGCTGCACATGCGGCACGGGCACGCCGACCTCACCATCATCGGGTTCGTCATCAGCATCCACATTCTGGGGATGTTCGCGTTCTCACCGCTCACCGGGATGGCCGTCGATCGGCTCGGTGGTCGCATCGTCGCCATGGTGGGGTCCGGCATCCTCGCGGTCGCCACGCTGCTGGCCTCGACGGCACCGATGGGTCACTCGACGCGGTTGCTCATCGCGCTCTTCCTGCTCGGACTGGGGTGGTCCTGCACGCTCGTCTCCGGCTCGACCCTGCTCACCGGTGCCCTGCCGACGGCGGAGCGGCCCGGCGCGCAAGGAGCGAGCGACCTCGTCATGGGGCTGTCGGCTGGGGTCGGCGGGGCACTCGCCGGGGTCGTCGTCGACCGGGTGAGCTTCCACGCCCTTGCGCTGGCCTGCCTTGTCATTGCTCTGGCGATCGGCGCCGCCGCTCTTGTCCTGCGCGGCCCGACCGATCTGTCGGACTAACGCTGTGCATTGCTGCGCCCCAGCGCAGCAGTGCCAGCGTTGCTGCGCCCCAGCGCAGCAGTGCCAGCGTTGCTGCGCCCCAGCGCAGCAGTGCACAGCGCGGACGGAAGGGTTTGGGCTCGGGTTCGTGAGATGCCACGTGGAGGGCGGCACGGCATACCCCCTCGTCGTTGTTAGCCTGCTGAGGTGAGTGACATCGGACCGCAGTCAGAGATCGACTCGCGGACCGAGCGAGTCCGCCACGCAGTTGAGGGATGGACCAAGCACCTCGTCGACCTGGGCGGTCGCAACACGCTGCTCTGGTATCGCGATCTCCCCACCGGAACCCTCGACCTCACGACCGCGCACCCCGGCGGGGTGTCGATGCTCCTGGCGGGCCGCCCGACGCGACTCTCGGACCTCGTGCGCGAACCGGCGGCGTTCGACGAGGCCCGCAGGCGGGCTCGCACGATCGCCGGCAAGACGCGCGAGCTGCGCGAGGAACGCGGCATCGACACCGGCTTCGTCGCCGTGGGCATGGCGACGTGGAGCCTTGGCCGGGGCAAGGCTGCCGCCGCTCGACAGCCCGCAGCGCCCGTGCTTCTGCGCAGCTGCACGCTGCGGCCCACGACCCCCCAGCACGACGACTACGAACTCGACCTCGGCGACGAGATCGAGTTCAACCCCGTGCTCGAGCACTACCTCACCTCGGAGCAGGGTCTCTCGATCGACTCGGAGAAGCTCGAAGGGCTGACACACACACCGGCCGGTTTCGACCCCTACCCGGCGTATGCCGCCCTGACCGAGGCCTGCGCGGACGTGCCGGAGTTCGAGGTGACGCCCCGGATCGTGCTGGGCACGTTCTCCTACGCCAAGCTGCCGATGGTCGCCGACCTCGCCGCGCAGGGCGACGCGCTCGCCGACCACGACGTCATCGCGGCCATGGCGGGCGACCCGACGGCGCTGCGTTCGGTGCGCCACGAACTGCCGACCCGACCGGCCGACAGCATCCCCGACCCGGCCCAGGGCCTCCTCGTCCTCGACGCGGACTCGTCGCAGCAGGAGGCCATCGAGGCGGCCCGCTCCGGCGCGCACCTCGTCGTCCACGGGCCTCCCGGCACCGGCAAGTCGCAGACCATCGCCAACCTCGTCGCGGCGCTCGCGGCAGACGGCAAGCGCGTCCTGTTTGTTGCCGAGAAGCGTGCTGCCATCGACGCCGTCGTCGGTCGGCTCGACCGCGTGGGTCTCGGAGACCTCGTCCTCGACCTGCATGACGGTGCTCGGGGGCGGCGTCGCATCGCCACCGAGCTGGCCGACGCGCTGCCCGGTCGCACGGCCCGGCCGGCCGACCCGCCGGGTCGCGACGTGGACCGGCTGCGTGCTGCTGCCTCGACCCTGCGCGAGCACCGCGACGCGATGCACCAGTCGCGACACCCCTGGGGAGTGTCAGTGCATGACGTCCAGGAGGCCATCAGCGCGCTGGCAGTGAGCGAGCACCCGCCGCGCTCGCACGTGCGCATTCGCGGTGAGGCGCTTCAGTCGCTGCCGCGCGACCGCTACGAAGTGCTCACCCGCGAGCTGACCCGCATCGCGTCGCGCGGCGCGTGGCGCACCGACCACGCGACCGACCCGTGGTTCGGAGCCACCGTCCGCACTGTGGACGAAGCCGTGCGCGCTCGTGAGCTCGTGGAGCGCTGGTCTGGCGACGGCATCCCCGGCGTCGGCACGACGCTGGCGAACGTGTTCACCGGCCTGCGACTTCCCCAGTCCCGCACGGTGCGCGACTGGGGCCGCATCCTCGACACGGTCGCGCAGGTGCGCGACACCCTCGAGACGTTCCGCCCCGAGATCTTCGACGTCCCGCTCGGCGACTTCGTCGCAGCGACGGGCACTGCGGCATACCGGTCGTCCGTCGACGCCGAGCTCGGGTGGTGGGAACGGCGTGGCCTCAAGCGGCAGGTGCGCCGCTACGTCCGTCCGGGCCGCCCGCCGGCCGACCTCCACGCCGCTCTCGTCGAAGCGAACGAGCAGCGCAGTGCGTGGAAGCGGATGGCCGGGGCCGGTGGGCGTCCGGAGATGCCGTCCGACCTGGACCGTGCCATGGGGGCGTATGCCGGTCTCGCGGCCGATCTTGCCTGGCTCGAGGAGCGCGTCCCGACCACTGAGGCCGCGCCCTCGCTCCTCGACCTCCCGCGCGACGAACTCAGCGCTCGCATGCAGTCGCTCGCCGATGCACCAGAGCGGCTCGCAGTCGTGCCGTCGGTCATCGGTCCCGTCGAATCGTTGCGCGCAGCAGGGCTCGGCACCCTGCTCGACGACCTCTCGACCCGAGGTGTCGCCGCCGACCGAGTTGCTGGCGAGGCCGAGTTCGTGTGGTGGAGCTCGGTGCTCGACGACATCGCCCTGCGTGATCCCCGGGTGGGTGCCCACGACGGTGAGGACCTGCGCCGGACCGTGGGCGAGTTCGCGACGGCGGACCGAGAAGTGCTGCGGCAGAACGCTGGTCGCGTGCGGGCCGCCGTGCGTGCCAATGTCGACCGCATCTTGGCCGACGCACCGGAGCACGAGAGCCTCATCCGTGCCGAAGGCGCAAAGTCGCGTCGACACCGCCCGTTGCGCGACCTGCTGCCCGCCACCGGCGAGCTGCTCACGGCCGTGCGGCCCTGCTGGGTCATGAGCCCGCTCGTGGTCGCCTCAGTGCTGCCGCCCGGCGTGTGGTTCGACGTCGTCGTGTTCGACGAGGCCTCCCAGATCCCGCCGGCCGAGGCCGTGTCTGCGATCTCTCGCGCACGCCAGGTCGTCCTTGCCGGTGATGCGAAGCAGCTGCCCCCGACCTCGTTCTTCACGACGGTCAGCGAGTCCTTGGGGGAGGCGTCGGCGGAGGACTCGCTCACCGAAGGCGTCGAGTCCATCCTCGACGTGATGGCCGCGACGCTGCCGAGCCGGCGGCTGTCGTGGCACTACCGCTCGCAGGACGAGCGGCTCATCTCGTTCGCCAACGAGCACGTCTATGACGGCTCGCTCGTCACCTTCCCGGGGGCTGGCGCTGCACCCGTCCTGCGCCATGAGCTTGTTGACGGCGCGGGAGTCGTGGCCGAGGCCGCGGGCAGCGTCGAGACCACGCAGGCCGAGGTGGAGCGGGTCGTCGACCTCGTCATCGAGCACGCTCGCACCCGTCCCGCTGAGAGCCTCGGGGTCATCGCCCTGGGACTCGCCCACACCCAGCGTCTGGACGACGCCGTGCGCCGGGCACTGCTCGGCCTCGACCCGAAGACGGCCACGTTCTTCAAGGAGGACGTCCACGAGCGCTTCTTCATCAAGAACCTCGAGCGCGTCCAGGGCGACGAGCGCGACGCCATCATCCTGTCGGTCGGCTACGGCAAGACCCCGCACGGGCGAGTGCTGCACCGGTTCGGGCCGCTCAACATCGAGGGCGGCGAGCGGCGACTCAACGTCGCCATCACCCGCGCCAAGAAGCGGATGACCGTGGTCTCCTCGATCAGCGCCGACGAGCTGGACCCGCAACGCCTCAAGGCTCGCGGCGCCCAGATGCTGCGTGACTACCTCGCGCACGCTGCTGCCTCCAGCACCGCGGTGGTTGCCACGTGCGCGGATGCACCGGTGACGACACCTGAGGCCGCTGAGCATCCCGGGGGGGACGCGGCGTCGTCCATGCCCGTGCAGTCGGTGGTCATGGCCGAGTTCGCTCGTCGACTTCGGGCCGGTGGACTCATCGTCCACGAGCGCTACGGGTCGTCCGCCGACCCGATCGACCTTGCGGTCGAGGACCCCAACCACCGCGGCCGGCTGGCTGTCGCGGTGGAGTCGGACGGTCCGGAGTATGCCGCGATGTCCAGCGCTCGTGATCGTGACCGGCTGCGTGCCGAGCATCTTGGGCGCCTCGGTTGGCGCCACGTGCGGGTGTGGACGCGTGACGCCTTCCGCGACCCGGCGCGCGACGTCGCCCGGATCAAGGACCTCGCAGAGCGCGGCGGGTCGTGACTCGACGCTCTCGCCGCGCCTCGAGCGCACCTCAACGCGTCGGCTCGGACCAAGGGCTGACGTCGAGCCGACGTCGCGTCGAGGAGCGGGCCGCGGCCGATCTGACTCGGGAGCCGGATGACGGCTCGACAGCGGACGCGAGCGAGAAGGTGAGCGGCGAAGCTGCGACGAGCAAGCGGCATACCGGCAAGAAGAAGGTCGACCAGACCAAGGACGACACGGACGTCGGCTGGGGCGAGCGCGGCGACGACGACGCGTCCGCACGGTGGCTGCGCGAGAACCGCCCACCCCACTGGGACTGAACATCGGGTCAGAAGGCGGGACAGCGGCACGGGGCGGGAATCAGCGCGATGCTGGCTCCCGCCCCGTGGCGGTGTGGGTCAATTGAACTGGCCCTGAGTCGGTGCCGTCTGGTCAGAGGGTGGGACGCGCGCGCACGCTGTCGCGGATCTCCTTGAGGAGCTCGGTGTTGGGGTCGACCGTGTCGGACTCCGGCTCCGCCGGGAAGAACAGCTCCTTGGCGTGGGTGTAGGGCTTCACGATGAAGAAGTAGACGACGGCGGCGAGAATGAGGAAGGCGACGAGCGCGGTGATGAACGCGCCGAGCGGGATTTTGGCCGGCTCCCACGTGTTGAAGTCGGGGTTGCCGCCGACCTTGCCGACGATCGACATGATCACGTCGACCATCGTCTTGACCACCTCGCCGAATGCGCCAGCGATGACGAACGCCACCGCGAGCTCGACCAGGTTGCCGTGCATGACGAAGTCCTTGAAGCCCTTCATGGGTTCTGTCCTTTCAGTCGGAAACGTGTTGCCCGACGTCGAATTCGCCGAAGCGCTGCCACAGTACAAGCCGTGCGGTAACCTCGCGCGGCGCCAGTTGAGGGGGCGTGTCGAACCAGAGCGATCCGGTTCACCCGGTCGCTACGGTCAGGATCCTCGGTGGGCCACCGTCTGGTCGTTGACCTGCAAAGACGCGGTCCAGGGCGGCGGGCGCAAGAGCAAGGACCAGGCCCCGCGGCGTGGCTCCCGCTCCGGGCAACGATCCGGTCAAGGTGGGGGTTTCTGGCGTGTCGACGCCGAGAACGAGGACGTCGGTGGCCAGCGCGTTGCCGCCCGTGTCCGCGAAGATCGTCACCTGTTGACCCGCCGAAACGAGATCGAGAGAGCGTTCGTCGGCATGGAGGACGTGGGCGGCCACCGTGTCGGCCGGCAGCCCCTCGGCGGCCGAGCGGGGGATGAGGCGACTGCTCGTGATGAGCTCGCCCACCGGCACCCGCGAGGTGGTGCGGCGTCCGGCGAGGTCGTCGGCGCGCGAGAGGGCCCCGACCGCACCGACAGCGTCGGGTCCGCCCGGGTGCTGGACAGCACGGACGTCCGTCGTCGTGAGGACCGCACCGGGCGGAAGGTCTCGCGCCGCCACGAGCACCGCGGTCGTCGGGGGTGAGGGTGGACGCACCAGGCCGACGAGCGTGAGCACCGCTGCGGCGGCACAGACCGCCGCGCAGCCGCGGCGCAGGGCCCACCGGCGCCAGCGCGCGCGCCTCGACGGTCCGAGCAGCGCCGGTCGGGGCAGCGAGGGAAGGTCTGGTCGTGGCATGTCCTCGACGCTAGGTCGAGCGATCGGCCAGCGGGAGAGGTGATGCGGAGTCTGTGGACGACGAAGGCCTCGGAAGAAGCCTGTGGACGACGGCGACACGGCATCGCGACGACGGCAACACGGCATACAAGAGCGGTGTATGCCGTGTCGCACGCACCTGCGCGCAGGCACGGCATTCGCTGTGGCGGGGGGTGCGCCAGTACGGTCGTGACGTGAGCGACAACAGCATGACCCCCCAAGAGCCTGAGCAGAACACCTTCGCCGACCTCGGCCTGGACGAACGAGTCGTCCGGGCGTTGAAGGACGTGGGCTACGAAACGCCGTCCCCGATCCAGGCCGCGACGATCCCGGCCCTCCTCGAGGGGCGCCACGTCGTGGGCCTCGCGCAGACCGGAACCGGCAAGACGGCGGCCTTCGCGCTGCCCATCCTCAGCCGCCTCGACCTCAAGCAGAAGTCCCCGCAGGCCCTCGTCCTCGCGCCGACCCGTGAGCTCGCGCTCCAGGTCTGTGAGGCCTTCGAGAAGTACGCCTCCCGCATGCCCGGCGTCCACGTGCTGCCCGTCTATGGCGGACAGGCCTATGGCGTGCAGCTGAGCGCCCTGCGCCGCGGTGTCCACATCGTCGTCGGCACGCCCGGCCGCATCATGGACCACCTCGAGAAGGGCACCCTCGACCTGTCGGAGCTGCGCTTCCTTGTCCTCGACGAGGCCGACGAGATGCTCAAGATGGGCTTCGCCGAGGACGTCGAGACGATCCTCGCGGACACCCCTGCCGAGAAGCACGTGGCCCTGTTCTCTGCGACGATGCCCTCGCAGATCCGCCGCATCTCCAAGAAATACCTCACCGACGCCCTCGAGATCACGGTCGAGCGCACGACGGAGACCGCGCCCAACATCACGCAGCGCTACCTCTTCGTCTCCTATCCGCAGAAGATCGACGCCCTGACCCGCATCCTCGAGGTCGAGAACTTCGAGGGGATGATCGTCTTCGTCCGGACCAAGAACGAGACCGAGATGCTCGCGGAGAAGCTGCGGGCCCGTGGTTTCTCGGCCACGGCAATCAACGGGGACATCGCCCAGAATCAGCGTGAGCGCACCGTCGCCCAGCTCAAGTCCGGCAAGCTCGACATCCTCGTGGCCACCGATGTCGCGGCCCGTGGCCTCGACGTCGAGCGGATCAGCCACGTCGTCAACTACGACATCCCCACCGACACCGAGTCCTATGTGCACCGCATCGGTCGCACGGGCCGCGCCGGTCGCTCGGGCGACGCAATCTCGTTTGTCACGCCGCGTGAGAAGTACCTGCTCAAGGCCATCGAGAGGGCCACCAAGACGACGCTGACCGAGATGCAGCTGCCGAGCGTCGAGGACATCAACGCCACCCGCCTCGGCCGCTTCGACGACCGCATCACCGCGGCCCTGTCCTCGAACGAGCTCGACGCCTTCCGCGACGTCATCGCCCACTACGTGCGTGAGCACAACGCACCCGAGGCCGACGTGGCTGCGGCACTGGCGATCGTGCTCCAGGGCGACGAGCCGATGCTGCTCGGTCCTGACCCGGTGCGTCCGCCCCGACGCGAGCGCGACTCCGGTGGCGCCCAGGGCGGTCGCGACTTCGCAGACCGCGGCCCGCGCCGTGATGACCGCGGTGGTGGTCGCTTCGACAAGAGCGGCGGCAGCGAACGTCCGGCCCGACGTGGCTCGAACGTCCCCATGGCGACCTACAAGATCGCCGTCGGGCGTCGGCACAAGGTGGAGCCGCGTCAGATCGTCGGCGCTCTCGCCAATGAGGGCGGGCTCGGCCGACAGGACTTCGGCCACATTGACATCCGCGCGGACCACTCGCTCGTCGAGCTGCCCGCGACCCTGCCCTCAGGGACGTGGGACCTGCTGCGCACGACCCGCATCTCGGGTCAGCTCATCGAGCTGAGCGAGTCGAGCGAGCGTGGCGGACGTCTGGACAAGAAGCCGCACCGCAAGGGCGGCCCGCGGGAGCGCTGACTCTGGTCAGCTGCTGGACCAGGTCAAGCGCTCCATCGGATCAACGCAGGGCGGTCACGCCTGACTCCACGCAGGGGTCAGGCGGACGCCGCTGACGTCGAGGACGTCGACGAGCTGCTGCTGGACGAGGCACTGGACGAGCTCGACGAGCCGGAGGACGAGCCGCTCGAGCTGGAGCTGCCGGAGTCGGACGAGGTGCTCGTGGAGGCTGCCGGCGTGCTGCTGCTCGCGGCGGCGCGCGAGTCGTTGCGATAGAAACCGCCGCCCTTGAAGACGACTCCGACGGAGTTGAAGACCTTGCGGAGGGACCCGTCGCACTCGGGGCAGATCGACAGCGAGTCGTCGCTGAAGGACTGCACGAGCTCGAAACGGTGGTCGCATTCGCGACATGCGTAGGCGTACGTGGGCACGGGGTTTCCTCCTGGGCACTGCGTGGTGAGCGGTTCCAAGGATACGGAACGTCGGGGGATGCTCCGGTATGCCGCCCACACACCGAGCCGTCCGGCATACCCAGCCGTCCTTGTTGCGTCTGCGGAGGTGGCACCTGGAACGACCAAGGACGCAGACGCAAGCGGGGGCACGGTCAGGAGGTGGGGGCGCTCCCCGGCTTGGACCAGCCGGCGAGACGACCGCCCCGACTCACGGCATACAGGCGCTTCTCGACGGTCGCTCGCACCGCGGCAGGCGTGACGATGAGGAGCTGGTCGCCGCGGCGCAAGGGCGTCGTCTCCTTGGGGACGAACGAGATGCCGTCGCGGACGACCAGCGCCACGTTGGCGCCGGGGGGAAGCCGGAGCTCATAGATCTGCACGCCCGAGATGCGCGATGTCGGCCCGACCGCCACCTCCATGAGATGTGCGCCGATGTCATCGAACGCCGTTGTCTCGACGCTGAGGTCGACGGAGTGGTGGGACGTGTCGAGCCCGAGCTTGTGGGCGACCCACGGAAGTGTCGGGGCCTGCACGAGCGTGAAGATGACGACGAGGACGAAGACGAGGTTGAAGATCCACTCCACACCCTCGGTGCCGAGCGTCAGGGGCACCGTCGCCAGGACGACGGGCACGGCGCCGCGCAGACCCGCCCACGAGAGGAACGCCTGCGAGCGCCAGCTCAGCCCGAACGGTGTGCACGCCACGATCACCGACAGCGGGCGAGCGACCAGGAGAAGGACGAGCCCGAGCACGATTGCCGGAAGCAGCACCGACGGGAAGCCCGCCGGGTCCGCCAGCAGGCCGAGCAGGACGAACAACCCGATCTGGGCGAGCCAACCGAGTGCGGTCGAGAACCCGAGGACGGACGCGCGGTGCGGCAGGCCCATGTTGCCGAGCACGAGGGATGCGAGGTAGCAGGCGATGAACCCGGACGCGTGAATGACGTCGGCGGCGGCATAGGCCAGCACCGAGATCGTGACGACCCCGATGGCAAAGAGGGCCGATGACCCACCAGCCGCCTTGGCCATGAGACGGCCACCGAGCCAACCCACTGCCAGACCGACGGCCGAGCCGACGACCAGCTCGACGACGACCGTGATCGCGAGGGACCCCCACGACAGCCCGCCGGTGCCAGCGGTGTGGGCAGCGAGGGCCGTGACGAGGAGGACCACGGGGGCGTCGTTGAAGCCGGACTCGGCCTCGAGCATGCCGCTGATCCGGCGTGGCAGTGGCACCTTGCGCAGCACGGCGAAGACCGCTGCGGCATCGGTCGACGCGAGGATGGCGCCGACGAGAAGGGCGGCGTTCCACGGGATGTCGAGGACGAATCTGGCGGCCACGGCGACGACGCCGATGGACACGACGACGCCGACGGTGGCCAGTGCGGCAGCGGGAGCCAGCGATCCCTTGATGGAGTCCCACTTCGTCGTGACACCACCCTCGGTGAGGATGAGCACGAGGGCGGCGTAGCCGAGGACCTGGGTCAACTCCGTGTCGGAGAAGTCGATGCCCAGCCCTCGGTTGCCCAGGGCCAGGCCGATCCCGAGATAGATGAGGAGCGAGGGGAGGCCCGAGCGCGTTGAGACGCGCACCGCGGCAATCGCCGTGATGAGCACCGCCGAGCCGATGAGGAGCGCCACCGAAAGGGCGTGCAGGTCACCGGATTCGGCCGCAACCATCGTGTCGGCCAACGTGCCCTGGGCACCACTGAGCGCGCGCGGCATACCCAGGGTGTCGATCACGGCCCGTCCTTGCTCGTCGTCTCGCCTGACTGTCCTAGTCTCGCAGGGTGACTTCCCACCGTGTTGCCCGACGGGTGGCGTTGGCCGTGGTCGGCGTCCTTGCCGTTGCCGCCCTCGTTCTCTCGATCGTCGGCGTCTCCCTCGTCCGGCGCTCCTTCCCGCAGACCGAGGGCGAGATCACCATCGCCGGTCTGAGCGGCAAGGTCGACGTGTTGCGCGACGAGCGTGGAGTCCCGCAGATCTATGGCGACAGCGTCACCGACATCGCCCGGGCACAGGGTTTCGTCCACGCCCAGGACCGGTTCTTCGAGATGGATCTGCGGCGTCACGTCACGTCCGGTCGGCTCTCCGAACTCGTCGGCGACGCCGGGCTCGAGACCGACAAGGTCATCCGCACCATGGGTTGGCGCCGCATCGCCGAGGCCGAGCTGCCGACGCTGGCGCCGTCGACCCGCACCTACCTGCAGGCCTACGCCGACGGTGTCAACGCCTATCTCCGCGGCCGCTCGCCGTCGCAGGCGTCACTCGAGTACGTCGTCCTGGGCACCACCGTCTCGGACTACCGGATCGAGGACTGGACCCCTGCCGACTCGATCGCGTGGCTCAAGGCGATGGCCTGGGACCTGCGTGGCGACTACTCCGACGAGTTGGCCCGAGCCCGCCTCTCGACCCGGATCTCACCGGCGCAGATCGCCGAGCTCTATCCGGCCTACGACCTCGCGAACAAGCCGATCCTCTCGCCGGGGGACTGGCAGCCGTCGGCGGCGTCCGGCCAGCAGTCCTCCGCGGTTCCGTCCGCGCTGAGCGAGCGTGCGGCAAAGGACAGCGCTGCGGGAACGTTCACGAACCCTTCGGCACAGCGGGCGTATGCCGCGGTGGGCCGTGCGCTCGAAGCCGTGCCTGCGCTTCTCGGTCGCGGTGACGGCATCGGTTCCAACTCGTGGGTCGTGGGCCCGGACAAGTCCGCCACGGGCAAGCCGCTGCTCGCCAACGACCCGCACCTCAGCCCGGGCCAGCCCGGCATCTGGTACCAAGTGGGCCTGCACTGCCGCAAGGTGTCGGAGCAGTGTCCGCTCGACGTCGCCGGCTTCTCGTTCTCCGGTGTGCCCGGCGTGGTCATCGGTCACAACAACCGGATCTCGTGGGGCTTCACGAACCTTGGACCCGACGTCAGCGACTTCTATCTCGAGAAGCTCGACGGTGAGCGTGTGCTGCGAGGCGATGCCTGGGAGCCGCTGACGACTCGCCGTGAGGTCATCAAGGTCGCGGGTGCCGCCGACGAGACGATCACCGTCCGGTCGACACGTCACGGACCCCTCATGTCGGACGTGCTCGACACGATCGACGAAGCCGGTGAGCGCTCACCGGTGCCGCAGTCCGAGGGGCAGGCACCGTCAGGGCAGGACTACGCCGTGTCGATGGCCTGGACCGGCCTGCGCGCAAGCAAGACGGCCGACGCAATCTTCGAGATGAACGTGGCCCAGAACTTCGGGGAGTTCCGCGAGGCTGCCAAGTCCTTCGCCGTGCCCGCGCAGAACCTTGTCTATGCCGATGTCGACGGCCACATCGGCTACCAGGCGCCGGGTCAGGTGCCGGTTCGAGTGTCGGCCTTCCCCGGCTCGCCGCCGGGCTACTGGCCGGCGCCGGGCTGGGACGAGGCCTACGACTGGCAGGGCGACGTGCCCTTCGAGTCGATGCCCACATCTCTGGACCCCACTGAGGGGATCATCGTCGCGGCCAACCAGGCCGTGACGGCGAGCGCGAGTCCGTTCCTCACGACGCAATGGGACCACGGCTACCGAGCCCAGCGGATCCGCGAGCTGCTCGAGGCTGCGACCACGGATGGCCGCAAGGTGACGGTGGCGCAGATGGCTGACCTCCAGATGGACTCCCGCAACGAGTTCGCGCCGACCCTGGTCAAGGCCCTGCTCGCCGTGCCGCTCGGCGACGCCGACGACTCCGAGCAGGAGGTGGCCTTCACCCGTGAGGCGCAGGACCTCCTTCGCGACTGGGACCACACGACTCCCGCTGATGACTCCCGCACCGGGGCTGCAGCCGCCTACTACAACGCGGTGTGGGACAACCTCCTGCGACTCCTCTTCGACGACGAGGTGCCCGAGGATCTGCGGGCCAACGGTGGCAGCCGCTACATGGCAGCAGTGGGGCGCCTGCTCGCGAACCCCAGGAGCGTCTGGTGGGACAACCGCGAGACCGCCGGCATCACCGAGGGCCGCGACGAGATCCTGCGTCAGGCCCAGGTCGAGGCGCGCCTCGAACTCACGAAGCGTCTCGGCAAGGATCCGGACGACTGGCGCTGGGGCGCGCTGCACACCCTTGAGCTGACCCACCAGGTCCTCGGGGGCGACAGCGTGCCCGGCATCGTGCGCAGCATCTTCAACCGCGGCGGCTTCGAGATGCCGGGCGGGTCGGCCGTCGTCAACGCCAACGGCTGGGATGCGAGCAAGGGCTACGAGACCAACTGGGCTCCGTCGATGCGGATGGTCGTCGACCTCGGCTCCCTCGACCGGTCGACGTGGATCAACCAGACCGGCGCGAGCGGACACGCCTTCAACGGGCACTACGACGACCAGACCCAGGACTGGGTCGAGGGACGTCAGCACCCGTGGCCGTTCACCGAGAAGGCCGTGCGTGAAGCCGCCGAGGACGAGCTGACACTCGTGCCCGGGCGAACGAGCTGAGGGACCGAGGGCCTAGAGCCAGGTGATCCCGTCGACGGTGAGCATGCCGTCGACTCGCTGGTCGCGGTCATCGTGAGGGAGGCGCACGCTGTGCAGCTCTCCGGGGTGCAGGACCACGACGACCCTCGCGGTTGGCTCCCGCCGGGCGAGAGCGCGGTCATAGCTGCCACCACCTCGCCCCAGCCGTGTCCCGACGAGGTCGACGGCGAGGCCGGGAGTGAGGACGAGACCGGCGGCCGAAATCGTGTCGGGACCAAGCGGCATACGCTGCTCGTCCGTCACGTCGCACCAGTCGAGATCGTTGTCCGGCAACGTGATCGGAACGACGACGCGTATGCCGTGTGTCAAGAACGCGGCGATCGTCGCCGCCGTGGGTGGCTCGGTCCGCAGGGCCTCGTAGGCCGCGACGGTGTCGCCCTCGGTGAGGCCGCACTCGCGCGCGAGTGCGACGGCATGGGTGGCCAGGGTGAGGTCGTCAGCATCGCGGTCGCGCACCGCAGCGATCTCGCGTCGGGCGGCGAGCAGGGGCGGGCGCAGGGCGGCCTTGTCGTGGCTGGTGTGGTCCTCGGTCACCCGAACAGTCTGGCGGCAGACACGACAGCGCGGGCACAGACCGGTCCCCTAGGGTGACGTCCATGGGTGATGACGGCCTCCGGCAGAGCACTGACCTGATGCGGACACGTGGGGTGGACGAGCGGGCGATCATGGCCTTCACTCGGTTCTACGCGATGGTCGAGCATGATGCGACGGGCCACATCCACGAGGACACGATCGAACCGTTGGGTGAGGTGCAGACCCTCGCCGACATCGAGCTCACCACCACTGAGGCGCGCGCTGCCCTCGCGACGTCGGTGGTCCTCAAGCTCAATGGTGGGCTGGGCACGTCGATGGGCATCAGTGGCCCCAAGTCGGCCCTGCCGGTGCGTGACGGGCTGAGCTTCCTCGACATCATCGCCCGACAGGTGCTCGCGATCCGCAAGGAGCACGACGTCGAGCTGCCCGTCGTCTTCATGGATTCGTTCCGGACCCAGGACGAGACCCTCCAGAACCTCGCGGCGCACGCAGGACTCGAGGTCGAGGGGTTGCCGCTGAGCTTCCTCCAGAGCGCCGAGCCCAAGCTGCGCTCCGACGACCTGTCGCCGGTGTCCTGGCCGGACGACCCCGAGCTCGAGTGGTGCCCGCCGGGGCACGGCGATGTCTACATCGCGCTCCAGTCCAGTGGTCTGCTCGACACGTTGCGAGACAAGGGTTTTCGCTACCTCTTCCTCTCCAACGCCGACAACCTCGGCGCCGTGTGCGACCCGCGGATCCCTGCGTGGATGGCGGACGAGGACATCCCCTACGTCGCCGAGGTCTGTGCACGCACCCGCAACGACCGCAAGGGTGGGCACCTCGCCCGACGTCGCGACGACGGGCGGCTCATCCTGCGCGACTCGGCCCAGGTGGCGCCGGGCGAGGAGAGCTTCTTCGCCGACAACGAGCGGCACGAGTACTTCCACGTCAACAACCTCTGGATCGACCTCGACGTCCTCGCGACCCAGCTCGCCGAGCGGGCGGGCGTCCTCGAGCTGCCCATCATCGTCAACCGCAAGACCGTCGACCCGACCCTCAAGGACTCGACGCCGGTCATCCAGATCGAGTCGTCGATGGGCTCGGCCATCGAGGTCTTCGAGGGATCGCGTGCCCTGTTCGTCCCGCGTGACCGCTTCCGCCCGGTGAAGACGACGAACGAGTTGTTGCTCGTGCGATCCGACCTCTATGAGCTCGACGCCGCGAGCCGCGTGGTCTCGCTCATCGACCACGATGAGCCCTTCATCGACCTCTCCAAGGAATTCAGGTTCATCAACGACTTCGATGAGCGCTTCCCGCACGGGGTGCCGTCGATCAGTGAGGCCCGCTCGCTCGTCGTCGACGGTGACGTGACGTTCGGTCGCGATGTCGTGTGCGTCGGTGACGTCACGGTGCGCGCCGGCGAGCCGCGGTTGATCCCGGACGGTGCCCGACTCGCAGGCGACGCGTGAGGTCGGTCGACGAACACCGGGCGGCGGTGGTCGCCCTCATCTCTGCTGCATTGCCTCCGGTGACGGTGTCGTTGTCCGATGCCTTGGGGCGAGTGCTGGCCGCCGATGTCGTCGCGGCAGTGGACCTTCCGGGCTTCGACAACAGCGCCATGGACGGGTATGCCGTCCGCTCGGCTGACGTCGTCGACGCCAGCGCCGCTTCGCCGGTGGTGTTGGAGGTCGATGGCGACATCGCGGCGGGCGACACGCGACGGCACGTGCTGCGGCCCGGGGCGACGATGCGGATCATGACGGGTGCGCCGTTGCCCGAGGGTGCCGACGCGATCGTGCCCGTGGAGGCCAGCGACGGGGGAGTGTCACGGGTGGCGCTGAACCTGGCTGCCGAGACGGGACGACACCTGCGTCGACAGGGCGAGGACGTGCGGACCGGTGACGTCGTGCTGCGCGCCGGCACTCACGTGGGGCCGGGACAGGTCGCGCTCGCGGCCGCGTCCAACGTCGCAGAACTCAGCGTCGCTGCGAAGCCGCGGGTCTCGATCATGTCCACCGGTGATGAGCTCATGCTGCCGGGACAGTCGCTCCAGTACGGGCAAATCGTGGACTCCAACAGCGTGATGCTCGCTGCGCTCGCGACCGCCTCTGGTGCGGACGTCATGGGAAGTGGGCATCTGAACGACGACGCCGAGGCCATGGCGGCGTTGCTCGGGGACATGCCCGGGCAGCCCGACCTCATCCTCACGACGGGTGGGGTGTCGATGGGGGCCTATGACACGGTCAAGGAAGTGCTGTCGGGCACCGGAACCGTCGAATTCGTCAAGGTCGCGATGCGCCCCGGGATGCCTCAGGGCGCAGGGGTCGTGGGCGAGCGGCGCACGCCGATCATCACCTTGCCCGGCAATCCGGTGAGCTCGTTCGTGTCGTTCCATGTCTTCGTGCTGCCGGCGCTCCGTGCTCTGGCCGGGCTCGACCCCGAGATCGCCACGATCGAAAGCGTTGCCGCACAGGGGTGGTCATCGATCGAGGGCAAGGCTGAGTTCACCCGCGTCGTCGTCGATGCTGACGGCGCCCGCCCCTCCGGTGGACAGGGTTCGCACATGCTCGGAGCACTCGCCGACGCGACGCATCTTGCCGTCGTCGACGCCGAGACCACGCAGATTCGGCCCGGGGACACGGTCCACCTCCTGCCGCTGGTGGGGCAGGATTGGCCATGTCCCTAACTCACCAATTCCCCTCGTTAGGGACACAGCGTGTCTGTCCCGCACGAGGGGAATTGGTGAGTTGGGAACGAACGTGACAGCAGGCGAGGGTGACAAGGGCGAGGCTTTGGCTCCCAAAGGGCTGACACACGTCCGGGCTGATGGGACGGCGCACATGGTCGACGTGTCCGCCAAGGCCATCACCGCCCGGGAGGCCAGCGCCCGGGGCCGTGTCCTCCTCTCGGCGGCTGCGATCGCCGCCCTTCGGGACGGGACGGTCCCCAAAGGTGACGCGCTTGCGGTCGCTCGACTGGCCGGCATACAGGCCGTGAAACGCACTCCGGAACTCATCCCCCTGGCCCACCCCGTCGCGGTCCACGCAGCCAGTGTCGACCTCGACGTCACCGACGACGGCGTCGACATCAGTGCCACCGTGCGCACGGCCGACCGCACCGGCATCGAGATGGAGGCCCTCACTGCCGTGAGCGTCGCAGCCCTCGCCCTCATCGACATGGTCAAGGCCGTCGACAAACACGCCCGCATCACCGACGTGCGCGTCACGGCGAAGTCGGGTGGCCGATCCGGCGACTGGGTCGAGCAGTGAGCGTCGACCACGGCCTCGCCGGCCGCCGCGCCATCGTCGTCACCGCATCCACCCGTGCCTCGCAGGGCGTCTATCCCGACAAGGGGGGCGCGCTCATCGTCGAGACCCTGCGTGCGTGGGGCGCCGAGGTCGACGACCCGACGGTCGTGGCCGACGCCGACATCGCAGAGACGCTCGCGGCGGCTCTCGCGGCGCGCCCCGACCTGTTGCTCACGACGGGCGGCACGGGGATCAGTCCGACCGACGGGACTCCCGAGGCGACCGCCCCGTTGCTCGATCGCGAGGTCCCGGGGATCGCTGAGGCGGTCCGCGCTGCCGGCATTGCTGCCGGTGTGCCGACCGCGATGCTCTCTCGCGGGCTCGCCGGGATCTGCGGGCAGACGCTGGTCGTCAACCTGCCCGGCTCGACCGGTGGGGTCCGTGACGCCCTCGCGGTGCTCGAGCCGGTCATCAGCCACGCGTTGAGTCAGCTCGCGGGAGGTGACCACTGATGCGCTGGAGCCGTCCGCGTCGTGGCTGGTCGCTCCTCCTGGCGGGGACCACGCCTGCGGGTGTGCCGATCCTGCTGCGACCGTTGCGCTCAGAGGACTCCGAGGAGTACTCCTCGGTTCGCGCGCTCAACCGTCACTGGCTCACTCCGTGGGACGCGACCTCGCCCGTGCCGGCGACCTCGCCCAGGACGTTCGACGATCTGGTCGACCTCTATCAGGAGGATGCCCTCGCCGGACGGATGATCCCGCTCGTCATCGAGACCGATGGTCGGCTCGTCGGGCAGATCAATGTCAGCAACATCGTCATGGGGTCGTTCCGCTCCTGCACCGTCGGCTACTGGGTGGCGCAGTCGGTCGCGGGGAAGGGCATCATCCCGCTGGCTCTCGCCCTCGTCGCCGACCACGCGATGCAGGACCTTGGGATCCATCGGATCGAGATCAACATCCGCCCAGAGAACGCCGCCAGTCTGGCCGTCGTCCGCAAGCTCGGCTTCCGGGATGAGGGAGTGCGGGAGCGGATGCTCCACATCGACGGCGACTGGCGCGATCATCGCTCCTTCGCCCTGACGACAGAGGATCTCGTCGGCGGGAACGTGATGGACCGTCTGACCCATACGTCACAGCAGTCACGTGGGCGACACACCGTAGAGGGTCCAACTGACTGACCCTCTGCACGCATAACGTCGTGTTTGTGCAGCCGAGCAGCCTCATCTTCCTTGTCATTATCGGGATCTGGGCTGCCTATTTTGTCCAGTACTGGGTCCGTCGGCGCGAGCATCTCGCCACGATCCGGTCTGTCGATGCCTTCTCCGAGACGATGCGGGTCCTCGAGCGCCGGGCACCGCTTCCGTCGGTCGACCACGGTGGACAGGCGCCCCGGACCTACGCCGTGAGCCCGGCCCGCGCCATGCGCCCCCAAGTCACCGTGAAGCGCGCCGAGGCTCACGTGACCTCAGGGGTCGCTCACGTCGAGACCGCTGAGGTCGTCGAGGCGATGGCGCCGAGTCGCACCGCCATGCGACCCGGCCGTGCCGCCCGCGGGATCGTGGTCCTCATCGGCCTCGCCGGAACCCTCATCTTCGGACTGCTCGGTGTCCTCGGTGTCCTGGTGTCATGGTCCTTCGTCGTGCCGTTGGTGATGGCCGGGGTCGGGTTCTTCTGGCTGCGTGCCGGGATCCAGTCCGAGCTCAAGGCCCAGCGCGCCGCTCGTGGCCGTGCCCGCCGCGCCGCCGCCCGCACTGCAGCACCGACCGCCCGAACTTCAGCACCGACCGCGCGGGCGTCAGCGCCTGTCGCCGCATCCGTGACCACCCATGCGTCGCCACAGCGTTCCGCCGAGATGGTGGCCAGCGAGTCCGTTCTCGAGCCGGCCCAGCACCCGGCGCCGTATGACGTGGCCTCCGAGGTCACCGTCCCCGCCCCTGTTGCCTCCGCAGCCCCGGCCGTTCAGGAGACCGTGGAGGGGCAGACCGTCGCTCAGCACGAGGTCGCGCCGCCCGAGATCGACGAGGACGACATCCCGCTCACCTGGGACCCCCGCCCAGTGCCTCGCCCGACCTACACGATGAAGGCCCGGGCCGCCGAGCGTTCGGCACCGGCCATGGACGTCACGCCGGCAGCGGAAGCGCAGCACCCGGCATACGACGAGGTTCTGCAGCGCCGCACCGCCGGCGCCTGACAGCACCCACCCACGCAACGACGAACGCCCCGCGATGACATCGCGGGGCGTTCGGCATGGTGGGGCTGGCTCTAGTGATCGGCTTCCTCGAGCTCTTCCTCGAGGTCGGGCCGCACCTCTTCACCATCGAGCAGGTGGTGGCCCACAGCGTTGAGCACGGCGACGAGCGGGACGGCGATCAGTGCCCCGAGGACGCCTGCGACGACGACACCGGCGGCAATCCCGAGGATGACGGCCAGCGGGTGCACGCGGACAGCGCGACCGAGCAGGAACGGCTGCAGGACGTGCGACTCGAGCTGCTGCACGGCGACGACGCCACCGAGCATGATGAGCGCCTGGACGGGGCCGAGGGCCACGAGGGCGAGCAGCACGGGAACGGCGCCCGAGATGGCGGCACCGATGACCGGCACGAAGGCACCAAAGAACACGAGCACGGCTACGCCCGAGGCGAAGGGCACGCCGAGCAGGGCGGCCACGATGCCGATGCCGAGGGCGTCGACGGCGGCCACGAGGATCGTCGCGCGAGTGAACGCCGACAGCTGGCCCCACGCGATGACGCCCGAGGAGTGGACGCGGTCACGAGAACTCGCGGGAAAGAGGCGGACGGCCCAGGCCCAGATGCGCTCTCCCTCATAGAGGAAGAAGAACAACGCGAACAGCGCGATGAAGAAGCCAGCGACGACGTGCGTCACGGTCAGCCCGGCCTGCGCGGCCGTCTCACCGAGATTGCCACCACCCGAGCTCAGCTGCTCGCGGGCCCTGTCGATCCATTCATCGACCTGGGTGTCGGTGATGCCGAAGCTGGTGCGGAACCAGCCGCGGATCTCGTCGATGCCCTCACCGACCTGGTCACGGATGTCACCGAACTGCGAGGTGAACTGCGACCCGACGAAGCTCAGTGCTCCGACGATGACCGCGAGGGTCCCAAGGACCGTGAGACCGGCTGCCGCACCTCGCGGGATGACGCGAGACAGGTTGCGCGTCACGGGCATCAGCAGGGCGGCGAGAAGCATCGCGATGATGATCGGCACCGTGACCGCGGACAGGTAGGCGATGATCCAGAGCGCACCGAAGATGGCGGCCGCGACGATGATGAGTCGCCAGGACCACTCGCTCGCGGTGCGCACTCCCATGGGGACCTGCCAGGAGGCTGGTTGATGCGCCGGATCGGTGTCGAGAGCGGGCTGGTGGGGGGCCGCGGCAGGCTCCGGAGCTGTGGTCGACATCCCGAGTCTTGGCAGGTCAGCGGGGTCGGCACTGCCGACTCGGCCGGACGGCATACGAAGGCGCATGTCGTTGAGCGTATGCCGCGCTCGTCCGGTTTCGTGACGGACCTTGCCCGGTGTTATCGTGAGGCCGCTCAATGGGGCTGTGGCGCAGTTGGTAGCGCGTCTCGTTCGCATCGAGAAGGCCAGGGGTTCGAATCCCCTCAGCTCCACCCGGGTGAGACCCCGTTTGACCGGCACGAACATGCCTGGTCGGGCGGGGTCTTCTCGTGGGAAATCGGACCCGACCGTTCGTGTGGGCCCCGGGTGTTGGCGGTTCAGGCCGGCCCGATCGGCGGGGTGCCGAGGGCTGGGGGACCTTTGGCCCTACGGCGCCTGCTCGCGCGATGATCAAGTGGGGCTCGAAGCGGCTTCTCGTCAGCGTCGGAGAAGCCTTGGCCCATTCCCCGACACCTCACGGAGACCCCATGCTGTCCACGAAGTCCGCCGCCGTCGTCAAGACCACGCTGCCCGTCATAGGCGCTGCGATCGGCGACATCACGCCGGTGTTCTACAAGCGCATGTTCGCCGCACATCCGGAGCTCGAACGTGATCTGTTCAATCGGGGCAACCAGGCCCAAGGTGACCAGCAGAGCGCGCTCGCGGGCGCGATCGCGGCGTACGCCACGCTCTTGGTGGCAGACGACGGGCGCGACCCGGTCGAGGTGCTGGCCCGCATCGCCCACAAGCATGCCTCGCTCGGCATCACTGAGGACCAGTACCCGATCGTTCACGAGCACTTGTTCGCCGCGATCATCGAGGTGTTGGGTGACGCGGTCACCGCCGAGGTCGCCAGCGCCTGGGACGAGGTCTATTGGCACATGGCCGGAGCGCTGGTCACCATCGAGAAGGGCCTGTACGCCGAAGCCGGCGTGGCAGACGGTGACGTGTGGCGCACCCTCGTCCTGCGCGAACGTCGTCAGGAGTCGCCGGACACGGTGTCCTTTGTGATCGGCACCGCCGACCACAGCGCGCTGCCGGATGCGCGTCCGGGACAGTACGTGTCGGTCCAGGTGACCCTGCCGGATGGCGCCCGTCAGATCCGCCAGTACAGCCTCACTCGATCTTCCGAGCCCAGCGAGTGGGGAATCTCGGTCAAGGCCGCCCCCATGACTCATGCTGCTGACGGCACCGTCATTCCGGCTGGCGAGGTGTCGAACTTTTTGCACCTCAACTTCTTCGAGGGTGACGAGATCAGGGCTTCGGCTCCCTTCGGCGACCTGGTCGTCGAGGACTCGAACCAGCCGTTGGTCCTCATCTCTGCGGGTATCGGCGCCACCCCGATCATTGGCATCCTTCACTACCTGGCGGGCATCGGCTCGGCCCGCGAAGTGCTGGTGTTGCACGCCGACCGCTCACCGGCGCGGCACGCCCACCGGCAGGAGCTGAAGGAGTTGGTGGCAGCGATGCCGACAGCGTCCCTGCACCGGTGGTACGAGGACCTCGGTGTCCGCCCGACCCGCGACGTCCTCCGGGCCGGACGCGTCGACCTCGGGACGGTGGAGATCCCCACAGACGCGCAGTTCTACCTGTGCGGACCGCTGCCGTTCATGGAGTCCGTGCGCACCAGCCTGATCGAACAGAACGTCCCTGAGACTGACATTCACTACGAGGTCTTCGGCCCCGACAAGTGGTTGGCGTCGGCCTGAGCGGACCTGGAGTCAGCCTCGGGCTCTAGTCTCCTGGGTGAGCGGGTCGGTCCGCGGACGGGCCGTGTCACCAACGAAGCACCAGCAGAGGACGCATCGTGATCGACATCCGGAGCAGTTTCAGCCTTGAAGGACGGGTCGCCGTGGTCACGGGCGGGACCCGCGGTCTCGGGGAGGGTTTCGCGCGGGCCCTTGGCAGTGCGGGGGCCGCGGTGATGCTGCTCGGCCGCGACCGGGATCGCGGTGAGGCCGTCGCCCGGGAACTCACCGAGGAAGGCGTCGACGCGGCATACCTGACGGTTGACGTCACCCAGCCCGATGCGGTGTCCACGGCGCTGGAGGAGACGATCGCCCGGTTCGGGCGATGCGACATCCTCGTCAACAACGCAGGCGCGTGCGTCCATGCGCCGGCACTGGACGTGACGCCGGAGGACTGGCGCAAGGTCATGTCCGTCAACCTCGACGCGGTGTGGACCTGCAGCCAGACCTTCGGCCGGCACTTCGTCCAGCAACGCGCCGGGGTGATCGTCAACATCGGCTCCATGTCCGGACTCATCGTCAACCGGCCGCAGTGGCAGCCGGCCTACAACGCCTCCAAGGCCGCCGTGCACCACCTCACTCGCAGCCTCGCGGCGGAATGGGGCGAGTTCGGCGTGCGCGTCAACGCCCTTGCGCCCGGCTACATCAAGACGGACATGTCGCCGGTGGACGAACCGCGCTTCCGCCAGAACTGGATCGAGGACGCTCCGTTGCGGCGCTACGGAACGGTCGAGGAGCTGGCGCCCGCGGTGGTGTTCCTGGCCAGCGACGCCTCCTCGTTCATCACCGGCTCGGTGCTCGTCGCCGACGGCGGCTACACAGCCTTCTGACTGGCCGGGTTTCTGCTGCAGGCCGGGTGTGATGTGATGCCCGCGTGGCACAAGTCGGACAGCTGGATCGCTTCCAGCGCAAGCACCCGGTCGTGGGGTTCCCCCTTGCCGTCATCTACAAGTTCGTCGACGATCAAGCCGGCTACCTCGTTGGGCTCATCGCCTACTACGCGTTCCTGTCGTTCTTCCCGCTGCTCATCCTCTTCACAACGGCCCTGAGCTTCGTCCTGTCGAACTATGACGACCTGCGGGAGCGAGTGCTCAACTCGGCTCTGTCGGAGATCCCGGTCATCGGAGCGCAGTTGGGCGAGCCACAGACCCTGCGCGGAAGCATCACCGGGATCGTCGTGAGCATCGTCGTCGCGCTCTATGGCGGGCTCGGCGTGGGGCAGGCCTTCCAGTACGCGATGAACACCGTGTGGGGAGTCCCGCGCAACTCTCGACCCAACCCGTTCCGAGCGCGAGGGCGCAGCTTCCTGCTGCTGCTGACGGTCCTGCTCTTCGTCATCCTGACGACAGCGATCTCGATCGTCAGCTCTCGGGCCAGCGACAGCTTCCCTGTGATGACGAGGCCCGTCGTCACGGTGTTGACCTTCGTCGGCACGGCGCTGGTGTTCGCCCTTGGGATGCGCCGTGCCGTGGCGCTCGACCTCTCATTGCGACAGGTCGCCATCGGGGCGATAGGGGCTGCCGCGACGTGGCAGGTGTTGCAGTACTTCGGGGTCGGGCTCGTCGAGTCGGCTGCGCGCTCGCAGTCCGCCACCAACGGCGTGTTCGGCATCGTCATCGGTCTCTTCGCGTTCTTCCACCTGGCCGCGTTCGGGACCGTGCTCTTCGCTGAGGCGGACGTCGTGCGCGAACGCCACCTCTATCCGCGGGCGCTCCTCACGCAGTTCACCGATGACGTCGACCTCACGGACGGTGACCGCCGTGCCTACGCCCAGCAGGCACGGATCGGCCAGTTCAAGGAGTACCAACAGATCGATGTCGACTTCGCGCCGCGCCCGGAGAGCCCCGTTGACCTCACTCCTGGGTCGCCCGCGCCGGCGACCGAGCAACCGAGCCCGCCGGATCCGTCAGCGCGCTGAGTGCCAGCCGGGCAGTGCGCCATGGTGACGTCAGTCCGCCGTCTGCCCGGATTCGTTGGCTCTGCCCAGACTTCGGTGCGCCATGTCGAACGTGGACAGCACTTCGAGGAGGAACTCCGACGCGGCCGCGATGACCTGACCGTGGTCACCCCCGTCCGGTGAGGCGTCGAGGACCTCGGCGAGGACGACGTGGTGGACACTCACGAGATCGAGGAGGCTGACGCCTTGCTCGTCAACGGCCCGGCGCCCGATCTGGTAGCCCAGCGTCAGCGCTGCCTCGCTGCGTTGCGACAGGTAGCGCTGGCAGGCGACTCGGTAGTCGCGCGTCAGGTCGGCCACCTCGCTCATGCCTGCCCTCCAGCGCTTCGGAGTCGCGCGAGGTAAGCCACCCCCTCCTCGAGATCCAAGGCCGTCGGGACCTCGCCCATTCCCATGCCGAGCCGCACCATGGCGAAGGCGACGTCCGGCTGTATCCCCACGATCACGGTGACAGCCCCACGCAGTCGGGCGATGTCGGCGATCGACTGGAGCGTGCGAGAGGCGAAGCTGTCGATGACGTCCAGTGCAGCGACATCGATGATGACGCCTCGCGCGCGGTGCTGACCGATCTGCTGGACGAGGTCGTTCTGGAACCGGACCATCTCGGAGTCGTCCAGGGCAGTGTGGACCGACGCGACGAGGGTGTCACCCTGTCGCAGGATGGAGACGAGTGCCGGTCCGGAGTTCACGAGCCGTCCGTCACCCCCTTGCGAGTGACCGTGTAGCCCAGCAAACGCTCTGCTTCCTCCAGGCCACCCTGGAGGTCTCCGATGGTGTTCATCTTGCTCAGGTCCACGCCGATGGTGACCAAGGTCTGCGCGATGGTGGGGGAGAGCCCGGTGATGATGACGCTGGCGCCCATGAGCCGCGACGCATCCACCGTCTGGACGAGGTGATTCGCGACCGCTTCATCGACCTCGGGTGCACCGGTGATGTCGATGACGACGACTTTGGCACGGTGGGTGCGGATGCCACCCAGCAGCTGACCGGTGAGCTGCTTGGCCCGCTCGCTGTCGAGGACGCCGATGATCGGCAGAATGAGCAGGCGTTCACGCACCGGGAGCACGGGTGTCGACAGCTCGCGGATGGCGTCCTGCTGCTGTCGGATAACGCGTTCGCGCTCATCGACAAAGCTGACGGCCACCGTGTTGGCGATCCGGTTGGCTGCGGGCTCATAGGCATCGAGGACCCGGTTGAGCAGGCCGACGTCACGCTGGTACTTCTCGAACAGCGATCGCGCGAGCACGTCGCGCAGGAGCAGGACGATGCCGACGACCTCGTGGGTCTCGACACCGCGGGGGATGATGCGCTCGGAAAGGTCGCGCGCGTAGTGCTGCAGCGCCTCCACGCTCCCCGTCTCGAGCACCTCGACGTAGTTGTCGTAGACGGAGGTGGTCTCGGCGACCATCTCCTGCGGGGTCATCGCCTCGAGCAGGTGTGCCTCATGGATCCGCGAGGCCCAGTCGTCGCGAAGCTTCGCCCGGTGCTCGCGCAGGTGTGCCACCAGTTGCGGCAGGAGCTGCTGCCCGGGCGGCGACTTGCCCTCTGGGACGAGGATCTCGTCTGAGTTGTGAGCGTCCATGCTCATCCCTTCTTCTCGAACCATTTGGTCATGGTCACGGTCGTGCCCTGGCCGGGCTTGGTGTCGATGCTGAACTCGTCCATCAGTCGACGGGCACCAGGCAGCCCGAGGCCAAGCCCCTTGTTGGTGCTGAACCCGTCCTGCAGTGCGAGGTCGATGTCGGAGATGCCGGGCCCGGTGTCCCTTGCCACGATGCGTATGCCGGTTCGTGGCCTTTCGAGGAGCTCTATCCTCACCTCGCCGTTCGAGGCGAACCGCACGATGTTGCGGGCCACCTCGGAGACCGCAGTGGCCAACAAGGTGAGGTCGGCGCCGGTGAAGCCTGCCCGGACTGCGACCTCTCGAGCGGCCTGACGTGCCGCGACGATGTCGGGGTCGGCGCTGATCGGGACGTGGATCTCGTCCTCACGCACCCGACCACGACCCAGCAGGGGCTCGCTCAGCCGGGCGCACACCTCGCACTCGAGCAGGTGCCGGGCCGCGTCGAGCTCGCCCTGTCGGCGCCGGTCGGCGCTGGAGAGAGCCAACAGCACTGGACGGCATTGTTCCGTGGGTGGCTCGATGCCCTCCAGCGCCAGGACGTACTCGACTCTCAACCGAGCGCGTGTCCGTTTGAGCTGGGCTGCGACGGCTCCGGCCGTGCTGCCGGTCTCGGCGGCCAGTGACTGGGTGGCCTGACCGTTCACCTCGTGGGCCAGCAGGATCTGGCGCTCGCGGTCGGTCAGCTGACCCAGGGCCAGGCTGATCGCCGACTGTTCCTCGGACGCGACGACGAGGTGCTCGGCGTCCTCGGGTTCGCTCGGGTCGTGCATGCGGTGCTGGTTGCGGGCGTCCCGGTCGTTCTTGCGCCACATGGTCGCGATGACGTTGCGCACCGTGGTGATCGCATATGGCGCGAGCATGCCGGGCTGGATTCTCGCCTCCGCCGACAACACCCGAAGCAGGGTCTCCTGAACGATGTCCTCGGCGGCGGGGTGCTGGCCGATGCGGGCACCAACGATCCGCCGCAGCATGGGCAACAGTGCGGCAATGTCCGCCGACTCTGCGACATCCTGTGGCTCGTCGCGGGCGGGCGCCGGGCTCACGTGGGTGACCCTACGCTGGCGTTGGGGTCGTGAGCACCCGCCGTGACCTGCGACTTTGTATGCCGGCCGGGGACAGCGCCGGGGTGCCGACGCCACCCCGCGTGGCGACGTGGCGGCGGGCTCCGGCTCCGGCCACATCAGAGTCTGAACCCGTCAGCCCGAGCCGCGCGTCGGCGCGGTGGGGTGAGTGGCGCGGGTCGGAGGCGACGTTGCTGCCCCGAACAGATCCTCGACATCGCTGCCCTCCAGGGGGTCGACCCATCCCGGAGGTGGAGGTGGGTCATGTGGAAGTGGCTTGAGGTGGATCGACGAATCAGGTCTTCGGCCAGTGGTGGCGGCCATGGTGACTTCCTTGTCGTGGGGGACGGGTGTTCGCTTGTGTTGGGCTGCGCTCCCTGGCACTGCCCAGACCTCGAGCAAGTGCATGAGGTGGACCAGCCCCAGCGCGACGCCGGGCGTGGCCAGGGCGACGGCTTTCACAGCGGGCGGATGACGCTGGTGACGGACCGAGGGCGGCTGGCCCGCGATCCGATGCGACGGCGCGCGGGAGGCAGGACCAGTGCGGGCAACACGGCGAAGCCTGCGACGTCGACGGTGATGCCCATGAGATCCAGCTTCAGTGGGCGGACCACCGCTCGCATGCCGACGGCGTGGCACTCCAGATCCGCAGGCGCGGTGCCCAGCCGACTGTCCACGCCGATGAGGATTCCGTCAGGCTCACGCAACTCGCCGGTGAAGACTCCGGTGACGAAGGTGCCACGGGGCGTGATGACGATGCGCTGCAGCCGCAGGTGACCCTTCAGTTTCCCCAGACGGCCCCTGGGAGAACGGAAGACGCCGGTGAATGTCGTGGCCTCCTCGCCGAAGGAGTGCTCGGACTGGCTGGAGCCTGAGCGGGTGGTGGCATCAGATCTGGGACGGGGTCGGAAGGCGATCACCGTCATCGGGGGCCTCCAGGAGAGATGGGTGTCGGTGGGTGGTGCAAGGCACCAGTGGCGCCCCGGGGGAGAGGGCAGGGGCGCCACTGGCACGGCGGTGTCGGTCAGAGACCGAGACCCGTGAGGAGGCGGTTGAGCAGGGCGGCAAGGCCGCCGAGCGCGCTCCCCGGGCCGTCGAGCAGCCCCGCGATGGCGCAGAGCAGGTTGCCCAGCAGGTTGCCTGCCCCGGGGACTGCGGTGATGTCGAGCGAGATCGCCGACAGGTCGATGACCAACCCGAGCAGGTCCAGGTTGAGCGGCCCGAGATCCAGGGTGAGGATGCGGCACCCGTTGGTTGCGGCCAGGTCCTGGATCGGAGCGGTGAACGTGGTGCCGCCGGTCGGCAGCCCGGTTCCGGTGATCGTGCCGGACAGCTGCAGGACCCCGTTGACCACTGAGGTCGTGAGGTTGCTCAGGGCGCCGGTGAACGCGGTGCCGCCGGGCAGGGTGCCCGTCACTGGCAGCGTGGTGGCGGCTGGCGCAGCGGCGGCGACGGCTTTTGCGGTGGTCGAGGCGGGCGCAGCGCTGGCCGACGCGGCACCGGGGGCGAACCCCAGGGCTCCGGCGAGCAGGACCGCGGTTCCGGTTCCGATGAGCTTGGACTTCAGCATGACGTTCTCCTTTGGTGGGCCCGGTCGGGCTCCATGGCGTTGGTTCCGTCGTGGCGGTCGCCCTGTGGGGGTTGCAGGTCGTTCCGCCACACTGAAGAGAACTCCCGCCACCGGCTCACATGACGCGAAGCGACGGCCCTGGGACCCGGGAAGGTGGCTGCGCGCAGGCGCGACCATGACCGTGTGCGGTCCGCGTCGGGGATGGTGCTCGCGTCATGTGATGAGGTCGGAGGCGTCAGGCTCGTGGACCCGTGGACCTGCTCCCAGACCGTCAGCCGAGACGGGCGCCGGAGGCCGACACTGCGGTGACGTGCTGGGTGGAGACAGCCCGCTCGCACAGCCCGAGGAAGGCGCCGAGAGTCGTGAGCTCGTCGGGCGTGCGCGGCGCAAAGTCCGTGAGCACTGTCGAACGGACAAGGTATGCCGCGTGCTGGGCTCGTGAGACCGCGACGTTGATGCGGTGGCGGTCGAGAAGGAACCCGATGCCGCGGGGGACGTCGGCGTGGGCCGAGGCGGCCATCGACACGATCGCGACGGGGGCTTCTCGCCCCTGAAACTTGTCGACCGTGCCGACCGAGATGTCGACGAACCCGGCGGCGTCGAGGGCGGCGCGCAACGTGCCGACCTGGGCGTTGTAGGGCGTGATGACGAGGATGTCCTCCTGCGTCAGCGGGTGACCCGGGGCGTCGGGCGCGAGTTGCCAGAGGCGGCCGACGTGGTCACGGACGAGGTCGACGACGGCGTCGGCCTCCTCGGGTGACCACTGGGAACGGTCGCGGTGGTCGACCATTCGCACGTGCAGCCCCGGCTCCACGCCGTCGAGCAGGCGTTTGGTGGTGCGGTCCTCGTGGGAGCGCAGCCGACCCTCGTAGGCCAGACGGGACACCGGCTCGGTGAGAGCGGGGTGCATGCGCCAGGTCGTCTCCAGGAAGTAGCCATGGGTCGAAGGCAACACGCGCTCGTCGTCTCGCTCGGCGCGGATGACCCAGCCGAGGGCCGAGGCATCGACCGGCTCAGGGTGCGTGCCCTGCGACACCTGGGGCAGCTGCTGCGGATCACCCAGCAGGAGAAGTCGATCGGCCGACTCGGCGACGGCCAGCGTCTTGGCCAAGGAGTACTGGCCGGCCTCATCGATGACGAGGAGGTCGAGCTGGCCGGGCTGGACCCGCTTGGGATTGGTGAGGTCCCACGCCGTGCCACCAATGACATAGCCCCCCTGTTGCTCGGCTGCAAAACCCGCGAGGTCATCTGCCGAGGCGAGGTTGGTCCAGGTCGGCTCGGCAGCTTCCTTGGTCATCTTGGCGACCTGCTCCGGCTCGACACCAGCAGTGACGACAGCGGCGAGGACGTTCTCGATCGAGGCGTGCGACTGGGCGCACACCCCGACCCGCCACCCGTGATTGCGCACAAGATGGGCGATGACCTGGGACGCGACGTAGGTCTTGCCGGTCCCGGGAGGGCCCTGCACCGACAGCGCCGAGTGGTCGAGGTCCAGCAGGGCGGCCTCGATGGCGCGAACGTAGCGATCGTCGCCCTCCCCGACGACGGGCAGCGCACCACCCGAGCGCAGCCGGGGCGAACGACGCAGCAGCACGTCGACCCCGGCGCCCGCTGGCAGCTCGGGCAGGGACGCCTGCACGCGACGAGCCAGTCGCTCCAGAGCGGCGTCGATGTTGGTGGTCCGGACGATGCCGCCCGGCACGAGGGCAGCGGGTGCGTCGGAGTGCTCGTCACCGTCTTTGGGCATGAGCTCCTCGAGGGTGAGGACCTGGTGCACGCGGCCGTTGGCAGCGATGACGTCATCGGTCTCGAGGACCTTGACCGACGCGGAGGACTTCGCATTGAGGTGGCCGGGCAGGACCTCGACACCCAACGGCGGGGGAGCGGCATAGACGGCCGCGATCTCCGCGCCCGGCGCCAGCAGCACCCCACTCATCGGCTCGCCCTTGACGACGATCGTGCGGCGGGGCCGCTGGCGCGCAGTGGCTTTGTGCCAGTCCTCGACCACCTCGCTGTCGTGGATGAGGAAGACGCCAGGGTCCGACATCCACTCGGTCACGGGCAGGCGCAGCCGGTCGAAGTGCTTCCACCAGAACGGTTTGTCCTCACGGGCGTGGAAGAGGAGCGTCGCTGCCACCATCGCGATCGTCTGCTGCTCGGGGGTGCGGTCCTGTGTCTTGACGCCGTCGATCGTCGAGCGCAACACCCGCTCGAGCTCGAGCAGGGCCAGCCGGGATTCACTCGGCACCTGCGCTGAGATGTCCGCGCCGGGCATGGACCCGTCGCCGACCACCGGTGCGGCTGTCGCGCCGTTGGCCGCGCCGACACCGTCAGCGGATTCGGCCCGACGTGAGAGCAGCCAGTTGCGCAGGAGCAGCGTTGAGACGCAGTCCTCTTCGTTGTAGTTGGCGATGTCCTGGATCTCACGCTCGGCGGTGGCGCGGTCCTCGATCTCGCGGGCGAGGACGAAGCGGTGGTAGGCGACGATCGAGTCGTCACCCTTGGCGACCGCGGCCGTGCGGTCGCCCATGTAGAGGGGTTCGAGCTTCTTGATCGAGTAGGAGCGCTGCGAGACGCGAATCCCCGCTCGCACCACGGCATAGAGGTCGACGAAGACCCCGTCGCGCAGGAACTGGTCGATGTCGTCCTCGCACACCCCATGGCGCGCGGCGAGCCGCAACAACGCCGTCTTCTCGTAGGGCGCGTAGTGATAGACGTGCAGGTCCGGCCACCGCCGCCGGCGCTCGTGGAGATAGGCGACGAAGTCGACGAGCGCCTGCTTCTCCTGCGCTCGGTCATGCGCCCAGAACGTCTCGAACCGCGGCTTCTCGCCCTTGGCCAGATCTACGCCGTCGATCTCGACCAACCCGAACAAGTACTCCAAACCCCAGTCGTGAGAACCTCGCTCGCTCCACAAGGGGTCACCCTCGAAGTCGAAGAAGATGTCACCGTCACTCGGGGGCGGCAGCACACGCAGGGCCGCCGCTGACGTCACCTCGGCCACGACACGACCGTCAGGATCGGCCTCCTGCACCAGCTGCAACCGCGCCTGCTCACGCAGCCGATCGAGGGTCGACTCGCGCACATCCGGCACCGGCTCGGTGCGCACGGCCAGCTGCTCGATCGTCGAAACGCCCGCCTCGAGCAGCCGGCGACGCTGCGGCAACCGCACTCCCGCCACCAGCAGCACGTCACGCGCGGCCTCGGACTCGGCCTCGCACACCTCACACCGACCACACGCCAGCCACCGCGAGTCACCCCACGCAGCCATCCCTGACTCAGCCCGGTGCTCAGTGAGCACAGACTCGAGCCGAGCCCGCCGCGCCGCATAGACCGGAAGGATGTCGTCGAGCAGGTGGTCGGTCGCGGTGCCACTGCCCAGGACCAACCGGGCCACGGGGGCAGTCGGCACGCCTGCGGAACGCAGCTGTGCGGCATACGCCGCGATTTGCAGCAACGCTGGGACGCTCGCGTGCCGCGCGAGCTTGGTGTCGCAGACGAGCCACCCGTCGGGGGTGCGCTCGAGGAAGTCGGCATGCCCGACGAGCCCGCCGTCGAAGAAGGTCGCCTGGAAGACGACATCAGTGTCATCGCCGCCGAGCGTCGCGATGGTCGTGTCGTGCGCAGCCGTGAGGGAGGCGAGATCGTATGCCGGTCGTGGGAACTGCTTGACGCGTCCCGGGTGCGCGGCCGACAGCCTCAACAACTCCTGGCGCTCGTGCGCGTCGCCGAGCTCCTTGAGGCGCTCCATCATCAGCTCCTCGGTCTGCGGCGCCTTGGGCGCGCGACCCAACGTGACGTCGAGCTCGTGGACGAGAGCGAACTCGCACTGGGAGGCGAGGCGCAGGTCGCTCGGGCTGAGGATCAGTCGCCCGTCGTCGCGAAGGAGGAACATGTTTCACACAGTACGGACGGCCCCCGACAGGACCGGTGAGGTCGGGGGCCGTCCGTGGTGGGGCGTGCGTGGTCAGGCGTCAATCACCGGGTCGGCGATCAGACGTCGGCGTGCTCGCGCTCGGTTGCCGGCGCTGCGACGTCACGCTGCGACCGTTGCGAACGCTGCGCAAGGAGTCCGTCGACGCTGAAGCGTCCTGCTCCGGCTGCGGCCAGGGCGAGCGACGCGGCACCGAGGGCACCGACGACCTCCCAGCCGCCCTCGGCGGCGAAGACGCCGCTCCCGAGGTGGGCGAACCAGAAGGCACCGAACATGACGAGGGCGGTGGCGATCCCGGCGACAGTGGTGAACGCTCCGACGAGAAGGGCGATCCCGCCAACGAGTTCGATCGTTCCGGCGAGCCCAGCAGACAGTGTGGGGAGGGGAACGCCCATGCCAGCGAAGCCCTGGGACGTGGCGTCCAGCCCGTTGGTCGCGAGCTTCTGCCAGCCGTGGGCGATGAAGATGACACCGACAACCACGCGGGCGACAGCAAGGGCAAGGTCGTTAAAAGGTTGACGTTTCATCTAACTAGTCAAACAAGGATCGCGACGTATCGCGACCTGAAACAGCCCCTGCAGGCAGATGTTCAGCCCATGCTCAGGTTGCGGCCAGATTCGCTCAGATCCAGGAGGGGAACCACATGAGCCGCAGCCACTGGTCATACGGCACAACCTGCGCCGAATAGATCGGATAGAACCACGCGAACAACGCGATGGTCACGAGGAGATAGCCGCCGACCACGATCGCCCCCCACCGCCGCCGCTCCCGGGTCGCCATTCGCCCGCCGAGCACGAGCCCCACACAGAACGTCAGTCCCAGGATCACCCACGGCTCGAACGCGACCGA
Organism: Knoellia sp. S7-12; assembly: GCF_040518285.1. Taxonomy (GTDB): domain Bacteria; phylum Actinomycetota; class Actinomycetes; order Actinomycetales; family Dermatophilaceae; genus Knoellia. Next base: position 3,362,036 of record NZ_CP155449.1, on the reverse strand, counting down.
ATAGAACGCATAGATCGTGCGGTGCTGATACATGAACCACGGCGCATAGCCCGCGAGCATTCCCGCCAGCACCGCGCCCGCGCGCCAATCGCGCCGCACGACCCAGAAGAACGCGCACACCAGCAGGGCCACGATCCCGACCCACCACACCGACACGGTGCCGATCGTGTGGACCGCCTGCGAGCAGGAGTCCACGACGCAGGACCCCTCGCCGCGCTTGGTGCCCTCATAGAAGAACGATGTCGGCCGCGCCTGGATCATCCAGCCCCACGGGTTCGACGAGTAGGAGTGCGGCGTCGACAGTGTGGTGTTGAACTCCCACATGTCCTGGTGGTACTTCACCCAGTTGCGCAGCACCGCCGGCAACCACTGGATGCCCTCGCCGGGATGGAAGGTGTTCCACTGCCGGTGATAGCCGTTGGACGACGCGAACCAGCCCGCCCACGACGCGACATAGACGAACGCGGAGGTCACGACGAGCTGCACCGCGGCATACGGGCCGTCCTTGAACAGTCCTTCGCGGATCCACGGCCGCACGCCCACCGCACGCCGCGCGCCCATGTCCCAGAACACCGTCATCAACCCGAAGACCGCGAGGAAGAACAGGCCCGACCACTTTGTCGAGACGCACAACCCGACCGAGAGCCCCGCAACCCAGCGCCAGGGCCGGACTCCCAGCCATGGTCCCTTCCTGAGGGGTATGCCGGTCGGCTGGCTTCCGACGATCCGCGCCAGTCGCTCGCGGCTCTTGTCGCGATCAACGACCAGCGCTGCGAAGCCCGCCAGCGCGAAGAACGACACGATCATGTCGAGGATGCCGGTGCGTGACATCGCGAAGTGCGTGCCCTCGACCGCCAGCAGCAGGGCCGCGATGCAGCCGAGCAGGGTCGAGCCGAACATGCGCCGCGCCACCCGGCCGACGATGAGGATCGACAGGGTGCCGAGCACGGCGACGGCGAAGCGCCACCCGAACGCGCTCTCGGGCCCGAACAGCCACTCGCCGGCGCCGATGAGCCACTTGCCGACGGGTGGGTGGACGACCATGTCGCCCTGGTCGCTGAAGACGTTGACGTTGCCGGCGTTCCACAGCTTGTCGGCGTCCTCGTTCTTGCCCTCGATGCGCAGCTCGACGCCGTGCTGGATGAGTGACCAGCCCTGCTTGACGTAGTAGGTCTCGTCGAAGACCAGAGCGTGCGGACGGTCGAGGTGCCAGAAGCGGAGGAACCCGCCGATCGCCGCGATGAGCAGCGGACCGACCCAGCCCCAGATCCGGTCCGTGGGACGGGTCCCGAGCAGGCGCTCGCTCAGCTCGTCGGTCCGGGTCACCGGGCCATCGTAGGCAACCCTGCCTGTGAGGAAGCCGTGGGAGGATCCAGGCATGGAGCAGACTCCCGAAGGTGTGCTCGTGTTGGCGGCCACACCCATCGGCGATCCGCGTGATGCTGCGCCGCGCCTCGCCGACGAACTCGCGACCGCTGATGTCATCGCTGCCGAGGACACCCGCCGGCTCCGGCGTCTGTGCCAGGCGCTCGACGTCAACCCGACCGGCAAGGTCGTCAGCTATCACGAACACAACGAGGCGTCGCGGACCGCGGACCTCGTCGAGAGACTCCGCGAGGGCTCTCGCGTTCTCGTCGTGACCGATGCCGGTATGCCGTCCGTCTCGGACCCGGGGTATCGCCTGGTGTCTGCTGCGGTCGGGATCGATATTCGCGTGACGTGTGTTCCTGGGCCGTCTGCGGTGCTGATGGCGCTGGCTGTGTCTGGGCTGCCGGTCGACCGGTTCTGCTTCGAGGGGTTCCTGCCGCGCAAGGGTGGCGAGCGGTTGCGCGCCCTGCGTGGGTTGGCGGCGGAGCAGCGGACGATGGTCTTCTTCGAGGCGCCGCACCGGATCGCCAAGTCGTTGGCCGCGATGGAGGAGGCGTTCGGGGGCGCCCGTCGCGCGGCAGTGTGCCGCGAGCTGACCAAGACCTATGAAGAGGTGCGGCGCGGGTCGCTCGTCGAGTTGGTCGCGTGGGCCGATGACGGGGTGCGCGGTGAGATCACGGTGGTGGTCGCCGGTGCGGCTGCGGTGGCGGGAGACGTCGAGAGCAACCTGACGTCGATCCTCGACCGGGTCGCGGCGGGGGAGCGGCTCAAGGACGTGTGCGCTGACGTCGCCTCGGCAACGGGCCTGTCCAAGTCGACCCTCTACAACGCAGCCCTCGCCGCTCAGAAGCCCTGACCCAGAACTGACGACTTATTGCGCATTCCGACGCTCGTCGCAAGGCTCCTCCGGTCGGAATGCGCAATAAGTCGTCAACGCTTGGTGGGGCAGGTGACGCAGGTCCTTGCGGTGGGTCGCGCCCGGAGACGGGCCGCGAGGATCGGCTGTCCGCACTTCTCGCACATCCCATAGGTGCCCTGAGCGACACGAGCGATTGCGGCCTCGATCTCGACGAGGTGACTGCGCGCCTGCTGGATGAGTGCGCCGACCTGGGACCGCTCGAACGCGATCGTCGCGCCCTCGGGGTCGTGCTCGTCGTCGGCGTTGCTGTCACGCGATGCGTCCACGATCCGGTCGAAGTCGCCGGTCAGCGCGGCCAACCGGTCGAGCGTCCCTTGCCGCTCCTGCTCAAGGACGTCTCTGGTTTCCTTCACGACCGTTTCCTTCACCACCGCATCGTGGCACCGGCCACCGACACGGCGAGCGGACGGCATACGCAGCTCGGTCACCTGTCGGCCCTGTCGGGCACGGTCTATAGGTTGGGAAGATGCAGACACGCAACGTGGGAGACACACAGGTCGGTGCCATCGGCCTCGGCCTGATGACCTTCGACCAGAGCGGGCCCCAACCTCGACAGCAGCTGGTCGACACCGTGCGGGCCGCGCTCGACGCGGGCGTCACCCTCTTCGACACCGCCGACGCCTACGGGCCCGGCGACGAGAAGGGCGCGCAGGCGCAGGGTGAGAACGAGCGGCTCATCGCCTCGATCCTCGACGAGCTCGGGGTGCGCGAGCTCGTGTTCCTCGCCACCAAGGGTGGACATGTGCGCACCGAGGGTGGCGGCTGGGACACCGACAGCTCCGCCGACCATCTGCGTCATGCCGTCGACGCCAGCCTGGGCCGGCTCGGGATCGACCAGATCGCCCTGTGGCAGCACCACCGCCCCGACCCCGACGTGTCCTACGACGAGGTCATCGGCACCCTCAAGGAGATCGCCGACAGCGGCAAGGTCGCCAGGGTCGGTCTGTCCAACGCCGACCCCGACCAGATCCGCGCCGCCCACGCGGTGCTCGGCGACTCACTCGTCAGCGTCCAGAACCAGTTCAGCCCGGCCTTCCTCAGCAGCCGCCCAGAGATCGACGTCTGCGAGGAGTTGGGACTGGCCTTCCTGCCCTGGAGTCCACTCGGCGGCCTCAGTGGTGCCAAGGGCCTCGCCGACACGTTCCCGGCCTTCGCCGAGGTGGCCGATGCGCGCGGGGTCAGCGTGCAGCAGGTCGCCCTCGCGTGGGAGTTGGCGCAGTCGCCCGTGGTCATTCCCATCCCCGGAGCCAAGCGTCCCCAGTCGGTCACCGACTCCGCAGCCGCCGCTGACCTCGAGCTCAGCGAGGACGAGTTGGCCCGGCTCGACGGCTGACGGGGCGGAGCGCGGAGGGAAGCGGACGGCATACGCGTCAGTAACGTGCCTATCTCACACATGAGTTAGGTCTGCCTGAGCGCAGATCGGGTGTTGGCGCGCGGTACCTTTCGTCCATGCCCACGACGACTCTCTCTCCGCGCGGGACCACTGCGCGGGGCACGACGATCGCGCTCAAGCTGCTCATGGCAGTGACTGGCCTGGTCTTCGTTGGATACCTGCTCCTGCACATGTACGGAAACCTCAAGGCTCTCACGGGAGAGGAGGGGTTCAACGAGTACGCAGAGCACCTGCGGTCGTTCGGTGAGCCGATGCTCCCGCACGGCGGCCTCCTCTGGATCGTTCGTGTCGTCCTGATTCTGTCGCTCGTCGGTCACGTGTATGCCGCGTACGCACTCTGGAGTCGCGCCGGCAGCGCTCGCCGCACGAAGTACGCCGCCGTCAAGACGGCCGCAACCTCGAAGTGGATGCGCTGGGGCGGGACGTTCCTCCTCGTCTTCATCGGGTGGCACCTGCTCCACTTCACGATCGTCAAGATCTCGCCCAATGGTGACAAGCAGGGCCCCAACATCACCCAGAATCCCTACCAGCTCGTCGTGGCGAGCTTCCAGGTGTGGTGGATGGTGCTGATCTACGTCGCGGCGATGATCGCGCTCTTTATGCACCTCAAGCACGGCGTCTACAGCGCGCAGCAGACCCTCGGCTGGACCGGGTCGCCCAAGGCGCACGTGCGGGCCAAGACGATCGGTCTCGCCGTCGCGGCGCTCATCGTCGTCGGGTTCCTCATCCCGCCTTTGTCCATCGCATTCGGCCTGCTCGACTGAAGGTGTCACAGAACATGACTAAGAAATCCACGGTCTCGGCTGGTCTGGCTCAAGGCCTGTACACCGAAGGTTCGGCGATCCACGACCACAAGGCACCCGACGGCCCCATCGAGAAGATGTGGACGCGGCGCAAGTTCGAGGCGTCCCTGGTCAACCCGGTGAACCGACGCAAGATGTCGGTCATCATCGTGGGCACCGGACTCGCAGGTGGCGCTGCCGCCGCGACGCTCGGCGAGGCCGGCTACCACGTGAAGTCCTTCTGTTTCCAGGACTCCCCGCGTCGTGCGCACTCGATCGCCGCGCAGGGCGGCATCAATGCCGCCAAGAACTACAAGGAGGACGGCGACTCCGTCCAGCGCCTCTTCTACGACACCGTCAAGGGCGGCGACTACCGCTCGCGCGAGACCAACGTCTATCGCCTGGCCGAGGTCAGCGCCAACATCATCGACCAGTGCGTCGCGCAGGGTGTGCCCTTTGCCCGCGAGTACGGCGGGTTGTTGGACAACCGGTCCTTCGGTGGCGTCCAGGTGTCGCGCACCTTCTATGCCCGTGGCCAGACGGGCCAGCAGCTCCTCATCGGTGCCTACCAGGCGCTCGAGCGTCAGGTCGCCGCCGGGACGGTGGAGCAGTTCACCCGCCACGAGATGCTCGAGGTCATCATTGATGACTCAGCCGGTGAAGGGCAGGGTAGGGCGCGCGGCATCATCGCCCGCGACCTCGTCACCGGTGAGATCGAGACCCACCTCGCTGACGCTGTCGTGCTCGCATCCGGTGGCTACGGCAACGTCTTCTTCCTCTCCACCAACGCCATGGGCTCCAACGTCACCGCGTCCTGGCGTGCGCACCGCAAGGGCGCTCACATGGCCAACCCCTGCTACACGCAGATCCACCCGACCTGCATCCCCGTCTCCGGTGAGCACCAGTCCAAGCTGACGCTCATGTCGGAGTCGCTGCGCAACGACGGTCGCATCTGGGTGCCCAGGAAGCGCGAGGACTGCGACAAGCCGGCCAACGAGATCGCCGAGGCCGACCGCGACTACTACCTGGAGCGGATCTACCCCTCCTTCGGCAACCTCGTGCCCCGCGACATCGCCTCGCGACAGGCCAAGAACGTCTGCGACGAGGGCCGCGGTGTCGGTCCCGTCGTCGGTGACTTCCGTCGCGGCGTCTACCTCGACTTCGCCGACGCCATCAAGCGGCTCGGTCGCGCTGCTGTCGAGGAGAAGTACGGCAACCTCTTCGACATGTACGCCCGGATCACGGGGGAGAACCCCTACGAGACGCCGATGCGCATCTACCCGGCCGTCCACTACGTGATGGGTGGCCTCTGGGTCGACTACGACCTGTCGTCCTCGATCCCCGGCCTGTTCGTCGCCGGTGAGGCCAACTTCTCCGACCACGGCGCCAACCGTCTCGGCGCCTCGGCCCTCATGCAGGGTCTGGCCGACGGCTACTTCGTGCTCCCCAACACGATCCGCGACTACCTCGCGACCGGCTCGCTCGAGCCGCTCACCGAGGACAGCCCGTCCGTCGTGGCTGCCCGCGCCGAGGTGGAGGAACGCACCGAGCGCCTTCTCGCCATCAACGGTGAGCGCAGCGTCGACTCGTTCCACCGCGAGCTCGGCAACATCATGTGGGAGTACTGCGGCATGGAGCGCAGCGAAGAGGGCTTGCTCAAGGCCATCGACCTCATCAAGGGCCTTCGCGCCGAGTTCTGGCGCAACGTCCGCGTGCTCGGCGCCGCCGACACCCTCAACCAGTCCCTCGAGAAGGCCGGCCGAGTCGCCGACTTCCTCGAGCTGGGCGAGCTGATGTGCATCGACGCCCTGCACCGGCGTGAGTCCTGCGGTGGTCACTTCCGGGCCGAGTCGCAGACCGAGGATGGTGAAGCGCTGCGCGTCGACGACGAGTTCGCCTACGTCGCGGCCTGGGAGTTCACGCCCCCCAGCGAGGGAGAGGGGATCGGCGCCGGGATGGGCGCCCCCATCCTCCACAAGGAAGACCTCGTGTACGAGTTCATCGAGCTGAAGCAGCGGAGCTACAAGTGAGCAACATGAACCTGACCCTCAAGATCTGGCGTCAGACCGGCCCCAACGACGCGGGCCGCCTCGTCACCTATCAGGTGTCGGACATCAGCCCCGACATGTCCTTCCTCGAGATGCTCGACGTCCTCAACGAGACGCTCAACGCCCAGGGCGATGAGCCGATCGCGTTCGACAGCGACTGTCGCGAGGGCATCTGCGGCATGTGTGGCCTGATGATCTCCGGCCACGCGCACGGCCCCGAGAAGACGACGACCTGCCAGCTGCACATGCGCTCGTTCAAGGACGGCGACACGATCACCGTCGAGCCGTGGCGCGCCGAGGCGTTCCCGATCATTCGCGACCTCGTCGTCGATCGTGGCTCGCTCGACCGCATGGTCCAGGCCGGTGGCTTCATCTCTGCCAACACGGGTTCGGCCCCCGACGCGCACGCGACGCCTGTCCCCAAGGACAAGGCCGACCGGGCGTTCATGGCAGCCGAATGCATCGGCTGTGGCGCCTGCGTCGCGGCCTGCCCCAACGCCAGCGGCATGCTCTTCCTGGGCGCCAAGATCACCCACCTCGGTGAGCTGCCCCAGGGCCAGCCGGAGCGCGACGCCCGCGTCGTCTCGATGGTCAACCAGCACGACCACGAGGGCTTCGGTGGCTGCACCAACATCGGTGCGTGCTCGCAGGCCTGCCCCAAGGGCATCCCGCAGGACGTCATCAGCCAGCTCAACCTTGACCTGCGCACCGCGCTCAAGAAGGGCCACTGACCCAAGAGTCTGGCCCCGCCAGTCGAGATAGCAAGAAACGCCGTGACCCGTTCGCCGGGGACGGCGTTTCTTACTACCTCGACTTGTTCAGAGCCAACTCAGGTGGTTCTTGAGGAGGGCGTAGCCCACGAACGCCACGACGTCGAGGATCGTGTGTGCCACGACGAGCGGTCCGACCCTTTTGGTGCGGGTGTAGATCCAGCCGAAGATCAGCCCCATGATGGCGTTGCCGACGAACCCACCGAACCCCTGATACAGGTGATAGGAACCACGGATCAGCGCTGAGGACAGCATGATTCGCGAGGTTGACCACCCTGCCTGAGACCACCGTGTGAAGAGGTAGCCGATCATCACGACCTCCTCCAGCACGGCGTTCTGGGCCGCCGCGAGGATCAGCACGGGCACCGCCCACCACACGTCTGCGAGGTTCGCTGCAGCGATGGTGGTGTTGAGGTCGAGAGCCTTCGCGACGGCATACAGTCCGAGTCCAGGAATCCCGACAAGAGCGGCAAGACCGAGCCCGCGCACCACGTCTCGCGTCGGCTCCGTCCAGTCCCAGCCGATCGCAAAGCGTGCCTGCACGTCACTGCGCGAGAGCAAGTGCAGCACCAGGATCACCGGGACAAGCGCGAGCCCGATGCCGACGAGCTGGTAGACGAAGTCGAGCCATGGCCGGTCAGGCGTGACCGATGAGTTCATCGCCGTCGTCTGCGACCCGAGGGGCGGGCCAGCCGTGAGCTTGCGGACCAGCGAGAGGGCGCTCCAGATCGCCGACGCCCCGAGCGAGACACCCAGGACGAGCCACGTCTCGGCCAGCAGGTCGCGTCGAGTCAGCGCTCGTTGCTCGACCGTTGCCTCCATGGAACGCAGCCTAGGCAGCGAACGTGGACGTCCGCTGGACGCCCGTTGTCACAGGCGTTCAGTATGCCGGTCCGGACCGCTGCCTTCGAGTCGCCTCTTCTTCCACTTGCGGACCTTGAGCCACATCCACACGAGCAGCCACGCGAGCCCGATCAGCGCAAAGATGACGAGGATCGGGATGAAGATCGCGACGAGCGAGAGCCCCAACGAAGCGCCGTCCTCGGCGGTGGACACCACGGGTGCACCGGCACCGAGCGTCCCGGCGTTGATCGCGGGACGGGCGGCCATCTTGCCCGAGTGGACGAGCCCCGACACGACGATGCCGAGGACCACGCCGACCCACGGGTTGTCACCCATCCAGGTCGACTTGTCGATGTCCTCGGCCGCTGTGGTTGCCGCGAAGATCAGTCCGCCCATGCTCGGTCGGATGAACGTCTGGATCGCATCGTTGATCGTGTCGATGGCCGGGATCTTGTCGAGGACGAGCTCGGTGAGGAGCAGGAGCCCGCCGACGGCGATCGCCCACGGTGACTCGATCCACGAGAAGCTCGAGGGCAGGGTGATGACGTCGGTGAATCGTGCGATGAGCGCGACAATCATGAACGGGATGTAGGCATTGAGCCCTGCAGCGGCGGAGAGCCCCATGCCGGTGAGTGCGGCGATCACCTGTCAACCTCCTGGGAGACGTGCGCTGACCTGCGACGTCGAACTGTGTCCTGCGCGGACGGCACGCACCGTCCAGGACATGTCTACTCGATGCCGCGGCGACACATTCGCTTCACGCGCAGGTCACTCGCACAGGTGAGGGTCGGGAGGCCGTGACCACACGGCATACCCCCATCTGCTTGTGAGGAGCACGTCCCCATGTCCCGACTGGCCCACGTTGCCCGTCTTGCCCTCAGCCTGCGCGTCGTTGCCGCGACGTTCGCCAGCCTCGGCCTCATGTTCACTCTCGCACCGGTGGGGGAGGCCGCTCCGCGTCCCGATGTCGCCAACATCGCCCACCGCGGCTCGTCGGGCGCCGCGCCCGAGAACACGATCGCTGCCATCCGCCTCGGGCTCTCCCAGGGCGCCGATGTCATCGAGAACGACATCCAGCGCACCAAGGACGGCCAACTCGTCATCCTCCACGACGCGAGCCTGGCTCGGACGACCGATGTCGAAGAGGTCTTCCCGGGCCGTCTGAGCTATGACGTCGGCACGTTCACCCTCGCCGAGGTCAAGCAGCTCGACGCCGGGTCGTGGTTCGCACCGCGGTTCGCAGGGGAGCGCGTCCCGACGCTGCGCGAGTGGGTCGCAGCGGTCGGCCAGCGCGCCGGCATGCTCATGGAGGCCAAGCTGCCCGAGCGCTACCCCGGCATCGAGCAGGACATCGACAAGGAGCTGCGCTCGATGGGCGAGTTCCAGCGGGCGGTCAAGGGTGGCCGCGTGACCATGCAGTCGTTCAACCACGTATGGCTGCGTTCCTACGCCGACCTCGCACCCGATGTGACCGTGGGTCTGCTGTTCGGCACGCGCCCCACCGAGGTCGACCTGACCCTCGCCGCCCACTGGGCCGACGAGGTCAACCCGGCACTCGGTGTCGTCCAGGAGTCCGACATCGCCCGGATCCACCAGCTCGGTCTCGAGACCAACGTGTGGACCGTCAACGGTGGGCAGGACATGCAGCGCGCCATCCGCTGGGGCGTGGACGGCATCATCACGAACTACCCGCAGGTCCTCGAGGAGATCCTGCGCGGCTGAGAGCGGTGTATGCCGTGTGTGCTGCACAGCGCGCGTCCAGTCGCGCGCTGTGCAGCACCGTCGGCCCGAAAGACCGGGTGGGGGAGCAGGTGGGCGCGTGCGGCACAGTTGGGGTGGCCGAAGCCCACTCTCGAGGAGCCCGCGTTGTCGACTCACCTCACTGTCACCCGCACCGAGCAGCTGACCCCGCGTCTGACGCGGGTGTGGTTCCACAGCGATGACCTCTCTGCGTTCGAGGGCAGCGACTCGACCGACCGCTACGTGAAGCTCGTCTTTCCCAAGGCGGGGGTCGACTACCCGGAGCCGCTCGACATGAGGGCCCTGCGTGGGGTGATCGCGCCCGAGGACATGCCGGTGGTGCGGACCTACACGGCGCTCTTTCCTGACGTCGCGGCCGGCACGCTTGCCATCGACTTCGTCATTCACGGCGACGAGGGAGTCGCTGGTCCCTGGGCCGCAGCCGCGCAGCCGGACGACACCCTTCTTGCCAACGGCCCGGGAGGCGGCTACCGGCCTGATCCCGAGGCCGACTGGCACCTGCTCGCGGGCGACGAGTCCGCGATCCCCGCGATCACTGCGGCTCTGGCTGACCTCCCCGCCGATGCGGTGGCCCGTGTCGTGATGCTCGTCGACAGTGCCGAGCACGAGCTGGACGTGGCCCGCCCGTCCGGCGCCGAGCTGACCTTCGTGCATCGCAAGGCCGGGGGAGACCTCGTCGAGTCGGTGCGTGCGCTGGAGTGGCCGGAGGGTCGCGTCCACGCGTTCATCCACGGAGAGGGCAACGCGGTCATGCACGGGATCAGGCCCTACCTGTTGCGCGAGCGGGGGCTCGACCGCGAACACGTGTCGATCTCGGGCTACTGGCGCCTGGGCCGCACCGAGGAGGGCTTCCGCGACTGGAAGTCCGAGCTCGCCGCAGCCGAGAGCGCAACCTGAGCGGACGGCATACCCAAAGCGGTTTGCGAACCGGAACGTGCAAAACGAGGTTGCGTGCGCCGCCTAGGATTCAACAGTGACCAAAATCCTCAGCGCTGTCGCCTGGCCGTACGCCAACGGTCCGCGCCACCTCGGCCACGTGGCCGGGTTCGGTGTGCCCTCCGACGTGTTCAGCCGCTACATGCGAATGGCCGGCCACGACGTGCTCATGGTCAGTGGCTCCGACGAGCACGGCACTCCGATCCTCGTCCTCGCCGATCAGCAGGGTGTGACGCCGCAGGAGCTCGTCGACAAGAACCACGCGATCATCGCGGGCGAACTCGCCGACCTCGGCTGCAGCTACGACCTCTACACGCGCACGACGACGGCCAACCACTACTCCGTCGCACAGGAGCTCTTCAAGCAGGTCCACGCCAACGGCTACATGATCGAGCAGACGACTCGTGGCGCGATCAGCCCGAGCACCGGTCGCACCCTGCCCGACCGCTACATCGAGGGCACCTGCCCGATCTGTGGCTACACCGAGGCGCGCGGCGACCAGTGCGACAACTGCGGCAACCAGCTCGAGCCGACCGATCTCATCGACCCGAAGTCCAAGATCAATGGCGAGACACCGGAATTCATCGAGACGCAGCACTTCTTCCTCGACCTGCCGGCGCTCGCCGACGCGCTGCAGGAATGGCTCGAGGGTCGCGAGGCCAGTGGCACGTGGCGTCCCAACGTCATCAAGTTCAGCCTCAACATCCTTGAGGAGATCCGTCCACGCGCGATGACTCGCGACATCGACTGGGGCATCCCTGTCCCGCTCGAGGGCTGGGAGGACCAGAGCGCGAAGCGTCTCTATGTCTGGTTCGACGCCGTGATCGGCTACCTGTCCGCGTCGGTCGAGTGGGCACGACGCCAGGGCGACGCCGAACGCTGGCGCGAATGGTGGAACGACCCCGAAGCGCTCAGCTACTACTTCATGGGCAAGGACAACATCACCTTCCACTCCCAGATCTGGCCCGCAGAACTTCTTGCGTATGCCGGCCGTGGCAGTCGCGGAGGAGAGGCCGGTTCGTTCGGTGTTCTGAACCTGCCGACCGAGGTCGTGAGCAGCGAGTTTCTCACGATGGAGGGCAAGCAGTTCAGCTCCAGCCGGGGGCACATCATCGCCATCCGCGACGTCCTGGAGCGTTATGGCCCCGACCCGATCCGCTACTTCATCTGCGCGGCCGGTCCGGAGAACCAGGACAGCAACTTCACTTGGGCCGAGTTCGTGCAGCGCAACAACTCCGAGCTGGTCGCCGGCTGGGGCAACCTCGTCAACCGCACGGGCGCGATGATCGCCAAGAACTTCGGCGAGATCCCGCAGCCCGGGACGCTCGAGCCGGTCGACGAGGCGGTGCGAGCCGCGACGCTCGCGGCCTTCGACACCGTGGGCGACCTGCTCGCCAAGCAGCGCATCAAGGCTGCGGTCAGCGAGGCCATGCGGGCGGTGGGCGACGTCAACAAGTACGTCACCGACACCGAGCCCTTCAAGCTCAAGGGCGACGACCAGCGCGAACGCCTCGCGACGGTCCTGCACACGCTCATCCAGTGTGTCAGCGACCTCAACACGATCCTCGCCCCGTTCCTGCCACACGCCTCCAACCGGGTGCACGCCTTCATCGGTGGCGAGGGTGAGTTCAGCCCGATGCCGGTCATCGAGGAGGTCACCGGGCTCGACGAGGCTGACAAGGACCGCACCTACCCGATCATCACCGGCGACTACAGCGCGTCCCCGCGGTGGGAGTCGCGTCCCGTGACCGTCGGTACGCCGATCGCCAAGCCCACGGGTGTCTTCGTCAAGCTCGACGAGGCCGTCGTTGATGAGGAGCTCGCGCGGCTCCAGCAGTCGTGACTGGGCTCGCGTCGAACTCGACAACCCCGTCGAGTTCGACGAGTTCGACGAGTTCGACGAGCCAGACAAGAGGGGTCCCCGGCCTGCCCGACCCACTTCCCATCGCGGTTGTCGACAACCACACGCACCTCGACATCGAGCGTGAGGGGCACCCTGTCGACATCGCTGACGCCCTTGCCAGGGCCAGGGCAGTCGGTGTCGACCGGGTCGTCCAGATCGGTTGCGACCTCCCGGGGGCCCGCGCCACCATCGAGATGATCGACACGCATCCGGCAATGCTCGGTGGCGTCGCTCTGCATCCCAACGAGGTGCCCGGCCTCGCTGACAGCGGCAGTCTCGACGCGGCATACGCCGAGATCGAGGAACTGGCCGGGCACCCCAGGGTGCGGGTCATCGGGGAGACCGGGCTCGACTACTACCGGACCGGCCCCGAGGGTCACGGCGCGCAGCACGCCAGCTTCCGATGGCACATCGACCTGGCCAAGCGCCTTGGCAAGGCGTTGCAGATCCACGACCGAGACGCGCACGCCGACGTGCTGCGCATTCTCGAGGAGGAGGGAGCGCCGGAATCGACTGTGCTGCACTGCTTTTCGGGTGATCTGTCGATGGCTCAGGAATGCGTGGAGCGTGGCTACTACCTGTCCTTTGCGGGCACCGTGACCTTCAAGAACGCCCATGGGTTGCGGGACGCACTCTCCGTGACGCCGCTGGATCGCCTGCTCGTCGAGACCGATGCGCCCTACCTCACGCCGCACCCGTGGCGAGGCTCCGTCAACGCCCCTCACCTCGTGCCGCTCACCGTGCGCGCGATGGCGGCCACGTTGGGGGTGGCGGTGCCCACGCTCTGTGAAGCGCTGTCCGAGAACTCGGAACGCGTCTACGGCCCCTGGTGACGCGTCGCGCTGCACACCTGTCACACATGTCCCAGCCGTGACACCCTTGGGCCATCTCACCGTTACCAAAATTTGACCTTTGCCTTGTTTCTGGTCATGGTTGATGGGTTGGCCGGAGCTGGGCTCCGGGCGAAGGCAGGGGCGAGGACGCCGGCGGTGACGCCTGGCGACCCTCGCTCTCCTGTTGTCGGGACTCTTCCCCTGGGGAGTCCCGCGGTCCTCCCCTGGGACTGTCGCCCGTCTTGGTATCCGGAGAGTTCGATCATCGGAGCACTCTTGATTTCTCGTCCCCTGCGTTTTGCTGCCCAAGGTGCCGCGGCACTGACGGTGGCCGCCGGTTCCTTCGGCGTTGCCCACCTCGACAAGGCCGTCGCGCTGTCCGTCGACGGCCAGTCCTCGTCGCTGCACGTCTTCGGCTCGACCGTGGGCGACGCCCTCGCCAAGAAGGGCATCAAGGTCGGCGAGCACGACCAGGTCGTTCCCTCAGTCGGTTCGCCGCTCGAGGACGGTGACACCATCTCGGTGCGTTACGGGCGCAAGCTGACCGTGACCGTCGACGGTGTCAGGAAGGACTACTGGACCACCGCCACGACCGTCGACGCCGCGCTGCGCGATCTCAACATCCGCGCCGGCAGCGATGCCAAGCTCTCCGCCTCGCGTTCACAGGCGCTGGGCCGCCAGGGCCTCGCCCTCACGGTGGTCACCTCCAAGAACGTGACCGTGTCGATCGACAAGCGCAAGATCCCCGTCTCGACCACCGGTGCCACTGTCGCCGATGTGTTGAAGCAGCTGGGTGTCTCGAACGACGCTGATGACAGGGTCGCGCCGGGCCTCACGACGCCCGTGGCAAACGGGCTGAACATCACGGTGCAGCGCCTCAGGCAGCAGCAGCTGACGACCACGCAGGCGATTGCCCACACGACGACGACCAAGAAGGACGCCTCGCTCTTCGAGGGCACCCGCAAGGTCGTCACCGAGGGCAAGAACGGCTCCAAGACCCTCACCATCCAACGCACCCTGGTCGACGGCAAGCCCGCCGGCGACAAGGTCCTCAGCACCAAGGTCACCAAGGCTGCTGTGGCCGAGGTCGTGGCCGTGGGCACCAAGGCCAAGCCGGTCGCCCCCAAGCCGGACGCGCCCAAGACGTCGTCCGCTCCCAGGACGTCCTCTGCTCCGGCGCCTTCGCCCGGCAACACCTCTGGGGCTGGCATCAACCTCAGCAACGCCGCGATGTGGGACCGCATTGCCCAGTGCGAGTCGACCGGCAACTGGTCGATCAACACCGGCAACGGCTACTACGGCGGGCTCCAGTTCGACATCCGCACGTGGCTCGGTGCCGGCGGTGGCGACTTCGCCCAGCGCGCCGACCTTGCGTCGCGCGCCGAGCAGATCACCGTGGCCAACCGCGTCTACGCGGACCGTGGCCTCCAGCCGTGGGGTTGCGGACACGCAGCCTGACGCTGACAGACGTCCGAGGCCGTGCCTCCCACTTCGGTGGGGCGCACGGCCTCGTTGTCTGTCCGGCTGATCACGGGCCATAGGGTGGCGCCCATGTCGACGTCAGGGCTCCTCGGGGCTTCACAGATCCGCGAGCTCGCGGCCCGCTTTGGCATCCGCCCCACCAAGACCTGGGGGCAGAACTTCGTCATCGACGCCAACACTGTCCAGCGCATCGTGCGGGTGGCGGGTGTCGGCGCCGAGGACGTCGTCGTCGAGGTGGGACCGGGTCTGGGGTCGCTGACCCTTGCCCTCCTGCCAGTGGTGCGGCACGTCACCGTCGTCGAGGTGGATCCGACCCTGGCGGGCGCCCTGCCCGAGACCGTCGAGACCGTCGCTCCAGCCGTCGCTGACCGGCTCACCGTCGTCCACGCCGATGCCCTCCGTGTCGAGGGGCTCCCCGGTGAGGCGCCGACCGCGCTCGTCGCCAACCTGCCCTACAACATCTCGGTCCCCGTCGTGCTCAACTTTCTCGAGCGCTTCCCCAGTCTCGAGCGCATCCTCGTCATGGTCCAGCTCGAGGTCGCCGAGCGGCTCGCAGCCAAACCGGGCTCCAAGATCTATGGCGTGCCCAGCGTCAAGGCCGCCTGGTACGCCGACGTCGCGCTCGCAGGCAACGTCAGCCGATCGGTGTTCTGGCCCGTGCCCAACGTCGACTCGGGCCTCGTCAAGCTCATCCGCCGCGAGCAGCCGACCACGGATGCCTCGAGGGAAGAGGTCTTTGCCTGCGTCGACGCCGCGTTCGCGCAGCGGCGCAAGACCCTTCGCGCCGCGCTGTCGGGCTGGGCCGGCTCACCGAAGGCGGCGGAGGCCGCTCTGGTCGCCGCGGGCATCGACCCGCGCACCCGGGGTGAGCAGCTCGACGTGCACCAGTTCGCGGCGATCGCGAGCGCCCACCGCGCCCGTGCAGGCTCAGTGGCCGAGGAGTCCGAGTAGCTTTCGCTCGGTCTCGTCGCTGAGGCCGCAGCGTCGTGGGTCGGTCGCCTGACGACCTTCCTCGTATGCCGCCGCGTCCCGAAGCGTGTCCGTCACCGGCCGGTTGGTGAGTCCGGCTGCGCGGGCCGCGGCCCCGGTGTGCGAGCCGAAGCCGCGCCAGTCCGGGTCCGAGATCCACAGCGGCAGGCTCTCGTCGCCCATCCACTCCTGGACACCGTGCTCGGCCAACCATGCGGCCGAGGCCGGGACAACGGCGCCCTCGTGACCGGCGACCTCGCGCGCGGCCGAGAGCAGGCCGCCCAGGGTGTCGGGTTCGCCGACGGCGTCGAACACTCCTGAGGTCCGCGCGTCGGCGCAGCGCACGAGCCAGGCAGCGAGGTCGCGCACGTCGATGATCGCCATGGGAAGGCCCGGGTCGTCAGGCGTCAGCACGGCCCCACCAGAACCCACCGGGTGGGCGAAGCGCCAGGGCCACCAGCCCGAGCGACCCGAGGCATCGCCGGGCCCGCCGATGAGCCCGGCCCGGGCGATCAGTGAGCGGTCGGCGCCGAACCCGTCGAGGACGGCCGCCTCGCACGCCACCTTGGCCTCGCCATAGACCGTCATGTCGGCCATGACCTCGCCGTCCAGGGCCGGCAACAGCGGAACGGACTCGTCGGACGCGAGACGTGAGTGGTCGGCATACACATTGCCTGTGGAGACGAAGACGAAGTGCGAGGCGACTGGTTCGAGGGCAACGACAGCGCTGCGCACCTGTCCGGGCTGGCGCGAGACGTCGAGGACGGCGTCCCATCTCGAGTCGGCGGCTGACACCTCGGCGAGTCCGTCGGGCTCATCGCGGTCACCACGAACCCACCGCACACCGTCGGGCACGTCGCCGGCGACGCCGCGCGCCAGACAGGTCACGTCATGACCGTCGGCGACAGCCTGAGCCGCGACGGCACGTCCGAGCATCGCCGTTCCACCGAGCACGAGAAGTCTCATGCCGACAGTGGACCGCGGCCGAGCACTGGAGCGCGACCGTGTTCGCTGAGAGCGTGGATGTCAGGGCACGCTCGTGCGATGACTAGGGTGGCGGCATGACCTCGGCCCACTCGGACCCCTCGCCCGTCACGGTGCGTGTCCCCGCCAAGGTCAACCTCGAACTTCTCGTTGGTCCTGTGCGCGACGACGGCTTCCACACGCTGTCCACCGTCTACCAAGCCGTGAACCTCCACGACGACGTCACGGTCGCCCTCGACGACGACTGGAACTGCTCGATGAGCGGCCCCTACGCCGACGTCGTGCCGACCGACTCGACCAACCTCGCGCTGCGCGCCGCCCGCCTCCTCGCCGACGAGACCGGCGTCGACACCCCTGTGCACGTGTCGATCGCGAAGTCGATCCCCGTCGCCGGGGGAATGGCCGGTGGTTCGGCCGATGCTGCCGCCACTCTCGTGGCGTGCGACCGCCTGTGGGCACTCGGTCTGTCGACCGAAGAGCTGGAGGAGTATGCCGCCGAGCTGGGTTCCGATGTCCCGTTCCTCATCCGTGGGGGCACCGCCGTGGGCAGTGGCCGGGGCGAGCGTCTCGCCCCGGTGCTCGCGCGCGGCAGCTATCACTGGGTTTTCGCGATGAGCGACATCGGCCTCTCGACGCCCGAGGTCTATGCCGAGTGTGACCGCCTGCGTGGCGAGGCCTCCGTGCCCGACCCCACGCCAAATTCTGAGCTGATGGTCGCGCTGCGCTCCGGCGACCCGCACATCCTCGCGCCGCAGCTCACCAACGACCTGCAGGATGCCGCGATCTCGCTGCGGCCCGAGCTCGGTGAGCTTCTCGCGAGCGGCATGGAGTTCGGTGCCCTCGGTGGCGTCGTCTCGGGGTCCGGGCCGACGGTCGCTTTCCTCGTCGAGGACGTCGAGTCGGCCATCGACCTCACAGTTGCCCTCACCGCCACCGGCGCCGCGCGCGAGGTGCGCAAGGCGATCGGTCCCGTCCACGGCGCCCACGTCATCCCGGCCAAGGTCGACTAGTGGCGGTCATCATCTCGGTCGAGCGCGCTGCCCTCGCGCTCGGCACCGCTCAGGTGCTCGACGGCGTCTCCCTCGGGGTCTCCGGCGGCGACCTGATCGGCATCGTCGGACGCAACGGTGGCGGCAAGACGACTCTGCTTCGGGTCCTCGCGGGGGAGCTCGCCGTGGACAGTGGACGGGTGGCCCGCCTCGGCGGCGGCACCGTCGGTGTGCTGACCCAGGACGACACGCTCGACCCCGCGGCGACCGTGCGTGAGGTCGTCCTGGGTGACCTCGAGGAATACGTCTGGGCCGGTGACTCGCGTATCCGCGACGTCCTCACGGGCCTGCTCGGAGGACTGGACGCCCCCGCGCTCGGGGGTCTGGAGTCGACCGTGGCCGGCAAGTCCGGTGGCGAGCGCCGCCGCCTCGCGCTGGCCTCGCTGCTGGTCGACGACCCCGACGTCCTGCTCCTCGACGAGCCGACCAACCACCTCGACGTCGAGGGCGTCGCCTGGTTGGCCGATCACCTCGTGAACTATCGGTCCCGCCCCGACAACGCCCTCGTCGCCATCACTCACGACCGGTGGTTCCTCGACGCCGTCGCCACCCGCACCTGGGAGGTCGTCGACGGTCAGGTGAACGGCTTCGACGGCGGCTACGCGGCTTACGTGCTGGCCAAGGCCGAGCGCGAGCGGATGGCCAAGGTCACCGCCGAGCGCCGCAACAACCTGCTCCGCAAGGAGCTCGCCTGGCTGCGTCGCGGCCCGCCCGCCCGCACGACGAAGCCCAAGTTCCGGATCGACGCCGCCAACGCCCTCATCGAGGACGAGCCCGCCCCGCGCAACGACGTCGAGCTCATGGCGTTCGCGACGAGCCGGCTCGGCAAGGATGTCATCGACCTCCTCGACGCGTCCGTGTCCCTGGGTGATCGGACCCTCCTCGAAAAGCTCACCTGGCACCTCGCGCCGGGTGCGCGCATCGGCATCGTCGGGGTCAACGGCTCCGGCAAGTCGACCCTGCTGCGCGCCATCGCCGGCGAGATCCCGCTGACTGCGGGCAAGCGCAAGGAAGGCATCACCGTCCGCATCGGCCACCTGACGCAGGACGTGCGCGAGCTCGACCGCCTCCGCGACAGCCGGGTCATCGATGCCGTCGAAGAGGTTCGCAAGGTCACCATGCTCGGCGGCAAGGAGGTCTCGGCATCATCGCTGGCCAAGCGCCTGGGCTTCCCGGGTCCTCGCCAGCAGGTGCGCGTCCGTGACCTCTCCGGTGGTGAGCGGCGCCGGCTGCAGGTGCTGCGCATCCTCATGGACGAGCCCAACGTCCTGCTCCTCGACGAGCCGACCAACGACCTCGACATCGAGACGCTCACCGCCCTTGAGGATGTCCTCGACGGCTGGGCCGGAACGCTGCTCGTCGTCTCGCACGACCGCTACCTCCTGGAGCGGGTCGCGGACCAGCAGGTGGCCCTCTTGGGCGATGGTCACGTGCGGCAGCTGCCGGGCGGTGTCGAGGAGTACCTCAAGCTGCGCGCCACCGTCACCCCGACGTATGCCGCGATGGCCCCTTCCGTCGACAGCCCCGCTTCGTCGGCGGTCGAGCCGAAAACCCCTGTGGCGCAACCGGTTTCCTCGGCAAGTCCGGCTGAGCAGCGGGAGGCCCGCAAGGTCATGTCTCGGGTCGAGAAGCAGCTCTCCAAACTGGCGACCCGTGAAGCGCGGATCCACGCGGCGATGGCCGAGCACGTGAGTGATCACGCCAAGGTGCTTGAGCTCAACCAGGAGCTGCGTGAGGTCGTCGACGAGCGTGAGGTCCTCGAGCTCGAATGGCTCGAAGCTGCAGACGCCCTCGAGCCCTGATTTCCCCACCGGGCAGGAACTGGTGGGCGCTGCTACGTTGACGTCAATGCCCGGGGTGGACGGTTCACGGTCAGGGCAGGACCCTCGAGCGGAAGCCGGTCCACCTGATGCGACGTCGAACGGTTCTGATGGCAGCGGCAGCGGGCGCGGCCACTTTGCTCGGGATGCCAATGCGCGCTGAGGCTGCAGTGAGAACCATCGATCGCGTGGGACTCAACCTCGACATCGCCCGCCGCTACTGGTCGCCGGCCTCGATCGTCACCCTCATCAACCTGGTGGCCGACAGGGGCGGGAACTCCCTGCACCTGCACGCTTCCGACGACGAGGCCTACGGGCTCGAGTCCGCGATGCTCGGGCAAACCGCAGCGAAGGCGACGCGCATCGGGACGAAGTATGTCAATCCGCGCACCGGGACGGCTTTCCTCACTCGGGTCCAGCTCACCTCGTTGATCGCTCATGCCGCGAGCCGGGGTGTCGACGTCATGCTGGAGATCGACACCCCGGGGCATGCGGGTGGCATTCGCCGCCTCATGGACCTCACCCCGATCTCACGGTTCCCCACCTCCGAGGTGTTCTCCGACTACGCGCCACGGGAGATCGAGGTTCACAGCGCCACCGCCTGGGCCTTCGTGCGTGAGCTCTGGAGGGAGGTGCTCGGCATGCACCCGAGCGCCACTCGGGTGCACCTCGGCGGGGATGAGTTCGCGGGGACGCCGCTGGAGAAGCGGGCATGGGCCAAGGGCGTGAGCTCTCTGGCGGCCACCCTCAGGGCTCAGCACTTCGTGTCCTCGACGGTGTGGAACGACGCGATCATCCCCGAGGCGGCTGCGGTGCTCAGCCGCTCGCTCACGGTGGCCTACTGGGACTACGACGACTGGGGCACGCCCGGCACGCGATTGACGATGCCGGCACTGGCCACCGCTGGCTTCACCATCCACAACTACAACGGCTACTACTGCTACTGGGTCCCTCGGACCTACGAAACCGCGGAGGACCGGCAGTGGATGTGTGACGCCCTGCGTGGCTGGTGGACGCTGGGCTACTGGGGTGCGGATCGCGCGATGAGTGAGACCCACACGAAGCTGCGCGGCGCCTGCTTCTCGATCTGGAGTGGAGAGAGTGCCTCGCTCTCCGAGGCGACGATCATCGGGCGGGGTTCGCCGATCTACAGCGCCTTCGCCTCGAAAGTGCGCGCGACCTGAGCCGACGTCGAGTCCAGCGGGGCCGCACGTCAGTTCGCTTCGAAAGGCCTCAGGAGGATGCGCAGGTGTCCGGCAAGAGCGGTGCGTTCGCCCTTGGGCAGCTCCCCGAGCAGGACCCGCTCGTGTGCGAGAAGGTCGTCAAGGGCCGCGTCCACCGTCTGCATGCCCTCTGGGGTGAGCCGCACGATGACGCCCCGGCGGTCGCGCGGGTCCGGTTGGCGTTCGACGAAGCCCCGGGTGAGGAGCCGGTCGACGCGATTGGTCATGGTGCCGCTGGTCACGAGTGTCTCGGCGATGAGCTGGCCCGGGGACAGTTCATAGGGCGCGCCTGCCCGGCGCAGTGCCGAGAGGACGTCGAACTCCCAGCCGTCGAGCCCGTGCTCGGCGAAGGCGCTCCCGCGGGCGAGATCGAGGCGGCGCGCGAGCCGCGAGACCCGGCTGAGGATCTCGAGTGGGGTGACGTCGAGTTCAGGACGCTCTCGGCGCCAGGCTGAGACGATACGGTCGACATCATCCTCGGGCATGAGGGCGACTGTACTCTCGTCAAGTATCTTGACATCAAGATACATTCCCGGGAGAGTTAAGCCAAGGGTTCGGCCGACGAATCATTCATGACTTGCAGGAGGAGCAACGATGCGCACACAGCCGAGCTGGGACCCCGCGGCATACTCACGGTTCGGCGAGCAGCGAAGTCGCCCGTTCGCCGACCTCGTTGCCCAAGTGCGCTGCGACGAACCGGAGTTGGTCGTGGATCTGGGCTGTGGCAACGGTCCGGCCACCCTCACGCTGGGTGAGCTCTGGCCGAACGCTCGCATCGTCGGTATCGATGCGTCCGAGACGATGCTCGAGGCCGCTCGAGCCTTGGACACGGCCGATCGGGTCGAGTGGATCCAGGCCGACCTCAAGGACTGGGATCCCGCCTCCCTCGGTCAGGTTCCCGACATCATCATCACGAACTCGACCCTGCAGTGGGTGCCCGGTCACCTCAACCTCCTGCCGACGTGGATGGACGCACTGGCACCCGGTGGCTGGCTCGCGATCCAGGTCCCCAACAACTTCGACGCACCAAGTCACGCACTCATGCGCGAGACTTCGGCCACCCACGCCCGCGCCAACGAGCTGCTCGCCGCGCTCGACCTGCCGGCCGTCGGGGAGCCCAAGACCTATCTCACCTTCCTCACTCGGCTGGGCGCCGACGTCGATGCCTGGGAGACGGTCTACTCGCATGTGCTCGACCCCGACGGTGCGTCGCAGGATCCCGTCCTCGACTGGGTGAGCGCCACCGGCCTGCGTCCGGTCCTCGACATCCTTCCCGAGGGGGAGGAGCGTGACGCCTTCGTCGAGCCGTATGCCGCGTCGCTCCGCGAGGCCTATCCGCGCAGCGAGGTCGGTGTCCTCTTCCCGTTCAGGCGTGTCTTCGCCGTGGCCCGCAAGAAGGACGCCGCCGACACACTCCCGACCGAAGCTCCTACCGATGCTCCGACCGAAGCAGGTGCCTGATGGCCATCCTTGGAATCCACCATGTCCAGATCGCCTGTCCCGCAGGCTCCGAGGACTTGCTGCGCCACTTCTATGGTGTGGTGTGCGGCCTGCCAGAGATCTCCAAACCGACAGCCCTGGCGGCACGCGGTGGTGTGTGGTTCGGCGCCGGTGATCAGGAGCTCCACTGCGGTGTCGACGGCGGATTCGCTCCCGCGCTCAAGGCCCACCCCTGCCTCGCCACCGACGACGTCGACCAGCTGGCCGCCGCCATCGCTGGTGCCGGCGGAGAGGTGCGTTGGGACAACGCCATCCCCGGTGTGAGGCGGTTCCACAGCGACGATCCCGTGGGCAACCGGATCGAGTTCCAGCAGGTCGCCACCCGCAAGGCCGACTTCTTCGTCTGACGAGCGACTTCGTGCCCCGTCGGGACGTCAGGCGTGGGTGATCTCGGGCTTGGGCTCAAGGCCCGTCAGACCGTTCCATGCAAGGTTGACCAGGGCTGCGGCGACGTCGCGCTTCTTGGCCTTGGGGTTCTCGAGCCACCACTGACCCGTGAGCGCCACCATGCCGACGAGCATCTGCGCATACATCGGCGCCTGCTTGGGGTCGAGCCCGCGTTTGGTGAACTGCGCTGCGAGCAGGTGCTCGACCTGCGAGGCGACGTCCGACATGAGGGACGCGAAGTTGCCGGTCTGCTGTCCGGGTGGCGAGTCGCGCACGAGGATCCGGAAGCCGTCGGTCGACGACTCGATGTAGTCGAGCAGTGCGGTCGCGGCCCGTTCGAGCAGTGCTCGCGAGCTGCCACCAGAGGTCAGCGCACCGGCGATCGACGCGAGAAGTGCCTGGATCTCACGGTCGACGACGACGGCATACAGGCCCTCTTTGCCCCCAAAGTGTTCATAGACCACGGGCTTGGAGACACCGGCTGCGCTCGCGATCTCCTCGACGGTGGTCGCCTCGTATCCCCGCTTCGCGAAGATCTGGCGTCCGATCCCGACGAGCTGCTCGCGCCGTTGTGCTCCCGTCATCCGCCCCCGCGGAGTGCGCACCTTCGTCACGGCATCGTCTCGACTCACCTGCGCCATTGTGCCCTCCTGCGCACGTCACCGCTGACAGCACCATGCGTGAGGTCGCGCTCGGGTCAACTACTCTGTGCGACGTATGCCGTGAGCACGCCTGACGCGCATCGTTCCCCGGTTGGTCTGCCGGCAGGGCCCGCCTGACTTTGAATCAGGACTAGCGACGTAGGTTCGACTCCTACCCGGGGAGCAAGATCCAGCAGGTCAGCGCCGTGCGCGGCGATCTGTCGCTGCGATTCACCCGTCGGAACGTGCCCCGATGGGCTCTCCGGGCAGATTGGTGGGTCGTGGCCTTGACCCGCCGGCGCAGTCATGACCTCATCCTGCCCGACTTTGCTTCGCCCGCCCGGTGTGCGCGATCGCTTCAGGGACTGACCGTGATGCTGAAGACCCCGGTGGCGAACTGACCGCCGGAGTCATCCACGCGCAGGGTGAACGAGAAGGTGCCAGGGGCGGATGGGGTGCCGAGGACCCGACCGGGTGAGGCCTGCAGCCGGAGGCCGGGAGGCAGAGTTCCCGCGACGTGTGACCACGTCCAGGGCGGCACCCCTCCTCCGGGGAACACCGCGGCCTCGTAGTTCACGCCGACCCGTCCAGGGGGGAGTGTGCCGCTCTGGTTCGTGATCACCAACGGGTCAGCAGGTCCCACGCTGAGGGTGAAGGTCTTGGTGGCGGTGTTGCCGGCGCCGTCCCGGGCGCGGACCGTGAACGTCGTGGTCTGGACGCGGGTCGGCACGCCGGTCACGCCAGTGGTGCGCGTCAGCCCCAGGTCGTTCCCGGCGAACCGGAGACCGTCGGGGACCGTGCCGCTCACCAGCGACCAGGTGTACGGCCCTCCCTGGCCGCAACAAGCCTCGATGAAGCCCGCGTAGTTGGCTCCCACGGTGGCCTGCGGGAGCGGGGACTCCGTGATGATCCGGAACAGCGTTGCGCTCTGCGCGGTCAACACTGCCGAGCGCGTGACCCCGTTGTACGTCGCGGAGATCGTCGTGGTGCCCAGGGCCGACGACCGGATCGCGACGCCGAAGGCACCCTGCGAGCTGAACGCCGGCACCGTCACGGACGCCGGGACCGTGGCGACGGAGGTGTTGCTGCTGGTGAGGGTGACAAAGGCGCCCCCGGTCCCGGTGAGGGCGGTGAAGAAGAGCGTCGCGGACGACTGCAGGGTGCCGGTCTGCACGAGGGACGGGGAAAGTGAGATCGACTCCAGCTGGCCGCCGGGCTGTGGTGGCGGCGGGGGGGTGACCGTGACCACGGTCGTCAGCGTCACGCCGTTGTACGTCGCCTCGATCGGCCCGGTGGTGGTGGCGGTGACCGGGTTGGTCGTCACGAAGACCGGAACGACCCGGCTGTTGACCCCCGCCGGAACGATGAGTGTCGAAGGCACCGTGGCTGCCGCGTTCTTGCTCAGGAAGGAGACGACTGCACCACCGGCCGGCGCCGGCGCCGTCAGCACGACGGTGGCCGAGGCGGTCTGACCGCCCTGAAGAGTTGCGGGGTTCAACGTCACGGTGACCAGCGCGACGGAGGTGGGCGGCGGCGGAGGTGGCGGTGGAGGTGGCGGTGTCGTCACCACACAACCGGACAGCCTGACGACGCGAGGGGCCGCGGGGGTTCCGTCGTGGAGGTCCACCGTGCAGTCCGCCGGACGGGTATAGCCGGACCGGTCGATCCTGAAACTGCCGCTGCTGCTGCTCGTGGTCATCGACACACCGTCGACCGTGATGGCCCGGTTTGCACTCGCATTGCCTTCGATCCGAAGCCGGTTGCCGCTCACCTCCGCGCGGGAGACGCTCACTACCGCCGCGAAGGCGGTCTCGGTGAGACTGACCGAGAGGAGCAACATGACCGCCGCGAGGATCACCCACAGGGAGCGGAACTGGCGTTCGGCCATGTCTGCCTCCTCGACCCCGGCCCGTGGTGCTTTCGCTTCAACCCTCGGGCCGTACGGCCTGAAGGGGAGGGCGGCCGATCAGCGCCGAGAAGTGGTCGGTGCGCACGTCCTGTGGCAACAGTCGCACGAAGGCGATGCTTGGCACGAGTGGACCTTGGTACTAAGACCCGAGGAGGCGCTTGCCCCCCGATGTCCCTCGTCCTTCGTGGCTCACCACGGGTTCTGACCTGACCAAGCACATCGTCTACGGCCTCGACGAGGGCTCACCATGACCGTGAAGACGGTGCCGTGCCCCTACGACCCCGGGTAGTGCTCCGGCGGCGAAGAAGAGCAGCCCGACAGGGTGGCTCTTCCGGCGTTCGACATGTTCGCGGGAACGGACGAGGAGGGCAACGACCAGTTGACGTTCGGTGCCAACATCGCCAACCTCGGCTCGGGGCCGCTCGTGGTGGAGGGCTACCACGTCAACCAGAGCACCATAACGGCGACCCAGTAGGAGAACCGCAACGGCGTTCCGGTGAAGTCCTACCCCGCTGGGGAGTTCGAGTGGGATCCGCTTGAGGGCATATGCACTGGCACGTCGAGGACGTCGCGCCGGCGACCTCGTTGCCGCCAACGGCTCGATCACCCGCAGTGGGAAGCAGGCCTTCTGCCTCGCCCCCACCGATCCGATCGACCTCACGATCCCGGGTGCGGAGCAGCGCGTCGACACGGACCGACTCTGGTCTGCCTGTGGCGGCCAGTCAGCCCTGTGGATTCGCGAGGTGCTTCCAGCGGGTTGGGGTGACACGTACTACCAGGGCTTGCCGGGCCAGGCCTTCGACATCGCCGGCCTGCCCAACGGGACCTACTCAGTGCGCGTGACGACAAACTTCCGCAACCGCCTCAAGGAGTCGAACACGACCAACAACGTGTCGAACGCCAAGATCGTGATCGGCGGATCCCCGGGCGAGCGCACGGTGGCCCAAGCCGGGTAGCCGTACTCACGCGGGGCGGATCGGACGATCCCTAGGTTGTGGCTATGGGGAGATTCGGTCGCTACGCCGTGCTGGCGCTTGTCGTGGGCTCCGTCGCCATGACGTGGGTCTGGCACCGGGAACGACCGCCATCTGGCGAGCGTGTTGCTCGCCAGATGGCGGTCGATCGTCTGGATCGCGAAGAGGAGTGGATGCGGGGACTCATCACCACTTCGCCTGATGTCGACCAACTGACCCAACGAATGGTGACCTCACCAACTGGACAGTCCGGCCCTCCCGAGATGCCAGCGAACCAGGAAGATCGCGTGACCATCCAGGTTCTGTCCGCGCCAGAGGCGCGCGATGACGATGGAATCGTGCACCTCGAGTTGCGTGCGAAAGCATCGACCAGCGGTTTCAACGGAGGCCCGCCGTTTTCGAAGTCGTGGGGGCCGGGCAGCGCGGTGGTGTGTCGTGCGATTGATCTCGATCCGTGGGGAGATGGCGGATCCAGCCAGCGTGTCGACGACTGCGAGTCCCGGCCAGTGCTCCCCGTTTTCGCTCCGACTTCGCCACCCTCGATCTCGGACACCGACCGTGATCGTTTCATCGAGTGGCTGAAAACGGGGACTCCCTCGACACGGGACGAGTTGGTCTCCGTGACCACTCCGGGGCTCCTCGTCGAGGTCGAAGAGATCGAGGGAGAGGTCTTCGCCTCGCTCTTTGGTGCTGAGGCACTGGACTGCCGTCTGGGTCACCGCGACGCTGATGGACAGGTGAACGTGTGGTCGCCGCCGCGCGTCACCATCCAGCCGGGCGAGGCCGGTTGCTCACCGGCGACCGCGCCGCCCTGAGCCCTACCCGCACTGAGGTCGAACTGAGGACGGGAACCTCAGATGTTGGGCCAGACCTGCGGCCACGTCGTGACGAGCGCACTCTTGGCGCGCGACACCAACTCCATCGACGTGATCTCGTCCAGGCTCCACCACAGGGCACTCGACGTCACCGGTGACGACTTCCAGACCCGCTCGGCGCTGCAGCGATAGACCAGATCGAGATAGTGATCGCCGTGCTCGACCGCGCTCTCGACGCCGTGAACGCGAGCCATTGAGGGCGTGGCTCCCGTGTCATGGACGAGGGTGCGGGCGGCACGGCAGGGGTCCTCACCCATCCGCAGGTAGGCCCAGGGCAGGCTCCACGTCAGGGATTTGGGCCGTCGGTCGAGCAGCATTCGGTGGTCGTCGTCGATCGCGACGATGTGCACCCGCACCCGCGGCCGTGCTGCGTTCACTTCATGCTCCTCGACAGTCACAGCGGTTCCGTCGGCCGCCGCAATCCCCTTGCTGGGCCCAAGGTTAGGGCGTCCTTGTTTGCCCCCGTCAACTGCATCGCGAGCCACGGCGACAGCAGGCCCACGACCTGCGGTTATCGGGTTTTCGCGGCCGCAGAAACCACGAAATCGACGAATCGGGCGGCAGGCGGGGCCAGGTCGCGATCGGTGCGCCATGTGAGGCCGATCGTCCGGCGGGCGGCGGCAGCGGTGAGCGGGATGCCGACGGTGCCCGTCTGCCCGGCGAACTGTTCGGGCAGCACGGCAACCCCGAGTCCGGCAGACACGAGGCCTTCGATCGTCGCGAGGTCTGCGCTCTCGAACGACACCTTCGGAGCGACACCGGCCGACGCCAGCAGGTCGTCGACGAGCGCGCGATAGCCGAAGCCCGGTGGAGTGGTCACGAGCTCTTCATCGGCGAGGTCCTGCAGCGCGATCCGGCGCCGGCCTCGCCACCGGTGGTGCGGAGGGACGACGAGAACAAGTCGTTCCTTCTGGAGCGGTGCCCATCCGAACGGGCCATCGGGCAGCCAGGACGTGATCGCCAGCTCGACCGCCCCGGAGTCGAGGTCGCGGACGATGTGGTGGTGCGGTTCCTGGGTGAGGAGGACCCGAACAGCAGGGGCATGCGTGTGGAACTCACGCAGCACCCGGGGAACGAGGGACGTCGACATCGAGTCGAGGAACGCGAGGCGCACCGTGCCACTGTCGGGGTCGAGCCGTGCCGCGAGGTCCGCCAGCAGCTGGTCGTGGCGACCGGTGATGTCATGGGCGGCTGCGACGGCGACCTCGCCGTGGGGAGTGAGGGCGACGCCGTTGGGCACGCGCTCGAACAACCGCGTCCCCAGCGAGGTCTCGATCCGTGCCAAAGCCCGCGAGAGCGTCGGCTGGCTCACCCCGAGCGCGGCTGCCGTCTCGGTGACATGACCATGCTCTGCGAGGGCCACGAGCCACTCCAGGTCTCTCAGCTGCATATTCATCATCATGCGCCTTGCGTATGGCAAAGCGCTAACAGCGTCATTAGACGTATGGATCGACCTGAGCCACTCTCGAGGGGTGAAGACACGCCAGCGGGTCGCTCGACCAGACACCCCTGTGCCGACGAACACGGGTCACCGTCCCGGCACGCCGGGCTATCGCCGAGTCGTTCTTGCTCTCTTCGCAGCGGGTGTCGCGACCTTCGCCCTCATCTACAGCACCCAGGCACTGCTGCCCGAGCTCGCCCACGACTTCGGCGTCTCGTCGGCCGACAGCACGCTCTCCCTCTCGCTCACCACCATCGCGCTCGGCCTCACCCTCCTCATCGCCGGGCCGCTGTCCGACCGCATCGGCCGCACCCGACTCATCCACGCCAGCCTCATCGCCTCAGTGGTCGTCGCCGCGGCCAGTGCCGTCGCACCCACCTGGCCCACCTTCCTCGGACTGAGACTCGCGCTCGGCGTGACGATCGCTGGCCTGCCCGCGGTCGCCACGGCATACCTGCGTGAAGAGCTGCACCGCGGCGCCCACGCGCGCGCCGCAGGTCTCTACATCGGGGGGACCGCCGTCGGTGGCATGACGGGGCGACTCGCAACAGGAGCCGTCGCCGAGGCGTGGGGGTGGCGCTGGGCGCTCGCGGCCGCGGCCGTCCTGGGGCTCATCTGCGCGCTCATCGTGTGGTTCGCGCTGCCCGGGTCGCGCCACTTCGTCCCACGTCGAGCGGGCGTGCGCTCCATGCTCGGGATGGCCCGCCGTGCCGTCGCTGATCCGGTGCTCCTGGCGCTCTACGGGATCGGAATGCTCGGCGCTGGGGCTTTCGTCGCCGTCTTCAATGCACTCGGATTCCGGCTCACGAGTGCACCGTTCGGCCTCGGCCTGGGCGCTGCGAGCCTCGTCTTCCTCGTCTACGCGTTCGGGTCCGCCGGGTCCGCGATCGCCGGCCGGCTCGCCGATCGCTTTGGTCGTCGGGCGGTCGTCCCGATCGGCGCGGGGCTCGCGCTCGCGGGCCTCCTGCTGACGATCCCTGGCCACCTCGCGGTCGTCGTTGCCGGCACCGCACTCATGACCGCGGGCTTCTTCGTGTTCCATGGCGTGGCCAGTGGCTGGGTGCCAGTGCGGGCGCACGCCGGCGGCGTGGCCGGCGCACAGGCCGCCTCGCTCTATCTGTTCGCCTACTACGTCGGCTCGTCCGTCTTCGGGACGGCCGGGGGACATGCCTGGGCGTATGCCGGGTGGTCCGGTGTCGTCGTCCTCGCCGGTGCGTTGTTTGCCGGAGTGGCTGTCCTCAGCCTGGTGCTTCGGCGCAGTCACGCACTGGCCACCTGACCATCCAAACGGGCGAGGACGGCATACCCGCGTCTCGTCGGTAGAGTGGCGCGGTACGCCGCCACGAACCCCCGGGAGCCCCACTCGTGACCACTGCTCGGCCCACCGCTGTCATCATCCTCGCCGCAGGCGAGGGGACCCGGATGAAGTCAGTCACCCCCAAGGTGCTCCACCGGATCGGCGGCCGCAGCCTCCTCGGGCACGCCCTCGTCGCTGCCCGCGGGGCCGACGCCGAGAGCGTCGTCGTCGTCGTTCGGCACGATCGCGACCGGGTCGCCGCCCACGCCACCGAGGTCGACGCGACGGCGATCATCGCCGACCAGGATGAGATCAAGGGCACCGGCCGCGCGGCCGAGTGCGGCCTCCTGGCCCTCCCGGTCGGTGTGGACGGCACCGTCCTCATCACGTCCGGTGACACCCCGCTCCTCACGTCCGAGACGATCACCGCGCTCTTTGCCGCGCACACGGCGTCCGCCAGCGCGGTCACCGTCCTCACCGCGCGGGTGCCCAACCCCGGCGGCTACGGCCGGATCCTGCGCGCCGACGACGGTTCGGTGCTCGGCATCGTCGAGCACAAGGACGCGACCGACGAGCAGCGCGAGGTCGACGAGATCAACTCGGGGATCTGGGCCTTCGACGCCGACGTCCTTCGGGCCGCGCTCGATCAGGTCGGCACCGACAACTCCCAGGGCGAGAAATACCTCACCGACGTGCTCGCCATTGCCCGCGACGGCGGACATCCGGTCGGGGCCCACCTCATCGACGACCTCTGGCAGACCGAGGGCATCAACGACCGCGTCCAGCTGGCCACGCTCGGCCGCGAGCTCAACCGCCGCAACAACGAGAAGTGGATGCGCGAGGGCGTGACGATCGTCGACCCAGCCACCACGTGGATCGACGCCGACGTCACCATCGGCCGCGACGCGACGATCCTGCCCAACACTCAGCTCCTCGGCGCGACGAGCATCGGTGCTGGCGCCCGCATCGGCCCCGACAGCACGCTCACCGACACCGAGGTGGGCGAGGGCGCCGAGGTCAAGCGCACCGAGGCCCACCTCGCCCGGATCGGCGCGCAGGCCACCGTCGGCCCGTTCTCCTACCTGCGCCCCGGCACCGTCCTCGGCGTCAAGGGCAAGATCGGCGGTTTCGTCGAGACCAAGAACGCGTGGATCGGCGACGGCGCCAAGGTCCCGCACCTCACCTACGCCGGGGACGCCACCATCGGTGAGGGCGCCAACATCGGCGCCGGCACGATCTTCGCCAACTACGACGGTGTCAACAAGCACCACACGACGATCGGCAAGCACTCCTTCATCGGCTCCGACAGTGTGCTCGTGGCTCCCGTCGACGTGGCGGACGGCGCCTACGTCGCGGCGGGCAGTGCCCTCACTGGCGACGTCGAGCCCGGCCAGATCGCCGTCGCTCGCGGACGCCAGCGCAACATCGACGGGTGGGTCGCCCGGGCCCGCGCCGGAAGCAAGACCGAAGCGGCAGCCCAGGCGGCCACGCAGGCGGGCACCCGGCATACCGGATCGCCTGACAACCCGACCGACGAGTCACAAGAACAGAAGGCCTGACGATGAAGGAAGAACGCCCCAAGTCGGCCAACATCCGCAAGAAGCCCAAGAAGCAGCTGATGATCTTCTCGGGTCGCTCGCACCCGGGGCTGGCGCAGGAGATCGCCGCACTCATCGGCACCGAGCTCGTCCCGACGAGTGCCTACAACTTCGCCAACGGCGAGATCTACGTGCGCTACGAGGAGTCCGTGCGCGGCTCCGACGCGTTCGTCATCCAGAGCCACGCCGCCCCGCTCAACGAGGCGATCATGGAGCACCTCATCATGATCGACGCGCTCAAGCGGGCGAGCGCCAAGCGGATCACCGTTGTCATGCCCTTCTACGGCTACGCCCGCCAGGACAAGAAGCACCGCGGTCGTGAGCCGATCTCGGCCCGCCTCATGGCCGACCTCTTCCGGAGCGCTGGCGCCGATCGGCTCATCGCCGTCGACCTGCACACCGACCAGATCCAGGGTTTCTTCGACGGACCGGTCGACCACCTCATGGCCCAGCCGGTGCTGTCGGACTACGTGTCGGCGAAGTACGGCCACGAGGACCTCGCCGTCGTCTCTCCCGATGCCGGTCGCATCAAGGTCGCCGAGCAGTGGTCCAAGCGTCTCGGTGGTGCGCCGCTGGCCTTCATCCACAAGACGCGCGACGTCAACCAGCCCAACCAGGCCGTGGCCAACCGCGTCGTCGGTCTCGTCAAGGGTCGCGTCTGCGTGCTCGTCGACGACATGATCGACACGGGCGGCACGATCACTAAGGCCGCCGACGCGCTCATGGCCGACGGTGCCAAGGACGTCATCATCGCGGCGACGCACGCCATTCTCTCGGCACCCGCGACGGAGCGGTTGCGCGACTGCGCCGCCCGCGAGGTCATCGTCACCAACACCCTGCCGATCGCGCCGGAGGCGGAGTTCGAGGGACTCACCGTCCTGTCGATCGCACCGCTCATCAGCGCGGCGATCAAGGAAGTCTTCGAGGACGGCTCGGTGACGAGCCTCTTCGGCGGGCGCGCCTGAGGCTCCGACTTCTTGCGCAATCCGTCGGCCGCTGACGGATTGAGCAATAGGTCAGGAGATTCGACGGATTTCGCAATAAGTCGGGGAGGGTGCGTTCAGTCGGTGTGCCGACGTGCTCGGTATGCCGCGACGTGGGCCTTGTTGGCGCACGTCCCGTCGCAATAGCGCCGACTCCGGTTCTTGGACAGGTCGATGACCGCGTCCTCGCAGTCATCGGCGGCGCACACCCGTAGGCGCTCGGTCTCCCCGGACCGGATGAGGTCGATGAAGGCCATGGCAGCTTCGACGGCCATGCGCTTGGCGATCGGTTCGTCATCGCGTGTGGCGTGGATGTGCCAGTCGAGGTCGTCGTGCTTGACGAGGCGCGGGAGTGCCTGGTGCTCGGCGAGGAGGTCGTTGACACCTGACACAAGGTCGTCGACGTCGCGTGTCCAGAGGTCGAGAAGCCGCGGGCGCAGGGCGTGGACCTCGTCGAGCGAGGCGCGGGTCCGCGGGCGGTCGCCGCTCCACTGCCACCCGTCCATGTGGGTCACGAGCGACTCCACTGTGGGCAGGTCCTCCGCCATCGAGTCGCCGTGTCCGGGCGCGGTGTTGATGAGCGACGCGGCGTACTGCAGCGCCAACTC
Organism: Knoellia sp. S7-12; assembly: GCF_040518285.1. Classification (GTDB taxonomy): domain Bacteria; phylum Actinomycetota; class Actinomycetes; order Actinomycetales; family Dermatophilaceae; genus Knoellia. The sequence goes on along the minus strand of NZ_CP155449.1, from coordinate 3,328,740 downwards.
AGTGTCATGGGCAAAAAGCATCTTGACTCCTGACATCGCGAACCTCTACCGTGAACCTCGTAAGGGTCATAGAACCACTTTACTCCTGACAGAGGTGAGCGCCATGAACGCTGGAATCCAGAACCGATCGGGGCGCACCCTGCTGCTCGGGCTCATTCTCGTCGTGATCTCGTCGGCGGCGTTCGGTTCCTCCGGTGCGTTCGCGAAGTCCCTGCTCAGCGCCGGCTGGACCCCCGCGGGCGTGGTGACCTGGCGCGTCGGGTTCGCAGCACTCGTCCTCGGGCCGGTCGCGATCTGGTCCCTCCGGGGTCGCTGGAGTCTCCTGCGCCGCAACGCTGGCCAGGTCATCGCCTTCGGGGCGGTGGCTGTCGCCGGGTGCCAGTTCGCCTACTTCAACGCCGTCGAGACGTTGTCCGTCGCCGTGGCGCTGCTCCTCGAGTACCTCGGGATCGTGGTCGTCGTCGGATGGATGTGGGCGCGGCACGGTCACCGCCCGTCCCGCCTCACGCTCGCCGGCGTTGGCCTGTCCGTCGCAGGGCTCGTCCTCGTCCTCGACGTCTTCTCCGGCGTGCAGATCTCCTGGGCCGGTGTCATCTGGGGGCTCCTCGCGGCCGTCGGGCTCGCCACCTATTACGTGACCTCCGGACATGAGCACGAGGACTCGCTGCCGCCCCTGGCCCTCGCAGGCTTCGGGCTTGGTGTGGGTGCAGTGCTGCTCGTCCTGGCGAGCGCAACGGGCCTCATCGACTACGGCACCGCCCGGGAGAGTGTCCAGATCGCCGGGGTCGCCACCGCGTGGTGGGTGCCCGTCGCCGAGCTCGCCCTCGTCGCCGCAGCTCTCGCCTATGGCGTCGGTGTCATCGGCACCCGCCTTGTCGGCGCCACCGTCGCGAGCTTCATCGGGCTCTCCGAGGTCCTCTTCGCGGTGCTCATCGCCTGGTTGCTCCTCGACGAGCTGCCCGGATGGATCCAGCTCGCTGGCGGCCTGCTCATCCTGGGCGGGGTCGTCGCGGTCCGGATGGGGGAGCGGCCCGAGGGTGGGCCCGACCTGCCGGACGACGATCAGCTCGTCGTCCCCACCAGTGAGTCCTTGCTCGCTGCAGCGAGCACCTCCCGTGAGTTGATCGTCCGGCGGTAGGCTCACGCATCAGAAGGTGGCGCACGAGCGCGGTCGAGCGGGCGGCATACACCGATTTCCCTGCTTCACACCCCGTCGCCTAGACTCTCGGGGTTGCCTCGGCGAGGGACGCAGCACGGCCCACAACTTCTCGGGCCATGCACGTCCGTGATCGACGCGGTGGTCATTGAAAGATTCGGTTCATGTGACTCCGAGATTTTTCCGTGGACCAGCGCGCCTGTCCGTGCCGTGTCCCGCGTCGAGGCCACCGCAGACGTCGAGTCCCCTCCGATGTCGTCCCTGACCGATTCACCCCATATTTCAGGAGTTCCCGTGGCCAACGACACCATCAAGCTGCAGGCCGAGGCCCGCACCAAGTTCGGCAAGGGCGCTGCCCGCCAGATCCGCCGCGACCACAAGATCCCCGCGGTCATGTATGGCCACGGCGCCGAGCCGCTGCACATCACCCTCGTGGGTCACGACGCCATGATGGCGCTCAAGAACCCCAACGCCCTGCTCACGATCGTCCTCGACGGTTCCGAGCAGCTGGCCCTCGCCAAGGATGTCCAGCGCGACCCGATCAAGCCGGTCATCGAGCACATCGACCTCGTCATCGTCCGCAAGGGCGAGAAGGTCATCGTCGACGTGTCGGTCCACCTTGAGGGCGAAGCCGCTCCCGAGACCCTGGTCAACCTCGACAACTCGAGCCTGCAGGTCGAGGTCGAGGCCACCCACATCCCCGAGTCGGTCACCGTCTCGGTCGAGGGTCTCGAGGCCGGCACCCTGATCCTCGCCGGCGCCATCGAGCTCCCCGCGGGCGCAACGCTCGTCACCGACCCCGAGGCGCTCGTCGTCAACGTCACCCAGCAGATCTCTGCCGAGGCCCTCGAGGCCGAGCTCGCCGAGGCCGAGGCCGAGGCCGGCATCGAGCACGAGCCGTCCGAGGAGGAGGCCGCGGAGATCGAGGCCGAGGCAGCTGCCGCCGACGGGGACGACGCCGAGGGCGACGGCGAGAAGTCCGAAGACGCCTGAGCCTCGCGCTCCACTGCTTGAACCAGCAGGCCCGGTCCACTGCGGACCGGGCCTGCTGTGCTGTCCGGGTGGGCGGACGGCATACTCGTCGGTTGTGAGCGAGACGTGGATGGTCATCGGGTTGGGCAACCCTGGACCGACGTATGCCGGCAACCGCCACAACGTCGGAGCGATGGTCGTCGACGAGCTGGCTTCCCGGACGAAGAACGCGCTGCGCGCGCACAAGGCGCGGGCGGCCGCTGCGCAGGTGCGGATCGGCACGGGCCCCGGGGGAGTGCCCGGACCGAGTGCCGTCATCGCCGTGCCCCACAGCTACATGAACGAGTCGGGGGGTCCGGTGAAGGCGCTCATGGGCTTCTTCTCGGTCGAACCCGAACGGCTCGTCGTCATCCACGACGAGCTCGACATCCCGGCCGGTGACGTCCGTCTCAAACTCGGTGGCGGTGAGGGCGGGCACAACGGGCTGCGCTCGATCTCGAAGTCGCTGGGCACCAAGGACTACCTGCGCGTGCGTGTCGGCATCGGTCGACCACCGGGACGCCAGGATGCGGCCGACTTCGTGCTCAGGGACTTCTCGCCGGTTGAACGCAAGGAGCTTCCGTTCACCTTGAGTGATGCGGCCGACGCGGTCGAGATGCTCGTGACCCACGGCCTGCTCGACACCCAGCAGAAGTTCCACGCGCCTGCAGCCGGAAGCTAGCGTCACACCCCGGCGTTAGGCTGGGCGACGATGCCCACGTTGCAACCGGTTGTCGATCATTTCGGCGCCGCCCCACAGATCCACTCATTCCTCGAGACCGCCACCGGACCTGGCACGCAGACGCTCGACGTCTCCGTCAGCGCCGGTGCCCGTCCTGCCCTCATCGCCGCTGCGGTGCAGCGCCTGCGCGCGACCGCACCCGACCGACTGCCCCTGCTCGTCGTCACCGCGACGAGCCGCGAGGCCGAAGACCTCACGGCGGCCCTGGGTTGCGTCCTCGACCCTGACGTCATCGCGGACTTCCCGTCCTGGGAGACGCTGCCGCACGAGCGGCTCAGTCCGCGCTCCGACACCGTCGGTCGCCGTCTGGCCGTGCTGCGCCGCCTCGCCCACCCGGCCTCGGTCGCCGATGACGACGTCGCACACGGTCCACTGTCGGTCGTCGTGGCGCCGGTGCGCGCTGTCCTGCAGCCGATCTCGATAGGTCTCGGTGACCTCACGCCGGTCGCCCTGCGCGCCGGTGAGGACCACAACCTGGACGAGGTCGTCGAGGCGCTTGCTGGTGCTGCCTACAGTCGCACTGACCTCGTGGAGCGTCGTGGCGAGTTCGCCGTGCGCGGTGGCATCCTGGACGTCTTCCCGCCGACCGAGGAGCACCCGCTCCGCGTCGAGTTCTGGGGCGACACGATCGAAGAGATCCGCTGGTTCAAGGTCGCCGACCAGCGTTCCCTCGAGGTCGCGTCGCACGGACTGTGGGCCCCGCCCTGCCGCGAGGTCCTGCTCACCGACGCCGTGCGTGACCGTGCTGCGGTGTTGGCTGACCAGCTGCCCGGCGCTGCTGACCTGCTCCACAAGCTTGCCGCAGGCATCGCCGTCGAGGGCATGGAGTCGCTGGCTCCGGCCCTGGTCGACGGCATGGAGTCAATGCTCGACAGCTTCCCCGCCGGCTCACCCGTCGTCACCTGCGATCCCGAGCGCGTGCGGACTCGTGCCCACGACCTCGTGGCCACGAGCCAGGAGTTCCTCGAGGCCGGCTGGGCCAACGCCGCCGCCGGCAACGCCGTCCCCATCGACCTCGCGAAGATCCTCGGGTCGGCCTCGTTCTGGTCCGTCGGTGACCTGCGCGACCACGCCAGTGCGACGCAGCACCCGTGGTGGGACCTCACGCCCTTCGCCCTCGATCTGGAGACGATGGACACGACCGAGGCAGGCGTCGCAGAGACCGGCACCGTGGACCCCACGGCATACCGGGGTGACATCGAGTCCGCTGCCGCAGACCTGCGCTCCTGGACCGACGACGGTTGGCGCGTCCTCGTGGCCACCGACGGTCAGGGGTCGGCCAAGCGCATCGTCGAGGTCCTCGGCGAGGCCGAGGTCCCGGCCCGCCTCGAGACCGCGCTCGACACGTTCGAGCCCGGAATCGTCCACGTCACGACCGCCCAGCTCGGGCGCGGTTTCGTCCATGCTGCGGGCCGCCTCGTCGTCCTCACCGAGACCGACCTCACCGGCACCCCGTCGACGGGTCCGTCGACCAAGGACATGCGGCGTATGCCGTCACGCAGGCGCAACCAGGTCGACCCTCTCCAGCTCAAGCCGGGCGACTTCGTCGTCCACGAGCAGCACGGTGTGGGCAAGTTCGTCGAGATGATGCAGCGCACCATCCAGGGCGCCACACGCGAGTACCTCGTGCTCGAATACGCCCCGGGCAAGCGTGGACACCCGGGCGACCGCCTGTTCGTGCCGACGGACCAGCTCGACCAGATCACTCGCTACGTCGGTGGCGAGCAGCCGACCCTCAACAAGATGGGCGGCTCGGACTGGAAGACGACCAAGTCCAAGGCGCGCCGCTACGTCAAGCAGATCGCGGCCGAACTCATCCAGCTCTACAGCGCCCGGATGGCGACCAAGGGGCACGCATTCTCGCGCGACACCCCGTGGCAGCGCGAGCTCGAGGACGCCTTCGCCTACGTCGAGACGCCCGACCAGCTGAGCTCAATCGACGAGGTCAAGGCCGACATGGAGCGAGAGGTCCCCATGGATCGGCTCATCTGTGGCGACGTCGGCTATGGCAAGACCGAGATCGCGGTGCGTGCTGCCTTCAAGGCGATCCAGGACGGCAAGCAGGCCGCCATCCTCGTGCCCACGACCCTGCTCGTGCAGCAGCACCTGCAGACCTTCACCGAGCGCTACGCGCCCTTCCCCGTGACGGTCAAGGCACTCAGCCGGTTCCAGTCCAAAAAGGAATCCGAGGCGGTCATCGAGGGCCTCGCCAACGGCTCCATCGACCTCGTCATCGGCACCCACCGGCTGCTCTCCGACAGCATCAAGTTCAAGGATCTCGGACTCGTCGTCGTCGATGAGGAGCAGCGCTTCGGGGTCGAGCACAAGGAGCAGCTCAAGCAGATGCGGACAGCGGTCGACGTGCTGGCGATGTCGGCCACGCCGATCCCGCGCACACTCGAGATGGCTGTGACCGGCATACGCGAAATGTCCACTCTCGCAACGCCTCCCGAGGAGCGGCACCCGGTTCTCACCTACGTCGGCGCCTACGAGGAGAAGCAGATCACTGCCGCGGTGCGGCGCGAGATGCTGCGCGAGGGCCAGGTCTTCTACATCCACAACAAGGTGTCGACGATCGAGAAGGCTGCGGCTCGCATCCGCGAACTCGTCCCCGAGGCGCGCATCGCCACCGCCCACGGCAAGATGGGCGAGCACCGGCTCGAACAGGTCGTCCTCGACTTCTGGGAGAACCGCTTCGACGTCCTCGTCTGCACGACGATCGTGGAGACCGGACTCGACATCTCCAACGCCAACACGCTCATCGTCGAGCGTGCCGACCGGCTCGGACTCAGCCAGCTGCACCAGCTGCGTGGACGGGTCGGGCGTGGCCGCGAGCGCGCCTACTCCTACTTCCTCTATCCGCCCGAGAACCCGCTCACCGAGACGGCACACGACCGTCTCCAGACCATCGCCAGCCACACCGATCTCGGTGCCGGCATGCAGGTCGCGATGAAGGACCTCGAGATCCGCGGCGCCGGCAACCTCCTCGGTGGCGAGCAGTCCGGCCACATCGCGGGCGTCGGGTTCGACCTCTACGTCCGGCTCGTCGGCGAGGCCGTCTCGACCTTCCGTGGTGACGTCAACGAGGAGATCGGCGAGATCAAGATCGAGCTGCCGGTCGATGCGCATCTGCCGCACGACTACGTGCCGGGGGAGCGGCTGCGCCTCGAGGCCTACAAGAAGCTCGCGACCGTGGTGGACGAAGCCGCGCTGGTCGAGATCGAGGCCGAGCTCGTCGACCGCTACGGCAAGCCACCGGAGGCCGTCCGCAACCTCATCGAGGTGGCCCGGCTGCGCACGGTCGCGCGCGCTGCCGGCATCAAGGACATCTCCATGCAGGGCACGACGGTGCGCTTCGGCCCGGTCGAGTTGCGCGAGAGCCAAGAGCTGCGACTTCAGCGCCTCTATCCGGGCTCGATCATCAAGGAGGCGCTCGGCACGATCCTCGTGCCCAAACCGATGACGGCTCGCGTCGGAGGGCAGCCGCTGCGCAACCACGCGGTGCTCGAGTGGGCAGGTGCGGTCATCCGCAGTGTCGTCATGGACAATGTCGGAGAAGCAGCAAGGGTGGCGGAGTCCGCCCGATGACGAAGGGACACCTTGTGAAGGCCGTCAAGGCTCGCACCACCGCTCTCGCCCTCGCCGGCGTTCTCGCGCTGTCAGCATGCTCGGGAACCTCATCGGCGGAGACCGCCGCGGTCGTCGACGGTCGGGTCATCACCGAGCAGCAGCTGCGCGAGGCGACGGACGAACTCAACCTGGCCTTCCCGAGAGAGGGGCGGCCGTATGCGGCCAGCGAGATCCTCGGTCTGCTGATCCGAGCGCCCTACGTCAATGAGGCCGCGACGAAGGCGGGCAGGCCGCAGAGCGAGTCGGCTGCGCGCGCGGAATTCAAGAACCTTCCGGAGGCGCCCTCCGATGCAGCCGTCGACGTCATCCAGGCAGACATGAGCGGCCAGCAGCTCGACGAGGCAACAGGTCAGGCGCTCCTCGCGGAGTTCGGGGCCCTCGACATCTCGATCAACCCTCGCTATGGCACGTTCGACCCCCAGCAGGCGTCGGTCGTGCCCACCCGGGCCAACTGGCTCGTCCCCGCGCCCGCGGCGTCGGTGCCATCCGCCGCCCCGGCTCAGTGACGCCGTGGGGCGCCTGAGCCTCCTCGTCACCAGTCCGCGCGTTGCGCCGGGCCTGTTGTCCCGCAGTGCCTGGTATGCCGTGGAGTCGGCTTCCGCACGTCTGTGCCGGGACGTCTCGGAGCCGGTCGTGGACGCCGTCGTCGAGTCCGCCCTGTCGGTGGATGCGGTGGGTCCGGAGCTGTCGGCGCCCGACCTCGCGCGGTTGCTCGTGAGTCGTTCAGTGGACACCGACGTCGTCTGGCTCGGCTCGTCGGATGCGGACCCGGGCCTCACCGACGCCATCGCCTCCGAGGTCTCGCGACTCGAGGTGCCGCCCGAGGTCGAGGTCATCGTCGGCTCATGGGACGTGCCCGGGTCGCGCTTGCTCGACGCCGTGGCCGTCATGGACCGACTGCGCTCGCCGGGCGGTTGCCCGTGGGATGCCAAGCAGACGCACGAGTCGCTCGCGAAGTACTTGACCGAGGAAACCCAAGAGACCATCGCTGCTATTGCTTCGGGGGACCGGCAGCACCTTGCCGAGGAGCTCGGCGACGTCCTGCTCCAAGTGCTGTTCCACTCGCGGGTTGCCGAGGACGCGGAGTCGCCCGAGGACCAGTTCGACATCGATGAGGTCGCTGGGGTGCTCGTCGACAAGCTCGTCCGCCGACACCCGCACGTCTTCGCCGACGGTGATGCCTCGACCCCCGAAGAGGTCGAGGCGGAGTGGGCCCGCATCAAGGCGCAGGAGAAGGCCGCCAAGCGGGCCCCCAGCGCGTCCCTGTCCCTGGAGTGAGTTGGCCGGTCGCGAACCGGGGATTGCCCGACGCCGTCGCAGGTTTCGTGCGATTCTGAACTCACTCTGGGCCTCGTGAGGAGTTCACCTTGTCGTACCAGCCACCCCTGCCGCCTGGCCCTGGCCCGTCGCCGGTCACCTACTACGGTCAGCCCATGCACGGTGCGCCGGGCCAATATGCCGGCCACCCGGCATACCTTGGTTCGACTCCCGATCGGCAGTCGAAGGGACTGAACCCGTGGGTCGCGGCCTGCCTCGGAGCCTTTGGGGGAATGCTGCTTGCCACCGTTGTTGGTGCGCTGCTCTGGGTCGCGACGGGTGGACCGTTGCCGTGGGAGGGGATCGACGACCTGGCCGATGACTGGACGGGCAGCGTCCAAGTGGCCAGCGATGGCAGCGTGCCAGGACTCTTGCTCAGTGACGCCGTACTCGACGTGGGTGGCGGTGGGTACTACGAAGAGGTGGTGTGCCCATCTTCGCCGCGGGTCGCCGCTGACGTGACGACGGTGTGCCGGGTCGACGACGGCTATGACACCTATCGCGTCGTGGTGCTGTTCCTGGACGACACCGGGCGTTTCGAGACGGCCGAGGTCTTCAGCGAGTAGCGGCGCGCTTCGCACCCGCGGCGATCAAGGAGGCGCATGCGCGAAGTGGTGGGGCTGACTGGACCGGGGCGATCATCCGGTCACGAACCGGCGAATGCCCGGACAGCGCACCGACAGGCGTGCGACTCTGAGCCACCTGCGCGCCCCGAGGAGCTCACCATGTCGTACCAGTCACCCCTGCCGCCCGGCCCCGGCCACGGTCCTGGCCCCCAGGCGTACTACGGCCAGGGCGCCCAAGGTGGGCCGCCTCCCTATGGGGTGCACCCGGCATACGCCGGAATGCCTTCTCCTGCACCGCGATCCACCGGGCTGAACCCATGGGTGGCTGGTCTCATCGGCGTCCTCATCGGCGGGATCGGGGCCATGGTGCTGTCGTTCGTCCTGCCGATGATCTTCTTCGGTTTCCTCATGGGCGGGCCGTTCGGCGGCGACTTCGACGAGGGATTCATGGACGGGTCCCAGCGCGTGACGGTGGCTGCGGACGGCTCGGTGTCGGGCGCAGCGCTCGCTGACGTGCTCGAGGACGATTGGTACGAAGACATGACCTGCCCTCACACGGCCAAGGTCGGCACCGACGTGACGACAATCTGCCGGGGGAGTGATGGGATCGAAGACCTGAGGGTCGTCGTGGTCTTCCGGGGCACCGACGGGGAGTTCACCATGGCGGACCTGTACGAGTGATCGTCCTCGGCGACGCCATTGACTTGGAGAACCAAGTAATGCTTAACTCTTCAATGTGAAGCTGACTCCTCAGGAACAGACGATCTTGCGCCTGCTCCGTGCCGACCCGCTGCTCGATGCCGCCGGTTTGGCCGAGCGGCTCGGCAGCACCAAGGCGTCAGTGTCGGTCGCGCTGTCCAACCTCACCCGCAAGGGAGCGATCTTGGGCCGCGGCTACCTCGTGCGTGGCGAGGCGGGGGTCGTCGTGGTCGGCGGTGCAGTCATGGACGTCAAGGCGCGCTCCGGCGCCCCCCTCGACTCGGCGACGAGCAACCCCGGCCAGATCACCACCCACCCCGGCGGAGTTGGCCGCAACATCGCCGAGAACCTCGCCCGGCTCGGGACCCCCACTCACCTCGTCGCAGCGATCGGCACTGACTCGTTCGGTGAAGAGCTCCTCGCCCACACCCGGAAGGCGGGAGTGCGGCTCGACCACGTCGTCGCCGGCGTCCGGCCGACGGGCACCTACCTCGCCGTGCTCGACCACGACGGGGACCTCTCTGTCGCCGTCTCGGACATGAGCGCAACCGACGCCCTCGCCGTCGCCGACATCGAGCCGGCCCGTTCGCTCATCCAGCACTGCGATCTGCTCGTCGTCGACGGCAACGTCCCCCTCAAGGTCGCCTCGTGGCTGTGCGACGTGGCGCGTCTGGGTGACGTTCCCGTCGTCATCGAGCCGGTGTCGGTGGTCAAGGCTCGTCGCCTGCGACCTCTGCTGGCCGCCGATCGACCCGTGTTGGCCGTGACCCCCAACATCGCCGAGCTCGCAGCCCTGGTCGACCACGACGTCGCTGACACCATCCCGGCGATCAGCCGCGCCGCCCGAGAGCTGCACGGTCTCGGCGTGAGCCACGTGTGGGTGCGCCGGGGTGCGCGGGGCAGCCTCCTCTCCACAGCCGCAACCGATCCCCCGGGACGGGCGACCGTCACCACTGACGCGCGTGTGAGCGATGAGGTCGTCGAGGTCACCGGCGCCGGTGACTCGATGACCGCGGGTTTCGTCCACGCCCTCCTTCGCGACGACGACCCCGTTGCCGCCGCAGCCTTCGGCCAGGCCACTGCCGCCCTGACCACCGAGTCGGCACACACCGTGCGCCCCGACCTCACCCACGCGCTCGTGACCGGGCGCCTCACCACCCAGCAAGGGAAGACATGACCCACTACGCCAAGAATGCGCATCCCGCTCTCGCCCTCGCACCCGAGGTCGCCGAGGCGCTGGCCGGCGGTCGCCCCGTCGTCGCTCTCGAGTCGACGATCATCAGCCACGGCATGCCCTACCCGCGCAATGTCGAGATGGCCCGCGAGGTCGAGCAGATCGTCCGCGATGGTGGCGCCACGCCAGCGACCATCGCCATCCTCGACGGCGTCGCCCGCATCGGCCTCTCCACCGACGAACTCGAACTGCTCGCCACCCACCCCGACGTCGCCAAGGTGAGCATTCGAGACCTGCCACACGTCATGGCAACCAAGCGCCACGGCGCGACGACCGTCGCGAGCACCATGCGACTCGCTGCCCTCGCCGGGATCAAGGTCTTCGTCACCGGCGGTCTCGGTGGTGTCCACCGCGGCGCCGAGGACTCGATGGACATCTCCGCAGACCTCACCGAACTCAGCCTGACCGATGTCGCCGTCGTCTCGGCCGGCGTGAAGTCGATCCTCGACATCGGCCGCACGCTCGAGGTCCTGGAGACCCTCGGTGTGCCCGTCGTGACCTTCGGCTCCGACGAGTTCCCGTCGTTCTACTCCCGATCGTCGGGATTCTCCGCGCCGATGCGCACGGACACGGTCGAGGAGCTCGCCGAGATGATGCGGGTCAAATGGGACCTCGGGCTGCGCGGCGGCATCGCCGTCACCAACCCGGTCCCTGCCGAGGACGAGATGGCGCCCGAGGCGATCTCGGCCCTCATCGACCAGGCAGTCGCCGAGTGCGGCGAGCGCGGGATCATCGGCAAGGACATCACCCCGTTCCTCCTCGGCCGCATCGTCGAGCTCTCCGATGGCGCAAGCCTCGAGACCAACATCGCGTTGGTGCGCAGCAACGCCCGCCTCGGCTCCGCCCTGGCCCGGGCCTACGCGGCAGTGGCGCCGGTCGCCTGAAGCGACCATCGGGCATACCCGACGGCATTTCTTCCTGAGACGAGCACCTTTTGACGAGACGAACAGCCAGAGCTGATCATCTCGTCAACAGGTGGTCGTCTCGCCCTTGGAGAGCGGGTATGCCGGCATGCGGGTCGGTCATTCAGGTCACCTCACGCACGGGCTAGGCTCGGAGTCGACATCCTGCATGCCCTCACACGACCGCCCAGGAGGCGAAGTGGCCAGCATCGACGCCGTCGGAGCACGCGAGATCCTAGATTCGCGAGGCAACCCCACCGTCGAGGTCGAGGTTGCCCTCGACGACGGAACCATCGCCCGCGCAGCCGTCCCCAGCGGCGCCTCGACCGGAGCCTTCGAGGCTGCGGAGCGCCGTGACGGCGACAAGAACCGCTACCTCGGCAAGGGTGTCGAGCAGGCCGTCGACGCCGTCATCGACGAGCTCGGCCCCAAGCTCCTCGGTTTCGAGGCCCACGACCAGCGCCTCATCGACGCCGAGATGCTCGCCATCGACGGGACCAAGAACAAGGAAAAGATCGGCGCCAACGCGATCCTCGGTGTCAGCCTGGCTGTTGCCAAGGCCGCTGCCGAGTCCGCGGGTCTGCCGCTGTTCCGCTACCTCGGTGGCCCCAACGCGCGCGTCCTGCCGGTGCCGATGCTCAACATCCTCAACGGTGGCTCCCACGCCGACTCCAACGTCGACATCCAGGAGTTCATGATCGCGCCGATCGGCGCCGAGACCTTCCGCGAGGCCCTGCGCTGGGGCGCCGAGGTCTATCACGCGCTCAAGGCCGTCCTCAAGGAGAAGGGCCTGGCGACCGGGCTCGGTGACGAGGGTGGCTTCGCGCCAAACCTCGACAGCAACCGCGCCGCGCTCGACCTCATCCTCGAGGCCATCGAGCGCGCGGGCTTCAAGGCGGGCGAAGAGATCGCGCTCGCGCTCGACGTCGCCGCCAGCGAGTTCCACAACGACGACGACGGCACCTACAACTTCGAGGGCGGCAAGAAGTCGGCCGCCGAGATGATCGACTACTACGCCGAGCTCGTCGACGCCTACCCGCTCGTGTCCATCGAGGACCCCCTCAACGAGGACGACTGGGACGGCTGGAAGGCCATGACCGACCGCCTGGGTTCTCGGGTCCAGCTCGTCGGCGACGACCTCTTCGTCACCAACCCCGAGCGTCTCGCCCGTGGCATCGAGAGCGGCACCGCCAACTCGCTGCTCGTCAAGGTCAACCAGATCGGCTCGCTCACCGAGACCCTCGACGCCGTCGAGATGGCCCAGCGTGCCGGCTTCCGCTGCATGATGAGCCACCGCTCGGGCGAGACCGAGGACACGACGATCGCCGACCTCGCCGTCGCGACGAACTGTGGCCAGATCAAGGCCGGCGCACCGGCGCGATCCGAGCGCGTCGCCAAGTACAACCAGCTCCTGCGCATCGAGGAGGAGCTCGACGACGCCGCAGAGTATGCCGGCGCCGCGGCCTTCCCGCGCTTCACCGCTGGCAAGAAGGCCTGAGGCAGCACCCATGGCGCGCGGCAGCAGTCGAGGACCCGGATCGTCACCACGACGTCCGGCTTCCTCTCGACCCTCGCCGCGCGCCCGGGCTCCTCGTGAGCCCGTCCCGGGCAAGGTGGCGGAGCAGGCCACCAACGGGTGGCGCGAACGGCTCAACGGTGCCCGGGCGAACCGTCGGACGGTCCGTCGAGTCGGGCTCGGCGTCGTCGTGCTCTTCCTCGTCATCCTCGTGGCGCCGACCCTGCGGGCCTACTGGCAGCAGCAGTCCGACATCAGCGCCCTGCGCGACAAGGTCGCCCAGCAGAAGGTGACGGTCGACGAGCTGCAGTCCGAGCAGGCCCGCTGGGAGGACCCGGCCTACGTTGAGCAGCAGGCACGCACCCGCCTGAAGTTCGTCAAGGTCGGCGAGAAGTCCTACACCGTGCTCGATCCCGAGATCGAAAAGCGCGACTCCACCGTCGCCCGCGCGGGTGAGAGCACCGACCCCTGGTACGACACCATCTGGTCCTCGATGCAGGCGGCCGACGTGCCCGCCAATCACCGCCGGTGACGACGACTCCCGACCGCGCACCGGTCGCCCAGGAGGATCTCGACGCCGTCGAGCGTCAGCTCGGTCGCATCCCGCGCGGTGTCGTCGAGGTCTCCCACCGTTGCCCGTGTGGTGAGCCCGACGTCCTGCGCACCCTGCCGCGGCTCCCGGACGGCACACCGTTCCCGACCTCGTTCTATGCCACCTGCCCCAGGCTCACCGGCGCCATCAGCACCCTCGAGTCCGTGGGCGTCATGCGTGAGATGACCGACCGACTCTCGCAGGACGACGATCTCGCCGCCCGCTATGCCGCAGCGCACGAGGACTACCTCGCCCGACGGACCGAGCTCGGGCAGGTCGACGAGATCGACGGCATCAGCGCCGGTGGCATGCCCAGCCGCGTCAAGTGCCTCCACGTTCTCGTCGCGCACTCACTCAGCGTCGGACCGGGCGTCAACCCGCTGGGCGACGAGGCCCTCGAGATGCTGCCCGAGTGGTGGACCACATATCCTTGCACCGAGCTGGCGGATGACTCTGCAGCGCCGCAGGGCAAGCAGCAGTGAGTCGCGTCGGCGCCATCGACTGCGGCACCAACTCGATCCGGCTGCTCATTGCCGACCCCGTGGACACAGCGGATGTGAACCGGGCTCTGTCTTTGGTTGATGTTGTTCGTCGTACCGAAGTCGTTCGCCTCGGCTACGGCGTGGACCGCACCGGAGTCATCGACCCGGTGGCCATGGAGCGCACCGTGGCCCAAACGCGGGAGTATGCCGCCCAGTGCCGTGAGCATTCTGTCGAACGTGTGCGTTTCGTTGCCACGTCGGCATCGCGTGATGCACGCAACGCTGCCGAGTTCGTCACTGGTGTCGAGAACGCCTTTGCAGCAGCGGGATTCGACGTTTCGCCCGAGGTTGTCAGTGGCGGGGCGGAGGCCAATTTGTCCTTCACCGGCTCGACGGGTGACCTCGTCGCGGCCGATGTTCCCGGCCCCTATCTCGTCATCGATCTTGGTGGGGGCTCGACCGAGTTCGTGCGCGGAACGGATCGGGTCGAGAGCGCCCTGTCGGTCGATATCGGTTGCGTCCGGATCAGCGAGCGCCACCTCACGAGCGATCCACCGACTGCGCAGCAGATCGCCGCTGCGAACGCCGACATCATCGCTGCCATAGACCGGGCTGAGGAAGTCGTCGACCTGTCCGGCATCGCGACGGTGGTCGGTCTCGCCGGCAGCATCACCACGGTGACGGCCCACGCACTGGGGCTCACGGCATACGAACCGGCTCGAATCCATCTGGCACACCTCACGCCGCAAGCACACCGTGAGTCAGCGCAAAGTCTCCTGCAGGCAACGATGGACGAGCGCGCAGACCTCGGCTACATGCATCCCGGTCGCGTCGACGTCATCGGCGCGGGCGCGCTCATCTGGCACGAGGTCCTTGGCCGGGTGCTCGAACGATCGCCGCAGGCTCAGGTCGTCACGTCCGAGCACGACATCCTCGACGGCATCGCCCTCAGTTGCGTGGGCTGATCGCGACCTCGGGGACCGTCTCGGCGGTGTAGGAGCCGAAACCGTTCCACAGCACCGACATCACGATCTCGACTGCCGTGTCGAGATCGATCTCGGGGTTGCGCAGGCGCCAAGAGGCGACCCGCTCGTTGGTGGCGATCATGATCTCGGCCATGGCCTCGCGAAAGACCATGGGATAGGCCGCGATCGCGGGGTTGTCACTGAATCGTTCGGCGATGTCGCGGGCCTGAGCCTGCCGGAGGTTCTCGATGTCCTGTCCGGCCACGACAGCGACGGCGGACTCCTGCATGTAGACCCGGAAGCTGCCGCGGCGAGCCTCGAAGAACTGCATGAAGGCGCGGACCCCGGCCCGGAAGTGGGCCTCGACGGGCGAGTGCGGTGGGAGCGCATCGAGCGCGGCCGCAGTCGACGAGAGCAGGTCCTCGCGGGCGCGGGCGACGACGGCGACGAGGAGCTTCTCCTTGGAGCCGAAGTGGTCATAGATGACCGGCTTGGTGATCCCGGCGGCAGCGGCGATGAGCTCCATCGTCGTCTCCTGGTAGCCGTGTTCGGCGAAGACCGACTCGGCGACGTCGAGGAGCTGGCGCTCGCGCTCTTCGCGCTTCATCCGCGGTGCTCGGGGAGTGCCCTTGGCGGGGCCGCGACGGCGCGTGGTGAGGGACTCCTTGGGGCCAGGGGAGCCGGTGAGGTCGGGGGTGTCCGAGGAACCGGGAGTTGCCGTGGAGGTCATGCCGGGAGGTCATCCGTTCTGAGTGCCGCGCGGGTGAATTCCTGAGCCTACCGGGCGTGTCCCGGGGGTTCCGGGGCCTTGCCCGAGCTGGCGACACGCGGTCGCTCCTGTTGTTGCCACACTAATGCGGAGTGCGTAGTAGTGTGCACCGTGCGCCATCAGGTCGATGGTCGTCACGAGAGAACAGGGGGTGCCCGGAGATCATGGACGCCACACAGCTCGTCAAGGGAGTGCTCGACCTCGCGGTCCTCGCCGTCGTCGCCCGCGAGGACGGCTACGGCTACGACGTCGTTCGTCGCCTTCGGGCCGCCGGGCTCGAGGACGTCGGGGACGCATCGGTCTATGGCACGCTTCGTCGCCTCTACAGCGCAGGGGCGCTCACGTCCTACGTCGTTCCGAGCGACGAGGGCCCCCACCGCAAGTATTACGGGATCAACGCGCAGGGCCGCGACGCCCTCGCCAGCCAGGGCAAGACCTGGGCCGCCTTCGCAGGGACGATGGCCGGCCTCCTCGACGAGGCAGGAGTGCGCACGTGAACGCCAGCATGAACGACACGGACACCGAGGTTCGCGACTACGTTGCGCAGGTTCGGGCGGCCCTCGCGGACCTGCCGGCCGAGGATGCCGATGAGTTCACGACCGGGATGGAGGCTGACCTCACGGAGCGGTTGGCCGAGCCGGGCGACGGCACGTTGCGTGACCGTCTCGGTGAACCGGATGCGTATGCCGCCGAGCTGCGTTCCGCTGCTGGCCTGCCTCCGCGGGTGGTTGCGGTGCAGACGAGCACCTCTGCGGGAGAGCGTCTTTCGCAGTGGTGGTCCGAACTGGCCACGAACGCCACCACGGCGATGCCGTGGCTGAGCGACCTTCGGCCTGTGTGGTGGGCTGTGCGTGGCTTCGCCCTCGCAGCCCTTCCGGCCCTCATGATCGGTGCACCCATTACCTGGCTCGGTGTACTCAGTGCGGTCGTCTCGATCGCGCTGGGTCTCATGGCTCGCCACGGGACGCTGACCGGCGACTGGGTCGGTCCGGTGCGCGTCATCGGCAACATCGTCGCGGTGCTCCTGCTGCCGTTCGCGCTAGTCCTGTTCGTCGACAGAGGTTCGTACAGCGAACCGACCTACACCGAGGAGATGGGGTCGCCGGTGGGCACTGGTGTGTTCAACAACGGCCAGCCGGTCGCCAACCTCTATGCCTACGACGAGACGGGCCGTCGGATCGACAAGGTCCGGATTCTGGACCAGAACGGTCGAGCCCTTCAGGTGGGTGAGGACTTCATCAGTGCGGGCGATGACCTCGCTGCTCTCGAGCAGCTCCGTGATCCGAGCACTGGGGAACTCCCGGTCGCGCGCGACATCTTCCCGCTGCGGTGGAACGATCGGAGCGGGTGGGAGCGCATGGGCGACACCGAATGGGAGCCGCCGGTGGCGATCACCCCGCTTCCCGGGCCGGTCCCGACGATCGAGCCAAAGGATCCGACGACGACCTCTCCGACGACTGCCGCCACCGTCAGTCCGTCACCCACGGCCTCACCCGAGGCCCCACCGACGTCGCCGAGCTCAGGGGTCTCGGCGACTCCCACCCCGACGCCCAGCTCAAGTCCGAGTCCGAGCGCGTCGAGGTGACCCTTGCGTCCGCAACCTTGGTCGCAGGGGTGGCCAAGGTTGCGGGCGCAAGCAGGCGGTATACCCACCGCGCCTGCGGATGTGGTCGCTGGAACCGCCGCATCCGCAGACGCAAGCAGAGGGCTGGAGGCCGGCCTCACGGCATACAGTGAGTTCGCCCCCGTGGCCCAACTGGCAGAGGCAGGCGACTTAAAATCGCTCCGGGTACGGGTTCGATCCCCGTCGGGGGCACCAGTTTTCAGCGGGCGAGGTGGCCCACGCGGCACGACCCCGACTGGTCGCACGCGACGTCCGGCGGTCCATAGCGCAGGGGAGCGGCGACGAAGATCGCGCACGCCACCAAGGCAAACGTGGTCCCCACGGTGCAGGCACCCGTCATGAGACGCCTCGCCGGCGCTCCGATCCCATGGTGGGCGAGGGCGACGGCGACCAGCCCGACCACGGCGCCAGCGGTGTTGGCGATGACATCCGAGGTGTCGGTGCGTCCGACGGCCAGCACGAACTGCGCACCCTCCAGCGTTCCACTCGCGCCCACAGCCAGAGCCGTCACCGACAGCGGGGACCACGACGGCGCGAGCAGTCTGAGGTAGACGCCGAAGGGGATGAAGAGCAGGAGATTCCCCGCGACCTCCAGGGGCTGGCTGGCGCCGTCACCGTCGCTGGAGACGAAGGGCACGAGCTTGACGTTGCGGAAGCCTCCGCCGACCCACGGCACGTCGAGCTTCCACATCACGACCCATGTGAGCAGCACGAGATAGACGAGGAACAAGGCAACGAGGAGCGCGCGTCGAGGGCGCTCCTCGGGTCGAACTGCGGCAACGGGGTGAGTCATTCACCCAGTCAACGAGTCGCGATGTTGTGTGAGCGTATGCAAAATCGCCGTCCCCCTGGGGATCGTTGTCCACAGGAGACCGCGCCCCGGGAACACAGAGGGCCCCAGACACGATTGAATAGGTGAACGACGTGGTGGATCGCCACCGCGCCAGACATACGGAGGACAACGATGGCCAGCAATCCGGCCTTCAACCGACTTGAGAAGGACGCCCAGTCCGGTTATGCCGGGTTCCAGGGTCACCGCAGCCAGGGCGCCGAGCCCGGCAACAGCTCCTACGCGCAGCAGGGCGCGACCGGCCAATTGGGGTCGGAGCAGCAGCTCCAGGACATGTACAACGCGCCCACCGCAGGTCCGACCGACACCGGTCGCGTGACCATGGACGACGTCATCATGAAGACGATGGGCCTGTTCGCCCTGGTCGTGAGCTTCGGTGCAGTCGGCTGGTACGTCGCGAGTCAGTACCCCGGTCTCGGCCTGATGGTGCTGATCGGCGGCATGATCGGCACGCTCGTGCTCGGGCTCGTCATCGCCTTCAAGAAGACCCTGAGCGTTCCGCTCATCGTTGGGTATGCCGTCCTCGAGGGTCTGTTCGTTGGTGCAGTCAGCCAGGTCTTTGAGTCGCGCTGGAACGGTGTCGTGCCGATGGCGGCCATGGCGACCGTCGGGGTGTTCGTCGGCATGTTCCTTGCCTACAAGTCCGGGCTCATCAAGGTCACCGCGAAGTTCCGCCGCATCGTCACGATGATGATCTTCGGCTACGCGATCTTCGCAGTCATCAACGTCATCTACGCGATGGTCACCAACACGCAGTTCGGCATCGGCGGCAACACGCCGTTCGGCATCGCCATCTCGGTGTTCGCCGTCGGCCTCGCCTCGGTCTCACTCGCCCTCGACTTCGACATGATCGAGCGCGCGATCGCGACCGGCGCCCCCCAGAAGTACAGCTGGCTCCTCGCGCACGGCCTGATCGTCACGGTCGTCTGGCTCTACATCGAGTTCCTGCGCCTCTTCGCCCGCATGCGCGAGTGACGTTGCTCGACTGATGCACGCACTCCCTGAGGACGTCTCTCGGGAGCTCGAGCGCGTGGTCCGCAGATGGCGAGAGCTGTCCGCGGACCACGCGCTCGCCGCATCCAGAGACATGCGCGAGGTCGTCCAGGAGCTTGCCGCCGTCACCGCAGGTCAGCCGGTGCCCGAGCTGGGCCCGGCCGTTCTCATCGACCAGTTGCGCGTCCTCGTGTGGGATGCCGCGTCAGCGGATGTCCCCGAACTCGCCGACCGGCTTGCCGACCTGCGCCGTCGCCTCCCTTGAGGTTTGCGTCTCCCCTGGGGTGCGCGTCACCCCTGAGGTTGGCGCCTCACCTGCGGTCGATGCTTCAAGTGAGGTCGACTCGTCGACTGACGCGTCGGCCTCGGGGTCGCGCGCGTCCGGCACGGCGTCGGGGCGACGCCGCAACAGCACAGCCCAACGTCCCCGCGGACCGCGCGCCTGGCCACCGACCTCGGTCGGAGAGACCTCGGTCCCCGGGTCCTTGACCGCCTGACCGGCAGCCACGGCGACCGGGCCGACGCCCTCGCCACGACGGGCCTCCGGTGGGCGGTCGGCCGTGTCGTGGCCCCACACACCGAGCGCGGCGCAGACCGACGGGAGCAACGCCGCCGCCACTCTGGCGTAGCCCGCGGGCGAGGGGTGGAAGCGGTCCTCGCTGAAAAGAGTCTTGGGCGACGCAGCGAACTCAACCCCCAGCAGGTCACCCAGCGACACGGTGCGGCCGCCGGCCTCGACGACGGCGATCGTCTGGGCGGCCGCGAGGTCGCGGCTCCATCGGCGCGCGAGCAGGCGAAGCGGCTGGGCCAACGGTTCGATCGTGCCGAGATCGGGGCAGGTGCCGACGACAACCTCGCTGCCCAGAGCCCGGATGCGCCGCACCGTCAGCTCGAGGTGACGCACGGCTGTCGCACGGTCGACGCGGTGGGTCACGTCGTTGGCGCCGATCATGATGACGACGACGTCGGGCAAGGTCACCGACTCGAGACTCTGTGCGAGCTGCCGCTCCAGGTCGCTCGATTCGGCGCCGACGACAGCATGGTTGGTGAGGTGGACGCTGCGGCCCATGAGGGCGCTCACACCCCCGGCGACGATCGCGCCGACCGTCTCGTGGGGGTGGTGCGCCCCCATGCCGGCAGCACTGGAGTCGCCGATGACGAGGATCTCGATGGGGTCACCCGGACCGGCGCCATAGGTGCCGTTGTCGTCCGGCGAAGTGTCGAACGGCCTACCGACCAAGCGGCGCGCGAGCAGCGCCTCGCCCCGGATCACTCCGTAGCTCACCGCCCCCAGCGCAGCGCTTGCCGCGGCCAGGCCGCCACCCCCGTATGCCGCTGTTGCTGCGATCTTGCGTGCTCGTCGTGCGCGTCCCATGTGTGGTCCTCAAACCTCCTCGGTCTTCGACCACGCTAACGCCCGGCGGGGACAGGTGTGTTCCCACCCGGGAAGCCCACGGCCCACGCCGTGGGAGGAGGGTCTCTGGGGCCCAGGGCCAAGTGGGAGGATGTGGCCATGAAGTATGCCGAGCACATCGTCGACCTCGTGGGCAACACCCCGCTCGTGAAGCTGAACTCCGTCACTGACGGGATCGCCGCGACCGTTCTTGCCAAGATCGAGTACATGAATCCGGGCGGGTCCGTGAAGGACCGCATCGCCGTCAAGATGGTCGAGGCCGCCGAGGCCTCGGGCGCCCTCAAGCCGGGCGGCACCATCGTCGAGCCGACGAGTGGCAACACCGGCGTCGGCCTCGCCCTGGTCGCCCAGCGCAAGGGCTACAAGTGCATCTTCGTGTGCCCGGACAAGGTGAGCGAGGACAAGCGCAACGTCCTCAAGGCCTATGGCGCGCAGGTCGTCGTCTGCCCCACCGCCGTCGCGCCGGACCACCCCGACTCCTACTACGAGACCTCGGACCGCCTCGTGCGCGAGACCGAGGGCGCGTGGAAGCCGGACCAGTACTCCAACCCCAACGGCCCGGCCTCGCACTACGAGACCACCGGTCCCGAGATCTGGAACGACACCGACGGCGCGCTCACCCACTTCGTCACGGGCATCGGCACTGGCGGCACGATCACTGGCACCGGCCGCTACCTGCGCGAGCAGAGCGAGTCCCGTGACGGCGGCCGCGTCCAGATCGTCGGCGCCGACCCCGAGGGTTCGGTCTACTCCGGCGGCACCGGTCGCCCCTACCTCGTCGAGGGTGTCGGTGAGGACTTCTGGCCAACCGCCTACGACCCCAAGGTCGTCGACCGGATCGTCGCCGTCTCTGACGCGGACTCGTTCGAGATGACCCGTCGCCTCGCCCGCGAGGAGGGCCTGCTCGTCGGTGGCTCCTGTGGCATGGCAGTCGTAGCGGCTCTCGAGGTCGCCAAGGACCTGCCGGCAGACGCGGTCGTCGTCGTCCTGTTGCCGGACTCGGGTCGCGGCTACATGTCCAAGATCTTCAGCGACGACTGGATGAGCTCCTACGGCTTCATGCACTCCGACGCGACCACGACGGTCGGCAGCATCCTCCACGCCAAGTCCGGCGAGATGCCTGCGCTCGTGCACACGCACCCGGGCGAGACGATCCGCGACGCCATCGAGATCCTGCGCGAGTACGGCGTCTCGCAAATGCCCGTCGTCAAGGCCGAGCCGCCCGTCATGACCGGCGAGGTCGCCGGGTCCGTGAGCGAGCGCGAACTACTCGAGCTGCTGTTCGTCGGCAAGGCGCACCTGTCCGACTCGGTCGAGAAGCACATGGGCAAGGGACTGCCGCTCGTCGGTTCTGGTGAGCCGGTCGCCACCGCGCGACACGAGCTCGAGACGGCCGACGCGGTCCTTGTCATCGAGGGTGGCAAGCCGGTCGGTGTCCTCACCCGGGCCGACCTCCTGGGTCACCTCGTCGACTGATCCCAGCCTCAAACACACGGCGGCGTATGCCGGGAACCCAGCTTCCCGGCATACCCATCGAGAGCAGGAACACACCCGCAGGGCTCACGGCGCATGCGGGTGTTTCCGTACTCTCGAGTAGTGAACGCCTACCCGCACCTGCTCGCCCCGATCGACCTCGGCCACGTGACCCTGCCCAACCGTGTGGTCATGGGTTCGATGCACACCGGCCTCGAGGATCGGGCGCGTGACTTCCCCAAGCTGGCGGAGTTCTTTGCCGAGCGGGCGCGTGGCGGGGTATCGCTGATCATCACGGGCGGATTCGCGCCCAACATTGCTGGCACGCTGCTACCGCTGGCCTCGAAGCTCACGACGTCGCGCGAGGCTCGTCAGCACCGGGTCCTCACCGACGCCGTGCACGGGGCCGGTGGGCGGATCGCGCTGCAGCTGCTCCATGCCGGGCGCTACTCCTACACGCCGTGGTGCGTGGCCCCGTCGGCCATCAAGAGCCCGATCAGCAAGTTCACGCCGCGTGCCCTGTCGGCCCGCGGGGTCGAGCGGACCATCGCCGCGTTCGTGCGGTCGGCGCGGCTGGCGCGTGAAGCCGGCTACGACGGTGTCGAGGTGATGGGGTCCGAGGGTTATCTGATCAACCAGTTCCTGGCGCCGCGGACCAACAAGCGCACCGACGCGTGGGGTGGGACACCGGAGAAGCGACGACGCCTTGCCGTCGAGATCGTGCGTCGCATCCGTGAGGAAGTCGGTTCGGACTTCTTGGTGATCTATCGCATCTCCGCCGTCGACCTCGTGCCTGATGGCCAGACGTGGGACGAGGTCGCCGCGCTGGCCCATGAGGTCGAGGCCGCTGGTGCGAGCGTTCTCAACCTCGGTATCGGCTGGCACGAGGCGCGAGTCCCGACGATCGTCACCTCCGTGCCCCGCGCGGCCTTTGCGTCGTATGCCGCCCGCCTCAAGTCAGAGACGTCGCTGCCGGTCATCGCGACGAACCGGATCAACATGCCCGAGGTGGCCGAGGGGATCCTCGGTGCCGGGGACGCCGACCTCGTCTCGCTGGCCCGGCCGTTCCTCGCAGACCCCGAGTGGGTGCGCAAGGCCGCAGAGTCACGCACGGACGAGATCAACACGTGCATCGCTTGCAACCAGGCCTGCCTCGACCACACGTTCAAGAGGCAGCGCGCGACGTGCCTGCTCAACCCTCGCGCCGTCCATGAGACCGAGCTGGTCCTGGGGCCGACGCGTTGGGCTCGTCACGTCGCGGTCGTCGGTGCCGGACCAGCGGGTCTCGCATGCGCGACGGCGCTCGCGGAGCGCGGGCACTCGGTCGAGCTGTTCGAGGCGCGCGACGACATCGGTGGCCAGTTCGCCATCGCCCAACGCATCCCGGGCAAGGAGGAGTTCTCCGAGTCGATCCGCTACTTCAGTCGCCGCCTCGAGGTGACTGGGGTGAAGCTGCACCTGGGCCGGGCCGTGACGGCTGCCGAGTTGCGTGACGGTGGGTTCGACGAGGTCGTCGTGGCGACCGGTGTCCAGCCGCGGGTTCCGTCGATTCCCGGTGTCGACCACCCGTCCGTCATGACCTATGCCGAGCTGGTGCGTGGGGAACGCGTGCCCGGGCAGCGTGTGGCCGTGATCGGTGCTGGTGGCATCGGGGTGGACGTGAGCGAGTTCCTCACCGCGCAGCCATCGGCGACGCTCGACCTCGACCTGTGGCGCGCCGAGTGGGGTGTGGGTGACCCCGCGTTGTCGCGTGGTGGGCTGGCGACGGCTGTCGTCGAGACACCCAAGCACGAGGTGATCCTGTTGCAGCGCAAGGCTTCTGGCATCGGCAAGGGCCTCGGCAAGACCACGGGCTGGGTGCACCGTGCTGCGCTCAAGGCCAAGGGTGTCGAGCAGGTGACCGGCGTGAACTATGACCGGATCGACGACGACGGCCTGCACGTGTCATTCGGTGGCGGCGACGATGCTCCGGCTCCGCGGATCATCCCCGTTGACTCGGTGGTGCTCTGCGCCGGTCAGGAATCGGTCCGGACGCTCGCGGACGAGTTGGGTGACAGCGGCATACCCGTCCATGTCATCGGCGGAGCCGATGTCGCCGCGGAACTCGACGCCAAGCGCGCCATCCGCCAGGGCACGGAGCTCGCCGCCCGCATCTGAGACTGAGGGGGCGCCGAAAAACCCCTCGTTCGTGGCCGCCGTGGCACGCTGTCAGGCATGACCGGATGGTGGTGGCTCGTCGTCGTGCTCGCCGTGCTCGGCGTGTTGTTGCTCGGTGTCGGATTCGTGCTGATGCGCAGGGCCCGGCCCACGGCCGAGATCAAGGGTGGCTTCGGCGGTCCGGCAGGTAGTTCGGACGTCGGCGGGCACACCGGCTTCAATGCGCCCGGCCCACGTGATCACTGGAAGGTCGGCGCGCCGCTGCGCATCGCTGGGTTCGCGTCACTCGCAACGGCTGCCGTCATTGGTGTGGCGCTCACCCTCGCCAAGGCCTTCTGAAGTCGGGAAAGAAGGTCCCACACGCGTCCTCGTGCGGGTAGCAGATCTCGCCCATGGAGAATCTGCCAGAGAAGAGGGTGCGCGACGGCATACCCGATTTGTCTGGTCGTGCGGAGTGCCTCAGGTGGGCGGGAGGACGTCTGTCTGAGCCGGGAGGTTCGCGACGCCGATCGGGCACGTCAGGCCATTGGGCCCGTGGTTGCAGTAGCCGTTGGGGTTCTTGTGGAGGTACTGCTGATGGTAGTCCTCGGCGTACCAGAACTCGCCAACGTCCTTGGCTGGCGAGAACTGCGTCGTGATCTCGCCGGCGTTGACGCGGGTCAGCTCGCCCTGGAAGGCCTCGCTGGTCGACCTCGCGGCCGCCTCCTGCTCCGGCGTGGTCCAGAAGATTGCGGACCGGTATGCCGTGCCGACATCGTTGCCCTGCCGGTTGCCCTGCGTGGGGTCGTGGTTCTCCCAGAAGGACTTGAGGAGCAGCTCGGGGGAAGTCTGCTTGGGGTCGTAGGCGATGAGGACGGCCTCCGCGTGACCGGTGCGGCCGGTGCAGGTCTCCTCGTAGGTCGGGTTCGGGGTGAAGCCACCGATGTAGCCCGCAGCCGTCGTCACGACACCCGGGAGCTGCCAGAAGATGCGCTCGGCACCCCAGAAACATCCCATGGCGACATAGAGGACCTTGGTGCCCTCGGGCCACGGGCCCTCGAGCGGCGTGCCGAGCACCTCGTGGGTCGCCGGAACCATGAACGGTCGGGTCTCACGTCCGGGCAGAGCCTCGGCGGCGGTGGGCAGCGTGGTCTTGGCGCGTGATCCGAACATGGGGCACTCCTGATCATTGGGGACTCCCTCGTTCAATGTTCCGCAGGACTCAATGATTCCCCAACGAGCTGCGGCGACTGGCGGACGCGACGGGACCTGCGCCCCTACCGTGAAGAGATGCCTGATCAACCCGTGTCTGATCGGAGCCGACGGATTCAGGACGTCACTCCGTTCCGAAAGCTCTTCGCGTTCCTGCGCCACTCCGGGTACGACAAGCGTCGGCTCGACCCCGAAGTCTTCGACTTCACCTTCGGCGATCCACACGAGATGGCCACCTCCGAATATGTCGAGGCGCTGCGAGACGCCGCGCTGCCACAGGACGAACTCTGGTTTGCCTACAAACAGAGTGAACTCGCCGCACAGGAGGCTGCGGCGGCCGCGCTTCGCAAGGTCGTTGACCTGCCGTGGACGGCCGATCGCATCCGCATGTCGACGGGCGGATTCGGTGCGATCACGGTGTCCATGAAGGTGGTGGCGGACCCAGGCGACGAGGTCGTCTACTCCCTTCCACCGTG
This sequence comes from Knoellia sp. S7-12, assembly GCF_040518285.1. Classification (GTDB taxonomy): domain Bacteria; phylum Actinomycetota; class Actinomycetes; order Actinomycetales; family Dermatophilaceae; genus Knoellia. The sequence goes on along the minus strand of NZ_CP155449.1, from coordinate 3,302,981 downwards.
GTTCCTCTATGAGGCCCTCGCCGTCGAGGCCGGACTCGTCCCGATCAAGGTCAATGCGCTGCAGCCCAGTTTTGACCTCGATCTCGAGGCCATCGCCGCCGTCATCACAGCGCGCACACGCATCGTCATCGTCAACTCGCCCAACAACCCGACCGGCCGGGTCTATCCACCGGAGACGCTCCGGGCTCTTGCCGACCTGCTCGAGGAGGCGTCAGCGCGCAACGGCCGGCGGATCTACCTCATCTCGGACGAGCCCTACAACCGCATCGTCTTTGACGGCGCGACATTCCACAGTCCCGCGGAGTTCTATCCGTGGACCCTGCTCTGTTACAGCTACGGCAAGACGCTCCTTGCGCCCGGTCAGCGCCTGGGCTACCTCGCCATTCCGCCGGCGATGCCCGACGCGGACCCACTGCTCGAGGCCTTCGAGAGCGTCCAGATCGCTGCCGGTTGGCTGTTCCCCAACGCGGTGATGCAACACGCGGTGCCACGTCTCGAGGAACTGTCGATCGACGTCGCCCACCTCCAGACCAAACGCGACCGGTTCGTCACCGCCCTGCGCGAGATGGGCTACACCGTGGCCTCACCAGAGGGCACGTTCTATCTCTTCCCCAAGTCGCCGATCCCGGACGACGAGGCCTTCGTTGCGGACCTTGCGCAGCGCGGAGTGCTCGTCATGCCCGGCGCCCTCTTCGAAACTCCCGGGTACTTCCGGATCTGCCTCACCGCAACCATGGCCACGATCGAGGCGTCGCTGCCACACTTCGAGGAGGCGCTCCGTTCCACCCAGCCCGGCTGACTCCTCGCGCAGTCGGAAATCGGTGGCATCGGGACTCCTCGGGCGAGGACCATGAGGGCATGTCCGTCCGCATCGTTCGCGTCACCACGCTCGACCCCGCCCAAGCCGATCTGGCGGTCGAGTGGAACGACGTCTTCGTCGCCTCGACCGTGGCCACGATGGGTGACGATCACGACGCCTGGTCGATGGCTTCACTACGGGCCCGCGAGGCGTCCTCGGCGTGGGACCGGCGCTACCTCGCGGCCGTGGACGACGCAGGTCGGGTCCTGTCCAGCGCGAACCTCGCGATGCCGCTGCGGGACAACCCCGAGCTGGCCCTGCTCGACCTCGCGGTCCATCCTGATCACCGTCGCCTCGGCATCGGGACCACGATGTTCGACCACGTCACCGAGGTGGCGCGAGGGGCCGGCCGGACGTCTCTCGTGACGGAGACGGCATACCCGAAGGACGGCACGGATCCGGGGGAGGCATTCGCGCGCATCCACGGCTTCGACATGGCCCAGACGAACCACCGCAACGACCTCGATGTCACCGGGTATCGACACGAGCAGGCAAGCGACACACCGGGATACGTCATCGAGACGTCCACTGATGACACGAAGGACGAGTGGCTCGAGGATCGCGCCCATCTGCAGCGGCGCATGAGCACCGACGTCCCGCTCGGCGACCTCGACTTCGAGGAGGAGGACTGGGACGTCGAGCGGCTCAAGGGTGAGCGCGAGGCGACGGCGAAGAGCGGCCGCCGCGCCGTCGAGTCCGTGGCCCGCCACCTCGACACCGGCCGGCTCGTCGCCTTCACCCAGCTGCAGATCCCCACGGCGGAGCCGGTTCTCGCCTATCAGCAGGACACTCTCGTTCTCCGCGAGCACCGCGGCCACGGGCTCGGCGCAGCAGTCAAGGCCGCCAACATGCGCACGTTGCGCGCCGAGTCCCCCCAGACCAGGATCGTCCGCACCTGGAACGCCCAGGAGAACGGGCCGATGATCGCGGTCAACGAGGCGCTCGGCTACCGGACCACGGCCATCCTGCGCGAGTGGCAGAAACGGCTCGGCTGACGCGAGCCGAACCGGCTCGCCCGAAGCGGTCGGGACCACGCGGCATACCCTGTCGTCATGACTGACGAGACCCTCGGCTTCTCCACCCGCGCCCTCCACGCAGGGCAGGACCCGGACCCCACGACGGGTGCCGTCGTGACCCCGATCTACCAGACGTCGACCTACAAGCAGGACGGCATCGGCGGGTTCCGCAACGGCTACGAGTACAGCCGCTCCGCCAACCCGACGCGCACTGCGCTCGAGACCGGGTTCGCCGCGCTCGAGGGTGGTGAGCGTGGGTTTGCGTTCGCGTCCGGTCTCGCCGCCGAGGACACCGTGCTCCGTGCGCTCCTCAGCCCCGGCGACCACGTCGTCGTGCCCTCGGATGCCTATGGCGGCACCTACCGTCTCTTCAACAAGGTCCTGTCCCACTGGGGCGTCGAGCACACCATCGCCGCGATCGCCGACAACGACGCCGTGCGCGCTGCGATCCAGCCGGGCAGGACCCGCATCATCTGGGTCGAGACGCCCACGAACCCCATGCTCGGCATCGCCGACATCAAGGCGCTCGCCGAGATCGCGCACGAGGCCGGCGCGCTGCTCGTCGTGGACAACACCTTCGCCTCGCCCTACCTCCAGCAGCCCCTTGCGGACGGCGCCGACCTCGTCCTGCACTCGACGACGAAATACTGCGGCGGCCACTCCGACGTCGTCGGTGGCGCCGTCGTCGTCGGTCACGGCGTCACCGTCCCGTGGTTCGACAACGAGTCCGCGAGCGATCGGGTTGCCTTCCACCAGAACTCGATGGGTGCCATCGCCGGGCCGTTCGACTCGTGGGTCGTGCAGCGCGGGCTCAAGACGCTCGCCATCCGCATGGAACGCCACTGCGACAACGCCGAGAAGGTCGTCGAGTTCCTCCAGGGGCACGACGGCGTCACCGCGGTCCACTACCCGGGCCTGCCCGACCACCCCGGCCATGAGGTCGCGGCGCGCCAGATGAAGCGCTTCGGCGGCATGGTCGCCTTCCGCGTCAAGGGCGGCGAGGACGTCGCCGTCAAGGTGTGCGCCGAGACGCAGATCTGGACGCTTGGTGAGTCGCTCGGTGGAGTCGAGTCGCTGATCGAGCACCCGGGACGCATGACCCATGCTTCGGTCGCGGGCACCGAGCTCGAGGTCCCGTCGGATCTCATCCGGCTCTCCGTCGGCATCGAGGACGTCGAAGACCTCATCGCCGACCTCAAGCAGGCTCTGGACCGCCTCACCTGACGTGTCACTCGTCCTCTGCGTCGATGTCGGGTCGACCTTCACGAAGGCCGTCCTCGTCGACGTGTCGTCCGGCGTGTTGGTCGCAGCAGCGTCTCACCCGACGACCGTTGACACCGACGTCATGGACGGAGTGGATGGCGTATGCCGTGCGCTCGCCTCCCATGGTCCCGTAACCGAGACGCTCGTCTGCTCGTCCGCAGGCGGCGGGCTGCGTATCGCCGTCGTGGGCTACGAACGCGAGGTGACGGCGGAGGCGGGGCACCGGGTGGCCCTGTCAGCGGGCGGTCGGGTCGTCCACGTGTCGGGGGGCCTGCTGTCGGGGGAGGGGGTGCGCGAGTTGCGAGCGGCCGCACCCGACCTCGTGCTTCTGGTCGGCGGGACTGACGGTGGCAACGCAGATGTGTTGCGACACAATGCAACTCGACTGGCCAATGCCCGCGTCACCATGCCCATCGTCGTCGCCGGCAACGCCGAGGTCTCCCTCGAGGTGTCGGCCGAGCTCGAGCGAACCGGGCGTCGTCACAGCGTCACGAGCAACGTCCTTCCGCGCATCGGGGTCATCGCCCCGGATGCCGCGCGTGGAGCCATCCGGGCAGCCTTCCTCGAGCACGTCATCGGCGGCAAAGGCCTGTCCCGAGGGCGGGGATTCACCGAGCTGGTCCGTGCGGCAACCCCCGATGCCGTCCTTCAAGGGGTCGAGCTGCTGGCCGACGTGCGCGGTGAGGACGTCATGGTCATCGACATCGGTGGCGCGACGACCGACGTCTACTCGGTGCTCCGACCCCAGGGAGAGGACGCCGAGATCGAGCGCGACGTCGCCGGCTCGATGTGGCACGAACGCACCGTCGAGGCCGACCTGGGCATGCGGTGGAACGCTCTCGGCATCGTCGAGGCCGCTGCTCGCGAGCACCTTGCGCTGTCGTCCGGAACCGATGCGTATGCCGCTCACGTCGCCTCCGCGACTGGTCACCGCGCGTCGACGCCGGGGGAGTGGGTGCACGAGTCCGACCTGGCCCGGGTGGCCGCGGTGGTTGCTGCGCGACGGCACGGTCGTCCGCGGGTCGTCGGAGACAGGCCGCGCCCGCTCGCCGACGTCGGACTCGTCCTCGGGTCCGGCGGTGTGCTGCGGCACGGCCCGGACGGAGTGGCTGACGGTGTCCTTGGCGCGCTCGTGAGCGACCATGCCGGCGGGTGGACGGTCCCTGCGGCTGCGACGCACGGCGTCGACACGGCATACGTGCTCTTTGCCTGTGGCCTGCTCGGGCACGCGTACCCGCAGGCGGCGCGCGCGCTCGCTCGAACCGTGGTCTGAGGGCTTTCCCCGAAAAGGGGGTGGGCGCTGTCGGTGGCCGGCTCTAGGCTCGTTGGCATGAGTGAAGACGCCGCTCCATCTGCTGTTCGTCCCCTTCTCGACCTCGTCGTCCTTGACTGCCCCGATGCTCTCGAGCTCGGTCGTTTCTATGGTGAAGTCCTCGGCTGGAGCCTTGAGGCGGACTCTGACCGCGACTGGGCCACCCTGGAGCCCCCGGGTGGGGTCATTGCACCTGACCGGCTCGATGGTCGGACGACCCTCGCCTTCCAGCGCATCGACGACTTCGTCGCACCGACGTGGCCCGCAGGCTCGCATCCCCAGCAATTCCACCTGGACTTCGCGGTGCCCGTCATCGCCGCGGCTGAGCCCGCGGTGCTCGCTGCCGGAGCCACTGTGGCTGCGGAGCAGCCGAGCGAGAGCGGCAGCTTCAAGGTCTACCTCGACCCGGCCGGACATCCGTTCTGCCTCTGCGGGGAGCCGTCATGACCAGCGATCACGTCATCGAGGCCGAGAGTCTCGTCAAGAAGTTCGGTGACTTCACCGCCGTCGACGACGTCAGTTTCGTGGTGCCCAAGGGGTCCGTCTTCGGTCTGCTCGGGCCCAACGGAGCGGGCAAGACCACGACAGTGCGGATGATGACGACGCTGGCCGTTCCCACGAGTGGGTCTGCCCGCGTCGCCGGTCACGACGTGGTCGCCGAACCCGAGGCGGTGCGCGCGAGCATGGGCCTCACCGCCCAGAGTGCCACGGTCGACGACCTGCTCACCGGTCGCGAGAACCTCCGCCTCATCGGTGATCTCTACGGCCTCGACCGCGGATTCGTGCGCAAGCGGACCGATGAGTTGCTCGAGCAGTTCTCACTGACCGAGGCGGGCGACAAGGTCGTCAAGGACTACTCCGGCGGCATGCGGCGACGCATCGACCTCGCGGTGAGCCTGATCGCCCACCCGCCGGTGCTGTTCCTCGACGAGCCGACGACCGGCCTCGACCCGCGCAGCCGCGTCGAGCTCTGGGACGTCCTGCGCGACCTCGTGCGGGACGGCACAACGCTGCTCCTCACGACTCAGTACCTCGACGAGGCCGACCAGCTCGCTGACAACATCGTGGTCATCGACAAGGGCAAGATCATCGCCCAGGGCACGCCGCTGGAGCTCAAGAACCAGTCGGGCGCTGCCAGCCTCGTCGTGACCGTGTCGCGCCACGACGAGGTCCACCAGGCGGCCGAGCTGCTCCGTGGAGTCGTCGGCGAGGTCCACGTCGACGCCGACGCCCGCAAGCTCGTCGCTCCCGGGGGCGACGTCGGTGCCCTGACGCGCATCGCGACGCAACTTGATGAAGCCGGCATCGAGGTCGACGACCTCGGCATGCAACGTCCGAGCCTCGATGACGTCTTCCTCGCGCTCACCGGACACAAGGCCGAAGACACGAGCAACCAGGAAGAGGTGTCGGCATGAGCGCCGCCACGCAAGCCGCGGTCCTCGACCGCACCGCTCCGCGACCCTCTGGCGCGGGTCAGCTCCGCCAGATCACGACCCTGGTCCGGCGCAACCTCACCCACATCAAGCGCCAGCCCGAGATGCTCACCGATGTGACGATCCAGCCGATCATGTTCGTGCTGCTCTTCGCCTATGTCTTCGGTGGCTCCATCCAGGTGCCGGGCGTCGACTACAAGCCCTGGCTCCTGCCGGGGATCATGGCGCAGACGATCGCGTTCAGCGCGTTCATCGTCGCCATCGGCCTCAACACCGACATCGGCAAGGGCATGGTCGACCGACTGCGCTCCCTGCCGATCCAGCGCTCGTCAATCCTCGTGTCCCGCAGCATCGCGGCACTCATCCACTCGAGCATCGGCGTCGCGGTCATGTCGGTGACCGGGCTGTTCATCGGGTGGCGGATCAACGAAGGCGTGCTCAAGGGTCTGCTGGGCTACGCCCTGCTCCTGATCTTCGGCTTCGCGATGATCTGGGTCGGCATCCTTGTCGGCTCGGCGATGCGTTCGGTCGAGGCCGTCAACGGGTTGATGTTCACGACGATCTTCCCGATCACCTTCCTCTCCAACGCGTTCGCGCGCACCGAGGTCATGCCTCCGGTGTTGCGCACCATCGCGGAATGGAACCCGATCAGTTCTCTCACCCAGGCCATGCGCGACAACTGGGGCGTGGGTGGGTCCCCGGTGCGAGCCGATGCGCCGTGGCCCCTGCAGAACCCCGAGCTCTCGACGATCATCTGGTCCGTCGCGATCACGCTGATCATCGCCCCGCTGGCTCTGCGGGCCTTCAACAAGCGCACCACCGACTGAGCGGCTGAGCAGGCGCACGCCACCTCGCCTGGGCCGGCGGTCTGCGATGGATAGGGCGCGGTCACCCTGGTGCACTGCTGCGCCCCACCGCAGCAGTGCACAGGGTTGGGTGAGCATTGCTGCGCCTCACCGCAGCAGTGCACAGGCGGGGCGACGTGCGTGCCCGGCGGTCGATACTCTCGCGCCATGACACCCACATCGTCGTCGGTGACGGTCGCGCAGATCCGCGCCGCCGCTGACCTGCTCTCCACCGTCATTGCTCCCACACCCATGGAGTTCAACCGCGGTCTGTCGGCGCGAGTCGGCGCCGACGTCTTTCTCAAGTGCGAGAACCTCCAGCGCGCCGGGTCCTTCAAGATCCGTGGCGCCTACAACCGCATGTTCCACCTCACCGCTGACGAGAAGGCGCGGGGTGTCGTCGCCGCCAGCGCGGGCAACCACGCGCAGGGTGTCGCCCTCGCCGGACAGATGCTCGGCATCGCGGTCAAGGTCTACATGCCTGTGCGCGCGCCGATGCCCAAGGTGTCGGCCACCAAGGCCTACGGCGCCACGATCGAGCAGATTGGCGAGACCCTCGACGAGAGCCTCGTCCACGCCCGGGCCTGGGCGCAGCAGACCGGTGCGATCCTCATCCACCCGTTCGACCACGACGACATCGTGGCCGGACAGGGCACCTGTGGCCTCGAGATCCTTGAGCAGTGCCCCGACGTCAAGACGATCGTTGTCGGACTCGGCGGCGGCGGACTGCTCGCCGGTATCGCCGTCGCCGTCCGAGAACTCAAGCCTGATGTGCGCATCATCGGCGTGCAGGCCGAGCAAGCCGCGGCATACCCGGCATCCCTGGCCGCGGGGCACCCGCTGGCCGCTGCGAAAATGTCGACCATGGCCGACGGGATCGCCGTCGGCCTGCCTGGTGACGTGACCTTCCCACTCGTGCGCGACCTCGTCGACAGCGTCGAGACTGTGAGCGAGGGCGGCATGTCGCGCGCCCTGCTCTTCCTCCTCGAGCGGGCCAAACTTGTCGTCGAACCGGCGGGTGCCTCAGCCGTCGGCTGGCTCCTGGAGATCTCCGAGACCGAGACTTCCGAGTCCGAGAAGATCGAAGGACCGGTCGTGGCGGTCCTGTCGGGGGGCAACATCGACCCGCTCCTCATGCTGCGGATCATCCGGCACGGACTGGTTGCAGCCGGCCGCTACCTGCAGTTCTCGGTGCGTGTCCCCGACACACCCGGCTCCCTGGCCGCCATCCTCGCCGACTGCGCCGGTGTCGACGCCAACATCCTCGAGATCGAGCACATTCGCACGGGTCCGCAGATCAACGTCGACGAGGTCGAGATCGCCCTGCGGCTCGAAACGCGTGGCCCCGAGCACCGCGAGCGCGTCCTCGCAGCCATGCGCGCCAAGGGCTACGTCGTTATCCACGACAGAGAAGCCCAAGCCTGAACTGATGGATCGCTGGACTGCTGAAACTGCTGCCGGCCAGACCGTCCCCAACTCATCCAATTTGACGGTTGGGGACGTGCAACCTTCAACGTCCCGAACCGTCCAATTGGGTGGTTCGGGACATGACGAGAGGGCGCTCACCCGCAACGGGGGAGCGCCCTCTCGGGTCAGATCTGAAACGGTCAGCCGGTGAAGGGCTTCGCGGAGATGATCTTGACGTCGATCTGCTTGCCGTTGGGCGCCTCGTAGCTCGTCGAGTCACCGGCCTTCTTGCCGTTCACTGCCGAGCCGATGGGCGACTGCTCGCTGTAGACCTGCAGGGACCCGTCGGCGATCTCGCGCGAGCCGAGGAGGAAGGTCTCCTCGTCGCCGAACATCTCGACCGTGACGAGCATCCCGGGCTCGACGATGCCGTTGTCGGGAGGGGTCTCACCGATGGTGGCGTTCTCGAGAAGCTGAGTCAGCTGGCGGATGCGGGCCTCGTTCTTGCCCTGCTCTTCGCGGGCCGCATGATAGCCGCCGTTCTCCTTCAGGTCGCCCTCTTCGCGGGCGGCCTCGATCTTGGCCACGATGTCGGCCCGACCGGGTCCGGAGAGCTCGTCGAGCTCGGCCTTGAGGCGGTCGAACGCCTCTTGGGTCAGGTAGCTCGTCTTGACGACGGTCTCGCTCACAGAAGTTCACTCCTCGGGTGCCCTCGAGCGGGCGACGTCAGCCGCCTGAACAAGGGGATGTGGTCCTACGTGAAAGGGTCCGGGGCCTGAACCTCGTGCGGTTCGGTGGGCCCCAGACCCGTTGGTGCAAAGAACAAGGATAGCAACGTCCCCGCAGGAAAGCACGTTGTTGCAGGCCACAGGGTGACCGGAAGGCGCAATCGGTAGGTGCAATGACCCGAATGCGCCATCAGTGAAAGACAGGTCAGGGAACGCGCACGCAGGACTGGACGACGCCGACGACCGAGCGGGCGCTCGTGCGGACCGCCACCTCGCGGTGCACCGATTTCGCTCCGGCCGGCACCTCGTCCGTGATCGTGCCGACGCGTCCGTGGCGCGTGTCCTGCGCCTCGATGGTGCACCGCACAGCCGCACCATCGGGCCGGTGCACGTCATAGCCCACCGCGATCTCGGAGTCGCTCAGCACGTCGTATGTCGTGACGACGGCGGTGAGTGCGTTTGCGGAGGCGAGGGCGAACCACACGATGACCGCCAACATCAGGGAGATCCCCACGGTGCCGATGACCCACCAACGAGTGGTGCCGGGGGCGGGACGAGGAAGGGGCATCGGGGGTCCTGGGTCGAGAGTGGGTGCGCGTGCAACGAGTGCGAAGATGGAGCGAAGCCCATTGTCGCCTGTGCGACCACCCGATCCTCAAAGGACCCCTCTCGTGGCAGAACGCCTCCGACTCATGTGTGTTCACGCACACCCCGACGACGAGTCGAGCAAGGGCGCAGCGGTGATGGCCAAGTACGTCGACGAAGGCCACGACGTCCTCGTCGTCTCGTGCACCGGCGGTGAGCGCGGAGACGTGCTCAACCCCAAGCTTGCCGACGACGCGCACATCCTGCGCGACCTCGTCCAGGTGCGCCGCGACGAGATGCGCCGCGCCCAGGAGATCCTCGGCGTTGACCACACCTGGCTCGGTTTCGTCGACTCTGGTCTGCCCGAGGGCGATCCGCTCCCACCGCTGCCGGACGGATGCTTCGCGCTCGAGCCGACCGATGTCACGACCGAGGCCCTCGTGCGCGAGATCCGGCGCTTCCGCCCGCACGTCATGACGACCTATGACGAGAACGGCGGCTACCCCCACCCGGACCACATCATGTGCCACACCGTGTCGATGGCGGCCTTCGAAGCGGCAGGTGACCCCACGGCATACCCCACCGCAGGTGAGCCCTGGCAGCCGCTGAAGATCTACTACAACCAGACCTTCAGCCGCGGACGGGTGGTCGCCTTCCACGAAGCCCTCACGGCTCTCGGGGAGGAGAGCCCGTATGCCGCGTGGCTCGAGAACTGGCCCCCGGAGCGTGACCGCGTGGTCACCACCCGGGTGAAGTGCGACGAGTGGTTCGAGCGTCGCGACCAGGCGCTGCTCGCGCACGCGACGCAGATCGATCCCGACGGCAACTTCTTCAAGGTCTCGCGCGAGGAGCAGGCGCGGGTCTGGCCGTGGGAGGACTATGAGGCGGGCTTGTCCTACGTGCCCATCGTCGACGGCGAGGACGACCTCTTCGCTGGATTGCCGACGGACCTTGCCGAGGCCGATGCCATGGCGACGTCTCAGGACCTCACCATCGTGCACGACGGACGCAAGGAACGAACCGCATGATCACCTCGATGCTCGCCCACATCGTCCTGCTTCCGCTGTCGGTGTCCCCCAGCCCCAGTCCCAGCACGGCGACGGAGGGCACGCCGAGCCAGCAGGCAGCCCCGGGGCTCTGGGCCTTTGTCGCGTTCCTCTTCCTGGCGATCGCGCTGTGGTTCCTCATGCGCAACATGAACGCGCGACTGCGTCGGATGTCCTACCGCGCGAAGGCTGCTGAGGATGCCGACAGCGGGTCAGGCGCGGTCGTAGAGCGCGATCGAGGCGGCGATGTAGTGCGTGATGAAGGCGAGGATCGTCAAGGTGTGGAAGATCTCGTGGAACCCGAACCATCGGGGCGACGGGTTGGGTCGCTTGATCCCGTAGACGATGGCACCGATCGTATAGAGCGCCCCGCCGGTGATGACGAGCGTGACGACCGTGGTCCCCGCGTGATTCAGTAGCGGGCCAAGGAAGAAGATCGCGACCGACCCCAGTGCGACGTAGACCGGCACATAGAGCCAGCGAGGCGCGTGGATCCACAGGAGCCGGAAGGCAACTCCGGCGATCGCACCACCCCAGACGATCGCCAGCAGGGTGATGGCTTGGTTGCGGGGGAGTAGCAGCGCGAACGGCGTGTAGCTGCCCGCGATGATGAGGAAGATGTTGGAGTGGTCGATCCGCTTCAGGGCGTTGCCCCAGCGGGGTGACCAGTCGCCGCGGTGATAGACGGCCGACATCGCAAAGAGCAGCACCGCCGTCAGGGTGAAGACGGCGGCCGAAGCCCTCGCCTGGACCGTGTCGCCCAGCACGACGAGGACGAGCCCACCGATGAACGCGATCGGTGCCATTGCGAGGTGCAGCCAACCGCGCAACTTGGGCTTGACCACGTCAAGCACCGCATCGACGCGCTCTTCGAGGGCGTCGATGGTGCGGGGTTCACGGCGGTTGTCCATATTCCTCCCAACGATACCTACGTTTGCGTAGGTTCCGAGCCGGCGAGGTGGCCTGCGTCTCGTTGTGCGCCCAGCGGTACGGTGACGACATGGCGTTCAGTGATGTTCTCTATGCGGCATACGAGCGTCGGCTGACCAAGCGCCTGCCTCCCGAGAGTGTTCCTCGCCATGTCGGCGTCATGCTCGACGGAAACCGCCGGTGGGCCAAGGCCCGGGGTGCCGGCACGAGCGAGGGTCACCAGGCCGGTGCCGACAACATCGCCAACTTCCTCGCCTGGTGCGAGGAGGTGGGGGTCGAGGTCGTCACCCTCTGGCTGCTCTCGACCGACAACCTCAGTCGTGCCGAGTCCGAGCTCCGTCCACTCCTCGGCATCATCGAGCGGGCCGTCGACACGCTCGCCGACTCGGGCCAGTGGCGACTCCACATCGTCGGCGCCCTGACGCTCCTGCCGACCGCGACGCGCCAACGCCTCGAGGCAGCGGCGGCGCGCACCGCCGACGTCGACGGCCTCCTCGTCAACATCGCTGTCGGCTACGGCGGCCGGCGCGAGATCGCCGACGCCGTCCGGTCGTTGCTCCTTGAGCACGCAGGTCGCGGCACGACGATCGAGGAGCTGGCTGAGGTGCTCGACGTCGAGCACATCGCCGAACACCTCTACACCAAGGGTCAGCCCGACCCGGACCTTGTCATCCGCACGTCGGGGGAGCAGCGACTTGGGGGCTTCCTGCTGTGGCAGAGCGCCCACTCCGAGTTCTACTTCTGCGAGGCCTACTGGCCCGACTTCCGCAAGGTCGATTTCCTGCGGGCACTGCGGGCCTATGGCGATCGGCAGCGCCGGTTCGGCGCCTGACCGGTCGGCCTGACGCACTCGGACTTGACCCGCTCGAACCGACCCGATCTGCGCCACATTCGGCGCACCAGTCCCATATGTCTCATCTGTCACATGGGCGCCAGATGAAGCCTGTGTAAACACCTCGACACACCCCCCGGCTTGCGTGACACGTGAGCGTGGCCCAGTCGTAGCGTCACCTCTAACGCGTCACCCTGATGCGTTCGGGAGGCCCATCGCATGGAGCACACCACGCTCCGGAGGAGGGACCGGTCCCGGCTCCCTGCTCGTGGCAGTGGGCCGACCGGGATCCGCACCTTCGAGTCAGCGCACGACGTGCGCGCCTAGGAGCCCCGCCGTGGCCACATCCTCGCGTTCCACCGCTACCTCACCGACGACCACCGCCGGGAGCACCCGGCAGCGCAAGCGCGAGAGCGCGAAGGGGGCGGCCACCTCCACAGATTCAGATGCGACGTCTTCTGAACCCTTGGACGTCTCGGAGTCGGCGATGCGGACCTACGTCCTCGACACCTCGGTCCTTCTCTCGGATCCGCGAGCGATCCTGCGGTTCAAGGAACACGAGGTCGTCCTCCCGATCGTGGTGATCACGGAGCTGGAGGGCAAGCGGCACCACCCGGAACTGGGTTTCTTCGCGCGTGCGGCGCTGCGCCTGCTGGACGACCTGCGGATCAAGGCCGGTCGGCTCGATGCTCCCGTGCCGGTTGGTGATGACGGCGGCATCTTGCGGGTCGAGCTCAACCACACCGATTCTTCATCGCTTCCTGCCGGGTTCCGGTTGGGAGACAACGACACCCGTATCCTGTCGGTGGCCAAGAACCTCGCCAACGAGGGACGCCTCGTCACCATCGTGAGCAAGGACCTGCCGATGCGGGTCAAGGCCTCGGCCTGCGGCATGGAGGCGCAGGAGTACCGCGCTGAGCTCGCGGTCGACTCGGGCTGGACCGGCATGGCCGAGGTCGACGTCACGGTCGAGGAGATGGACCACCTCTACGAGTACGGCCGGCTCGAGCACCTCGGTGCGGCAGAGATGCCGTGCCACACCGGTCTCAAGCTGCTCTCTCCCCGTGGCAGTGGCCTGGGACGGGTCGGTGCCGACAAGCAGGTGCGGCTCGTCAAGGGCGACCGCGACGCCTTTGGTCTGCACGGACGCAGCGCCGAGCAGCGCATCGCCCTCGACATCCTGCTCGACCCCGACATCGGCATCGTGAGCCTCGGAGGGCGCGCGGGTACCGGCAAGTCGGCGCTTGCACTCTGTGCCGGCCTCGAAGCCGTGATGGAGCGCCGCCAGCAGCGCAAGGTCGTCGTTTTCCGGCCGCTGTATGCCGTGGGTGGCCAGGAGCTGGGCTACCTGCCCGGCTCGGAGTCCGAAAAGATGAACCCGTGGGGCCAGGCGGTCTTTGACACCCTGTCGGCGCTCGTGTCGCGTGAGGTCGTCGAGGAGGTGCTCGACCGCGGCATGCTCGAGGTACTGCCACTGACGCACATCCGTGGTCGCTCCTTGCATGACGCCTACGTCATCGTCGACGAGGCCCAGTCGCTCGAGCGCAACGTCCTCCTCACGGTCCTCTCGCGTATCGGTCAGAATTCCAAGGTCGTCATGACTCACGACGTGGCCCAGCGCGACAACCTGCGGGTCGGCCGTCACGACGGTGTTGCGGCGGTCATCGAGAAGCTCAAGGGTCACCCGCTCTTCGCCCATGTCACCCTCACGCGGAGCGAGCGCAGCCCCATCGCGGCCCTCGTCACCGACCTGCTCGAGCAGGAGCACGGCGACCTCTGAGGGTTCGCGCCGCCCGACAACAACGGTCCGGTATGCCGTCCGCTCGCCTCGAGCGGACGGCATACCGGCGCTGTGGCAGGGTGTGGCCCGCGGCACCGCCCGTTCGGTGCAGGTGAGCCGCGCGCGCTGTCCACCTTGAAGGGCTCGGTTTGGCCATTGGGGAGTCATCGCGTAAATTGGTCTCGATTTGGTAACGCAGCCCGACTGCCCGTCAGCCGGGCTGTTGTGCGTCTGGAGAGCTGTCGTGTGTCTGGAAAGGAAAGCCCACGTATGAGCAGGTACCGCGGAACTCACCGTGGGCGCCACGCCCGTCCATCCGAGGGACCCCTGGCGCAGGCGCTCGGCGTCGTGCGTCGCCCCGCCGTCACCGCCGGCATGGCCCTTGCGCTCGTGGGGACCGGAGCCGTTGGTGTCGGAACCAATGACGCCGTCGCCGACTCCGAACCCTTCACCCTCAGCGCGGCGTCCGTGACTCAGGCGGCCCTGTTGGCCAAGGAAAGCTTCGCCGACGACAGCCGCATCTCGAACGAGCGCGCCGGTGCCAACGCGCAACGAGCGGCCCTCGACGCCAAGGCGCAGGCCGAGGCCAAGGCCAAGGCTGATGCGGCCGCCGCAATCGCCAAGGCCAAGGCTGATGCGGCCGCGAAGGTGGCCAAGGCCAAGGAGGCAGCCCTCACCAAAGCTCGCGTGGCTGCCGCTCAGAAGGCGGCTCGCGACAAGCAGCGTGCATCACTCATCGCCGGCGCCCAGGCCGACCCCCGGAGCGCGGCCCGAGCCCTCATGGGTGACTACGGCTTCTCGAGCGACAGGCAGTGGGACTGCCTCAACCTCCTCTGGGAGGGCGAGAGCGCCTGGAACTTCAAGGCCGAGAACCCCTCGTCGGGTGCCTACGGCATCCCGCAGAGCCTGCCGGCGCGCAAGATGGCGACCGAGGGTGCCGACTACCGCACCAACCCGGTCACCCAGATCAAGTGGGGCCTGAACTACATCAAGCAGTCATACGGCACGCCCTGCGGCGCCTGGGAATTCTGGAACAACCGCTTCCCGCACTGGTACTGAGCCGTGGGCGCACTCGCAGCCGGCTCGAGCGGGATCTGGTGCTCGATGAGCAGCCCGGCCGTCGTCGGTCTGCTCGCGCACTCTGCCGCCGACTGGGTAGCCCTGGACGCCCAGCACGGTGAGTTCGACCGCCGCGCACTGCTCGAGGCCGGCCAGATCTTGAGCGCCGGCGGGCACTCTTTCGCCGTGCGGGTGGCGCGGGTGGATGCCGGTGACATCGGCTTCGCCCTGGACGTCGGGGCGTCGACCATCGTCGTCCCTCTCGTCGACACCGTCGACGATGCGCGCCTCGCGGTGGCGGCTGCGCACTACCCGCCGGCAGGGCACCGCAGTTGGGGGCCGCTGGCACCTCTGTGGAGTCAGGAGGCGCCCGGTCCAGAGCAGTCGGGAACACAGGTGGCCGTGATGGTCGAGTCCGCGCTCGCCCTGTCGAACGTCGACGCCGTCGCCGCTGTGCCCGGCGTGGACCTCCTGTTCGTCGGCCCCTTCGACCTGGCGCTCTCGCTGGGGACCTCGGTGGACGACCTGCTCGCGGACTCCGACGGACCCTTGTCGGCGGTTCGACGCGCCGCCGAAGGAGCGGGCATCGGGGTCGCGGCCTTTGCAGGAACCCCTGAGCGGGCTCACGTGCTCCGTGACCGGGGCTTCGACTGCCTCGCGGTCACGACCGACATCGCGGTCGTCGCGGCCGGGACCGAAACTCTCCTCGCCCGGCTCTGAACCTGTGCCCGGGTTCGGCCCGAAGACGGCTCAGAGACGGCGCAGGCGGATGTTCGTCACGGCGTGGTCCGCGCCCTTGGTCAGCACCAAGGTGGCCCGGTCGCGCGTGGGGAGCACATTCCGCAGCAGGTTCGGCTCGTTGATCCGCTCCCAGATCCCTGCCGCAGTCTCGCGTGCCTCGGCATCGGTCAACGCCGCGTAGCGGTGGAAGTACGACTCCGGATCAGCGAAGGCGGTCTCTCGCAGCCGGAGGAATCGCTCGACGTACCAAGTGCGCAGCTGATCCACGGGGGCGTCGACGTAGACCGAGAAGTCGAAGTAGTCCGAGAGCACCTGACGGGTCCTGAGGTCCGATCGCACCGTCGCGGGCTGAAGCACGTTGAGCCCTTCGACGATCAGCACGTCGGGCTGATCGACGATGATCTCGGCCCCCGGGACGATGTCGTAGGTGAGGTGCGAATAGACGGGGGCGACGACACGCGGCATACCCGATTTCACGTCGGCGACGAAGCGGAGGAGCGCGCGACGGTCATAGGACTCAGGAAAACCCTTGCGCTGCAACAGTCCTCGCGCCTCAAGGTCTGCGTTGGGCCGGAGGAAACCATCGGTCGTGATGAGGTCGACCCGGGGTGTCTGGGGCCAGCGGCGGAGGAGCTCACGCAGGACACGCGCCGTCGTCGACTTGCCGACGGCCACCGATCCGGCGATGCCGATGACGAACGGCACCTTGGCCGGACGGTCGCCGAGGAAGTCAGTCGTGACCCGGTGCAGGCCAGCGGTGGCGTTGACATAGAAGGCGAGAAGGCGCGAAAGGGGGAGATAGACCTGCTCCACCTCGCGCAGGTCGACGCGGTCGCCGAGCCCCGTGACCCGGGCGATGTCACCGGGGGTGAGGCTCAGGGGGTGGTTCTCCCGCCGCTCGGCCCAGTCGTCACGCGTGAAGTCGAGGTACGGCGACGGCACGGCCGCCGTCGGCTCGGACCCGGACGGGGGAACTACGGGTGTGGCAGACACGCGCGCCATTGTGGCGCACATGCTGGGTGAGCGGACGGCATACGCCATCTCGGGCGCGCAACGCAGTGGTTCGTGAAGCCCGATCCGAGCCATTAGTCTTGCCGCCATGTGTGGAATCGTCGGATACGTCGGCAGTGCCATGGATGAGCGCGCCGAGAGCGTGATCATGGAGGGGCTGGCTCGGCTTGAGTACAGGGGCTACGACTCGGCCGGGATCGCCCTCGTCACCGAGGACGGCGTCCAGTCGCAGAAGCGCGCCGGCAAGCTCGAGAACCTGAGGGGCGCCCTCGAGGGACACCCGCTCGCACCGTCGCGCACGGCCATCGGCCACACCCGCTGGGCCACGCACGGTGGCCCCACCGACGGCAACGCCCACCCGCACCACGGCGGCGCCGACAGCAAGCTCGCCCTGATCCACAACGGCATCATCGAGAACTTCCACTCGCTCAAGAAGGGGCTACTCGCAGAGGGAGTCGACTTCCTCAGTGAGACCGACACCGAGGTCGCGGCCAAGCTGGTCGGGCGCGCCTTTGACGAGACGGGTGACCTGACCCAGGCGATGCAGCAGGTCGTCAACCGCCTCGAGGGCGCGTTCACCCTCCTCGCCGTGCACTCGGACCAGCCCGGCGTCGTTGTCGGGGCCCGACGCAACAGCCCACTCGTCGTCGGCCTGGGCGAGGGCGAGAACTTCCTCGGTTCCGACGTCGCCGCGTTCATCGGCTACACCCGCCACGCACTCGAGCTCGGCCAGGACCAGATTGTCACGATCACTCCCGAGGGCCACGAGGTCATCACCTTCGACGGCGCGCCCGCAGAGGGCAAGGCCTACGAGGTCACCTGGGACGCCGCAGCGGCCGAGAAGGGTGGCTTCGCGACGTTCATGGAGAAGGAGATCTTCGACCAGCCGCACGCCGTCGGCGACACCCTGCTGGGGCGCACCGACGAGGCGGGCAGCCTGGTCCTCGACGACATGTCGATCTCCGAGGAGCAGCTCCGCCAGGTCGACCGCATCACGATCGTCGCGTGCGGGACGTCGGCCTATGCCGGGATGGTCGCCAAGTACGCCATCGAGCACTGGACGCGCATTCCCGTCGAGGTCTCGCTCTCGCACGAATTCCGCTACTGCGACCCGATCGTCAACGAGCGCACCCTCATCCTCAGCATCAGCCAGTCCGGCGAGACCATGGACACGCTCATGGCGGTCCGGCACGCCCGCGAGCTCGGCGCCCTGACGTTGTCGATCTGCAACACCCACGGCTCGACCATCCCGCGCGAGTCCGACGCGGTGCTCTACACCCACGCCGGACCTGAGATCGCTGTCGCGTCGACCAAGGCGTTCGTCGCCCAGATCACCGCGTGCTACGTCGTCGGTCTCTATCTCGCCCAGTTGCGCGGTGGCACCTTCGCCGATGACGCGCAGGCCGTGATGAAGGAACTGCACGGGGTCCCCGCCAAGCTCGAGGAGCTCCTCGGCAACATGGAACGGGTCAAGGAGATCGCCCGCTTCATGGCCGACACCCGCTCGGTGCTCTTCCTCGGTCGCAACGTCGGCTACCCGATCGCAATGGAGGGCGCGCTCAAGCTCAAGGAGCTTGCCTACATCCATGCCGAGGGCTTCGCCGCCGGCGAGCTCAAGCACGGCCCGATCGCGCTCATCGAAGCCGGACAGCCAGTCTTCATCGTCGTGCCCGGGCCGGACACCCCCCACGACCTGCACAAGAAGGTCGTCTCCAACATCCAGGAGATCCGCGCTCGCGGCGCTCGCACCATCGTCATCGCGCAGGAAGGTGACGAGGACGTCGTGCCGTTCGCCGACGAGGTCATCCGCGTGCCCCAGACGTCACCGCTGCTGCAGCCGCTCCTCACGGTCGTGCCGCTCCAGATGTTTGCCCTGCACCTCTCGACGGCCAAGGGCCTCGACGTCGACCAGCCCCGGAACCTCGCCAAGAGCGTCACGGTCGAGTGACGTGATCGTCGGCACCGGGATCGACGTCGTCGACATCGCGCGTTTCGCTGAGACGCTCGAGCGCACGCCGAGGTTGCTCACCCGACTGTTCACCGAGAGTGAGCGTGGTCTGCCGATGCGTTCTCTCGCAGCCCGATTCGCGGCCAAGGAGGCATTGGCCAAGGCGCTTGGAGCCCCCGTCGGGCTCGCCTGGACGGACGCCACCGTGGTCCGCGACGACACCGGACGACCAAGCATCGAGATGACCGGCACGGTTGCTGCGCGTGCTGCCGAACTCGGCGTGAAGCACATGCACGTGTCGCTGTCCCACGACGCCGGGATCGCCTCCGCCGTCGTCATCGCCGAGTCCTGAGCCCCACCCAGCCTGACCCAACGCAGCACTGAGGAGTCCCTCATGATCGAGGCCTGGTCGCCCGAAGACGTGTATGCCGCCGAAGCGGTTCTCGAGGACGAGCTGGCCTCTGGTGAGCTCATGGCACGCGCCGTCGAAGGTCTCGCAGAGGTCGTCGCGGCTCGCGTCACCCAGCTGGACGCCGAGACGGTCGTCGCCCTCGTGGGTGCCGGCAACAACGGAGCAGACGCCCTGTATGCCGTCGCTCAGCTCGCCGAGTCCGGGGTCAGTTGCGCTGCGGCTCTGGATCTTTCGCGTGTCCACGAGGGTGCACTCGAAGCCGCTCGGGCTGCGGGGGTGGTGCTCGTGACTGGCGCCGAGGCGCTGGAGGACATTGGCGAGGCCGACATCGTGCTCGACGGAATCGTTGGGCTGGGTGGCCGACCGGGGCTGCCCGAAGAGGCAGCGGCGTGGGTTGCGGCCATCTCCGACGACGCGCACGTCATCGCCGTCGACCTGCCGTCCGGGCAGTCTGCTGACGGACTTGGGTTCGACCCCGATGGGGTGTTGGCCGACGAGACGGTGACGTTCTCGGTGGCCAAGCCCGTGCACCTCCTGCCACCCACCGAGCAGGCGTGCGGCCTGCTCACCGTCGTCGACATCGGCCTCACCTTCGACACCGAGCCGGCCGTCATCCGCCTGACCTTTGATGACGTTGTCGACGCATGGCCGGTGCCGGGTCCGGACGACGACAAGTACTCCCGTGGTGTCGTCGGCATCGTGGCCGGTGGTGAGAACTATTCGGGCGCAGCGGTTCTCGCAGTGACCGCGGCGGTCGAGGCGGGCGCGGGCATGGTCCGCTACGTCGGCACGCCCACATCCGAAGGGCTCGTCCGTGCTGCCGTCCCCGAAGCCGTCCACGGTGAGGGCCGCGTCCAGGCCTGGGTCGTCGGACCCGGCCTCGACGTGACCTCGACCCGCCGTGACGCCACGACCCAGCTCGAGGTCGCCCGGACCGCGCTCGCGGGGGAGGAGCCCGTTCTCGTCGACGCAGGCGGGCTCGACCTCGTGGACGACGACGTCGTTGACGCGCGCCGCGACAAGCCCACCCTGCTCACTCCACACGCCGGCGAGCTCGCAACCCTGCTCACCCGACTCGGAGTCAGTCGCCGCTCCCGCAAGAGCGTGGCCGTCGATCGCGCCGCCGTCGAGGCCGAGCCCCTGCGTCATGCCCGCGCGCTCGCCGAACGCACCGGCATGACTGTGCTCCTCAAGGGATCGACGACGCTCGTCGTGCCCGCAGATCCGAGCGCGCCGGTGCGTTCACAGGCCGATGCCCCTGCGTGGCTCGCGACCGCGGGCGCCGGCGACGTCCTCGCCGGGCTCATCGGCACCCTGCTGGCGGCTGGGCTCGACCCGGCACAGGCCGGGGCGCTCGGCGCCCTGGTCCATGGGGTGGCAGCGGACCGAGCCAGCGCGGGAGGTCCGGTGCGAGCGCTGCGGGTCGCACACGGCATACCGGATGCCGTGTCGCACCTGCTCACCCGAGGATGAGCGCGCGCTCCCCCCGCCTAGACTTGATTGCCTTATGACCACGCCAGCTGCCCCCGTCTCCGCCGCACCGCCCGAGGGCGCATCGGCGTGGGTGACGATCGACCTCGACGCGATCTCCGACAACGTCCGTGAGCTCGATCGTCGCTCACCCGGCGCCGAGGTCATGGCGGTCGTCAAGGCTGACGCCTACGGCCACGGACTCGTGCCGAGTGCCCGCGCAGCCGTCGCCGGAGGAGCGACGTGGCTCGCCGTTGCCCAGTTGAACGAAGCCCTGCAACTGCGGGCTGCCGGAGTCACCACCCCGCTCCTCACCTGGCTCTTCGTGCCCGGGGTCGACTTCGGTGCCGCCATCGACGCCGACATCGACATCTCGGTCGCAGCACCGTGGGCCCTGGACGGAGTCGTGGCCGCGGCCCGCGAGCGCGGTCGCCCGGCCCGCGTCCATGTCAAGGTCGACACCGGGCTCGCGCGCAACGGTGCACTGGGGCAGGGCTGGACCGAGCTCATCGCAGCCCTGGGGCCCGTCGTCGCCGAGGGCGCCGTCGAGGTCATCGGGGTGTGGTCGCACTTCGCCCTCGCCGACGCACCCCAGCACCCCACGGTTCTGACCCAGCGTGAGCGCTTCGTCGAGGCAGCAGCGGAACTGGAGCGAGCCGGCATCCGCCCGCAGTTGCGGCACCTCGCGAACTCCGCCGCCACGCTGACCAACCCCGACGCCCACTTCGACATGGTCCGCCCGGGCCTCGCGGTCTATGGCCTGTCACCGGTGCCCGATCTCGGTGCGCCGCAGGACTTCGGGCTTCGGGAAGCCATGCGGGTCACGGCCCGTCTCGCGCTCGTCAAGCAGGCTTCGGTGGGGCAGGGCGTGAGCTACGGCCACATCTATACAACCCCCGCAGACACCACGCTGGGGCTCGTCCCTGTGGGCTACGCCGACGGCATTCCGCGGCACGCCGGCAACGTCGGACCGGTCAAGGTCGGCGATCGTCGTCTCACCGTGGCCGGACGGGTTTGCATGGACCAGTTCGTCCTCGACCTCGGAGCGGGGTATGCCGGCGGTGCCGGTGACGAGGTCGTCATCCTCGGGCGTGGGGTCGACGACGAACCGACGGCCCAGGACTGGGCCGTGGCGATCGACACGATCAACTACGAGATCGTCACGCGCATGAGCGACCGCCTCCCGCGAGTCTTCGTCGGGGGTGACGTCTGATGGTGAGCGTGGGCAAGGCCATCGGGCTCGGCGCGGCAGCAGCGGCAGCCGCAGGTGCCGCCGCGGCGGGAGTGGCCGCCGATCGCGCGGCTGCGGCCCGGCGTCGACTGCGTGCTCTCGATCCCGCAGACGGATTTGCGCACACAGCCGATCTGGAACTCAAGGTCATCGCGACGGACGGGCTCAACCTCCATGTCGAGGTGGACTCCCCGGACAACCTCGACCCCACGCTCCCGACCATCGTCATGTCGCACGGTTTCTGCCTGAGCCTGCGGGGCTGGGTCCTGCAGCGGCGGGCACTCGTCGACGCGGGCTATCGCGTCGTCCTCTGGGACCAGCGCAGCCATGGCGAGTCGGAGGTCTCCGACCTCGAGCACTGCACCATCGAACAGCTCGCCAACGACCTTCGCGCCGTCATCGACGCGACCTGTCCTGAGGGGCCGCTCGTCCTCGTCGGCCACTCGATGGGCGGCATGACGACGATGGCCTTCACCCGGCTCCACGCCGGGCTCGTCCGGGAACGGGTCATGGCCGTGGCGTTCCTCTCGACCGCGGCCGGGGGAGAAGGCCTCACCGATCTGGGGATGGGTCCGCTCGTCGGACGGGCCATCGGCCAGGCGGGACCACGCGTGCTGTCGCACCTCGCGCCCCACCAGAGGTGGCTCGCACCCGTGCGTCGACTCGGCCGCAACGTCGAGGACGCTCTCGTTGACCGCTTCTCGTTCGACTCCCCGGTGAGTGAGCAGACGGTACGCTTCGCCGCCGACCTCATCCTCGCGACGCCGCTCGAGGTCATGGCGGCGTTCCTTCCGGCACTTCGCATGCATGACGAGCTCGAGACCCTCGCGGCCCTGCTCGACAAGGAGGTCCTCGTCGTCAACGGCACCGGGGACCTGCTGACCCCGCCGCGACGCAGCGAGGAGATCGTCGAGCGGCTGCCGGGTGCCGAGCACGTCGTCGTCCAGGACTCGGGGCACCTCATCATGCTCGAGCACCCCGAGGTCGTCACCGACCAGATCCTCGCCCTCATCGACCGCGCCGAAGCCGATGCCGCGGCCGGGATCCTGGTCAGCGACAAGCCTCGGGTGCGGCGCAAGGTCATCGATATCGCCAAGGGGCGTCTGGTTCGTCGGACCCGGGCCCAGGCGAAGTCTGAGAGCAAGAGCAAGTCCAAGGCGAAGTCCGAGAACAAGAACAAGTCCAAGGCGAACTCGTGACGACTCGCCCGCTCCCGACGGCCGACGACACCCGGGCCTTCGGTGAAGCCCTCGCTGCGGAGCTGCGCGCCGGCGATCTCGTCATCCTCACGGGTGGGTTGGGGGCCGGCAAGACCACTCTCACCCAAGGTGTCGCCGCCGGGCTGGGCGTGCGCGGCCCGATCACCTCGCCGACGTTCGTCATCGCCCGCATCCATCCCTCCCTCGGCCAGGGGCCAGCGCTCGTGCACGCCGACGCCTACCGTCTCGGTGGGATCGCGGAGCTCGACGACCTCGATCTCGACACCTCCCTCGAGGACAGCGTCACGGTCGTCGAGTGGGGTCACGGCGTCGCCGACGAACTCTCGGACGACCGTCTCGAGATCGTCCTGCGGGCCGACCCGGAGACCGAGGTTCGCACCGCGCAGATCATCGGACACGGCGATCGCTGGAAGGCTGGAGTCTCGTGTTGATCCTCGCCATCGACACCTCGACGTCCGCGATCACCGTCGCGTTGCATGACGAGAAGCGGGCGATCGCCCAGGGCTCCCACCTCGACGCGCGCGCTCACACCGAGTGGCTCGCGCCCCTCGTCGCCGCCTGCCTCTCGGACGCGGGGACGCAGCCGTCAGACCTCACGGGAGTCGCGATCGGCGTCGGTCCGGGACCGTTCACGGGTCTGCGGGTCGGCATGGTCACGGGCCTGACGATGGGGCATGCGCTCGGTGTGCCGGTGCACGGTGTCTGCAGCCTCGATGCACTCGCCGAGCAGGCGGCCGGGCTCGTCGATGGTGAGCTGCTCGTCGCCACCGATGCGCGACGCAAGGAAATCTACTGGGCGCGGTATGCCGTCCGTTCCGGCTCCGTGGAGCGGCTCACCGACCCGGCGGTCGACCGCCCCGCCGACCTCCCCGGCGAGGTGCGATCCCTGCCGACGGCCGGGCGCGGGCCCGTGCTGTATCCCGAGCTGTTCGCCACCGCACTGCCGATCCTTGACGTCGACGCCGCATTGCTTGGCAGGGTTGCCGTGGCTCGGATCCAGGCCGGTGAGTCGATGCCGGTGGAGCCGCTCTACCTGCGGCGCCCCGATGCACTGACCACGGCCGAGCGGGCTGCAAAAAAGTGATCTCCAGCGACGTGACCTCAGACGACGTGACCTCCGGCAAGGTGGCCGCCGACGTGCTGGACGGACTGCGTGAGCTGGCGTGGACCGACATCCCCGGCCTCGTCGCCCTCGAGACGGAAGCCTTCCCCGATGACGCCTGGGCCGAGGCGTCCTGGTGGGGTGAGCTGGCCGGTCGCCCACGCCGCGACTACGTCGTCGTGCACCGCGAAGGTGAGCTGGCGGCATACGCCGGTCTTGATCTTGGCGGCCAAGTCGCCGACCTCATGACGATCACTGTCGCCCCGGGTCACCGCGGCACGGGTCTGGGCGCCGAGTTGCTCGACGAGCTCGAGTCGCGTGCAACTGCAGGCGGAGCCGAGGCGCTGATGCTCGAGGTGCGGGCCGACAACGCACCGGCACGGGCACTCTATGACCGCCGGGGGTATGACGTGCTCAACGTGCGTCGCGGCTACTACCAACCGGGCAACGTCGACGCCCTCGTGATGCGAAAGATGTTGACACAGAGGGGAATTGACTCATGAGTGCAGAGCAGCCACTGGTCCTCGGCATCGAGACGTCCTGCGACGAGACCGGGGTCGGCATCGTTCGCGGAGAGACCTTGCTCGTTGATGCCGTCGCGAGCAGCGTCGACGACCACGCCCGCTTCGGAGGGGTGGTTCCCGAGGTCGCGAGCCGCGCCCACCTCGAGGAGATGGTGCCGACGATCGAGCGAGCCTGTCGTGAAGCAGGTGTGCACTTGCGCGACCTCGACGCGATCTCGGTGACCTCAGGCCCGGGCCTCGCAGGCTCCCTCATGGTCGGTGTGGCATCGGCCAAGGCGCTGGCACTGTCGCTCGGCATCCCGCTCTATGGCGTCAACCACCTCGCGTCGCACGTGGCCGTCGACATCGTCGAGCACGGTCCCCTGCCCGAGCCGACGATGGCGCTCCTCGTCTCCGGTGGTCATTCGTCGCTGCTCCTCGTGCCCGATGTCACGAGCGACATCCGCAGCCTTGGGTCCACGATCGACGACGCGGCGGGTGAGGCGTTCGACAAGGTGGCGCGCGTGCTCGGGCTGCCGTTCCCCGGCGGACCGCACATCGATCGCATCGCGCGTGATGGTGAGGTCACCATCGACTTCCCGCGTGGTCTGACGACCGGTCGAGACATGGAGCGCTATCGCTTCGACTTCTCGTTCTCAGGGCTGAAGACCGCTGTGTCGCGCTGGGTCCAGGCCAAGGAGGCTGCGGGGGAGTCAGTGCCCGTCGCCGACGTTGCCGCGTCCTTCCAGGAGGCCGTCGTCGACGTGCTGACCCGCAAGGCGGTGCTCGCCTGTCGCGAGCAGGGTTCGCAACACTTGCAGATCGGTGGAGGTGTCGCCGCGAACTCGCGTCTGCGCGCCATGGCCCAGTCTCGGTGCGATGCGGCAGGCATCGAGCTGCGGGTTCCCCGACCGGGGTTGTGCACCGACAACGGGGCGATGGTCGCCGCGCTTGGAGCCCAGATGGTCCTCAAGGGTCGTGACGCGTCTCGCCTCGACCTGCCGGCCGACTCCTCGATGCCCGTCACCCAGATCCAGAACTGACTCCCCCCAGGACCGTTTCCCGCCGCCCCCGGAAAAGGGGTCCCAAGCAAGGGAACAGTTCTCTTGCTCCGGCACCGTTTCCCGCCGCCCCCGGAAAAGGTGTGACGGGTCAGCTGCAGCTGATCAGACCCATCCGCTCCTTGAGGGCCACGACGCGCAGGACTGACGACTCGAGCTGGCTGGCGAAGGCCTCGTCGGCCCGCGCCTTGTCAGCGAGGGCCTTGGTCATCGTGGGCACCGACTCGGGATCGCCGGTGAGCAGGATGTCGCCACCAGCCGCGATGTAGTCGACGGCGCGCTTTGCGGCAGGGATTGAGCGGACGGCCTTGGCGTTGATGTCGTCGGTGATGACGACACCGTCGAAGCCGAGCTGGCCGCGCAGCAGGTCGGTCATGATCGGCTTGCTGAACATGGCCTGCGTCTTGGTGGGGTCGAGTCCGGGGTAGCGCGCCGAGCTCACCATCACCAGTCCCGCACCTGCCTTGACCCCAGCGGTGAACGGCGCAAGGAAGGGATCCTTGGCCGTGGCAACGGAATCCGTGATTCCGGTGGTGTTGAAGTCGGTGTTGTTCTCCACCCGCCCGAGGCCGGGGAAGTGTTTGACCGTCCCCATGACACCACCGTCGATCATCCCCTTGAGGAAGGCCGTCGAGGCCTTGGTGACCGTCTGGGGCGTGGAGCCGTACTCGCGGGCGTACTTGCCGATCGGCTCGTTGGCGCGACCGATCTCTGCGGGCACGGTGTCCGTGACGGGCGCGAGGTTGACGTTGATCCCGACGGCCTTCAGCTCGCCTGCCCAGACCTTGGCGGCGGCAGTGAGCTCGGTCGACGACATCTGTGCCTGCACCTTGGCGGAGGGCACCTTGGTGAATCCCTCGCCACGCAACTGTCGCACCTCTCCGCCCTCCTGGTCTGCGGCGAGAAGCAGGGGTATGCCGGCCGTTGCCGCATCCGTGGCCTGCGCTTGGAGGTGTGCGCTCGTTTCCTTGACCCGCGCTGCACCCTCCCACCCGCCGAGGTAGATGACGTTGCCGACGTGCTGTTCGGCAACGAACCCGTCAAGGGCCGTCTTGGGCGCCGCGGTGTCGAACGCGACCATGAGCAGCTGTCCCAGTGCCTGCTCCTCTGTGAGGGCCTCAGCCTTCTGACGGGCGCAGGCGCTGACGTTGGTCGCTTCACGCGGCTCGGACGGGCTCGCGGAGGCAGTCGTCGAGGGTGTCGAGGAGCCCGTGCCCGGAGTCGTGGTGTCAGTGGCGGATCCCGAGCCTGATCGGCTGGTCGAGGCGCTGTCGTCCGGGTCTGCGCCACCTCCGCAACCGGCCGCAACCGCGGCGGCGAGGGCGATCGCGAGGGCGGCGGCGAGGCGGGGACGGACGGAGGTCATGGAGCGGGAAGTCACCCCACGACGCTATCCGACGCACGGCATACGCTCGGCCCATGACCCTCCCCGTGATCCTCGATGTCGACACCGGAGTGGACGACGCGTGCGCCCTGATCCTCGCGGCGCTCCACCCCGACCTGGACCTGCGCGCCGTCACCTGTGTCGGTGGGAACGCGCCGTTGCCTAAGGTCGTTCGCAATACCCTCACCGTGCTCGAGGCGTGCGGGCACGCCACGGTCCCGGTGAGTGCCGGCGCGTCCCACCCGCTGCTCGAGCGCCCGGTCGATGCTCGTCACGTCCACGGCAACGACGGCATGGCCGACCTCGGTTGGCCGGCACCTCAGGGCAGTCTCGACCCACGCCACGCCATCGACCTGCTGCGCGTGACAATCGATGCGGCCGCCGCGGAGGGGACGCCCGTCACCCTCGTACCCCTGGCCCCGATGACCAACATCGCCCTCCTCGCGCGCATGTATCCCGAGTCCTTCGCCCGCATCGGCCGCATCGTCTTCATGGGCGGTGGGGCGCGGGTGAGCAACGCGACTGCATCGGCGGAGTTCAACGTCTTCCACGACCCAGAGGCCACAGCCATCGTCCTCGACGCGAGCGTTGACCACCACGTACCGGTGACGATGTATGGCCTTGACGTCTTCTATGGACCCCAGATCACCCTTGCCGACGCCGAGGAGTTGGCCGCCCTCGATGAGCGGGGTCCGGGCGCTCTCGGTGCCGGGCTCATGCGGTTCATGAGCCAGCGCTTCGACAGTGGCAGCGCCACGATCGGGGACGCCGGGGCGGTGGCGATGCTCGTCGACCCCGGGGCCGTCCGGACGGAGCGACTGCCCGTCCGCGTCGAGCTCTCCGGCACCTGGACCCGCGGGCGCACCATCGTCGACACCCGCGACTGGTCGGGCGACATGGACCACGATCCCCACGGGCTTGCACACGCGCACGTTGATGTGGCCCTCGAGATCGACGGACCTCGCATCGCGCGACTCTGGCTCGACACGATCCGAGAGGCCCGCTGATGGGGCGCGTCATGGTCCTCGGGTCGCTCAACGTCGACCTCGTCACCCGCGTCGAACGTCACCCGCACCCGGGCGAGACTCTGCTGGGTGAGGGGCTCGACCGACTGGCTGGCGGCAAGGGCGCGAACCAAGCCGTTGCGGCCGCCGCAGCCGGCGCCGACGTCCTCATGGTGGGTTGCATCGGAGACGACGGAGGCGGGGCCGCGTACCTCGAACGGTTGCGCCACAGGGGAATTGACGTATCGCGGGTCCGGACGGTCCACGGCGAGGCCAGCGGGCACGCCCTCATTGCCGTCGATGATCGGGGCGAGAACAGCATCATTGTCATCCCCGGCGCCAATGGCCTGCTCGACGACACCGAGGTCTCAGCGGTGGACGAACTCGGGCCCGGCGATGTCCTCCTCCTCCAGCTGGAGGTGCCGCTTCCCGTGGTCTGTGGTGCTGCCAGGCGTGCGGCGCACCTCGGCGCTCGCGTCGTCATCAACACCGCCCCGTATGCCGCCCTCCCGGCCGACGTGGTCGCCCTCGCCGATCCGGTGGTCGCCAACGAGCACGAGATGGTGGCGCTCGCCGAGTCCGGCGCCGAACCAGGCTCCCTCCTCGTCACCTTCGGCGCCAACGGCGTCACCTGGGACGGCCAAACCACCCCCGCCCACAACGTCCCACCTTCTGCCGTCGTCGACACCACAGGAGCAGGAGACGCCTTCTGCGGCGCCCTGGCCGCAGCCCTCGCCGCCGGAGCCGACCGCACCGCCGCACTGGAGGCAGCACTGACCGCAGGAGCCGCAGCAGTCCGCCACCAAGGAGCCCAGCCCAACGCCGCCCTCAGGTGATGAGCGGCAATGCTGCTGTTCGCCGCCGGCTGGGACTGGCGGGAGCGTGGAGCGCGCTCAGCGCGCGAAGCGCGGATGGGACAGCGGCGAACGGGAGCATTTCCGCGAGGAGTACGCGAGGCGAGGCCGCGAAGGGGTTAGGCGGGAGAGACGATGAGAGCGGTGGGGGAGCCACCGACCCGGGTCAGAACCACGGTGGCCTGCTCACCACTACCCGCCTTGGTCCCGATCTTGAGGTCGCGGCGCAGTTGCTCGTCGTCGAGCCGGATCCCGCGTTTCTTGATTGTCAGCCCGGTGACGCCGTGTTCGCGAAGCCAGCCACGCAGGGTCTTGACGCTGAACGGCATCGCCTCGTGCACGGCATACCGACGCGTGTAGGCGAGCGACATGTTGCGTGAGGTGAGGACGTAGCCGGTGCCCTCGTCGGATTCCATCCCTTCGGTGCTGCGGGTCACGGCACCCACGAGGCCTGCGCGGATTACGCCCTTGTCGACGTCATGGAGCCAGGCGCCCACGTCGCTCAGCGAGGTCGCGGTCGGTGGCACAGGGTCGGCCATCGACTCGTTGACGACGATCGGGGACGCGTCGGGCCCCATGACCCGTGCGGTGCGACCGCGCACCATGGCGAGCGGCCCCCACCAGATGGCGCACTCGACGACGTCGCCTGCCCAGGACGTCCATTGGGCCTCGGTGCCGTTCGGGATCGCTGCGTGGTCGAAGCCCGGGCTGAGTTTGACTCCCGTGGCGGGCACAGCGGCAGCGACCTGCTGCACGAAGTCCCAGGACGGCGAGATCTCTTCGAGGCGGAAGGTCCGTCGGGTGCGGCCGGTGATGTCGGCGACCCCTCGGGTGCGTCGCGCCGGATCGAGCCAGGCGCCGACCCGGTTGCGGCCCGGGTCGACCCCGAAGTCGGCGTCCTCGGCGGAGGCCACCCGGGCACGGGAATCGGGCCACGGCCTCAGGTTGGCGTCGGCGACGGCTGCCGTCACCGGATCGGAGTCGACGGCGCGCACGGTGACACCGAGAGAGGACAGGGTCACGGAGTCGGCGCCGATGCCGCAGCCGAGATCGTGCACCTGGGCCAGGCTGGCGCGACTGAAGCGGTGGGCGTGCGCGACGGCGACCTCGAGGCGGGTGGCCTGCTCGAGCCCATCGGGTGTGAAGAGCATGTCGGAGGCGAACTCGCCGAATTTCTGGGTGGCTTTGGCCCGCAGTCGTTGCTGGGTCAGGGCGGCCGCCGTGAGGTCCACCGAGTGCCCTGCTCGGCGCAGACGGTCATGCAGGGTGAGGACGTCGGAGTCGCTGTAGGGCGGGAGGGATCGCAGAAGCTCCTGCCCCTCCGGGGCGGCGAGGGCCCTCACCGTGCTGACGTCCACGGGGCAACCTTCTCATTCGCTCATTGAGGCGAGGGTTGGTGGGATCCACGATCAGGACGTCACCTCACCCCACGGGGGCGCGTGAAGTCAGCTCCCCATGGTCAGGCCTGACCAGCCGGAACCGAGCGCGAGCCGAGTGCCGAGGACCCCAGTGCCGGTGCCGCGGAAGGCCCAGAGGGCGCCGGCACCATCTCTGGCAACGAGGTCCACCGCACCATTGCCATCGACGTCCCCGAGGCCGGTGAAGGATGTGTACGACTGGAAGCCGCTGCCGATGGCCTTGCCTCCGAGGTAGGCACCTGCGGCGGAGAACCGCAGCAGACTGAGCGTGCCTGCGGCGTTCTTGGCCATGAGGTCGGTGCCACCGTCCCCGTCGAAGTCGCCGACGGCCTCGAGCTCCAGGAAGCTGCCCCACCCGGAGCCCTTGCTGACGCGCGGCTTGAGCGCACCCTTCCCGGTGCCGGGATAGAGCCACAGCACACCGGCCGAGTCGCGGGCGAGAAGGTCGACGGCCCCATCGCCGTCGAGGTCGCCCGGCGCGACGACGGCGGTGAAGGACTGCCATCCGGAACCCACGACTGCACTCCAGGCGATCGTGCCGGTGCCTGAGCCGCGGTGGAGAGTGAGGGCACCTGTCGCCGTGGACCGGCTCAGCAGATCGGGTATGCCGTCACCCGAGAAGTCTCCCGGCGCCAGGATCTCGGGTACCGCGGGCCAGCCGGTCGCGATCGAGGTCCGAGGCAGCCAACCGCCGCGACCGTTGGACGGGTAGTTCCACAGGTTCCCGGAGGTGTCGCGCGCGATGAGGTCCGAGAACCCGTTGCCTGCGAAGTCGGTGCCCACCGACGAACCGACCGGGATGAACCACGTGGAGCGCAGGTTGAGCCTGCTGCGGAAGCTCTCGCCCCCGACCACGTGTGTCCCGTTCGTGCCGATGAGGGTGATGGAGGTCGCCCGTCCCCCGAACCAGGCGCCCTGGCCGTTGCGGCCGATCGTCATGGACCGGAAGGTCCCGATCGCCGGCCAGGCCTTCTCGAGAGCGGAGACCGGCATCGTGAGATAGCTCCAGGTGTCCGGGGCTTCCTCGTAGACGCCGTCGTAGGGGTCGGCCTTGGCGACCTGGTAGGCCAGCGTCGAGCCGGCGATCTGACCACCGTTGGTCGAGCTGAATTCGGTGTTCGCGATGGCGGTGCCGTACTTGCGCACCAGGCCGGTGGTCCCCGCCACGGCTGCGTCCGAGTTCGGGTGCTCGGGGTTGGCGCTCGTCAGCCCTGGATAGACCTGACAGCTGGTGGTGTCGCAGATGTCGAACCCGTCGGGGCTGCCGAGCCGTGCAGCCGCATACGACCGAGCGGCCACGGCTTGGGCCTTGACCGCCTCCAGCCCCCAGGACGCAGGCATCTCGGCAGGGACGACGGAGCGGAGATAACTGTTCATGGACAGGACGTTGACCGTCCCATACGTGTGGACGACGATGCTGCCGCGCAGGGTCACCGGGGTGGCGCGCAGGCCGCCGCGGTATTGCCGGTTGCCCGATGGCGTGCGGAGGGTGAGGACCGAGTTCGCGATGGAGCCGTCGCCCACGAAAGTCAGATGCTGGGCCGTCGCGAAGCCGGAGCAGGTCGTCGTCACGGGCCACCAGCCCGTGAAGCCACTGGAGCTGGTGAAGTAGCCCTCGACCTTCCAGCCACCCGAGCGTGAGATCCGCCATGACGTGGCGTTGGCCGGCGACAGCTGCGCGGTGCACGTGCCGTCGGTGAGGGTGAGGCCGGCCTCTCCGGCGACGACGGTCGGGTTGTAGCTCATCGCAGTCAGGCGCACCCGCACGTCGGGATTGCCGATGCTGGCGCTCGTGGTGCCCGGGTAGTAGAAGGCGAGGATCTGGTCGACCGTCCGGCCCTGCTGGGCAGCCCCACGCGCCCCCCACTGCGACATGCCCCGTCCGTGTCCGAAGCCTCGACCGCGCAGCCCGATGACCGGCTTGGCGACCCCGGTGGTGGAGCGCCGCCCCGAGGCGATGGGCGCGGGCCATGTCGAACTCAAGGGGGCTGCCGCAACGGTTGGAGCTGCCGGCACTGCCTGGGGTGCTGGGGCCGCGAAGGCCGATGGCAGCGCTGCAGCCGTGGTCACGGGAGCCGCGAGCAGAATCGCGGCGGTGGCGAGGGTGGTCAGGATCTTCACAGGGCAAGCATCCCCTTCAGCCGACCCCGGCGCACCCGGAACGCCAACGCCCGGAGCGCGAGCTGATCAGCGAGGACCGGTGTCCCGGGATCGCTTCCAGACGTAGGGCGTCGTCGTCGACACCTTGACCAGGCCGGATCGCTCAAGAATGGGTCGCGAGAATTCGGTGGAGTCGCTGTTGATCCAGCGCTTTCCCTGCTTGATCGCCGAGCGGGCCCGCGCTGCCGTGAGCGAGCGATAGATGCCCCGGCCCCGGTGCTCCGGCCGGGTCGAGCCACCCCAGATGCCGGCGAACTCCGTGCCCTCGACGGGCTCGAGTCGGCCGGCACTGACGACCTGGCCGTCGATCTCGGCGACCCACATCTCCATGTCGTCGGCCGTGCGGAGGCGGTGCAGGATCTGCTCGGCGTGCGCCGCGGCTTCGTCCGGAGCATCGTCGAACACCTCGCTCTGCATCGCGAGCATCGCCAGTACCTCCGCCTCGTCGCTCACGCGGCGCACGGTGACGCCGTCCGCCAGCTCGAGGTCCAGGGCAAGGAGAGCGGCGTCCCCGATCATCACCGACTCGGTCTCGTCGACCTCGAAACCAGCGGCCGTGAGGGCGTCGTGGAGACCGGGCGCATGGTCGTGTCCGCGGGTCTTCCACTCGACATGGGTGATGTCGGGCAGCGCGCGATAGTGCGTGAGCGTCGCCGCCACGAGCTCGCGCACTGACGCCTCCGTCGCCGGACCCGCATCGGTGGCGAGGTCACGATAGGTGACGAACCCGCGCCCGCCGAGGTAGGTGGCCAGGACCAACGGTCCGAGCTGCGTGATGCTGATGGCGGAGGGGACCTCGGCCTCGCGGCGGAGCTGGCTGTCGTAGGCCTCGAGCAGGGCGGCGGGATCGGTGTCGGTCATGCACCTGACCCTTGCGTCCGCTGGCTGCCGCCGCAAACGGATTTCGGAGCGCTCTGCCCTGAGCGAACACGACACCAACATTTGGCACTCGAGTTGACCGAGTGCTAACCGCGACCTAGATTTGGGTCATTGGCACTCGCCTCGTGCGAGTGCCAGCGCAAGCGGACCGACTCGACCCCCGCGACGGCGTGTTGGATCCACTGTTTTGCGCACTTATCGCAGCAATGTCCACCTTCGACTCATCCCAAAGGGGAGGTCACACAGTGTCGGTTTCCATCAAGCCGCTCGAGGACCGCATCGTCATCAAGTCGCTCGAGGCCGAGCAGACCACGGCGTCCGGTCTCGTCATCCCGGACACCGCGAAGGAGAAGCCCCAGGAGGGCGAGGTCCTCGCGGTCGGCCCCGGTCGCATCGACGACAACGGCAACCGTGTCCCGCTCGACGTCAACGTCGGCGACAAGGTCATCTACAGCAAGTACGGCGGCACCGAGGTCAAGCACGGCGGCGAGGAGTTCCTGATCCTCAGCGCTCGCGACGTCCTCGCGATCGTTTCCTGATCGCCTGATCGCAGCCTGACGAGGCGCTTCGGCTCTTCGCACTGAACCACCACGTATGCCGTGGGCTCACCTCCCATGGTGCGCTCACGGCATACGCGCATCACCACCACTGCTTGCGTCTGCGTTGATGGCTACTAGAGCCACCACAGGCGCAGACGCAACGACAAGAGAAGGACATTCATGGCCAAGGAACTGGAGTTCAACGACTCCGCCCGCAAGGCGCTCGAGCGGGGCGTTGACGCGCTCGCCAACGCCGTCAAGGTGACACTCGGCCCCAAGGGCCGCAACGTCGTCATCGACAAGAAGTGGGGCGCCCCCACGATCACCAACGATGGCGTGACCATCGCTCGCGAGATCGAGCTCGAGGACGCCTACGAGAACCTTGGCGCCCAGCTCGCCAAGGAGGTCGCGACCAAGACCAACGACGTCGCCGGTGACGGCACGACGACCGCGACGGTCCTGGCCCAGGCCATGGTCCGCGAGGGTCTGCGCAACGTCACCGCCGGTGCGGCTCCGGCCGGCCTCAAGCGCGGCATGGACAAGGCTGTCGACGCCGTGTCCGACAAGCTGCTCGAGACGGCTCGCGAGGTCGACGGCAAGGAAGAGATCGCTTCCGTCGCCTCCCTGTCCGCCCAGGACCCGGAGATCGGCGCGACCATCGCGGACGCGTTCGACAAGGTCGGCAAGGACGGCGTCATCACCGTCGAGGAGTCCTCAACCGCCTCCACCGAGCTCGAGTTCACCGAGGGCATGCAGTTCGACAAGGGCTACATCTCGCCCTACTTCGTCACCGACCCCGAGCGCATGGAGGCTGTCCTCGAGGACGCCTACGTGCTCATCAACCAGGGCAAGATCTCGGCCATCGCCGACGTCCTCCCGGTGCTCGAGAAGGTTGTCCAGTCGGGCAAGCCCCTTGTGATCATCGCCGAGGACATCGACGGCGAGGCCCTGTCGACGCTGGTCGTCAACAAGATCCGCGGCACGTTCAACGTCGTCGCGGTCAAGGCTCCCGGCTTCGGCGACCGCCGCAAGGCGATGCTCCAGGACATCGCCGTCCTCACCGGTGGTCAGGTCATCGCCGAAGAGGTCGGGCTCAAGCTCGACACGGCCGACCTCACCGTCCTCGGTCAGGCTCGTCGCGTCGTCGTGACCAAGGACAACACGACGATCATCGACGGCTCCGGCGACAAGGCCGAGGTCGACGGTCGCGTCAACCAGATCAAGGCCGAGATCGAGCGCACCGACTCCGACTGGGACCGCGAGAAGCTCCAGGAGCGCCTCGCCAAGCTCGCCGGTGGCGTCTGCGTCATCAAGGTCGGCGCCCACACCGAGGTCGAGCTCAAGGAAAAGAAGCACCGCATCGAGGACGCCATCTCGGCGACCCGCGCGGCCATCGAAGAGGGCATCGTCGCCGGTGGCGGCTCCGCTCTCATCCAGGCCGTCAAGGTCATCGACACGCTCGGTCTCGAGGGTGACGAGAAGGTCGGCGCCACGATCGTGCAGAAGGCCGCAGCCGAGCCGCTGCGCTGGATCGCCGAGAACGCTGGCCTCCAGGGCTACGTCGCCGTCGCCAAGGTCTCCGAGCTCGAGCCGGGCATGGGCCTCAATGCCGCGACCGGCGAGTACGAAGACCTCATCAAGGCCGGCGTCATCGACCCGGTCAAGGTGACCCGGTCCGCGCTGCGCAACGCCGCGTCGATCGCGTCGATGGTCCTCACCACCGACACGCTCGTCGTCGAGAAGAAGGTCGACGAGGACGGCGGGGCCGGCCACGGCGGCGGTCACGGTCACTCGCACTGAAGCTGATCTGAGGCCGCAAGGCCTCTGACACACAAGCGCGTATGCCGCGTGCTCCCGTACAGGGGGGCGCGCGGCATACGCGTTTCTCACCGCTGGCGACGTCTGCTCGTTGACGCCGCGTCGTGTCACCAGGCCCACCGGAGCCCGAAGAGTCCGGGGCCGAAGTCCTGCACCGTGTGATGGACAGACTTCCCCGTGGGTCGGACGACGGTGGTGGACAAGCCCGTGTCGTCCTCCACGAACCGTTCGATCCATCGCGGGGGGTCGCCGTCGAAGCGAACCCACAGCTCCGCATGGGCCATCCGCCTCTCGGCCATGCACCCGAAGTTGTCGACGTCCTCGGAGTCTGCGATGTCGGCGTAGGACCACTCGACGACGGCTGTCTCTCCGATCGAGAGACCGCGCGGGAGGAGCAACTCCCACACCGCCCAGCCCGTGACGGGATCGTAGGCCGAACGACCTTCCTCGGCACCCACCACCGAGAGGGTCGGTCTGGTCTCGGTCGGTGCGTCGATCGCCAGAGGGACAAGGAAA
Organism: Knoellia sp. S7-12; assembly: GCF_040518285.1. Classification (GTDB taxonomy): domain Bacteria; phylum Actinomycetota; class Actinomycetes; order Actinomycetales; family Dermatophilaceae; genus Knoellia. The sequence goes on along the minus strand of NZ_CP155449.1, from coordinate 3,266,615 downwards.
CGGCGGCCGTCCTCGACGCGAGCTCGCCACAGACTCCGGTTGGAGGCGGCCCGTACGCGCCGATCCACCCCGATGTCGATGACGAGGCTGTCGCCCAGCCTCTCCAGCTCACCGAGATCCGCGCAGGCGATCGCCTCCAACAGAGGTCGAAGCGCCCCCGGCGTACCCAGGATGTCGTCCGCAGCATCCTCGCGGCTGCGGCGCAGTCGACGAGAAGGACCGAGGCGAGCGGACAGGTCGCCTCGCGCCAGTCGAAGCGTGTCCTCGAGGTTGTCCAGCACGTCGAGGGAGTGTCTGTGCTCGGGACGTCGTGCTCCCGCGCGCCAGGACCTCAGGGCACTCTCACTGATCGGGGTTCCCAGGTGATTGAGGCGTCGGTGCACCGCCGGGAGGGTGAGACCGCGGGCTCGGATGGCTGCATCGAGCGTCGACGCGAAGTCGCTGCCGTGAGCCGATGGGGTGCCCTCCATGTCGTCAAGGTAGCGGCAGTCGAGCGCGATATTGGGTGGAACGTCCGCACACACGCAGGAGCGCGTGTGTGCGGAGCCTGCGCGTAGATTCGCCGGAAAATCTGCCGTCGTGAGGGTCAGCTCCTGGTGTCGAAAGTGCGGTCCTCCGACGGACAACGAACACAGCGAAGTGTCCTGGGAGAGAGGTGGTGCACAGGTGCGCATCGTCATTGCGGACGATCACGATCTCTATCTCAGCGGAATGCGGGCCGTGTTGGGCGTCGAACCCGACATCGACATCGTTGCCGACGTCGCATCCAGTTGGGAGGCCGTCACGAGCTGTGTGGACCTCGACCCGGATGTGGTCATCCTTGGCCATCGACTACCGAGGAACAACGGGATCGAGGCGTGCAGGGCCATCAAGGCGAGGGCGCCGCGGACGATGGTCCTGATCCTCACGGAGTCCGAGGACGAAGCCGACCTGATCGCCGCGATCACGGCGGGCGCGAGTGGCTATCTCCTCAAGGAGTTTCCAGCCCAGCAGATCATCGACTCGATGCGGCTGGCGCACCGGGGGCAGACCCTGATTCCTGTGCGTCTGACCACTCGGCTCATCGACGACCTGTCGCGTCTGGGCCTTGAGCCGCCCGTGGAGTCAACTGCCACTCGCCTCAGTGACCACGAGCGCAGGATCCTCGGCCTGGTTGCGCAGGGCAAGGCCAACAGGGAGATCGCGGCCCAGCTCTACATCAGTCAGAACACCGTGAAGAACCACGTCCACACCATTCGGATCAAGCTCAACCTAGGCTCGCGGATCGAACTGGTGAGGCATGTTCTGGAGCAGGGCACGGGCGAACTCTCACGCAGGGCCCATTGACGCACGGTGGCCGACGAGTCCGGGCCACACGCACGCATACCGCGCGCTCCCGCACAGGGGGAGCACGCGGCATACGCGTTTCTCGCCGGTGAGACGAGGGGCTCAGGTCACGTTCACCGTCACTGCGGCCACGGTGTCGTTGCGACTGTCACCCACGAGGACGCGCACGGTGTAGGACCCGGGCGTTGCCCAGGTGTGCGAGCCACTGAGGGTGGCAGTGCCGTTGGCGGCCACGGTGACCGTGGCGTCCGTGGTCGGGCTGCCGTCACCCCAGGCGACCCGGGCGGAGTAGCCGCTCTCGGCAGGCACGCCTCCGCTGGCCGTTCCGAGGGTCACGGTTGAGGCAACGCCGGCCTTGGCGGTCGCGCCCGAGGCAGGCGTCACCGTCAGGGGAGTGCCGTTGTCCGCCACGGAGAAGACGTGGATCCGACCGGCGGAGCGGGGGTCGCCCGCCTGGGTCGGCAGGGTCACCGACGCCACGGTCTTGCCCGCGGGGATGGTCAGCGGCGCGGTCGCGAACAGCTTGAGGTGGCAGCCGTCCGTGCTCGTGCCGTTGAGCCTCGACGTCATCTCGACGGCGATCACGTTGCCGAACTGGGCCGAACCACACCAGTCTCCGAACTGGATCGGGTATGCCGTGGTGGTGCCGTCCGTGAACGTCACCGTGCCGACGGTGTCCTGGTTCCTCTGGGTCGCCGTGCCGATGAGGCTCAGCCTGGTTGCGCCGGGGGCGAGGGTGACGGGGAGCGTCTGCCCGGCCCCGGTGGCGTTGTCGTTCTCACCGGCGGGAATCGCCGGCATCGAGAACCGCAGGTCGGTTCCCGGGACGGTGAGGAGCTTGCCCGGTGAGGCACCCGCTTCGACGAGGGCGGGACGTGAGATGCCTGCCTGGCCGCCGTCACAGGTGCTTTCCTCGCCCGGCTCGCCGATGCAGACCAGATTGAAGCCCGAGGCGTACGACGGCACGACGGCTTGGTGCACCGTCACACCACCGATGCCGGTGACCGTGCCCTTGCTGTCCTTCACGGTGACGACGGTCTCGTAGTAGCCCGGCTCGTCGTAGGTGTGCTCACCCTTGACCGAGTAGGACCCGAGGTCGCCGGCCGTGATGGTCCCGGCGGAGGTGCTGCCGTCACCCCACGAGATGGTGGCCGAGTAGTCGGCCGCCGACGTGCCCTTGCCGCCGGAGAAGGTGGCGACTGTGCCGCCGATCTTCTGGCCCTCGATGCCTTCGAGGCTGGTCGACGCACTCACCTTGACACCGGCGTTCTCGGCCTTGGAGCCGTCGGTGAGGAACTCGATCTCGGACAGGGTCGGCGTCCCGGTGCTCGCCGTGACGACGAGGCGGTAGGACGTGTAGGTGCCTGGTTCGGCGATCTTGAACGGCCGCGTCTGGGTGCGCCAGGCGAACGCCTGACCGGTGCGGCTGTCGATCGTCTCCCAGGTCCGACCGTTCTTGCTGCCCTCGACTCGCCACGTGGAGGGTTCTCCCGCAGCTGCACCGTTGGTCAGTGAATAGAACGTCGCTCGCTGGCCGATCCCCGAGAGGGTGTAGGCCACTGTCGGGGTCGCCGTGTTGAACGTCGTCGCCGTCGTGGAGCTGTTGTCGAACAGGGCGCCGGGCGTGGTCGCCGCGGGTGCGGTGACCGTCCCTGCGTTGGGCCCGGTCGCGTCCCGCAGGGGAGCCGGCATGGCGCCTCCCTTGGTCAGCGACGGCGGAGCGGCGTTGGCCTTGGTGCCGTAGTCGGACGGTGTCGCGCCCATGGCGAAGCCGATCGTCGTCGGACCCGCGAGCTTGTCGTGCGGGATCGATACACCCTGGTGCCCCTCACCGTTGACGGTGAGCTTCTGCACGTAGATGTTGCGCTCCGAGTTGTTCGGGGCGTTGACGACGAGGTCTCCCTTGGTGCGGTGCACGGTCGCCTTGGTGAACTTCGGCGAGCCCACGGCCCACTGCGCCGAACCGACCTGCAACGGGTAGATGCCGAGCGAGGAGAGGGTGTTCCAGGCCGACTGCTCGCCGTTGTCCTCGTCGCCCGCGTAGCCCTGGCCGATGTCGCCACCGACATAGAGCCGGCGCAGGATCTCTCGCACCGTCTCGGCGGTCCGGTGTTGCTTGCCGGTCCAGTTGTACATGTAGGGGATGTGGTGCGAGACCTGGTTGCTCATCCCGAACATGCCCATCCGGACGTCGCGGGCCTCGATGATCTCGTGGATGATTCCGCCGTAGCTCCCGGGCTTGGTGCCGGTCTCGGGAGTCGAGTAGAACTCGTCGAGCTTGTCGGCCAGCGCCTCACGCCCTCCGAGGAGGTTGGCGAGTCCGTTGCCGTCGTGCGGCGCGTGGAACGCGAAGTTCCAGCCGTTGGTCTCGGTGTAGCCGCCGCCCCAGACCTCGGGGTCGAAGTTCGGCGCGAACTCACCGTTGGCCGAACGCACCCGCAGGAACCCGTTCTCGGGGTCGAAGTGGTTCGTGTATGCCGTGGAGCGCTTGAGGAAGTACTCGGACTCCTCCTTGAGCCTGGCCTGCCGTGCGGCAGGGACGCTGGGGTCGGTGGCGAGCTTCGCGGCCTGGTTGCCGATGCCGAAGTCGTTGATGAGTCCCTCGAGTCCCCACGAGACGCTCTCGTGCGTGCTCTCAGGGGTGAAGCCGAGGAACGGAGACGTCGCCAGTCCCTTGCGGCCGACCCCGGACGAGGGCGGGAGCACGGTCGCGTTCTTCAGGGCGGCGTCATAGGTGCCGACCTTGTCGGGCAACTCCACGCCCTTGACGAAGGCGTCAGCGAACGAGACGTCCGAGCTGGTGCCGGTCATGAGGTCGGCGTAGCCCGGCGAGGACCAACGGGCGACCCAGCCGCCGTCGCGGTACTGCTGGACGAAGCCGTCAGCGATCTCCGCTGCCACCTCCGGATAGAGCAGCGAGTAGGCCGGCCACACAGTCCGATAGGTGTCCCAGAAGCCGTTGTTGACGTAGATCTTGCCGTCCTTGATCGGCGCATTCGTCGTCGTCGCAGTCGCGTTGCCGGACTTGGGCGAGACCGGGCTGGCGTACTGGAAGCGTGGTGCCGATGCCGTGCCGGTGTTCTCGAACTGGCTGTTCGGATAGAGGTTGAGTCGGTAGAGGTTCGAATAGAGCGTGCGCGTCTCGGAGTCGCTCGCCCCCTCGACCTCGACGACGTTGAGCCGCTCGTCCCACTTGGCCTTGGCGTCGCCCTGGACGTCGTTGAAGGTGCGCCCAGCGAGCTCGAGGCCGTGGTTGCGCTTGGCCTGGTCGAGCGAGATGAAGGACGTGGAGATCCGCAGCTCGACGCTGCGGTCGGTCGTCGTGTCGAACTTCGCGTAGCGGGTGCCGGTGTGCCCGGACGGGGCAACACCGGTCGCCGTGGCTGCGCGGTCGAACACGCCGTAGACGAACATCCGACTGCGTCCCACGGAGAGACCGCTGCCGTTGTCGACCCAGCCGCTCATCGTGCCCGCTGCCGGGTCCACGGTGAAGGTGCCGTTGTTGTCGACCGTGTCGAGCACGAGGCTGCCGGTTGGCGCGCTCTCGGGGAAGGTGAAGCGCCACACCCCGCCGTGATCGGCGGGCGCGGTCTCGGCGACGATGCCGCCGTCGAGGTTCACGCGGTAGTGGTCCGGGCGAGCGACCTCATCGGCGTGGTCGTAGGCGAGGGCCCGACCGGAGGCACTGCCTGTCGGCACGCCCTGGGCGATCGAGGGCATGACCGACATCTGGTTGCGGTCACCCATCCATGGGGAGGGTTCGTGCGAGATCCCCAGCCCCTGGAGCATCGGACGGTTCTGGGCGTTGTTGCCGGCCTGGTAGTAGTACTGCCAAGACTGCGAGTTGGCGTCCGAGACGGGCGTGAAGAACGTGAAACCGTTGGGAACAGCGCTGATCGGCAGGTTGTTGCCGCGCGAGAAGGACCCACTGGAGTTGGTCCCGCGACGCACGTCCACAGCATCCGTCGGGCTGGAGCGGTCGAGCGCGACTGGTGCGGGGTCGATCTTGAGGTCGTCCACCCAGCCGCCGAAGGTCGTTTCCTTCGTGGGGTTCGCGGTGTTGTCGTAGCCGAGGAGGACGGCGTCGATCGTCTTGCCCTGTGCCTTGTCGCCGAGGTCGATGACGACCGAGTTCCACTGCGCCGCATACAGGATCTTGCCGACACCCTGCCCGTTGGGCGAAGCGCTCGTGTCATTGCTGTCGGTCGTGCCGAGGGCCGACAGGTAGGTCCCATCGGTGAAGCGCAGGTCGACAGCCGTGTAGGTCGATGGATAGCTCAGGTCACCCGTGATCATGTCCGGGATGATCTTGTAGGTGAGCTGGGACCGCTGTCCCACAGGCACATCCACGTCGAAGAGCCGGTTCCACGCGAAGCCGCGTCCCGCTGCCGTGTGCCGGCCGCCGTAGCGCATCGCCTTGACGCCGGTCCAGCCGACCTGGGACTTGATGTTGAAGCCGGAGCGCGGACCGGAGCCCACGGTCGAGGCCATCGGGGTCAACGCGGGTTCGACCGGGTCGATGGCGCCAAAGAGGTTCCAGTCGGCGAGCTGGATGATGCCGCCGCTCTGGTTGGCCGTGACGTTGAGGCGGTAGAAGCCGTAGTCGCCGGGCGTGGTCACCGTGAAGGTCTGCTTGGTCTTGCGACCCGCAAACGTGACTCCGGTGCGCTGGTCGACGTCGGTCCAGCTCGCGCCGTCGGTCGAGCCCTGGAGGGTGACGTTCCTGGGGTCGCGTTCGGGGGCGTCGTCACCCGAGGTCATCGACCACGTGAGCGCACGCTTCGGCGCGGCGAGCTGGTAGCGGACCCAGCCGGTCGAGGCGAACGCGAGCCACTTCGTGTCGGGGTTGGCGTCGCTCGGGTTGGCGGCGACCTCACCGGGTGCGTTCTCTGCGCTCGCCGTCACGCCGGTGACGGATCCGAGCAGGCTCCCGTCGGCGGCGGCACCCCCGGTGACGTTCTGCTGTCGTGGCCCGGTGGAGTCGACCTCGACGGTTGAGACGAGGGGTTGCGGCTGGCCTGCCTCGAACGACGTCGACCATGCGCCCCCTTCCGTCATGGCAGTCAGCGGGGCTGCCTGCGGGGGAACTGCGGCTGCGGTCCCGGGGGCGCAAGCCCATCCGAGAGCGAGCGCAACGGCTCCTGCGGTCAGTCCTCTGGGGACGGCGGTAGTCAGGCGCATGTTTCCTCCGGGCTCGTCGTTGAGCTTGAACCGATCTCCCGCGATCGGTCGTCGTGACGACCTTGTCCGTATGCCGTCCGCTCCGCAACGCCACCCCGCCACCTTGTCCGGTAGCGACATTGAATCGGACAAAACCGTCCCTGGCCGACCCGGGTGGCGAACTCACGTTGCTGCGCGGCGCATATTTTGGTGTGATCAGCACGTGACAGCGTTGTCAGGAAAACGGACATCCGCACGCCCCACCATGGCGGACGTGGCGGAGGAGGCCCATGTCTCCGTCAAGACCGTGTCGAGGGTGGTCAATCGCGAGCCGGGGGTGCGCAGCGACACCGAGTTGCGCGTGCGCGGCGTCATCGACCGCATCGGGTTCATGCGGCACGACGGTGCGCGCATCCTGCGGCAGGGGCGCACCCAGACCATTGCGCTCGTCGTCGAGGACCTTGCGAACCCCTTCTACTCGCAGATCGGAGCGGCAGTTGAGCGTGAGGCCAGAATTCGTCAGCACCAGCTCATCACCGCGTCCGCCGAGGGCTCGCCGACACGTGAGCGCGTCGTCCTCGAGGGCCTCATCAACCGTCGGGTCGATGGTCTCATCGTCGTCCCGGCCGGGGAGCGACCGGCATCCGACCCGACCGTCTCCGCCAGTGGCACCCCGATCGTCTATGTCGACCGACCCGTGCGTGGTGAACCGTGCGACACAGTCATCAGTGACAACGCGGGCGGGGTGCGCAGCGCCGTCGAGCACCTCGTGGCCCACGGCCACCGTCGGATCGCCCTGCTCGGCGACGACGCCGAGTTCTGGACCGCAAGGCAACGACGCGAAGCCTTCGTCGCGATCCACGACGCCCTAGGGCTGCCCGGCGACACCAGGATCGCCATGGGCCCGCACACGCCCGATTCCCTCGCTGAGCGGCTGGGCAGCTGGGCGCGCGAGCGCACCCCGGTGACGGCCGTGATCACCGGCAACAACCGGGTCACCTTGGCTGCCCTGCACGCCATGCGGCAGGCCGGCGTCCAGATGGGGCTCGTCGGCTACGACGACTTCGAGCTCGCCGACCTCATCGAGCCGTCCGTCACCGTGATCCACCAGGACCCGGCATCGATCGGCCAGAAGGCCGTCCTCCAGCTCTTCGCCCGACTCCTCGGCGACGAGTCACCCTCCCAGACGGTGATCATGCCCACGCGGCTCATCGTGCGCGAGTCCGGCCGTCTCCCTTCATCTCTCACTCCCCGGAAGGCCCGTCCATGACCGACACGTCGACGAGCACGGCTGTTGCCGCCACTGCCTCACTGACGACCAACACGCCACGACGGTTCTATCGCGGGGGCGAGCGCATCTTCGCCTTCCGCGGTCTTGAGGCGACACCGGACTTCGACGGCTACCGCCCGGAGGACTGGATCGGTTCCACGGCACGGCTCTTCGCCGAGGGGGGCGGGGGAGTGACGACCCTCGACGGGGGCCTCGAGCTCCCCGAGGCGTTCGCTGCTGACGCAGACGGGTGGTTCGGTGAGGCCCACGTCGCGCGTTTCGGTGGCGACCCCAACCTGCTCACGAAGTTGCTCGACAGTGGTGAGCGTCTCCCGGTCCACTCGCACCCGAGCCGCGCGTTCGCCACCGCACACCTCGACTGTGACCACGGCAAGACCGAAGCGTGGATCGTGCTCGTGGCCGAGCCGGACGCCACGGTCTGGGTGGGATTTCGCGATGAGCTGTCCGCGATCGATCTCGAGGAGTTGGTGGATGCCCAGGACGACCGGCTCCTGGCCGCGCTCAACCCGATCGAGGTCTCGGCCGGGGACGCCGTTCTTGTCCCGGCCGGACAACCGCACGCCATCGGCGAGGGTGTCCTCATCCTCGAGCTCCAAGAACCCACGGACTTCTCAGTCATGTTGGAACACAGGCGTTTTGGGCTCGAGCTCGATCATGCCTTCCTCGGACTCGAGCGCCCGGTCGCGCTGAAGAGTGTCGACCACGGTCCCGTGACGGCAGAGCGTCTCGCCACCTTGAGACGACGGTGGGTCGACGTCGAGGACTCCGGGTCGGCGCTTCCCGAAGAGGCGAGTGCCTACTTCCGAGCCGAGGTCGTGCGTCCGGTGACGGGCGATGTGACGGTCGCAGCGGCATACGCCGCAGTCGTGGTTGTCGACGGACAGGGGAGCTTCACGTCCCGGCACGGAACGCTCGACGTGCGCGCCGGTGACGTCCTGCTCGTCCCCTTTTCCGCGGGCGACGTCACCGTGGGCGGAGACGTCACCCTCATCCGCTGTATGCCGCCCGCACCCTGAGCTGACAACAATCCCCGACTTCTTGCGCAATCCGTCGTCCCCCGCTGTGCTCCTCCCGACGGATTGCGCAAGAAGTCGATCAGTCTTCAGCGACGACCGAGAACGTCTCGCCGGCGTAGGTCACGGTGTCCCCGGGGCGCACCTGGCGGCCGCGGCGCGTATCGACCTCACCGTTGACCGTGACCTCGCCCGCCTCGACGACGGCGCGGGCGTCGGCGCCGTCCTCGACGACGGACGCGAACTTGAGGAGCTGGCCGAGGCGGATGCTCTCGCCGGCGATGGGGATCTCGGTGGTTGTCACGGCCCAAGGATAGGGGCCGAGGCTCGGTCAGCACTTGCCCTAGTGTGCGAACCATGCGCACGCTCGGAGTTCTCGGTGGGATGAGCTGGACGAGCACGGAGAGCTACTACCGCCTGCTCAACGAGGGGGTCGTGGCCCGGCTCGGCGGGCTGCACTCGGCCCAGCTCCTGCTCCACAGTGTCGACTTCGATCCCGTCGCGCAGGCTCAGCACGACGGTGACTGGGACGCGACGCTCACGATCCTGTCGAAGGCGGCGCAAGGGCTTGCCCGTGGTGGCGCCGAAGCCCTGCTGATCGCGACCAACACGATGCACAAGGTGGCCGACGAGCTCGAGGAAGCGTCCGGCCTCCCGGTGCTCCACATCGCTGATGCGACGGCGGACGCGATCGTGGCCGACGGTGTCAGCAGCGTCGGACTGCTCGCCACGGCCTTCACGATGGAGCAGGACTTCTATGTCGGGCGGCTGCGCGCCAAGGGGCTCGACGCCATCGTCCCGGACGCTCCTGCTCGAGCGGAGGTCCACCGGATCATCTATGACGAGCTCTGCCGCGACGTCGTGCTCGACGCGTCACGCGACACCTATCGGGACGTGATCGCCTCGCTCGTCGACCAGGGCGCTGAGGCAGTCATCCTCGGCTGCACGGAGATCACGCTGCTCGTCGGCGCACCGGACAGCACGGTGCCGCTCTATGACACGACTCGGATCCATGCCGCGGCGGGCGTCGAGTTCATGCTCGGCTGACTCACGAACACCCCTGCGGACACAAGGTTGTCGGGCAGCTGAGAGCGTCCCTGGTCGCTCCCAACCACCCGACGGCGGAGCCGGCGGCCGAGAGCGTCCCTGGTCGCTCCCGGCCATCCGGCCGTTTGATGACTCGCTGCTGAGCTGGTCAGCTCGCGAGTTCACGCTGGTTGAGGATGCGAATGCGCTCCTCTTCGGTCATGCCGCCCCACACGCCATAGGGCTCCCTCGACAAGAGCGCGTGCTCCCGGCACAGCTTGAGCACCGGGCACGTGTCGCAAACCGCCTTGGCACGATCGTCGCGGCTGCGTCGCTGATTGCCGCGCTCGCCCTCCGGGTGGAAGAAGACCTCGGGGCTCACCTGACGGCAGTGCCCGTCGAACTGCCATTCCCAGACATCAAGTGTCGGCTTCGGCAGTCGTGCGATGTCAGTCATGACCCCTCCTGTCCGTGACGGTCGACCTCGTCGTCGGCGACCCTTTGTCACACGCCCCTCGTGCGCAGCATCAGGCTAGGAACGGCTTGGCAAGGGGCGGGTCTGGAGCAGGTAAGAAGTTGGCAAAGTCCGGTAGCAAGGCGTAAATCCGCAGGTCAGCGAGTTCTCCGGCCAACTTTTTCTCGCCAGCATCTGGACAGGTCCTTGTCAGGTCCTCGACAGCGCCTTCACGAGTCCGAGGCCGCGCAGGGGCTGCTCTAGACTTGGGCAATGAGCCTTGGTGTTGACCGTCACTCCACCCACCTCGAGGCCGAGCCCGCTGCTCCGGCGCCGGCACCGTACGCCACTGAGGCGCAGGCCCCCGCCCTCTCGGCCGCTGAAGCCGCGCAGCCCGCCCTCCCTGCACCGTTCGCCGCGCTCGGACTCACCTATGACGACGTCCTGCTGCAGCCGGGCGAGACCGACGTCATTCCCAGCGAGGTCGACACGACGTCGCGGGTCACCCGCGACATCAGCCTGCGGGTGCCGCTCGTCTCCGCCGCCATGGACACGGTCACCGAGGCACGCATGGCCATCGCGATGGCCCGCCAAGGTGGCCTCGGGATCCTCCACCGCAACCTGTCGATCGAGGATCAGGCTTACCAGGTCGACCTCGTCAAGCGCACCCAGACCGGTCGCATCTCCAACCCCGTGACGATCGGCCCCGACGCCACGCTCGAGGAGCTCGACGAGCAGTGCGGCCGCTATCGCGTGTCCGGCCTGCCGGTCCTCGATGAGGGGCGCCACCTGCTCGGCATCGTCACCAACCGTGACCTCCGCTTCACGCCCGTCGCCGAGTGGGCCACGACCCTGGTGCGCGACGTGATGACGCACATGCCCCTCATCACCGGACCCGAGGACATCAGCCACGAAGAAGCGACGAGCCTGCTGCGCCAGCACAAGCGTGAGCGGCTGCCGCTCGTCGACGGAGAGGGTCGACTCACCGGCCTCATCACCGTCAAGGACTTCGTCAAGTCCGAGCAGTTCCCCCACGCGAGCAAGGATGCATCGGGGCGACTGCTCGTCGGTGCGGCTGTCGGCTACTTCGGAGACGCATGGGAGCGAGCCACGACCCTGGTCGACGCGGGCGTCGACATCCTCGTGCCCGACGTCGCCAACGGTCACGCCCGACTCATGCTCGACATGATCAAGCGGCTCAAGAGCGACCCGGCGACCAAGCACGTGCAGATCCTCGCCGGCAACGTCGCCACCCGCGCCGGGGCCCAGGCCCTCGTCGATGCCGGTGCCGACGGTGTCAAGGTCGGTGTCGGGCCGGGCTCGATCTGCACCACGCGGGTGGTCGCCGGTGTCGGTGTCCCGCAGGTCACCGCGATCTATGAGGCATCGCTCGCCTGTCGTGCGGCCGGTGTCCCCGTCGTCGGTGACGGCGGCCTCCAATACTCCGGTGACATCGCGAAGGCCCTTGTCGCTGGGGCGGACTCGGTGATGATCGGTTCGCTCTTCGGTGGCTGTGAAGAGTCGCCCGGTGAACTCGTCTTCGTCAACGGCAAGCAGTTCAAGGCCTATCGCGGCATGGGCTCGATCGGGGCCATGGCCTCGCGCGGCAAGAAGTCCTACTCCAAGGACCGCTACTTCCAGGCCGACGTCACCAGTGACGATGAGCTGGTCCCCGAGGGCATCGAGGGTCGCGTGCCCTACCGAGGCCCGCTCGGCGCCGTCGTCCACCAGCTCATGGGCGGTCTGCACCAGTCGATGTTCTATGTCGGTGCACGCACCGTGCCCGAGCTCAAGGCCAAGGGCCAGTTCGTCCGCATCACCACGGCGGGACTCAAGGAGAGTCACCCGCACGACATCCACGGCATTGCCGAGGCGCCGAACTACTCCTCGTCACGCTGATCCGCGATACGTCGCCTGCGGCTGCTGATCAGCCGTGTGTGGCGTCCTTGACATCCGTATGGGCGAAATCGTCGCCCTTGAAGAGCAGCGGCTCGTCCTCGCTTTTGGCCAAGGCATAGGAGAAGCAGTCGCCGAGGTTGAGCCTCGCCGGATGACCAGAGCCGCGTCCGAACCGCTGGTGCGCCTCCCGGGCCACGCGCGCCTGTTCCGGCGTGAGCGAGACAACCTGCACACCGGTCGCTTCGAGGAGCTGATCAAGTCGGCTCTCGATGCGCACCGACGGCAGCCGGTCGAGGACGATGGCGCATTCGACGTAGGTCGCCGCAGACATCCGACTGCGAGCATCACCACCAAGCAACTCCATGAAGGCCTCACGCTCGGGTTCGTCTTCGTGGATGGCGACGATGGCAGAAGAGTCGACGATCATCGAGGCAGGCCGGTCACGTCGTCGTACAGGTCATCCATGATCTCCTGCGCCGTGGGTCCGCCCACGACTCGCTCGGCATCGATCTCGGCCAGGAGCTGGTCGAGCCGACGCCTCTTCGTGTCGCTCTCGGCCTCACGAATGAGGTCGGCGAGGTAGCGCTCCAGGGCACTCTCGATGGCACCGGTCTGAGTGGTGCCGGTCCGGGCGGCAACATCGCGGGCCAGTGTCACCACGCGCTCATTCTTGATGTTGAGGGCCATGGCACCATGGTACCAGTGCTGTCTACCCGGGTACCTTTCCAGTGAGCGCAGCCGCCCAGTCGCTGAGCGCGATGCCTTCGTCGGCGGTGCGGTCGATCGAGGTCGCCGCCAACATCGCGTGACCGATCGCGCGCGTGACACAGTCGGCCGCTGCGGTCTGGAGGTGCACGAGATCGAGGTCGCCTGGCGCTTCCCGCTCACCTGTCGCGAGGGTGAAGATCGTGTCTCCGTCGTATGCCGTGTGCGCCGGTGACAGGGCCCGGGCCAGTCCGTCGTGGCTCACCTCGGCGAGCTTGCGGCACTGGACCTTCGTGAGCGTCGCGTCCGTCGCCACGACCCCGATCGTCGTCGCCATACCGGCCCGCAGCTCTGCCTCGGCGGCGGCGAGAGCCTCCCAATAGGCCTGTGCCGCAGCGGGATCGGGCACAGGTGTGTCGGTGAACTCGTCTGCGAGACCTGAGCGGACGGCATACAGGGATCCGTCAGGAGCGCAGGGTGAGCCCATCGCGTTGACCACCACGATCGCTCCCACGGTCACGCCGTTGACCACGGCGCTGGCCGTGCCGACGCCACCCTTGAGGCCGCCGGCACGGGCGCCGGTGCCAGCGCCGACTGATCCCTGCGCCACTGGTCCGTCGGTGGCTTCGCGCCAGGCCCTTGCGCCGTCCTCGGCGGACGGAGTGTGGCTGAACTCGCCACCGCGCCCGAGGTCGAGAATGACCGCGGCAGGCACGATCGGCACGACCTCGGAGACGTCCTCGGTGCTGAGCGGCCAACCTCGCCCGTCGGCATAGGCCTCCTGCATCACCCCATCGGCGCTCGCGAGACCAAAGGCGCTCCCTCCGGCGAGCACGACGGCATCGACGCGGTCGACGAGCCGGACCGGGTCGAGCAGGTCGGTCTCGCGCGTGCCGGGAGCGCCGCCGCGGACGTCGACGCCACCGACCGTGCCGGACGGTGGAACGAGGACGGTGACACCGGTGAGCCAGCCCTGTTCGTCCCGAGTCACGTGGCCGACACGTATGCCGGTGACATCGGTGATGGCGTTGTGGCGACCGGGATGCGGGGCTTCCATGGGCCCAGCATGCCGAAGGCCGGCCCACCCCTCAGAGGTGGACCGTCCTTCGTCGTGCCGAGCCTGCGTCAGTGCAGGACGACCGGGGGCGCCACCTCGGCGGCATCCGCGTCGTCGAGCAGGTGGCTCTCTTCGTGCTTGCGCGGGAGGAAGGCCGCCGAGACGAGGGTGAACGCGACCATGATCGCGGCGATGAGGAAGGTGTTGCCGAACACCTCGCCCATGGCGTTCTGGACAGCTGCCTGTAGCGCCGCAGCGCCCGCAGCCGGGTCCTGGAACTGGCCGAGGATGTCGCCGACGAGCGGGAACCTCTCGAGCAGCCCACCGGTCTGCGACGGGTCGAGGCCCTTGGACGCCTCGGCGAACCCACCGGCCTGGGAGACCAGATCGTCGTTCTTGAGCCCGTTGGTGAGAACGACCGAGATGATCGCGACACCCATGGAGCTGGCGACCTGCTGCGAGATGTTGAGCAGCGTCGAACCGCGGGCGACCTGGTGGGCCGTGAGCGTCTTGAGCGCCGAGGTCATGAGCGGCATCATCGTGGCACCCATACCAAGGCCCATGACGAACAGCACGGGAATGAGATAGCCCCAGTAGGACGTGGTGCCGTCGACTTGGGTGAGGGCGAACATGCCACCCGTGATGAGGACCAGTCCGACGGGCACGATGCGGCCGACCGGGATCTTGTCCGCGAGGACCCCGGCGATCGGCATTGTCAGCATGGCGCCGATTCCCTGTGGGGCAACGAGCAGACCTGCGTCAAGAGCACCCTCGCCGCGCACCTGCTGCAGGTAGGTCGGGACGAGGAGCAGTCCGCCAAAGAAGGCGCCCGCGAAGATGAACATGGTGATCGTCGACCAGGTGAGGTTCTGGTTCTTGAACAGTCGCAGGTCGAGCAGCGGGTGCTCCGGGCGGAAGCTGTGGAAGACGAAGGCGACCATCAGCGCGATGCCCACGGCGATGAAGCCGAGAACCTGAGCCGTGACCCAGGTCCCATGCTTCTCGACACTGGAGGGGATCGAGGAGATGCCGTAGAGGAAGGCGGCCAGACCCGGGCTCATCAGGGCCATACCGAGGAAGTCGAAGGACTCCGAGGGCTCGGGGCTGTCCGAGGCCAGGGCCCACCAGGCGTAGCCGAGGGCAGCGATGCCGAGCGGCAGGTTGATGAGGAAGATCCAGTGCCAGGACACGGCGTCGATGAGCCAGCCGCCCAGGATCGGGCCCAGGATCGGGCCGAGCAACATCGGCACACCGAGGATGGCCATGAGACGCCCCATGCGTGCCGGTCCGGCAGCCTTGGTCATGATCACCATGCCAAGGGGCATGAGAAGACCGCCACCGAGGCCCTGGATGACCCGGAAGAGGATGAGCATGTTGATGCTCGTGGCCGCGGCGCACAGGGCCGAGCCGAGGGTGAAGAGGGTGAGCGCGGCCATGTAGAGGCGCTTGGTTCCGAAGCGGTCAGCGGCCCAGCCCGTGAGCGGGATGACCGTGGCGAGAGCCAACGTGTAGGCCGTGACCGTCCACGCGACGGTCGAGTAGGGCAGCGGGTTGTCAGTGCCTGTGAAGGTGACCTGAAGGTCGGGGAGTGCGACGTTGACGACGGTGATGTCGAGGATCGACATGATGGCGCCGAGGACGACGACACCGGCGATCTTGAGGACCGCCCCGTCGATCTTCTCGGGGTACTCAATCTGGGCAGGGCTGGACAAACGAGGCTCCTCGGAGCAAAAGGGTGGGAGTCGGCGTCGTTGCCGGGACGCGGGGAACCCGCACAAAAGTATTGTGCTCCCCCCGGATCCTTCGACGCCAGTCCGATCTTCAGCTTGGGCGTGGTTAGGCTGCGGGGGTGAATGAGATCGAGATCGGACGTGGCAAGCGTGCCCGGCGCGCCTACTCCTTCGACGATGTCGCGGTAGTGCCTTCGCGGCGCACGCGCGACCCCGAAGAGGTGTCCATCGGGTGGCAGATCGACGCCTACCACTTCGACCTGCCGGTGATTGCTGCGCCGATGGACTCGGTGATGTCACCCGAGACGGCGATCGCGTTCGGCGGGCACGGCGGACTGCCGGTGCTCGACCTCGAGGGCCTGTGGACGCGCTACGAGGACCCGGCACCACTGTTGGCCGAGATCGCCACTCTTGAACCGGCGCTCGCGACCGCGCGGATGCAGGAGATCTACCAGGCCGAGATCGTTCCCGAGCTCATCGTCGAGCGGCTGCGCACCATCCGGGAGGCCGGCGTGACCGTCGCGGGGGCACTCACGCCGCAGCGCACGCAGCAGCTCTGGAAGACCGTGGTCGACGCGGGCGTCGATCTCTTCGTCATCCGCGGCACCACCGTCTCGGCCGAGCACGTGTCGAGCCGCGCCGAACCGCTCAACCTCAAGCGCTTCATCTATGAACTCGACGTGCCCGTCATCGTCGGTGGCGCTGCGTCCTACTCCGCGGCCCTCCACCTCATGCGCACCGGAGCGGCTGGCGTGCTCGTCGGTTTCGGCGGCGGCGCGGCCCACACCACCCGTCGCACCCTGGGCATCCACGCGCCCATGGCTTCGGCCATCGCCGACGTCGCGGCGGCCCGTCGCGACTACCTCGACGAGAGCGGCGGCCGCTATGTCCACGTCATCGCGGACGGTGGCGTCGGCACGAGTGGCGACATCGTCAAGGCCATCGCCTGCGGTTCCGACGCAGTGATGCTCGGTGCCGCCCTGGCCCGCACCACCGAGGCTCCCGGCCGCGGCTTCCACTGGGGCGCCGAGGCGCACCACCCGGAGTTGCCCCGCGGCGAACGTGTCGAGGTCGGAGCAGTCGCCTCGCTCGAGGAGGTCCTCTTCGGTCCGAGCAAGGTCGCCGACGGCACGACCAATCTCGTTGGTGCGCTCCGCCGCGCCATGGCCACGACCGGCTACACCGAGCTCAAGGACTTCCAGCGGGTCGAGATCGTCGTCGCGCCCTACGACGTCGACTGAAGGCACTGAACTGAGCGACTGAGTCACACCCTCTGTTGGCGGCCGGTTCTGTTGGTTACTCTCAGGTAATGACCGATGTCATCGCCGACCCTGAGCTGGACCCCACCGCCACGTATGCCGTGGACCCGACCCGTGCGCGTGAGCTCGCCCGGCGCGTCGTCGCCGGACCGGGGGCCAAACAGCACCTGAGCCACACGCCGATGACCGGGGCGCCACTCGCGTCGCTCCCGGTCTCGACGCCCGAGGACGTCGCGGTCGCCATCGGCACCGCGCGGTCCGCGCAGCGCGTCTGGGCCAGACTCAGCATCGACCGTCGCGCCCAGGTGCTCCTGCGCTTCCACGACCTCGTGCTCGAGCGACAGGTCGAACTGCTCGACCTCATCCAGCTCGAGTCCGGCAAGGCCCGCAGCCACGCCTTCGAGGAGGTCGCCGACTGCGCGATGGTCGCCCGGCACTACGCCCGAGCGTCGGCGGCATACCTCAAGGATTCGCACGTCCAGGGCGGGATCCCGGTGCTGTCACAGACCGTCGTCAGCCATCGTCCCAAGGGTGTCGTCGGCATCGTGTCACCCTGGAACTATCCGTTGAGCCTGTCGATCACTGATGCGCTTCCGGCCCTCATGGCGGGCAACGCGGTCGTCCTTCGTCCCGACCAGAAGTCGTCGCTCACGGCCCTCGCGGGTCACGAGCTGCTGATCGAGGCGGGGCTGCCCGAGGGCGTCTTCCAGGTCGTTCTCGGCCCGGGCGGCTCGACCGGCCAGGCGATCGTCGACCAGGCCGACTACGTCTGCTACACCGGCTCGACACCCACCGGGCGCACCGTGGGCGAGGCCGCGGCCAAGAGGCTCGTCGGCTTCAGCCTCGAGCTCGGGGGCAAGAACTCCATGTATGTCGCGGCGGATGCCGACATCTCGCGGGCCGTCGCGGGAGCGGTGCGAGCGTGCTTCGCCTCTGCCGGGCAGCTCTGCATCAGCGCGGAGCGCCTCCTCGTCCACCGTGACATCTTCGGTGAGTTCGTCACCAGGTTCGTCGAGGCGGTCGAGGCGATGAAACTCGGCACCGAGCTCGCCTACGGCAACGACATGGGTTCGCTTGTCGGTCAGAGCCAACTCGACACCGTGACCCAGCACGTCGAGGATGCCCGCGCGCACGGTGCCATCGTGCTCACGGGTGGTCAGGCGCGCCCGGACGTCGGTCCGTTCGTCTACGAGCCGACCGTCCTCACCGGCGTCACGGAGGCCATGGTCTGCCGCGACGGCGAGACGTTCGGCCCGGTCGTGTCGGTCTATGAGGTCGGCTCCGATGAAGAGGCCATCGCGTTGGCCAACGACACCGAGTACGGCCTCAACTCCTCCGTGTGGACCCGCGACGTGCGTCGCGGTCGTCGGATCGCCGCACAGATCAGCACCGGCACGGTCAACATCAACGACGGGTACGCCGCGGCCTGGGCCAGCGTCGGCGCGCCCATGGGCGGGATGAAGGCTTCAGGCATCGGCCGTCGCCACGGTCGCGAGGGCATCGTCAAGTACACCGAGACCCAGAACGTCACCGCCCAGCACCTCGTCGGTTTCGGTGGGCTGCCCGGTGTGCCCGAGGGCAGGTACGCCCAAGGGATGACGGTCGCCCTGCGCGCGATGAAGGCGCTGGGCCTGAAGTGACTTCCGCACCTCTCGACGTCAACGATGACGTCGATGTCGAGGCCGCTGCTGAGGTCGACGTCGATGTCGTGGTCATCGGCACCGGCTTCGGCGGCTCGGTCGCGGCACTGCGGCTCGCCGAGAAGGGCTACTCCGTCCACATGCTCGAGGCGGGTCGCCGCTTCGAGGACGAGGACTTTGCCAAGACCTCGTGGGACCTGCGCAACTACCTGTGGGCGCCGGCCCTCGGTCTCTATGGCATCCAGCGGGTGCACAAGCTGCCCGACGTCATGATCCTCGCGGGGGCCGGTGTGGGCGGTGGCTCGCTCAACTACGCCAACACCCTCTATGTGCCGCCGGAGCCGTTCTTCCGCGACCAGCAGTGGGGTCACATCACCGACTGGCACGACGAGCTGGCCCCTCACTACGAGACGGCCTCGGCGATGCTCGGCGTCGTCGAGAACCCCTGCGAGGGTCCGGTCGAGCAGATCTGGCGCGACGTCGCTGACGACATGGGGGTGCCCGAGACCTTCCGCAAGACCCCGGTCGGCGTCTTCTTCGGCAAGCCCGGCGTCGAGGTCGAGGACCCCTACTTCGGTGGCGCTGGCCCCAGGCGTCGCGGCTGCATCGAGTGCGGCAACTGCATGGTCGGCTGCCGCCACGGCGCCAAGAACACCCTGCGCAAGAACTACCTCCACCTCGCCGAGGGCCTCGGTGTGGTCATCGAGCCGCTGCGGACCGTGACCCGTCTGGGAGTCGTGCCGGGCGCGGAAGGCGCGCGCGGGTCCCACGCTCTGCGTGGGCCGGCATACGCCGAAGGTTCTGAAGACAAGATTTATCGGGTGCTGCACGAGCAGACCGGGCCGTTGGCCGGCAAGGACGCGCGGGTCATCACGGCCAAGCACGTCATCGTGGCGGCCGGCACTTGGGGCACGCAGACTCTGCTGCACGCGATGCGCGACGAGGGTGAACTGCCGCAGATCTCCAACCGGCTGGGCCACCTGACGCGCACCAACAGCGAGGCGTTGCTCGGTGCGATGACGGAGCACGTGAGCGACGAGGCGGCGCTCTCCGACGGCATCGCCATCACGTCGTCGTTCCACCCCGATGCGGACACCCACGTCGAGAACGTCCGCTACGGGCCGGGGTCCAACGTGATGGGCCTGCTCTCGACGCTGCTCGTGCCGGGCAACACCGGCCGACCGCGACCGGTCGAGTTCCTCCGCGAGCTGGTGCGCGAGCCTCAGGCGTTGCTCAAGCAGTTCCCGATGACGCGGCGATGGAGTGAGCGCACCGTCATCGGGCTCGTCATGCAGTCCCGGGACAACTCACTACGGGTGTCGGGTCGTCGAGGGCTTTTCGGTCGCCGCGGGCTCACCTCGCAGCAGGGGCATGGCGAGCCGAACCCGACCTACATCAAGGCCGGTCACGAGTCGATGCTCGCGGTTGCGGAGCGGCTCCAGAAGCTCACTGGTGAATACACGATCGCTGGCGGCACCTGGGGCGAGGTGTTCGACGTGCCTCTGACCGCACATTTCCTGGGTGGCGTGGCGATCAGTGACAGTCCTGAGACGGGTGTCATTGACGCCTATCACCGGCTCTGGGGACACCCCGGCATCTCTGTCACGGACGGGTCAGCCGTGTCCGCCAACCTCGGCGTCAATCCGTCGCTGACGATCACGGCGCAGGCCGAGCGGGCGATGTCGTTGTGGCCCAACAAGGGTGAGGTGGACCGTCGTCCCGCGCAGGGAGAGTCCTATCGACGCATCGATGCGGTGGCCGCTCACAACCCTGCGGTGCGCGAGATCCACCGTGTCGACAACACCGGCGACCTCGGGATCTCCGCCCTGCGCCCCGTCTGATCCTTCTCAGTCTTCATCCCGCCAGGCCCGCCAGAGCGCGGCGTAGGCACCATCACGCGCGATGAGCTCGTCGTGCGTGCCGAGCTCACTGATCCGTCCGTCTTCGACGACACAGACCCGATCCGCGTCGTATGCCGTGTGCAGGCGGTGTGCGATCGCGACCACCGTGCGTCCCTGGGTCACCGCGGCGAGCGAATGCTCGAGGTGGCGGGCCGCGCGCGGGTCGAGCAGTGACGTCGCCTCGTCGAGCACGAGGGTGTGGGGGTCGGCGAGGACGAGCCGGGCCAGCGCCAGCTGCTGCGCCTGGCCCTCGGTGAGCGGGTGTCCACCCGATCCCACGGTCGTCTCGAGACCACTCGGCAACGCCCGGACCCAGGCGGCGGCATCGACAGCCGAGAGGGCGGCATACACGTCGTCGTCGGAGGCGGTCGGCCGCGGAAGGCGCAGGTTCTCGCCGACGGTGCCCACGAAGACGTGGTGCTCCTGGGTGACGAGGGCGACCGCGCCGCGCAGGGTCGACAGGGTGAGGTCGACGAGTGGGACGCCACCGACGGTGACCCGGCCGGTGCGAGGGCCGTCGATCCCGGCCATGAGGCGACCGAGAGTCGACTTGCCCGCGCCGGAGGGGCCGACAATGGCGAGTCGTTCACCGGGCTGCAACGTCAGACTGACGCCGTGGAGCACGTCCTTGCCCTCGCGATAGGAGTAGCGGACGTCCTCGACCTCGATGGTCTCGCCGCGGGGCTGCTCACCTGTCGCCACCCGGTCGGGCGGGACCTCCCCGACACCGAGCACCCGGGACAGCGACGTCGCCGCGAACTGGATCTCGTCGAGCCAGCTGATGAGGTCACCGAGCGGGTCGAGCATCTGCTGGATGTAGAGCGTCACCGCGGTCGCCGCACCGATGGAGATGTGGCCGTTCCAGGCGAGCCAACCGCCCCACAGCACCGAGACAGCGATGGGGAGGAAGAAGCCGATCTCGAGCCACGGGAACCAGCGCAGTCGCAGGCTCACGCCGACCCGTTCGGCGCGCCCCGCCTCGGCGAGAGCCTCGTCGAAACGCTCGCGCCGCCCCTCGCTCAGGCTCAGATTGTCCATCGTCCGCAGACCCTCGATGGTCTCTGCCCCAACGGAATTCAGCCGGGCATAGGCCGCGTGCTCCCAGAGGTAGACGCGACCGGCGCGCTTGAGGTACCAGACGCTCGAGGGGATATGGAGGAACAGGGGAGTGAGCAGGGCGAGGGCCGCCAGAGGCGATGTCGCGATCGCTGCAATGACGGTGGCCGTGACCGTCATGACGGACACGACGATGGCGGGGATGCCGAAGCGGATGACGTGGGTCATCGCCTCGATGTCATTGGTCGTGCGGGCCACGAGGTCGCCCGTGCCGGCACGTTCGAGGGTCGACAGCGGCAGGCGGACGGCATCGCGGACGAAGTCCTCACGCAGTCGCGCGAACACATGCTCGGAGAGGATGAACGCGGCCCGGCGGGCGAGCCAGGTCAGCACCGCCTGCGCCAGGATCGCCGTGACGAGCACGGCGATGAGGATGTCGATGCGTCGCAGGCTGGCACGCGCGGGCCCGTCCTGCGTGATCTCCTGGACGATCTGACCGACGACCCACGGCCCGACGAGGCCGACGAGTGCGGCGAGACCGTGCAGCCCGAGGACCCAGAAGAGGGGTCGGCGGTGGTCGCGCAGGAGCACGCGGGTGTGGGCGATGACCGTCTGACGGCTCGCAATGGGGAGCGAGCGCTTGGCGTGGTCGGTGTCGCCGAGTTGTTCGAGGATCGGGGTCATCGTTCAGTCCCCCTCTCCGCGCAGGACGGTGCGTCGGTATGCCGGGTTGTTGCGGACAAGGTCGTGGTGCGTTCCGTGGGTGGTCACGATGCCGTCCTCGACGACGAGGACTGTGTCGGCCCGGTCGAGTAGCAGCGGGCTGGCCGTGACCAGGACCGTCGTGGAACCGCTGCGGTGCTTGGGGATTCGCTCGGCGATGCGGGCCTCGGTGTGAGCGTCGACGGCACTTGTCGGCTCCACGAGGATGAGCACCTCGGGGTCGCGCAGGAGCGCCCGGGCCAGGGCCAGACGCTGGCGTTGGCCGCCGGAGAGCGAGCGACCTCGCTCCTCGAGTTCGCCGTCGAGGCCGCCGTCGATCGAGTCGACAGCGTCGGAGGCGTCGGCCGTGTGCAGCGCTGCGAGGAGGGCGTCGTCGTCGGCTCCTTGGGTGAAGTCGGCACCGAGCTCACGCCGGACCGGACCGCTGAAGAGGTGTGGGTCGGACTGCGACACGACGATGCTGCGGCGCACCTCCTCGATCGGCAGGTCGTCGATGCCGACCCCACCCCAGAGAACCCCGTGGCTACCGGCAGTGGTGCGGCCCAGGCGAGCGGCGATGTCGGCGGTCTCCTCGGGGCGGGCCGAGACGATGGCGGTGAGGACACCCGCCTCGATCCGCACGCCCGACACCGGGTCCACGAGGACTCCTCCCGTCCCGAACTCGCCAATTCCCCCGTTGGGGACCGGCGTGTCCGTCCCGGAGGGGAGGAATTGGCGAGTTCGGGACGGGTGGTCGGGCTGGGCCGCGAGGATCGAGACGAGGCGCCCGGCCATGACCCGTGACGTGATGAGTTTGTTGACGAACTCGGTCGCCGTCCGCAGGGGCATCGTGAGGAACGCGGTGTAGCCATAGAACGCCACGAGCTCGCCCGGCGTGATCTCACCGGCCACCGCAAGGTGGGCGCCCAGGCCCGTCACGACCACGACAAAGACGCCGGGCAGCAGCACTTGGGCCGCGTCGAGCAACGCCTGCACACCCGACAACCGCACACCTGCGTCGCGCACGCGACTGGACTGTGCGGCATACCGGTCCAGGAAGTTCTCTTCGCCACCGACGCCGCGCAGGACACGAAGCCCAGTCACGGTGTCGGCGCCGAGCGCCGTGAGCTGGCCCGACTCCTCACGCTGTGCCGCCTGTCGCTTCTGGAGCGGGCGCATGACGAACGACAGTGACGCGAGCAGCAAGGGGCCGCCGATGAGCATGACGAGTCCGAGCATCAGCGAGCCCTGCAGCAGGATGATCGAGACGACGATGAAGCTGATGATCGCCCCGGCGAACCGCGCCGACACGTCAAAGACCATGCCGAGCTTCCAGAAGTCGTTGGCGAAGGCCGTCAGCACCTCACCCGCAGGCTTGTCCCGTGTCAGCGCGGGGCCGGCCCGACGCACCGCGCGCTCGGTGACGATGGCCGCGCGAAAGGCCGCGAAGAGCCAGTTGCTCACCGCGTACCAGTGCCGCAGGTTCGTCGTCGCAGCACTGATGAGACCCATGCCGAGGATGACGCCAGCCCAGAGCAGCAGGGCCTGACCGTCACGGGCGATGAGTCCGTCGTCGATCGCCTTGCCAATCGCGGCTGGCACGAGCGCGATTGAGAGCATCCACGGGATGCCGAACGCGGCTCCCGCTGCGACGGTTCGCCACTGGCGCCGAACCAGCCACAACAGGAAGCGGTCGGCGCTGGTCGGGGGAGTGGCATCGGCCTCGAGGGCGTAGGGCCAGGTCTTGATCGGCATCGCACCTCCAGCGTAGGAGGCCGAGCCGGGACCGGGCCACCGAGTTTTGCGCGCCGATCGTCCGCTCATGGTCCATCTGCTCGTCACCTTGGCCTGTTATCCATGCGCCATGCAGCAGAACCTTCGTGAGTACATCGACCAACTCATGGTCGAGGGCTACACCGTTCGCGACGACCAGGGCGACGACCCGACCCTCATCGCACCCGATGGCAAGGCCGTCGAGACGTGGCGCGAGAACTACCCCTACGACGAGCTCATGGAGCGCAACGGCTACGACGTGGAGAAGTACCTCCTCCAGATCGAGCTGCTCAAGTTCCAGTACTGGGCGCAGGACACCGGGCAGAAGTTCGTCGTCCTCTTCGAGGGGCGGGACGCGGCCGGCAAGGGCGGGACGATCAAGCGATTCACCGAGCACCTCAACCCCCGTGGTGCGCGGGTCGTGGCGCTCACCAAACCCAGTGACCGCGAGTCAGGACAGTGGTACTTCCAGCGCTACATCCCGCACCTTCCGACGAGCGGCGAGATCGTCCTGTTCGACCGGTCCTGGTACAACCGCGCCGGCGTCGAGCGGGTCATGGGCTTTTGCAGCGACGACGAATACGAAGCCTTCATGAACCAGGCGCCTCGAGTCGAGCGCATGCTCGCCGAGTCCGGGGTCCACGTGACGAAGCTCTGGTTCTCCGTGACCCAGCAGGAGCAGCGCACCCGCTTCGCCATCCGCCAGATCGACCCCGTGCGCCGGTGGAAGCTCTCGCCGATGGACCTCGAGAGCCTCGACAAGTGGGACGCCTACACCGCGGCCAAAGAGGCGATGTTCGAGCGCACTGACACCAAGCACGCGCCGTGGACGGTCATCAAGTCCAACGACAAGAAGCGCGGCCGGATCAACGCCATCCGCTTCTTCCTCAACCAGTTCGACTACACGGACAGGGACTCCGAGGTCGTCTACGCACCTGACAAGAAGGTCGTCTCCCGAGGCAAGAAGACCGAGGGCGACTGAGCCGGGAGTCGCCCGTGCGCAGGCCGCGACTACGCTCATTCAGTGCTCCGCTCCGCCCTCAAGCCTCGCCACCTCGGGTTGCTCGTGGTCGCCCTGCTCATCGTCATCGCCTTCATCCAGCTCGGCCGCTGGCAGCTCGGCGTCGCCGAGGACGAGGCCCTGCGCGAGTCGCTCGAGAAGGCGCGGGTGCAGCAGCCGGTCGCCGTCGAGACGGTGCTGCGGCCGCACATCGACTTCCCCAACAACCTGAGCACGCGTCCCGTCTCGGCCACCGGTGAGTTCGGCACCGACCAGGTCATCGTGGCCGGCCGGCGCCTCGACGGACGCACCGGCTTCTGGGTCGTCGCGCCGCTCAAGGTCTCGGCGACGGGGGCCACGCTCCCGGTCCTGCGGGGCTACGTCACCGCACCCGACGACGCGCCTCCCGTCCCGCGCGGAACCGTCACCGTCACGGGTGGGCTGGCTCCGCCGGAGTCCCCGTATGCCGGTGCGCCACCTCCCGAGGGTCAGCTCGGCTCGATCGACACGTCCGTTCTCGTGGGCCGTTGGCCCGGGGACCTCTACAACGCGTTCGTCTTCCAGCAGAGCGAGACGCCGGCCCCGTCGGCGACCGCGCTGGGATCGATGGCAAGGGTGCCCACCCCGACAGGTGAGACGGGATTCAAGTGGCGCAACGCGGCATACGCACTGCAGTGGTGGGTCTTTGCGATCTTCGCTCTCTATCTCTGGTGGAGGACCGTGCGCCACGACGTGGAGGAGGCAGGGGACAATGGTGGGCGTGACTCAGACGAACCAGACGAGCAAGAAGCAAGGCGTGATCCGTGACGAGGCAGCCGCGCGCAAGGCGCTGACCTTCTTCAAGGTCATGGCGTTCATCGTCGGCATCGGTCTGCTCGTGCTCGTGGTCGAGATAATCCTCGAGAGGGCCACGTCGATGAAGGGCGAGCAGAACCCGCTGCACTGGTGGCCGCAGCCCCACGGCTTCATCTACATGGTCTATCTCGTCGCCACCACCAATCTCGGCTTCAAGGTGGGCTGGTCGCTGCCCAAGATGGTCGGTGTCATGCTCGCCGGATGTGTGCCGTTCCTGTCGTTCTGGGTGGAGCGCAAGGTCGCGGGCGAGGTCGAGGGACGCCTTGCCGGGCGCTGACCCGATGCTGACGTGACCCTGACCTTGGTCTGACCCGGACTCCGTCGAGGCCAGCGAGGTCAACACCCTCTGGAGTCGGCGCTGAGCCCCTGGCACTGAGGCTCTGATCACCGGCGGCCCACGGCGTGAAATGCGCGCCGTGGCCGCCGGTAGCCTGTGCGGGTGAGCGAAATCCCCCACTTGTCCGAGCGCCCCGTCATCGTCGTCGACTTCGGCGCCCAGTACGCGCAGCTCATCGCCCGGCGCGTGCGTGAGGCCAATGTCTTCAGCGAGGTCGTCCCCTCGACGATGCCTGCCGCCGAGCTGCTCGCGAAGCAGCCGGCCGCGATCATCCTGTCCGGCGGACCGAGCTCGGTCTATGCCGAGGGTGCACCCACCCTCGACCCGGCCCTGCTCGAGGCCGGTGTCCCGGTGTTCGGCATGTGCTACGGCTTCCAGGCCATGGTCAAGGCGCTTGGGGGCACGGTCGAGAAGACCGGTCTGAGCGAGTACGGCTCGACCCCGGCGCAGATCTCCGACTCGACGTCGACCCTGTTCAACGGCCAGCCCGGTGACCAGTCGGTGTGGATGAGCCACGGTGACTCCGCCACGGCCGCCCCTGAGGGGATGCGCGTCACGGCAACGACGTCCGGTGCACCGGTCGCGGCCTTCGAGGACGACGAGCGTCGTCTCTATGGCGTGCAGTGGCACCCCGAGGTCATGCACTCGACCTTCGGGCAGCGGGTGCTCGAGAACTTCCTCCTGCGTGGCGCCGGGCTCGCCGGCGAGTGGACGGCGCACAACGTCGTCGAGTCCCTGGTCGAGCAGGTCAAGGAGACCGTCGGCGACAAGCGCGTCCTGTGCGCCCTCTCCGGTGGCGTCGACTCGTCCGTGGCAGCAGCGCTGGTCCAGCGGGCCGTCGGCGACCAGCTGACCTGTGTCTTCGTCGACCACGGACTGCTGCGTTCCGGCGAGGCCGAGCAGGTCCAGAAGGACTTCGTGGACGCGACCGGGGTCGACCTCATCACTGTCGATGCCAAGGACCAGTTCCTGGGTGCGCTGGCGGGCGTCTCGGACCCCGAGGAGAAGCGCAAGATCATCGGCCGCGAGTTCATCCGCGTCTTCGAGCAGGCCGCCCGCGACGTCGTCGGTTCCGCCGAGAGCGACGGTCACCCGGTCGAGTTCCTCGTCCAGGGCACGCTCTATCCGGACGTCGTCGAGTCCGGTGGCGGCACCGGTGCGGCCAACATCAAGTCGCACCACAACGTCGGTGGGCTCCCTGACGACCTCCAGTTCAAGCTCGTCGAGCCGCTGCGTCTGCTCTTCAAGGACGAGGTGCGCCAGGTGGGTCTCGAGCTCGGGGTGCCCGACGAGATCGTGTGGCGCCAGCCGTTCCCAGGCCCCGGTCTCGGCATCCGGATCGTCGGTGAGGTCACCGGTGAGCGCCTCGAGATCCTGCGCGCCGCCGACCAGATCGCCCGCGCCGAGCTGTCCTCGGCCGGCCTCGACCGCGACATCTGGCAGTGCCCGGTCGTGCTGCTCGCCGACGTCCGCTCCGTCGGTGTCCAGGGCGACGGCCGCACCTATGGCCACCCCGTCGTGCTGCGGCCCGTCTCGTCCGAGGACGCCATGACGGCCGACTGGACGCGCGTGCCCTACGACGTGCTCGCCAAGATCTCGACCCGCATCACCAACGAGGTGCCCGAGGTCAACCGGGTCGTGCTCGATGTCACGAGCAAGCCGCCGGGCACGATCGAGTGGGAGTGAGACTCTCGTCCGCCCTGTGGCAGGCTTGACCGGTACCCCTGAACAGATCTGAGGACCCCCATACATGTGTGGCATCGCCGGCTACTACGGCCTGAGCGCCAACGAGGCACTCCTGGGCACGATGAACGACTGCATGGAGCACCGCGGCCCCGACGGTGAGGGCGTCTTTGTCGACGGACCCTGCGGCCTCGCGCACCGTCGCCTCTCGATCATCGACCGTGCTCACGGTCAGCAGCCGATGGCCACCGATGGTGGGCGCTACACGATCGCCTACAACGGTGAGGTCTACAACTACCTCGACCTGCGCGCGGAGCTCGAGGGCCTCGGCCGCACGTTCGAGACCGACAGCGACACCGAGGTCGTCCTCCAGGCGTTCGCGCAGTGGGGTGGCGAGGCGTTCGATCGCTTCAACGGCATGTTCGGCCTCGCGATCTGGGACCGTGACGAGCAGCGGCTCACCTTGGCGCGCGACCACTTCGGGATCAAACCGGTCTATGTATGCCGTGTGCCGGCTTCCGAGGGCGGCTCTGGCCCCGAGGCGCTCATGTTCGCCAGCGAGATCCGCCCGATCCTCGCCAGCGGCCTCTACGAGAAGAAGCCCAACGAGCGGTCGATCTACCGCTACCTCAAGTTCCGCGCCCACGAGGACGGGACAGAGACGTTCTTCGACGGCATCGAGCGGCTGCAACCGGGAGAGATGCTCCAAGCGGATGCGAACGGCATACGCCGAAGCATGTTCACGCGTCTGCGTGAAGAGCTGGCCGAGCTGGCACTGGAACAGCGTCCCTATGACGACGCGGCCGCTGCCGAATACAAGGCGCGCCTGGTCGAGTCCATCCGCCTGCGCCTGCAGTCCGAGGTGCCCGTCGGCACGTCGCTCTCGGGCGGGCTCGACAGCTCGGCCGTCGCCGTCATCATCAACCAGCTGATCAACGAGGGTGACGAGCGCACGCAGTCGGTTGGCGTGCGGCAGAACACCTTCAGTGCCGTCTTCCCGA
Organism: Knoellia sp. S7-12; assembly: GCF_040518285.1. GTDB lineage: Bacteria > Actinomycetota > Actinomycetes > Actinomycetales > Dermatophilaceae > Knoellia. The sequence continues at coordinate 3,237,747 of NZ_CP155449.1, read as the reverse complement.
ACTCGATCAACGATGAGGAGAAGTACGTCGACGAGGTCCTCGAGATCTGCGAGGGGCACGTCGACGGGCACAAGATCCTCCCCAAGCCCGAGGAGTTCAAGGCCGACCTGCGCGACTTCATCCGCACCCAGGAGGAGCCGCTCATCTCGAGTGGTCCCTATGCGCAGTTCCAGGTGATGCGCAAGGCCACCCAGCACGTCACCGTCCTTCTCGACGGCCAGGGCGCCGACGAGATGATGGCCGGTTACATCCCCTACTACGCCGTCTATCTGCGCCAGCTGCGCGCCCAGGGTGCCAAGGTGGCCGCCGCCGAGCTGAGCAAGTCGCTCGACGTGCTCTATCGCCTCGGACGCTTCAAGGTCAGGGCCAAGCTCAAGGGCCGCAAGGATGTGCCGGTCACCTCGCTCATGAACTCGCAGTTCGTGTCGCGCTACACCGACGAGCGCTTCCCGGTCGAGCAGAGCAACCTCAAGAAGCGGCTCATCCAGGACCTGTTCCACAACAGCCTCCCGAGCCTGCTGCGTTACGAGGACAAGAACACGATGCGCTTCAGTCTCGAGGGGCGCGTGCCGTTCCTCGACAAGGAGGTCGTGAAGTTCATCTTCAGCCTGACCGACGAGGCGATCATCAAGGACGGCTGGAACAAGCGCATCCTTCGTGACGCGACCCGGGGCGTGTTGCCCGAGTCAATCAACCGTCGCCGCAACAAGATTGGCTTCACGACGCCGCAGGCCGAGTGGTTCATGCGGCTCAAGAACCACTTCTACTCGATCTTCCTCAGCGAGTCGTTCGCGAACCGTCCCTACTTCAGCCAGACCGAGGTGCTTCACGCTTTCGAGGGCTGGATCAAGGGCAGCAACAACGCCGACACGATGATGTTCTGGCGGTTCATCAACCTCGAACTGTGGCTGCAGGAGTACTTCGACGAGGCGCCCCAGGTCGACAAGGCCACGGCGCAGGCTGCGCCCAAGGACGACGTCCAGCCCAACTCCGGCAAGGTCCTCGACATCACCACCGAGCGAGGCGAGACCGTGCGCCGCTATCCGTTGCGCACCGAGCTGTTCGCCGAGGGTGATGACCTCGACGCCAAGGTGCTGCCCCGGCTGGACGAGTTCTTCTCGGCGTTGCCGGGCGCCGGTCCCGAGCACGGGGCCGCGACCACGGGCCGTTGGTACCTCTTCATCTCCGAGAAGATCATCGCCATCACGCAAGGCCGGTCGTACTTCATCTGGGACATCAAGGTCGGCAAGCCCGCCCGCGTCCTGTCCAAGTACGTCACCCGCACCCCTGCCGGAATCGGCCTCGGGTCACCGTTCACGATGCAGCTCGCCATCGAGGAGGCCGGGCTTTCCCGCGTTCTGTATGCCGCTGCTGGCGGCGCCGTGGGCAAGGTCATCGGCCGCAAGGGTCTCTTCTATGAGCTCGTCGGCAACGATATCGCTGCCATCGACGGCCCGACCGAATACAGCGCGTACCCGTCCAACGTCTCCGCCAAGCTCGCACCCAAGGACCCCGACGAGGTGGCCGCACGGCTGTCCGCAGGGATCCGCGCTCGGGTGCCCGCGGCATACAGGGAGTCGTTCGCCGGGACGATCGTCATGGACGCCAACGACATCGGTCGCAATGTTCTTGGCAGCGACGTGCCGGACGACAAGGCGCGGTTCGAGGAGATGTTCGCCGACAACCCGTTGGGTCAGGGCAGTGAGCAGACCCCGATGGCGCTCGTCTTCATCCAGGACTGAGGACCCGACTTATTGCGCAAAGCGTCGGATGCGAGCCCAGCGAGCACCGACGCTTTGCGCAATAAGTCGGCAGTTTGGACGGATTGCGCAATAAGTCGGGGGTTTAGGCGGTGGCGGGGGTGGTCTCGTCGATCGGGTCTTGGTCTTCGTCCTCGCCGGTGGCGTCCTTGACGCGGGGACTCGTGGACCAGACGAGCCAGCCAAGGGCGCCGAGCGGCACTTCCATGAGGTGAGTGAAGATCGAGAACAGGAACACCCCGGCGCCTGCACCAGCTGTGTCTGCGCCCCACCCGACGAGCGCGACGACGGTTGCCGACTCGGTGAGACCGACGCCCCCGGGCGTGATGCCGACCGCCGTGATCAACCGACCGATGGCAAACGCGGCGAACAAGATCCCCATCGGCAGGAACACACCGACCGAGTGCATGATCAGCCAGAACAGCACGAAGTAGAAACCGAAGAAGCCGACCATTCCCAGCGTCATGGACACCCAGCCGTGGCGGACGACTTCGTTGATCCGCAGGCGCATGTCGTGGACGAGCGCATCGATGCTCATCGTGCGCTTGCGGCGACGCATCAGCGGCGCGATCAGTTTGTCGAGACCGCGCCCAATGGTCTGGGCTGCTTTCTCGCTGGCCAGGATCGCGACGAAGATCCCGAAGATCGTCAGGCCCGAGAGGGTGGCGGCGAAGGCTGCACTCGTCAGCGCCCCGGGCAGTCCGTCGTTGCCGACCCACAGCATGATGATCGCGACGATGGGAAGAGCAATCCTGGCGAGCGTGTTCCACACACCAGTCACGATCGCGGACGTCGAGACATCGCGGTTCTTAAAGCCCCAGGACCGCAGGATCGTATAGGTCGCCGCGAGACCCACAGCGCCGCCGCCCGGGAGCAGGTTGCTCACCGAGGAGCCGCAGATGTTGACGATGAACGCGCGCCACTGGCTCAGGCCGGGGAGGGATCCGGTGAACGTGAACGTGTAGCTCCCCAGTCCGAGGAGGACGAGCCCGAGGAAGCCAAAGGCATGCCACCAGGGGACGGCCTGGACGTGGTCGAAGATCTCGCCCCACGTGGTGTCGGCGAAGATCGGGAAGCCCCAACCGAGCAGGGCGACAGCGAGCCCCAGCCCGACGACGGCTCGGATGATCTGCTTGGTGCGCGTGCTCACGGAAGTCCTTCGAAGATGTCGGTGCGTATGCCGGCCGTGTCGCCCGAGGTCGTCACGGTCGGGTCGCGGAACCACTCGCGCCCGAAGACCAGGTCGTAGGCGGGGCGGGGGATGCGCAGGAACGCGGCAAGGGTTCGGTCGCCGCCGTTGCTCGACGCCTGGGATGCGTGGGCCCGCATGGACGCCCTCTTGGCGCCCGCCTGACGACGGACGTTGATGCGGTGGGTGATGTCGGCGCGGGCGGTGTAGCTGCGCTCGAAGACGGTGGGGTCGAACTCGTCGGGGTAGTGATAGACCTTGCCGACGAGGCGCACAGCTCGGGCGATCGTGTCGCGGGGGACCGTGGCCTCGAGCACCCGGGGAGTCACAGAGCTCGAAAGCGAGCGAGCGATCTCGGCTGCCCGCGCCCCGACCTCGTGGACCCGCACGTGGTCCCGGTGTCCGTAGCCGCCCTGCGCGTCGTAGGTGAGGAGCACGTCGGCGCGTTCGGTGCGCAGCACGGCGGCGAGGCGCTCGGCGGCCTCCTCGAGCGGAGCGCGGCAGAAACGCATCTGTCCGGGAGGGTCGGCGGGGATGGGGCCCCCATGACCGGAGTCGGCGTAGCCCAACCACTCGACCCGGGCCACACCCAGAGCATGGGCGGACTCGCGGGCTTCCGCGAGGCGGACGTCGGCCAGCCCGAATTCGTCCGTGGAGCCCGTGCCCTTGAAGTCGTCGGAGGCGAGCCCGAGAGCGCCGTCGGTGGCGATGACGAGCACGACTCGGTGCCCTGCGGCAGCGGCCTTGGCCATCGTGCCGGAGGTGAGGAGTGCCTCGTCATCGGGGTGGGCGTGGAAGGCCACGAGCGTGCGTGTCATCGCGACCATCCTGACGCATGGCAGGCTGGTCGCTCGTGAAGGTCGCCCTGTTGTCGGACTGCTATGTGCCTCGCCTCGGTGGTATCGAGGTCCAGGTGCACGATCTCGCGCACCGGTTGAGCGCCGGCGGGCACGAGGTCGAGGTCGTGACGGCCACACCGGGCGACACACGGGCGGCCACGACCGAAGTGGCTGCTGAGGGCGTCACCGTGCACCGCCTGCCCCTGTCGATCCCCGGAGCGCCGCCGATCAACCCGTTCGTCAAGGACGAGGTGCGCGAGCTGCTGACGTCCGGTGGCTTCGACGTGGTCCACGGGCACATGGGCGTCGTCAGTCCGTTTGCCACGGACATGATCGGCGTGGCTGTCGATGCAGGCCTGCCCACGGCCGCGACCTGGCACTGCGTCATCGATCGCAGCGCACCGATCTTCCGTGCGCTCGGACACGCTCGCCGGTGGGGTGAGGCAGGCGTCGCTCTGTCGGCCGTGTCGGCGATGGCGGCCGAGCGGGTGAGCGGGATCGCCGGCGGCGCCGACGTGCACGTCCTGGGCAACGGCGTCGACGTCGGTCAGTGGCGTCCACCGGACCAGACTGGCGAGCCTCGCCCGGACGACGGTGTCGTGCGGGTCGTCAGCGCCATGCGGTTCGTCCGCCGCAAGCGACCGGGCGCCCTCATCGACGTCCTCCGCTCCGCTCGCGAGCAGCTCGATCGTTCGGCGCCCGGCGCACGGCTTGAAGCCCAGCTCGTCGGCGATGGCCCTCAGCGCCGCCTCATCGCCGCACAGCTCGAGCGGCACGGCATCGACTGGATCCACCTGCCCGGGCGCGTGAGCCGCGAGCAGCTGCGTGAGCTGCACAGGCGCAGCGACATCTATCTCTCGACCGCTCGCCTTGAGGCCTTCGGTATCGCTGCGCTCGAGGCGCGCACCGCCGGACTGGCAATCGCTGCCCTGCGAGGCACGGGAGTGGAGGACTTCGTCACCGACGGGCGCAACGGCATACTCCGCGGTTCTGACGACGACCTCGCCACCGGACTCGCGCAGCTCGCGGGAGATCCCGGAGGACTTGCGCAGCTTCGGGCACACAACCTCGGCACACCGCCCACGCAGTCGTGGGAGAGCGTCGTCGAGGCGACGCTGGCTGAGTACGCACGCGCCCAGCGGAGCGCATCGTGATCGAAATCGTTGCGCTGCAAGGGAATCGAGAGGTCGCACGCTTCGCCCTGGCCCATGGGGCCGATCCTGAGACGGAGCTTGCGACGCTCGGCTGGTCTGGTCGGCCGATGTCAGCCACGCGTGGCACATCCGAAAACCTCACGATCACCTATGCCGTGGACACCTGTGTGTTGACGCCCGGTGGAGTCGATGCTGCAGTGGCACACGACGATGGACTGACGGAGAGCGATGTCGCGAATGCCGTTCCATATCAGCGCATTGCGGCGTATGCCGTCGTGCGCAGCTCCCGCGGCGTCCTGATGACCGAGTTGTCGGCCAGAACCAATGCGGCGGGGTTGTGGAACCTTCCCGGCGGCGGCCTCGATCCCGGCGAGGGTCCGACCGACGCCGTTGTCCGCGAGGTCCACGAGGAGACGGGCCAACATGTCGTCGATGTCGCGCTGCTCACCGTGATGACACGGCACTGGGTGGGACGGGCGCCCAGTGGGCGGGTGGAGGACTTCCAAGCGGTCCGCCTGTTCCACACCGCTCACTGCCCCGAGCCGGCTGACCCGGTGGTGCTTGACGTGGGGGGCTCGACCTCGGCCGCACGATGGATGCCCGAGACCGAGCTCACGAGCCTGCCGCTCGCGAGCTCGGTCCCAGAAGCACTCGCCGCCGCCGGCGTGTCCACGTGATCGCTGTGACATCTCTGCCTTTCGCGTGGACGCCTACTGCCTGGACGTGACCTGCGTGGAGGTCAGCTCATCCCCTGAATCGCTGACCACGCAGGCCCGCCAGTCCGAGGACGACGAGCAGGACGCCGGCGCCGACGACGGCGACGGGTCCCACGACACCCCAGGGGATGTCGAGATCGGTGGCCTGCGTGACGAGCACCGCGATCGCGGTGAGCAGGCCCAGGAGTCCGAAGACGGACGTCGTCGGAGCCGGGCCGGACTTGAACTCGGGCACCGCCGTGTGCGTCGACCGCGCGGCATACGGGGATGCATGCGTTGCCGTCGCCGCGTACGGCTGCGCGGGAGAGGGGTCCACGGGCCTGGAGTCCATGCCGGACACCGGCTCCGACGCCGGCACGAGTGCCGGTTCGGGGGAGTGGGACAGGGGCAGTGCGCTGGTCGGCGCGGTGTCCGACTCATCGCCAAGGGTCTCGATGGTGGTGGTCTCGTCGTTCTGGATGGGCTTTCTGTGAGTCGGGTCGTCCAGGGTCGGCTCGCTCTGAGTCGGGTCGTTCTGGGTGGGGTCGTTCTGCGTGGGATCGTTCTTGGCTGCGTCCTGCTGGCTCATGGGTCAGCCCTCCTGGATGGTGATCTGGCCGAACGTCATCTCGGCGCGGATGATGATGGTGGGCGTGCCCGAGCCGACATTGAGGGTCAGCGTCTCGCTGGGCCCGTCCTCGTCTCCCCGGTCACGATCGGAGACGCCGCCGGGCAGATCGCCGCGGACCTGGACCTCGCCGAAGGTCGTCGTGGCGTGGATCTGTGCGTTGGCCCCCTCCGGCACGATGATCCGCATCTCACCGGCACCCTGACGGATTTCGATCCGCTGAGGGACCGTGGGCACGGGGGCGACCGCGGCCGTCGGAGCTGTCGTTGGCGTTGGCGTTGGCGTTGGCGTCCGCGTCGGAACCGGCGACGCTGTCGTGCCGGGTGCCGGAGCGCTCGGTGCCGGCGCGACACTGGGCGCCGGGGTCGGCTCGGGAACTGGCGCCTGCGAAGGGTTGGCGAGCTGGTCGGCGAGGGGACGCAGGTCGATGGTGGTCTCACCGGCGCCGTGCTCGTAGCGGGTGGTCATCGCCGATAGCGACGGGGTCCAGGTGCGGGTGCCCTGTCCACCGTTCCACGTCTGCTCGCCGACGCCCGCAACGGCGGTGCCGAGGCCGAGGATCATCACGAGGGCGACCGACATGAGGCTGCGGCGCCCCATGAGTCCGATGACCATCGTGGCCAGCGAGGCCGCGCCGAGGGCGATGACGCCCCCGAACAGCTCACGAGTGCCTGAGAAGTTCAGCGTGTCATCGAGCATGAGGCCGGCGCCGTAGCCGACGATCGCCACCCCGAGGACGAGCGCGAAACCAGCGAAGCCTGCAGAGCGGCGGCGCGGACGCGGCGGGGGCGGGGGAGCGAGCGGCATGTGCGCACGCGGCGGGACCGGAGGAGCCGGCGGGGGCTGCCACCCGTCAGACCCGTCGCTTGCCCCGGTCGGCGCTGCCGTCGTGGCCGGCGCGTTCGGCGCGTAGGGCGCAGTCGGTGCGTAGGAAGCCGGAGCCGCGCTCGCGGCATACACGTTCTGGCCGGCCTGACCAGTGGATTCGACGGGAGCAGGCTGGGAGGCAGACCACGGGGAGGCCGCCACGCCTTCCTTGCGCTGCAGGTGACGCCAGACGAACCATCCGATCACGGCCAGCGGGACGATGCCCCAGCCGATGAAGAACCCGTTGTCCCCGAAGACGATCGCCGCGATGACGACGAGAGCGATGACCGACAGCGCGATGGCGCCACCGGCGTCACCGTTGCCGTCGCGGTTGAGGGCGTCGCGGGCCATGATGCGGCCGGTCTCGTCCGGCATCAGCAGCCAGGCCACGAGGTAGACGACGATGCCGAACCCACCGAAGAGGGTCAGCGCGATCACGGCGGCCCGGATGAGGACCGGGTCGACGTCGACCTTGCGGGCGACGCCGGAGCACACGCCCCCGAACCACTGGCGGGAGCGATCGCGGGGGATGCCGATCGAGAGGATGTCGTCCCAGAACTTGCTTCCCTGGGACTGGGCGGTCTCCGCCGGTTGAGGTGTCTGCGTCATGTCATCAACAGTGACCGACGCGGCCCCCCTCTGCCATGAGGGTCGACCCTGACGGCTCCCTGACGTGACCCCCACGAGACCCCTGCACCCGCCGCCATCACTGCGATCGTGCGTCAGGATGGGGGTGTGGCCACACCGTACGAACGCGAACGTGTCGCGCAGTCGCCGGACCTCTCCCCCCATGAGGGACGTCCGGCGCTGACCCGACCCCTGGGTGGGCGGTGGCTCGGGGGAGTGTGCGCTGGCATCGCGGCGCATCTCGAGGTGCGCCGACGGTGGGTGCACATCGCTTTCATCGTGCTGGCGATCTCCGGTCCGGGTCTGCCCGTCTACCTCTTCCTCTGGGTCGTCACGCCGTCGAGCGACCTCGGTGGCGAGCAGCGTGAGCCGGGTGCCCTGCGCGCGGTGTCTGGTCTCAGTGAATCGCGGTGGGGCATGTATGTCGCCGGTGGCGGGATGCTCGTCCTCATCGGCACTGTCGTGGGGCTCCAGTTCGCCGGCGTCGACGTGCGCGCCGGAGTGCTCCTGCCACTGCTGCTCATCTCTGCGGGTGTCGCGGTCGCCTGGTCACACCTCGACGACGCGGAGCGCACCAAGTGGCTCGGGACGCAGCAGCAGGACCGCGGCATGCTCGTCCTGCGTCTAGGCCTCGGGATCACCGTTGCCATCATCGGAATCCTCGTGCTCACGATCCGCGGCAACTCGTTCGCAGCGATCGGAGACGCCCTCCTCGCAACGGTCGCCGTCCTCGTCGGTGCCACCCTCATCGCCGCCCCGTGGGTGGTCCGCCTGTGGCGCGACTACCGCGAGGAGCAGGAGGGTGCGGCCCGCGCCAACGAGCGCGCCGACATCGCCGCTCACCTGCACGACTCGGTCCTGCAGACCCTCGCGCTCATCCAGCGCCGCTCGCACGATCCCGCATCGGTCACCCAGCTCGCCCGTGCCCAGGAGCGCGAGCTCCGCTCGTGGCTGTATGCCGGCCCGTCGGGTTCCGACGAGTCCCTCGCCCCTGCGGTCACGGCCGCCGCGCACGACGTCGAGGATCTCAATGGGGTCGTCATCGACCTCGTCGTCACCGGTGACCGCCCCCTCGAGGAGCACGGCACTGCCCTGGTGCGGGCGATGCGGGAGGCGATGCTCAACGCGACCCGCCACGGGAAGGCGCCGGTCACGGCATACGCCGAGATCGGCCCCGGTGGGGTCGATGCCTTCGTTCGCGACCGCGGCGAAGGCTTCGACATCGACGACATCCCCGAGGACCGGTTGGGTGTTCGCGCCTCGATCCTGGGCAGGATGGAACGACACGGCGGGACCGCTCGGGTCCGCCGCCGTGATGACGGAACCGAGGTGGAGCTCACGCTGCCGCCTCTCGAAGGAGAGCAGCCATGAACACACAGCCCACACAGCCCACGCAGCCCACCCAGTCCAAGAAGCCAGCCGCACCGCGCACCGGCCCGGTTCGGGTCGTCCTCGTCGACGACCACCGAATGTTCCGCACCGGTGTGCGCAGTGAGCTGGCGGAGGATGCCGGTGCCGCGATCGAGATCGTCGGTGAGGCTCCTGACGTCGAGGCTGCGGTCAAGGTCATCCGCGAGACCCGGCCCGATGTCGTGCTTCTCGACGTCCACCTGCCTGGTGGCACGGGCAAGGGTGGCGCCGACGTCATCAACGGCTGCTTCGGGGTCGAGACCGAGGCCGGTGCGCCGGTGCGCTTCCTGGCCCTGTCGGTGTCGGACGCTGCCGAAGACGTCATCGCGGTCATCCGGGCGGGCGCTCGCGGCTACGTCACCAAGACGATCACCGCGCGCGATCTGGGGACGGCAGTGCGGCGGGTGGCTGATGGCGACGCGGTGTTCTCCCCTCGGCTCGCGGGCTTCGTACTGGACGCCTTCGGTGCTGCGGCCGGCGAGATCGCCGAGGTCGACGAGGAGCTTGACCGGCTGTCGGCCCGGGAGCGCGAGGTCATGCGTCTCATCGCCCGCGGCTACCAATACAAGGAAGTCGCCAAGGAGCTCTTCATCTCGGTCAAGACCGTCGAGACCCACGTGTCGTCGGTGCTCCGCAAGCTGCAGTTGTCATCGCGACACGAGCTCACGGCGTGGGCGATGGGCCGCCGCCTGGTGTGAGTGCTGTCCAGGAGTGAACTGGTCCTCGATAGCCTCGGCGCATGGAATTCCTCACCAACGTCTTCGTGTTCCTGCACCTGCTCGGCCTCGCCGCGATCATCGGCAGCGCCGTGTTCGTCTCACGTGGCATCCCGACGCCGGCGCTCGTGTGGGGTGCGCGTGCACAGATCATCACCGGGCTCCTCCTCGTCGGCCTCAACGAGGCAGGTGACGACCCGTTGAACCACACCAAGATCGGCGTCAAGCTCCTCATTGCGATCGCCGTGGCGGCCTGCGCCGAGATCGCGGCCGGTCGTGAGCGTCGCGGCCAGGGCAACCCGCAACTCGTCCACGCGGCGGGTGCGCTCGCCGTTCTCAACACTGCCATCGCCGTGCTCTGGACCTGAGTCAGCTCCGGTCGGAGTCCCTCATCTCCGGCTGGCAGCACAGCGGAAGGCCCGCCCGATCAACGATCGGAGCGGGCCTTCCGCGTCGATGCTGTGCGGGTCAGCGCGAGTTGACCTTCGAGGCCGGGGCCGAGGCCGGGGACCCGGTCCTGCTTGCCGAGGCCTTGTCGGGAGCGATGCCCTTGCTGTCCGGTGCCTTGGTGAGTGCGCCGGGGGCCTCACTGGCCACGAGGCCCGTGTCGGCCGTGAAGACGCCCGTCTCCGGTGCGTACTCCTCGGTGTTGTAGAACTCGAACGTACCGACGACGTCAAGGATGACGTTCGTCGTTCCGACGGCGTTGTTCACCGAGAACTGTCGGGCGTCGGAGATGCCGGGCATGACCATGGCTGCCACGTTCTGACCCGGGTAGGGGTTCATCGAGCTGACCCCCGATTTGGGTGTGCCAGCCTCCCAGATGGTCAGCCATGTGTACTTCGTCGGCCCCACCGCCGTGAGGTTGCCCGACAACGAGGTGGTCCACGGTGTGCTCACTGAGGCCGCGCTCGCGGTCCCAGTCGCGCCCGCGCCGAGTGTTTTGAAGCCCAGGCTGGCGCGTGTGTCGACCACGCGCTTGGGGGTGGCGAGGGGCTTGAGGCGCGAACCGAATTCAACGCTGTTGTCGTCGAAGACGCCAACGACGTCGACGACGACATGAACCCGCTTTGAGGACGCATTGGCGATGCTGAAGGCCGGAACGCCCGTGCCCGCGGCGTTGCAGCTGTAGCACAGGCTGACCGGGACGACGGTCATGTTCGGGACGGTGCGACCAGCGGTGAAGTTCAGCGTCGACGTGTTGGGGACGGTGGTTGAGTTCAGGCCGTTCCACACGGTGAGGTGGCCGGGACCCTCGGGTGCCACCACCGTGACGTTGATGGCGAGCGCCTTCGTGCGGCGGTTGAAGTCGTCACCGAAGTCGGTCCAGAGGTCAAAGATCTCGTAACCGTTGACCTTGACATCCTTACGGCTGTCGTAGAGACGGTAAGGCTCGACCTGCTGGAAGGAGCCGTAGGCTCGTGGGTCGGACGACGTCCCTGCGAGGTTGCGGTAGTAGCCGACAACGTCGACGAGTACGTGGGTGGTGGCGCTCGTCAGGAGGCGGATCTTGCCGGCGTTCGCCCGGACGGTCACGAGGTTGGCGATGGTCTGGCCCTTGGAAAAGTTCATCGACGACGCCGTGGGTGCGGTCGTGCCGGCGGGGTAGGCCGTCAGATAGCCGCCAGTGTTGGGCGCGACGACCGTGATGTTGACAACGACGGTCGAGATGCCGGTGGAGGGCATGCCGTTGACGCCCAGGACTTGGAGGTCGCGGGGGGTGCCGGCGCGGAGCGGTACGTTCCCAGGCCGAGTGTCGAGGAACCGCTTCGCCGTGGCGAGCGGGGTGTAGGCGCCTTCGGGGCTCTGCAGGCCGAGTGCGGTGATCGAGACCGTGTCGAGGCGCTTGGCCTCGGCGTCACGAATTGAGAGCGCGATGTACTCGCCGCCTTCCTCGAGCGTACGGGGGACGACATCGACGTAGCAGGTTCCGCCAGCCGGGAGGGAAGCACCGTTGCAGGTGTTGGCCTTGACCACGACGGTGAGGTCGCCGGCCCAGAAGATGTCCTGAACCGTGGTTGCCTCGGGGGTCGTGAGGGTGACCCGCCGCAACGCGCCGTCCTGGCCCAGCCGCAGGCCGCCGACACGCTGGGCGCCTACGGTGCTGTTGAAGCGGAGCTCTGCAACGGTCTGGCCGGTTCCGGAGCAGTTGGCCTGGAGTGTGGCGGCCAACGAGGTGAGCCCGTCACCGTCGTAGGTGAACTCGTGGACGGTGACCCGCGAGGAAGCGCCGTCGGTGCAGCTGGCCCCGTTGTTCGTGATGCTCACCCCTAGTCGGCCGGCGGCATGGCCGGACTGGAAGGTGCCGACCTTGAACGTCTCGCCCGTGAAGGCGCTCAGCTGCACGGACATCGTGCCCGTGGCCCACGTTCGGCTCGAGCCGAACCCGGTGATCCCCGGCGTCTGGGTGGTGACGGAGGGCACGACCGCACCGGCGGGGGCGACGATGGTCAGCTCGTTGCGTGGTGCGACGGACAGCGTGGGTGCTGCTGCCGAGGCGGTGACGGGAGAGGTGGTCGCGCACACAGCCGCGACGAGAATGAGCGCGCCCAGAGACGACACGCGAGACCAGCGCTTCATGAATATATCCCCTTGGAATCAGACCACCCCCGCGCGATCGCACGTCGGTGCTGGGCGGACTGTATCCCGGGGCTGGGTGGCGTGTCACCGGTTCAGGGGATGAGGATCAACTTGCCTTGCGTGCGACGTCCTTCGAGATCGGCGTATGCCGTGGGTGCGTCACTCAGCGGGTAGCGCCCGCCGATGCTGACCTGCACCTCACCCGACGAGATCCACTCGAACAACTCGGTCGCGCGGGCGCGAAGCTCATCGGGCGTCGAGATGTAGGCGCCCAGACTCGGGCGGGTGACAAAGAGCGAGCCGAGCTTGTTGAGGCGCTGGAGGTCAAGAGGTGGGACCTGACCACTCGCCGCGCCATAGAGCACCATGAGCCCGCGTGGCCGCAGTGAGGCCAGCGAGGCCTCGAAGGTGTCCTTGCCGACTCCGTCATAGACCACGTCGACGCCCTGTCCGTCGGTGAGTTCTCTGACGGCTGCTGCGAGGTCGTCGACTTCGGCATAGTTGATGAGCTCGTCAGCGCCGCGCGCGCGGGCGGTCTCGAGCTTCTCGGTGGACCCGGCGGTGGCGATGACGCGCCCGCCGCGCTTCTTGATCATCTGGGTCAGGAGCTGGCCGACGCCCCCGGCGGCGGCATGGACGAGCGCCACGCAACCCTGCTGCACGCCATACGTGCTGGTGGAGAGGTAGTGCGCGGTGAGGCCCTGGAGCATCGCGGCGGCTGCGGTCTCGAGGTCGACGCCCGGCGGGACGTGGACGAGGTTCTTGGTGTCGACCGCGGCATAGGTCTGGGCCGATCCGAGTCCCTGGCCCCACGCGACACGGTCGCCGACGACGAAGCAACTGACGTCCTCGCCAACCCGGACGATCTCGCCGGCACCCTCGTTGCCACCCACGAACGGGGTGGGGATCGGATAGACGCCTTCGCGCTGATAGGTGTCGATGAAGTTCACGCCGGCGGCAGCCACCCGGACGAGGACCTGCTCGCTGCCGAGCTCCGGCAAGGGCTGGTCCCGGACCTCGAGAACATCGCCTCCACCGTGAGTGGTCACGACGAGGGCCGGAGCGGACTCGGGCAGTGCGGAACCAGAAGTCATCATCCGAGGCTAACCGTGACCTGCACTCGAAGTTCACGCGCGGTGCAGGTGGATCTCGGTTGCCTTCACCGAGAGCACGACGCGGTCGCCTCTTGCGAGCCGCAGGTCGGCCACGGCTGCTGGGGTGATGTCGGCGCTGAGGACGTCGGTGCGGACCCGCACCAGGTGCCCGTGGGGCTCGAGGTCGATGACCGTGGCGTCGAGGCTGTTGCGCGGGCTGCCGTGCGGGGCTTCGAGGTGGACGCTCACGGCCGAGGGCGCGACGACGGCCGCGACTGCCGCACCCTCGCTCAGTGATTCGTCACCCAGGGCGAAGTCCACGATGCCGTGGAGAAGGCGACCGTCCGGCATACGCAGGGCTCCGTCGACGGCGGTGCCGCGGATGAGATTGAGTCCGGCGAAGCGTGCCCCGAAGTCGCTCGTCGGGCGGCTGAGCACGCGAGCGGTCTCGCCCTCCTCGACGACTCGCCCGCCGTGGATGACGGCGACCCGGTCGGCGAGGAGGGCAGCGTCGAGGACGTCATGGGTCACGAGGACCGTCGTGCGGTCGTGGGTCACGCGTCGTAGGAGGTCACGCACGTCGGGTGCCACCTCGACGTCGAGGGCGGAGAGGGGTTCGTCGATGAGGAGTACGGCGGGTTCGGTGGCGAGAGCGCGGGCGATGGCGACCTTTTGGGCCTGGCCACCGGACAACTTGTGGGGCCGACGTTGTGCGTATGCCGCCATGCCAACCCTCTCGAGCCAGCTCGCCGCCCGCTCGGCGGCCACGCGACGTGAGGTGCCGGTCGCTCGGAGTCCGAAGGCGACGTTGTCGAGGGCGCTGAGGTGGGGGAAGAGGCGGGCGTCCTGGGCGAGGAGGGCGATGCCGCGGGCATGGGGTGGGACCCAGATGTGGGTGCTGCTCTCGGACTGGCCGGCATCGGACAGGACACGGTCTCCGAGCCGCACCGTGCCGGTGTCGGGGTGGATGAGGCCCGCGGCGGCGGCGAGGATCGTCGACTTGCCGGCACCGTTGGGGCCGAGGAGCGCGAGCGTCTCGCCCTCGTTGACGGTGACGTTGATGTCGACGTCGCGCTGATCGACGGTGATGTCGACCGAGAAGGCCGGGCTCATGAGGCGCCTGCCGCGAGGGAGTCGCGCCGAGCGCGGGTGAGGCCGATGACGAGAACGGCGACGGCGACGAGCACGAGCGAGAGTGCAACGGCAGCGCGTGGGTCGCCTTCGCGCTGCAGATAGATCTCGAGGGGGAGGGTGCGGGTTGTGCCCTGGAGGGACCCGGCGAAGGTGATGGTCGCGCCGAATTCTCCGAGGCAGCGAGCGAAAGCGAGGATCGTCCCGGAGACGAGTCCGGGCAGGGCGAGCGGGAGGGTGACTCGCCGGAAGACGGTGGTGGGGGCCGCGCCGAGGGTGGCGGCGACGTCCTCGTAGCGGGTGCCGACTGCCCGGAGTGCGCCTTCGAGGCTGAGCACGAGGAACGGCATCGCGACGAAGGTCTGGGCGATGATGACGGCGGTGGTCGAGAAGGCGATCTCGAGGCCGAGCACGTCGAGGGTGTCGCCGAGCAGGCCGCGTCGGCCGAACGCCTGGAGCAGCGCGATGCCGCCGACGACGGGTGGGAGGACGAGGGGGAGAAGGACGAGGGAGCGCAGAAGCGTGGCAGCAGTGCCGTTGGTCCGGGCCAGGACGACGGAGAGCGGGATGCCGAAGAGGAGACACAACACGGTGCTCACGGTGGCGGTCCGCAGGCTGAGCCAGAGCGCGGCGGTGGAGGCCTCGGACGTCACGAGCGGCCAGAAGTTGCCCCAGTCGACGGTCAGCGCCATCGCGAGGATCGGCACGGCCACGAGCAGTGACCCGAGCGCTGCAGGGACGAGGAGCCACCGGGGGATCGCCAGGTGAGTCCGTCGCGTCAATCGGGGCAGTCGGGTCTGCCAGGGCTGTCGGGTCACGGAGCGGCGAATCCGGCTGCCTGCAACACCTTCTGGCCCTCGGCGTTCGTGATGGCAGTGAGGAACTCGCCGGCCAGGGAGGCGTCCGTGGCATCCTTGAGGGGGGCGATCGGATAGATGTTGGTGGCCGACGTGGCCTCGGCAAAGTCGATGCCGGTGACCTCGGCGTCGGCTCCGGAGTTTTCAGTGGCGCGGACGTCGGTGACATAGACGAGTCCGGCGTCGGCCTCTCCGGAGCGGACCTTGCCGACCACGTCTGTGACCGACTGCTCCTCGCTCACGGGCTTGATGTCGATGCCGGCTGCCTTCTCCACAGAGATGGCTGCGGCGCCGCAGGGGACCGCCGGTGCGCAGAGGACGACCTTGGCTTCGCGCTTGGTGAGGTCGGTGAGGGACTGGATGCCGGCGCGGTTGTCCTTGGGCACGACGATCTGGAGCGTGTTCGAGACGAACGGGGTTGGCTCATCGGTGACGAGCCCGTCGGCGACGGCCTTCTTCATCGTCGACTCGTTCGCGGTGGCGAGGATGTCTGCGGGCGCTCCCTCGGAGAGCTGTGCGACGAGGCCCGAAGAGCCACCAAAACTGAACCGGACGGTGACGCCGGGGTGGGCCCGCTCGAACTCCTTGCCGATCTGCTCGAACGACTTCTGCAACGAGGCCGCGGCGAACACGGTCAGGGTCCGTGACGTGGCGGACGTCGAACTCGACTGTGCTGCAGGCGAATCCGTGCTGTCCTGCCCACCACTGCCGCCACCGCCACCGCACCCAGCCACGAGGAGAAGGCTGGCGACAGCGATGGCTGAGCGGACGGCATACGAGGTGGGTGTGGGTGTGATGCTCACGGGGTCTCCACGATGACGGTGGTCGACTTCACGACGGCGACGGCGACGGATCCGAGCTCGAGTTCGAGTTCGCGGACTGCCTCGCTCGACATCAGTGAGACGACCCGGAAGGGGCCGCACTGCAGCTCGACCTGGGCCATGACCTTGTCCATCGTGATGTCGGTGACCAGTCCGACGAAGCGGTTGCGGGCGGAGCGGCCGACGCTCGAGGGGTCGGCGACGGCGCGGGCCTGTTCGCGCGCAAGCAGTGCCACGGCGTGCCCGTCGACGACCTTGCGGCCGGCCTCGTCGGACTGCGCGTCGAGGGCGCCGCTGTCGACCCAGCGCCGGACGGTGTCGTCACTGACGCCGAGGAACGTCGCGGCTTCGGAGAGACGCATCTGCGGCATGTTGAACACCCTAACCCCGCATCTGCGGAGTTGTGGGCCAGTTGTGCAGGTTTCAGCGACGCAGGCTGATCAGGGTGGCGTCGAGCATCTGCGGGGTGAGGCGCTTGGTGTAGGTGTTGTGCGGGCTCACGTGATAGCAGCCGACGAGCCGGACGGGTGTGCCGCCGGGGGTGTGCAGGACGGACTCGGTGCCGTGGCCGAACTTGGGGCGTGGCTTGGGGACGGCCCAGCCGAGTGTTGTCGTTGCGGCGAGGACGCCCTTCCAGCCGATCTCGCCGAGGGTCATGATGACGCGCAGGCGATCGCCGAGGAGCTCGAGGTCGCGGCCCAGCCAGGTCGCGCACGTGGCCCTTTCCGTTGGCGTGGGCTTGTTCTCGGGCGGGGCGCAGCGCACGGCGGCAACGATGCGTATGCCGGTCAGCTCGAGGCCGTCGCCCGCACCGACCGAGGTGGGTTGGTTGGCGAATCCTGTGCGGTGGAGGGCGGCATACAGGAAGTCGCCGGAGGCGTCACCGGTGAACATCCGACCGGTCCGGTTGGTGCCGTTGGCGGCGGGTGCCAGTCCGACGATGAGGGCTGTGGCGTCGGGGTCGCCGAACGATGGCCCCGGTCGGCCCCAGTAGGGCTGGTCGGCGAACGATGCCCGACGGTCCTCTCTCGCAACGGTTTCGCGCCAGTCGACGAGTCGCGGGCAGGCTCGGCAGACGGTGACTCGGGCGTCGACCTCGGTGAGGGTCAGGGCGCTGGCCGCAAGGGTGGGGACGTCGTGGGCGCTGGCCGCGACGGGGGTTGCTGGGGTTGCGGGGTCGCCGGGCCAGCCGGAGCCCGGTGGGACGGGGGAGAGGAATGCCTCACCGGTGATCGGGTGCAGGTCGGGGCCGACGCGTGCCACCCCGTCGGTGCCCGTCACGGCTTGGCGCCGGCTTCCTCTGCTTCTTCCGCCTCGTCGGGCTCGGGTGGCGTGTCGGCACCCTCTCGCTTGTCACGATCGGCCCACTCGAGCAGGGGAGCGATGTCGAAGGCGTGCTTGTCGATGTCTGCGTGCAGGTCGCCGAGCTCGGCGTAGCGCTTCGGGACGGTGGCGATGGTGCAGTCCTGCGGGTCGACGTCATCGACCTCGTCCCAATGGATCGGGGTCGAGACGGTGCCGATCGTGTTGCCGCGCACCGAATAGGCGCTCGCGATGGTGTGGTCTCGGGCGTTCTGGTTGTAGTCGACGAAGACGGCTGCAGGGTCGCGGTCCTTGCGCCACCACGTGGTCGTGACGTCGTCGGGTGCGCGGCGTTCGACCTCGCGTGCAAAGGCCAGGGCCGCCCGGCGGACTTCCTTGAATCCGTGGTCGGGGGCGATGCGGACATAGACGTGGAGCCCGTGCCCGCCGCTCGTCTTCGGGAAGCCGGTGGCGCCGAGCTCGTCGAGCACCTCGTGGGTGACGTGGGCGACACGCCTCACCCGGTCGAACGGGGCGTCGGGCATCGGGTCGAGGTCGATGCGCCACTCGTCGGGCTGCTCGGTGTCTGCGCGGCGGCTGTTCCACGGGTGGAACTCGACGGTGCTCATCTGCACCGCCCAGATGATGTGGGCGAGGTCGGTGGGACACAGCTCGTCGGCGTGCAGCCCATATCGCGGGAAGTGCAGCCGCACGGTCTCGAGCCACGGCGGGGCACCTCGCGGGACGCGCTTCTGATGGACCTTGTTGCCGTCGACGCCGTCGGGGAAGCGGTGCAGCATCGTCGGCCGCTCCCGGAGCGCGTTGAGGATGCCGTCACCAACGGAGAGGTAGTAGTTGGCGAGGTCGAGCTTGGTCTCACCTCGCGCGGAGAAGTACACGCGCTCGGGGCTCGACAACTTCACGTCGTGGCCGGCGACGTCGAGGATCACGGGTTCGCCGAACTCACCCTTGCGAGAGGCCATGCACGACACCGTATGCCGTCCGCCCACCTTGCGTGGTCAGAGCAGGCCGGGCAGCCCGGTGATGGACGAGAAGAGCTGACAGAGCGCCAGGAGGGCGCAGAGTGAGGCAGCGAGGATCAGCAGGCGGTGGGGGGAGAGGGGCCAAGCCCCTCCCATCGGGAAGGAGTGCCACCACCAGGGCGCCCAAGGTCGCGCCCAACGGGACGAGGACGACACCCATGTAGACCAGAATTTGGGTGTCCGGGACGCTGCCGCCCTCGCCCGGGGACGAGAAGCTCCACAGCAGAGTGAGCACTGCACCGACGAGCGCACCCCAGCCGATCCAGGTGAAGGTGCTGCGCCCCTGGGGCTCCCCGGCCCTCGGTTGCGTCATGCTCGCCACCTTATGTCTGGACGAGAGCAGATGTGCGTGCCTCGAACCCGCCACTCAGAAGGGGATGGTTTCTGGTGGTCGGGGTGGGAAGTCGATGAGGATCTGGTCCCAGGGTCCGGTGCCGTGTTGGAGGGTGGTGTCGAAGTCGATGCGTGGGGGTGGTCCGCCGTAGGTGTTGCCGTTGATGTCGAAGCTGATGGGGTAGGTGCGGGGTTGGGCTTGGTCGGGGCCGCCGAGGAGTTCGATGAGTTCTTCTTCGAAGGTGGAGGGGATCTGGGTGGGGCCTGTGTTGGTGCGCGCGAAGGCGGTGGGGTCGCGGTGGGTGTGGCCGGCGGTGACGAGGTGGAGGTGGTCCACGGGCCAGGTGGTTTGGTGCAGTCCGGTGGGGTCGGTCCAGGTGGCGGTGGCGTCGGGGTGCAGTTTCACGGTCCACCCGTCGCGTTGCTTGATGCGGTGGTGACGCCGGCACAGGCAGATGAGGTTTGTGGGGGTGGTGAGGCCGGTCGGCCAGGGTTGGACGTGGTCGAGGTCGCACTGTCGGGCGGGGGTGGCGCAGCCGGGGAAGCGGCAGGATCCGTCGCGGAGTCGGATGAGTCGGGCCATGGCGTCGGGCACCCGGTAGGACTGGCTGAAGTCGACGGTGGCGGCCTTCGCGAAAGAGGGCTTGGCGTGGTCTTTGGCTCGTTCTCGGGCGCGGTGGGCCCTGCGGGCGCGAGCCTGGCCGCGGGCGAATGCTGGCGGGACGTCACCGTGTATGAGGGCACCGGTGTCGCTGTCACAGGTCAGTTCACGCTCGGGGTCGGAGGTGCCGGTGTTGTCGAGCCAGTCGCGGCGTACGAACGTCGTGCCCGGCGCACCCAACCCGCCGACCTCGACAAGGTCCTCCACCGCGCCGGTCGTCGCGGTGGAGGCCGCAGCCGTCGGGGGTGCCGTGGCGGGGTCAGCGGCTCCTGTCGCACCGGGCGCTGAGGCACCCGTGGGCTGCTCTTCAGTCGACGTGTCCGTGGTGTCGGCGTCGGCAGTGCTCGCGTCTGCGTCGGCGCTGTTGGCGGCGCGGGTGGCGTGGATGACGACCTTGACATCACTGTGTTCAAGGATGAGTTCCATCATCGCGTCGGCCCGAGCCAACTCAAGCGTGTCGGCGAGGCCTTCACGCACGAGTTGGCGGGCGCGTTCGGTGACGGCAGCCCACGCACCCCGGGCCTGTTCGACACCGAAGTCACCACGCCAGTGATCGGTGCCATGCACCCCCACCCGGCGGGTCAACCCGCGTCGGGCACGCTCGTCCTCAGCGTTCGCGGTCACCGCATCGGGGTCCACCTGTGCGGCGGTGCGTGCGAGCAGTTGGCGCAACGGCCCGACCGTCAACTGGCCCCACACGTCCTTGACCCGGTTAACGACCTCAGCAGCGGACTGCGGCGACAGGAACTCGGTCTCCTCCGTGACGGTGCGGGCCCGCTGCTCATCCAGGTCACCACTGGCCATCGCATCGACCACGGCCGGGGTGCGGGTCAGCTGCCGGATCGCATCCATGGTCCGGTTCGTCGCAACATGCACCGACACCCCCAACCGGGGAGCAGCCAACTCGGGACCATCCAGTCGTTGATAGCCCAACCCGTGATGCACCTCGGCGCTCGTGCCGTCCTCCTGCACGTGGCAATCGCGCGCCGACAGGTGCGCCAACGCCACCGCCTGCCGAGCCGACGCCGCATCCTTCTCACGCTGCGCCAACTCGATCACGTCCAGGAGCTCCTCGGAATCCAACTCAGAAGCAGAGGCGCGCAACGCGGCATACCGGCCCTCAAGGGCGGCGGTCGCGGCGGTGCTTTCCATGACCCAATGATAGTCGAACAGGAGTTCTAGAGTCAAGGCAAATGCCGCGAATTCCGTTCTGCTGCAGGCGAATACGCGTCAATGCCCAAACCGGCTCCTTCATCCAAGCATCTGACTCTGACACGGCTCTCGCGAGTAGTTGACATTCCTAAATAGATCGGTGAACCATCTAGCCATGGGGAAGGCCAAAGTGCGCGAGGACCGGCAGAGCCAGTGGCTCAAAGGTGTCCTCGACCTTGCCGTGCTCGCGGCCCTGTCGCGCGAGACGTCGGCCTACGGCTATACGCTCATGGCCAGCCTTGCCGAGTTCGGTTTCGAGGGGATCAAGGGCGGCACGATCTACCCGTTGCTCGGGAGGCTCGAGGAGGACGGTCTCGTCAAGAGCGAGTGGGTCACCGGGCAGGCCGGACCCCCGCGGAAGTACTTCTGGCTGACCCCGAGAGGACGGGCCGAGCTCGACGCCGGCCGTAAGGGATGGAACACCTTCGCCTCGTCGATGACCACGGCTCTGAGGGGATGACATGAGTACTTCCAGATTGGACTACATCCGCGAGCTCAGCGAACAACTGCGCATCAACGGCGCACCCGAGGCCGAGGTCCGCGACATCGTTGCGCAGGTCGAGGATCATGTGGCCGCAACAGGAGAAGACCCGGTAAGCGCGTTCGGCCAGCCGGTCGACTACGCGCGGCAATGGCGTCCCCTGTCTCGTCGTCGTTGGGCCGGGCAGGTCCTGCTGTGGACGCTGCCCGCCGCGGGCGTCGCCAGCGGTGTTACGGCACTGCTCGCTGAGCAGCGGTGGGGCGAGAGCGTTCCCCTCAACGGCTCTGATGTGGCCCGCTTCGTCACCATCTTCTGCGTGGTCGGTCTGATGCCGTGGACGGTAGGACTGTTCGAGAGTCGTCGTCGCGCCTCCCGGCTCGGTGAGAGCACGCGCCTGTCGCCATGGCCGCTTCGGTTCGCGGTCATTGGCGTGTTCGCTGTCGTCGTAGGCCTGCTCGCGTGGGCCATGGAGGCGTGGGGTGCGTCCTCGGTCCTTGCCGAAGTGCCGCGATGGCTCCTTGCCGTGCTCGGGGTGGTGGGCCTTGGGGCCGGATTCCTCACGGGGCCTTCGCCCAACAGCTCGGGCCACGCTCCCGCGCCGCCGTGGGCGCCGCGGGAAGCATGGAAAACCCGCGTGCGGCGAGCCTTCATCAACCGTTAGCCTTGTCCGCATCATGAAGAACTGATCCAGCGACCCGCCCGCGCCAGAGGCCACTCGCCCGCGTGCGCATCCGAACCACCCCCGCTGGAGTCACATGTCTCATCCCCTCGTCGTCCGCGACGTCTCCCACGGCTACGAAGGCCGCGCCGTCCTCGATGCCATCGACCTCACCGTCGCCCCCGGTCAACGAGTCGGTGTCATCGGTGAGAACGGTTCGGGCAAGTCGACGCTCATCCGCCTCGCGGCCGGCATCGAGCAGCCGGACCACGGCACGATCACCAGACCCGATGACCTCGGTTACCTCGCACAGGACAGCGGCCTCGATCCGCACGACACCGTCGGCGACGTCCTCTCCCAGGCCCTTGCGCCACTCCACGGTGCGGTCGCACAGCTCGAGAATCTCGCCGGCGACCTCACCAATCCCGTTGCGGCACAGACCTATGACGACGTCCTGATGTGGGCGACGTTCCACGACGCCTGGGATGCCGACCGCCGCGCCGAGGTCTCCGCGCAACGTCTCGGCCTCGAGGCCATCGACCGCACCCACACCGTCAGTGAACTCAGCGGAGGGCAGCGCAGTCGCCTCGCCCTCGCCGCCCTCCTCACGAGGCGCCCAGAATGCCTCGTCCTCGACGAACCCACCAACCACCTCGACGACCAAGCGCTCGAATACCTCGAGTCCGAGCTCAACCACCTCCCGGGTGCCGTCCTCGTCGCAAGCCACGACCGCACCTTCCTCGACACCGTCTGCACCGCCGTCGTCGACCTCGACCCCAGCCACTTCGGGACGGACGGCGAAGGCGGGCGACGCTTCACCGGCAACTACACGGCATACCTGACATTTCGTCGCGACTCCCAGCGACGCTGGGAGGAGGCGTATGCCGCCCAGCAGGACGAGCTTGCCGACCTGCGGACTGCGGCCCGCACGACGACGAGCGACGTCGCGCACAACCGGGCACCGCGCGACAACGACAAGTTCATCCACGCCTTCAAGGGGGCGCGGGTCCAGAAGTCGGCAAGCCGTCGCAGTCGTGACGCCCAGCAGCGCATCGAGGTCCACGAGCGTGCCCAAGTGCCCAAGCCGCGTCCACCGCTGCGGTTCGCTGCGGAGTTCACCGCCGCGTCCGCCGCCTCCGCCGCCTCCGCCGGCTCGGTCCGGGTCCGCGACCTCGTCGTCGATGGACGGGTTCACCTGCCGCGCCTCGATGTGGCGACGGGGGAGCACGTCCTCGTCGAGGGGGCGAACGGCTCCGGCAAGTCCACCCTCCTCAAGGTTCTGGCAGGGCGGATCACCCCCGACGCAGGTGACGTGCAGGTGTCCGCGCGGCGCGTCGGCCTCCTCACCCAGGACGTCGACTTCCCTGAACCGGGGGCAACCGTGCGAGCGACCTTCCGCGCGACCGGCTCGGAGCTCCTCCTCGGCGAGCTCGGCCTCATTCACCCCCGCGACGTCGACCGGCCCGTCGGGCTCCTCAGCGAAGGTCAGCAACGTCGCCTTGCCCTCGCCGTCGTCATCGGTGAGCAGCCCGAGGTCCTGCTGCTCGACGAGCCGACCAACCACCTGTCACTCGCGCTGGTCGAGGAGGTCGAGGCAGCTCTGGCCCGCACGCCCGTCACCGTCATCGTCGCGAGTCACGACCGTTGGCTGCGCGAGGGGTGGGCCGGTCCGCGCCTTCTCCTGAAGTGACAGCTGCCGACTGTGGACGAAGCAAGGTCTGTGGGTGCCACGACGTAGGGTTGGCGCTGAGATGAGCACCCTTTTTGATGGCCTGAACTTTGGCGAACCCCAGCCCGCCAAGGACCCCCAGACGACCCACCGCACGCCCCCGGCCACGACCCACGAGAGCGCCGACGCCGCGCTGGTCAACGCCGCAGGCGTCCCCTCGTGGGCGATGTCTGACCGTGAGACGCCGCCAGAGCCCGCTTGGGGCGGGACGCCCGCCCAGGACCCCGAAACCCTGCTCGAGGGCCTCAACCAGGAGCAGCGCGAAGCCGTCCTCCATGCTGGCGGTCCGCTCCTCATCATCGCCGGAGCAGGCTCGGGCAAGACCCGCGTCCTCGCGCACCGGATCGGCTATCTCCTCGCCGCCCGGGGCGTGCAGCCCGGCCAGATCCTCGCGATCACCTTCACCAACAAGGCCGCCGCAGAGATGCGTGAGCGGGTCGCAGACCTCGTGGGCCCCCGGGCCAGGGCGATGTGGGTCCTGACCTTCCACAGTGCCTGCGTGCGGATCCTGCGCCGCGAGGCCGACAAGGTCGGGATGAAGTCGACGTTCTCGATCTACGACGCGGCTGACTCCCAGCGCCTCATGTCGATGGTCATCCGCGACATGGACCTCGACCCCAAGCGCTACAACCCGCGCACGTTCACCCACCAGGTGAGCAACCTCAAGAACGAGCTGATCGACGAAGAGACGTATGCCGCCCGCGTGGGCTCCGAGCCCAGCGCCGAGAACCCGGGTGGCACCCATACCGAACGGCTGCTCGCCGACGCCTACACGGCATACCAACGTCGTCTGCGTCAGGCCAACGCGCTCGACTTCGACGACATCATCATGCTCACGGTCCACATGCTGCAGGCGTTCCCGGACGTGGCAGAGCACTACCGCCGCCGATTCCGGCACGTCATGGTCGACGAGTACCAGGACACCAACCACGCGCAGTACCAACTGATTCGTGAGCTCGTGGGTCACGGTGGAGCACGGGGAGAACACGCCGTCGAGCCCAGTGAACTTGTGGTCGTCGGTGACGCGGACCAGTCGATCTATGCGTTTCGAGGGGCAACGATCCGCAACATCGTCGAGTTCGAGGAGGACTACCCGGACGCCCGGACGATCCTGCTCGAGCGCAACTACCGCTCGACCCAGACGATCCTCACCGCGGCCAACGCGGTCATCTCGCGCAACGAGTCGCGACGCAAGAAGAACCTGTGGACCGACTCCGGCGCAGGTGCTCCGATTGTCGGCTACGTCGGTGACAACGAGCACGACGAGGCCTCGTTCGTGGCGCGCTCCATCGACAAACTGGGTGACGAGCACGGGGTGAAGCCCGGCGACGTCGCGGTTTTCTATCGCACCAACGCGCAGTCACGTGCCCTCGAAGAGGTCTTCGTCCGCGTCGGCCTGCCGTACAAAGTCGTCGGCGGCACCCGGTTCTATGAGCGCCGCGAGGTCAAGGACGCGCTCGCCTACCTGCGCGTGCTGTCCAACCCGGCCGACACGGTCAACCTGCGCCGCATCCTCAACGTGCCCAAGCGCGGCATCGGCGATCGGGCCGAAGCCGTCGTTGCCGCACTGGCGGAGCGCGAGCGCATCTCCTTCGTCGAGGCCCTGGGGCGTCCCGAGGACGCCCCCGGCATCGCCACCCGCTCGATCGCGTGCATCAAGGGGTTCACCGCGCTGCTTGAGGACCTGGGCAGGGTCCGCGATGACGATGACGCCGGGGTCTCTGACCTGCTCGAGGCTATCGTCGAGAAGTCCGGCTACCTGGCTGAGCTGCGTGCCAGCCATGACCCGCAGGACGAGACCCGCATCGAGAACCTCGCCGAGCTCGTCGCCGTGGCCCGCGAGTTCGATGAGGCCCGCGCCCAGACCGGTGAGGTCAACAGCCTTGAGGACTTCCTCGAGCGTGTCTCGCTCGTCGCCGACGCGGATGAGATCCCCGACTCGGCTGAGGCTGAGGAGCAGGGCGTCGTCACCCTCATGACTCTGCACACGGCCAAGGGGCTCGAGTTCCCTGTCGTGTTCCTCACCGGCATGGAGGATGGCACGTTCCCGCACCTGCGTTCGCTCGCTGACCCCAAGGAGCTCGAAGAGGAGCGGCGTCTCGCCTACGTCGGCATCACCCGGGCGCGCGAGCGGCTTCATCTGTCGCGGGCCGCGGTCCGGTCGGCGTGGGGTGCGCCGCAATACAACCCACCGAGCCGGTTCCTCGACGAGATCCCCGCCGAGCTCCTCTCGTGGGAGCGCGAGCTGAGCGGTGCCGCCGCCATCGGACACCGCGGCCAGCGCCCGGCCGTCGCGTCGCTCGCGGCCCGGCCCGGGGTGCGTTCGCCCGGCAACCGCCCGATCATCGCGTTGTCAGCTGGTGACAAGGTCACCCACGACTCGTTCGGTATGGGCAGTGTCGTCCGCACCATGGGTGAAGGCGACAAGACGCAGGCCGAGGTCGACTTCGGTGGCGAGACCGGCGTCAAGCGCTTCCTCTTGCGCTTCGCCCCACTCGAAAAGCTCTGACAGCCACGCGGCATACCCCGAGTTGAACGACACGTCGCATTGAACGACGAAGGGCGGCACCCTCAACGGGTGCCGCCCTTGCGACGTGTGGTGCTGAAACCTCAACTCACTGAAGACCCTTGGCCGCGAGCCACGGAGCGGGGTCGATGCCCTGCGCCTGCCCGTTCGGGTGGATCTCGAGGTGGAGGTGCGGGCCGGTGGAGCGACCCGTGTTGCCGGAGTAGCCGACGATGTCGCCCGGCATGACCTCGTCGCCCGGACCGGACGTGAAGCTGCTCATGTGGGCGTAGTAGGACTCGGTGCCGTCCCAGTAGGTGATCCGCACAAGGTTGCCCCGGGCGCCGTTGCTGCCGGTGAAGGTGACCGTGCCGCGCGACATTGCGCGAAGAGGTGTGCCGACGGGAGTGCCGAAGTCGTTGCCCCAGTGCATGCGTCCCCAGCGCATGCCATAGCCGGACGTGAACCTGGCACCCTCGATGGCCTGAACCCAACGCTTGCCTTCGCGCTCCAACTTGGCCTCGGCGGCGAGCTTGGCATCGGCCTTGGCCTTGGCAACGGCAGCGACGCGGATCTTGTCGCGGGCGACGCGCTTCTGCTCGGTGACGCGGCCCTGCAGTGCCGCCGTCTGGATGGCGACCTGCTGCCGGCGCGTGGACAGATCAGCCTGCTGGGCGACCTCGGTGGCGGCCTGGTCCCGAGCGGTCTGCGCCTGGGCAGCCGTCAGGTCAAGGGTCAGTGGAGCGGACTCGGCAACGGTGGCACCGGTGGCTGTCACGACCAGGGCAGCCGCAGCGGCCGTGGGCAGAACGAAACCAGGGTGAAGGGCGCGGGGGAGGCGGTTGGTCGCAGGTCTGCGATGCCGGCCTCGGTGGCGCCCCTGATAAGGGGAAGTCAAAACAGGGATACCTCACGTGCAGGGGACACGGGAGGCACCACCGTACCGTGACCTGACCGTTATACAAACTCGTTGTCCACAGAAGCGCTCTGACCTGCGGCGATGCCGTATAGGGAGTCGACGAGTCGCGCTGCGGTTCACCTGCGAGTGGCTCTGAGGCCACCCGTCGGGTGGATCAGGTTCGGGCCTGCGCCGTATGCCGTCCGCCCTCGAAGCGTCGTCCGTGCAGGGCCGCACTGTCCTCCGGGCGGGCGCGAAGGGCGATGGGGGTGACGCCTGCGGTGAGCGTCCCCCCGTCCTGGTCCAGCTCGGCGAGCGCCGTGGAGATGCCGTGGACGACGTCGCCCACGATCGGAAGGGAGATGTGCCCGACCCCGTGGAGGCGGATGTTGCGGACCGAGAGGTCAGGGTGGCGCAGCCTGCCGTTGCCCTGCGGCACGATCACGACGTCGGTGTCCGACCAGTAGCTGATGAACCGCGTGGTGCAGCCGGGCGCGGGTTCGTCGAGCTCGTTGATGAGGCCGCTTCCGGGGCGCATCTGGGCGCCGAGGCGACTCGGAAGGGCGTAGGCGCTGTAGGTGCCCTGGTGGGGAGTTCCCAACGTGACGAGCGTGTGGACGTGCTGGTCACCTGCGAGGCGGGTGACGTAGTAGCGGGCGATGAGGCCGCCGAGGCTGTGGCCGACGATGTGGATCTTCTCGTAGCCGGTGTCGGCAACGATTGCCTCGATCTCCTCGCCGAGTTGGGCGGCGGCGGTGCGGATGTCGGCCGTGAGCGATGAGTAATTCATGGCGTAGACCGAGCCGAACCCGCGCCGGGTCAGGCCGCGGCGGAGCAGGGTGAAGATGGAGCGGTTGTCGACGAACCCGTGGACGAGCAGGATCGGGGTTCCGGCGGCCTCGAGGTGGGAGATGATCAGTCCGCGCTGGACCGGGGCCAGGTGCTCGATGCGGTAGCCGCGCAAACCCTCGGTGCGTTCCTGGAAGATCCCGAGCGGGTAGGTCGCCAGGTGGGTCGAGATCCAGGCACCCTCGATCGCCATCCCGACAATGGCTCGCGGAGTGAGGAGCGTCCCCACGCCGCGGGCGAGTGCGGCGCCGGCCATGACGGCATGGCGGGCACGGTCGATCATCGGGGTGCCTGCTCGGTTGATGCGTCCATGGTGGTTTCACCGTAGTACGCGGCCTGCGAGGGGCTGTGTATGTAGTGAGGATCACGCCTGCGGTGTCACCAGATCGATACCCGTGGCCCGTGGGCTCTGCGCAGCGGCGCTAGGCTCGCCCCCGAACGGACCAGTGGTCATTGGACGACGACGTGAGGACGGAACGAATCCGTGGACCTTTTCGAGTACCAGGCACGCGATGTGTTCGAGAAGCACGGTGTACCCGTGCTGGCTGGAGCAGTTGCCACCACCCCTGAGGAAGCCCGCGCGGCCGCCGAGACCATCGGGGCCAAGAGCGGCGGCGTCACCGTCGTCAAGGCGCAGGTCAAGACCGGCGGACGAGGCAAGGCCGGCGGCGTCAAGGTCGCGAAGACTGCCGACCAGGCCGAGCAGTTCGCCAGTGAGATCCTCGGCATGGACATCAAGGGCCACACGGTCCACCAAGTGATGATCGCCCAGGGCGCGCAGATCGCCGAGGAGTACTACTTCTCCGTGCTGCTCGACCGCACCAACCGCACCTACCTCGCGATGTGCAGCGTCGAGGGCGGCATGGACATCGAGCAGCTGGCCGTCGAGCGCCCCGAGGCCCTCGCCAAGATCGCCGTCGACCCCAATGTGGGCATTGACACGGCCAAGGGCCAGGAGATCGTCGACGCGGCCGGCTTCGACGCCGAGACCGGCGCCAAGATCGTGCCCGTCCTCGAGAAGCTGTGGCTCGTCTACCGCGACGAGGACGCGACGCTGGTCGAGGTCAACCCGCTCGTCAAGACCAACGACGGCGACATCGTGGCGCTGGACGGCAAGGTCACCCTCGACGAGAACGCCGACTTCCGTCAGCCCGACCACCTCGCGCTCGAGGACAAGGCCGCTGCTGACCCGCTCGAGGCGGCCGCCAAGGAGAAGAACCTCAACTACGTGAAGCTCGACGGCAACGTCGGCATCATCGGCAACGGCGCGGGCCTCGTCATGAGCACGCTCGACGTCGTCGCCTACGCCGGCGAGTCGGTCGGCTCCAAGCCGGCCAACTTCCTCGACATCGGTGGCGGTGCGAGCGCCGAGGTCATGGCCAACGGGCTCGGCATCATCCTCGGCGACGAGCAGGTCAAGTCGGTCTTCGTCAACGTTTTCGGTGGCATCACCGCCTGTGACGAGGTCGCCCGCGGCATCGTCGGTGCCCTTGACACGCTCGGCGACGCAGCGACCAAGCCGCTCGTCGTGCGCCTCGACGGCAACAACGTGGACGAGGGCCGCCGCATCCTCGCGGAGCGCAACCACCCGCTCGTGACCATCGAAGCGACCATGGACGGCGCCGCGGCCAAGGCCGCCGAGCTCGCTGCCCAGGCTTCTGCGAACTGACCAAGGACGAGGACACCGCACATGGCAATCTTTTTGAACGCAGACAGCAAGGTCATCGTCCAGGGCATGACCGGTGCTGTCGGCATGAAGCACACGACGCTGATGCTCGCTGACGGCACCGCCGTCGTCGGTGGCGTCAACCCCAAGAAGGCCGGCACGTCGGTCGATGTCGACGGAACGGAGATCCCGGTCTTCGGTTCGGTCAAGGAGGCCATGGAGGCCACTGGCGCCAACGTCTCCGTCGTCTTCGTCCCGCCGGCCTTCACCAAGTCCGCCGTGGTCGAGGCGATCGACGCCGAGATCCCGCTCGTCGTCGTCATCACCGAGGGCGTGCCGGTCAAGGACTCGGCCGAGTTCTTCAACTATTCGCTCGGCAAGACCACCCGGATCATCGGCCCGAACTGCCCTGGCCTCATCAGCCCCGGCAAGTCCAACGCCGGCATCATCCCCGGCGACATCGCCGGGGCCGGCCGCATTGGCCTCGTCTCGAAGTCGGGCACCCTGACCTACCAGATGATGTACGAGTTGCGTGAGTTCGGCTTCTCCACCGCCATCGGCATCGGCGGTGACCCAATCATCGGCACCACGCACATCGACGCGCTCGAGGCGTTTCAGGCCGACGACGAGACCGACGCGATCGTCATGATCGGCGAGATCGGTGGCGACGCCGAGGAGCGGGCAGCGGCCTACATCCAGGAGCACGTCACGAAGCCGGTCGTCGGCTACGTCGCGGGCTTCACCGCTCCCGAGGGCAAGACGATGGGCCACGCCGGCGCCATCGTCTCCGGCTCGTCGGGCACCGCCCAGGCCAAGAAGGAGGCCCTCGAGGCCGCCGGAGTCAAGGTCGGCAAGACGCCGTCCGAGACGGCCGAGCTCATGCGCGAGATCATGCGGAGCCTCTGAACACAGCGCAAATCAAGGACCGCGCAACCAGCGTCTTCAATAGCGGGCGGCATACCGAGAATTCTTCGGTATGCCGCCCGCTCGCCTCGTGCGTGGTGCGTTCGCCGAGGAGGGACGCGAAAGGTGGCATCCGGATCGTCAGCGCTCGGCGTGTGCGCCGGGGGTGGGCCGCCACCTCGGGGGAGACTGGAACGCAATGACTGTCATGGAGATGCTGCGGGGCGGGCGCCCATCTGACGACGCGGACGGCGAGGTGTCGTCGGCCACGCCGTGGCTGCCCGACTCTGCTCGTGACGTCCTCATCGGGCTGTTCACCGGCCTGCTGTCCCTCTTTGTCGTGCTCG
This sequence comes from Knoellia sp. S7-12, assembly GCF_040518285.1. Lineage (GTDB taxonomy): Bacteria > Actinomycetota > Actinomycetes > Actinomycetales > Dermatophilaceae > Knoellia. Next base: position 3,206,791 of record NZ_CP155449.1, on the reverse strand, counting down.
TCCCGACCACGCTCGGGTGGATGCTCGACCCGCGCCCGGGTGGGTCGCTCGCTGAGCCCCTGGGTGCGGCCTCATCGCTGTGGCTGCTCGTGCAGGGTGCCCGTCTCGGCTCCGGTGCGACAGTGGTGGCCTTCGTGCCGCTCGTGCTCGGTGCCCTCGCGGTCTGGGCTGCGTCACGCGGTGCGAGCCGCGCTCTCGACAGGGCGGATGTCGAGGACGAGTTCGTCGCCGACCTGCTTCCTCGCTCGGTCGTCTCCGTCGCCGCACGCTGGTGGGTCGGGTATGCCGTGGCCATCGCTCTCGCGTCCGCCCTCACCCTGGCCGGATCCTTGCCGTTGCGGTGGCTGAGTCTCGTCCTGCCCGTCGTCGGTGTGCCTGTGCTGGCGCTCGCGGTGGCCGGGCGCCGTCTCGGCCGCGACGCCGACATCCTCGGGCCACGCTTCGAGGCAGTCGTCGTTCCGGAGACCGCGCGTCGCGCCTGGGGTCCTGCCGTGCGCGGATTGGTCCTGCTGCTGGGGCTCGCCCTGCTCCTGGTCGTCGGCGCCATCGTCCTCAATTGGGGTGCGGTGAGCAGCCTGCAGTCAGAAGCCGGAACCGGCTTCCTCGGCGGGGTGCTGTTGGCCGGCGTCCAGCTGGCCTCTCTGCCCAACCTCGCCCTGTGGGTCGTGTCGTTCCTCGCCGGACCGGGCTTCTCGGTCGTCGACGGTGCCCACACCTCGGTGACGGGGTCGACGAGCGGGCTCATGCCACTTGTCCCGGTCTTCGGGGCGATGCCGGAGCCGGGGTCCCACGCCTGGGTGACCCGGCTGCTCGTTCTGGTGCCGGTGCTCATCGGTGGCTACGTCGGGCGGCGCGCGCTCACCGGCGTGGCGCGACTGTCGTCGCTGCGGACCAAGGCGTCGGTGGCGATCGTCGCGTGCGCCATGGTCGCCCTCACCGTGGGGATTCTCGACTGGCTCGGTGGCGGCTCACTCGGCGCCTACCGTCTCTCCGACATGGGCGCGCCGGCGCTGTGGCTGACGCTCATCCTGGGGTCCGAGCTGGTCGTGGGCGCCCTCACGGTCGTCGCCTGGGACACCTGGCGCCTGCGCCGCTGAGTGCCTGGACTTGACCTCTGGCGCGGATGAGGTTCTAGCGTCGTCGGCATGAACCAAGGTTTTGGCGCGATGAGGCTGCGAGATGACTCTGCGGATGACCCTGACCGCGACCCGGTGGCGGTGGTGCAGGCCGCCCTCGATGCCGGAGTCATGATGGTGGACACCGCCGACGCCTACCAGAACGAGGCGCTGGTCGGGCGGGCCATCAAGGGACGTCGCGAGGAGGTGACGCTCGCCAGCAAGTTCGGTTTGGTCTGGCAGGCCGAGGCCGCCGGAGGCTTTGACGTGCGGGCTGATGCCAACTACGTGCAGCACGCGTGTGAGGCAAGCCTGAGGCGGCTCGATGTTGAGGCAATCGACCTCTACTACCTCCACCATCGGAGCGAGAGGGTCCCCATCGAGGAGACGGTCGGCGCGATGGCAGGTCTGGTCAGGCAGGGGAAGGTTCGCTCGATCGGCCTGTCGAACGTGACCGCTGCTGACCTTCGCCGCGCCCACGCAGTCCACCCCATAGCTGCCCTGCAGGAACAGTGGTCCCTCGTGGAGAGAGGTGTCGAGCAGGACCTCCTGCCGACAGCGGTCGAGCTCGGGACGACTGTTGTGGCCCACTCGCCGAACGGTCACGGACTCCTCCACGCGCAGCCCTCAGGAGCCGCGGCCGGGCGCTCGCAAGGCCTGTCGGGCGTCTTGGCGCAGGTTGCCGACACTCACGAAGCCACGCCCGGGCAAGTGGCGCTCGCGTGGGTGCACCATCGACAGGAGGCGCATGGCGTGACCGTCGTCCCGATTCCGGGAACGACGAGCATCCGCCACCTTCGCGTCAATCTCGCGGCTGCCGAACTGAGCCTGAGCAGCGATGAGCTGCACCGCCTGGACGCTGCCACTGGATAGGGTGCTCGACGTGAACTCACCCGCCGGCATCGTCGTCCTTGTCTCCGGCTCCGGGACCCTCCTCCAGGCGCTCATCGACGCAAGTCTCGACCCGGCATACGGAGTCCGGATCCTGGCCGTGGGTGCGGACCGTGATGACATCGAGGGCCTGCAGCGCGCGCAGCGGGCCGACATCGAAACCTTCGTATGCCGCGTGCGCGACTTCCCAGACCGGGGCGCCTGGGATGTGGCGTTGGCTGCCGAGATCGCTTCTCGGACACCTGAGTTCGTCGTGACGGCCGGCTTCATGAAGATCCTTGGCCCGGCCGCGCTGGCCGACCGGACCATCATCAACACCCACCCGGCACTGCTGCCGAGCTTCCCCGGGGCGCACGCCGTGCGGGACGCGTTGGCCTACGGGGTCAAGGTGACCGGCACGACGGCTCACCTCGTCGACGCAGGCGTCGACACCGGACCGATCCTTGCCCAGCGAGTGGTCGAGGTGTGCGACGACGACACCGAGGAGACGCTGCACGAGCGCATCAAGGTGCAAGAGCGCGAGCTGCTCGTCGAGCTCGTGGGCGCACTGGGCCGGGGCGAGTTGGGTCTGCCGGGCCGCTAGAATCATCGGCGACGACTGGCGCAGGTGGACCACCACCGGGGAGTCACAAGGGATCGCATCGCCCGCCTGGGTGCTCCCACCTGTTGATCTCGTGCACCCGCACGCCCCCGCACCGCGATTGGAGCCATCCCCATGGCCGTCACCGTCAGCCAGCCCGGACCCACACAGGATCTCCGCCCGATCCGTCGGGCCCTCATCTCGGTCTTCGACAAGACCGGGCTCGAGGAGCTTGCGCGTGGCCTCCACGAGGCCGGTGTCGCGATCGTGTCGACCGGTGGCTCCGCCAAGCTCATCGAGGGGCTCGGCATCCCCGTGACCGAGGTCGCCGATCTGACCGGCTTCCCCGAGTGCCTCGAGGGCCGCGTCAAGACGCTGCACCCAGTGGTGCACGCCGGCATCCTCGCCGACACCCGCAAGCCCGATCACGTCGAGCAGCTCACTGAGCTCGGCGTCGAGGCGTTCGACCTCGTTGTCGTCAACCTCTACCCGTTCGCCGACACCGTCGCATCTGGCGCCTCTGCCGACGACATCGTCGAGAACATCGACATCGGCGGGCCCTCGATGGTTCGCGCGGCCGCAAAGAACCACCCGAGCGTGGCCGTGGTCGTCGACCCGACGGCATACGCCGAAGTTCTGGAAGCCGTGCACGGCAACGGTTTCACGTTCGCAGAGCGCAAGGCGCTCGCCGCGAAGGCGTTCGTGCACACGGCGACCTATGACGTGCACGTCGCGTCGTGGATGGGCAACGCCTACACCGACACGTCCGAGGGCTCGGGCTTCCCCGCGTGGGTGGGTGCGACGTGGTCGAAGTCAGAGGTCCTTCGCTATGGCGAGAACCCGCACCAGAGTGCCGCGATCTACACCAATGGCTTCGCGCCCGAGCCGGGTCTGGCGCAGGCGCGTCAGCTCCACGGCAAGGCCATGTCCTACAACAACTACGTCGATGCCGACGCTGCGGTGCGGGCGGCCCACGACCACGGCGACCAGCCGACGGTCGCGATCATCAAGCATGCCAACCCCTGCGGCATCGCGGTCGGCGCGGACGTCGCTGAGGCGCACCGACGCGCGCACGAGTGTGACCCGGTCTCCGCGTTCGGCGGCATCATCGCGACGAACCGGCCCGTGACCGTCGAGATGGCACGCGTCGTGGCTGACATCTTCACGGAGGTCGTCGTGGCACCCGGCTTCGATGCGGACGCACTCGAGGTGCTCACCGCCAAGAAGAACATCCGCCTCCTCGAGGCTGCGGCGCCGTCACGCGGTGGCGCCGAGATCCGACCGATCAATGGCGGTCTGCTCATGCAACACCGCGACACGGTCGACGCGGTCGTCTCTGATGAGACTGGGGCCGTCACCGGCGGGGACGACGCGGCCAATTGGCGGCTCGTCTCGGGCGAGGCCGCCGACGCGGCGACGCTCGCGGATCTGCAGTTCGCGTGGCGCTCGGTGCGCGCGGTGAAGTCCAACGCGATCCTGCTCGCCTCCGGTGGGGCGTCGGTCGGAATCGGGATGGGTCAGGTCAACCGCGTCGACTCGTGCCACCTCGCGGTGTCCCGTGCCAACTCTGGCGCCGGGGACGAGGGCGGTGTCGAGCGCGCACGCGGCGCCGTGGCCTCGTCGGATGCGTTCTTCCCGTTCGCCGACGGGCTCCAGGTGCTGCTCGACGCAGGCGTGCGCGCTGTCGTGGCCCCGGGTGGATCCATGCGTGACCCCGAGGTCATCGAGGCGGCTCAGGCTGCTGGCGTGACGATGTATTTCACCGGGACCCGCCACTTCTCCCACTGACGCACCTACTGCATCGTAGGTGGGGTGATCACCCCACCTAGGGTGCAGTAGGTCCTGCTCAAAACCCTGTCGTTCCGCACAGCTGGGGTGCCACACTTGGCGCAACGGTCGGACGTTCGCACCGGCGGTGAGGAGCAGGGGACATGTTCTGGATCATCACAGGGATCGTGCTCGGCGTCGTGCTCATCGGCGCATGGCTCTACGACCGCAAGTTCGGCCATGACAGGGGCTACAAGGAGGCGGGGGGCGGGACCCAGGCCCACGCCGACGCGTCGGTGACGCAGCTGGGCCAGTGGAACGGCCCCCTCTGAGGATCACCTGATTGCCACTGATTGCGCATTGCGACCGCGATCTGGCGTCGCGGTCGCAATGCGCGACTAGTGGCGGCTGCGACTGTGATGCGCAACCAGTGGTGGTGGGATCAGGTGGGGGGGACTAGGGGGCGCCGGGGGCGGCGTAGCCAGTGGGCTCGCCTTCGCCGAGGTCGATGATTGCTGCCACGGGGCCGCCACCGTCGGGGCCTTGGTGAGCGGCCGAGACTGACACGAACACGGCCGGGTCTCCGGTCACTGACGCGGTGACGCCACCGACGGTCGCCTTGATCTGGCGGTGCCAGTGGACGTCGGAGTCGTCGAGCATCGCGTTGCGCCGGCCACGGACCTGGCCGTCCTGGCTCACCTCGCACTTGAGGAAGACGTTGACGAGCCGACCCTTGATGTCACTGGTGTGGGGGCGGTCGGGCAGTTCGAGACCGGCGTCCTTGATGGCCTCCCAGATGCCGTCGGCGTCGAGGGCGTCGCGCATGACCGAGTGGCCGATGCGATAGCGGCCACCGACCCCGCGAGCGTTGCCGACGACGACGACCTGCGCCTGGTCGAGCTCGACGCCTGAGGAGCAGGAGGCTACTGCGGAGAACAGCGACCGGTTGTGCATGACGTCCTCGTCGGTCGGCATCTCGATCTCGCCGAGTGCCACGGCGATGCCGAGTCCGGTCGTGCCGTTGGAGAGGTCCATCGACTCGTGCGTGTGCTCGGTCCAGACCTTTTGCCCACGTGACTTCGCATCACGGATGGTGTGGATCGTCAGCAGCGGCGTCTTGGTCTGCACGTAATGAACGTCGGCGGGGTCGGTGATCCCGGCGCGCTCCATGGCGACCTTCACGGCGTCGGCGACCTTGGTGACCATGCCGACGTAGCCGATCTCCTCGGGGAGAATCGCTTCGCTCATGGCGAAGCCGACGGTGAGTCGTGGCTCGTCGGATTGCTCCGCCTTGTCGGCCGGGACGGTCGCAAAGATCGTGGCGTGCGGGCTGATGATGCCATCGGTTCCGCCCGACCAGACGATGGGCACCTGCTTGACCTGGTCGGCCGGTGCGCCCTTCTCGATGAGCACCTCACGAAAGGCCCGGTCCGCAATGATCCGGGTGTAGTCGTTGACCCCACCGTTGCCCTCGGTCTTGCCGATGATGGCGATGACGCGGCCTGCCTCCATCACCCCGTCGTCGATGAGCTTCGCGAGCTCGGAGGCGTCGGAGACACTGTGGAGCGGAACCTTGCGGACCTCGATGGCTTCTGGCACGGCTGGACCTTTCTGTGGAGGGGTCAATCTTCTGGGCTCGTGTCGATGACCGTGCCGAACTCTCGCTCGACGGCGTCGGTGATGTGGGCGAGTGAGGTGATGATGCTTCGGCCGCCTGACTCGGCGAAGCGCATCGCGGCGTCGACCTTGGGACCCATCGAGCCGGACGTGAACTGGCCGGCTGCGGCATACGCCTGCATCTGGGCGAGCGAGGTGAACTCGAGCGGACGCTCGTCCGGCGTGCCGTAGTCGACCATCGCGTGGTCGACGTCAGTGGCGATGATGAGGATGTCGCAGGCCAGCGCCTCGGCGAGCAACGCTGCGGTGAGGTCCTTGTCGATGACGGCCTCGACGCCACGCAGGGCTCCGTCTGACTCGCGGACGACCGGGATGCCGCCGCCACCGGCCGCGACGACGACCTGGCCAGCGTCGACGAGGGCGCGGATGGCGGGCAGGTCGAGGACTTCGCGCGGCTCCGGCGACGCCACGACGCGGCGCCACCCCTTGTCGCCGCGGTCCTCCCAGTGCTGGCCGTGCTCGATCATCTGCTGCGCCTCGGCAGCCGGCAGGTAGCGACCGATCGGCTTGCTGGGTTCGCGGAAATGGGGATCGTCGGCGTCGACGAGGGTCCGAGTCACGAGGGCTGCAACCGGGCGCGCGACCCCGCGACGAGCAAGCGCTGGCTCGAGCGCGTCCAGCATCGTGAAGCCGATCGTCCCCTGCGTCTGCGCGCCGCACCAATCCAGTGGCACGGGCGGGACGACCTGGGCAGCCAGCTCGTTCTTGACGAGGAGGTTGCCCACCTGGGGGCCGTTGCCGTGGGTGAGGACGACCTCGTGCCCGGCGGCGACCAGCTCGGCGACGTGCTCCATCGCCTCGGTGATGGCCCGCACCTGGTCGGCAGGGTGCGCCGACCCCTCGGGCGAGGTCATGGCATTGCCGCCGAGTGCTACGAGAACTCGCACGCGCTCACCTCCGGGACCGGCCGGCATACCCCGTCGGTATGCCGTTGCCGCGAGCCTAGGGAGACGGCTGCGGTCCGGCGTTGGCATCACCTGACAGGCGACGCCCTCCCGTTTGGCAGGTGTCGCAGGGCAGTTCACGCACTCAGGTGCGGGTGGCGATGACGAGGAGGTACTCCCAGTCGAGGACGGTGCCTTCGGTGCCACGGTCGAAGCGCTCGGCGAGCGCGAGGAGGTCGGCGTCCAGTGCGGCGACGCGCTCGGGGTCCTCGGCGATGAAGCGGTAGACCGCGATCGTCGGGCCGTAGTTCTCCTTGAAGAAGTCGACGAAGTGCTGCGGTGTCGGGAACTGGTCGACGACGAGGTCCTGCTGGACCGCCTTCGTGATCCTGACGCGATCTCCGAAGAGGTCCTGTACGTGGTCGACGTGACCCCAGAGCGGGGGCGGCTGGGCGCCGGGAGGAGGCGGCGGCGCATAGGGCTTCATCGTCGCGAACATCTGCCCGATGAACCCTTCGGGCGTCCAGCTGATGAGGCCGATGGTGCCGCCGGGGCGACAGACCCGCATGAGCTGGTCCGCGACCGGCTGGTGGTGCGGCGCGAACATCACGCCGACACAGGAGAGCACGGTGTCGAACTCTCCGTCCTCGCACGGCAGGTCCTCGGCGTCGGCGGCGAGCCAGGTGATGTGGAGTCCTTCGCCGTCGGCAACGCGCTCGCCCTCGGCAAGGAGCTCGGGTGTGAGGTCGGTGGCCACGACGTCCGCGCCGGTGCGGGCCGCGGGGATCGCGACATTGCCGGACCCGGCTGCGACGTCGTGGATGCGCTGTCCTGCACCGACGCTGGCGGCATCGACGAGGATCGGGCCGAGCGACGCGATGATTTCGCTGGCGACGGCGGGGTAGTTGCCGAGCGCCCACATCGCACGGTGCTTGGCCTTGAGTGCGGCGTCGTCGGTGGCTCGTGGGGTTGGGGTCGTGGTGCTCATCGGAGTGCCTTCCTTCGGTGATGGTTGATCCACTCAACCTAGGAATGCGGAGGTGCCCGTCACATCGGCGCGTGCACGCAACGGTGAGGGGGGCTCGATGGTGCGGTGGCGGCATACGCGTAGCCGCGAGACCTGCTCAGCGCGAGGTGAGGAGGCGTGCGACGGCGGCCGTGCGCGCCGACTTCCCGTGGAGGTCGAGCTTCGCGTAGAGATTGCTGAAGTGCCGCTCGACCGTGCGAGGGCTGAGCACGAGCTCGGCGGCGATCTCGTCGTTGTCGAGACCGCGAGCGGCGAGGCCCAGGATCTCGCGCTCACGAGCAGACAGGGTGGCGAGCGTGGAGGACTCCGTCGGGGTGGGCGCGGCAGAGGCTGGGCGCTCGGGTTCGTCGAGGAAGGCTCGCAGCGCCTCCTGGAAGGCAGGCCAGGCGGGTTCGTCCTCGAGGACGATGTGGTTGTCGCTCTCGAGGGCGACGAGTCGCGCGCCCGCGATGTGACTCGCGAGGTAGCGGGCCTCGGAGAAGTCATTCATCCGGTCACCACGCGAGTGCAGGACGAGGGTTGCTGCAGTGAGTTGGTCGAGCAGGTGGGAGGCATCGGTCGCGAGGCGTTGGCGGCGGGAGGTCCGGGCGGTGTCTGCGGAGGTTGCGTTGCGCTGCAGCTCGTCGAGCCAGACGTGCTGCTCCTCGGTCGCGCCGGGGATCATGAGCGATGTGAACACCCGGCGGAAGGCCGAGTCCGGTCGTGCCCACCCGACCTTGATGAGGGCGTCGAGGGTGTCGTCCATCTCGGCCGCGTCCGGGTCCTTGGACTGCTGGCCCGAATAGCTGCCATAGAAGGCGAGTCGAGAGATGCGCTCAGGGTGGCGAGCGGCATACGCGATGGCGACCGGGCCACCCTGGGCCATGGCGAGGAGGTCGAAGCGGGCGAGCTCGGCATCGTCGACGACGGCCTCGAGGTCGGCGAGGCGCACCTCGAGACTGTGGTCCTCGACGCCGCGGTCGGACAGTCCGTGGCCACGCTCGTCGAAGCGGATGACGGTGTGCGAGCGACCCCACTCGACAAGATAGTGGCGCCAGACGGGTGAGGCCCAGTCGTACTGCAGGTGGCTCAGCCAACACGAGTCGACGACGAGCGGCGGGCCGGAACCGTGGATGGCATAGGCGATCTGCACCCCGTCGCTGGACCGACAGAAGCGGACTTCCTGCCGGGGGACGGGAGGGTCAGACGCCACGCTTCAGCGTAGGACCGCTGCCACGACCGAGTTGGCGGTATCGCGTGTGCCGGTCGGTGAGGCGCTGGGTGGGTTCGACCTCGGAGAGCTCGGCCAGCTCGTGGCGGATCGCCTGACCCATCCGTTGGCAGAAGGCTTCTGGTTCCTGAGAGGCGTCCGGGCGCTCGGCGACGATGCGGTCGATGATCCCGTCCTCGAGGAGGTCGAGGGATCGGACCCGTTGGCGTTCGGCGAGCTCGGGTGCTCGATCGGGGGTGCGATGGAGGATCGCGGAGGCGCCCTCCGGCGGGAGCGGAGAGAGCCACGAGTGCTGGGCGCTGATGACGCGGTCGGCGGGCATGAGGGCAAGTGCGCCGCCGCCCGTGCCCTGACCGAGCAGGACGCAGACGGTGGGAACGTCGAGGACGACGAGCTCTGACAGGCACCGGGCGATCTCGCCGGCCATGCCACCCTCCTCGGCCTCCTTGGACAGTGCCGCGCCGGCCGTGTCGATGATGCTCACGAGGGGCAGGTTGAGCTCGGTGGCGAGCTTCATGCCGCGCCGAGCGACGCGAAGTCCGGACGGACCGAGAGGTGCTTCGGTCTGCTCGCCCCGGCGGTCCTGACCCAGGACGACGCAGGGCGTGCCCTCGAAGCGGGCGAGCGCGAGGAACAACGACCGGTCCCATTCGCCCGCACCGGTGCCGAAGAGGGGCAGCACGTCGGTGGCGCCGAGCTTGAGCAGGGCGCGCACTCCGGGGCGAGAGGGTTTGCGGGACAACAGGATTGACTCCCAAGCAGCGATGTCGGGGAGCTGCTCGCGGGGGACCTCGGGGGCGGGCTTGCTGTCGTGAGGAGCGAGGACGAGGTCGAGGAAGCGCGCCGCGGTCTCGGTGAGCAGCTCGACGGGGAGGACGGCGTCGAGCAGCCCGTGGGCGAAGAGGTTCTCAGCGGTCTGGACGCCATCGGGGAACTGTTGACCGTAGAGCGCTTCGTAGACGCGGGCGCCGAGGAAGCCGATCGTGGCACCCGGCTCGCCCACTGTGACATGGCCGAGTGAGCCCCACGAGGCGAACACCCCGCCAGTCGTGGGGTGGCGCAGGTAGGTGATGTAGGGCAGGTGTTCCCGCTTGTAGGCCGCCACGGCAGCCGAGATCTTGACCATCGTCACGAACGCGGGCGTGCCCTCCTGCATGCGGGTGCCACCCGATGCGGGCGCAGCGAAGAGCGGCAGTCGTTCCTCGGTGGCCCGCTCGAACGCGAGGACGATGCGTTCGGCCGCGGCGACCCCGATCGAGCCGGCCATGAAGCGGAACTCCCCGGCGATGACAGCGACCCGGTGGCCGCCGATCCGGCCCTCCCCGGTGACGATGGACTCGTCCGTGCCGGCCTTCTCGGCAGCGGCGGCGAGCTCTGCGGCATAAAGGCTGTCGGGTTCGGCCACAGCGAGCGGCCGCTCGTCCCAGGACTGCCAGATGCCGTCGTCGAGGACTGCGGCGATGAGCTCAGCGGACGTGGGGCGGGAGGGCGTGGCTGGCTTGCCGGGGTCGCTGGGCGTGGCGGTCATGACGGGTCCTCCTCGGCGAGCCACGCCCGCACACTGTCGTTGTGCTGGCCGAGCGTGGGAGGAGCGAGGTGCGTCTCACGTCCGCCAGCAAAAGCGTTGTCGTCAAGGCGGATCGGCGGACCGGGGATCTCGATGGACCCGAGGACCGGGTGGTCGACATCGAGGACGAGTCCTTGCGAGCGGGTCTGGTCCCAGTCATAGACCCGGTCGATGGTCCGGACCTCGCCTGAGGGGATGCCGAGCTCCGCGAGGCGGGGGAGGAGGTCGTCGAGGCGCCACGTCGAGAAGGCGCTGTTGAGCCTCGAGCGGACGAGGTCGGGGTGGGCGACGCGTTCGCGGTTGGTGGCGAGACCGGGGGTCCTGGGGTCGATGCTGAAGCCCTCCGCGAGCGTGACCCAGAGCGACTCGGAGCCGCACGCGATCTGGATGTCTCCGTCCTCGCAGTGGAACAGTCCGTAGGGCGAGAGCGCCGGGTGGTGGTTGCCCTGGGCGTGCCCGACGTGACCAGCGACCGTGTATGCCGTGCCCTGGAAGGCGTGTGCGCCGACGACCGCTGCGAGCAGACTCGTGCGGACCACCCGACCCTTGCCGGTCGTGTTGCGCTCGTGGAGGGCGGAGACGACTCCGTAGGCGCCATACATGCCGGCGAGCAGGTCGCCGATGGGGACGCCGATGCGGGTGGGTTCGTCAGCACTGGGTCCCGTGACCGACATGAGGCCCGCCTCGCCCTGGGCGATCTGGTCGTAGCCGGCGCGACCACCCTGGGGCCCGTCGTGGCCGAACCCGCTGATCGCGAGGACGACGAGGCGCGGGTTGAGCTCTTGGAGCCGCTCGACGGTGAAGCCGAGGCGGTCGAGGACGCCCGGGCGGAAGTTCTCGATGAGGACGTCGGAGCGCTGCACGAGCTTGGTCAGGACGTCGCGGCCGTCGTCGGACTTGAGGTCGAGGGTGATCGACTCCTTGTTGCGGTTGGCTGCGAGGAAGTAGGTCGAGATGGGGTCGTCCTCGGGACCGACGAAAGGCGGTCCCCAGCCGCGGGTGTCGTCACCGGTGCCGGGGCTCTCGACCTTGATGACGCGAGCACCCATGTCTCCCAGCATCATCGCGGCATGGGGGCCGGCGAGAGCTCGTGAGAGGTCGACGACGGTGAGGTCCTGCAGGGGTCCGGTCACGGCTCAAGCTCCTTTTGGTGCGCGTGGGGTCGAGCCTAGGGAGCGAAGCGGGTCGGGTGATCGGTCAGGTCGTGGCAAGACGAACGTCACACGGTGGCACCTTCTGCCAAAGGCGATTCGCGTATGCCGTGTGCTCAGGTGTTCGCGGCGCGCGCTGCGCTGCGGCTGAGTCTCACCAGCAGCCACACGGCCCCGCCCAGGACGGCGATGACGGGCACGAAATTGATCGGGCTCGGGCCCACGAGCGCGAGCATGACTCCGATGGCGGCGGAGAGTGTCAGAAGGGTGGCCGGGATGACGAGGACCGATGCGAGTTGCTGTTTGGATGTCCACACGGAAGTAGCTGCGCTCAGCGCACACACCGCGATCCATGGCAGGAAGAAAAGCCAGCTAGCGGACAACAGTCCGGAGGGGCCCTGCATCCCGAACGTGAGGGGCAGCAATAGGAAGGCGAGGCATGCGGCGTTGATGGCCACTGCTGTGTGGGCCTGCCAAGTCCGTGGAGCAGAGGCCCGGGGCGGCGCGATGGGAGTGGGACTGGTGCGGCCGGCATACGCCTCGTCTGCGACGGAATACGGTGAGCCGAGTTCGGCGAGCACCGCGCGCACGTCGTCGTCGGTGGCTCCGGGCACGAGTGAGGCATCGAGGTGCTCGCGCACGCCGCCGAGGACCTCTGCGCGTTCGCCGGGCTCGACCCCGTGGAGCAGCATTTCGAGGTCACGCAGATAGGCGCTGACGAGTGGGTGAGTGACTGCTGAGGTCATGGCGTGCCCCCTTGGATGGCGGTGTCGACCGCGTCGCGGAACGGTTTCCAGGTGCGGGTGAAGGCTTCGAGGGCGGAGCGCCCGTCATGGGTGAGCGAGTAGTAGCGACGTGGCGGTCCCTCGACCGACTCCTGCCACTTCGTGTCGACAAGTCCGGCCTTGCGCAGCCGGGCGAGCAGCGGATAGAGCGTGCCCTCGCCCGACATGAGGATCCCGTCGACGGTGAGGCGCCGGGCGATGTCGAGCCCATAGAGCTCCTGCTCCTGGAGCATCGCGAGGACGCAGTACTCCAGGGCACCGCGACGCAGGTGCGTCAGGATGGCGTCGTCGCTGGGTACCATGCGACACAAGATAGCGCACGACGCTGCCCTGTGTGGCTGGAAGCCCGCCATAGCGCGCTCTGAGGCACACAAGGCGAGGATTTAGGCTCGGCCCTCGGGTTCTGCGTGAGTCATGAACTCCCACACGAGCCAGTGGGCGAGGGCCACCAGCAGGATGAGCAGCGTCGCCTCGGCCTGGAGGGGCGTCACCCCAAGCGGTTTGGCCAGCTCAGGCGCGACACCGAGGACGGCGATGGCCGCATAGATGACGGCGGCGATCCACCGGTGGCGGGCAAAGGTGCCGGCATCACCATCGGCGTGTGCGCGCTGCAGCAGGCGCAGCGTGGACCAGCACCCGAGCGCCGCCACGATGACGAAGCTCGCCCGCCAGATGTGCGGGCTGGTCGTTCCGCCGATCTGCGCGAAGAGCCCCATGAGCGCGGGCAGGAGGAAGGCGAGGTAGATCCCTCCGGCATCACGGCGACCCGTGGGGGAGCGCAGCCACGCCTCGTATCTCTGGACCACGGTCCACCACAGCCCGACGAGCGTGAAGCACGTGGCGGAGAACAGTGCATAGAACGTCGAGACATCCATGTCGAGCCTCTCGAGCCTCTCGAGCCGTGGGTCTGCCCAAGGTATCGCTGGCCCGGGGCGCACGCCCGGCACTCAGGCAAGAACGTCGCGCCAGGTCCGGGGTTCACGCCCGAGCATCTGGCGGAGTGCACTCGGATCACCGACGAGCCCGCCGTGGTCGTAGCTCCGGAACATCGCCACGAGGTCGTGCCTGGCCTGCTCCGACTGATCGGCGCCGGGTCCGGTCATCCAGTCGTCCAGTGACATGCTGGCCGCCTCGACGTGCCTGCCAAGGACGTCAGTGGCGACCTCTGCCATGTCGCGCACGGACATCCGTTCTGCGCCTGCGAGGTCATACGTTGCGCCCTCATGCCCGTCCTCGGTCAGCACCCGAGCGGCCACCACGGCGACGTCGTCGAGATCGACATTCGTGAAGGGTGCGTCCAGCGAATGGGGCACCTCGATCCGTCCCTGACGTGCGGCGTGCTCAAGGTTCTGCAGATAGGCTGCAGGGCGCAGGATCGTGGCCGACTCCAGCCGTGCGCGGATCGACCTCTCGGCCTGTGCCTTGCGCAGATGGTGTGGCATCGACGCATCGTCGGGGTGAAGGACGGAGTGGTAGGCAAAGCGTGAAACCCCCTGTCGCAGTGCGGATTCAGCGACACGCGTTGCGATCAAGACCTCGTCCGGATGCACGTTGGGCGCGAGGTGATAGATCGCGGACACGCCCGCCACGGCCGCCTCCAGACCACTCCCGGTCACGAGCTCGACGGACACGGCACGAACCCGGTCCCCATAAATCAGGGAACGGCTCCCGGGGCGGACCGCGGCACGCACGCCGACACCGCGTTCGACGAGAGCGCGCGTCACGGCGCGGCCGGTCTTGCCGGCCGCGCCGATGACGAGGACCTCGGTCAAGCCCTGCTCACATCCAGTCGTACTCACTGGCGCGGGCGCCCTGGGCGAGTTGGGCGTAGCCGGGTCCGCGGTCGAAGAACGGCTCGTCGCCGCGCTCTTGCCGCAGCTGCTCTCGCAGCGCCTCGCTCGCCGCGACGTCGATGCTCACGTCGTCCTTGCCGCCAGAGGCCACGACGCCGTATGCCGTCCGCGCACCTTCCAGCGACACCTTGCCCCAGGTGAGGTCCCGTTCGACCTCGTCGAGAGGACGCTCGAGCGGGTCGCCCCAGCCGCCGCCACCCGTAGTGCGAATACGGATCAGCTGACCGGCACGGACCGGTTCGGAGTCGGCCAAGGCGTCGACCTCGCGCTCCTGCGGACCGCCGGGATCGATGACGACACTGAACGGCATACCCGCCTTGCCGCCCTTGAGTCCCCAACACGCGAGGATCGAGCGGTCGGCGATCGACATGAAGTGGGCGTCCTGGAGCATCCTTATCTGCTTCTCGTAGCCCAGGCCGCCCCGATAGCGGCCCGCACCACCGGAATCCACCGCCAGCCCGAGCCGCTCGACGATGAACGGGAAGCGTGACTCGGTGAACTCCGTCGGGAGATTGCGGGAGTCGGGGACGACGTGGATGGTGTCCTCACCGTCGGCGTAGTAGCGCCCTCCCGAGCCGCCTCCCAGGACCTCGCGCATGAGGTAGTCGTTGCCGTCCCGGTCCTTGCCGTAGACGCCCGTGTAGCGGATCGTTTCCTGGTCGGCCGGCATCTGGCCGTCGACGGCCTTCGCGACGACACCGGCAAGCACGCCGAGCAACCGCAGGATGACGAAGGTGCGTGCGTTGGTGGGCGCCGGATAGATCGGGGTGAGCAGCGTGCCCTTCTCGGGGAAGCGCATCTCGATGAGCGGCACGATGCCCTCGTTGACGTCGAGCTCGGCCATGCGCTCGGGGGTGTCCGCGAGGTTGCGCAGGATCGGCGCGAGCCACTTCTTGAGGAAGTTGCCACCGACGTAGTCGCCGCAGTGATTGATCGGCCCCTTGGCCTGCGGCGCCGTCCCGGTGAAGTCGACGATCAACCGCGCACCGCCGAGGAAGTTGGTCTCCGGGTCGGCTGGCGCGTCATCGACCTTGGTCAGGGTGATCCGCTGCGTGTGGAGCCTGGGCTGGTCGACGCCGTCGTGCTCGGCGTAGTCCTCCCAGACGTAGGTGCCCTCAGGGATCTTGCTGAGGATCTCGCGCCGGTAGGTCTCGGTGGTGCTGTCGAGGATCGCGTCGAAGGCGGTCTCGATGTCGTCGCGTCCGTAGCGCGTGAAGAGATCCGAGAGGCGTCGCGCCCCCATGAGGCAGGCGGAGCACTCGGCGTCGAGGTCGGCGGCGAGGCTGTCCGGCATGCGCGAGTTGCGGGTCATGATCCGCAAGGCAGCCTTGTTGGGAACTCCCCTGTCCCACAACTTGATCGGCGGGACAGACAGTCCCTCCTCGTGCACACTCGTGGCGTTGCTCGGCATGGATCCCGGGACTGCACCGCCGATGTCGTCGTGGTGACCGAACGCCTGGACGAACGCGACGACTGTGCCCTCGTGGAAGACTGGAACCGTGACGCAGAGGTCGGGCAGGTGGCCGATGCCGCCCTCGGACTCATAGACGTCGTTGTGGAAGAAGACGTCGCCCTCGACCATCTCCTCCAACGGGAAGTCGCGCACGATCGGGTGCACGAGCGCCGAGTAGGAACGGCCGGTGAGTTTGCGCAACTGGCGGTCGTGAATGCCGGCGCGGAAGTCGTGCGCGTCGCGGATCATGGGGGAGCGGGAAGTGCGGGCGATCGCGGTCTCGACCTCCATCTCGACGCTCGCGAGAGTGCCCTGGACGATCTCGACGAGGATCGGGTCAACCGTGCTTCCGGGCTCGGTGAGGCGCTTTCCGTGCTCGTATGCCGTGGGCAGGCCAGCCGTGTTCATCGCGCATCCTCTGTTGCCGCGGTCACCGTGGCGACCTTGGTGATGACGAGGTTGAGGTACTCGTCGACACGGACCTCGAAACCGGGGTGGACGGGCACCGTGGATCCGAACTCTTCAATAATCGCCGGGCCGGTCAGGCGCACTTCGGCCATGAGGTCGGTCCGGTTGATGATGGGCGTCGGTAGGTAACCTTCGTCGGCGTCGAAGCAGACTTGGCGGTGGGGCGGGTCCGCAAGCGCCCACCATCCCGGGGGGTCGTGTCGGGTGAGCTCGGGTCGCGTGATGGGACCGACGCCGGTGACGCGGAGGTTGACCCACTCGACCTGTTGGGTCGGGTCGCTCCGGAAGTCGTAGCCATAGAGCTGGTTGTGGGCGTCGTGGAACGCCTCGGCGACCTGTGCGGCATACGCATCGTTCACCGGCGCGTCAGCGGGCGCCAGGACGCGCACCTCGTAGGCCTGACCGAAGTAGCGCAGGTCGACCGTGCGCGTGAACTGGTGCTCGGAGCGGGCGAAGCCTTCCTTGTCGAGCGCGGCAGCGGCGCGCTCGGTGAGCCCGGTGAACGTCTTCTCGATCGCCGCGTGGTCGAGGGCTGACTGCTTGGCAACCTGCGTCTGGACGTAGTCGTTCTTCACGTCGACGGTGAGCAGGCCGAAGGCACTGACGTTGCCCGGGTTCTGCGGGACAACCACCCCGGCGAGGTCGAGGATGTCCACGAGCAGGCAGGCGAGCAGCGAGCCGGACCCACCGAACGTCGTGAGCATGAAGTCACGGACGTCGAGCCCGCGCTTGACGCTCACCTGCCGCAGGGCGTTGGCCTGGTTCCAGGCCGAGATCTCGAGAATGCCTGTGGCACAACGCTCGAAGTCGAGTCCGAGCCGGTCGGCCAGTGCCTCGATGCCGTTCCGAGCAGCCTCGACATCGAGTGGGATCTCGCCGCCGAGCAGGTGCGGAGGGATGCGACCCAGGACGAGCTGGGCGTCGGTGATCGTGGGCAGGCCACCTTCCGGGCCGCCCTTGCCGTAGCAGAGCGGACCCGGGTCCGCGCCGGCCGAATGAGGTCCGACCTTGAGCGCGCCCTCGGGGGAGACCCACGCGATGGAGCCGCCGCCGGCGCCCACAGTCACGACGTCGATCATCGGGATCTTGCTCGGGTAGGCGCCGACGGTGCCCTCGGTCGTGAGCGTCGGCTCGCCGTCGAGGACCACGGAGACATCGGTCGAGGTGCCGCCGCCATCACATGTGAGCACCTTGTCGAAGCCCGCCTTCTGCGCGATGAGCGCTGCACCGAGGGCGCCGGCCGCCGGACCTGACAGCACGGTGGTGATGGGCTGGTGCACAACCTCATCCGCCGAGAGGACGCCCCCGTTGGACTTCATGATGTAGAAGGGGATCTCGCGTCCGGACCCGCCGGTGAAGCCTTCGAGCCGGCTGTGGATGTTGCTCACATAGCGGCTGACGTTCGGCTTCACGGCGGCGTCGACGAGTGTCGTCATCGACCGTTCGTACTCGCGGTACTCACGCAGCACCTCACTCGAGATCGACACGATGGCGTCGGGGTGCTCGCGACGCAGGATCTCGCGCATCCGCAACTCGTGGTCGTCGGCGGCATACGAATGCAGGAAACAGACCCCGATCGTCGTGATGCCGCGCTCCTTGAACCAGCGGGCAGCAACGGTCGCGCTCTCCTCATCGAACGGGCGAATCTCGTTGCCCTCGAAGTCCATGCGCCCGCCCACCGTCCGGACGTGGTCGGCGGCGACGATGCGAGGAGGCTTCACCCAGAAGTAGGAGTTGCCATAGCCGTCGGGCACCGCCTGGCGAGCGATCTCGAGCATGAACTCGTAGCCCTGCGTCGTGATGAACCCGAGCTGCTCGACCTTGCCCTCGAGGAGCTTGTTGGTCGCGACGGTCGTCCCGTGGCAGACGGCGGTGATGTCGTCGCCGCTCGCCTGCATCAGACCGAGGACCTTCTCGATGCCGTTGATGAATCCGTCCGCCGGATTGCTCGGCGTGCTCGGCGTCTTGGTCGTGACGAGCTCACCAGAGTCCTCGTCGAACGCCACGACGTCGGTGAACGTCCCGCCCGTGTCGATCCCGATCCTGATTCGTCGCTGCGCCATGACAGAGATTCAATCGGGGTATGCCGGCCGCTCGCCTTGGCAATGAGTGCCAACGGATCGCAGTGGTCAGCGCACAACCCGCCAACCCGGTGATTCAGGTGAGGTGCGTCAGGCCCGGGCGTCGATCGTCAGTTCGGGCTCGGCGGCAAGCAGGACCCGGTCAGAGGTGAGGAGGCGCATGCCCTCAATTCGGGCCTGGGCCAAGAGCATCCGGTCAAAAGGGTCGTGCCGCACAAGCGCTGGGAAGGCCTCGAGGCCAGCGGCGTGATCTGCCGTGAAGGGCAGCTCTCGCATTCCGGCTCGGCGTGCTGACTCAGCAGCAGGAGCCATGAGTTGCAGCTTTCCGATCATCTCCTTGATCGTGAATTCGACGATGCTGATGGCAGAGAAGTGGACTGGCGAGGTCGACCCGCGGAGGGCTTCTTGGGAGGCAGGCCCCATGCGTGGATCCCTGGTGAAGAACCACAACAGCGCGCTTGTGTCGAGCAGGATCACTTGTCCCAGTCCTTGCCGTAGAACATCTCCTGGATCTCGGGATCGATGCCGTCGAAGAGATCTGGGTCGTACTCGACCCCAATCCAGCCTTCGACGCCGAAGATGATTTTGGGCTCTTGGTGCGGGACGAGGTCGACGACCGGCTTGCCTGCGCGGGCGATCGTCACCTGCTCACCCGCGAGGACCTTCTCGATGAGCTTGGACAGCTGGGACTTCGCCTCGTGGACGTTGACCTGAGTGGGCATGAGGCTAGTTTAGCCAGACTTGGCTAGGTCGGTCGAGGGTGTGGGCGAAGCGTTCGTGTCAGTGCACGACCACGGTGACAACGAAGTCGGGGGAGCTCCCGCGGATCGTGCTGGATCCGCGAGCGACGGCGCGCAGCTCCCACTCGCGCACTGCGCTGTCGGTCACGTTGGCGCAGCCCGCAGGATCCGCTCGCTCTTCGGCTCACTGTGGATGAGACGCGGATGAGAGGACTCTCATGGCGAATGAGAGGACTCTCATGGCCAGAGGGCAGACGTGGACGTCAGGTCTTGTGACCATGGAGGTATGACGCAACGCCGACTGGTCCTCACGGCCTGGGTGCTGGCCGCGACTGTCGCGGCCCTCGTCGTGGTCTCGTTCTCCGGGGCCGGACGCGGCCTGCCTGACCTCGGGCCGTCACTCGACCTCGACCGCGCCGAGCTCGCACCCTCGAGAAGCGGGACCCCCACCCCAAGCCTGACCGTCACCCCGACGCCGTCGGCGTCTGCTGCGCCGACACCGTCCACGACCCCGACGACGACCCCCTCGGTGAGGAGCTCCGCAGCTCCGCCGGCCGCGCCACGTCCTGCCCCGAAGGCCGCCCCAGCTCCGACGAAGAAGGTGAGGGTCGCGCCGCGACCTCCCGTGCGGGTCCCGGTCGCACCACCGCCCGCGGACGATGATGATGATGGGACCGGCGACGACGATGATGGCGAGAGTGACGACGACGACGAAGCGGACGATGACTGACGGCGCCCCGGCTCGAGCCGAGGCCCCCCCGGCCTTCCTCGGGGCGCGATCACTGTCGATGCGAGTGCGCATCGTGGGTTCGGTGGCGATGTTGTCGGCGCTCGGGCTCCTGGGAGCCGGCGCCGCAGCCCTCGTCGTCGAACGCGAACGCATCGACGCCCGCGTCGAGAGACTCCTCGCTCAGGAGATCGCCGAGTTCCGCGAGCTGGCCGCCAGTGGTGTCGATCCCGAGACCGGCGGCCCGTTCACCACGGCGGAGCGTCTCCTCGAGGTCTCGATGCAACGCAATGTCCCTGACGAGCACGAGACCCACCTCGGCTTCCTCCCCGACGTCACGCTCGTCCCGGTCGACGGTGGCGGCACCCTCCATCGCGACGCCGGTTTCCGGTCGGCTGTCACGAGCCACACGCAACCGTCGTTCGGCATCGTCGACGTCCCCGGACACGGTCGGGTGACCTATGCGGTGCTGCCGTTCACCAAGGAGGGACGGGCCAGCCACTACACCGCCGCCTACTTCACCGATCTTGAGATGGCCGAGCTCGGCGACACCATTCGTTCGTATGCCGTCGCCGCCACCTTGGCGTGGGGAGCGCTCGTCCTCGCGGCCTGGCTCCTTGCGGCCCGGATCCTGCGCCCCGTCCACGAGCTGCGCGACACGGCCGCCCGGATCAGCGACTCGGACCTGACCGGTCGGATCCACGTGCGGGGCGACGACGAGCTCGCCTCGCTGGGAACGACCTTCAACGGGATGCTGGATCGTCTGCAGGAGGCGATCGGCTCCCAGCGCCGCATGCTCGACGACGCGGGCCACGAGCTGCGCACACCCATCACCGTGATCCGTGGGCACCTCGAGGTGATGGACGTCGAGGACGCCGACGATGTCGAGGGCGTGCGCGAGCTCGCCCTCGACGAGCTGGACCGCATGAGCGGCCTCGTCGAGGACCTCCTGGTGCTCGCGAAGGCGCGCTTGCCCGAGTTCCTCACCACCGAGCCCACCGATGTCGGAGACCTCGTCCGCCGCACCCTCGACAAGGCCCAGGCCCTGGGCGACCGCACGTGGGAGGTGGACTCTGCACCTTCGATCGTTGCCGTCGTGGACCCGAGGCGCATCACCCAGGCAGTGCTCCAGCTCGCGGCCAATGCGGTCACGGCCACACGCGAGGGTGACGTCGTGGCCATCGGCTGCGCCTCCACGCCCAACGGCGTCCAGGTCTGGGTCCGCGACAGCGGGCCGGGCGTGCCGCCGGAGGATCGCAACCGCATCTTTGACCGGTGGAACAGCGGCGGCAACCACGTCGACGGGGAGGGTGGCACCGGTCTGGGCCTTGCCATCGTGCAGGCCATTGCGACGGCGCACGGGGGGACCGCGTGGGTCACCGCCGCCGGACCGGCTGGGGGTGCGCGGTTCGTCATCGAGGTGCCCGAGGGCGACCTCGCCAGAGATGAGGTCGAGGACACCGGCGAGAAGGCGAGGGAGGGCCAGGGCGGTGATGACGGTTCTGCGGAGGTGTCAGCCGCACGCTCGGGTGAGAATCGCACGGACCGTGAGGGACCGGCATACGTGAGCATTGAGTCGCTCCTTGACGAGCCGCGCGAGGTGTCCAGATGAGCTATGTCCTTATTGCGGAGGACGAGCCGAGGATCTCGGCGTTCATCGCCAAGGGCCTCACGGCGAGCGGCATCCAGTCCGAGATCGCGTCGGACGGTGCGACTGCCCTCGCGCTCGCGCTCGCGGGGGGCCACGACCTCATGCTGCTCGACATCGGGCTGCCGGAGCTGGATGGCTTCGAGGTGCTCTCGCGGCTGCGGGCGTCCGGCAGCACCCTCCCGGTCATCATCCTCACTGCGCGGGACTCGGTGACCGACACGATCGCGGGCCTCGAGGGCGGTGCCGACGACTACATGCCCAAACCGTTCTCGTTCGGCGAGCTGCTGGCCCGGGTTCGGTTGCGGCTTCGTGCTGCGGCTCCCGACCCCGACTCCGGGGTGAACGAGATCTCCGCCGGGGGCATCCGCCTCGACCTGCGAACGCGTCAGGCCCGGGTGCAGGGGCGGGTCACCGACCTCAGCTCACGCGAGTTCGTGCTGCTCGAGACGTTCCTGCGCCATCCCGGGCATGTGCTCAGCCGGGAGCAGCTGCTCAGTCATGTGTGGGGTTATGACTTCGACCCGGGCTCCAACGTCGTCGACGTCTATGTCCGATACCTGCGCCGCAAGATCGGTGCCGATGCCATCGAGACGGTGCGAGGGATGGGCTACCGGCTGCGGGCGTGACCGGGGTGATACGTGACCGGGGGGATACGTGACCAGGACGAGATCGGGCAACACGCGGGGTGCAGGGGAACCCGTGCGTGCTGCCCGACCTCGACCTCATCGCAGGAGGGTCAGAGCCGGCGGCACTGGTCCTCCTTGTTGCCCTGGACGATGTTGCCGCTGCCGACCGGTGCGGGAACGTTCTCCTTGCACTGGAGGTTGCCGTTGACGCGGTTCGTGTAGATCGTCTTCGTCCCGGTGCGGTTCGTGAAGACCTGGATGTCGGCGGTGACGATGTTGCGTCGCAGGTCGAGAGCGCCGCCCTGCTTGAGCTGGATGCTGCCCCCGACGCGCGAGTCGAGGACGCGGACGAGCCGGTGCCCCTCGGACTGCACGTTGCCGTTGACCCGCACCCGAGTTGCCGTGAGGGTGGCGCCCCGCTCGACCTTGAGCGTGCCCTTGAGGATGGTTCCGGTCAGGGTGCAGGTCGCACCGGTGGGGACTCGCACGTTGTCAAGGGTGACCGCTCCGATGGAGCCGCGGCAGGTCCGCTCCTCGGCGGACGCGGCCGGGGCGACCGCGATCGTCCCGCCGAGCGCGAGGGCAGTGCCGACCAGCGTAGTGGTGAAGCGCTTCATGACGTCCTCCGATGTGTGGCGCCGGAGCCGTTCCCCGGCACTGACATCACGCTCGACCCTTCGGATGACATGACGATGAGGCTTGGGTGAGGAGGTTCTCATCAAGCGGGGTGAGGCGAGTCAGTCGCCTTCGGGCTTGTGGTCGGGCCGCACGCCTCCGTGCGGGAAAGACGTTTTTGCCGGTGACTCGAGCTCCTCCCGATGACGCCGGATGAGGTCGAGGTTGCGGTCTCGGAGGTGATCGAACCCCTGACCGATGTTGGAGCCCGGGGTGAGCGACGACAACGCAGTTGCCGGGTCTAGCCGTGCTGACACCCACCCCTCGTGCGAGGCAGCCTTGGCGATGATCGTCGCGTTCGGCGTGACGATGTGGCTGTTGCCAAAGTAGATGACGCCGACAGAGTCGATCCCCGTGGCGTTGGCGCCGATGACGAAGACGTGATTGTCGTAGGCGCGGGCCCGTGACGTGAGCTCCCAGATGTCGGCCGACCTCAGCAGGGCCGACGGGCGACAGATGATCTCGGCGCCCTGGACGGCCTGGATTCGCGACAGCTCCGGGTAGTCGCCGTCGAAGCAGATGATCATCCCGATGCGGCCGATGGCGGTGTCACACACTGTGACCGTGTCACCCGGAGTGACCCAACCACCTCCGGAGACCGCTTCGGTGCAGAACGGATGGGTCTTGCGATAGACCCCGAGCAGGGCGCCATCGGTGTCGATGAGCACCGAGGCGTTGTAGACGATGCCTCGCTCGGGCCCACGCTCGTAGGTGCCGACGCACAGTACGATCCCCAGCTCGCGGGCCACGGCCTGGAACGGCTCGATCATCGCTCCCGGCAGCTCACTCACGAGATCCCAGAGGTTCTCCGCGGGGCAGTCCGGCGTGAACCCCGTCGTCGCCGACTCGGGCAGGACGACGAGCTCCGCGCCCGTCTCGGCCACGCAGCGCCGCACGAAGTCGATGCAGCGGGCGATGTTGGCCTTGACAACCTGCGGGGTGAGTGAGCCGCGCACGGGCGCGACCTGGATCGCCGCTGCAGTGAGGGCACGCATCAGCGACGTCCGATGAGCCAGCCGACGACGACGCCGGCGAGGGCGACGCCCGCACCGAACAGCGCCCCGGGGACGAAGCCCGGACTGCCGAGCGAGGCGACGGACGTCCCGACCGGGTTGATGGGACGAGGGCCGCTGGGGACCTCGTCGACGAGCACGCCACCCTTCGGCTTCTTCTTCTCCCTGCGGACGCCGGCGATGTCGTCGTCCAGGGCTGTGAACATCTGTCCGGCCATCTTGCGGGCCACGCCGGCGAGCATGCGCTGACCGACACCGCCGATGGGTCCACCGACGAGGGCATCGGCCTCATAGGTGATGGTCGTCCCGCCACCTTCTGCCGCTGCCAATGCGACGTCGACGGTGGTCGAGATCGTGCCCGGCGCACCCGCGCCATCAGCCTTCATGGTGAAGCGGTCCGGCTCGGAGACATCGCTGACCGCGACCTCGCCCTCGTAGGAGCCCTTGATCGCGGCAACTCCTGCCATCACGGTCATGGCGTAGCGACCGGGCGAGAGCTCACGCAGGCTCTCGCAGCCGGGGATGCTGCGTGCCAGGGCTTCGGGGTCGTGGACGGCCTGCCACACCTGCTCGGGGGAGGCCACCATCGTCGCGGTGCCGGAAATCTTCATCGGTGCTCCTTGGTCGTGCGGGGCGAAGTCAATTCGGTGGCAGTCGCCGTTGCAGTGGCGGCATGCTCGCGGCGCAGGTCCCAGAGCTCGTTGGGGCTGATCGGCATCGAGCGGATGGCGAAGCCCTCGGCGTCGGAGATCGCCGACGCGATGACGGCAGTCACGGGAATCGTCCCGGCCTCGCCGGCGCCCTTGATTCCCAACGGGTTCAGAGGGGAGGGCGTCTCGAGGTGGTCGGTCTCGATGTGGGGGACCTCCGACGCATAGGGCATGAGGAAGTCCATGAACGACGCGTTGAGCAGCTGTCCGCTCTCGTCATAGGCCATGCGCTCGTAGAGGGCGCCACCCACGCCCTGTGCGACACCACCGTGCACCTGTCCCTCGACGATCATCGGGTTGACGACGGTGCCGCAGTCGTGGACGACGCAGTAGCGCAGGATTCGGATCTCGGCCGTCACCGGGTCGGTCTCGACGATGGCTGCGTGCATCCCGTTGGCGAAGGTTGCCTGGGTGGGCGAATAGAAGTCCTTGGCCTCGAGCCCGGGCTCGTCGTCATCGGCGATCGGCGGCTTGTCTGGATCGTAGGATCCGGCGAACTGCGTTGCGGCCTTTGCGGATTCGTCGAAGGCATAGCGAAGCGGGTTGGACATGACCGCAACCGTGGAGAGCGCGATCGAGGCATGGGGCGCACCCTTGACGCTGATCGTGCCGTCCTCGATCTGCAGGTCCTCCTCGGCGACCTCCAGGGCGTCAGCGGCGATCCGCAGGGCCTTGGCGCGCACCGCTTGAGCCGCGAGGGCGACGGCGTTGCCGCTCATGACGGCGCCGCGCGACGCGAACGTGCCCACGGCATACGGCATGCGCCTGGTGTCTCCCGTGGTGACGAAGACGTCGTTGATCGAGACGCCGAGCTCGTCGGCGACGATCTGCGCGAGGATGGTCTGGTGGCCCTGGCCCTGGGTGGTGAGGCCCGTGGCGACGTTGACGCGGCCACTCGTCTCGACGTGGACGTGCCCACCTTCGTAGGGGCCGACGCCGGTGCCCTCGACGTAGCAGCCGATACCCAGACCCACCTTTCGTCCCTGTGACCGGGCTTCCTCCTGGTATGCCGTGAAGTCGTCCCAGCCCACGAGCGCCTTGAGCTTCGCGAGGGAGGCGGGGAAGTCGCCGGAGTCGTATTTGAGCGGCCGGCCGTCCTGGAAGAGGAGTCCTTGGTCGTAGGGCATCTCGTCGGGCTGGATGAAGTTGCGGGAGCGGACCTCCGCCCTGTCGAGGCCGAGCTCAGCGGCGATGGCGTCCATCGTCCGCTCCATGGCGAAGCAGCCCTGGGGGCGGCCGGCGCCGCGATAGGGCGTGACGAGGACGGTGTTGGTGTAGAGCGACCAGAATTCGACCCGGTAATTCTGTGGCTTGTAGGGCCCGAGCAGCTGGGTCGCCGTGATGATGGGGACGATGACGCCATAGGGGAGATAGGCGCCGTTGTCGTGCCAGAACTTCACGTCGAGGGCGAGCAGTCGTCCGTCGTCGTCGAAGCCGACGGTGACCTGCTGGAGTTGGCCGCGCTCGTGGGCGCTGGACGTGAAGTGCTCGCGCCGGTCCTCGGTCCACTTGACGTCGTGGTTGAGCAGGCGCGAAGCCCAGGGGATGAGCACCTCTTCGGGCCAGGGGTGCATGATCTTGACGCCGAACCCGCCGCCGACGTCGGGGGCGATGCATTCGACCTGTGCGAGCGGCAGCTGGAGTTTGGCGGCCACAGCGGCGCGCACACCGGTGGTGGTCTGGGTCGACGAGTGAATGCGCATGCGCTGCTCGTCCGAGTCCCAGTGCGCGAGAACGCCTTTGCCTTCCATCGGCATGCAGGCGCTGCGTTCGATCTCAAGGTCGAGGGTGAGCGTGTGCGGCGCCGTGGCCATGGCGGGCTCGACGTTGCCGACCTCTTGAAGCAGATGTGCCGCGACATTGCCGGGGGCGTCGTCGTGGACGAGATCGGCGCCATCGCGCGACGTTGCGACCCCGACGACGGGCGTGAGGAAGTCGTAGGTGACGACGATGCGTTGCGCGGCGTCCTCGGCGACGTAGCGGTTGGTCGCGACGACCATGACGATGGCCTCGCCGACGTGGTTGACCTCGTCCTTGGCCAGCGCGTAGCCGGTGCGGCCGGCCTCGATGCTCGGGTGGGGGATGAGGAGGGGCAGGCGGTCGGCGGCGGGACGGTCGAGGTCCTCGTGTGTGTAGACCGCGACGACGCCGTCGACCTCGACCGCGCCATCGACGTCGATGTCGGTGATGCGCGCGTGGGCATGCGGGCTGCGGACGAAGGCGACCTCGTAGGCGTCGTGGCCGAGGTCGTCGAGGTAGCGGCCGTTGCCGGTGACGAGGCGTGGGTCCTCCTTGCGAAGGACCGGCTGGCCGAACTGTCGGGTGCTCACTGCGAGTCACCCTGATCGGTCTTCGCGCTCTTCTCGGCCGTGAGGTTGCGCTTGATCTCGGCAGCGCGCACGACGGCCTTGCAGATGTTTTGGTAGCCGGTGCAACGACACAGGTTGCCCGAGATTGCCTCACGAGCCTCCTCGCTCGTCGGGTCGGGGTTCTCCTCGATGAAGGCGGTGATGGTCGTGACGAATCCCGGTGTGCAGAAACCGCACTGGAGCCCGTGGCACTCGACGAACGCCTGCTGCACCGGACCCATCGCCTCCTGTGTGCCGAGCCCCTCGACCGTGGTGATCGAGTGCTCCTGCGCGGACACGGCGAACATGAGACACGAACGCATGGGCTCGCCGTCGACGAGCACCGTGCAGGCACCGCAGACGCCGTGCTCACAGCCGACATGGGTGCCGGTGAGGCGCAGGTCGTGGCGGAGGAAGTCGGACAGGAGTCGACGGGGCTCGACGGCCCGGGTGTGGGCGACGCCGTTCACGCTCAGCGTGACGTCGACCGTGACGAGCGCGTTCTGGTCAATGTCGGTCATGCGTCCTCCTCGGTCGTGGCCAGGGTGAGCGCGCGCCGAGTGAGCTCGGCGGCGAGCATCCGGCGGTACTCGCTGGTGGCGTGGATGTCGGCCTCCGGCGCGATGCCTGCCTGGACGAGTTCCTCAACCGCTTCCAAGGCGGAAGGACCTGCTGTGAGCGACGAGATCGACTGTCCCGCAACGGCTTCGGTGAGATCGATGACAACTGGGATGTCGGTGACGGAGACGTATGCTGCGCGCGCACGGCGCACGACCGCGTCGCGACCCTGCCCGTCCAGGTCGACGGCCACGCCGACACCGGCCAGGGCATAGTCACCGTGACGACGGGCCGATTCGAGGAAGGCCGTCCGTGTTGAGGCACCGAACCGACCAAAGCGCACCGCCTCGAGCAGCTCGTCCGCCTCGAGCACTGTCTGCAGGGGGCCCTCGAAGAAGTCCGCGGCCGCCACTTCGCGTCGCCCGCGGGGACCGGCGATCTCCATGACGGCGTCGGTCAGCACCGCGATCGACGGCATCTCACCGGCGGCGTCCGCGTGGGCGATCGAGCCCACGGTCGTGCCGCGGTTGCGGATCGCCGGATGGGCCACGTTCCGCAATGCCTGACGGAGAACCGGCAGGACGGCATACGCCTCGTCGTGTTTTTGCAGGACAGCGTGACGCACGGTTGCACCGACGCGGACGTGGGTGTCGGTGATGGTCACGGTGTCGAGGGCGGCGACGCGGTTGATGTCGACGAGATGCGCCGGTTGGGCGAGCCGCATGTTGAGGACGGGGATGAGGCTTTGCCCTCCGGCGAGGACCTTGCCGTCATGGCCCACTTCACTCAAGGTTGCGATGGCCTCGTCGAGGGTGAGTGGCGCGTGGTGCCTGAAAGGAGCGGGCTTCACGTCGGGGTGTCAGCTCCTCAGTGCTTGTTCTGGTAGAGGTCGTCGATGCCGTCTTCGTCGCCATAGACGCGGTCACCGGTGGCGATGGCCGTGCCGCCCGCGCCACCCCCGCCATCCGCGCGCTCGCGCAGGTCGGACGGGGCGAGTGCGCGCGCCAGGTGGTAGGCGCCGATCGCGACGATCGTGCCGAGGGCAATGCCGCTGAGGGTGAAGTCGTCGCTGAACTTCAGCTTGACGTCACCGATGCCGATGACGATGCCGGCCGCAACGGGAACGAGGTTGATCGGGTTCGCGAAGTCGACCCCGTTCTCCTTCCAGATCTTGGCGCCGAGCAGGCCGATCATCCCGTAGAGCACGACCGTGATGCCGCCGAGAACCCCACCGGGGACGGAGGCGACCAGAGCACCGAATTTGGGGGAGAGGCCGAAGACGATCGCAACGATCGCGGCGACGTAGTAGGCCGCGGTCGAGTAGACGCGGGTGGCCGCCATGACGCCGATGTTCTCCGCGTAGGTCGTCGTGGGCGAGCCACCGACGGAGGACGCGAGGATCGTGCCGACACCATCTGCCGCGATCGCGCGACCCATGTCCTTGTCGAGGTCGGCGCCGGTCATCTCGGCGACGGCCTTGACGTGGCCGGTGTTCTCGGCGATGAGGGCGATGACGGCGGGGAGGACGAGCAGGATCGCAAAGGTCGAGAAGGTCGGGGTGTGCCAGCCTGCCACGTCGGTGCCGTCGGCGTTGAAGACCGTCTTGGCCGGGAAGCCGAACCAGGAGGCGTCACCGATGCCTGCCGTGTTCCAACGGACGTGCTCGGTCGCCTCGGTGGCGCCGCCGAGGACGGACGTGATGGGACCGAACACCTGGTCGAGCAACCACGAGAGCAGCGTTCCGAAGATGAGTGCGAGGAAGATCGCAATCCGGCTGATGAAGCCCTTGAACGCGACCGCGCAGACGATGACGAACAGCATCGTGAGGAGCGCGACCCACTGGTCCTGCGGCCAGTAGATGTTGGCGACGACGGGCGCCAGGTTGAATCCGATGAGCATGACGACGGCGCCGGTGACGACGGGCGGCAGCACCTTGTGCAGGATGCTCGAGCCGAGGAAGTGGATCGCCACACCCACGAGGGCCAGGACGACACCGGCAACGAGGATCGCGCCGGTGACCTCGGACGAGTCGCCACCTTGCGTGCGGATCGCGGCGACGCCACCGACGAACGCGGCGGACGTGCCGAGATAGCTGGGCACGCGGCCCTGGACGATGAGGAGGAACGCGATGGTCGCGATGCCGCTCATCATGATGGCGAGCTGCGGGTTGAGGCCCATGATCAGCGGGAAGACGAAGGTCGCACCGAACATCGCGACGACGTGCTGTGCGCCGAGACCAACGGTGCGTCCCCAGTCGAGCCGTTCGTGCGGGGCGACGACGTCGTCGGGTCCGAGCGTGCCCTCTTTCAGCTTCCAACCAAGTCCGAGAGCCATGTGTGTTGCCTTCCTCAGTGGGGCGCTTCCGGGGACCACGTCATCGTGGATAGAAGGACGCTAACGGCGGCGCCCTCAGGGTCATTCGTCAATCTGTGACAGGGGACCGCCCGGGTCATTGGCAACTCGAAGAGGCCTGTGTCACACGGTTGTCACACGGTTCATCGTGGCACGGCCCTGGGTCCTGGGGACCACGTCCGGAGCAACTCGCCGAGAGCGCTCGTGCGAGCACCGACGAGGGGGGCATCCTGGGTCACGTGCGCGACAGTGACGGTGGCCTGGAGGCCTCCCGCGTCACCTATCGCCGTGGTCACGGCATCGACGACCTGGGTATGCCGTCCCCACCGTCCGCTGAGCACGACCAGTTCGGGGTCGAGGAGATAGGCGTGCGCCCGGGCGACCTCGCCGACGGCGGCGGCGAGGGTCCTGGCCTGGCCGACTCCGCGATCGAGGTCCTCGAGGAGACGTTCGACCTCGATCGCCTTGGTGCCTTCTTTGAGATAGCCGAGCGACTCGACGCAGTCCATGAGCGTGCCGCTGACTGCTCGACGCCGCCCGCCCCCCGGCACGGATGTCCGGGAGTAGGCAATCTCGCCGGCGAGGCCACGTGCTCCGTGCAGTGGTTGTCCACCGCTGATCATCGCGGCGCCCATGCCCTCGTCAAGATAGAGGTGGAGGACGTCGTCGACCCCTGCGGCGACGCCTTGCTGGCGTTCGGCGAGCAGCGCCCAGCTGACGTCGTTGTCGACGATCGGGCGGACCGGGACGACTCCTTCGAGCAGGTGCACCGGGTCGAGCTCGCCGACGAGGAACGGGCTCGCGGGTAGTTCGACGACGCGACCGGTGCGTCGGTCCACAGGGTCGGCCACGGACAGGGTGACGGCACGGATCGGGCCGGGGGAGTCCGAGGCGAGCGCACGGCATACCGAGACGAGCGCACGCCCCAGTGCGCCCGAGGTGACGGGCACGGCGAGCGAGCGGCGCTTCGTCGCGAGGATCCGCCCGTCGAGGGCGACGACCTCGCCGATCACACCCTGGGGTCCGGCCTGGATGGCGAGGGCGCACCCGGCGGCGTCGTTGACGGCGAGGTAGGTGCCGGCCCGGCCCCGGCCGCCCGACGTGCGCTCGCCCTCCACGAGGACACCGGCGTCGAGAAGCCGCGCGACGCTCTGCGACACCGTCGGCTTCGACAGGGTCGTTGCTGTGGCGACGGCCGCGCGAGTGAGCTGACCGGCCGAAGCCACCGCAGCGAGGACGTGCCGGTCGCTGAGTGAGCGGAGGAGGTCGAGCGAGGGCAGATCGACGGCCACGACCATCCTTTCGTTAGGAGTCCTTGCAAAGTAGCAGAGGGCGGCGCTACTCTTGCCGGAAGCAGTCCAGTCAGGAGTCCTAACAAATAGGATTTAGCTACCCGAGAGGTCGACGATGACCACCACCGACATCACCGACGGAAGCACGAACGCCGCGACACAGCCGCTGCCCCACTGGGAGAGCAAACCGGAAGACGTCACGGGCGCCATCCGCGAGATCAAAGCGGCACTGCGGGCGCGCATCGCCCGGAGCGGCCACACCGTCGAGGAGCACTTCGCCGACCTCGAGGCCCGCATCTCCGAGCGCGTCGAGGAGATCAAGGCCGAGCGCGAACGCGGAGAGCAGGTCTGGCCGGTCATCGACTTCGCCGACATCGAGGCCGGCACGGTGCCGCCCGAACTGGTCGCCAAGGTCAAGCAGCGCGGCTGCGCGGTCGTGCGCGGCACCTTCCCCCACGAGCAGGCGCTCCAGTGGGACCGCGACATCGTGGACTACGTCGAGCGCAACAGGTTCTTCGAGAACTACACCGGGCCCGCCGACGACTTCTTCGCCAGCGTCGAGAGCACGCCCGAGATCTACCCGATCTATTGGTCGCAGCCGCAGATGGAAGCGCGCCAGAGCCCGCGCATGGCCGCGGTGCAGGGTTTCCTCAACAGCCAGTGGACCTTTGAGTCGCAGGGCACGCAGTGGTTCGACCCCGATCGCGATTCCCTCTATCCCGACCGGATCCGGCGCCGTCCGCCAGGCACCGACTCCGCGGGCCTCGGGACTCATCTCGACACCGGCTCGATCGACCTCTACCTGACGCAGGGCTACCAGGACGTGTTCCGCCACCTCTTCGACGGCACTGTCGAGAACTATGACCCGTGGGATGCCGCGCACCGCACCGACGCCGTGAACTACCCGGCGTCAACGATGTGCTCAGCGTTCCGGACCTTCCAGGGCTGGACCGCGTTGTCCGACATGGGCCACGACCAGGGCGTGCTGCACACGGTGCCGATCCCCGAGGCGATGGCCTACCTCATGCTCCGTCCGCTGCTCGATGACGTCCCGGACGATGAGCTGTGCGGGGTCGCCCACAACCAGACGTTCCCCATCACTTTGAAGTGGCACCCGCTGCTCATGGAGGCCGTCTCCGGCATCCCGGACGTGCAGGCCGGAGACACCGTGTGGTGGCACTGCGACCTCATCCACTCAGTGGCCGAAGTCGAGGAGCAGGTCGGCTGGGGCAACGTCATGTACATCCCGGCGGCACCGTGGTGCCCCCGCAATGAGGCGTATGCCGCGAGCGTGCGTGAGGCGTTCATGACCGGTTCCAGCCCGAGCGACTTCCCGGAGGAGCACTACGAACGCGACTGGGAGGGGCGCTTCCAGCCCGAGCGGCTCAACGAGATCGGCCGCCGCGGCCTGGGTATGACTGGCTGAGAAGGGCCGGGCCAATGGACATGCAGTGGTCGCGGACTGGGCCATTCCCTGAAGGGCGGAGTGCTGCTGCGGGCCGGGTACTGCATGTCCATTGGTTCGGTCCGCTCTCGGGACCTTGCGGGGTCGGGGGCGTCCGATCTCCACCTGAGGCTTCTGCGTCCGCAGCGTTGGCCTAGTGGGGCAGGGTTGCGGAGGCGAGGGGAGCGCCTGCCCAGCCGAGGGCGAGGTCGCGCTGGGCTGGTCGGAATGCGTAGAGGCAGGCGAGGCGGACCCGGGTGGCCTCCGCGTAGGTCTCGAAGCGTCCGAGGTCGACGCCTGTCTGCTCGGCGACGGTGAGCACCGCCCGTTGGGCGATGTCGCGGTGGCAGGGTGACCACAGGGCCTGGTCGGCGCGCAGCCCTGCGTGCACGAACAGGTTTGCGAGGTCGAGCGCCGGCTCGGCCAGCGCGACCGTGTCGAAGTCGAGCAGTCCCAGAGAACCTGCGTGGGCGAGCACCTGCTTGTCGTGCAGGTCGCGGTGGCTCACCACCGGATGCTGTGCGGGGCCGTGCACGAGCGCGTGCGACACCGCCTCGGCACGCTCGCCCAACCGGCGGCGCGCCACAACGGGCAGGGCCTCGAAGTCGGTGACGTGGTTGACCCAGCGTCGGAGGATGGCCGCCTCGTCCCGGGGTGAGTGTGAGGGCAGCTGCTGTGCGCCCATGTCGCCGGCCGGCCGGGCGAGCACGGGCCAGGCCGTGGCCCAGCGGGCCCACCAGAGCGCCCACTCAGTGGCGGTGAGCCGGGCCCCCAGCTCGTGCAGGCTCTGCCCGGGCAGGACGCCGAAGCCGACCTGTCCGTCGCCGACATCCTCGACGGTGGGGGCGTCGAAGCCGGCGGCGAACGCGAGGGCGCGGCCGTGGCGGGCTGCCTGGGCGACCACCGGCCCGTTGCCGGGGCGGACGACCTTGACATAGGAGTCGTCCCGGGCAATGACCGCTCGCCGGCCGTAGCGGTGCACGACGAGCGTCCCGCCGACGGCTGCCAGCGCGAGGCCGGGGAGGCGGGGGTCTCCACCCGGGGGAGCGACCCGGGACTCTGCTACGGCCCAGCCGTCGCCCGAACGCTCGAGCCGCAGCCGGGCTGCGCGCAGCCGACCGGCACCGTCGCGACCCTCGACGAGCAGGACCCTGGCGCCGTCTCGGACAGGTCGGGGCCAGGCCCGTCCCACCGTGAGGGTGTCGCCGTCGATGTCGAGCACCGAGGGCACCGCCCCGCAGCCGACGTCGCTCACCGCAGCACGTCCTCGACCTGGTCGATGCGTCCGTGGATCGCGGCGAGCCAGTCCGGGTCGGCGCAGCGGAACGGCTCGATGGCGCGGGTGAGCAGCGACCGGGCCACCCACGTCCGCAACCCCCGCCCCTCTGGTGAGACGGCGGCGGGACCGGGGCGGGCGGCATACCCCGAGAAGAGGGCGGCCGAGAGCGGCAGGGTCTCGAGGTCTGGGGAACCGGGCGCCGCCGACGCCCGCGAGGTCGCGAGCAGCTCGGCGGCGGCGAAGGCCGCGAGGTCACAGAGCAACGGTCCGCGCCCTGCACGATCGAAGTCAATGAGGCGCACCACGTCCTCGCCCGGCCCACCGACGAGGACCTGGTCGGCCGAGAAGTCTCCGTGCACCGAGCCCACAGGCCAGGGCTCGGCGGCAATTCGGGCACGGGTCTGACGCACCACGACATCCATCCGGGCGGCGGCGTCCGGGTCGAGAACGGCAAGGTCGGTCACGAGCGAGGACAGGGCGAGTCCGGGGTCGGGCAGGTTCGCGTGCAGGACGTCTGCGCCGTGCAGGCGGGCCAGCACGTCGCCGGCCGCGCACGCTGCATCCGTTGCTGCGCCGCTGGCGGCGGTTGCTCCGGCACGGATGCCGGTTCTCGTGTCGGTCAGCCCACCCAGGTGGGCCAGATCTCCCCGACCGAACCACGGCCAGACGCTGACGCGGTGAGACAGCGGCAGGGACTCCCTGGGCAGCGGTTCGACAACGGGGACACCCGCATCGGTGAGCAGAGCCATGGCCCGACGCGACCCGTACTGCTTGGCGGCGGTCACCCGCAAGACCTCGCTGCGGTCGTCGGGCAGCCGTCGGCGCAGCACCAGCCGTCGCCGTGGGTTGTAGCGCAGCACCTCGAGGTCGCCCGCGGCAAGCGCGTCAGCGACCGACGAGTGGCGGGTGCGGAGGGCATCGAGACCCCGCTGCAGCCGCGGGTCCGTGTCGAGATCGCCGAGCGCCACAGTCAGCCCGTCGACGTGGCGCACCTCCACCCGCTGCCCGCGCTCCTCAGCACGCCGGACGGCGTTCGCGACCTTGTCGCCATGCGCGGCATGGCTCACCTGGATCCACTGCGGCACACCGGCACCCGCCCCGGCATCGGCACCGGCATTGTCGACGAGAACGGCGATCGTGGAGAGCGAGGGTTTGAAGCGGAGACGGTGGGCACGCACCCCGCGGCCCAGCACCTCCGAGAGCCGGGTGTGGTCGATGAGGAGGTCGGCGGTGGCCCGCTCACCGGTCAGGACGGCGGTCACGCCCGCACCCCTGTCTCCAGAGGGAGCGTCGGCGACGTCCCGGTGAACGCCGCACCCCCGGGCAGCTGTCCGTCGGCCGGCCCGTCCCATCGGATGCCACCGTCCTCGATCCAGATGATGCGGTCGCACTCACGGGCGGTCTGCTCGTCGTGCGTGACGACGACGGTGGTGCGGCCCTGTGTGAGACGCTCGATCGCCTCACGCACGGCGCCGGCGTTCTCGGCGTCGAGGCCGGACGTGGCCTCGTCGAGGATGACGACCGAGGCGTCGCGCAGCAGGGCGCGGGCGATGGCGATCCGCTGGCGCTGGCCGCCGGACAGGGTCGCTCCACGTTCGCCCACCTGCGTGTCGTAGCCCTCACGCAGCATCTCGATGAACTCCTCGGCGCGGGCCTCGCGCGCTGCCCACCGGACCTGCTCGTCGGTGGCGCCGGGCTGCCCGTGGCGGATGTTGTCGGCAACCGTCCCGGTGAAGAGCACGGACTCCTGGAGGACCACGGCCACCTGCGCCCTGAGGTCCTCGAGGTGGAGCTCGCGCACGTCGAACCCGTCGATGCGGACGCTGCCCGAGCGTACGTCGAGCATGCGGGTCAACAGGTTGGTGAGGGTCGACTTGCCTGCCCCGGAGGGCCCCACCACGGCGACCCGCTGGCCGGCGGGCACGTGGAGGGAGAGTTCACGCAACACTGGCGGGTCGTCGCCATAGCCGGCGGTGACCGAGTCGAGCCGCACGTTGCCGTCAAAACGACTGAGCCTCACCGGTTCTGGTGGGCTGGTGATGTCGGGCTGCTCGTCGAGCACGTCGGCGACGCGCTCCCCGGACGCCGTGGCACGAGCGATCCGCCCGGTGTACTTCGCGAGGTCCCGCAGCGGCTTCATCGCGGTCTTGAGGTAGGTGAGGAAGATGACGAGGTCGCCGGGCGTCATCGCACCCTCCATGACCCGCTGACCGCCCAGCACGAGCACGGCGGCGGTGGCAACCCCCACGAGGACGTCGGTGCTGCGCTCGAGCGCGGCCGCGAGCCGGCGGGCCTGCACCCCCTCCTTGAGCGAGGAGCTGTTGCGGCCGCTGAACTCCTGCTCGAGTGCCCGCTCCAGGCCGTATGCCTGGACGACGCGCATCCCGCCGATGGTCTCCTGGGCGATGTTGGCGAGGTCGCCCTCGGCCTTGCGCGTCTTGCGCGACGCGCTGGTGATCTTGGGGGTGCTCACCCGCGACAGCAGCAGGAAGATCGTCGCGGCGACCAGGACGACGAGGGCTAGCAACGGGTCGAGCCAGAACATCACACCGGACATCGCGATGAGGGTGAACACGTTGACGAGCAACGGCATACCGGCCGTGACGGCGACCTCCTGCAGTCGGCCGACGTCCCCGACCAGCCGCTGCACGAGGTCACCGCTGCGAGTGGTCGAGTGGTACTCCTGCGACAGCCGGTTGACGTGCCGGAAGAGACGCTGGCGCAGCTCGGTCGCGATCCGTGAGCTGCCGAGCGCGAAGGCGACCGTCGCGAGGTAGTTGCAGACGGCCCGCATCCCGACGAGGGCCACGGTGGCCAGCCCGCAGACGAGGAGCAGCTGCAGGCTCGCGCGCGGTCCGGGGCTGGCGAGGTCGGCGCCGAGCGACCGCGTGACCGCGTCGACGACGAACTTCACCGGCCACGGTTCCAGGACGCGGAAGACGACCTCGAACACGAGCGCCAACGCGCCTCCGCCGAGCAGCGTGCTGTGCTCGCGCAGGTGGGGCCGGACGAGACCGAGCGTGCGCCGCAGCGCTGGACCGGTGACGGTGGGCTTCGTGGGCTTGGCACTCACGCGGCCGCACCTCCGGTTCGGCCGTGCGTGGCTTCGTCGACAGGGGGTATGCCGGTCAGGATCCTGGCCAGGACCGCGTCCCATGAGTGCCCGGTCTCGACCGCGACCCGGCCGGCTCGACCAAAGGCCTGGGCCCGGTCCGGGTCGCTCACGAGGGTGTCGATGGCGGCGGCGAGGGCCCCGGGATCGGAGGGCTCGACGAGCAGGCCGGTGACACCGTCTCCGACGATGCTCGGGACCTGTCCGACGGCGGAGGCGACGACGGGGAGCCCCGCAGAGGCGTATTCGTAGATCTTGAGCGGCGAGAAGTACTGCTCGGCACCGTCCAGCACCGGGTAGGGCGCGACCGCGACGGCGGCCCCGTCGAGAGCGGCGGGGATGTCGTCGGGGACGACTGCTCCGCGGAAGTCCACGTCGAGCCCGAGACGCTCCGCCTGCTCGACCAGCGACGGCCGCTGGGGTCCGTCGCCGACGATGCGCACCTGCCAGGGCTGCTCGGCGAGTGCGGCCGCGTCGAGCAGGACCTCGACGCCGTGCCACGGCTTGAGGGTGCCCACGAAGACGACCACCGGGTCACCGGTGGCCACCGCGGATGGCCTGATGCGGTGGGTGTTGACGCCGTTGGGCGTCACGCGGACCTTCGATGCCGCGTCGGGGCAGTGCCGCCGCACCCACTCCGCCACCGGCTCGGACACGCACGCGACGACGGTCGCGGCGCGGACCTGGGTCCGAAGGGCGCGCAGCGCGGCGTCGGCGTCGACGAGGTGCCGGTGGATGGCCTGCTCGTCGATGAGGGGGGCGTTGACCTCGAGCACCCCGGGGATGGCGAGCGCACCGGTGACCTCCGCGAGAGCACTCGAGAAGAGGGAGTAGCGCTCATAGACCAGCTCCGCTCCGGCGGCGATGGCCAGGGCCGCCATCTCGAGGGACGCTGCGGCCTGACGCTGCTCGCGTCCGGCGGTCCGCTCCTCGCGTGATCCCGCCGCATCCTCGTGCCCGCCGTCCACCGGGACGTGGACGACCGGGAGGTCCACCAGATCGGAGGGGACGTGCTCGCCGGTGTGGGCGGCATACAACCGGACGGAGTCTCCGCGGGTCAGGAAAGCACGGAGGACCTCCTGCACGTGGACGGAGGCACCCTTGGTGCCGAACGCGGGGACGCCGGGGTCGGCGGTGAGATACGCGACGCGCATCGTGGTCTCCTCTCAGCCCACCAGCAGGGCGGCACCCTGCTGGCGGGCGGCCAGGCTCCGGGCCTGGTTCGTCGTGTCGTAGTGGGTCGCGACGAGCCGTCGCGCTGCACGCGCGATGGCGACCCAGGGGGTGGCGGGACCGGTCACGGACTCGAGCGCGTCGACGAGCTCGCCGACGTCACCCGCGCCGAGTCGTCTCGCCGACAGCAGCAGCCCGGTGACGTCGTGCTGCACCGCCTCCGGAATCCCGGTGACGTCGCTGGCGATGACGGGGACGCCCATGGCCATGGCCTCGAGGAGGACGGTCGGCAGCCCGTCGGCGTTGCCGTCCGCGCCGACGATGCACGGCGCCACCATGACGTCGGCCCACGTGAGGAGGTCGCGCACCTCGTCCTGGCTGCGCGGACCCAGCAGCTCGACCGTGCCCGTGAGCCCGGCGGCAATGACCTGGGCGCCGAGCTCGGCGCGGAGCTCGCCGTCGCCGGCGACCCGCACCTCCACCCGGGGCTGGGTGCTGGTGCGCTCGGCGAGGACACGCACCGCCTCGATGAGGTGCGTGAAACCCTTCTTCTCGACGAGACGACCGACGGCGGCGACCTTGAGCGGTCCCTCGAGTGGTGCGGGGTCGGCATACGGGAAGCGCGTCAGGTCGAGCCCGTTGCGGATGAGGACGACGCGGTCGGCGATGTCGGGGAAGCGGCGGGCGAGGTGGTCCTCGTTGTACTCGCTGATCGCGACGACGTGGTCGGCGTGCTGGAGGACGTCGTGCAGCAGCGCAGGGTCGACGTCCTCGTGGAAGAGGTCCTTGGCGTGGGTGGTCACGGAGTACGGGATGTCTGCGATCGCGCTCGCAACCCGCGCGACCCGCGCGGCCATCGAGCCGAAGTGGGCGTGCAGGTGGGTGATGCCCTGCTCTGAGGCACGCAGCGCGAGTTGGATTCCCTGCACCGCCTCGGTCGGGTCGAGACGCGTCAGATGGGCGAGTATGCCGGGCAGTCGGCTTCCGAGGTCGGGTCGCACCTCCTGCGCCTCGCGCAGCACGGCCCAGGCGTCGGTGAGCTTGACCGGCTTCGGCAGGTGCGTGACGGGAGCCTGCACCCGGGCGATCTCGGGGTGGAAGCGGGCGTCGGTCGTGGGGCGCAGCGCAAAGATTGCGAGGTCCTCGCCCTGCGCCTCGCGGCTGAGGATCTCGGTGACGACGAACGTCTCCGAGAATCGCGGGTAGACCTTGAGGACGTAGCCGACGCGTGGGGGCCGCGGGTGGGTGGTGGTGAGCTGGTCTGGGAGGTGGCTCGGGAGGGTTGGCTCAGACGGCGACACGGGTGGGCTCCTCGTCGGTGTCGGCGCCCTGGAGGGTGGCGACGCGGTGGGTGACGCCGGTCAGTCCGGCGAGGTCGATCCCGCTGCGGTCCTGGGTGCGCGTGACGGCTCCCGCGATCCAGTCGGTGAGCCGGCCGGGGGTGAGGTCGTCGGACTCGAGGACGTCGAATGCACGGACGGCGGCCAGAGCCCGCGCACGAATGAGTTGCTCGAGGCGAGGGGCCTGTCGCGGGACGAGCAGGGCCGGGGTGCTGGTGCTCATGACCTCGCAGACGGTGTTGTAGCCCGCCATCGAGACCACGGCGCTGGCGCGGCGGATCGTCGCGAGCCCGTCCGGGACGGACGCGACGATGGAGGTCCCCGGTGCGGCGACGGCCCGGATGTCGGCGAGGTCGCCTTCAGGCATCTGCGGACCGCCGACGACGAGGTGACGGTGCCCGTGGGGCATCGTGGCCCGGGCCGCAGCGTGCGCGAGCGCGTGTCCGTCGCTGCCGCCCCCGACCATGGTCAGGACATAGGGCTGCTCGGTGGGGTGTTCTTCAGGGACCCAGTGGCGGCCGTCCGAGAGGTAGCCCGTGTGGCGGACGAGGTCGTGCAGCTCTGCTGGCAGCTCGCCGGTGGACCGGACGTCGTGGACGGCCGGGTCGCCGTAGACCCAGATCTCGTCGAAGATCGAGCGCAACTCGTCGAGGTCACCGAGGGCGGCCCACTCGCGCGCCACCGTCGCGGGGTCATCGAGGACCTCGCGCAAGCCCAGCACGATGGTGGTGTCGGGACGCTTCGCACGGGTTTGGGCGAGGACCGCGCGCAGCTCGCCGTCGACGCCATAGGGGTGGCGGTCGACGATGATGAGGTCGGGGGTGAGGCCCTGCACGACCCCCGTGGCGACGCGCTCACGGATGTCGATGAGGTCGTCCATGGGGACCTGGACGTTGCGCGGCTGGTAGCCGACGGTGCCCTTGCAGATGCCCGGCAGGAGGACGACGTCGAAGCCGTCGGGGACGTTGAGGTCTGCTTCGTGGCCGACGCCGGTGAGCAGGATCCCGGTCACCGGACGACCGCTGAGGGCCTGCGAGTCCGTGACGAGGGCATGCGCGATGGCCAGATTGCGCCGGATGTGTCCGAGCCCGACGGAGTCGTGCGAGTAGAGCATGACGCGGAACGGCTGGTCGTGGTGTCGCAACTCGGGCTCCTCTCCACATGGGCACTGCACCGGTTCGGTGCGTTAAGAGCAGTCCACTTGAGGTGTGTGAGGGGTTGGTGAGGCGTGGATGAGAGGCCTCTCATCCCCCACGGGCGACGGGCGAGGTCAGACCCCGCGCATCTGCCTGATCCGCAGGGCCAGTGACAGGGTGAGGCGCAGCTGGGGGTCGCTCGTGAAGGGTCCGAGCATCTGCTCGAGCTTGGTGATGCGATAGCGCAGCGTGTTGTAGTGAAAGAAGAGGACCCGGGCCGTCTCGGCGACGTTGAGGTTGGTGTCGAGCAGCACCTGCAACGTCTGGCGCAGGTCGGCATAGGACGGCTGCGCATCGGTGGCCAGTTCACGCAGTGCCTCGTCAACGAACGCCCGCAGGTCGGCTGTGTCGGGGATGAGCGAGAGCAGCCGATAGATGCCGAGCCCGTCGAAGTGCATGACCGCCGACTCGCCCTGCATCTGCCGCCCCACAGCCACCGCACGCAGTGCCTCGGCATAGGCCCGGGGGATGTCGGCCACGGAGTCCACCGGCCGTGAGACGCCGGTCGAGAACGTCCGCCGACCGCCGCCGCCGTCACCCCGCACGACCTTGACGACCTCGCCCACAGCGCGCATCACGGTCTCCTGCTCACTGTCACCAACGCAGGGTGCTGGCAGGAGTGCGACGACCTCCTGTGAGAAGCCGGCGACCGGCGCCTTGGGCTCCCGGGTCCGCACTGCCTGCACCCAAGCACGGACGAATCGCTCCTGGAGAGAACGCAGTTCGTCACCATCGCGAGTGGTGTGCGCGTCGTCCTCATCGGTCTCGGCGACGACGACGACCATGCGGCGATCAAGGGTCCAGCCCAACGATGCGGCGTGGGCGATGGCTTCTTCCGAGGCGCCGACTCGACCGACGAGGGTGTCGCGCAGGAACTCCGCGCGGTACTTGCCCTCGACCGCAGAGACAGCCTGCTCCTTGGTGATCGCCAGTGCGGCGACCGCGGCTGCTCGCTCCAAACCGTGCACGTCCGTCGTGGTCAGCACCCTCCCCGGCGTGAACACCGCGAGCAGCCCGTGGTCCGACGTGCCGGCGACGATCCGCACCATCGTGCGTTCGGACTTCACTGCACCGGCGGCACGCACGCCGACCGGCTCGTCCTCGACGATGAGGCGTCCGGTGCGGTCGAAGCAGTCGAGTGCCATGACGGTCTCGCGATCGGCCTCCGACCCCGCCGTGGTCACGATGCGGCCATCCGTCGTCGTCACAAGAGTGACTCCGGGGAACAACCCGACGAGGGCCTCACCAAGGTCGGCCAGGGACCCGCCGGTGAGGACGGTCTGCACGAGGATCCGATTGACCTCGTCCTCGCGTCGTAGCAGCTCAGCCTGGTGGTCGACGACGCGCTGCAGCGACTCCACCGTGACCTCTGCTGGCAAGTGCTGAGCCTGAGCGCCAAGATCGTTGGCAACATTTACCATCCGGCCACTGTAGTCACGCTGACTAGCGTTCCAAGGGTGCTTCCCACGATTCCGGCCGCGGCCTCCCCGCTCACTCACGACCTCGTCGCGGGTCCATGCCGTCCGGCCGTCGTGCTCGCCGCGTTCCCCACGGCGCTCTATCTCGCGCTCTCCGATGAGGGCGCCACCCACACCGACGTCCTTTCCGTCGTCACGAGCGATGCCCTTGTCCTGCCCACTGCCGTCCGCCTGGCCGAACCAAGCCCTCGTGACTGGGGAGTGGCACCCGGCGACGTCGTCATCGTCGGCGGCGACGAGATCTCCCTGCCGGCACACGGCATACGCATCGTTCGTTCCTGGCGACCACGACGGGTCTCGACCGCATCTCCGAACGCCACACCGTTCGACTGGCAGCCACTCCTCGCGGACCTTGGTCGCGGCGAGGGCCTCACCCCGCGCGCCGACGACGTCCTCTGCGGCGCGCTTCTCGCAGCCCGCGCCCTCGGCATCGCCCTGCCGGGCGAGATCCCCGTGGGGCGCACGACAAGCCTGTCGGCTTCCCTCATCCTTGCCGCGCACGCCGGGTATGCCGTGTCTTCCGTTGTCGACCACGTCACCCACGCTGTCGCCGGGTCCACCGACGCAGGCCCCTCTCGTGAGCTCGTGCTCGCGATCGGCCACACCTCGGGGGCAGGTCTCCTCGAAGGCATCGACCAGGTGTTGCTCCATGCCAATTCCCCTCTACCGGAAGGAATCCCGTCGTGACGATTACCCACGTCGATCTGCGTCGAGGCGCCTACCACGACTCCGTGACGCTGCTCCAGGTGTCTCGCACGGTCGCCGACGTCGAGGGGGTCGAGGCTGCGCAGGTGGCGATGACGACCGAGCTCAACGTCGAGGTGCTCAGCGGGATGGGGTTCGAGATCCCAGAGGCTGCTGGCCCCAACGATCTCGTAGTGGCAATCCGGGCTGTCGACGAGGACGCCGTCGCAGCAGGCCTCGCGGCGGCCGCCGCCGCCCTCAGCGCGAAGGCAGCGCCCAGCGGTGGCTTCGGCGATGCCCCCGCGCCGCGCACCACCAGTGGAGCCGTTCGGGTGGGGGGAGCGGAGCTCGCGCTCATCTCGGTGCCGGGCAGGTACGCGACCACCGAGGCTCTTGATGCCATCGGTGCTGGCGCCTCGGTGATGCTCTTCTCGGACAACGTCCCCGTCGAGGACGAGGTCCGACTCAAGGACGCCGCAGCGGCGGTCGATGTCCTCATCATGGGCCCGGACTGTGGCACGGCAGTCGTCGGGGGAGTCGCCCTCGGCTTCGCAAACGTGGTCGAGGCAGGCCCGATGGGGCTCGTCGCCGCGTC
Source organism: Knoellia sp. S7-12 (assembly GCF_040518285.1). GTDB lineage: Bacteria > Actinomycetota > Actinomycetes > Actinomycetales > Dermatophilaceae > Knoellia. Next base: position 3,163,289 of record NZ_CP155449.1, on the reverse strand, counting down.
GGGCACGGGCGCCCAACAGATCATGTGTCTGCTCGACGCTGCCGGAGTGGGCATCTCACACTGCCTCGGGGTCGGCGGACGCGACCTCAAGGCGGCTGTCGGTGGACGGTCGACCCGACAGGCGCTGGCGGCACTCGCAGCGGACCCCGCCACGAGCTCCATCGTCGTCGTCTCCAAACCTCCGGACGAGGCGGTCCTCACGGACCTCGAGGCGTATGCCGCCGGCCTGGGTCTCCCGGTCCGTTGGGCCACGCTCGGTGCCGGTCGGCCCGACCTCACCACCGCTCTCGAGGCGGTGCTCAAGGCAGAGGGACACGACGTGCCGGAATGGCCGAAGTGGTTGTCGGACAGCGATCCTGAGCCCGGCGCAGGGCTGGGCAGTCTGCGCGGACTGTTCTGCGGCGGCACTCTCGCAGACGAGGCGATGCTCATCGCCGCGGAGTCCCTCGGCGACATCCGGTCCAACATCCCGCTGCGCGACGATCTGGCCCTCGGCTCAGGTCTCACGCACGACGGGCACCTCGTCATCGACTTCGGCGACGACGGTCTGACCCAGGGGCGGGCGCACCCGATGATCGACCCGACACTGCGGATGGAGCGCATCGCCGCAGAGGCGCAGGACCCCACGTGTGGCGCGCTGTTGCTCGACCTCGTCCTCGGCTTCGGCGCCCATCAGGACCCGGCTGGCGAGCTGGCCGACGCGATCCGCGCGGCCAAGGGTGCCGCGCGCGACAGCGGCCGGGAGCTGCCGGTCGTCGTGTCCCTCACGGGCACCAAGGGCGACCCGCAGGGTTTTGCCGCCACCGCGCAGACCCTCTCCGGCGCCGGCGCGTCCGTCTTCCTCTCCAACCGTGATGCCACCCGCCACGCCCTGACGTTCCTCGGAGGAGCTCGATGAACCAGCCACTGCACGGACTGCTCTGCGTCGAATCGCCCTCCGTGGCCACGGCAGGTGTCCAGCTGTTCGCCGACGCCCTGCGCGGTCAGGCCGTCACCGTCACTGAGGCCGACTGGCAACCGCCGATGGCAGGAACCGAGACGGACCTCGCCACCGTCCTGGCTGACGCACGTCGAGCGGAGGCCAACGCGACGGCATACGCACGCCTGACGGCGGCTGGAGCCGAGCTCTGCGACGTGAAGCAGGCCAAGGACGCCCTCGGCCTCGAACGCGGCACCTTCCTCCACGCCGGACCGCCCATCGAGTGGGAGCGGATGTCCGGTCCGCTCAAGGGCGCCCTCATCGGTGCTGTGCTTTTCGAAGGGCTCGCTGACAACGCCGAGCGCGCCGAGGACGACCTCGCCGCAGGCAAGTTCGCGTTCGAGCCGTGCCACCACCGCGACGCCGTCGGCCCGATGGCGGGCGTCGTGTCACCGTCGATGTGGATGTATGGCCTGCGCGACGAGGTCCACGACGCGTGGTCGTGGTGCTCGCTCAACGAGGGCCTCGGCAAGGTGCTGCGCTACGGCGCCTACGGCCCCGAGGTGATCGACCGGTTGCACTGGATGACCGACGTGCTCGGCCCGATCCTGCAGCAGTCGGTGCGCCGTACAGGGCCGTTCGACATCAAGGCGATCCTGGCGCAGATGCTCCAGATGGGCGACGAGGGCCACAACCGCAACCGTGCTGGTTCGCTCATGCTCCTGCGCGAGCTGCTGCCCGGCATGATCACCGCCGACGCGAGCTCGGCCGACATCGCCGAGGCGGTGCGTTTCTCCGGTGCAAACGAGCACTTCTTCCTCAATCTCGGTATGCCGGCCTGCAAGCTCGCGACGATGGCGGCCCACGGCATACCCGGTTCGTCGCTCGTGACGACGATGGCTCGCAACGGGACCGACTTCGGGATCCGGGTCTCCGGCACGTCCGACCAGTGGTTCACCGGCCCGGCGAACACCCCGGATGGTCTGTTCCTCGGCGACTACGGCCCCGACGACGCCAACCCCGACATCGGCGACTCGGCCATCACCGAGACCGGCGGTATCGGCGGATTCGCCATGGCTGCGGCCCCGGCCATCGTGAAGTTCGTCGGTGGTGATGTGGCGTTCGCGCTGCGGGCGACCCAGACGATGTACGAGATCACGCACGGCGAGCACCCCATGTTCCAGGTGCCGATCCTCGACTTCCGCGGGACGCCGACCGGCATCGACGTCGTGTCGGTCGTGCGCACCGGGATCCTGCCGCAGATCAACACGGGGATGGCCGGGCGCGTGGCCGGGACGGGGCAGGTCGGCGCGGGTCTCGTGACGCCGCCGGCCGAGTGCTTCCCTGCGGCTCTCGCGGCCCTCGCGACCGCGACCCCCTGACCTTCTCGGCCGCCGCTGTGCAGTGCTGCTCCCCAGCGCAGCAGTGCCTGCATTGCTGCTCCCCAGCGCAGCAGTGCCTGCATTGCTGCAGCCCAGCGCAGCAGTGCACAGCGCGAATCGAGAGCACCCACGACTCGACCGTGGGCCTTTCGGCAGAGCGGCGGTCGGGAGCCCCCGCGGCGTCTGGGAGAATTGCTGGGTGACTGCTCAGACACTTGACGGCAAGGCCATCCTCGCGACGATCAAGAAGGAGCTCCGCGGTCGTGTCGCCGCGCTGGCCGAACGCGGGATCACGCCCGGCCTCGGCACGGTCCTCGTGGGCAACGACCCGGGCAGCAGCTGGTACGTCAATGCCAAGCACAAGGACTGTGCGGAGATCGGCATCTCGAGCATCCGCCGCGACCTGTCCGCCGACTCCAGCCTGGACGACGTCCTCTCGGTCGTGCGTGAGCTCAACGAGGACCCGGCCTGCACCGGCTTCCTCGTGCAGCAGCCCACCGGCCTCGACGAGAACCAGATCCTCGCCGCTGTCGACCCCGGCAAAGATGTCGACGGACTCCACCCGACCAACCTCGGCTGGCTCGTCCTTGGCCAGGAAGCGCCCCTGCCCTGCACGCCTGTGGGCTGCATCGAGCTGCTGCGCCGCTACGACGTGCCGATCGCCGGTGCGCGGGTCGTCGTCGTCGGTCGAGGCATCACCGTCGGACGCCCACTCTCACTCATCCTCACCCGCCGCTCCGAGAATGCGACCGTCGTCCAGTGCCACACCGGCACCGTCGACCTCGCCGCTGAGGTCCGCCGCGCCGACATCGTCATCGCTGCGGCAGGTGTCCCCGGACTCATCACCGGCAACATGATCAAGCCCGGCGCAGCCGTGCTCGACGTCGGCGTGAGTCGCGTCGTCGAGGAGGGTCGCTCCGTCATCGCCGGTGACGTCGCCGCCGATGTCGCGGACGTCGCCGGGTGGGTCAGTCCCAACCCGGGCGGTGTCGGACCCATGACCCGCGCGATGCTCCTGAGCAACGTCGTCGCCATCGCCGAGAAGCAGGCCGCCCAAGAGCTCGCTGCGGCAGGCCACGGAGCCGGCTGATGACCGGCAGTGAGTCCGGGGTCGGAACCGGGACCGACAACGACGTCGACAACGACACGCCGCCGAGCACGACGACCCGCAAGAACCTGCTCCACTGGACCGCGATCGCCCCCGTCCTCGCCCTCATCGCGCTGGCCGTGACGTGGGGTCGCGACATCAACGGAATCGTCGTCGGTCTCGTCGCTGTGCTGCTCGGTGCCGCAGTGCTCGCGGCCGTCCATCACGCCGAGGTCATCGCCCACCGTGTGGGTGAGCCGTTCGGATCCCTCGTGCTTGCTGTGGCAGTGACGGTCATCGAGGTCTCGCTCATCGTCACGCTCATGCTCAGCGGTGGGGCAGGAACCTCGACCCTGGCTCGCGACACGGTGTTCGCCGCGGTCATGATCACGGTCAACGGCATCCTCGGGCTGTCGCTCCTCGTGGGCTCCCGCCGCTTCGGGATGGTCCGGTTCAACGCCGAGGGCACGGGTGGCGCGCTCGCCACCGTCGCCACCCTCGCCGCGGTCTGCCTGGTCCTCCCGACCGTCACCACCGGAGCGATCGGGCCCGAGTTCACGTCGAGCCAGCTCGCCTTTGCGGCGATCGCCTCGCTGAGCCTGTATGCCGCATTCGTCCTCACGCAGACCGTGCGCCACCGCGACTTCTTCCTGCCCGTGGGGTCCAAGGGCAAGCCGCTCCCCGAGGATGAGCACGCCACGCCGCCCACGGACAGCGAGGCGTGGATCGCGCTCGGCTTCCTGGTCCTGTCGCTCGTCGCCGTCGTCGGACTGGCCAAGGTCGAGTCGAAGTCCATCGAAGAAGCCGTGGCTGCTGCTGGCCTGCCGCACTCGTTCGTCGGTGTCGTCATCGCCCTGCTCGTGCTGCTGCCCGAGACCATCGCGGCCGTCAACGCCGCCCGCCGCGAACGCATCCAGACGAGCATCAACCTCGCTCTGGGCTCCGCCATGGCGAGCATCGGTCTGACGATCCCGGTCCTGGCGATCGCGACGATCTGGATCAGCACACCCCTTCACCTCGGGTTGGACGCCACCCAGATCACCCTGCTTGCCATCACCATCGTGACGGCCGTGCTCACGGTCGTGCCCGGGCGGGCCACAAGGTTGCAGGGGAGCGTTCACCTCACGCTCTGCGCGGCATACCTGTTCCTCGCCGCCGTCCCCTGAGCGCAGGATCCTTCAGTCGCAGGTCGTGACCGAGCTGGGGCAGGCAACCGTGCGGGGGCCCACCGCGGTCCGGTGGCGGACGAACCCGTGGCGGTAGACGACCTCGTAGCCGTCATAAGCCCAATCGCCAGCTGTGACGAGCTCCCAGGTGGCGACCCCGAAGGCGGAAGATTCTGGGGAGCCGTCGCTCGGCGGAAGCACGAAGCCCGCAGCTGGGCGGCGCACGGAACGAGGCATCTCCGACTCGGCGGATCCCTCTGACATGCCAACGGGGTAGGTCTCGAGGGTGAACGAGATCTCGCGCAACGACAGACCCTTCGCCGCGTCACCACGTGGGATCGGGCGGACGCTTTCGATCTGCACGTCGAGCCAGCCGTGGTTGCGCAGGATGATCCCGGACGAGAACGTGGTCGGCGCCGAGCGACTGATGCCCAAGGTCGTGCCGAGGTCATGACCGATCAGGCCAGGACCCGTGCCGATCCCGGTTGCGGCCATGGTCGACCCGGCCAGGACCAACGCGGCCAGGGCACCGAATGCCCGCGGCCGGGTGAGCCACTGACGAGTCCGTGTTGCCGGATCTTCGGTACTCGTGAGCGTCATGCGGGTGATCGTGCCATCGCGGTGAGGTTCTCACCGTCGAAACGACAAGGCCCGCACCCCCCAGGGAGGGGGCACGGGCCTTGTGCCTGACGGGTCAGACGGTCAGACGGTCAGGCGCTCACTCGAACGTCACTTGGTGACGGCGTCGAGTGCGTCGATCAGACCAGCGCCGTAGTAGCCGGAGCCGGACGCGCCACCCTCACAGGTGGCGTCGTTGACACCGTCACGGTTGGCGTCATAGAACGACGGGCATGCGAGGGTGTCGGACTCCTTCTCGAGGGTCCTGATGGACTGCTTGGCGTTGAGCCTGGTGTCGGTGCCACGGATGAGGGCAACGACGCCAGCAGCGTGCGGTGAAGCCATCGACGTGCCCTGCTTGTAGCCCCAGCCACCGCCGACGACGGTCGAGAGGACGCGGCCGTTCTTCGACGGGGTGTCCGCGACGACGCGCGAGTCACCACCGGGTGCGGTGACGTCGACGACGCCCCGGCCCCAGTTGGAATAGAAGGACTTCACGGCCGTCGGGCCGACCGAGGAGGTCGTCACGGTGTTGCCGACCTCGGTGGGCATGTCGTAGCAGCGCTGGTCGGTGTCGCGCGGAGTCGGCTCCGGGGTGTTGTTGGGGCTGGTCGTGTCGAGGATCGGCTTGGAGAGGTCCCAGGCCGAGTTGCCCGCGGCGGCGACGTTGACGACGTCCTTCTTCTCGCTGTACTTCAGGGCCCGCTCGACGGCCAGGATGGCGGCCTTCTCGTCGAGGTTGCTCTTGCACCAGAGGGCGTAGGGGTCGATGTAGTACGAGTTGTTGGTGACCTCCATGCCCTTTTCGGCCGCCCAGATGAAGCCACAGATCGCGTACTCCGGGTAGATGTAGCCGGCATCCTCGACAACCTTGACCGAGGCGAGCTTGACGTTGGGCGCGACGCCGATCATGCCGACGCCGTTGCGGGCGGCACCGATCGTGCCGGCCACGTGCGTGCCGTGGTCGGAGGTGGTGGGCTGCCACGCCTTGGGGTCCTGGTTCGGGATCCCGCGGTCGGTGCAGTCGACCGACTGCGAGGCGTCCACGTTGACGGCGAGGTCGGGGTGGTCGGCCTCGATGCCGGAGTCGAGGACGCCGACCGTGATGGCGCGGTTGCCGTCGGTCTTGAGGTGGGCCTTGTCGGCACCGATCTGGCGCATGTCCCACTGTTCGGCGAAAAGGGGCTCCTTCGTGTCGTCGCCACCGGAGGTGCCGGCGCCAAGGCCCTGGACCGTGCCGTCGGGAACGATGGTCGAGGCCGGCACGTAGGCCTGCATCGCACGGGAGGGGCCCGCCGCGACGATGCCGGGAGCCCGACGAGCCATGTCGTCAAAGGTGTCGTCGGTCGCGCTGGCGATGACGACACCGATCTGGGGCCATTCCTGCACGACGGTGCCGCCTGCCGCCTCGACGGCGGCGACGGCCTTGGCGGTGCCGGTGCCGCCCTGGGCGACGACGAACGACGTCGGCGTGGGGAGTGGAGCGGCGCCGGCGGGAATGGCCACTGCCGTCGTGGCCACAGCACACGTCGCGGTAGCGGCGATCACTGCAGCCCTCTTCATGAAGGTGGATGTCACGTGTTCCTCCTGGTCGTGGACCGCAACTCTGCGGTCACACATGCACCCTGCCAGCGCCTCACCCGTGGAGTCCATAGTTCTCACACATTTTTGTGCAATCCATACCTTGGGGACATACCCCCGAAACACGGGCACGCGGCATACCCCAAAAATCGGGGTATGCCGTCTGCTCGCCTGGCGAGCCTCAGAGCGTCGCCAGCCGCAGGTTGCTCATCTCGGCGCCGTAGTGTCCCTTGATGTCGACCTTGCGTTCGAGGTCGTGGATGATCTGCTTGGCGAAGTCGTGCCCATAGAGGACCTGGCACGACCCCAGTCCGCCCGGGCTGAAGACGTTCACCTCCATGAGCTTGTTTCCGACGATGTCGAGCCCGACGAGGAACATGCCGTCAGCCACGAGTTTGGGTTGCACCGTGTTGACGAGCGAGAGCATCTCGTCGGACACTGCCACCTTGTGCGCCTTGCCCCCGGCCGACATGTTGCTGCGCAAGTCATCTCCACCGCTCTTGCGCCGGAACGCGGCGATCTGCCCCTCCATCTCGAGCGGACGCCCGTTCATGACGAACATCCGCACATCACCATCGGTGGCGGCGGCCAGGAACTCCTGGGCGACGACGTAGCCGTCGCGCGCGATGGCCTCGATGATCTGGCTGAGGTTGGGCGACTCGGCACTGTTGACGAGGAAGACCCCACTGCCACCGGAACCCTGCAGTGGCTTGAGCACTGCTCGACCACCGAGGTCGGCGATGAACGCGGCGATCTGGTCCTCGTCGCGGGAGATGAGCGTCTGGGGTCGCACGATTTCGGGGAAGTGCTGGAAGTAGGCCTTCGACAGCGCGTCGGCGAGCCGGGTGGGGTCGTTGACGACGAGCACTCCGGCGGCCGCGAAGAGCTGACCGAACGCCACGGCCGCGTTGTTGGCCCAGGGGCGCCCTCCGGCATCCTCGGCTGGGTCGTTGCGCAGCATGACGACGTCGAACTCACCGACGGGCATCTGCACCTCGACGTCCGGGGTCTGTACGTCGTCGAGATAGCGCTCGAGGGATCGGTATTTCTTGCCCTTCCCACCCCCACGCACCCGCGCGGTCAGCGAGCCGTCCGGCTCGTAGGCGAAGTCACCGATGCCCATGAGGAACGCATTGTGCCCCAGTTGCTCGGCGGCCATCGCCAGCCGGATCGTGGTGTAGACGGGCTTCTCGCTCATGACGTCATTGACGACGAATCCGATCTTCATGCTGCTCCTTCGATGAGTCTGGCGACGTCATCGGCCTGGTTGGCCGCGGCGTCGAGCCGCTGGGTCGCTCTCGGGTCCTCGAGGTAGCGAGGAACGAGACGGGGAGAACGGAGGACGCCGCGCTTGTCGAGTTCGCGGATGAGAGGCAGGTCGTCCAGCGAGAACTTGCCAAGCCACAGGAGGTCCAGGTTTCCGCCACCGCGCAGGTGGCGGAGGAGTTCGACGAGTCCGCGCAGGTAGATCGCGTCCTTGCTGAGCCCACCAGAGCGGAAGGCGCGCATCGTGGTCGTGAAGGCGCTGCTCTGGGGGAAGCCGTCGTCGACGAGGGCGCGCCAAGCCTCGACGAAGGCTGCGCCCCCGTGCATCCGATGCACGGTCAGGACGCGGGCGGCCAGTTGCCGCAGGCGGAACGGCGTCAGTTCGCCGCATCCGATCTCGGCGAGTATGGCCAGCCCTTCCTGGGTCTTGTCGTAGCCGGCCAGACCCGTGCCAAGGACCTGCACGGGCTGGGCGGCACCGTTGACCTGGGTGACGAGGTGGGTGCCGACCTCGTGCTGGATGAGCGCGTTGGCACGCGCCCGCTGGACCACGACATCCCTGTCGATGAGCAGCGTGTTGCCACTGACCATGACCCCGTTGACGTCGTCACGCATCTCGGCGTGGATGTCGATCTCGGGGTCGACCTCGCGATAGAAGTCGATCTCACGATGAGCGAGCTCAAGGAACTCGGGTGCGGAGAGGCTGTGCCCAGCGTCCTCGGAACGGTGCACCCGAGCCAGGATGTTGTCGGCCTGTCTGCACAGTTCGGGTGTGGCACCTCCGTAGAGCTCGATGCTGAGCACGCTGAAGTCGCCGGTGCCGCGTGCCCGGAGCATCTCGATCTGGAGCCCGAGCTCGCGATGCTTGGCCCGCAGCAGGTGGCCGAGGGTGGCGTCCTCGACGCTCGCGACGTCGATGTTCTCGAGCGCCCTGGCCAGGACGTCCGGCGACGTCTCCGGGGGTCGATAGTGAAACAACGGCTCTGCGACGGTGCCATCGGTGAACGCGTGCCTCACCTCGTCGGCATTGACGGGGGTGACGTCGAGCAGGAACTGCATGCTGCGAGCAGTCTGGGCCAGCGCATGGTCGATCGCGAGGTCCGCGACGGACAGGCTCGGGGCGCTCACGGCGCGACGCCTGAAGCCGTGCCACCGGAGGCAGCTCTGAGCGCCTGCAGCACCGGTTCGACGGACTCGCCCAAGGCCTGCGACAGCGTGTCGATGCGGTGCTGATCCGGCTCGCCGGTCCACTCGTCCATGTAGGTCTTCTTGAACTCCAGGGCGAGGGCGACGCCGCGATCCGGGTAGCGCTCGTGGACCCACCGCGTGAGGTGCGCGCCCTTGAAGCGGACGTTCTCGCGCACATCGATCTCGCCGCCTGCGGTGGCGGGGCCGGAGAGTGCGCCCATGAACGCGTCGACCACGCCGCCCCAGTGGTCGCGGTCGAGGGAGCCCGTGCCGACGTTGACCTCGGGGTTGTCCTCGAATGGCGCCTCGGGTCCGTCGTCCCCGTCCCGTCGGTGGTTGTAGGAGTGGACGTCATAGACGACGAACGGTCCTCTGGAGGCGACCTCGTCGAGCCGCGCGCCGAGGTCGGCATAGAACGCGTCGTGGATCCGCGCGCTGCGCTCACTGATGTCGTCAGCGAGTGGGCTCTCCCGCCACACATCGAGGTCCCAGGCGTCCTCGGGGCGGCGGTAGACGGCCTGCTCCCGGTCCCGGTTGAGGTCGATCTCGAACCGCGAACGGTGCACGATGACCCGGGCTGGACAGCGTGAGCCGATGTCATCGGTGAACGGATCCTCCTCGCGCCGTCGCGTGGACTCGTCGAGCACCATCACGTCACGGATCTCTTCTCGCAGATCGTGACCGGTGTGGATCGCCGTGGCGACGAGCTGGCCGCTCCAGTCGCCGGCGAACGCAAAAGCCGGGGGATCGAGCATGTCGGGCATGCCTCCTGTCTACCTGACAGGAAGGCCGCCGCGGGCCGCAAGGTTTGAGGTTTTCGCAGGTCAGGGGCGCACAGGTGCCGCGCGGCGGAACGCGAGCACGCGGCATACCCCGAAAGAATCCGGTGTATGCCGCGTGCGAACGATTGCGCTTGTCGCGCTGGACTCAGATCAGGCCCAGTGCCCTGACCGCGTCGCGCTCCTCGGCGAGCTCGGCCGCCGTGGCGTCGATCTTGCCGCGCGAGAACTCATCGATGGTCAGGCCCTGGACAATGCTCCACTGGCCGTCCTTGACGGTGACGGGGAAGGAGCTGATGAGCCCCTCCTCGACGCCGTAGGAGCCGTCGGAGCGCACGGCCATCGAGGTCCAGTCGCCCTCGGCGGTGCCCTGCACCCAGGTGCGGGCGTGGTCGATGGTGGCCGACGCTGCCGAGGCGGCCGAGGACGCACCGCGCGCCTCGATGATCGCTGCGCCGCGCTTGGCGACGGTCGGGATGAACGTATCCGCGAGCCACGCCTGGTCGTTGACCGTCTCGGCAGCGTTCTTGCCGGAGACCTCGGCGTGGAAGAGGTCGGGGTACTGCGTCGCGGAGTGGTTGCCCCAGATCGTCATCTTCTTGATCTCGGTGACCGGGACGCCGAGCTTGGCCGCGAGCTGGCTGATCGCGCGGTTGTGGTCGAGACGGGTCAGTGCCGAGAACTGCGACGTGGGGATATCGGGTGCGTTGCTCATCGCGATGAGGGCGTTGGTGTTGGCCGGGTTGCCGGTGACGGTGATGTGCACGTCGTCGGCCGCGACCTTGTTGAGGGCCTTGCCCTGCGGGGCGAAGATGCCGCCGTTGGCTTCGAGGAGGTCACCGCGCTCCATGCCGGGGCCGCGGGGGCGGGCGCCGACGAGGAGGGCGTGGTTGACGCCGTCGAAGACCGTCTCGGCGTCGTCGCCGATCTGGACCCCGGCGAGCGTCGGGAAGGCGCAGTCGTCGAGCTCCATGACGACACCCTCGAGCGCCTTGAGCGCTGGGGTGATCTCGAGCAGACGCAGCTCGACGGGGACGTCTGGGCCAAGGAGGGCGCCAGACGCGATGCGGAACAGCAGGCTGTAGCCGATCTGACCGGCAGCGCCGGTGACGGCCACCTTGACGGGGGTCTGGCTCACGATGGACACCTCTTCGTACGGGGCAAATGTGGTCGATCGTGACGCTATCAGCGCCCGCACACCCCCGGCACAGAGCCCGGCTCTAGGGTGAGGGCATGCGCGTTCTCGTCTCAGGTGGTGCCGGATACATCGGTTCGCACACTGTCGTCCAGCTCGTCGCCGCCGGTCACGACGTTGTTGTCGTCGACTCGTTCGCCAACGCGAAGCCGTCCGTGGTGGGTCGAGTGGAAGCACTGACCGGTATGCCGTTGGACGTGCGGTCCTTCGACCTCACGGATCGCGACAAGACCGAGGCGACGTTCGTTGAGACCGAGATCGACGCGGTCATTCACTTCGCCGGGTTCAAGGCGGTGGGAGAGAGTGTGGCCGAGCCGCTCAGCTACTACGAGAACAACCTCGACACGACCCTGTCGCTGCTGCGAGCGATGGATCGCCATGGGGTGCGCAAGCTCGTCTTCTCGAGCTCGGCCACGGTCTATGGCGCCGAGGCAGCCGTACCCATGCAGGAGGACGCCCCGACGTCGGCCACCAACCCCTATGGCTGGACCAAGGTCATGAACGAGCAGGTCCTGCGCGACATGGCCGTCGCCGACCCCACCTGGCGGATCGCGTTGCTCCGCTACTTCAACCCGGTGGGTGCGCACTCGAGTGGCACGATCGGTGAGGACCCGAGCGGTATCCCCAACAACCTCATGCCCTACATCGCCCAGGTCGCCGTGGGTCGGCGCGAGAAGCTCGCTGTCTATGGCGGCGACTACGCGACGCCCGATGGCACGGGCGTGCGCGACTACATCCACGTCGAGGACCTCGCCGCTGGTCACGTCGCAGCTCTTCACCGGCTCGGCGCCACGGACACCCCGGTCAACACGTGGAATCTCGGCACCGGCCACGGCACGTCGGTCCTCGAGATGGTCCACGCGTTCGAGCGAGCCGTTGGACATGACCTGCCCTACGAGATCGTCGATCGGCGCCCCGGCGACATCGCCGAGTCCTACGCCGACCCCACCAGGGCCGAGGCCGACCTGGGCTGGAAGGCCACCCGCACCGTCGACGACATGTGTGTCGACACGTGGCGGTGGCAGAGCGAGAATCCGCAGGGCTACCCGTGATCGGCGGACTTGTTGTTCGCCGGGCGACGCGCGAGGACGTGCCAGCAATCGTCGCGCTGCTCACGGACGACCCGCTCGGGGCGGCCCGAGAGACTCACGGCGACCACGCGGCATACCTGACGGCCTTTGACGCGATCGACGCTGATCCGGCCCACGAACTTGTCGTCCTCGAGGACGAGGGTGAGGTCATCGGCACGCTGCAGCTCACGCTGTTGCCCGGGCTCTCGCGCCATGGCGCCCTGCGTGCCCAGATCGAGGCGGTGCGCATCGCCTCAAGCCGTCGCGGGCAGGGGCTCGGCGAGGGCCTGTTCCAGTGGGCGATCGACGAGTCGCGCCGCCGTGGCGCCGTGCTCGTGCAGCTCACGACCGACGCGAGCCGCGAGGGCGCACAGCGGTTCTATGAACGGCTGGGGTTCGTCGCATCCCACGTCGGCATGAAGCTGCCGCTCTGAGCTGCACGGCTCAGGCGGCGCGACGCAGGCGCACGACCGGGATGATCCGGTCGGTCTTCATCTCGTAGTCCCCGAAGCCCGGGGCCTCGGCTACCCGCACCGGCCAGATCGCATCGCGCTCCTCACGTGGCAGGACCTCGGCCTCGACAGGGAAGGTCTGCGTGCCGACCTCGACATCGAACCGCGGGTTCGCCTTCACGTTATGAAACCAGTCGGGGTTGTCGGGCGCCCCGGCCTTGGACGCGATGATGTTCAGCGAGTCGTCGTCCTGGGGGAAATACATGAGGGGAGTGACCCGCTTGGTGCCGCTCCTGGCCCCGATGTGGTGGATGAGGATCATCGGCGCCCCCTCGAACGGACCCCCGACCTTGCCGTCGTTCTCGCGGAACTCCTTGATGACTCCGTCATTCCAGTCACTCATGTTCCTGACGCTACGCCCTACCCCCGAACGCACGTATGCCGTGTGGTCACCGATCGGTGACCACACGGCATACGTCGTGATTGTGGTGGTTCAGCGCAGGCTGGCGAGGGCCTCGTTGAAGGTTGCCGACGGGCGCATGACGGCACTGACCTTGGCCTCGTCGGGACGGTAGTAGCCGCCGATGTCGGCGGGGGAGCCCTGCACGGAGAGGAGCTCGTCGCTGATCTTCTGCTCGTCGTTCGTGAGCCGCTCTGCGACGCTGGCGAAAGCGGTCGCGAGATCGGCGTCGTCGGTCTGCTTGGCCAGCTCCTGCGCCCAGTAGAGCGCGAGATAGAAGTGGCTGCCGCGGTTGTCGATCTGGCCGACCTTGCGCGCCGGACCCTTGTTCTCCTGGAGGAGGGTCTCGGTGGCGCGGTCGAGCGTCTCGGCGAGGACGCGGGCCTTGGCGTTGTCCTCGGTGTCGGCGAGGTGGCGGAAGGACTCGGCGAGGGCCATGAACTCACCCAGGCTGTCCCAGCGCAGGTAGTTCTCCTGGACGAGCTGCTGGACGTGCTTGGGGGCGGAGCCGCCGGCGCCGGTCTCGAAGAGGCCGCCACCGTTCATCAGCGGGACGACCGAGAGCATCTTGGCCGAGGTGCCGAGCTCGAGGATGGGGAAGAGGTCGGTGTTGTAGTCACGCAGGACGTTGCCGGTGACCGAGATGGTGTCCTCGCCGCGACGGATGCGGTCGATCGAGAACGTCGTGGCGTCGACCGGGCTGAGGATCTGGATGTCGAGACCGTCGGTGTCCTCGTCTGCCAGGTAGGTGTTGACCTTGGCGATGAGGTTGGCGTCGTGGGCGCGCTTCTCGTCGAGCCAGAAGATGGCCGGCGTCTGCGAGGCGCGAGCACGCGTCACGGCGAGCTTGACCCAGTCGCGGATCGGGGCGTCCTTGGTCTGGCACGCACGCCAGATGTCACCGGGCTGCACATCGTGCTCCATGAGCACGTCGCCCGCAGCGTTGACGACCTGGACCTTGCCGGCCTGCGAGATCTCGAAGGTCTTGTCGTGGGAGCCGTACTCCTCGGCCTTCTGGGCCATGAGCCCGACGTTGGCGACGGAGCCCATGGTGGTCGGGTCGAAGGCGCCGTTGGCCCGGCAGTCGTCGAGGACGACCTGGTAGACGCCGGCATAGGAGCTGTCGGGGATGACGGCGAGGGTGTCGGCCTCTTCGCCGCTCGGGCCCCACATGTGACCAGAGGTCCGGATCATCGCCGGCATCGACGCGTCGATGATGACGTCGCTCGGGACGTGGAGGTTGGTGATGCCCTTGTCGGAGTTGACCATGGCGAGCTTGGGTCCGGCGGCGATGCCGGCCTCGATGTCGGCCTTGATCTCGTCGCCGTTGGGCAGGGCCGAGAGGCCCTCGAGGATCGCACCGAGACCGTTGTTGGGGGAGAGGCCGGCATCGTCGAGGGCAGCGCCGTGCTTCTCGAAGACCTCGGGCAGGAAGGCGCGCACGACGTGGCCGAAGATGATCGGGTCGGAGACCTTCATCATCGTCGCCTTGAGGTGGACGGAGAAGAGCACGTCGTCGGCCTTGGCCCGAGCGATCTGTGCGGTGAGGAACGCGTCGAGTGCAGCCGCGCGCAGGACGGTGCCGTCGACGACCTCACCCTCGAGGACCTTGAGGCCGCCCTTGAGGACGGTCGTGTCGGCATCCGTGACGAGCTGGATCGTCAGGGTGTCGGCGGCCGGGAGGACGACGGACTTCTCGTTGGTCGCGAAGTCGTCCTGACCCATCGTCGCAACGTTGGTCTTGCTGTCGGCGCTCCAGGCGCCCATGGAGTGCGGGTGCGCCTTGGCGTAGTTCTTGACGGCGGCGGGGGCGCGACGATCGGAGTTCCCCTCGCGCAGGACGGGGTTCACAGCGCTGCCCATGACCTTGCCGTAGCGGGCGTTCGCGTCCTTCTCGGCCTCGGTGCTCGGCTCGTCGCTGTAGGCGGGAAGGTCGAAGCCCTGCCCCTGCAACTCCTTGATCGCGGCCTTCAGCTGCGGCACGGAGGCGCTGATGTTGGGCAGCTTGATGATGTTGGCCTCGGGAGTCGTCGCGAGCTCACCGAGCTCAGCGAGGGCGTCCGCGACCTTCTGCTCGTCGGGGAGCACGTCCGAGAATCCCGCGAGGATGCGCGCCGCGACCGAGATGTCACGGGTCTCGACGTCGACGCCGGCAGTGGAGGCGAAGGCCTCGATCACCGGGAGGAAAGAGTAGGTCGCGAGGAGGGGTGCCTCGTCGGTGAGGGTGTAGATGATCTTCGCCATGGTGCCGAATCTATCGAACGACGCAGGTTCCCTCTGATGCCGGTATGCCGGTCGGTCCCGTCAGTGTCGACCGGTGCGGGGGGCGTTGGGGTCGACACCCTCTGCCACGACGACGTCCTCGGCCGCGATCCCACCGTCGATGTCGCGGTCGCGACGGTCGACACCGGTGATGAGGTGGAAGGTCGCACCCGCGATGGCCGCACCAACGAGCGGGGCCACCCAGAACAGCCACAGCTGGCCGGGGGCCCCGTTGCCGTTGAAGAACGCGACCGCGGTCGAGCGCGCCGGGTTGACCGACGTGTTGGAGATCGGGATGGAGATGAGGTGGATGAGCGTGAGGCACAGCCCGATGGCGAGGGGGGCGAAACCCGTTGGCGCGTTGTCGCCGGTCACGCCGAGGATGACGTAGACGAAGATCATCGTCAGCAGGATCTCGGCGCACAGGACGGCCATGAGTGAGTAGCCCCCGGGGGAGTGCTCCGCGTAGCCGTTGGCTGCCATGTTGCCGGTCGCGTCGAAGATGTTGCGACCCCGTGCGATGGCCCACAGGGCGCCACCGGCGGCGAGACCACCAAGGACCTGCGCGCAGACGTAGCCCGGCACGTCCTTCCAGTCGAAGCGCTTCGCGATCGTCACACCCAGCGTCACGGCCGGGTTGAAGTGCGCCCCGGAGACGTGCCCCACGGCATACGCCATCGTCACGACCGTGAGACCGAACGCCAGCGCGACGCCCAGGAAGCCAATCCCGAGGTGCACGGGCGCGCCCGAGCCCAGGGTGGGGGTCGACATGAAGCCAGCGGCGAAGATCGCCGCCCCGCATCCTCCGAAGACGAGCCAGAACGTGCCGACGAACTCCGCGAGGAGGCGTTTGGACATCTCAGGGGTCTGCATGCCGCCCATTGTGGCCCACACGTAGGGCGTGGTGGGTGATGCGACACAGCGACGGGTAGCGTGACCGGCGTGAAGATCTCTGTCGTCGGTCTCGGATATGTCGGCCTCTCGAACGCAGTCGTTCTGGCGCAGCGTCATGAGGTCGTCGCGGTTGATCTCAATGCCGAGCGGGTCGACCAGGTCAACCGGCGCGAGTCGCCCCTGGTTGATGACGAGCTCGAGGACTACCTGGCCCACCACGAGTTGTCGTTGAGCGCCACCACTGATGCGGCCGACGCGCTGCCCGGGTCCGACTTCGTCATCGTGGCGACGCCAACCGACTACGACCCGGTGCGCGACTTCTTCAATACCTCGTCGGTCGAGTCGGTCATCGCGTCCGTCACCGAACTGGCCCCGAAGGCAACGGTCGTCGTGAAGTCCACGGTGCCGGTGGGCTTCACCGAACGGATGCGGGCTGAGTACCCCGGTCTGGACCTCGTCTTCTCACCGGAGTTCCTTCGTGAGGGTCGTGCCCTGCACGACAACCTGCACCCGAGTCGGGTCGTCATCGGCGGTCACAGTGAGGGTGCACGCCGCTTCGGTGAGCTGCTCGTCGAGGGTGCGTTGGATGCGGACGTGCCTCTCCTGCACACGAATCCGACCGAGGCCGAGGCGATCAAGCTTTTCGCCAACACGTTCCTCGCGATGCGGGTCGCCTACTTCAACGAACTTGACACGTATGCCGTGTCGCACGGTCTCGACTCCCGCTCGATCATCGACGGGGTCGGGTTGGACCCGCGGATCGGCTCGCACTACAACAACCCGTCGTTCGGCTACGGCGGCTACTGCCTGCCCAAGGACACCAAGCAGCTGCTGGCGAACTACAGCGACGTCCCGCAGAACCTCATCCGCGCCATCGTCGACTCCAACACGACGCGCAAGGACTTCATCGCGACCGACATCCTGCGCCGCAAGCCCCAGGTGGTCGGTATGTATCGGCTCATCATGAAGGCCGGATCCGACAACTTCCGGGTGTCGAGCATCCAGGGGATCATGAAGCGGATCAAGGCCAAGGGCATCGAGGTCGTGCTCTATGAGCCAGCGCTCGAGGAGGACCGCTTCTATCAATCCGAGGTGATCAAGGACCTTGACGAGTTCAAGCGCCGCTCGGATGTCATCGTCGCCAACCGCGTGAGCGACTCACTCGATGACGTGGCCGACAAGGTCTATACCCGCGACCTCTTCGGTCGGGACTGAGGGCTGTCAGCGAGCTGGCACACCTTTGACGGTGGTGCCTGGCTCCACGTCGCTGACGGCCACGGCTCCGGCGCCGATGATGCACCCGGCTCCGACTGTCAGCCCTTGTAGGACGACGGCTGCGGCACCGATGTAGGCGCCCTCACCGACCACGACGGCGCCCGAGAGACACGCTGCGGGGTTCAGGCGAGAGTACGCACCGACGATGGTGTCGTGTCCCACGGTGGCGTTCTGGTCGATGTGGACGTGGTGTCCAAGAACAACGTCAGCGCTGACGCGTGCCCCGGGCGCGACGATGACGCCTGGGTGGAGCGTGGCGGATCGGGCGATGGTGGCGTCGGGATGCACGAGTACGTCGAAGACGGCGCCCCGTTCCCCGAGGAGAGCGGCGAGAGCGGCCCGGATGCCGGGGTCGCCGATGGCGATGACGCCGGTGTCGGAGTCCTCCGGTTGCCATGACCGGGCCGCGCCGAGGTGGTGAGCACCCTTGCCCGTCATGAGGCGAGTGGCGTCGTCCTGCGGTGCGTCGTCGACGAACCCGAGCCGGGAGTCCGGGCGCAGGAGGCGCGCGATCTCAGCCACCTCGCGGGCGAATCCACCGGCGCCGACGATCACCAGCCGTGCTGCGGGCATCAGTTGCCCTCCACTTCGACGCTCCCCATGAATTCAGGCATCGTGACGCTTCCTTGGGCCGAGATTCCGTCGCGGCGCAGTACGGCAGAAACGGTGCGCGCGATGATCATGAGGTCTCCGCCCAGGGAGTGGTGGTCGACGTAATCGACGTCGAGAGCGAGTCGTTGCTCCCAGCTGAGGGCATTGCGCCCACTCACCTGGGCCAGACCGGTCAGCCCCGGTCTCACCTCGTGTCGCCGCGCCTGCTCGGGTGAGTAGCGGTCCAGGTAGCGGACGAGCAGCGGCCGCGGGCCGACGATCGACATGTCTCCGCGCAATATGTTCCACAATGTCGGCAGTTCGTCGAGGCTCGTCGATCGCAAAAACACCCCGAACGGAGTGAGGCGGTCCGCGTCGGAGACGAGACCCCTGGCCGGGTCTGGTTCGAGCATGGTGCGGAACTTGCGCATGACGAACACGCGCCCGTCCAAGCCGGGACGTTCTTGGGTGAACACCACGGGCGAGCCCAGAGTTCGACGGACCGCAACCGCGACGCAGGCTTGGAGCGGCAAGGAGAGGACGAACGCTGGCACGGTGAGCGTCAGGTCGAACAGCCTCTTCGCATCGAGGCGTCTCATCGCGTGTGGAGGATCGATCGGGTCTCCCTGATGACCCTGTCGATCTGCTCGTCGTCGAGCTCGGAACCCGACGGGAGCGTGACGCCGGTGTCAAAGAGCTGCTCACTGACGCCGGTGAGCCGGGTCCGACGACCCCTGTGGACCGGCTGGAGGTGCATCGGCTTCCACAGATGGCGTGCCTCGATCCCCACTGCGTCGAGGCCCGCCATCAGTGTTGTCGGGTTGGCGTCGACCCGGGTCGGGTCGAGGGTGATGCACGTGAGCCAGTGGTTGTCGTTCGCCTCGGAGTCAGGGTTGGGCTGGGTGTCAGAACCGGTGAGCACCGCGACGCCGTCGATGTCCGCGAGTCCGTCCACATAGCGCTGCCGGATCTCTCGTCGTCGCCCGATCATCGAGTCCAGCCGCTCGAGCTGGCCGACGCCGAGGGCGGCCAGGATGTTGGACATCCGGTAGTTGTAGCCAATCTCGGTGTGTTCGTACCACGGAGCCGGTTGTCGAGCCTGCGTTGACAGATAGCGGGCTCGGTCAAGCAGCTCGGCATCGTCGCTGAGCAGCATCCCGCCCCCAGACGTGGTCATGATCTTGTTGCCGTTGAAGGACAGGGCGGCCGCGCGACCGAAGGAACCCGCTGCCCGAGCACCGTGCCCGGCACCCAGAGCCTCGGCAGCGTCCTCGATCAGGGGCACGCCGAGCGCGGCCAGGGGTTCTTCGAGGGCGGTGTAGTCGCAGCATCGACCGAAGAGGTCGACGGTCATGACCGCAGCCACCGTCAGCCCTTCGAGCTGCAGGGCACGTACCGTCTCGAGGAGGAGTTCGACGTCGACGTTCGCGTCTGCGCCGGAGTCGACGAAGACGGGTTCGGCGCCGGTGTAGGCGACGGCGTTGGCCGAGGCGGCGAACGTCATGGTCGGCAACACCACGAACGTCCCTGGCCGGGCACCGACATCAAGGAGGGCAAGATGCAGCGCCGCCGTGCCGGACGAGAGCGCCAAGGCGCCCTGAACGCCGCATCGGTGCGCGATCTCGCGTTCGAAGCGGTCCACCATCGGCCCGAGTGGAGCGACCCAGCCGGAACGCAACGCCTCGAGGACGTACGTCTCCTCGACCTCGGTGACATGGGCGCGCGAGAGGTGGATGCGGTCGGTCACCCCCACATCATCCACCGGTGGCCGCGTCGGTGTGGCACTTCGGAGCCATGTCGTCCCGGACTGCCGCGATGACTACTCTCATCGGGTGCGTCTCATCTCAGCCAACGTCAACGGAATTCGCGCCGCGGCCCGGAGGGGTGGCCTCGGCTGGCTCGTCGACCAGCACGCCGACGTCATCGCACTACAGGAGGTGCGAGCGTCCGATGATCAGTTGCGCGACGTGCTCACCCAAGGCGGTCTCGACGCATGGCACGTCAGCTCCACGCAGGGTCGCACCAAGGGGCACGCCGGGGTGGCCGTCCTCACGCGTCAGCCCCCGCTTCGGGTGAGCAGCGACATCGGCCCCGCGGAGTTCACCGATGCTGGCCGCTGGCTCGAGGTCGACGTCCGAGGACCTGACGGGCCCGTGACCGTGATCTCGGCTTACGTCCATACGGGGGAGTCACTCACCCCGAAGCAGGACGAGAAGTTCCGGTTCCTGGATGCTGTCGGCTCCCGCCTCGCTCGCCTCGGTGAGGACAACGGGTATGCCGTCCTCACCGGTGATCTCAACATCTGCCACTCCGCGCACGACCTGAAGAACTGGAAGGGCAACACCGGCAAGTCCGGGTTCCTCCCACAGGAGCAGGCGCACCTCGACCGGTGGATCCGGGAGCACGGCTATGTGGACGTCCACCGCACGCTCCACGGCCCGGGCCCCGGGCCCTACACGTGGTGGTCGTGGCGCGGCAAGGCCTTCGACAACGACGCCGGGTGGCGCATCGACTACCAGTTCGCGAGTGCGCCGCTCGCGAAGCTCGCGACGCGTGCGGAGGTCGGCCGCGCGGCGGCATACGCCGAGCGGTGGAGTGACCACGCACCCCTGATGATCGACTACGACCTCACCCTGGACTGACGAAACCAGTTGCTCAGTCGCGAGCGGCAGGGCCAGCAGCGGTGACGGAGAACGATTTTGGCGCGGTGAGCTGTGCCGCTGCGAAGGCCGCAGCGATTGCTGCGGAGACTCGCTCGACGTCGGCGACCGCGACGAGCGCGATGGCTGACCCGCCAAACCCACCGCCGGTCATCCGCGCCCCCAAAGCACCCTCGCCGACCGCAGTGTCGACGACGAGATCGAGCTCGGTGCACGACACTTCGTAGTCGTCCCGCAGGGAGGCATGCGACGCGAGGAAGAGTCGCCCCACCTCGGCGAGGTCGCCGTCGCGCAACGCGTCAACGACCTCGTCGACGCGGGCGATCTCGGTGACGACGTGACGCGTGCGTCGACGCAGCACGTCGTCGGGGAGCTGGACGAGCGCCTCGTCGAGAGCCGCCGGATCGATGTCACGCAGGAACTCGACACCGAGGATGTCGGCGGCCTTCTCGCACGAGTCGCGGCGGGCTCCGTACTGCCCGTCCGCCAGGGCATGGCTCGCGCGGGTATCGGTGACCAGGAGTGCCAAGTCGTGCGCTGAGAGGTCGAACGGCACCTGGGTCGTGGCACCGTCACGGCAGTCGAGGCGCAGCGCGTGCTTCTCGGTGGCGTGCATCGCGGCGGCCTGGTCCATGCCACCGGTGGGCGCTCCGGCGATGTCGTTCTCGGCCCGCTGGCACGCGGCCGCCAGGACCGATCGCCCCTCGGCCGAGTCGAGCAGTCCCAGCCCGAAGAGGTCAGAGGCCGCCGCAGCAACCGAACACTCGAGCGCCGCAGAACTGGACAGGCCCGCCCCGAGGGGCACCTGACCGTCGACGACGACGTTGAGTCCGCGGACGGCATACCCGGCTTTGCGCAGTGCCCACAAAACACCCGCGACGTATGCCGTCCAGCCGGCCGGGTGCCCGGCTGCAACGTCATAGATGCGGACCTCGACGAACGAATCCTCCTGGAGCGAGTGGATCTGGAGGAGATCGTCGTCGCGCACCGAGGCGGCGCAACGGGTTCGGTGGGGGAGAGCGATGGGCAGCGCGAGGCCGCCGTTGTAGTCGGTGTGCTCGCCGATGAGGTTGACCCGTCCGGGCGCGGACCACACGCCCTCGGGGGCCTGATCGAAGCGGGCAAGGAAGGTCTGCGCGAGGCGTGGCACGGTGCGAGTCTAGGGGTGGGCACCTGACACAATGACGCGCATGTCCGCACCTGAGACCCCCCAGGCGGCTCCCCGGATCCTCTCCGGGATGCAGCCCACCAGTGACTCCCTCCACATCGGCAACTACCTCGGGGCACTGGTCAACTGGGTGAAGCTGCAGGACGACCACGACGCCTTCTACTTCGTCGCCGACCTGCACGCGCTGACGGTGCCCACCGACCCGGAGGTGCTGCGCGAGCGAACCCGCAAGACAGTGGCCCAGTTCATCGCTGGTGGCGTCGACCCGCAGCGGTCGTCGCTGTTCTGCCAGAGCCACGTTCCCGAGCACGCCGAGCTCGGCTGGGTCATGAACTGCCTGACCGGCGACGGCGAGGCGCGCCGCATGACGCAGTTCAAGGACAAGACCGCCAAGGGGCAGAGCGCCAACGTGGGCCTGCTGACCTATCCGATGCTCATGGCGGCCGACATCCTCCTGTACGACACGGCCTTCGTCCCCGTCGGTGAGGACCAACGCCAGCACCTCGAGATCACGCGTGATCTCGCCGGGCGCTTCAACACCCGCTTCGGCGAGGCCCTCGTTGTGCCCGAGCCCTACATCGTCAAGGGTTCGGCCAAGATCATGGACCTGCAGGACCCCACGTCCAAGATGTCCAAGACGGGCTCGTCACCCAAGGGCCTCATCGACCTCATGCAGGATCCCGCCAAGATCGCCAAGAACATCCGGTCGGCGGTGACGGACACCGAGGCCGAGATCCGCTACGACGTCGCGAACAAGGCCGGGGTCTCCAACCTGCTCATCATCCACTCGACGCTGTCCGGTCAGTCGATCGACGAGCTGGAGTCGTCGTTCGTTGGCCGCGGCTATGGCGACCTCAAGAAGGAGGTGGCCGACGTCGTCGTCGCCGCCATCGAGCCCTTCCAGGTTCGGATGGCCGAGCTGCTCGACGACCCGGCCGAGCTCGACCGGATCCTCGCTTCCGGTGCCGAGCGCGCGCGTGGCGTCGCCCAGTCGACGATGGTGCGGGTGCGCGAGCGCGTCGGACTCCTGCCCGCAGCCCGATAGGGTCGAGCGCATGCCCACCCACGGCGTGGCGATCACGGTTCCCGAACCCCACGGGTCCGTGCTGCAGGCTGCGCGAGAGCGGGTCGGCGACCCCCTCGCCCGGTTCATCCCGCCGCACATCACGCTGCTCCCCCCGACCGAGATCGACGAGCCGTCGCTGGCCGCCTTCGAGAAACACCTCGAGGTCGTTGCCGCGGCGCACGCACCGTTCCAAATGACCCTCTCGGGGACGGGCACCTTCCGACCCCTGTCGCCGGTGGTCTTCGTGCAGGTGTCCTCGGGTATCTCGCAGTGCGAGCTCATCGAGACCGCTGTCCGCAACGGCCCAGTCGAGCGGCACCTCGACTTCAACTACCACCCGCACGTCACCATCGCCCACAACCTCGGCGAGGAGCAGCTCGACGCTGCCTTCGACGGGCTGGTCGACTTCCGGTGCACCATCGAGGTGGCGGCTTTCGAGCTCTATCACCAGACCGATGACGGCGTGTGGGGTCCGCTGTCCTCGTTCGCCCTGGAGGGCTGAGTCATGGACCGGGTCAAACAGTTGTGGGCTGCCCTGCAGCGGACTCGCCTCTGGCATGCCTGGAAGAGATATGGAGACGCGCGGGGCAACCTGCTCGCCGGTGGCGTCACCTACTTCGCGTTCTTCTCGATCTTCCCGGCAGTGGCGCTGGCGTTCACCGTCTTCGGATTCCTCCTCCAGGACAACCCGCAGTGGCTTGGCCAGATCAGTGACTACCTGAACGACACACTGCCCGGCTTCATCCAGGACGGCTCTGGTGAGGGCCTCATCCCGCTGACGGTTCCGTCGGGCGACACCCTGACCGTCACGGGACTCGTCGGGCTGGGCGGTCTGCTCCTCGCCGGACTGGGATGGCTTGGTGCCCTGCGTGACGGAATCCGGGCGATCTTCGGCGCTGAGGGGACCCCTGGGAACTTTGTCACGACCAAGCTGCGTGACCTCGGGGTGCTCTTCATTCTCGGGCTCGCAATCGTGGTGTCGGCAGCGGTCACCGGCGTCGCTGGTGCGACAACCTCATGGATCGCCGAGCAGGTCGGGCTCGGCGGTCAACAGTGGCTGCTCAGCCTCATCGCGTTCGTCGTCGGAGCCGGGCTCGACGGTCTGGTCGTGATCGTGATGTTGCGGTTGCTCTCTGGCGTCGACATACCCCGGCGTGGTCTCGTGGGTGGCGCGGTCGTCGGCGGCATTGGCCTCACCCTTCTCAAGGTTCTGGGCACCACCCTCATCGCCGGCACGACGAGCAACCCTCTCTTCGCGTCGATCGCCGTGGTCGTGGGCCTCCTCGCGTGGCTCAACTTCATGTCCCGCGTCGTCCTGCTCGCGGCAGCGTGGAGCGCCAACTCGCTCGAGCCCGAGGCTGTTGCGGACCTCACCGAAGGCCAGCGCACCAAACTGGCCGAGGGTCCTGAGCTGCCGGTCTCGGCTGCGCTCACCCCCGGCGCGCCTGACCCGGTCTGGCTGGGAGTGCCGCCTGAGTCGAACCCGGCCGAACGGCATACCGACGCAGTCGTGCCACCCACCGCAAAGCGCGCAGACGACCGGCTCAACCTCGCCCTTGGCGTGGCCCTCGGTGCGTCAGTCGCGGCAGGACTCAGCCTCGCGGGCAGGGTCCTGCGCGGCATCACTGCCCGCCGCTGACCTCAGCTCGTGCGGAGCACCGTCGGGGCCGCCCGACGGAGCGCTTCACGCCAGTTCGCCAACGGCTCGAGTCCGGCGGCGCTCCATCGTTCGTGACCGAGGACGGAGTATGCCGGCCGCGGAGCCGGCCGTGGGAACGCGTCAGTCGTCGTGGGCGTGACCCGCTCGGGGTCCAGTCCCAGCTCCTCGAAGATCGCGCGGGCGAAGTCGAACCACGTCGTCTCTCCGCTCCCGGTGCCGTGCCAGATGCCGCCGGGGGCGTCGGCGTCGACGAGGCGGACGAGGGCATCGGCGAGGTCCACGGTCCACGTCGGTTGCCCTTGCTGGTCGTCGACTACGGCCAGCGTCTTGCGCTCACCCGCGAGGCGGGCCATGGTCGCCGCGAAGTTCGAGCCCCCGGCACCATAGAGCCACGCCGTGCGCACGACGAGCGCCGACGGGCAGTGTGCGAGCACCGCCCACTCGCCTGCAGCCTTGGTGCGTCCGTAGGCCGAGCGGGGAGCGATCGGTGCGTCCACGGCATACGGGGTGGTGGCGTCGCCGGAGAAGACGTAGTCGGTCGAGACGTGGACGAGTCGCGCCTGGGTGCGCGCGCACGCGACCGCGAGGTTCGCGGGGCCGACGGCGTTGACGGCGAAGGCCTCCGCCTCACGGGTCTCAGCATCGTCGACAGCGGTCCAGGCGGCGAGGTTGGCGACGACGTCATGACTCTCGACGGCGGCCTCGCACGCCTGCGCATCGGTGACGTCGAGGTCGGCGCGGTGCAGGGCCGTGACGTCGTGACCGGCGTCGGCAAGCCGGGGGAGCAGGTCGTGAGCGAGCATGCCGGCCGCGCCTGTGACGAGCCAGCGCGCCATCAGCGCTGCACGATGCTCTGGGTGGCGGCGTACTTGCTCTCCGTGGCTTCCTTCATGGGGCGCCACCAGTCCTCGTTGGCGCGGTACCACTCCACGGTCGCCGCGAGGCCCTCGCGGAAGCTGGGGTATTCGGGTTCCCAGCCGAGCTCGGTCCGCAGCCGCGTCGAGTCGATGGCATAGCGCCGGTCGTGACCCGGGCGGTCGGTGACGTGGTCGAAGTCGCCGGCGTCCTTGCCCATGAGCTCGAGGATGTCGTGCACCACGGTCTTGTTGTCGGCCTCGCCATCGGCGCCGATGAGATAGGTCTCGCCGATCTGCCCGTGGTCGATGATGGCCCACACTGCCCGGTTGTGGTCGTCGACGTGGATCCAGTCGCGCACGTTGAGCCCGTCGCCATAGAGCTTGGGGCGGATGTCGTCGATCACGTTGGTGATCTGGCGCGGGATGAACTTCTCGACGTGCTGACGCGGGCCGTAGTTGTTGGAGCAGTTCGAGATCGTCGCCTTCAGGCCGAAGGACCGCACCCATGCACGGACGAGGAGGTCGCTGGCGCCCTTGGTCGACGAGTAGGGGCTCGACGGGTTGTAGGGCGTCGCCTCCGTGAAGCGGGCCGGGTCGTCGAGCTCGAGGTCGCCATAGACCTCGTCGGTCGAGATGTGGTGATAGCGGACGTCGTGGCGCCGGGCCGCCTCGAGCAGCGTGTAGGTGCCCACCACGTTGGTGTGCACGAAGGGCCACGGGTTCGACAGGCTGTTGTCGTTGTGCGACTCCGCCGCGAAGTGCACCACGAGGTCGTGCTCGCCCACGAGGCGGTCGACCAGGTCAGCGTCCGTGATGTCGCCCTCGACCACCGTGACCCGATCGCCGAGTGCTGCCAGCGAGGCCCGAGACCCGGCATACGTCATGGCATCCAGGACCGTGACGGCGACGTCCGGCCGGGTGGACAGCGTCAGGTGGACGAAGTTTGATCCGATGAAACCGGCTCCACCGGTGACGAGTATGCGCACCCAGGGATCGTAACGGGCCACGGAGAGCCCCGCCCAGAGACCCACTGTGACTCGCTAGGCTGGCGCGCATGAAGGGCATCATTCTGGCCGGGGGATCTGGCACGCGGCTCCACCCCATCACTCGCGGCATCAGCAAACAGTTGATGCCGATCTATGACAAGCCGATGGTCTACTACCCGCTCTCCACCCTGATGATGGCCGGGATCCAAGAGGTTCTGATCATCACCACCCCCCTGGACCGCGAGCAGTTCGTGAGGCTTCTCGGCGACGGCCGCGAATGGGGCATCGAGATCTCGTATGCGCAGCAGCCCAGTCCTGATGGACTCGCCCAGGCGTTCATCATCGGTGCCGAGTTCATCGGCGACGACTCGGTCGCCCTGGTCCTTGGCGACAACATCTTCCACGGCGCCGGTCTCGGGACCTCCCTGCGCACCTTGTCCGGCGTGACCGGCGGACACGTCTTCGCTCACCACGTCAGTGAGCCCACGGCATACGGCGTCGTGGAGTTCGATGACGACGGACGGGTGATCTCCATCGAGGAGAAGCCGTCCGAGCCCAAATCGAACTACGCCGTGCCCGGTTTGTACTTCTATGACAACGACGTCATCCAGATCGCCCGCGACCTCAAGCCCAGCGCCCGTGGCGAGCTCGAGATCACCGGCATCAATGACGCCTACCTCCAGCGCGGCGATCTCACCGTGACCGTCCTGCCGCGAGGAACGGCCTGGTTCGACACGGGCACGTTCGAGGGCCTCATGGACGCCAGCCAGTTCGTCCACCTCATCGAGGCGCGACAAGGCACCAAGATCGGTTGTGTCGAGGAGATCGCCTGGCGCGCGGGCTGGATCGACGACACGCAGTTCTCCGCACTGGGCGACACTCTGATCAAGAGCGGCTACGGCGGCTACATCCACGCCTGCCTGGCCGAAGGGCGCAGGACGTCCTGATGCAGATCGAACCGCTTGCCATCGAGGGCGCCTTCGTCGTCACGCCACGGCAGTTCCCGGATGACCGGGGAGTCTTCCTCGAGTCCTTCCGCGGCGACAAGCTCGCCGGGCACCTCGGCCATCGACCCGACATCGTGCAGAGCAACGTCTCCGTGTCCTCGCGGGGGACAGTGCGCGGCATCCACTTCGCCGACATCCCCCCGGGACAGGGCAAATACATCACCGCTCTCAGCGGTTCCCTCATCGACTACGCGGTCGACCTTCGTCAAGGCTCACCCACGTTCGGCCACGTGGAAGAGGTGCTCCTCGACACCACTTCACGCCGGGCCGTCTATCTCACCGAGGGCCTGGGGCATGCCTTCTGCGCGTTGGAGGACGAGACGACGGTGATGTATCTCTGCACCGCCGCCTACAACCCGACGGGTGAGCACGGCATCCATCCACTCGATCCTGACATCGGCCTGCCCATTCCCGCAGGCCTGGACGTCACTCTCTCGCCGAAGGACGAGGCGGCTCCGACGCTCGCGCAGGCGCGATCGAGCGGGCTGCTCCCGACCTACGCCGACTGGCAGGCGCACGTCGCGCAGAAGTAGACCGCCACGTGGGCGATCGGCAAGCTCAGGCCGCGCGGTGGGCGCGGGCAGTGCGCGCCGCCTCGTAGTGCCCCACCAGCTGCTCGGTGAGGTTGTCCCACGAGCGTCCGCGGACGGCCTCCTCGGCTCTGGCCCCCAGGGTTGCGCGCCACCGCGGGTCGCCCACGAGGGCGTCGACGTGGTCATGGAGCGAACCGGGCAGGTCAGGGTCGAAGAGCAGACCGGTCTGGCCGTGGTCAACGAGGTCGAGCGGGCCGCCACGGGCCGGTGCCACGACAGGCAATCCGAACGCGGCTGCCTCCTGGAGGGTCTGGCCGAAGGTCTCGCGCGTGCCGGTGTGCACGAAGACGTCGAACGCGGCATACGCGCGCGCCAGGTCGTCCCCGGACTGGCGACCGAGGAAGACCGGTGACCGGTTGGGGCGGCCCGGCATCGCGGCCACTGCCTCGGTGAGCTGGGCGCCGATCTGCGCGCGGTTCGGTCCGTCACCGACGATGACGAGCCGGGTCCCGGGGATCTGCGCGACCTCGGTGAGGCGCCACAGCTCCTTCTCGGGGGCGAGGCGACCGACATAGCCGAGGAGGATCTCACCGCTGGGAGCGAGCGCCCGCCGCAGCTCGCGCGTCCCCTCGTCGCTGCGCCAGCGGGGGGAGAACAGGCTCGTGTCGACACCGCGTGCCCAGAGGTCGGTCCGCAGGACCCCGTGGGAGCGCAGCTCGGCGAGCGTGGGTCGGGAGGGGGCCAGGGTGAGGTCGGCGTGCGCGTGCATGCGCCGGATCCAGCGCCACGCGGCGTTGGCGGCGCCGGCACCGAGGCGGGCCGGGCCGTGCTGTGCGAGGTAGCTCGGCATGTCGGTCTGATAGATCGCGACGGCCGCGGTGCCGGTGTGGTCGGCGAGCTGAAGGGCCCGGGCACCGAGCACGAACGGCGAGGCCGCGTGGATGACGTCGGGCTCGAACTCCTCGAGCGTCCTGCGCAGCGCGGGCGTCGGGACCCCGGTCGGGAACTGGCGAACGTTGATCGACGGGAGTCCGCGGACCTTGAAACCCTCGAACGTCGCCGGAGCCGGGCCCGGCGCGATGATGAGTGCCTCGTGGCCGAGCGCACGCAGGGACTGGGCCACCCGGCATACGCTCGTCGTGACGCCGTTGAGCGTGGGAAGGAACGACTCCGTCACCATGGCTACTCGCATACCTCCACGGTCCTCAGGTCGCGTGGTGCGCGGGCGGCGCGCGGAGGTGTGTCAGGTGATCTCTGGGTGAACGTCAGGCCGTGGTCAGACGCAAGGCAGCGTGACGAGGAAGACTTCGCCGCTGCCCGTCACCGTGACGTCGTGATCACGAGCTGATAGGTATGCCGCCCGCACCGGTCCCAGCGCGAGGGTCGCCTCCGGCGTCGTGAGGGTGACGTCGCCGTGGAGACAGAAGACGATGCGGGGAGTGCCGTTGCCGGGGATCGCGACCTCGTCAGGGGAGTGGAGTCGGCGCAGGGCGAAGCGGTCGGACTGGCTCGGGAAGCGTTCGGTGGCGGGGAGCTGCGGATCGGGCTCGGCGTGCCCCACGCTGCCGTCGGCCTCGGGATCGACGATGCGCAGGAGCTCGGGGACGTTGAGCTCCTTGCCCGTGAGTCCGGCGCGAACGACGTTGTCGGAGTTGGCAAGCACCTCGACGCCCAGGCCGCCGACGTAGGAGTGGAGGACCCCGGCCGGGACGTCGAGGTAGTCGCCGGGCTCGAGCACCCGGTGATACATGAGCAGGAGGACGGCGAGGCCGATGTCGTCGGGGTGGTCCTCGGCGACATGGGCGATCGCGGCGCACTGATGGCCCTCGTCGTCGGGGCTGGCCGAGACGCGGACACAGGCCGCGACAAGCTCGCGTGCGAAAGCGGTGTGTTCGCTCGCGGGTGTCGCGAGGATTGCCGCCAGGAGTGCGTGCGAGGGATGGGGCTGGGTGGACGCCGCCTCGACCAGGGTGGTCAGCCGGGGGAGGGCGAGACGTTTGGCGAGGGAGGCGACCTCGTCAGGCGCGCGCATCCCGACGAAGACGGTGAACGGTGCGATGGCGACGAGCATCTCGGGCTTGGCCCAGTCGTCGACATAGGTCGCGTCCGGGTTGCCCTTGGCGCGGTCGCGCTCGCGGATCTCGCGGGCCTGCTCGGCGGTCGGGTGGGCCTGGATGGAGATGGCCCGACCGGGTGCGAGGACCTTGAGGAGGAACGGCAACCGGTTCTCGAAGTCGGAGGCGCACTGGCCCCCCAGTTCGCCAGCGGGGTCGGCCTGGATGGCGTCGGTCAGGGTGGTGGCGACCCCGTCACGAGTGATGCCGCAGGGGCCGCTCTCATGGGCGCCCATCCACAACTCGGACTCGGGTTCGGCACTCGGGATGCTGCGGCCCTGCAGGCTCGCGATGGACACGTGGGATCCCCAGGCGTCGGTGAACAGCACCGGCTCCAGCAGATCCATCGGCGGCCACCCTCCCCAATCTCGGTGATTCTCGGCGTTTCGTGACTGGCACGGATCCTAGACGTTGTCATGAGCGCCGGGACCCTCATCGCCGGGGGTGGTTAGCCTGACGGGCATGTCAGACATTGCGGGGTTCTGGGCCGTCATCCCTGCTGGGGGAGCCGGGACGCGCCTGTGGCCGCTCTCTCGAGCCGCCCACCCCAAGTTCCTGCATGACCTCACCGGCTCGGGGCGCAGCCTGCTCCAGCAGACGGTCGACCGCGTGGCGCCCCTTGCCGGCGACCGGGTCGTCGTCGTCACCGGGGTCGCCCACGCGGAGGATGTGCGCTCGCAGCTTCCGGCCCTTCGGGCCGAGCGGGTCCTGGCCGAGCCCGCGCCACGTGACTCGATGGCGGCGATCGGCCTGGCGGCTGCCGTCGTGGAGGCGCAGGATCCCGAGGCGATCATCGGCTCCTTCGCCGCGGACCATGTCATCCCCGATGCCTCGGCCTTTCGCGCCTGTGTGGCGGAAGCGGTCGAGGTCGCTCGCGGCGGTCACGTCGTGACGATCGGCATCGAGCCGACTCATCCGTCGACGGGTTTCGGTTACATCCAGATGGGGAAACCCATCAAGGGAATGGCGACGGCGCGAAGGGTGCGGCAGTTCGTCGAGAAGCCCGACGCCCGCCGCGCCGCCGCCTATCTGTCCACCGGTGAGTTCCGGTGGAACGCAGGGATGTTCGTCGTCCGTGCCGCGACGTTGTTGGACCTGCTCCACCGGTGGCACCCGGAACTGGCTGATGGAGTGCGCGCCATCGCGGCCTCGCCGGATCGACTTGATGAGATCTGGCCGACCCTCGAGAAGATCGCCATCGACCACGCCGTTGCCGAGCCCGCTGCGGACATCGGGGTGGTGGCCGTGGTGCCGGGCGACTTCGCGTGGGACGACATCGGTGACTTCTCGAGCCTGGCCTCACTGCTGCCCGAGCCCGAGGACGGGCCGCGCATCCTGGGCGATGCGGCCCTCGTGCACTCGGTCGACTCCACCGGGCTGGTGTCACCGCGCGGTGGCCGGCCGATTGCCGTTGTCGGGCTCGAGAACGTCGTCGTCATCGACTCCGGAGATGCCGTGCTCGTGACGACGCGCGAGCGGGCCCAGGACGTCAAGAGGATCGTCGAGCAGCTCAAGGCGCTGGGCCGCACCGACCTCGTGTGACCGCGCGGCACCTACTGCACAGTAGGTGGGGTAATCACCCCGCTTACTGTGCAGTAGGTCGCGCTCAAGGCAGGAGGTCGGGCTCACGGCGGTGAGTCAGGCGGCGTCGCGCAATCGGTATGGCGTGAAGGCCAGGGCGGTGAGCGCCGCGGCGATCACGCACAGCACGATCGTCGGCGCCCAGATGAAGTCACCGCCGGGCAGCTGAGGCACGTGAGCGAAGGGCGACAGCTTGACGAGCCAGTCCGGCAGTCCGAAGGTCACACCGAGCTCGCCGAGACCGAACGCGGTCAGGAGCGAGCTCCACGCGATCGCGGAGGCGCCCCGCGGGACCGCTGCCGCGGCGAGAAGTGCCACGGAGATCATCACGGCGACTGCGGGGATCCGAACCGCCGCGGCGCCGAGGAGTGTGGCCGTCCCGGGCACGTCGCCCTGCCCCCCGGCGAGCAGCCCCACCATGGCGCTGACGACGAGCACGAGCGCTGCGGGGAGGGCGAAGGCATGCAGGGCGTGGGCCCCCAGCCAGGAGGCGCGCGACGTCGACGTCGCGAGGACCGCCTCGCCGCGACCGGCGCGCTCCTCGGACACGAGGCGCAGAGCCACCGCGATCCCGGCTGCGGTCGCCACCACGGCGACGATGCTGAGCTCAGTCGCGACGAAGATGTCGGTGACCGTGCCGGCGCTCCCGCCGAGCGTCTTGAGCAGGTCGACGATGTTGGGGTCTTCGGTCATCTCGGCAACGTTGGTGACCACCCCGCCAAGGACCGTGCCGAGGATGACGAATCCCGCGACCCACCCGGCCACGGACGGTCGCACGAGGCGCCAGACGAGACCAAGGGGTGACCCCAGGCCGGGTCCGGCCACTGCCGGACCCGGCCGCGCCGACAGCAACCCAGATCCGAGGTCGCGGCGATCGAGGAGAGAGAAGGCCAGGGCCACGAGCGCGATGGCCAGCACCAGTGCGGGGATGACGAGCCAGGTGCGGTTGGCGCCATAGGCGCCGATCTTGGAGGCCCAGCCGAGCGGGCTCGCCCACGAGATCGCCGCGGCCGCGCCGCCAGCGGTGTCGCCGAGAGCACGCAGAAGGAACATCGCCGCGAGGGCGCTGAGGGCGATCCCCGCACAGGCTCTGGCGCTGGTGGTCAGCTGGGCGGCCACCGCAGTGACTCCGACCATGGTGATCCCGGCGACGAGCCAGGCCGCACCGAACGCGATCGAACCAGTGACGTCGAGGCCGACCGCGATGAGCCCGATCGTCGACAACAGGCCGGCTCCGAGGACTGCCAGTCCGGCCAGGGTCATGGCGGCGGTGAGGGGTGCCCGGCGGCCGACAACGCCCGCCCCGACAAGCTCGAGGCGACCGACCTCCTCCTCGACGCGAGTGTGGCGGCGCACCACGGCATACGCGAAGAGCCCGATGAAAACCGCACCCATGAGCACGGTCTTGAACACGGAGAGGGCGTCTCGGTTCTCGGCGGCGACCGGGCCATACATCGCGACGATCGACGGGTTGGCGAGGATGGCCCCCAGCCCGACGCGTGCGGCCTCGTCGGTCGGATAGAGCTCAAGGGTGGCCTGCGCCGACCCGACGGACAGGGCGGTGAGGGCGAGCAGGCTGGCCGGGATGAGCACGCG
Source organism: Knoellia sp. S7-12 (assembly GCF_040518285.1). Lineage (GTDB taxonomy): Bacteria > Actinomycetota > Actinomycetes > Actinomycetales > Dermatophilaceae > Knoellia. The sequence continues at coordinate 3,129,876 of NZ_CP155449.1, read as the reverse complement.
GTCTCGCCGCCACGCGAGCTGCAGGAGGATCCCGGTGCCGGTGAGGCTGCTCATGCCACCGTCACGTCCTCCGTCGTCGCACTGTAGTGCGCGAGGAAGAGGTCCTCCAGACTGGCCGGCTGGCAGGTGAGCGTCGTGAGTCCGAGCTGGTCCAGGCGGGTCACGGCGTCGCCCACGTGGGCGGCTTCGACCGAGAAGCGGATGTCAGTCCCGTGCTCGTCAACGAGCACGTCGTCGACTCCGCTCCACTGCGAAATCTCCTGTCCCACAGGCGTCCTCACGATCGCGTGGACCGTGGTGCGAGACAAGTGGCGGAGGTCTGTGAGGGTGCCGGTCTCGACAATGACTCCCGCGCGAACGATGCTGACACGCTCGCAGGCGTGCTCCACCTCGCTGAGGATGTGGCTCGACAAGAGCACCGAGTGGCCACGCTCACGGGCGGCGCGCAGCTCGCCCTGGAAGACGCGCTCCATGAGCGGGTCGAGGCCGGAGGTCGGTTCGTCGAGGATGAGGAGGGGTGCGTCAGAGGCCAGGGCGGCGATGAGCGCGACCTTCTGCCGGTTGCCCTTCGAGTAGGACCTGGCCTTCTTGGTGGGGTCGAGCCCGAATCGTTCGATGAGGTCGTTGCGTCTGTTGCCGTCGATGCCGCCACGCAGCCGCGAGAGGACGTCGATGGTCTCGCCGCCGGTGAGGTTGGGCCACAGCGCGACATCTCCGGGGACATAGGCGACTCGGCGGTGCAGCTCGGTCGCATCGGCCCAGGGGTCGCCGCCGAAGAGCCTGGCGTGCCCGGAGTCGGCCTTGGTGAGGCCAAGCAGGATGCGGATGGTCGTGGACTTCCCGGAGCCGTTGGGGCCGAGGAAGCCATGCACCTCGCCCTCGGGGACGGTGAGGTCGAGCCCGTCGAGCGCCACGGTGGCGCCAAAGGTCTTGCGGAGGTTGCGGGTCTCGATGACGATGTTCACGTCTCGAACATACATCGTTTTCACAAATACGTGAATGCTCTAAACTCGCTGTATGCCGTCCCGCTCGCCGTCCGTGTCCGCCTCCAGTTCTCATGCCCCTGCTTCAGTCCGCACCGCCGCCCGCAGGGCTGACGACGGACCGGCTGTGGTCAGCCACGAGGAGTCGCACGCGGTCGTCGAGCGGCTCGGTGCGGCCCTGTCCGGCGCCGGGTTCCCGCCCATGCCGTCACGGGTCTTTGCCGCGCTCCTCGTCGACGACGACGGGCGGATGACCGCCGCCGAACTGTCCCAGGAGCTCTCCGTCAGTGCGGCCGCGGTATCGGGAGCGGTGCGCTACCTCGGCCACGTGGGGCTCCTGCGCCGCGAACGCGAACGCGGCGGGCGCAAGGATGTCTTCGTCGTGCTCGACGACGCCTGGCACGGTGCCCTCACGAGCACCGACCAGATCTATGCCCCGATCATCGCGGCGCTCGCCGACGGCGTCGAACACCTTGGTGTCCGAACCAGCGCGGGCGCTCGGCTGCAGTTGTCCCGGGAGTTCCTCGAGTTCGTCACCGAGGAGATGCGCGGGATCGTCGACCGCTGGGAGAACTACAAGCGGGACCGCATCCGCTGACCGACGGAGGCGCCCGGCATACCCTCCCGCTTGCGTCTGCGCATGTGGCGGTGTGGCAACCCAATGCGCAGACGTTGCGTATGCCGTCCGCTCACTTTCCTCGTTGCGTCTGCGGCTGTGGTGGTTCTAGCGACCAGATGCGCAGACACAAGGGTGGGGGCGAGCGCGGGGGCGCAAGTAGCATGGGCGGTCTCATGACTGACACCCTCACCGCGCTCGGCGCCAGCGTTGCGTCGACGCTTCCCGAACTCATCGAGATCCGCCGCGATCTGCACTCACACCCCGAGCTGGCCCGATGCGAGACGCGCACGACCGACATCATCGCCCGCCGGCTCGAGCAGGCGGGCGTGCGTGTCCGCAGACTCACCGGCACCGGACTCCTCGCTGACCTCGGAGCCGAGCAGGCGGCATACCGGGTCGCTCTGCGCGCGGACATGGACGCGCTCCCGGTCCAGGAGCAGACGGGACTCGCGTTCACCTCCACGACCGACGGGGTCGCGCACTCGTGCGGTCACGACGTCCACGTCACCGCGCTTCTCGGTGCCATGCTCGCTCTCAAGGAGCACGAACATGTGCTGCTCGAGCGGGGCACCGGCGTACGGGCGATCTTCCAGGCGGCCGAGGAGGTCATCCCCGGTGGCGCGCACGAGGCCATCGCCGACGGCGCCATGGAGGGTGTCGACGCGATCTTCGCGATCCATTGCGACCCGTCGCTCGACGTCGGGCAGGTCGGGCTGCGCGAGGGCCCGATCACCGCGGCGTGCGACCACATCCGGGTCCACCTCACCGGTCGTGGCGGACACACGTCGCGGCCGCAGCTGACCGAGGACCTCACCTATGCACTGGCCAAGGTCGTCACCGACGTCCCGGCTGCGCTGTCCCGTCGACTCGACCCACGCGCCGGCGCTGCGCTCGTCTGGGGAGTCGTGCAGGCGGGGACCGCGAGCAACGTCATCCCGAGCACGGGCGAGTGCAGCGGAACTCTGCGCATGCTCGACGCCAACGTCTGGCTCACCATCGGTCCGGTGCTCGACGAGATCGTGCAGGGTGTCGTCGCCCCCTATGGCGTGACGGCCCGACTCGAGCGGATCAAGGGCGTGCCGCCCGTCGTCAACCAGGCTGATGCGATCGATGCGCTGCGGTTCGCGTGCCTCGGTGCGGGTCTGCACATGGCGCCCACGGTGCAGTCGCTCGGCGGCGAGGACTACAGCTGGTATCTCTCGCACGCCCCCGGCGCCATGGCGCGGCTGGGGACACGCACACCCGGCGGACGCACCTATGACCTGCACCAGGGTGATGTCGTCATCGACGAGGACGCGATCGGCTGCGGTGCGCGGTTGCTCGCATCCGTGGTCGTGGCCCACACCGTCAAGGCCGGTGGCGACACGTTCGCCGGTGACCATGTTGAGATCGACGCCAAGACAGGTTCATATGAGTGACATCGACTGGGATGCATTGCGCGACAGAGCGATCGAGATGACGAAGCGTGCCTATGCGCCCTACTCCAACTACCCGGTCGGGGTCGCCGGGCTCGTCGATGACGGGCGCGTCGTCGCGGGCTGCAACGTCGAGAACGCTGGCTACGGCGTGACCCTCTGCGCGGAGTGCGGGATGGTCTCCGAGCTGCACGCGACCGGCGGTGGTCTGCTGGTCGCGGTCTCCTGCGTCGACGGTCGCGGAGAAGCCCTCATGCCCTGCGGTCGGTGTCGCCAACTCCTGTGGGAGAACGGCGGTGCCGCCTGCCAGATCATGACCCCTGAGGGCGTCCAGACGATGGAGCAGGTGCTTCCGCAGGCGTTCGGTGCGGACAACCTCCAGCAACGCCCCTGAGGCCAACTGGCTGTGATTCGCCGGGTGACATGATGACGCCATGAGCGAGAGTCACGACGCCGTTGACGTCATCACCACGAAGCGCGACCACCGCGAGCTGACCGACGACCAGATCCGCTGGGTCATCGACGCCTACACGCGCGGAGCGGTCGCCGAGGAGCAGATGAGTTCGCTCGCCATGGCCGTCCTCCTCAACGGGATGAACCGTCGTGAGATCGCCACGTGGACTGCCGCGATGATCGCGAGCGGCGAGCGGATGGACTTCTCGTCCCTGTCGCGCCCGACCGCAGACAAGCACTCCACGGGTGGCGTCGGCGACAAGATCACCCTGCCCCTCGCACCGCTGGTCGCAGTCTTCGGCGTGGCCGTCCCGCAGCTCTCGGGCCGCGGACTGGGCCACACCGGTGGCACCCTCGACAAGCTCGAGTCGATCAAGGGGTGGAAGGCCGACCTCACCAACGAGGCGATGCTGCGCCAGCTCGACGAGGTCGGAGCAGTCATCTGTGCAGCCGGCTCCGGGCTCGCCCCCGCCGACAAGAAGCTCTATGCCTTGCGCGACGTCACCGGCACCGTCGAGGCCATCCCGCTCATCGCCAGCTCGATCATGAGCAAGAAGATCGCCGAGGGCACGGGCGCACTGGTCCTCGACGTCAAGGTCGGCTCCGGCGCGTTCATGAAGAACCGCGAGGACGCCACCGAACTCGCCCGCACGATGGTCGAGCTCGGCACCGATGCTGACGTCAGGACCGTGGCACTCCTCACCAACATGCAGACGCCGCTCGGTCTCACTGCCGGCAACGCGCTCGAGGTCCGCGAGTCGGTCGAGGTGCTGGCTGGCGGGGGACCCGAGGACGTCGTCGAGCTCACCGTCGCCCTCGCGCAGGAGATGCTCAAGGCCGCGGGGCGCGACGGTGACGATGTCGCCGCCGCACTCAAGGACGGTCGCGCCATGGATGCGTGGCGCCGCATGATCGCCGCCCAGGGCGGCGACCCGGATGCCGAACTGCCGGTGGCACGGCATACCGAAGAAGTTCTGGTCCCCGCGGACGGTGTGCTCACCCAGCTCGATGCGTATGCCGTGGGGGTCGCAGCGTGGCGGCTCGGTGCGGGTCGCGCGCGCAAGGAGGACCCGGTGCAGGCTGGCGCGGGCATCGAGCTGCACTTCAAGCCCGGCGCGACGGTGCGCGGCGGCGAGAAGCTCATGACGCTCCACACCGACACTCCCGACAAGTTCGAGCGGGCCAAGGAGGCACTCCAGGGCGGCTTCACCATCGCGCCCGAGGGCTCGCGTCCCGACCTGCTGCCCCTCGTCATCGACAGGATCTCCTGATGAGCACCGCTGTCCCGACCGTCTCCACAGTCTCCGGCGACATCGTCAAGCGCGCCCCCAAGGCGCTGCTGCACGATCACCTCGACGGTGGCCTGCGCCCGCAGACGATCATCGACCTTGCCGCCGAGTCGGGCTATGACGGGTTGCAGGCGACCGACGCCGAGGAGTTGGGTCGCTGGTTCCGCGACAGCGCCGACTCCGGCTCGTTGGTGCGCTACCTCGAGACCTTCAGCCACACCGTTGCCGTGATGCAGACGCCCGGCGAGCTGCGTCGCGTGGCCCGTGAGTGTGCGGTCGACCTTGCCGCCGACGGCGTCGTCTATGCGGAGTCGCGCTTCGCGCCGGAGCTCCACGTCGAGGGTGGGCTCGCGCTCACCGAGGTGATCGAGGCTGTCCTCGAAGGACTGCGCGAGGGTGAGGCCGAGGCTGCCGCCGCGGGCACGCCGATCCGCATGGTCTCGCTGCTCACGGCCATGCGGCATGCGGCCAAGAGCGACGAGATCGCCGAGCTGGCCGTGCGCTACCGCGACCAGGGCGTCGGGGGCTTCGACATCGCCGGTGCCGAGGCGGGCTTCCCGCCGAGCCGGCACCTGTCCGCGTTCGAGTACCTCCGTCGCGAGAACGCCCACTTCACGATCCATGCCGGTGAAGCGTTCGGGCTGCCGAGCATCTGGGAGGCGATCCAGTGGTGCGGCGCCGACCGCCTTGGCCATGGGGTGCGCATCGTTGACGACATCACGAGCGAAGGCGACACGCACACGCTCGGACTCCTCGCGGCATACGTGCGTGACACCCGCATCCCGCTCGAGATGGCACCGACGTCCAACCTGCAGACCGGTGCCGCCGAATCCATTGCGGCACACCCGATCACGATGCTCAAGGACCTGCGGTTCAGGGTCACGATCAACACCGACAACCGCCTCATGTCGGGCACGTCGATGACCCGCGAGATGCAGTTGCTGGTGGACGAGGCCGGCTGGACGCTCGACGACCTGCGCTGGGCGACGATCAACGCGATGAAGTCGGCGTTCATCCCCTTCGACGAGCGGCTCGCGATCATCGAGCGCGTCGTCAAGCCGGGCTATGCCGCGTTGTCCGCCGCGACCTGAGGTCCAGCTCGCTCAGGCGGAGACCGGGGCAGTGGCCGGCTGATCGCTCTCGGCGACATCGCCCGTGACACCCGCGCGAGCTGCACGCCCACCCACGACGAACACATAGGCAAAGAACAGTGCCTCGGCCACGACTCCGATGAGGATGCGTGCCCAGGTAGGCAGCCCTGACGGCGTCACGAACCCCTCGATCCCGCCGCTGACGAACAGGACGACCACGAGCCCCAAGGCAATCGCGGCGGCGGTGCGGCCCTCGGCCGCGAGCGAGTCCAGGCGGCTGCGCGGGCCTGGTTCGATCCACGACCAGAACAGCCGCAGGCCCACCGCAGCAGCGACAAAGATCGCGGTCAGCTCGAGCAGTCCGTGCGGGAGGATCAGCCCGAAGAAGAGCGACCCACGGTCATGGCTCACCATGAGGGCGCCAGCGATCCCGACGTTGATGACGTTCTGGGCGAGGATCCACAGCACAGGTAGCCCGAGCACACCGAGCGCAATGCACTGCGCCGCCACCCACGCGTTGTTGGTCCACACGAGGGTCGCGAACTCGTGGTGGGGGTACTCCGAGTAGTAGTTCTCGAAGTCCGTCCCCACATAGGCGTCGATCTCGGCACGGGTCATCTGCTGGGTGAACACCTCCGGGTGCCGCACCGCCCATGCGCCGACGACCACCGCGAGCACGATGCTCCCGAACGTTGTCGCGAGCCACCACCGCCGCGTCCGATAGAGGGCGGCCGGGAACGTCTGGGTGAAGAACCGTGCCGGGTCACCCCACGACATGGTCCGGGAACCCGTTGCCGTATGCCGTGCGCGCGCCAGAAGTGTGGACAGATAGCTCACGAGTGACGGGTCCGGACTCGACGAACGCACCACCGACAGATGCGTCGACACCCGCTGATAGAGGTCGAGGAGTTCGTCGGTCTCGGCACCAGAGAGCCGTCGGCGACCGACCAGCTCCTCGAGTCGGCGCCACTGACCCACATGGGTGGCGATGTAGGCGTCGAGATCCACGTCGCCACTCTATGCGGGACTGTCGCGAGATATCCTCGGCCGCATGAGCGTGGACGGGGGATATCGCACCTATGCCGGCGATGACGTCGTCACGGGCGAGGGCGTCTCGGTCGAGCTCCCGGTTGCGGGTGTGCTCAGCCTCATCGCCGCTCGCCTCATCGACCTCGTCATCACCTTCGTGCTGGCCATCGTGGCGTTCTTCACTGTCGGAGCCTTGGTCGGGAACATGTCCGATGCGGTCGCCAGGACCATGTCGATCGTGCTCATGGTCGGCCTCACCGTCATCCTGCCCGTTGTCTTCGAGACGCTGACCCGTGGCCGCAGCCCCGGCAAATATGCCCTCGGCCTGTGCACCGTGCGCGACGATGGCGGTCCGATCACGTTGCGACACAGCGTGATGCGCCACCTGGTCGGATTCGTCGAGTTCTATCTCCTGGTGGGCGCCCCGGCAATCGTCGCTGCCGTGATCCACCCACGTGCCAAGCGCCTTGGCGACATGGCCGCTGGCACCTATGTCATGGCGCTGCGTCACAAGTTCCAGGTGACCGCGCCACCGCAGGCGCCCCCTGCTCTCGAGCAATGGGTCCGGGGCTCCGACATCGGCCCGATGCCGGCTTCACTGGCCATCGGCATCCGTCAGTTTCTCGCGCGGTCGGACTCACTCACGCCGCAGTCGCGCCAGCACCTTGCCGAGGATCTCTGCTCCCAAGTCCTGCGTCACGTTTCGCCTCCTCCGCCGCCGGGCGTGCATCCGGAGTGGATTCTGCGAGCAGTCCTGGCCGAGCGACGCCAGCGCGACCTCGGACGGATGCAGTCGGAGGCAGCCCGCACCCAGCGCCTGCTTCCGCCCGACCCCCTCGGCTGACGGGCACGAGTCCCAGCGTCAGAGAAGGCCTTGGCGCTTCAGTGCGAGGTAGTGGTCGACCAGGGCCAACGGCAGTTTGTCGGGAGTCTCGTCGAGCACCTCGACCCCCAGGGTCCGCAACGCCCCGGCAGTCCGGGCGCGCAACCCGACGGTCCGCTCGGCTGCGGCCGCGGCATACACGTCTGTTGCTGTTCCGCGTCCGCGACGCAACGCCTCGACGGCAGGGTCGGCGACCGAGGCGACAACCACCCGGTGTCGGGCAGCCAGAGCCGGCAGCACCGGCAGCAAGCCCTCCTCCAGTGCCGACGACTCGAGCGGCGTGATGAGCACGACGAGCGCCCGCTGTGACCCCGCTCGCGCCACCTCTGCGGCGAGCAACCGCCAGTCGGCCTCGATGAGTTGGGCGTCGACGGGTGCTAGCTCGGAGATGGCGTCGTGCAGCAATCCCACGCGGTCGTGGCCCGACACGTGCGCCCGCACGACGCGGTCACCAGCAATGACGTGCACCCGGTCGCGGGCATGCCCGGCGATGGCGGTGAGGAAGAGGGCCGCGTCCATCCCCGAGTCGAGCCGTGGGGCATCGCCGATGCGACCGGCGCTCGTGCGGGACGTGTCGAGAACGATGACGATGCGGCGATGCTGCTCGGGCTGCCACGTGCGGACGACGAGGTCCTGCCGTCGCGCGGTCGCTCGCCAGTCGATGGACCGCACGTCGTCGCCCTCGACGTAGTCCCGCAGCGAGTCGAACTCCGTTCCCTGCCCTCGTGTGCGCATCGCGGCGCGACCGTCGAGCTGGCGCAGCACTGCGAGCCGGCTGGGGATGTGCTTGCGCGAAGGGAACGGGTGCAGCACCCGCAGGCGGCCCGGGACGTGGATCGACGCCTGCCGGGCAGCGATTCCCAGGGGCCCTCGCAGTCGCACGGTGACCCGGTCGGCGACCCGATCACCGCGCCGTGTCGGAGTGAGGGTCGTGGTGAGACGCGTGCGTTCGCCCCCGCTCAGACGGAGGGTATGCCGCGTCAGCTCGGCTCCCGTGGACGGCGGCCAGGCATCGCGCAGGACCCCGCGGGCGGTGCGCGCGCCGGGATGGGTGACGAGGAGCGAGGTGCTCACCGACTCGCCGAGGCGGACCGATGTCGGCAGCGCCCGCTCGAACTCCAGACGCCGCGGCCGCGGCGCGAGCAGGACGTCGACCGCGATGACGGCCGCACAGAGCAGCAACCACAACCACACCGTCGACGCGGTGGGCCGCAGCGCCACCGGGACGATGCCGAGGAGGACGAGCCACAGAGCTCGAGCGGTCAGGGCCATGAGGTCAGCCGCGCGTCAGCGGGGGACCGGGACGGAGCCCAGGGCACTGTCGAGGACGGCGGACACGTCGACGCCCTCGAGCTCGGCCTCGGGGCGCAGGGAGAGGCGGTGGGAGAGGGTCGCGTGAGCGAGCGCCTTGACGTCGTCCGGCGTGACGTAGCCACGACCGTTGAGCCAGGCCCACGCTCGCGCCGTGGACATGAGGGCGGTTGCTCCACGCGGGCTCACGCCCAGGGAGAGCGACGGGGACGTGCGCGTGGCGCGCGCGATGTCGACGACGTATCCCGCGATGTCGTCACTGACCTCGACCTGCCGGACTGCATCGGCACCGGCTTCGAGGTCGGTGGCGGACGCGACAGGGCGCAGGCCCGCCGCGGTGAGATCGCGGGGGTCGAACCCGTCGGCGTGACGACGCAGGACATTGACCTCGTCGGCGCGGGGAGGCAGGGGGAGCATGACCTTGAGGAGGAAGCGGTCGAGCTGTGCCTCCGGGAGGGGATAGGTGCCTTCGTACTCGACCGGGTTCTGTGTGGCCGCCACCATGAAGGGGGGAGCCAGGGGGTGTGGCTGGCCGTCGACGCTGACCTGTCGTTCCTCCATGGCTTCGAGGAGTGCGGACTGGGTCTTGGGGGGCGTCCGGTTGATCTCGTCGGCGAGCAGGATGTTGGTGAAGACCGGCCCCTGCCGGAAGGTGAAGTCGCTGGTGCGCGCATCGAAGACGAGTGAGCCGGTGAGGTCACCGGGCATGAGGTCGGGCGTGAACTGCACCCGTTTGGTCTGCACGTCGAGTGCCTGCGACAAGGAGCGGACGAGCAGGGTCTTGGCGACGCCCGGCACCCCCTCGAGCAGGATGTGGCCGCGGCACAGCAGCGCGACCAGGAGGCCTGTGACGGCGGCGTCCTGCCCGACGACGGCCTTGGCGACCTCGGCGCGCACCCGCAGCAGGGCGTCGCGGGCCTCGGGGGCCGCTGGTGGGGGAGGCGCCGGCTGGCGAGCGGAGCTCTCGGTCGTGACGTTGTCGGTCATGGGCGGTGTGCCTTCTCCTCGAGATCGGACAGGTCCTGGGCGAGCCGCACGAGCGCGGCGTCATCGGTGGGTTCGGGGCCGGCGACGAGGTCGAGCACCTCGCGCACGGGGTGGCCGGTGGCGGCTGAGATGGCACGGGCCACGGTCTCGACGGAGTCGCCGCGACGCAGGCCGAGGCGGGACCGGAGCCGGTCGACGGTGGCGAGGCGGAGCACGGTGGCGGCGCGCGGTCGGTCCTGGGCGCGGCGATAGAGCCGGCCACGGCTCTCCGTCGTCTCGACGGCCCGCACGACCACGGGAAGGGGTTCGCGCACGAGCCGGCCGAGACGACGGCCGCGAACGAGTGCGAGGACGAGGAGCGACGTGGCGACGAGGGCCAGGGCCGGAGCGAACCAGGCCGGAAGGAGGCCTCCACCCTCTTCGGTGGACTCCGAGTTGGCGAGGTCGCTGATGTCGGGGTGGTACCAGATGAGCCGGGACGAGCCACCCAGCAGCCGGAGCGCGATCGCCGCGTTGTCCTCCTGCGTGATCGTGCCGTTGGTGAAACCGGTCTTGCTTCCCACGATGGTCATCTGCGGGTGGCTCGACGTCGACGGCAGTTGGAGCAGACCGGCACCGTGATCGCCCTCACCGTCGTCGCTCCCGTCCTCCGTCTGGATCGTGAGTGGGAAGCAGGCCTTGGTACCGCTCGATCCGGTGGCCGTCTCGTAGCGGGTGTCGATGCCGATGAGCGAGTCGCCCTCGTCGACCGTGCCGATGTCACAGCGGCTCTCGATCGGGACAAAGACACCACTGAGCAGAGCGGTGGCATCGGCGCGCAGGGCCTTGAGCTGTTCGGAGTTGGGGGAGAGGACGACGATGCGATCAACCCCGACCGACTCCTGTCGGAGAGTTGCGGCCGCAGTCGTGCCGAGGTTGCTCGTGTTGGCGATGACGATGCTGGTGTCGTCATCGCCTTGTCGCACCGCGTCGGTCACCTCTTCGATTGACGTGCTCGTCTCAACGGTGACGCCGTTCTGCTCGAGCACGGCGATCAGTGCCGCGCCACCATCGGGGCCGACACCCTCCGGGTCCATCACGGCGCCCGGTGGCGTCGTCGCCATGGCGATGGCTGCGAGGGCGCCGACTCCGAGTGCGACGACGAGAGCCCACACGCCGATCCGCCACCGTGCCCTGAGGTTCACGATCGCGCTCCCGTGGGGGTCAGCTCGGGACGGGCCTTGGCCAGTCGCTCATCGAGGGCAAGGACGGAGCGGGCGTCGACCTCGCTCGCCGGGTCGTGACCATAGCGGACGGCGTCGAACCGGTCGGCGCTCGCACGGATTGCGTCCCCTTCGACGGGGAACGCACGTGACAACTCCAACGATGCCTCGTGTGCGGTGCGTCCCGGCAGCTCGTCGAGCACCGTCCGCTCCACGCCTGACGCGACGATCGCGCGGTAGCCGTCGAGAACGACCGTGTCCCAATCGCCCTCTCGCACAGCGCTTTGCGCCCGATTCCGGTATGCCGTCGCGTCAACTCCGCGTTCGTCGAGGACTGCGTGGTCGTTCCCGGACCGCTTGGTCCGAGCCTCCGGACGCAGCAGCAGGCCGACCACGAGCGCGAGGACGGCCAGGGCCACGACGAGGACGAACATGAAGACCCACGAAGGCAACCCCGGACCCGTGGTGTCAAAAAGGCCGAGCAACCACTCACGGAAGCGGTCCCAGAGACTGGGTTCCACGGCATACCGAGGCTTGGAGAGTTCGTCCTCGAGAAGGCGACGACCCTCGCTCCGGGAGGGGTCGAGGGGTGGCGCGTCGAGGCGCACGAACCCGAGCGTCATGCCTCGGCGCGTGGCCACGGGGCGCCGGCGGTGCCCTGCGCGGTCTGGATGAGCTGGACGTCGAGGCCCTCGCGGCGGATGCGTTGATCGACATAGAGCAGGGCGTCGAGACCGGCCGTGATCGGGGTCGTGATGGCTCCACTGATCACGCCCGTGACGCCGGTGATGACGGCCTGCCAGACATACATCTGGTCCAGGGGGATCCCGGTGAGGATCAACGCTCCGGCGAGGAGCGTGAGTGGCAGCGTGATGAGCGATCCGGCGATCCCGAGGCAGAAGGCAGTGAGGATCCGGATGCCGAGCAGACGCCAGAACGGCTGCCCGCCGGTGAGCCGCCAGGAGCGGGCGATGGCCTTGCCGACACCGAGGTTCTCCAGGATGACGGACGGTGTGACGAACGCGAGGCGCGTCCAGAGGAAGATCATGGCGGTGATCGCCACGAAGACCGCAAGGATCATCAGGCCCACGCCGACGCCCAGCGTTCCGTCGCTGCCGGAGGTTGAGCCTGCCACGAGCAGAGCGATGGGGATGCCGAGGATGGCCCCGAGGGCGGCGAAGTAGATGAACATCGTCACGAGAGTGGCGCCGATGAGGGCCCAGATGCGTCGGATCGTGCCACCCCAGGTCTCGCTGGCGCTGACCTTGCGGCCCAGGACCGCCTGGCCGACGACGTAGGCGAGGAAGCCCGTCAGCAGGATGGTCGAGAACAACGACCCGAGTGAGGGGATGTATGACCCGAGTTGACCGATGAGGTTGGTCGTGCCGCTGGAGACCGACTCCTCGAGCGAGATCGACTCCTCCTGGCTCGACACCCATGCGCCGAGCGCGGTGAAGGGCACGAGGAAGATCAGCGACGTCACGGCCGCGAGCCCGACGGTCGCTGCGACGTTGCCGCGGACCGCGCGGAAGACACCGCCGAACAGGTCGTTCATCGTCAGGGGCCGCAGCGGGATGATGCCCGGGCGGAAGTCCAGTTGCCTCGGTGGGACGTAGGGCGGTTGCTGCGGTTGCTGCCACCCGCCTGAGGGTTGTTGCGCGTATGCCGGCTCCGCACCTGCCGCTCCCGGCTGCGCCCACCCGGGGTGTTGAGGCTGCTGGGGTGGCCGCGGCTCGGGACGTCCGGAACCCCCTGAGGGTGCGGTCCAACCCTGGTCGCTCATCTGTGTCTCCCCGTGGCAGTGACTGCCTCGAACCCTAACCGAGCAGCGGTCCTCGCCGAGGTCCCACCTCCGATTCTGTCGACAGTCCTTGTCGCTCCCGTGGTCCCCTTCGTGTGTGCCGGGCTCGCGGCCGCCCCCGGACCTAGGCTGGTCCCATGAATCCCGCCACGCTCGCAGAGACCGTTCGCAATGCTGTGTTCAGGTCGACCCAGTTCCGAGCTGGGTACGACGAAGGCGCCGTCGACGACCTCCTCGATGAACTCGTGCGTGCCGTCGAGAATGGCTCGTCGGGCACCGAGGTGGCCGCCATCGCGAGCAGCGCCAAGCTCCCGACGACCTCGATGCGGCGTGGCTATGACACTGCCGATGTCGACGAGTTCCTGGGCGAGGTGGTTCGTCAGGCGTCGGACCCGGCCGCGACGTCGCCTCGCACGCCCGCTCCCGCCTCCGTCCCGGTCACTGCCAGCCAGGGGCGTTCTGGGCTCGGTGCCCGGCTGCTCCGTGTCCTGCGCGGCGATTGAGCCCACTGTGACTGCGTTGCCTGGACTAGGTGGTTGATTGGGCCAGCCGGGCTTCGACGTCCCTGGCGCGGGCGGACTCGGCCCCGAGGGCGACCTGACGTCGCACGACCTCTGGCTCGGCACGCATGAGCGCGAATCCGCGGCGCAAGAGCACCGGCGGGCTCTTGCGGCGCTCCTTGAGGTCACGTGCCAGTCGGCGCACGAACGTCACGATCGGCCGATGGTGGATGCACCATGCGCTGTGCAGGATCCCGGCCTCACGCAGGGCCGCAACGATCTCGGCGGCAAAGATTCCCTCAGCCAGGACCAGGTCCTTCGATCCGGCAGAGACCGTCGTGGTGTCGATGGCGCGGCTCTGCGAGATGTCATAGACCGGTGTGGACGTCGAACCGGTGTCGACGAGCTCGACCAACGACGCCACGGCAGTTGATGCGTTCCACGAGTCCGGGTGGTCCCAGTCGATGATCCCGAGCTCGTCGCTGCGGGGCATCGAAGGATCGTCGAGGTCGCGATAGAAGTCGTCGAGCCGGAGGATCGGCCACCCATGGGTGGCGTGCATCCGTTCGGCCAAGCGCGATTTGCCAGCCCCGCTCGGTCCGGCGAGGACGACGATGCGGGCCCGGTGATCCGAGGCGCTCACCGGCCCTTGGGGTGCCAGACCGTCTTGGTCTCGAGGAAGGCAGTGAGTCGGGACAGGTCGGGAGTCGCGGTCCAGTCGGGCTCGACCGCGCTGGCGCCGGTGCCAGCGGGGCGCAGGACGCGCTTGAGGTTCTCGGCGCTGGCTTCCTCGAGGGCGCCCCAGTCGACACCCTCGGCTCCAGCGGCACCGGTGAGGTCGATCGCGTTGACGTCACGGTGGCTCGCGAGCCACGGCGCGATCTCGGCTGCCTTGCCGGTGATGATGTTGACGACGCCACCGGGCACGTCCGACGTCGCGAGGCACTCGGCGAGCGTGACGGCGGGCAACGGCCGGTCCGCACTTGTCACGACGACGACGGCATTGCCGGACACGATGACGGGCGCGATCACCGAGACAAGACCGAGCAGGCTCGACTCCTGCGGCGCGAGCACGGCCACGACGCCGGTCGGCTCCGACGCCGAGATGTTGAAGAAGGGACCGGCGACGGGGTTCATCCCGCCGAGGATCTGGACGTACTTGTCGGACCACCCGGCATACCAGACCCAGCGGTCGATCGCCTGTGACACCACGGCTTCGGCCGCTGCAGCGGTCAGCCCTTCGGCGTCACGCACCTCTTGGACGAGCTGGGGGCGACGCGCCTCCATGACCTCGGCGACGCGATAGAGAACCTGACCGCGGTTGTATGCCGTGGCGCCGGCCCAGCCGGGCTGTGCGGCTCGCGCTGCGGTGACCGCATCGCGGCCGTCCTTGCGTGAACCCTGCGCCGCGTTGGCGAGGAACGTGCCCTTCTTCGCGGCATACACCTCGTAGGAACGGCCACTCTCGCTGCGCGGGAACTTGCCGCCGATGTAGAGCTTGTAGGTCTTCTTCACATCGACTCGCGTCATGACTGGGTTCCCTTCACGTAGGGCTCGAGGCCGTGTCGGCCGCCCTCACGTCCGTAGCCGGACTCCTTGTAGCCGCCGAACGGGCTCGTCGGGTCGAACTGGTTGAACGTGTTGGCCCACACGACACCGGCCTTGAGCTGGTCGGCCATCCAGAGGATGCGCGAACCCTTCTCGGTCCAGATGCCCGCGGACAGGCCGTAGGGCGTGTTGTTGGCCTTGGCCACGGCTTCTTGCGGTGTGCGGAACGTCAGCACCGACAGAACAGGACCGAAGACCTCTTCCTGTGCGATGCGATGGGTCTGCGTCACGCCGGTGAAAACCGTTGGCCTGAACCAGAATCCCTTGCTCGGCAGGTCGCAGCCGTTGTCCCAGCGCACGGCACCTTCGGCCTCTCCGACGTCGGTGAGCGCGACGATCCGGTCGAGCTGGGCGCGGCTGTTGATGGCGCCGACGTCCGTGTTCTTGTCGAGCGGGTCGCCGACGCGCAGGGTGTCGAGGCGACGCTTCAGGCGGCTCTCGACCTCTTCGGCGATGGATTCCTGCACGAGGAGTCGCGAGCCGGCGCAGCAGACGTGGCCCTGGTTGAAGAAGATGCCCCTGACGATGCCTTCGACGGCCTGGTCGATGGGGGCGTCATCGAAGACGATGTTGGCGGCTTTCCCACCGAGCTCGAGTGTGGCCTTCTTGCGGGTGCCGGCGATGGCGCGGGCGATCATCTTGCCGACGCCGGTCGAGCCGGTGAAGGCGAGCTTGTCGATGCCGGGGTGGTCCACGATCGCCTGACCGGTCGGACCGGCTCCCGTGACGATGTTGACGACGCCCGGGGGGAGGTCGGCCTGCTGGCACACCTCGGCGAAGAGCAGCGCCGTCAGCGGGGTGGTCTCGGCGGGCTTGAGGACGACGGTGTTGCCGGTCGCGAGGGCGGGGGCGATCTTCCAGGACAGCATGAGCAGCGGGAAGTTCCACGGGATGATCTGCCCGACCACGCCGTGAGGTTGCGGATTCGCTCCACCGGGCAACGCGGCATACCCCAGCTTGTCGGCCCAGCCGGCGTTGTAGAAGAAGTGAGCCGCCGCGAGCGGGATGTCGACGTCGCGGCTCTCCTTGATCGGCTTGCCGTTGTCGAGGCTCTCGAGGACCGCGAACTCGCGCGCGCGCTCCTGGAGGATGCGGGCGATGCGATAGAGGTACTTGCCGCGGTCGGTGCCAGACATCTTGGACCAGACCCGCGTGTATGCCGTCCGCGCAGCCTTGACGGCCGCGTCGACATCCGCTTCGCTCGCCACGGAAACCTCTGCGAGGACCTCCTCGGTGGCGGGGCTGATCGACTTGAAACTGGTTCCGGTGCCATCAGTGAACTCGCCGTTGATGAAGAGCCCGTAGGAGCTCTTGAGGTCGACGACGGCCCGGGACTCGGGAGCCGGTGCGTACTCAAACGTGGGCATCAGGGATTCCTCAGTAGGCCGTGGAGGGGGAGTCGTCGGCGATGTAGTTGGCGCCGGAGTAGGCGCCTGTCGTCATTCGCTGGCGCTGGAGGAGCAGGTCGTTCAGCAGGCTGCTCGCGCCGAAGCGGAACCAGTGGTTGTCGAGCCAGTCCTCACCGGCGATCTCGCTCACCGTGACGAGGAACTTGATCGCGTCCTTGCTCGTCTTGATGCCACCAGCCGGCTTGACGCCGACCTGGCTGCCGGTGAGATCGCGCCAGTCACGGACGGCCTCGAGCATGATCAACGTGACGGGAAGCGTTGCGGCGGGCTGGATCTTGCCGGTGCTCGTCTTGATGAAGTCGCCACCTGCGAGCATCGAGAGCCAGCTGGCGCGACGGACGTTGTCATAGGTGTTGAGCTCGCCGGTCTCCATGATGACCTTGAGCCGCGCATCGCCGCACACCTTCTTGACCTCGGCGATCTGGTTGAACACGGTGAGGTAGTCGCCCGACAGGAACGCGCCACGGTCGATGACCATGTCGATCTCGTCGGCACCGGCCTTGACGGCGTCCTTGGTGTCGGCGAGCTTGACGGCCAGGCTCGCGCGACCGCTGGGGAACGCGGTCGCGACGGCAGCGACCTTGACGCCGGAGCTGCCGAGCACCTCCTTGGCGGTGGCGACCATGTCGCCATAGACACAGACCGCGGCGGGACGAGGTGTGCTGAGGTCGCTTGGGTCGGGGAGGAGCGCCTTGGCGGCGAGGCCGCGCACGCGTCCCTTGGTGTCGGCGCCCTCGAGCGTCGTGAGGTCGATCATCGAGATCGCGAGGTCGATCGCCCACGCCTTGCTCGTCGTCTTGATCGATCGGGTGCCGAGGTCAGCGGCTCGGGCTTCGCAGCCGACCTGGTCGACGCCGGGCAGCCCGTGGAGCCAGCGCGTCAGGGACTGGTTGGTCAGCCGGGAGACGCCGAGCAGGTCCCTGGCGCGGGCCGTGGAATCGATCGCCGTGTCGACGGCCGCTTTTGTGGTGCTCACCCCCGGAGTGTATCCGCGTGGGGGCGCTGGACTCAGCCGTGCGAGCGGGAGAGCGTGCCCACGGATCGCAGCAGGTGGTGACCGGCCGGGCTGTCCAGAAGCTCCACGCGGGCGGCGTCCGCGAAGGGGGTGCGACCTGCTGACCAGAAGACGTAGTCGATGCGCTGGTTCTTGTCGGTCGTGGGTTTCGTGAGACGACATTCGCACTCGTGCTGGGAGCCGTCGTAGAAGTCGCCGGTGCCGCCGACCGCGGGACCCATCAGGAGGTTCATGTGCGGTGTCTGTTTGGGGTTGTCAGCGGCCGAGGTCATGTTGAAGTCACCGGCGATGACGACCGACCAACCGGCATCGCGATAGGGCGCTGTCTCGTCCATGATCGACTGCGCCTGTGGGCCGCGCTCCGGCTGTGTCCCGCGACCTCCGGAGGTGGGGTAGGCGGATAGGTGGGTCGAGCAGCCCAGGGTCGGGATGCCTTCGCGTCGGAACTCCACGCAGGCCATGCCGAACTTCTCGACACCGTCGGCGTTGTTGTTGGAGTAGTCCGGCGTCATCGTGGGTCGGTTCGCTGCGCCGGTATAGATGATGAGCTCACCGATCCAGTCGCCGCCGCAGCCGGGGTTGTTGCTGTTGCCGAAGTGGAGCTTGCGCGGGTGATAGGCGAAGGTCCAGTTCGGGTGCTCTGTCCGCAGCTCTTCGAACCACGGCCGACACACCTCTTGCACCGCAACGAGCTCGGGCTCGAAGTCATCGATCTGGTCGACGACGAAGTCCCAGGCGGCTGGCACATGGTCGGTGTTGTGCTGGATGACGCGGAGCTGTGCGGCGGACGCTTCGGCGCCTCGCCCCTGACCAGACTTGGGGCTCGCGGTGGCCGTGGCGGAGAACAGGGCCAACACTGCGGCGGTCAGCACGGCGAAGGTCAACTGCAAGTGTCGGGTCACGTCAACCGACGCTAGATGCGCAATGCGAACGCGAGCGGAAGCCCACGTGAGGATCACACGACGCTCAGGCGACCCACTCGACTTCAGCGGCGCGCATCTATGAGATGCCGGGTTGAGTGAGCGACGAAGGGGCCGCCGTTTCGCATCTGTTCGTGGAGGGCGCGGAGCTTGATCTCGTACCGGGCTACGGAGAAGTCGGGCACCCACCACACGCACTTGCGCAGGATCCACACGACGGTGCCAACGTCATGGAATTCCAGGCGACAACGCGCGGTTCGCAATTCCTCAACGACCAATCCTGCGTCTTTGGCTGCCGCAACCTCTCGACCTGGGTCGCGACCTTTGCGCTCCTCGAGCAATGGGCCCAAGAAGTACTCGATCAGTTCGAACGCCGACGCTGCTCCAACATGTTGCGCGAAGTAGTGCCCGCCGGGACGGAGAACGCGATAGATCTCCGGCCAATCGGGCTGGACCGGGTGCCGGGCGCTCACCAGATCAAAGGAGGCCGCAGGGAAGGGCAGAGGCTGCCCTTCCCGGGTGGCAATCACTTGCACGCCCCGCGGTTCGAGCAGGTGGCGAGCCCGTTGTTCATTCTGCGGCCAGGACTCGGTCACCACCATGCGCTCGGGGAGCGATGCCGCTTGATTGATGACCTCGCCGCCGCCGGTGTCGATGTCGAGGGCTGACTCGACGCGGTCCAGTTGATCGGCGAGGAGCTTCGCGTACCCCCAAGGAGGTCGCTCCTCGAATGCTCGATCTCGCAGCCATCCGAAATCCCAACCAGTAACATCGGCGGATTCAGCCTCGGACACCAAGTCATCAAAGGTACGCACCTGCTGCACATTGCCAGCAGCTTCATCGACCACCAACCGATTTAGAGGTCTTTGATGCGAACAGCGCGACGTTTTGCGAGGATCGCGTCCAAATCACGGGCCGCTCAGGCGACCCGCACCTCGTTGTCCTGCAGGAACCAGTCGTCGGGCGGGTCAGGGATCCAGCCACCCCAGGGGTCCTGCGGTAGTGGTCGGTCTTGGAGGTGGACGTCGCCGGTCCACTCCTCAGGAATGGAATCGGGCGCCCGCCAGCCTTCGCCGAGGATCGGTGGCGCTGTGGCGTCGTGAACTCGACCCGTCGGGGTCTGGATGCGCAGTCGGTGGGAACCGGTGCCGTCGAGTCCGGTGGATTCGACGTTCATGTGCCACCCGGGCTCTTCCTTGACCAAGTTGTGGCGCTTGCACAGGCCACCACCATTGGCGCCAGTCGTGGCACCGTCGTCGTGCACCGCGTGGACGTGGTCGGACTCGGTCGCTGGGGCGTCGCACCAGGGGACGCGACACGTGGGGTCGCGCAGCTCGAGGAAGCGGCGGAGTCCCCCGAGGAACAGGCGGCGTTTGGAGTCGAGGGCGACCAGGTCACGACCTGTGGGGTCGGTGAACAGGCGCCGCAGCCAGAGGCCGCTCTTGGGGTCGCTGTCGTCGGCGCGGTCCAGGAGGGCGGCGATGTGGGCGCGGGCTTCAGCGCCGGGAATGGGACCCCAGCCCGGGATGGTCGCGACGTCATCACCCGGGGCCTTGCCACCGAATGCTGCAGGCAGGAGGACTGTGTCGGTCATGACGAGACTGACCTCAACCTGTTGCGGCTGACCCTTCGCACGCCCAGAGAGCAGCTCCAGGGCACGATCAGCCAGCCATGCACCCTTGCCGCGAGTGTCGGCACGAGCCGCGGCTGCCGCAGCTTCCCACTCATCGGCGGGCAGATCCGGGTCGATGACGTTGCGTCGACCTTCCTCACCCAGCAGCGCGACGTGCGCACCGATGATCTCTTTCATCGGCCCCAGGATCGACAGCCACGCCATCCCGTCCGCAGCCGCCCGCACACTCATCCGACGGGACGCGACCGCACGCCGATTCCGTTCAGCCAACGACTCCGCATCCAAAGCCGCACCTGCGCGACGAGCAGCCCCAGCCAACGCCTTGTCCCCAAGACTGGCAATCGTCGGTGCCAGCCGGCGGTCGACCTCGCCCCGGTGCTCAACGCTCAGGCACGCCGTCTCACGCACCACGATCATCGCCCGCCGCTCGCTGATCTCGCCCCGCTCCAGCGCGCCCATCGTCAACGGCATCTCGCCCACAAGGGCCTTGGCCACTCCAACGTGCTGATCCGCCAACGTCGGCGAACACCGACGAGCCAACGCCAGATCGGCGCGCACACTGCGCGAGTCCTCACCCAACGCCTCCCGATCCACCACCGCGGCAGCAGTCAGACGCGCCTGCGCCGCAGCAGCTGCACCCTTGAGCGCCTCCAACGCGGACACGGCAGCAACCCGCTCAGCCTCGGTCAAACCCTCAGCGTTGACGTCTGCGAGAGAGGACACCACGAAGCGGACCTGAACCTCAGGCCCTTCATGGATCGGTGTCCCCTTCATGCCTCCCATCGTACATGAGTTCGATGAGATCGAGGAGTCTATCCACAGCCAATTCCGTTGCGGCACAGGGCAGTTGCTTCAACATGGGAGGCAACGGGGCGGATGTGACTGGCGAGTCAGACGTCAAATCGGTCGCGCGCCAAACCCATCGGCGACATCATCATGCGGTGACCCAAAGACCCTTGCAGACCGAGCGCCTGGATCTGATCCCTCTTTCGGATGAGGATCTCCCTGACGAGGTCGAGCTCGACTCCGATCCCGAGGTGACCCACTACATCTGGGGTCGTGCCCGCACACGCGCGGAGGTGGAGGAGTCCCACCTGCAGCGGATGGATCGCGGCAGGCAGGTCGACGGCCTGGGTTTCTGGGCGGCCCGGTTGCGTGACGACCCGGCTCGTCCGTTTGTGGGGTGGTGGATCCTCGCGCCACTTCATGGTCCGGATCAGGGGGATTGGCGCAAGACGCCGGGGGTCGCCGAGCTCGGCTACAGGCTGCACCGGCGCCACTGGCGACAGGGTTTCGCCAGTGAGGGCTCACGGGAGCTGTTGCGCCACGGATTCCAGGACCTTGGCCTCGACCGCGTCATCGCCCAGGCCATGTCGGACAACGCGGGATCGCGCGCCGTGATGGAGTCCGTCGGGCTGACCTACGTGCGTTCGTGGGACGGCGATGACGGGAGAGAGGTCGAGTACGCGCTGACCCGTGAAGAGTGGCTCTCCCACAGTCTCGGTTGAGCAGTCGGAAAACAGAACGGGGTATGCCGTCAGGGCCGGCGCCGCTGCCACCACCGTGTGCGCGGTGGGTTGGGTTCCGTTGGTGTCGGGGTCTCAACCGCCGTCGCGGCCGCTCGCCCGGCCCGCAATTGTTTCCACCGCTCGACCATCGCCTCGACATCGGCCCATGGCGCCCACGCCGGCGACTCCTTGCCGAGCGCGGGTCGCCGCCGATCATCGATGACGCGAAGGTTGTAGTCGCGCAACACCTCGCGCACCCCGTCCTCGGTTCGGACATCCAGCAGCGACTCGGGAAAACTGGCGTGCTCGCGCCGCAGGAGCAACACCGGCGGGAGGGCGTCGCCCATGTCCAGGCCCTCGCGCGCCATCATCTTCTTGACCCACCAGTCGGGATCAGGATCGTCGAGCCCTTTCAGTGGTTTGCCAGCACCGGGCAGGTTGTCGAACTCGCCCCGCTCCTGCGCCTCACGGATCTGCTTCTCGACCCACGACTCCTGAAAAGTCATGACACCACTGTGCCAGCCAGCGGTGGGGCAGTGCGGATGCGTCGCTCGGTACGCTCCCCGGGTGATGGGGGATCGAGGTCGGGGGTGGCTGGGGGTTCTGCTGTCTGTGGTGGTGCTCGGAGTCGGGTCGCTGCTCAGCAACATCACGACGGGGGCGCAGCTGTCCGGGGAGGATCAGGCCCTCTTCGCTGCACGACGCACGGCCAGTCTGCTCCTCAATGCCGGCACGCTGTGGGTCGGTGTGTCGGTCCTCGCGGGGTGGCTCGTACGTCTTCCCGTCACTGCTGCCGTGGCCGGCCCGCTGGCCGGAGTGGGCGCACTTGTCGTGCACTACGGGCTGGGCGAGCTCACCGGCCTGATGCCGCCAGGATCCTTTGCTTCCAACGAATTCTGGTTCGTCGCGGCCGCACTGACGGTGCCCCGGCGGGCCTCGTGGGTGCTGCGGCGCGAACGCACACCCGGTGGGGACTGCTGGCCCGGCTCGTCGTCCCGGTGGGCGCCTTCCTCGAACCGTGGGTGGTGGGCTGGTGGCAGCCGGCGGCATTCCAGAGCGAAGCCGAGCGAGCGTCGGACGTCGTCGCTGCCATCGTCATCACTCTCGCCGGCCTGGCGAGTGCCTGGTTCGCCATCATGAAGCATCCCCCAGGCTTCAGAGCGCGGTGGCGACCTCGAGGTCGGACCTGATCGTGGCCACCCGCTCGGCAGCTCGTGACCGCGCTCCCGCAAGATCACCATCGCCGACAGGCTCGATCACCTCGAGATAGACCTTGAGCTTCGGCTCGGTCCCTGACGGACGCACGATCACGCGGGAGTGGTCGGCGAGGAAGTAGCGCAAACCCTCGGTCGGCGGAAGCCCACCGTCGCCGGCTGCAAGATCGTCAACACGCGAGATCTCCACTCCTGCAACGGTGCTCAGCGGCTGTGCGCGCAACCGCGCCATGATCTGGTCGAGGAGCGCAAGGTCCTCGACGCGCACCGAGAACGAGTCCGTCGCATGCACCCCGTGCTCCACCGCCAGCTCATCGAGCCGCTCCGAGATCGACCGCCCGGCAGCCTTGAGCGACGCTGCGATCTCTGCCACGACGAGGGCCGCAGAAACACCGTCCTTGTCGCGCACCTGAGCCGGGTCGACGCAGTAGCCCAACGCCTCCTCATACCCGTATCGCAGACCAGCAACTCGCGAGATCCACTTGAAGCCCGTCAAAGTCTCCTCGTGAGCGATCCCGGCGGCGCGGCATACGGTCGCAAGCATTCGGGACGACACGATCGAGTTTGCGAACACCGCATCAGCGGGCACGCCGCGATCGATCAGGTGCGCACCCAGGAGCACGCCGACCTCGTCACCACGCAGCATCCGCCAGCCGCCGGGACCGGGGACGGCGACAGCACAACGGTCGGCGTCGGGGTCGTTGGCGATGACGACGTCGGGCTCGGTCTGCTCGGCGAGGTCGAGTGCGGCGTCCATCGCGCCGGGCTCTTCGGGGTTCGGGAACGGCACCGTCGGGAACAGCGGATCTGGTTGTGCCTGACTCGGAACCGGCAGGGGAGCGGCATACCCGGCTGCTTCGAACGCACGCGCGACGGTTTCGGAACCGACACCGTGCAACGCCGTGTGGACGACGACGAGGTCGCGGGGTGTGTCCGGCGAGACGACGTCGATGACGTGCCTCAGGTAGCTCTCGAACACCTCGTCGTCGAGCGTCTCCCAGCCGTCGTCGGCGAGCGGCACGTCACGGGTTCGCTCGATGCGCGAGATCTCGGCAGCGATGTCGACATCGGACGGCGACACGATCTGCGACCCGTCACCGAGATAGACCTTGTAGCCGTTGTCCTGGGGTGGGTTGTGGCTCGCCGTGACCATCACGCCCGCGTCGGCCCCAAGGTGCCGGACCGCATAGGCGAGAACGGGAGTCGGCAGCGGCCGTGACAGCACGGACGCCCGCCCACCAGCGCCGAGGACGACCGCAGCCGTGTCGCGCGCAAAGACGTCGGAGTTGATCCGTGCGTCGAAGCCGATGACGACAAAAGGCTCAGAAACAGACTTTTTCAGGTATGCCGTGAGGCCGGCTGCCGCTCGAATGACCACCGAGCGGTTCATCCGGTTCGGGCCACCGCCGAGGGCACCGCGGAGCCCAGCGGTGCCGAACTGGAGCAGGCCCGACATGCGGTCGAGGAGGTCCTGCGTCGCGGCGGTGTCCCCTGAGCCGGCTGCCTCGATGACCGCCTCGAGTTCGGCCCTGGTCTGCGGATCCGGGTCATCGGACGCCCACGCGCGGGCAGCCTCGATGGCCTCGGTCACCTGCAGGTCTGAAGCAGCCACGACCCGCCTCTCAGATCTTCGCGACGACGGCCGCGAGGAGCTTGCCGCAACGGTCAGCCGCGGCCTTGCCTGCTTCGAGGACCTCTTCGTGGTTGAGCGGGGTCTTGGAGATGCCCGCAGCCGGGTTGGTCACCAGCGAGATGCCGAGGACGTCCATGCCGCTCTGGCGAGCCGCGATGGCCTCGAGCGACGTGGACATGCCGACGAGGTCGCCACCGATGACCTTGGCCATCTGCACCTCGGCGGGGGTCTCGTAGTGCGGGCCGCGGAACTGCACGTAGACGCCCTCATCCAGGCTGTCGTCGACCTCACGGGCCAGGTCGCGCAGCCGCGGGGTGTAGACGTCGGTGAGGTCGACGAAGTTCGCGCCCTCGATGGGGGAGTGGGCCGTGAGGTTGATGTGGTCGCGGATGATGACAGGCGTTCCGGGAGGCCACTCCTCGCGCAGCCCACCGCAACCGTTGGTGAGCACGATCGTGCGGCAGCCCAGTGCAGCTGCCGTGCGAACGCTGTGGACCACAGCGCGCACTCCGCGGCCTTCATAGAAGTGGGTGCGGGTGCCGAAGACGAGGGCGCGGCGGCCCGTGTCCCCGATGGCGACCGAGCGCATCGTGCCCGAGTGGCCCGCGACCGCGGCCTTGCCGAAGCCGGGCACATCGGTGTTCTCGATCTCCGCGAGGGTCTCGCCGATGAGGTCTCCGGTCTGCCCCCAGCCCGAGCCGAGGACGAGTGCCACATCATGGCTCTCGACGCCGGTGCGCTCGCGGATGACCGCAGCTGCTGCCTCGGCGACAGCGAAGGGATCGGTCGCGGGGTCGGACAGGGGGTTCGTCGCGTCAGTCACCGGGTCAGGCTACCCAGTGATCGCCAAGTCGAGGTCCGCTCGGCAGGTGGTCCGTCCGGGCTGGTCCGATCGAGCCCCACGTGCCGCCGCATCGGATGATCTCTCCACGAAGTAGTTGAATTTTCAGGCGCCAAGCCAGCGGCGTCCCTAGGTTCTCCCCCGGGGACCACGTCGACACCGTGCGGTGTGGCTCGATCTGGCTTCTGCCTGTCTCCCCATCCATCATTGCCGAACGCAAGGGGTAGGACAGAGTGAAGAAGTTGATGAGGGCCGCCGTGGCATGCGCCGTGGCATGCGCCATAGGTGTCGTAGGTGCAACGAGTGCATCTGCGCACAGCACTGCCGTGAGTGGCGTGGCCGAGTGTGCAGTCGACGGGACGATCAAGGTCACGTGGACGATCGAGAACGACTACCCGCTCGTCGTCGAGGTCACCGGCCAGACGACCGGCGGAGGTGAGCTCGCCGGTCTCCCGAGCCAGATCCCCGCCACGTCCGGGAACGGCAACACCTCCATCGCCGCAACCCAGACGGCGATCCCGGTGGGTAGCGCCAGCGCTTCGCTTCAGGTGAGCGCCACCTGGGCCGACGGCCACAAGGCATCTGCCACGGGCCGGGTATCACTTCCGGGTGAGTGCACCCCGCCGGAGAAGCCGGTGACGCCGGTTGCTCCCGAGATCTCCCAGTCCGAGGAGTGCGAGGTCAACGGCACCGTGAAGGTCCCGAACACCGAGGGTGTCCGTTACTTGTGGAAGGGCGAGGACGTTTCGGGCAAGACTTTCACCGGCCCCCTCGATGGAGTGATTGAGGTTGAGGTCAAGGACGGCTTCGTCCTGGCTGACTCGGCCAAGACGGAGTTCCCGGTCACCGTTCCCGCGGCAGAGGTCTGCGCCCCGCCGGAGAAGCCGGTGACGCCGGTTGCTCCCGAGATCTCCCAGTCCGAGGAATGCGAGGTCAACGGCACCGTGAAGGTCCCGAGCACCGAGGGTGTCCGTTACTTGTGGAAGGGCGAGGACGTTTCGGGCAAGACTTTCACCGGCCCCCTCGATGGAGTGATTGAGGTTGAGGTCAAGGACGGCTTCGTCCTGGCTGACTCGGCCAAGACGGAGTTCCCGGTCACCGTTCCCGCGGCAGAGGTCTGCGCCCCGCCGGAGAAGCCGGTGACGCCGGTTGCTCCCGAGATCTCCCAGTCGGAAGAGTGCGAGGTCGACGGTACGGTGACGATCCCCGAGATCGAGGGCGTGTCCTACTTCCTCGATGACGAGAGGCTTGAGCCCGGCACCTATGAGGGGCCTGCCGATGTCACGATCACGGCCGCCGCTCTTGGGGGCTACACCCTCACCGGGACCTCGTCGTGGGACGTCGTGCTCACCGAGGCGAAGGAGTGCGAGGACGAGCCGACCACCCCCACGGCCACGCCCACCGGGACGCCGTCAGGGACGCCGACCCCTCGTCCGTCCTACCCGCCGCTCGCCTACACCGGTGCGGGTGACACTGGCCCCCTGAGCCTGCTGGCCGTGGGCCTCCTGGGACTCGGTGGTGGTCTCGTGTTGCTCAAGCGTCGCAAGGGCTCGCGAGCCTGATGAGCCGAGAGAGGCGCCGCACCCCGGGTGAGGGTGCGGCGCCTCGTTTGCGTCCGGACGCAGGCGTCGCGGGCGTTCCTGTCCTCCGGCGCTCCCAAGGAATGGTTGGATGGTTGGCGTGAATGCGCGAACAGCACGAGTGGTCATTGTGGGTGGGGGTCCCGGCGGCTACGAGGCGGCTCTTGTGGCGGCTCAGCTGGGTGGGGAGGTCACGATCATCGACCGTGACGGACTCGGAGGCGCCGCGGTCCTCACCGACTGCGTGCCGTCCAAGACCCTCATCTCGACGGCCGACTACATGTCCGAGTTCGAGACGGCCGCCCATCTCGGCGTCCACCTCGAGGACGGTGAGGGTGACGAGGTCAGCGACGCCAAGGCCGAGCTGGCCGAGGTCAACTCTCGGGTCAAGGACCTTGCGGCCGCCCAGAGTCGTGACATCGGCGAGCGCGTGGCCGAGGTCGGTGTGCGCGTCCTGTCTGGCACCGGTCGCCTCCTCTCGCCGGCCCGCGCCGA
The DNA here is from genome assembly GCF_040518285.1 of Knoellia sp. S7-12. Lineage (GTDB taxonomy): Bacteria > Actinomycetota > Actinomycetes > Actinomycetales > Dermatophilaceae > Knoellia. Next base: position 3,102,457 of record NZ_CP155449.1, on the reverse strand, counting down.
GGCGACGCTCGCCGACGGTGGCACTGAGCTGGTCGATGCCGATGTCGTCCTGATCGCCACCGGAGCCACTCCGCGCACCATGGGCACGGCCGAGCCGGACGGTGAGCGGATCCTCACGTGGCAGCAGATCTATGAGCTCGATGCCCTGCCCGAGCGACTCATCGTGGTCGGTTCCGGTGTCACCGGCGCCGAGCTGGCCCAGGCCTACCTCGGCCTCGGCTCCGACGTGGTCCTCGTGTCGTCGCGCGACCGAGTCCTCCCGGGTGAGGACCCGGACGCAGCCACCGTGATCGAGGACGTGTTCAAGCGTCGCGGCATGGAGGTGCTCGGGCGCTCTCGTATGGCGGCCGTTGAGCGTCGTGGCGATGGCGTCGTCGTCAAGCTCGTTGACGGTCGCGAGGTCGAGGGATCGCACGCCCTCCTGGCCGTCGGCTCCATCCCGCAGACCTCGGGCATGGGCCTCGAAGATGTCGGAATCGAGCTCACGGAGTCCGGACACATCGCGGTCGACCGCGTCTCGCGCACCTCCGTTCGAGGCGTGTATGCCGCGGGCGACTGCACCGGAGTCCTTCCCCTTGCGTCCGTGGCAGCGATGCAGGGCCGCATCGCGATGAGCCATGCCCTCGGCGACGCCGTGGCCCCCCTCAACCTCGGCGTGGTGTCGGCCAACATCTTCACCGACCCGGAGATCGCGACGGTTGGCATCTCGCAGACGGCCATCGACGACGGGTCGGCCGACGCAGATGTCGTCATGCTGCCCCTGTCGCGCAACCCCCGCGCCAAGATGTCGGGCATCGAGGACGGCTTCGTGAAGTTGTTCGCGCAGAAGGGTTCTGGCGCCATCATCGGTGGCGTCGTCGTGGCCCCACGTGCATCGGAGCTGATCTTCCCGGTGACGCTGGCCGTGCACCACCGGCTCAACGTCGACCAGCTCGCAAGCACCTTCACGGTCTATCCCTCGCTCTCGGGCTCTATCGCCGAGGCGGCTCGTCGTCTCCACACCACCGGTATCTGAGTCTCCACTCGGGTGGTCGGGCGGCTGCCAAACCCCACTTCGACCTCGTGCGTGACTAGTTTGGAATTCATCCGAACCCGACACTGTGGGAGAGATTCACGATGAGTGACCAGAAGCGCCCGATCAGCGGCGACCAGGCCTTCAACCAGGCCAAGGACTACGCCCAGGACAACCCCGACAACGCGCGCAGCGCCATCGACAAGGTTGAGGACTTCCTCGACCAGAAGACCGGCGGCAAGTTCTCCGGCGCCATCGACAAGGGCGGCGACTTCGTCGAGGGCAAGCTCGGTCTCCCCTCCAACGCCGGGGGGACGGTCGACCCCGGCTCTGTCCCGGCTGACCCCGGCGCAGTCCCGGAGCAGCCCGCCGAGGTGCCGGTGCCCAACCCGTCCCCCGGCACCGGCGACCCGCAGCCCCAGCAGGACCCGACCGCCCCGAGCGAGCTGCCGGACACCACCGCCCCGTCCACCATCCCGGGTGAGGGCAGCGACGCCCCCACCGACCCGTCGTTCCCGGCCCCGGACGCCGAGCCGCCGTCCCAGGGCTCCCCGAGCCAGGGCGAGTCCGGTGGGCTCCCCGAGGGCGGATCGACCCAGCAGGGGGACCCGGGTTCGGCGTCGACACCCGGTGGCTCCCAGCCCGCCGACGGTGGCGAGAGCCTCGACCTCGGTCAGAACGACAGCCCCGCCCGCTGAGGCAACCACCACGCAACGCGACGAACGCCCCGTAGGCCGGCTGACCGGCATACGGGGCGTTCGTTTGTCCTGTGCGACAAGCGATTTCAGCCGCGCTGGCCGACCGCTCGCACGTCGGTGATCCACACCGGCTGGGCCGGCGGGCCGTCAAGATCGGGGTCCGCGATCCCGGCCTCGACGATGGCGTCCAGGACCTCGAACCCACTGAGCAAGTGGCCCATCACGGTGTAGTTCGGTGCGATGTTGGCAAAGCTGTGGACCACGAAGAATTCGCTACCGTTGGTGCCCGGCCCCTGGTTGCCCATCGCGATGGTGCCGCGTGGATAGGTCAGTGAGGGCGTGACCTCGTCGTCGAACTCGTAGCCCGGTCCGCCCTCCTCCTGCCGATAGATGTCGCCGCACTGGAGCACGCCGAGGCGCGCCGAATTCGTGAGGCGGAAGCACTGACTCTGGTCATAGAAGTCGGCTTTCGCCAGGTGCGCGAGGCTGCCGACGGCGCACGGCGCGAGGTCTCTATCGAGGCGGAAGACCATGGGTCCGTAGTTCGTCGTGATCTCGACGTCGACCGTGCCGTGCGACTTCTGCTTGTCCTTGGGCAGATTGACCGGGCGAGCCGCCGGGCGATCCGGAGTTGGCCTGAACTCGCACGTTGCCGGCGCCTTCCCCTGATCAGACGCGGCGTATGCCGTGCTGCTGGGGATCGCTGCGGCCGCAAGGATCGTGCCGGCGACCGAAGCCGTGGCGAGGGTGCGTCGAAGGGTGCTGGAGAGAAGGGTCATCTCTCGAACGTAGCGACGTGGCGCCGATCTCGCGCGGCGAGAACCCTCAGGCGTCCTTGATCTCGCAGAGGACAGCGCCGTTGGTCACCGTGGCGCCGACCTCGGCGGTGAGACCGCTGATGGTGCCGGCCTTGTGGGCGGTGATCGGCTGCTCCATCTTCATGGCCTCGAGTACGACGATGAGGTCACCCGCGGCGACCTCCTGGCCGTCCTCGACGCCGACCTTGACGATGGTTCCCTGCATGGGGGCGGTGAGGGAGTCGCCGGAAGCAGCGGCACCAGCCTTGCTGCCACCGGAACGCTTGGGAGCCTTCTTCTTGGCGGCGCCACCGCCACCACCACCACCGAGGGCGAGGCCCGCGGGGAGGACGACCTCAAGGCGACGGCCGCCGACCTCGACGGTGACGCGCTGGCGTTCGCCCTGCTCCTCGGCGCCGCCATCGGCAGCTGTTTCACCGGCGAACGCAGGGATCTGGTTGTCGAACTCGGTCTCGATCCAACGGGTGTGGATCGTGAACGGTGAGTCACCCTCGGGTGCGAACGCCGGGTCGTCGACGATCGCGCGGTGGAACGGAAGCACCGTCGGCATGCCGTCGACCTCGAGCTCTGCCAAAGCTCGACGCGATCGGGCCAGTGCTTCTGCGCGCGTGCGGCCGGTGACGATGAGCTTGGCGATCATCGAGTCGAAGGCACCGGCGACGGTGTCGCCCTCGACGATGCCGGCGTCCCAACGCACGCCCGGGCCGTGGGGGACGACCATGCGCGAGACGGTGCCCGGCGCGGGCATGAAGTTGCGGCCGGCGTCCTCACCGTTGATGCGGAACTCGAAGGAGTGCGCGATCGCGGTCGGGTCGTCGTAGCCGAGCTCCTCACCGTCGGCAATGCGGAACTGCTCGCGCACGAGGTCGATGCCGGTGACCTCCTCGGTCACGGGGTGCTCGACCTGGAGGCGGGTGTTGACCTCGAGGAAGCTGATCGAGCCGTCCTGGGCGACGAGGTACTCGCAGGTGCCGGCGCCGACATAGCCAGCCTCGCGCAGGATCGCCTTGGAGGCGCGGACGAGTTCGGCGTTCTGCTCATCGGACAGGAACGGCGCAGGCGCCTCCTCGACGAGCTTCTGGTTGCGGCGCTGGAGGGAGCAGTCGCGGGTGGAGACGACGACGACGTTGCCGTGCTGGTCGGCGAGGCACTGGGTCTCGACGTGGCGCGGCTTGTCGAGGAACTTCTCGACGAGGCACTCGCCACGGCCGAAGGCGGTGACGGCCTCGCGCACGGCCGAGTCGAACAGCTCCGGGATCTCCTCGATGGTGCGGGCGACCTTGAGGCCGCGCCCGCCGCCGCCGTAGACCGCCTTGATCGCGATGGGGAGCCCGAACTCCTTCGCAAGGGCGACGACCTCGTCAGCGTCCTTGACGGGGTCCTTCGTGCCGGGGGCCAGCGGCGCGTTCGCCTTGACGGCGATGTGCTTGGCCTTGGCCTTGTCGCCGAGGGAGTCGATCGCGGCGGGGCCGGGGCCGATCCAGGTGAGGCCGGAGTCGATGACCTTTTGCGCGAAGTCGGCGTTCTCGGCGAGGAAGCCGTAGCCGGGGTGCACCGCGTCGGCACCAGCCTCCTTGGCGACCTCGATCAGCTTGTCCTGGAGGAGATAGGAGTCCGCAGGTGTCATGCCGCCGAGCGCGAAGGCCTCGTCGGCGACCTTGACGTGCAGGGCGTCACGATCGGGCTCGGCATAGACCGCCACAGAGCCGATGCCGGCGTCCTTGCAGGCGCGGGCGATGCGGACGGCGATCTCGCCACGGTTGGCGATGAGGACTTTGCTGATGGCCATGACCCGGACTGTAGTAGGTCGCCGGGGTCGGTGTGGGCAACGGTGGCGCGGGGTCCGTCACACCCCCCGCCACCAGCTCGGGCTAGCCCCAGAACACGTCTTCGGCGGCCTGGTCCTCACTGATCAGCCAGATCTCCGCGATCCGGTCGCCGACGACCCGGAAGATGTCCACGCCGTGCTGGTCGAGGTCAGTGACGCCCTCACGCTGCGCGGTGAAGCGCACCGTCGTCGCGACGAGGTTGCCGCTCTCGGTCGCCGACTCGGTCTCCAGCGCGAAGGTTCCGGCGCTCAGCACCATCAACGACCCGAGGTGCGCCACGATGGCCTCTGGCCCGACGTGGTCCCCGGAGGCCTGGTGGGCGCCGGGCTGATGCCAGACGGCATCGTCGGTGAAGGTGGCAGCAAGTGCCGCCATGTCGCCAGCAGCAACTGCTGCCCCGTATCGTCCCACCACATCGATCGCCGACATCTGCGTCTCCCGTTCTGTTCGATTGATTGAGAGACCAGCGTGTCGACGCACCGATGGTTACTTCAACGTCACCGTGAAGGAGTGGCATGACCCCGACATGGACGGTGTTCTCTGCCCAGTGCCCGTCGCGCCAGTCGCTGGCGCGCATCGCGAACAAGTGGACCGCCCTGATCGTGATCCTGCTCGACGAGCAGCCCTTGCGGTTCGGTGAGCTGCACCGTGGCATGGACGGCATCACGAAGAAGGTCCTCGTCGACACCCTGCGTGCTCTGGAGCGTGACGGCATGATCAGTCACGCCACGGGCACCGACGGCCACGCTCGTTATGAGCTCACCCCGCTCGGGCGCACCCTGCACGAGCCGCTCAGGGCGCTGTAGGTCTGGGCGGAGAGCCATGTCGAGGAGGTCTTCGACGCGCAGGAGCGTTACGACGGTGCGGCCGACGACCGCACCCTCGCCGGGTCGGACTCCGAGTCAGACGCCGAGTGACTGGGCGAGGACGCGCAGGCCATGTTCGAGGCCGGCACGGTCGGTGGGTGAGAGTGCCTCGATGAGGCGGGCCTCGTTGGCCATGTGGGCCGTGAAGGCCCGGTCGATGAGCTCCCTGCCGGCGGGGGTCAGGGCCACGAGTCGGGAGCGGCCGTCGGCACCGCTTGGCCGGCGCTCGACGTAGCCACGGACCTCGAGCCGATCGACTCTCTTGGTCACGGCACCGGAGGTCACGACGGTCTGCTCGGAGAGGTCCGATGGAGTGAGGGCGAAGTCTCCCCCCTGGCGTCGCAGGGTGGCGAGGACGTCGAACTCGCCCTCGCCGAGGCCGAACTCGGCATAGACCCTCACCAGCTCGGTGGTGAGTGCGTTGGCCACCCGGTGCATCCGACCGATGACGAGGAACGGCGTCGGGTCGAGGTCGGGACGTGCGGCGCGCCACTGGGAGACGACCTGATCGGCGAGATCGGCGTGCGGGTCATCGGAGGTGTCGGACATGGTGGGGAATAGTACCTTCCCGGGAAGGTACTATTCCTTCCATGGAAACTATTTCCGGGAAGAAGCTGGGTGGGCTGGCTCTCGTCGCCGTCACCGCGATCGCTCCGATCGTCTGGGGATCGACGTATGCCGTGACGCACCTCTTCCTCCCGGCCGACCGGCCGCTCTTCGCCGGCATGATGCGCGTCCTCCCAGTCGGCCTGCTCATGCTGGCGTGGCACCGTCGCCTGCCGCGCGGTTCGTGGTGGTGGCGCTCGTTCGTCCTGGGCGCGCTGACCATGGGCCTGTTCTTCGGCCTGCTCTATGTCGCGGCCGTGCGGCTGCCCAGCGGGCTCGGCGCGACACTCACCGCGATCAGCCCCATGGTCACAATGGTGCTCGCGTGGCTGTTCCTGCGCGAGCGCGCAGCCCACGCCACGCTGGTGGCCTCGGTCATCGGCGCGCTCGGGGTCCTCCTCCTGGTTCTCCAGAACGACCGGCAGGGCGGCGTCGACCTCATCGGCGTTCTTGCCTCGTTGGGGGCCGTGACCTCTGCCTCGGCCGGCTTCGTCCTCACCAAGCGGTGGAGCGCCCACGAGAACGTCATCGTCGTCACCTCCTGGCAGCTCGTGGCAGGCGGTCTGCTCCTGGCGCCCGTCGCACTCTTCGTCGAGGGCCCACCACCCCAGCTGCCACTCTCTGGATGGCTGGCCCTGGCCTACCTCGGCCTCATCGGGTCCGGTGTCGCCTACGTCGCCTGGTTCCGCGGCCTCGCTTCGATGAGTGCCGGCGCCGTCGCCGTCATCGGTCTGCTCAATCCCGTCTCCGGCACTCTGCTCGGCGTCGTCCTCCTCGGCGAACCCTTCGGGCCCGTGCATCTCCTCGGCATGGGGCTCGTCCTCGGCAGCGTCCTCCTTGCCCAGCCACAGCTGCGGTCAGCCCTGCGCAAGGGGACCGGTCAACGAATGGTGAGCACCCGGCATACGGTGGAGGTATGCCCATCAACGACATCGTCCTGAAGTCCGGCTCGACCGAGGTCGAGATCCCCCAGCTCGGTTTCGGCGTGTGGCAGGTCCCCGATGAAGAGGTCGACGCTGCTGTTCTGGCCGCCCTCGAGACCGGCTACCGCCACATCGACACCGCCAAGATCTATGGCAACGAGGCCGGCGTCGGCCGCGCCCTCGCCGCCACCGACGTCCCCCGTGACGACATCTTCGTGACGACCAAGGTGTGGCCGACCGAATACGGCACGCAGGAGACCGTCGAGGCCTTCACCGCATCCATGGACCGTCTCGGCCTCGAGACCCTCGACCTGCTCCTCCTCCACTGGCCGTTCCCTGAGCAGGACAACTACGTCGATGCGTGGAAGGCACTCCAGGCCCTGCGTGACGGTGGGCGCGTGCGTGCCATCGGCGTCTGCAATTTCCATGTCGACCACCTGCAGCGGCTCTTCGACGAGACCGGCGAATGGCCCTCGATCAACCAGATCGAGCTCCACCCCTACCTCCAGCAGACCGAGGTCGCCGCGTTCAACGCCGAGCACGGCATCGTCACCGAGTCGTGGAGCCCGCTCGCCTCCGGCAAAGAGGTCCTCGACGACCCGGTGATCGGCGCGATCGCGACCCGGCTCGGAGCCACCCCGGCGCAGGTCATCATCGCGTGGCACCTTGCCCGCGGCTTCGTCGTCCTGCCCAAGTCGGTCACCCCCTCCCGCATCACCGAGAACTTCGAGTCCACCAAGGTCACGTTGACCGAGGCGGACATGGCCGAGATCGCGGCGCTCGACCGCGGGTTCCGGACCGGACCCAACCCTGACGAATTCAACGGCTGAGTTTTTGGGTTCCGCGCAGAAGTGCCGGTGCGCCGCTGTCCCATCCGCCGTCCGCGCGCTGAGCGCGCTGCCGGCTCCCGCCAGACCCAGCCGGCGGCGCACCGGTACTTCTGCGCTCTCCCGGCCGCGCTCCTCGCTCCCACCAGGCCCAGCCGGCGGCGCACCGGTTTTTCTGCGCTCTCCCGGCCGGTCCGTTGTCCTCGGCGTCCTTGGTCTTCCACCGGGCCCACGTTCGTGAGCCGCCCAGTAGACGGGTCTGGCCTGCCGGCGGACTATCAGCCCCGGCATGGGACGGCGCCCGCAAGCAAGGAAACACTGACCGACCGCTCCAGCTGATAGTCCGCCCGCAGGGCCGGGGCTCCTCAGACGGGGAGGAGGCGGCTGACGAACTCTCTGAGTTGGGCGACGTTGCGGCACTCGTGCATGTCGACGATCTCGCTGTAGCGCAAGGCGACGGAGTCCCCGCTGCTCCACATGCGGGCGGGTTCGGGGTTGAGCCAGGAGACGTGGCGGGCGTGGCCGGCGATCTCGCGGAGCATGTCGAACTGTGGGTCGGTGTGGTTGGAGCGGGCGTCGCCGAGGATGAGGACCGCGGTGCGGTGGCTGATGGCGTCGAGGTGGTTCTCGACGACGTCGGCGAAGACAGAGCCGTAGTCGCTGTTGCGGTGCCAGCGGGTCATGCGAGAGAGGTCGTCGAAGGCGTCGCTGAGGTCGCTACCCAGCGGTGCGCCGATGATCTGGTCGGTGAGGTCGTCGACCCGGTTGACGAATCCGAGGATCCGCACCCGCCGGAACTGGGATGCGAGGGCCTGGACGAGCAGGATCGTGAAGCGCGAGAACCCGGCGACCGATGACGACAGGTCGCAGAGGATGACGAGGTCGGGGCGGTGCGGTCGCCTGTGCTCCAGTGCCGGACGGATGGGTATGCCGCCCGTCGACAGTGATCGACGCAGCGTGCGTCGGATGTCGATGCGGCCGCGGGAGGAGCGTCGTCGGCGAGCTGCAAGCCGGGTCGCAAGTTTGCGAGAGAGCGGCTGGATCGCGCCCCTCAGTTCTTCGAGCTCGGCCGGCCCAGCGAGAAGGAAAGGTGTCTGCTCGGCAGGTGCGCGGACGGCATACCGGCTGATTCGTTCTGCGCCGCGCGCCTCGGCGTTGCGCCGGCGGGTCTCGGCCTCGACGCGACGACGGAAGGCAGCGACACCGGAGCGCACCTCGTCGCGGGTGAAGCGTGACGCGAAGTTGTTGCCGGACGCCGGGCCACTGGCGCCGGACCCCGAGCCGCCCGAGCCGCCGCTGCCATCCCCTGAGCCGCCTGGTGAGTCTTCGGCGGCGTCCTGCATGCGCTCGAGCGCTCCGGCGATGGCGGTCTGAGGGGCGAGGGTGTCGAGCGCCTGTTGGGCGGAGAAGGAGCCGGTGGTGGCGGCGTTGGCCAACGCGCCGAGCTCGGCGACGACTCTCGCCGCGAGCTCGTCGAGGGCGCGTTCGTCGCCAGCGGCCAGGGCGCGGGCGAGGTCGTCGCGCAGTTCTGCCGCGCGCGAGCGCCGATCCTCCAGCGTGGCGGGCGGTGCCTCGGCGGCCAGCCCGTCGCGCTCGCCGAGGGCGGCCGGGAACCACACGTCATAGAGGTCATCGAAGACCTGGCGTTGCCCGGCGCGACGAAGCAGGGCCGCCGCCAGGCCTTCGCGCAGCCGCTCGCGGTCGTCGAGCCCAAGAACGTGCGCTGCGGCACCGGCATCGACGATCTCGCTCGTGCCGACGATGACCCCGTGGCCGCGCAGGGCGCGGGCGAAGCCGACGAGTCGGGAGTCGAGGGCCGTGGACATGCTGGTGAACCGGTCAGGCGGGGGCGGGAAGATCGAGGGCGATGGCGGCGCGCTCGATGTCGTCCTGATGCTTGAGGAGGACGCCGAGGTTGTCGCGGACGAGTTCGGCGCTGAGGTCGCTGTCCTGCGTGGCGCCCAGGGCGATGAGGGTGCGCGCCCAGTCGACGGTCTCGGAGACGGACGGTGCCTTGCGCAGGCGGAGTTCGCGCAGGCGCTGGACGAGCCGCACGACCGAGGCGACGAGGGCCTCGTCGAGACCGGGTGCCCGAAGCGTGACGATGCGCTGCTCGAGCTCGGCGTTCGGGTAGTCGATGTGGAGGAAGAGACAGCGTCGGCGCAGCGCCTCGGACAGTTCGCGGGTCGCGTTCGAAGTGAGGACGACGAACGGCTTGTGGGTCGCCGTGATCGTGCCGAGCTCGGGCACGGTCACCTGGAAGTCGCCGAGGATCTCAAGGAGCAGGCCCTCGATCTCGACGTCGGCCTTGTCGAGTTCGTCGATGAGGAGCACCACGGGTTCGTCGCTTCGGATCGCTGCGAGCAGGGGGCGGGGGAGCAGGAACTCGTCGCTGAAGATGTTGTCCCGCAACTCATCCCAGCCATCGGCAGAGTCTCGCTCGGCCGTGATGCGCAGGAGCTGCTTCGCGTGGTTCCACTCATAGAGAGCGCGTGCCTCATCGACGCCCTCGTAGCACTGGAGCCGGATGAGTTTTGCCCCCGTTGACTCGGCCACGGCCTTGGCGAGCTCGGTCTTGCCGACACCCGCCGGACCCTCGACGAGCAGCGGCTTGCCCAGCTGGTCGGCGAGGAATGCCGTTGTCGCGATGGCGTCGGACGCCAGGTAGCCCGTGTCGGAGAGGCGCTCGCGCACCTCGTCGATCGAGGCGAATCGGGTAGTCACCCCGCCATCCTGACACTGGCCCGCGCCGCTACTTGGTGCGGTTGCCTCTCAGCCGGGCGCGAATGACCGTGTATGCCGCCCCCAGGGCTCCCAGCACCGCCACCAGTCCGAGTCCAAGCCACACGAGCCAGCCGGAGCCGTTGTCCGTATCCGCCCTGTCGCTGGTGGGGTCGTCCTCTGCCGGCGTCGTTGGCGGCGTGCGCTCGCTGGTCGCAGAGGGCGACGGAGTGGATGAGCCCGACGAGGCGCCCGCATATGTCGGAGCGCCCTCAACCGTGCCCTCGACCTCGACCCGGAACATCATCGGGACTTCGGCGGTAGCGTCCTGACGGCTGTGTGGAATCGCGATCCGGATGAAGTAGTCGCCAGCAAGATCTACCACCGGAGACCCGGGTATCTCACGGTTGCGGTAGCGAACCTCGGCGCTCACCTGCTGGGTGTGCCGCTTCTGGCCAAAGCTGCCGTAGCTCAGGCTGGCCTCGCCGACGATCCCGCGATCGGGTGCGTAGAGGACGGGCGCGTAGTGGGTGAGCCGTCGAACCTCGTCGGTGACGGAACCAGGTGCCGAGGCAACGGACACCCGCAGACGCTGGCCCCAGCCGACGGGGATGCGATAGAAGAGCGTCTCGCCCGAGACGAACGTCTCTTTCCAACTTCCCGGTGCGATACGGGGAGCGGACGAGAACGTCGGGCCGCCGACCACCGGCATCGGGTTCACGGGGGCGGGAGCCACCTGCTGCGGCCGGTCATCGTCGGCAGGCGGCAGTGCGTCGCCACCTTCGACCGGAGGCTCCTCCATCACGAGGATCTCGGCGGGGTTCGGTGTGGCGCTGCCGTCTTCGCGATCCAGGCTCAGGGTGACCGTGTCGGACGTTTCGCAGTCAGTCGCCTTCGCCTGTCTCAGGCTCTTGGTCCCGGACAGGCGCAACGTCCCGGTGACCAGCCCAGCGAACGCACTGGAGCCAATGCGGGCCGCGAGGCCGTCTTCGCAGGGCTGATCGGCAACCGTGAGGCGCATCCGCACCAACTCTTGGTTCGCGGTCTCGGTGTAGGGCGGACGCATGGTGACGGCCACGCGCAGCGTCGAGCCTGACATGGTTCGACGGAGGGTGTAATGCCTTCGGCCTTCGCCAGTCATGAGGGTGTCCGTGTACTGGCCGGCCGTGATGCTGGGTGCTCCGGCGGCTGAGGCGGTGCCCACGACCGGGGTGCCGGTGACGGTGAAGGGGCGGAGGGCGCGCTGGCTGAGTTTGCCCAACGACGTGGCGAGCGCGGCAGCGTCTTTGGCGTCGTAGTAGGTACCTTGGCCGGCGTCGGCGATGCACTGGAGTTGCTGTCGGGCTTTGGCGTTGACGCCGAAGCCGACGGTGTCGATCTGGAGGTCGACGCCTGCTGCGGTGAGTTTCTTGATGACGGGGCAGGGGTCCGGGACACACGACTCCTCGCCGTCGGAGACGAGGACGATGTTGCGTTTGCCCTCGGTGCCGAGATCCTTGAGGGCTTCTTGCAGGGAGTGGGCGATGGGGGTCTCGCCGAGGGCTTTGATGGCGGCGATGGTGGAGGTGAGCTTGGTCTTGTCGAGATTGGCGATGGGGTGGATGAGCTGGCTGTCAGCACACGCTGCCGGGGTGGGTTTGCCCTTGCCGTCGACCTTGGCCCCGTAGACCCGCAGTCCGACCTGGGCGGTGTCGGGCAGGGCGCCGACGACACCGGTGAGCGCCTTCTTGGCGGCTTCGATCTTGGTCAGTCCCGACGGGTCCTTGGCCTTCATCGACCCGGACGCGTCGAGCATGAGCAGCAGCTTGCCCGGCACGGGCTCATCGCTCGCAGTGGCGGCGGCAGCTGGCAGTGCTGCCTGCGCGGCCCCGGTGAGCGCGACAATGACGGCAGTGGTGAGAGCGGCAAGGATCCGCATCGTGGTGTCCCCCTTCGACGGTGTGGCAGGCCAACCGTAACGTTTGCAATAGCAAAGACGCAACCGTGTGCGGTGGGGAGCGCTCCCCTGATGCGGCGAGCACACGGCATACGCTGCCGTCCATGGTTCCCCGGGTGATCCACACGGCACAGGCACTCGTCGACGTCGTCGTCGAGGTGCCATCGCTGCCGCGTCGCGGTGGCAACGTGATGGCTCCACCGCCGAAGGAGTACGCCGGGGGAGCGGTCAACATCCTGCTCGCGGCCGCGCGCCAGGGCGCGGAGTGCGTCCACGCCGGAGCGACGGGTACGGGACCGCACGGAGACCTCATCCGCGAGGCACTCACCGCCGAGGGAGTGGCCGTCTCGAGCCCGGTCGTGCCCGACCTGGACACCGGGATCTGCGTCGTCATGCTCGAGCCCACGGCCGAGCGGACCTTCGTGACGACCCAAGCGGCGGAGCGGGTCATCACCGTCGACTCGCTGCAGACGTCGGAACCTGCGCCCGGTGATCTGGTCTGCGTCAGTGGCTACAGCCTGACGGGGACCACGCGAGATCCGTTGCTGCACTGGCTTGCTGGGCTCCCGGAGGGTGTCGAGGTGGTCCTCGACCCAGGTGCGATCTTTGCCGAGCTCGAGGGCGACATCCGCAAGAAGATGCTCGCGATGACGACCGTCTGGACAGGCAACGCCGAGGAAAGCGAAGCGCTCACCGGCGAGTCCGACATCGTCGTGGCGGCGGCCAAGTGCATCGACCACCTGCCCCAGGGTGCCGTTGCCATCGTGCGTGACGGACCCGAGGGTTGCGCCGTCAATGCGGATGGCGAGACGACCGACCTTGACGGTTATCCCCAGAAGCCGGTCGACACCAATGGTGCGGGCGACACCCACACCGGCGTTCTGGTCGCGTGCAGAGCCGCAGGTGCCACCTGGGTCGACGCGTCCCGCCGCGCCAACGCCGGTGGCGCGATCAAGGTGACCCGTCGTGGCCCGGCCGCGGCACCCACTGCTGCCGAGATCGACGCGTTCCTGACGGATCAGGGCTGAGCAGTTCCGGGTGCGTCAGCTCGGGTGCCCTTCGGCCTCTGCCTGCTCGCCAGCCTCAGTGGTGTCTCGCATCTGGTCCAGGGCACGCGCACGGTGTCGCTCGATCAACACCTTGCCCAGCCCCGCCGCGACCACGGCTCCCATGGTCCCCGACATGATCCACGCGAGTGCTGATCGTTCGTCCGATCTGTCCATGCCGACAACAGTCGTTCAGCCGGTCCCGTTCGGTCAAGGCTCGTGTGTGTCGACCTAGGATGCCGGGTGTGACGACCGCCGACGCCCTCGAGCAGCAACGGGCTCTCTATGGAGCCCCGCTGTCCGAGCTCGGCGCCACGGTCAGGACTGGGCTCGGCCTGACCCAGGGCAAGCTCGCGGAGGCGCTGGGGCTCTCGGCTCCGATGCTGTCCCAGCTCATGACCGGCCAACGCGTCAAGATCGGCAATCCTGCTGTGGTGCACCGGTTGCAGCGCCTGCTCGACCTCGCTCGCGAGGGTGACGGCCTGTCCCCGGAGGAGGTCCAGGCGCGCATCACGGCCATCCGACAGGAACAGTCGACGCTGACCGGTGTGAGCGCCGATGACGCCCAGACCGTCCGTGCACTGGCCACCTCGGCCACGGTCGAACAGCTGCTCAGCACCGCGAAGGCGGCCGAGGCTGCGGGGGCGGGAGTGCTCGCGGACCAGCTGCGCCGAGCCGCAGGGGTCGCGCGTGGGTGAGGTGTTCGCGGGCCGCTACGAGCTGCTCGATCCGCTGGGGGAGGGCGGTATGGGGACCGTCTGGCGGGTCTGGGACTCCCGCGAGGAGCGTATGGTCGCGGCCAAGGTGCTGAGGCAGTCCGACGCAGTCTCATTGCTCCGTTTCGTGCGCGAACAGGCCTTCCGAGTTGTCCACCCGCACGTCCTCACACCGCTGTCATGGGCAGGGGAGGACGATCGCGTGCTCTTCACGATGCCTGTCGTCGAGGGTGGCTCGGTCGCCAGCCTCATCGGTGACCTTGGGCCGTTGCCCCCACGGCTCGTCGCCGAGATCCTGCGCCAATTGGCCGGTGCTCTCGATGCCGTCCATGCGGCGGGCATCCTCCACCGGGACGTCAAGCCGGCCAACGTCCTGCTCGCTGCGACGGGGGCGGATCGACCACATGCCTTCCTCACCGACTTCGGCATCGCCATCGAGCTCGACGGTGTGCGACTCACCCAGACCGGGCACTGGTCAGGGACTCCGAGCTACAGCGCACCCGAGTCACTGACCGGCGCCGAGCCTGACCCGACCGCAGATCTGTATGCCGTGGGCCAGGTGGGCATCGCGATGCTCACCGGAGAGCGCCCTTCGGCCTCACCGACGCGCCCAGCAGGCGCGCCGGACGAGTTGTGGCGCCTCGTCACCGAGCTCACTCGCGCCGATCCGGCTGCACGTCCGCAGACGGCGAGTGAGGTGCTGAGGCGACTCGACGTGCCGGTGTTGGAGTGGCGGCCCGACGCCATGGGCGACGTCGAGGTGCTGCGCCACGTGCCGGAGCCCGGTGCCGGAATCGAGCAGCTCAGCGCCCGCCCCGACGACGTGACCCGTGTTCGGCGCACAAGTCCCGCGGCTGCTCCGTCCCCCTTCGTCCGATCAGCGCTGACACCGACACCGATGGTGCCACCGACAGCCACACCAACACCGGCACCAAGAGTGACGCTGGACCCGTTGCAGGACAACCTCTCTGGTAGGACATCGCGCCGGAGTCCGTCCGGTCTTGTGGCTCTCGTGGCCGCACTCGCGGTCCTGGCAGGGGTGTTCGGCGTGGTGCTCTGGTCGCCGTGGTCCTCGGACGACGGCGACACTGAGAATCCCGCCCCGACACCGTCGACCTCCGCCACAAGTCCGAGCGCCGAAGCCTCGCCGACCTCGAGCACGCCCACATCGACGCCCTTGCCGTCACCAACATCTCCTCAGGGGTCGGTGGGAGTCGGGACCGTCGTCGTGGCACCCGGGCAGGCGTGCCAGTTCAGCGATGTAGGGGTGCGCGAGGAGACGATCGACGGCCGGGCCGTTGTCTGTCAGCGGCGCACCGACGGCAGTTATGCCTGGGATCCGCCGGCGGGCTGATCTCCTCGAGTCTGCGATTTCGTGGGTTCCGTGCGCCAGCGCCGGGCTGGCAAGGTCGAGGAACCCGGGCACGCACGTGTGCCCACAACGCCTCGGGAGGCACAGATGAAGCGAGCACTCATTGGTGCGGCAGTCCTGGGCGCCGTCATTGCCGGGCCGATCGCGTTCGCCAGGTGAGTCAGGGGCGGCGTGGGGGTCGAAGCCGCCACCATTGCCCCTGACGCCGTTGGGCGCTGAGGATGGCTGGCTGGTCGGGCAGGGGGCCCGTCCGGCCAACTGTCGAGAAGGTCGCCCGGTCCCAGGCCGAGCGCTCGTTCGAGGTCGCCCGCTGCCACCTTCTGGAAGTGCTCGGAGGCGGCGCGGGTGACCTCGGCCCAATAGCCACGCAGGGTCGATTCCGACAGGTACAGCTGGCCGCTCAGCTCGGCATAGGTCAGGCCACGGGCTCGGCCGGACAGGACGTGGCGCTGGCGGTCCGACAGGATTGTGAGGCTGTTGCGTCGGACGAGAACCTCGACGAGGCCGATGACGGTTGGGGGGATGACGACCTCGCCAGCTGCGATGTCACGAAGTGCCTCCTCCAGCCGAGCCGTCGGCGAGGCCTTGGAGACGAGTCCGTGGGCTCCGGCAGCCAGGCACGCAGCCAGGACGAAGCGCCGCTCCTCCTGGCTGTAGACACACACGCGGTAGCTGGCCTCGACGACCGCGCGGATGGCGGCGACGCCTTGGCGGACCGTGGGCTGACCGGTGTTGCTGAGGTGAAGGTCCAGGACGACGACGTCGGCTTCGGGTCGGGCGAACAGCATCGACTCGACGTTGGCGAAGGATCCGGTGAAGGTGAGGCTCGGGAGGAGTGCGGCCATCGACTCGCGGATCGCCGTCGCGTCGTCAACGACAGCGACGCGCACCGTGGACGGGCGGTCAGTCGAGGTGTTCACCCGGGAGACCCTCCCGTGAAGGTGATCGTCGTGCCGATGCCCGGGCGGGAGGACGCGAGGACCTCCATGCCGTGCGGGCGGAGCTGGGCGATGACCACCTCGCGCAACCCGACCCCGAACCGTCGGGGGTCCGCGACGAACCCGACGCCGTCGTCGTGGACGGTGAGGACCCAGGAGTGCGCGTCGGCGTCCGCGTGGACGACGACGGTCTCGGCCTGGGCGTGGTCGCGCACATTGAGCAGGACGCTCGCGAGGGCGTGGTCGAGGGCCTCGGCAGCAGCGACGTCCAGTTCGACGGTGTCGGCAAGGTCAAGCGTCACGTGCAGCGGCAGGTCGCTGAACCGGTCGCACACCTGGCTCACGGCCCTCGGGAGCGTCACCTGGCGCGTGGGGCCGAGGTCCTGGGTGAGGGTCTGCCCCGCCTGCCCGTGCCCCTGAAGGTAGGAGCGCATTCGAGCCGCCTCCCGCTGTGCCTCACGCTGCAGGAGCACGCGGGACGCGTCGTCGAGCGCTGGATCGCCGAGCATGCGGATGACTGCGGCACCGTTGTGGATCGCCAGCTGGGCGCGACGCTCCTCATCACGGCGACCGAGCTCAAGGGCCTGGGCCCGGGCAGCGTCCCCGTCCTCGGCGATGCGTCGGATGAACAGGGCCACCCAGCGCCCCACCCCGGCGAGGACGACGAGGGTGAGGAGATGGCCGAGGATTGTTGCTGCGCTGAGGTAGGAGAGCGCGGGTACGAAGAACGCAATGCTGGAGCCAACGATCGCCAGGAGCGCCACTCCCCAGGCCCGGTTGCTCCGCACAGCCGAGCCGCTGCACAGGACCGAGATGGCGTATGCCGGCTGGAAGCCGGACCACGTCCCGAGGCGGGTCGCCTCGGGGATGACTGCCAGCCCGAGAAGCAGGACAAGTGAGCACACGACGGCGTCGACGAGGTAGCCGCGTGGCGAGAGCGGTCGACCCTTGCGCCACACCTGGACGCTGACGACTGCTGCCGTTCCCGCCGCGAGCAGCCACACGAAGAGGTAGCCGGTCCTGCTGGGCGACAGAGCCATGCCTTGGGGCAGAGACGGGACCATCTGGATGACAGTGCCAATGCGACCGCCGACGATGAGCAGCGCGAAGGCGTGCTCGGCGCCCGCCGACGTCGTGGGCACAGAGGCGTTGCCGGCCCCCACTCCACTCCCGAGTTCGGTCACGCTTCGCACAGATGACATCCTGCCTCAGCGTTCTCGCGGTGGCAGATCATGTCCGTGGCGATGAGGCTCAGCCCAAGCGGCCGAGGTCCTCTCGACAGGATGTCTCGAACCGACCCAGCTCGGCGATCGCGTCGTCGAGATCGCGGCGTCGCTGCTCGAGGTCGGTGCGTCGCTCGTCGATCTGACCCAGGACGTACTCGAGCTGGCTGCGCCGACCGCGTGGTGCGTCGTAGAGGTCGATGATCGTGCGGATCTCCTCGAGCGGGAAGCCGAGCCGCCTGCCGCGCAGGATCAGGCCGAGGCGCGTCTTGTCGCGGCGGTGATAGATCCGGATCGTGCCGTTTCGCTCAGGGGAGATGAGGCCGAGTTCTTCGTAGTGACGGACCGTCCGGTGGGTCACGCCGAACTCCTCGGCGATCTCGCGGATCGTCCAGGTCTCGGGAGTGGTGGGTGCAGCGGCGGGGGTTGCCATGGGCGTCAGCATGCTTTACGTTAACGTCAACGTCAAGACCCGATCGCCAGACAAGGACACCGATGTTCGAGCTCAGCCAGGACCACGAGGACTTCCGCAAGGTCGTGCGCGACTTCGCCGAGCGCGAGGTCGCACCGCACGTCGCGCAGTGGGACAGGGACCACCACTTCCCGGCAGGCCTCGTCCCCAAGATGGGTGACCTCGGCCTCTTCGGCCTCGTGGTGCCAGAGGAGTTCGGCGGCAGCCTCGACCCGGAGGAGGGCGGGGCGTTCACAAGTCTGTGCGTCGCCATCGAGGAGCTCGGTCGCGTCGACCAGTCCATCGGCATCACACTGTCCGCGGGAGTCGGTCTCGGGATCAACCCGATCCTCACGTACGGCACCGACGAGCAGAAGCAGCGTTGGCTCCCCGACCTCGTAGCCGGTCGAGCCCTGGCCGGCTTCGGCCTCACCGAGCCCGACGCCGGGTCCGATGCCGGTGCCACCCGCACCAAGGCCGTTCGTGATGGCGACGAGTGGGTCGTCGACGGGGCCAAGGCGTTCATCACCAACTCCGGCACTGACATCACCTCGCTCGTCACCGTCACCGCCCGCACCGGCACCGATGACAAGGGCAACGCCCAGATCAGCGCGATCATGATCCCTTCTGGCACACCGGGATTCACCGCTGAGGCGGCCTACGACAAGCTCGGCTGGCACATCTCCGACACTCATGGACTGACCTTCCAGGGCTGTCGCGTCCCCGAGGCCAATCTCCTTGGCGAGGAGGGGCAGGGTTTCAAGCAGTTCCTCAAGACCCTCGACGACGGGCGCATCGCGATCTCGGCCCTCGCCGTTGGCATGGCTCAGGCGATGCTCGATCTCTCCACGGACTACGCGAAGACCCGCACCGCCTTCGGTCGCCCCATCGGCGCCAACCAGGGCGTGTCGTTCCAGATCGCCGACATCGCCGTCTCGGTCGAGGCCGCCCGCCTGCTCACCTACAAGGCCGCCTGGCTCAAGGACGAGATGGAGGCCGGCCGTCGCTCCGTCAAGGAGGTCAAGCAGGCCGCGTCGATCGCCAAGCTGTACTCGAGCGAGGCTGCCGTCACGGCGACCCGGATCGCGGTCCAGATCTTCGGTGGCAATGGCTTCATGGAGGAATACCCCGTCGCCCGCTTCTATCGCGACGGCAAGATCCTCGAGATCGGTGAGGGCACGAGCGAGGTCCAGCGCATGCTCATCGCGCGTCACCTCGGCCTTCCGTCTTCCTGATCCTGGTGGCTGACACAGTGAGGGGTATGCCGGTGAGCGATTCTGATCCCAAAGTCGCCGACGTCCGTCGTCGCCTGGAGATCGCGCACGCCGCTTCCGCCTCCGCGCCCGAGAAGGCCGCGGCCAAGCTCGCCTCCCAGGGCAAGCTCTTTGTCCGGGACCGCATCGCTCTGCTGGTCGATGAGGGCAGCTTCGTCGAGGACGGCCGCTATGCCAACGCCCTCGCCAAGGGGCTGCCGGCCGACGGTGTCGTCACCGGTCGCGGCACGGTCGATGACCGCCCCGTCATCGTCATCGCCAATGACCCCACCGTGAAGGCTGGGTCGTGGGGCGCCCGCACCGTCGAGAAGATCGTGCGCGCCACGGAGATGGCGTTGCGCGAGGAGCTGCCCATCTTCTGGTTCGTCGACTCGGCGGGCGCGCGCATCACTGACCAGGTCGAGATGTTCCCGGGACGTCGCGGCGCCGGGCGCATCTTCCACAACCAGGTGGCGCTCTCCGGCAAGGTCCCGCAGATCTGCTGCCTGTTCGGTCCGTCGGCCGCTGGTGGCGCCTACATCCCGAGCTTCACCGATCTGCTCATCATGGTCGAGGGCAACGCGTCCATGTATCTCGGCAGTCCGCGCATGGCCGAAATGGTTGTGGGAGAGAAGGTTTCGCTCGAGGACATGGGCGGGGCGCGCATGCACTGCACCGTCTCGGGTGTCGGCGACATCCTTGTCCACGACGACGCCGAGGCCATCGAGATGGCCAAGCTCTACTTCTCCTACGTCCCACAGAACTGGCAGTCGCCCGGACCCTCGTATGCCGTCGAGTCGCCCTCGGCGCCCCTGACCCGTGAGTCCGTGCCCGAACGGGAGAGCCAGCCGTTCGACGTCCACGAGGTCATTGACGGGCTCATCGACGACGACAGCTTCTTTGAGATCAAGGCGCTGTTTGCGCCCGAGCTCGTCATCGGGCTGGGACGCATGGATGGCGAGACCGTCGGCATCGTCGCCAACAACTCGATGGTCAAGGGCGGCGTGCTCTTCACCGACAGCGCCGACAAGGCTGCCCGCTTCATCTGGCTGTGTGACGCCTACTCGATCCCGCTCATCTATCTCGCTGACGTCCCCGGCTTCATGATCGGATCCGAGGTCGAGCGCGGCGGCATCATCAGGCACGGCGCCAAGATGGTGTCCGCGGTGTCGAGCGCGACGGTCCCGCAGTTCTGTGTCGTCGTGCGCAAGGCCTACGGCGCCGGTCTCTATGCGATGGGTGGCCCTGGGTTCGGCCCGGACGCGACGATCGCCCTGCCCACGGCGCGCATCGCGGTCATGGGTCCTGAGGCGGCTGTCAACGCCGTCTATGCCAACAAGATCGCCGAGGTCGAGGCGGCCGAGGGGGTCGAAGCGCGGGACGCCTTCGTCGCCGAGAAGCGGCGTGAGTACGAAGAGGACGTTGATCTAGAACGCCTCGCCGCAGACCTCGTCATCGACCACATCGTCGAGCCCGAGGACCTGCGCGACGAGCTGCTGCGGCGGTTGCGCTACGCAGCGCGGCGGGACCGGTCCTTCGCAACCAAGCGACGCGGCATACCCCCCGTCTGAGACGTGGGTGGGTCCCCTCAGCCGCCGGCGATCTCGCGCAGGGCAGTCAAATGCTTCGCGTATGCCGTGCGCCCACGACCCGTGAGCGAGAGCCAGGTTCGTGGTCGTTTGCCGACGTAGCCCTTGCGGACCTTGACGTAGCCGGCGGCCTCGAGGGCGCTGGCCTGCTTGGACAGGACCGAGTCGGAGACCTCGATGGCGTCACGGACGGTGGCGAACTCGCTCTCGTCGACGGTGGCGAGTGCGGCGACGATGCTGAACCGGACGGGGGCGTGAATGTGCTCGTCGAGCTGGTGACGGGCGTGCCCCGTCGCGGAGGTCTCCGGTGGTGTCATGCGCGTCGGCCGTAGAAGATCACGTGACCGGCGGCCAGGGACGGCAGGGCCGTGACGACGGCGACGATCGCATAGACCCACCAGTGGTCGGGCTGTTCACCGATCCCCGCCACGCGGTTGTCGCCCTGACGGAGGTTCAACCAGACGACCGACGCGATCATGAGGACCGCTGAGCCAGCCAAACCGACGTAGCCGATGTGTCGCGCGCCTCGAGGAGTCGTGTTGGCCGCGCGCCGCTGCCAGACGGCCAACGCCATCAGGATGACGACATACGCCCCGAAGAGCCCACTCTCGGCCCAACCCTGCCCATCGACAAATCGGTGAGCGGCCACATAGATGCCCATGACTGCTCCGAAAACAGCGGTGGCAAGCCCGTGGACCCGGCGGTCACGGTCGGTCGCCAGCGCGATGCGGTCGGCCTGGTCCAGAGCGGCGCGGGCCTGCTGGGTGTCGTGGCTCGAGGTATTGCCCATGTCAGATCCCCATCGTGAGTCGGTGTCGATGCTTCGACTCTAAGAAACTACTTTCCACTTTGTCAAGTACTTTCCCGAACCGGCCCACGGATCGCCCGCCACGGGAGCTGCAGCTCGGCGAGGAGGTCGCGCAGAAGCGGGAGGGACACGCCGACAACATTGGACGGGTCGCCCTCGATGGCACTCACATAGGGGGCGCCGAGACCGTCGAGGGTGAAGGCGCCAGCGACACGCAGTGGCTCACCCGTCGCGACGTAGGCTGCGATCTCGTCGTCGTCGAGATCGGCGAAGTGCACCGTCGTTGATGCGGTCGCGCCGACAACGCCACTCGTGCCGCCATCATCGGGGTCACGGTCATCGATCAACCAGTGGCCGGTATGGAGCACGCCCGAGCGGCCGCGCATCCGCTGCCATCGCGACGTCGCTTCGGCCGAGTCGGCGGGCTTGCCGTGGATCTCGCCGTCGAGCTCGAGGACTGAGTCGCAGCCAAGCACAAGGGATTCGGTCTCGTCACCCTCGACTCGGGCACGCACGACGTCCTCGGCCTTGGCGCGGGCGAGCAGCAGCGCCACGTCGGCGGGGGAGAGGGTGCCGTGGATCGCCTCGGCCGCAGCCAGGGCCGCGTCCTCGTCGACGCCGCTCACCTGCACGATGGGCTCGACTCCGGCCGCACGCAGGGTCGCGAGCCGGGCCGGTGAGGCCGAGGCGAGGACGAGTGGCACCGGAACCCTCGGCGACGTCATCCCAGCACCTCGTCGACGAAGCACCATCTCCATGCCTCACCCGGCTCGAGCGAGCGCATCACGGGGTGACGCGTTGCGGTGAAGTGCTTCCCGGCGTGCTGCCCCGGCGACGAGTCGCAACAGCCGACATGGCCGCAGGAGACGCAGATCCGCAGGTGCACCCACGTCTCACCTTCACGAAGGCACTCCTCACAGCCGTCGGCAGTGGAGGGGACGGCGCAGTCGGGCAGGGAGCTGAGGTGTGAGCAGCCCGGAGACACCTGGTCCGGCGTGAGGAGTGGCGCGTCACGCAACCGGGCGGCCCGGGCCATGCTCCAGGTGAGGGCAGCCTCTTCGGCGTCGAGCTGGTTCATGACACTCGAGAGGATCTCGTGGTCGACGTCGTCCTCGTCGCGGATGCGAACCAGCTCGTGCCGCTCTGCATCGAGCATGACCATCCGAAGCCGTCGTCGGGTCTCCGTGGGCGGCTCGGTATCGCTCGGACCCAGGGTGCCAAGGCGCTCCCAGATGCGGTTGACCCGCAGGGCTGCGTTCTCACGGAGCTCCTGTGCGACAACCGGATCGAGCCCGGGCTCCTCGTCGAGCGATCGCAGACCGGCACCTGTCGCGGCCTGCACGACAGTTGCTTCCTGGAGCGCGTCCTCGCGAGGGTCCGGCCCTCGGACACCCAGGGCACGAGCCAGGGCCGGGAGGGTGGACGACTGCAGGGCCAGCGTCCCCACGGTGACGATGAGGGCGATGAGGATGAGCGTGGGCCGCGCTGGAGTGTCTGGCGGCAGGGTGAGCGCCGCCGCGAGGGTGACCACCCCGCGCATGCCGGCCCAGGAGGTGACGGCGACGCTCGCGGCCTTGCTCGGCATACGCTCCGCCTTGCCCAGCACGCCCGAGAGATAGCTGAACGGGAACATCCACACGGGCCGCAGCACGAGGACGGCGACGAGCACGGCGACCCCGACGATGACGGCGCGCCCAAGTGTGATCTCGCTCGCCCGGACGTCGGTGACGGTGCTCGACAGCTGCAACCCGATGAGGAGGAAGACGGTGTTCTCGAGGAGGAAGGTGATGCTGGCCCAGTTCACGCGTTCACTCAGACGCGACGCAGCGGACTGCAGGACCAGGGACTTGTGGGCGAGGAGCAACCCGGTCGTGACGACTGCGAGCACGCCGCTGGCGCCGAGCTGTTCGGCTGGCAGGTAGGACAGGAACGGCGCGGCGAACGACAGCGCGGTGTCCGACGTGGCCTCGGTGAGGTTCTTGCGGATGAGGCCGATGAGCATAAAGACGACCCAGCCGACGCCGACGCCGCCCACGACCGCGAGGCCGAAGTCGCGAGCCACCGATCCGACGGACACCGGCCCGTGAGAGGCGAATCCGTGGTGCGACGTGGCCAGGCCGGCCGCGGCGATCGCGGTGCGCAGCGTGACGAGAGCGGTGGCGTCGTTGAGCAGGGACTCGCCCTCGAGGATCGTCGTGATGCGCCGGGGCAAGCCGATCCCGCGGGCCACAGCGGTTGCGGCCACAGCATCCGGCGGCGCGACGATGGCACCCAGGGCCACAGCCACGGTGAACGGGATGGGCAGCAGCCACCACGCGAGCAGGGCGACGCCGAACGTCGTGAAGAGGACGAGTCCAACCGACAACCCGAGGATCGGAAGGCGATTCGCGCGGATGTCGACGAGTGAGGTGTTGAGCGCGGCGGCATACAGCAGGGGTGGGAGCAGGCCAAGAAGGACGACATCGGGATCGAGCGAGACGTCGGGGATGAACGGCAGGACCGATGCAATGAGCCCCACGATCAGCAGGGCGATCGGGGCGGGCAGGCCGAACGGCGCACTCAGGCGGGCGACGAGGATGACGGTCACGGCGATGGCGGCGAGCGTGAGGGCGAGATTCACCGGCCCATTGTCGTGGATGGGTCACGGTGTGACGCAGCCGACGTGATCCTCAGTCTTGCGACGCCGGTTACCCGGCGGTAGGTTCGGCTCAACCGCGATGTGCTCACCCTCGATCCTCACTCGAACCAAAGGCTGACAATGACGTCACGCATGTTCCGTCGGGCCCTCGTCCCGCTCGCCGCCCTCGGCCTCGTGGCCGCAGTGGCTGCACCGGCTTCGGCTGGTCCCGACTCCGTCCCCGGCACTGCCGGGGCGACGACCGTCACCAACACCCCTGAGCCGGCGCGACCGGCCTTCTATGAGCCGCCGGCTTCGATCCCCGCCACGTCGGGCACGATCATCCGGATCGAGCCGCCCACTCTCTTCATCGACCCGCTGGGTCTGTCGAAGTACAGCCTCACCGCCACCCGCCTGATGTATGCCTCCAAGGACCGGCTCGCTCGCCCGATCGCCGTCACCGGCACGGTCTTCGAGCCGAAGGCGCCCTACCTCGGCATCGGTTCGCGTCCCCTCATCAGTTTCGCGGTCGGCACCCAGGGTGTCGGTGACCGCTGTGCGCCGTCGCGCCAGATGGCCGAGACGTTCACCGAGTACGAGCACTACCTCCTCCAGGGCTTCATCGCCCGCGGCTACGCCGTCGCCATCACCGACTACCAGGGTCTCGGGACGCCTGGCACGCACACCTACATGAACCGCGCGGCACAGGGGCAGGCCGTGCTCGACATCGCCCGCGCCGCACTCAAGCGCCCCGGCACCACCCTCACGAGCACGACCCCGATCGGTCTCTACGGCTACTCGCAGGGTGGCGGTGGCGCGGGATCCGCGGCCGAGCTCGCCAGCACCTACGCGCCTGAGCTCAGGGTCAAGGGCGCGGTCGCCGGAGCCGTCCCGGCAGACCTGACGAAGGTCGCGGCCAACCTCGACAAGAGCCTCTACGCGGAGTTCCTCAACTACGCCCTGATCGGCCTGTCCGCCGGTCACGGGCTCGACATCAACACTTATCTCGACGACACCGGCAAGGCCGTGGCCAAGCGCACCGAGAACAGCTGCGTCTTCGACCTGGCGAACTCGGCGTTCCAGAACTCGGCCACCCTGACCAAGGACGGGCGACCGCTCACCGCCCACCTCGCGGAGGAGCCGTTGAAGTCGATCGTTGCCGAGAACCGCATCGGCAACCGCAAGCCGGCCATGCCGGTGCTCGTCTCGCACTCGGTCCTCGACGACGTCATCCCCTACGCCGTCGGCAAACAGCTCGCCAAGGACTGGTGCGCCCGCGGCGCCAACATTCGCCTGTCCACCAATGGCGTGCCATTGCACATCGGCGGTGTCGCTCCCTCGCTCGCCGAGAGCTTTGCGTTCTTCGAGGCGCGCTTCGCCGGGCTCCCGCAGGTCAACGCCTGCTGGGCGATCTGGTGACCCGCACCAACTGAAGCACCCGAGAAGGTATGCCGTCCGGTGAGCGGACGGCATACCTCTGCTTTCTCTCAGGCGCGCATGGCCTCGACCAGGACGTCCAGCCCCACCGATCCGACGTCGAGCGCACGACGGTGGAAGGCCTTCGGGTCGAACGAATCGCCCTCTCGCGCAGCGGTTTCGTCACGCAGCTGCATCCAGATGCGCTCGCCGATCTTGTAGCTCGGAGCCTGCCCCGGCCAGCCGAGGTAGCGATCGAGTTCGAAGCGGAGCGAGGCCTCCTCGTCGTTGTTGTGCGCATTGAGGTAGGCCCACGCCTTGTCGTAGGTCCATTCGCCACCGCCGACCTCCGCAGGCGCCTCGAAGCCGCAGTGGATGCCGATGTCGAGGACGACGCGGGCGGCGCGCAGCGACTGCGCATTGAGGAAGCCGAGGTAGTTGCCGGGATCGTCCATGTGGCCGAGTTCGGTCATGAGCCGCTCCGCATAGAGGGCCCAGCCCTCGCCGTGGCCGCTCACCCAGCAGAGCATCCGGCGCCAACGGTTGAGCAGCTCCGCGCGGTAGGTCGTCTGGGCGACCTGCAGGTGGTGTCCGGGGACGCCCTCGTGATAGACGGTGCTCAGCTCGGCCCAGGTCCCGAAGGTCTCTACCCCCTTCGGCACCGACCACCACATGCGGCCGGGACGGGTGAAGTCCTCGCTCGGGCCGGTGTAGTAGATGCCGCCGGTGTGGGTCGGCGCGATCCGGCACTCAATCGTGCGGACCGGCTCCGGGATGTCGAAGTGAGTGCCATCGAGCAGGTCCATGACCTCGTCGGCCTTGGTCTGCATCCACTTCTGGAGGGCGTCGGTGCCTTCGAGCCGGTATGCCGGGTCCTCACCGAGCGCTGCGATCGCATCCTTGATGCTGCCGCCGGGGACGATGCGGTCGGCGGTCCTGCGCATCTCGGCGTCGAGTCGTGCGGTCTCCTCCTGTCCCCACGCGTAGGTCTCCTCGAGGTCGACGGTCGCGCCGAGGAAGAGACGACTCGCCAGCTGGTAATGCTTGCGACCCACGGCGTCCTCGGGGCGGGCGCGGGGGAGGAGCTGCTCGCCGAGGAAGGTCCTGAGTTCGGCGTAGGCGTCGGCACAACCCTGTGCGGCGGCGGCGAGGTCAGTCTGAAGTGCCTGCGGCAACGGCGTGTCACCCGCGGTGTGGGCGCTCGTGGCGAAAATCGCGAAGAAGCCGTCGTCACCGACGAGGTCGTCGCACTGCTTCATGCAGGCCTCGACCTGGCGACGGGCCGAGATGTGGGCGGGGTCGGCGTCGACTGAGGCGAGGAGCGATCCGCGCCACTGGTCGAGCGCGGTGGGCAGGGCGCCGAGGCGGTGGGTGATCGTCATCCACTGCTCAGCGGTGTCGGTCGGCATGAGGTCGAAGACGTCGCGCACCGACTGCATCGGCGAGGCGATGACGTTGAGGTCGCACTGGTCGAGCCCCGCCTCGTGGAAGTCCACGTCGAGCTGGAGGCGCTCACGCATCGCGGCGACGGTGACACGGTCGATGTCGTCGACGGGCTCGGCGGTGGCGAGTTTTGAGAGCGTGGAGCGGGCCAGGTCGGCCCGGGCGCGATATCCCTCGGGTGAGAAGTCGTCGAGCTCGTCCTGGCGCACGTCCACGCCGAGGTAGGTCGCCTCGATCGGGCTGCGGGCCATGACGGCGTCGAAATGCTGCTCGGCGATGGCGTCCACAGCGGTGGACGCACGAGCAGTCGTGGGCGCCGGCGTCGTGCCGGTCGCGGAGGGGGTTTCAGTCACCCGCCCGACGCTACCCACCCCGGTGGCTCTTGTTCTCCCCCTTTAGTCCCGAACTCACCAATTCCTCCCCTCGGGGACAGACCCGTGGGTATGCCGTCCGCGCACCTCGCGTCCCGAACTCGCCAATTCCTCCCCTCGGGGACAGACCCGTGGGTATGCCGTCCGCGCACCTCGCGTCCCGAAGTCGCCAATTCCTCCCCTCCGGGACAGACGCACACGACCGCCTCAGGCGACATGACCGCGCGGCTGGAACCAGCGTTGGTAGGACACGTTCGGCGTGAGGACACACCCGCGACTGCGGAGGGCCTGGACGACCTCGTCCACGATCGATTCGGGATGGTCGTAGAGGTCCGGTGCTCTGATGACGATGATGATCCAGTCGGCTTCGCGCATTTCCTTGCGGCGGGCCTCGTCCTTGGCGCGTTGCTCAGGCTCGTCGTGCCACCGGCCGTCGTATTCAAGGGCCACTTTGGGCTCGACCCACGCAAGGTCGAGCCGGAACCTCTCGTGGCCACCCACCACATAGGGGTGGTTGCAGACAGGCTCGGGGAGCCCGGCGAGCACCATGAGTAGTCGCGACTGTGTCTCCGGCACGGATTCCGATCGAGCGCGCACCAAGCGGGCGGCGGCCACTGCGGCACGTTTGCCGTGGCCCTCCACGCCTCTGCTGCGGCAACCAGCTCGTCGGGTGAGATGACGTCGCGAGCCACCATCCGGTCGCCGAGAGACACCAGCCCGACAAGGTCCAACCGCACCGCCAGGTGGATCAACGTCATCGCGGGGCCCGTGACGGGTAGCCCGTGGCGGTGCCATCGCTCCATGGGGTAGCGGAAACGATGGGTGCGGATGCCTTCGCCGACAGTCTTGATGCCTCGGCTGAATGCAACATGCACATCGCTGTCGCGTGGCCACGACGGGACCCACAACTGCGCGGCCGTCTCGTGGCTCAGCAGCCCGTACTCAGGCGTGCGCAGCAGGGCGGCACGGCAGCGCACCACGAGGGAGTCCGGGACGTCGGCGCTGATGTGGACACCACGGAAGATCTGTCGGTATGCCGGTCCGGACAGCTCCCGCTTCGTCACCCCCGCGGTGTATGCCCAATCGGTGAGGAAGGGTCGGAAAGGATCGAAATCAGTCATCACCACACTGTGGCGTCAGGGCCGGAAAGGCGGTTCGGGATATCCACAGGCCCACTTAGGCTGCAGCCATGAACGCGCACGTGCACTCCGTCAACATCGGTCGCCCCACGGCGGGAATCATCAAGCGGCTCACCGGGATCGACAAGCACCCGACGGACGAGATCAGTGTCTTCGACCCTGGCCCGAAAGGCACTGGTGCGAGCGGGGTCGCCGGTGACGCTGTCGTCAACCTCAAGCACCACGGCGGAACGACCCAGGCCGTGTATGCCGTAGCGCGCGAAGAATTGGACTGGTGGGCTGTCGATCTCGGGCGGGACCTCGCGCCGGGCACCTTTGGTGAGAACCTCACGACGGCCGGCTTCGACGTCGACGCCTCAGTCGTCGGCGAGCAGTGGCGCGTCGGCAGCTCGGTCGTCCTGACTGTGACGGCGCCCCGCGTTCCCTGCGCCACCTTCGCAGCGCACATGGGTGTGCCCGGGTGGATGAAGGCGTTCACCGCTCGAGGTCGGACCGGCGCCTATCTATCGGTGACGCAGGAGGGGACCATTCGCCCCAGCGATGAGATCCAGGTGGCCTGGCGCCCCGGGCACGGCGTCACGGTGCCCGAGGTCTTCCGCGCCTGGATGGGTGATCGTGAGATGGCGCGCGAGGTCCTTGCTGCCCGTGTCATGGCCGACCGCGATCACACGAAGTTGGCTGAGAAGCTGGCGCGCTGGGAGCGGTAGGCAGTGGCCGGCATACCGGCGTGTTTGTCCCGGAGGGGAGGAATTGGCGAGTTCGGGACGGGGAGGCGAGCGGCCGGTATACCGGCGTGTTTGTCCCGGAGGGGAGGAATTGGCGAGTTCGGGACGGGGAGGCGAGCGGCCGGTATACCGGCGTGTTTGTCCCGGAGGGGAGGAATTGGTGAGTTCGGGACGGGAGGCGAGCGGTCGGCATACCGGCGTGTTTGTCCCGGAGGGGAGGAATTGGTGAGTTAGGGACGCAGGGAGCGTTGCCAGGTTCCTGAGGTGCGCGGTCCCGGGGTGACAGGGCGGCGGACCAGACCTGCGGGCGCCGACCACGCTGACGTGCGAGCGACCGGTGCGTTCTCGACCGCGCCACCTGACGCTGCGGACAGGACCGCGACGAGCGCCGCGACCTGCTCAGGCGTGGCATCACCGATGACCTCGATCGCCTGTGCAGCAACCGAACTCGCCTGTTGCTCTTCTTCGGGAGCCACCATCAGAGCGGAATGTTTCCGTGCTTCTTGGGGGGCAGGGTCTCGCGCTTGGTGCGCAACGCCCTCAGCGCCTTGGTCACGTTCATCCGCGTGTTGGACGGCGTGATGACGGTGTCGACGTAGCCGCGCTCGGCCGCGACGTAGGGGTTGGCCAAGGTGTCTTCGTACTCGGCGATGAACGTCTGGCGCGCCGCGTCAACGTCCTCCCCGCGCTCGGCGGCGGCCGCGAGCTGCTTGCGATAGAGGATGTTGACGGCACCTTGCGCACCCATGACCGCAATCTGCGCCGTCGGCCACGCGAGGTTGATGTCGGCGCCAAGGTGCTTGGAGCCCATGACGTCATAGGCGCCGCCATAGGCCTTGCGCGTGATGACCGTGACCAGCGGAACTGTCGCCTCGGCATAGGCATAGATGAGCTTGGCGCCGCGGCGGATGATGCCGCCCCACTCCTGGTCGGTGCCGGGCAGGAAGCCGGGCACGTCGACCAAGGTCAGGATCGGCACGTTGAACGCGTCGCAGGTGCGTACGAAGCGGGCGGCCTTCTCGGAGGCGTCGATGTCGAGCGTCCCGGCGAACTGCATCGGGTTGTTGGCGACGATGCCGATCGAGCGGCCCTCGATGCGCGCGAAGCCGATGACCATGTTGGGCGCGAACAGTGGCGCCACCTCAAGGAAGTCGCCCTCGTCGACGATCGACTCGATGACCTGGTGCATGTCATAGGGCTGGTTGGGGCTGTCCGGGATGATCGTGTCGAGGAAGCGGTCCTCGTCGGTCACCTCGAGGTCGAGCTCACCGTCGTCGAAGGACGGCGGCTCCTCCATGTTGTTGGAGGGCAGGTAGGACAGCAGCGCCTTGACGTACTCGACGGCGTCCTCCTCGTCGGTGCCCATGTAGTGCGCGACACCGGACTTGGAGTTGTGGGTGCGGGCACCGCCGAGCTCCTCGAAGCCCACGTCCTCACCGGTGACGGTCTTGATGACGTCGGGTCCGGTGATGAACATGTGCGAGGTCTGGTCGACCATGACGGTGAAGTCGGTGACGGCGGGCGAATAGACAGCGCCGCCAGCGCACGGCCCCATGATCAACGAGATCTGCGGGATGACCCCGGACGCGTGGACGTTGCGACGGAAGATCTCGCCATAGAGACCGAGCGAGGCCACACCTTCCTGGATGCGTGCGCCGCCGGAGTCATTGAGTCCGACCACCGGGCAGCCGACCTTCATCGCGAAGTCCATGACCTTGGTGATCTTCTCGCCGAAGACCTCGCCGAGTGACCCACCAAAGACCGTGAAGTCCTGCGCAAAGACCGCCACCGTGCGGCCGTCGACCGTGCCATAACCGGTGACGACACCGTCGCCGTAGGGCCGGTTCGCGTCCTGACCGAACGCGACCGAGCGGTGCCGGGCGTACTTGTCCATCTCGACGAACGAGCCCTCGTCGAGGAGCATCGTGAGGCGCTCGCGGGCGGTCTTCTTGCCGCGGGCGTGCTGCTTCTCGATCGCCCGCTCGGAGCCGGCGTGAGCGACTTCGCCGACCCGTCGCTTGAGGTCGGCCAGCTTGCCGGCTGTGGTGTGGATGTCGATGCCCGTGTCCGCAGCGGGGAGGTCGGTTCCGCCGGTGGGCTGGGTGTCCGTCTGAGCCATGGTGGCGACTCTAGCCTTGACCTCGTGACCCTTCCCGCTGCCTCTCACAGGATCGATGCGTCCCTCATCACACCCGGCCCGCCGTGGTTGCCGGTGGAGGCGCACGAGTCGCTCGACTCCACCAACGCCGAACTTGCCCGTGATCCACGGCCGTGGCGCGTCGTCACGGCGGAGGACCAGCGCAAGGGCCGTGGCCGCCTCGACCGCGCCTGGACCACGACACCCGGCACGAGCATCGCCGCGAGTGTCCTCGTGCCGCGACCGAGCACCGCACCGCTGGGTTGGATTCCGCTCGTCGTCGGACTCGCCCTGCGCGACGCCCTCACTGAGGTCAGTGGCGTCGAGATCAGCCTCAAATGGCCCAACGACCTCCTCGTCCCGGCCGACGGCGACCGCAAACTCGCCGGGATCCTCGCTGAGCTCACCCCTGCCGGCATCGTCATCGGCACCGGCATCAACATCGATCAGGAGCGGGCCGACCTCCCGGTCGACACCGCCACGTCGTTGCGTCTCGCCGGCGCACCGGGAGTGGGCCGCGAAAGCGTGCTCACGGCATACCTGATCCGTCTGGCACGTCTCCTGCGGGAACTGGACGACGACGCGTATGCCGTCCGCTCCGCCTACGCTGCCGCGTGCGGCACGCTCGGACGCACCGTCGTCGCGCACCTTCCCAAGGGTGAGGAGCGCGGAGTCGCAACCGAGATCGATGCAGACGGCAGACTGTGCCTGATGACGGACAGCGGTCCGTATGCCGTGGCGGCGGGTGACGTCGTCCACGTCCGATGAGCGGAGGGTTCAGGTGAGCGAGATCCCGCGCGACCTCGAGGCCGAGATCGCGGAGCGGCTGCTCGGCCGTCCCGCGACGATGGGGCGCCGCGAGATCAGTCGTGAGGCGTCGGTGTCCGTGCAGTCCGCTCGCAAGTTCTGGCACGCCCTCGGCTTCCAGATCGTCGATGACGAAGACCTCATGTTCACCGAGGCCGATCTCGACGCCCTGCGCCGAGTCTCCGACCTTGCGCGCGACAACGATCTCGACGAGGACCTGGCGCTCGCGATGGCCCGGGCCTTCGCCCGCACCTCCGACCGGTTGGCCGTGTGGCAGACCCAGCTCGTGGCCGAGTACCTCACGCCGCCCGAGCAGGAGGCCGAGATCGGTGAGAAGGACGCGCGCTCCGTCCCGGACCGCAACGTCGCCGAAGCCGCGGCCACCCGGCTCGTCGATCTCGTCGACCAGCTCGAACCCCTCATGGTCTATGTGTGGCGTCGCCACCTCACGTCCGCGATCACCCGCATGCTCGCTGACGCGCGGGACACCGACCACGACCCCAGCGCGCCGTTGCGCGTCGTGGGTTTCGCCGACCTCGTGAACTTCACCTCGCTCGTGCGACGGATGACCGAGCGGCAGCTCGCGACCCTCGTGCAGCGGTTCGAGGAGCTCGCGAGCGACGTCGTCGCAACCCACGGGGGCCGTGTCATCAAGACCGTGGGCGACGAGGTCCTCTTCGTCCACGTCGAGGCCGATGCCGCCGCTGCGATCGGTCTCGACCTGGTCGATGCCATGGGGGAGGACCCGCTGCTGCCCGACGTGCGGGTCGGGATGGCCTACGGCAAGGTCATCAGCCGGCTCGGCGACGTGTTCGGCACGACGGTCAACCGGGCGAGCCGGCTCACGGCCGTCACGCCACCGGGACGGGTCTTCGTCGATGACGAGGTCGCGCGGTCACTGGGCACGCTCTCGGGCTTCTCGATGATCGAGCAACGAAGGCGCCATCTGCGGGGGATCGGCACCATCACTCCCTTCGAACTGGCCCGGTCGAGCGGTGCCCGACGGGGCCGCACCTGGGATCAGCACGCGTGAGCGACCCCGAGCCGACTAGCATCGCGGCATGACTCGTGTGCTGCTCGCCGAAGACGACCCGGCGATCTCTGAGCCCCTGGCCCGGGCCCTGAGGCGTGAGGGATACGAAGTCGACGTCCGCGCCGACGGACGCGAGGCACTCGAGGCGGCACGCGAGAACCCCGATCTCGTCGTGCTCGACCTCGGACTTCCCACGATGGACGGTCTCGAGGTCTGCCGACGCCTGCGCGGCGAGGGCCACACGGTCCCCGTCCTCGTGCTCACGGCACGAGCCGACGAGGTCGACACCGTGGTCGGGTTGGACGCTGGCGCCGACGACTACGTCACCAAGCCGTTCCGCCTGGCCGAGCTCCTGGCCCGCGCCCGCGCCCTGCTCCGCCGAGGCATCCCCGAGGCGGCACCGACCGGCCAGGTCGACATCCGCGTCGACGCCGAGTCTCGACGCGTCTTCCTCCACGACGACGAGATCCAACTGACCGCCAAGGAGTACGAACTCCTGCGGGTCCTCGCCCGCAACCAGGGCAAGGTGATCTCGCGCGAGCAGCTCATGCGCGAGGTGTGGGAGACCGCCTGGTACGGCTCGACCAAAACCCTTGACATGCACATCTCCGTGCTGCGCAAGAAGCTCGGTGACGACGCGATGCAGCCGCGCTACATCACCACGATCCGCGGTGTCGGATTCCGCTTCGACCCGGCAGGAGAATGACGGCGCATGCGTCGCCTCCTCCTGAGGTCAACGCTTGCGGCGGTCGGCGCCACGCTGGCCATCTTCGGCGTGCCGCTCCTGGTGATGGGGCTCGTCGTGGCGTCGGCGCCCATGGAACGGCGCGTACGCCTTGTTGAGCGCACCTCCGGGCTGGACGGTGCGCTGCTCCTGACCGGCCTCGTTGTTGTCCTTGTCCTCCTCGGCCTCGCGGCCGGCTGGTTCGTGGCGCAGCGCCGGGCGCGGATCGTCGGTGACCCACTGACCGAGCTTGCGGCCCGCGCCGAGAGGCTCGGCGCCGGAGAGTCCCGCTTCATGCCGCTCGATTCCGGGATCGGCGAGCTCGACCGGATCAGTGACGTCCTCTCGCGCAGCGCCACCCAGGTGACCCGCAACCTTGCGGCCGAACGCGACTTCGCCGCAGATGCCTCGCACCAGCTCCGCACGCCCCTGACCGCCCTGCTCATGCGACTCGACGAGATCGCCGCGACCGACGATCTCGCCGTTGTGCAGGAGGAGGCGCAGGTCGCCATCGCACAGGTGGAGCGGCTCAGCAAGGTCGTCGACGACCTCATGGGGCGCACCCGGGTCAGCGACCCCACCCGACCCAGCGTGTCCCTCGACGCGGTGCTCGCGTCGCTCCAGCGCGAGTGGCAGCCGGCGTTCGCGGCATCCAAGCGGAGCATGCGCATCCACGGCGAACGTGGGTTGCGGGTCCGCGCGACCCCTGTGGCCCTGGCCCAGATAGTCTCCACGCTCATCGAGAACGCCCTCGCGCACGGTCGCGGCACGGTCGACATCGCGGCCCGCCGTGCCGGTCCGTCGGTCGTCATCGAGCTGGGTGACGAGGGTGCTGGGGTGGCATCGACGATCGCGCCGCACATCTTCGAGCGGTCGGTCTCGTCGTCGGGCTCGGGACTCGGGCTGACTCTGGCCCGCGACCTGGCCGAGGACAACGGTGGGCGCCTAGAGCTCGTCAGCACCCAGCCCGCGGTGTTCGCGGTCTTCCTCTCCGAAGCCGACGACTGACTCACGCACCGTGGGCTCGTCAGCGCTGGTCTTCGGCGCTTTCGTGGAGGCCGGCGAGCGGGGAGGTGTCGACGTCGATGGGCTCCCCGGCAAAGACGAACCGTCGGTAGGCCCAGAACCGGAAGAGCGTCCCCAACCCGATGGCGACGATCTTGGCGACGTTGTCGGCCGTGAGTGACTCGTAGCCGAGGATGTAGTTGGAGAAGGCGACCGCAGCTGCCTGGATGAGCAGGGCCACGCCGTTGGTACCCGCGAAGAGTGCTGCCTCGTGGTGAGCCGGCCGGTTGCGCCGGTGCCGGAAGGTCCACGTGCGGTTGCCGAGCCAGGAGAACGCCGTTGCGATCGAGGCCGAGACGATGACCGCAGCCGTCGGCTTGTCCTCGAGGAGGGTCTGACGGAGCAGGTTGAAGCTGCCCATGTCGATGACGAAGGCGATGGCGCCGATGACACCGAACTTGATGGCCTCGCGATAGAGCACCCCGATCGCTCCGCGGAGCCGGTTGATCGGGCCCCCGGCGGGTGTCGTGGACGTCACCGAGCGAGCGTAACTGTCCGGCGGCGTGCGGGAGACTTGGGCGCAGAAGATCCCGGTATGCCGGGTGGGCACCACTCGCAGATATCCTCCCGGGGTGACTGCTCCCCTGCGCGCCCCCGGAGGATTCCCCGTCGTCGGCATCATCGGGGGCGGTCAGCTCGCCCGGATGTGTGCCGGACCTGCCGCCGAACTCGGGCTCACGCTCAGTGTTCTGGCCGAGGCGGCCGACGCCAGCGCTGCCCTCGTCATCCCGTCGGCGCCCGTCGGTGAGCACAGTGACGTCGAGGCCGTGTTGGCCTTCGCCCGTGAGTGTGACGTCGTGACGTTCGACCACGAACAGGTTCCCGCCGACGTGTTGAGAGCCCTGGCCGAGGCGGGGGTCACGATGCACCCGACACCCGAGGCTCTCGTGTTCGCGCAGGACAAGCTGGCGATGCGCGAGCGGCTGATGGCCCTGGGCATCCCGTGCCCTCGCTGGGTGGCCGCCAGAACCGCTGCGGACGTCGAGGCCTTCGGTGGCGACGTCGGTTGGCCCATCGTCGCCAAGACCCCTCGCGGTGGATATGACGGCAAGGGTGTGCGGGTCATCGGCTCCTCCGCCGAACTCACCGACTGGCTCGAGCGCGCTGCGGCCGAGGACTCGCCCCTGCTGCTGGAGGAGAAGGTCGGCTTCACCCGTGAGCTCGCGGTGCTCCTGGCCCGCAGCCCGTCCGGCCAGGCCGCAGCATGGCCGGTCGTCGAGACAGTGCAGGCCGATGGAATCTGCACCGAGGTCATCGCGCCGGCGGCCAACCTTGACCCCGATCTCGCGGCACACGCCACCGAGGCCGGCCTGCGGATCGCCGGTGAACTGGGCGTCACCGGTGTCCTTGCGGTGGAGATGTTTGAGCTGCCCGGCGGCGAGTTCGTCGTCAACGAGCTGGCGATGCGGCCGCACAACAGCGGCCATTGGTCGATGGATGGCGCTGTCACGGGCCAGTTCGAGCAGCATCTGCGCGCGGTCCTCGACCTGCCGCTCGGCTCACCGAAGCCGCGACACCCGTGGACGGTGATGGGCAACATCCTCGGCGGCGAGCACCCAGACCTCTACCCTGCATACCGTCACGTCATGGCGCGTGACCCCGAGATCAAGGCGCATCTCTATGGCAAGGGGGTGCGTCCCGGTCGCAAGATCGGGCACGTCAACGTGAGCGGCGACGACCTCGCCGATCTGCGCGAGCGGGCGCGTCACGCGGCCGACTACATCGAAGGAGCTGTCCAAGAATGACCGGTATGAGCGAATCGCCCTCTCCTGCAGGCTCGCCCGTCGTCGGTGTGGTCATGGGCAGCGACAGTGACTGGCCTGTCATGCAACTTGCGACCAAGGTGCTCGACGACTTCGGGATCGCCCACGAGGTCGATGTCGTCTCGGCGCACCGGATGCCCGACGAGATGATCAGCTATGGCCTCGACGCCGAGGAGCGCGGGCTGCGGGTGATCATCGCCGGGGCCGGAGGTGCGGCTCACCTGCCCGGGATGCTCGCATCCGTCACGTCCCTGCCGGTGATCGGCGTCCCGGTCCCGCTCGAGCACCTCAACGGCATGGACTCGCTGCTCTCGATCGTGCAGATGCCGAGCGGAGTCCCGGTCGCGACGGTGTCGGTGGGCGGGTCCCGCAATGCCGGGCTGCTCGCCGCGCGCATCCTCGGCGCCGGAGAGGGCGACGAGGCGGCCCGCCTGCGCACAGCGATGGGGGAGTTCCGCAAGGGTCTGCGCAATCAGGCGCACGCCAAGGGCCAGGCCCTGCGCGAACGCCGCTCACAGACCTGACTGCGCAAGGGGTCGGTCCTAGCGGGCTGAGCCCTCGTGCTTGACCTTGGGCCACTCGATCTTGGGGCAGGTGTCCATGACGACGTCGAGTCCGGCTTTGCGTGCCCGCGCGGCTGCTGCGTCGTCGATGACACCCTGCTGCATCCAGACCGCGTCGATCTGGAGGCGCTCCTTGTGCTCGATGGCCTGGTCCACGACCGCACCGACGTTGGCGGAGTTGACGAAGCAGTCGACGACCTTGATGTCCTGGTCGGGAATGTCGGCCAGCGTCGCGTACCCCTGCTGCCCGTGAACCGTC
The DNA here is from genome assembly GCF_040518285.1 of Knoellia sp. S7-12. Lineage (GTDB taxonomy): Bacteria > Actinomycetota > Actinomycetes > Actinomycetales > Dermatophilaceae > Knoellia. The sequence goes on along the minus strand of NZ_CP155449.1, from coordinate 3,064,763 downwards.
TCGGCCTTGGGGTGCACGGGAACGATCCCCTTGTGGAGCTCGTGTTTGAGCCACTGGGAGACACCGTATGCAGGTCGCTCGACGTGGTTGCTCAGCCCGACGACGACCCACACGCCGGGGTCGTTGAGGAGCTCGCGGATGAGGTCAGGGTCATTGCGCTGTCGGAAACTCACGTTTGCATCATGCACCTCGCACGGGCGCTTGTGGGGCGGGGGGCTTGCGGGGGAGGTGGCGGACGGGTTGAGTGAAGGGCATGCGATTCGGTCTGTTCATTCCCCAGGGTTGGCGTCACGATCTCGTCGGCATCGAGCCGGCGCAGCACTGGGGCGTGATGGCGGGGCTCGCGAGGCGAGCGGACGGCATACGCGACTGGGAGTCGATCTGGGTCTTCGATCACTTCCACCCGGTGCCACACCCGACGCAGGAAGCCGTGCACGAGGCGTGGTCGCTGATGGCAGCGTTCGCCGGCGTGACGGGTCGGGTCCGCATCGGCCAGATGTGCACGTGCATGAGCTATCGCAACCCGGCCTACCTCGCCAAGGTCGCAGCGACGGTCGACGTCATCTCGGAGGGTCGGCTCGAGATGGGCATCGGCGCCGGGTGGTACGAGCACGAGTGGCGCGCCTACGGCTACGGCTTCCCGGGTGCGGGGGAGCGGCTCGCACGACTGCGTGAGGGTGTCGAGATCTTCCGTCAGATGTGGACCACCGGAACGGCAACGTATGCCGGCGAGCACTACCAGGTCGACGGCGCCATGTGCTTTCCACAACCGTTGCAGGGCACCGCTTTTGAGGGTTCTGAGCTCAACGGCATCCCGATGTGGATCGCGGGTGGCGGCGAGCGCAAGACCCTGCGCATCGCGGCCGAGTACGCCGACTACACGAACTTCGATGGCACGCCCGAGGTCTTCAGGCACAAGAGCGAGGTCCTCAAGCAGCACTGTGCCGATGTGGGTCGGGACTTCGACACGATCACGCGGTCCTCGGACTTCAACGTCATCATCGGGCGCGACGAGAAAGAGGTGCAGGAGCGCCTGCGCTGGATCGAGAACCATCTGCGCAGCGCTGGAGTCCCGGAGGAGGCAATTGCGCGAACCATGAAGACCAATCGTGAGGGCCCGGCCGTCGGCACCCCCGACCAGGTGGCCAGCGCTCTCGCCGACCTGCAGGACCTCGGTATGACCTATGCGATCACGAACTTCATGGAGTCCGCCTACGACCTGTCGGGGGTCGAGCTGTTCGAACGAGAGGTCATCCCCGCCCTGCGCTGAGTGGTCGGTCCCACACGGAATCCGGCAGGGTGACGGCATACGCGTCGATAGGATCGCGGCGTGACTTCATCGAGCGACTTCCCCCTGTTCCAGATCAATGAGGACCACGAAGCGATCCGTGACGCGGTCCGTGATCTGGCAGCGGCCAAGATCGCGCCGTTCGCGGCTGCGGTCGACGAGGAGTCGCGCTACCCGCAGGAGGCGCACGACGCGCTCGTCGCGTCCGACTTCTTCGCGCCTCATGTGGGTGAGGAGTTCGGCGGTGTCGGCGCCGACGCGCTCGCGACCTGCATCGTCATCGAAGAGGTTGCGCGCGTGTGCGCGAGTTCGTCACTCATCCCCGCCGTCAACAAGCTCGGCTCGATGCCGGTCATCCTCGGGGGGTCGCAGGAGATCAAGCGCAAGTACCTGACGCCACTCGCGGAGGGCAAGTCCTCCTTCTCCTACGGCTTGTCCGAGCGCGAAGCCGGCTCCGACACCGCCTCGATGAAGTGCCGGGCCAAGTTGGACAAATCAGCCGGCGATGACAGTTGGATTTTGAACGGACAGAAGTCGTGGATCACGAATGCCGGTGTCTCCGACTACTACACGGTCCTCGCGGTCACCGACCCCGAGGGCGCGCGCGGCAACAACATCAGCGCGTTCGTGGTGGAGAAGTCCGACGAGGGCTTCACCTTCGGTGAGAAGGAGCGCAAGCTCGGCATCAAGGGCAGCCCCACCCGTGAGCTGATCTTCGACAACGTGCGCATCCCCGGCGACCGCATCATCGGCGCCCCCGGCGAGGGCCTCAAGATCGCTCTGCGCACCCTCGACCACACCCGCGTCACGATCGGCGCCCAGGCGGTCGGCATCGCGCAGGGAGCACTCGACCATGCGGTGGCCTACGTCAAGGAGCGCAAGCAGTTCGGCAAGAACATCGCCGAGTTCCAGGGCATCCAGTTCATGCTCGCCGACATGGCGATGGAGCTCGAGGCTGCTCGTCAGATGGTCTATGTCGCAGCGGCGAAGTCCGAGCGGGGCGATGCCGACCTGTCGTTCTTCGGTGCGGCCGCCAAGTGCTTCGCGTCCGACGTCGCCATGAAGGTGACGACCGACGCGGTCCAGCTCCTCGGTGGTGCGGGCTACACCCGCGACTTCCCGCTCGAGCGGATGATGCGCGACGCCAAGATCACCCAGATCTATGAAGGCACCAACCAAGTGCAGCGCATCGTCATGGCACGCCAACTGCTCAAGGGCTGACGCCCGAACGACGGCGTATGCCGTCCATCTCCCTCTGTGGGCGGGGCGGGCTCAGCCGTCGCTCGGCTTGCCGTCGGTGCCGGCCGGGGGAGCCTCGAGGGGCTGGTCCTCGCGCAGCATGGTGAACAGTGCCTGGGCCCGCTCCGTGTCCCACTTGACCGATGACCCGGCAGACGTCTGGTAGTCGAGGTCGGAGATCGGCACGGTCAGGCTCAGGGTGGAGTCGTTGCCGGCGCCGCGCATGGCGAGCAGGATGTTGGACGCGTCCTTCATGGACGTGTCCTCGCCGACGCCGACCGCACCGGCCGCCGTGTGGGTGAAGGACCAGTAGCGGAACGGGTTGAGGACGGTCGACGGAGTCGCTGCACCCTTCATGATCGCCGCGAGGAACTGGCGTTGGCGGTCGGCCCGGCCGATGTCGCCGCGCGGGTCGGAGTAGCGAGCGCGCACGAATCCCAGGGCGTTCTTGCCGTCGAGGGTCTGGCACCCCTTCTTGAGGTTGATGTGGGCCTTCGGGTCGTCCATGTCGAACGGGACGCAGATGTCGACACCGCCAAGGCTGTTGACGACCGAGTTGAACCCGCCGAAGCCGATCTCGAGATAGCCGTCGATGCGCAGGTCGGTCACCTGCTCGAGGGTCTCGACGAGGAGCTGGGGGCCGCCGATGGCGTAGGCCGCGTTGACCTTGTTGCTACCGCTTCCCGGGATCGGCATGAAGCTGTCGCGGGGGATCGAGATGATCGCTGACTTGCCGCCGCCGGACGGCACATGGACGAGCATGATCGAGTCGGTGCGCTTGCCTGCGGTGCTGCCGGTGCCGAGTTCCTTGCGCTCCGCGGCCGTCAGGTCGTCACGAGCGTCCGAACCCACCAGGAGGTAGGTGTCGCCCGGGGTCTCGGCGGGACGGTCACCTCCCGGGGTGTCGTCGACGCGTGAGACGGAGCTCCACGCGTGGAAGGGGGTGATGACGAGGAAGGCGAGCCAGAGCAGGAGGACCAGGGGGACGAGGCGCCACAGGCGGCGGCGGGGCGGCTGACCCCCGTCGACCGGGCCAGCCACGGGGCGACCACCGCGGGGCGGTCCCTGAGGACGTGGGGCCGACTGGCGCGGCGTCTGCTTCTGGCGGACCGGGCGCTCGTCTGCAGCATCGCGTCGCGGCGCAGGCTTAGCGGGTGCGCGTGCTGGTGCCTCCACGTGGCGCTCGGGAGCCGCGTCGCGTCTCGACGATAGGGGCCGACGCCGCCCACGGGTGTCCACCACCATGGCCTCGCCGTCATCCGCCGACCGATTCACCGGAACGGCTCGGACGTCGTCGGCGCGTGGGCGCGGTGGGCGTTGTGGCATGGAGCCACGATAACTGGATCGCGTCGCAGTCCCGGGAGCGTCGCGGGGTAGTCTCGCTCTGCTATGACGATTGCGCCCCTTCCTTCGGTCTCCGTCGTGATGCCCTTGCTCAATGAGGCGGACCACCTCGAACGGGCCGTGACCGCGATCATGGAGCAGCGCTACGCGGGTGAGCTCGAAGTCATCCTGGCGGTGGGGCCGGGTTGTGATGACACGATGGGTGTGGCGCAGCGACTGGCCGCGCAAGACGTCCGAATCGTCGTCGTCGAGAACCCCACGGGTCGCACCCCGGACGCTCTCAATGCCGCCCTCGCCGCCGCCCGTCACGACGTCGTCGTCCGCGTCGACGGTCACGGTTTCCTGTCTCCCGGCTACATCAATACTGCCGTTCGCAGCCTCGAGGAGACGGGTGCGGCCAACGTCGGAGGCGTGATGGCCGCGGTCGGGCACTCGCCCTTCGAAAAGGCGGTGGCCACCGCCATGCGCTCGCGGCTCGGTGTCGGTGGCGCCGCCTTCCACACCGGTGGCGTAGCTGGTCCTGCGCCCACTGTCTACCTCGGCGTGTTCCGCCGTGACTGGCTCACCAGGGTCGACGGCTACGACCGCCGGTTCGACCGCGCCCAGGACTGGGAGCTCAACCACCGGATCCGCAGTGCTGGCGGGGTGGTCTGGTTCGATCCGGCACTCTCCGTCGAATACCGCCCGAGGGGCACCATCCGGTCCCTGGGGAAGCAGTATCGCGACTACGGTCGGTGGCGCCGCGTGGTCGCCACCCATCACAACGGCACGATCTCGGCGCGCTACCTCGCACCTCCGGTGGCGCTCCTGGCCTGTGCGGCTGGCCTTGTCGGCGGATTCGTCTGGGCGCCGTTGTGGGTCGTCCCTGCCACGTATGCCGCCAGCGTCACGGTCGGCGGTCTGGTCATCGGCCGGGCCCAAGGCCCTGCGGTGGCCGTCCGGGTGCCGGCAGCGCTCGCTACCATGCACGGCAGTTGGGCCTGGGGATTCCTCACCAGCCGTCCCGCCCACTTGTTGGCCAAGGAGAAACGATGACGAGACAACCCCCCGCCCCGCCTCCGGGTCTCGCGACTCGGTGGGGACGGGTCTGGGATCGCCGCGGCATCCTCAGGACTCTCGTCCAGCGGGACCTGCGCGTCCGCTATGCCCGGTCCTGGTTGGGCTATGTCTGGACTGTTCTCGACCCGCTGGCCATGGCGCTCATCTATTTCATGATCTTCGCGGTGGTCTTCAAGCGTCCCGACGCGGGCCACAAGCCGTACTTCCTCTTCCTCATCACCGGGCTCCTGGCGTGGCAGTGGTTCAACTCCTCGGTGAACGAGACGGCGCGGGCCCTCCTGGCCGAGGCCAAACTCGTGCGATCCACCAACCTTCCGCGCGAGCTCTGGGTCATCCGGGTGGTCCTGGCCAAGGGCGTGGAGTTCCTGCTCTCTCTGCCGATCCTCTTCGGCTTCGCCCTCGTCTATCTCATCCGCGGCGAACTCGACCTCAACTGGCGGCTCGTGCTCTTCCCCGTGGGACTCGTCCTGCAGTTCCTGCTTCTCGTGGGAATCGGTCTGCTGCTCGCACCAGCCACCGTCCTGGCCGATGACACCATCCGCGTCGTGCGGATCATCTTGCGCATGATGTTCTATTGCACGCCGATCATCTATGTCGTTGAACGTGCACCCGAATGGCTGCAGACCCTGCTCTGGTTCAACCCAGTCAGCGGAATACTCGAGTTCTATCGCGCCGGCTTCTTCGATGCCCCGATGAACTGGCCCCCCGTGTTCGCCGGGCTGGGAGTGACCGCCGTGCTGATCGCAGCCGGCCTGTTCGTGTTCGGGCGCCTCGAACGTGCCGTGCTCAAGGAGATCTGATGACCGACCCACAGGTAGCCGCCGACCAGGCAGTGATCGAGGTGGAGCACCTCGGGATCGAGTTCTATCGCTCCCGCCGCCGTCGCCTCTCCCTGCGCGAGATGGTCCTCAAGGGCCGCAACACCTCACCCACGGAGACCTTCTGGGCGCTGGACGACATCACTTTTGACGTCGGGCCGGGGGAGGCCGTCGGACTCGTTGGCTCCAACGGGGGCGGTAAGTCGACTCTGCTCAAGGTCATCGCGGGCGTCCTCATCCCCGACTCCGGTCAGGCCAGCGTGAACGGCGGGGTCGCGCCCCTCATCGAACTCACCGGGGGTTTCCTCGGTGAGCTCTCGGCCCGCGAGAACGTCTATCTCACAGCGGGCCTTCACGGGTTGAGCAAGGAGGACGTCGACGCGAGATTTGACGACATCGTCGCGTTCGCCGGGCCCCAGGTGAAGGCCGGCCTCGACATGCCGTTCCGTCACTTCTCCTCGGGCATGCAGGTGCGCCTCGGGTTCTCTCTCATCACCACCCTCGACGAGCCGATCATCCTGGTTGACGAGGTCCTCGCCGTTGGAGACGCCGCCTTTCGTGAGCAGTGCTACGGCCGGATGGAATCGCTGCTCGCGCAGGGGCGCACGCTCTTCCTCGTGTCGCACAGCGAGAAGGACCTGCAACGCTTCTGCACCCGTGGGCTCTATCTGCGCTCGGGCAAGCTCGTGGGCGACGGTGCCATGGACGAGATCCTCAAGGACTATCGAGCCGACAACGCTGCAACTCCTTGACGAGTGCGTCGGGTCTGTCGCGTATGCCGTCCGATCGCCTCTCGTGGTTCAGGCCAGGGACGCGACGGCGGAGATCAACTGATCCTCGTCGTCACAGGCGATGACTACAGAGCTGACCCAGGTGCGATCGAGGATGGCCCGCGGGCCGACCGCCAGGGCCGTGCTGGTTGCACCAAGTCCGACGCTGATGATGACCCCGGACTGCGCGAGGCGGGTGAGGTCGGCGTCAAGGTCGCGGGTCCACGCCGCCCCGTCAGCGCCTCGCACCTCCAGGTAGCCGAGATCGGCCAGCGCGGACGCGGCCGCGAGCTCGGCAGGGTTGGAGACGACGACGCCGAGTCGGTCAACCGCCCCGTCCGAGAGGTAGCCGCGGGCGACCTCCCAGGTCTCGTGCAGCGCGCCTGACGACGGAAGCACCAGGTATGCCGCCGAACGCCGGCCGAGGGCCGCAAAGGCGCGCTCCACGGCATACGGCAAGTCGGTGGCCGTGGCGTCGACGTGCAAGATGGTCTTGAGGCGTCGCGTCAAGGCAGGTTCGGTGGCACCCATGAGCGCCTCCGCCGCGCCGGTGTCAAAGGAAGCCACATCGACGTGGCTCACGCCCTGGTCGACCGCGCGAGCGAGGAGAGCTCGCAAGCTGGCGGCCCGCTGACTTGGACTCTGCCCGAGCGGGCTCTGGGCCGCGAACGTGCGGGCACTGAGGATGAGGCCCGACTGCCCGCCGAGGGAAGCGTCCTTGCGGGGCACCAGGTCACCACGTGCCTCGACCTCACGCCCAAGCTCGGCCATGAGGGAACGCCACGGAACCGTGACCGCGTCCTCGATGTGGCCGAACAGTCGAGAGACGCGGACGTAGTCGCTGAGCGAGTCCACGGTGGCTCGGTAGGCGTGGATGTCCATGACTGTTCCTTCGGGCGCAAAGAGATGCTCGCCCAGGGTCCGGCGCAGCCAGGGCGTCACGTGCTCCCGGTCGTAGGGGTCCGTGGCCTGTGCCGCCGCGTCGCGCACTGCCGCGGCGGTGAACACCTCGGCGCCCAGGCCCTCGGGGACCCGTTCCATGTCAACCCGCCCATAGACGTGCCCCGACGCCAGCGTGGCCTCGATCAGCTCGTCCACGAGGTCAGCATCGGAGAGGGGGTTGTCCCCGGTGAGACGCACGACGAAGTCGTCATCGGCCAGACCCTCGCAGGCGACGACGAAGCGACCGAGCACGTCATCCAGGGAACCGCGCACCACGGTGATCCCCACCGACTCGAGGTGGGTGGAGATCTGACGGTCGTAGTCCTCGACGCTCGTGGCCACAACGACTTCGTGACCGCTGCGGGAGGCGCGACGGGCGACGAGCTCGATGAGCGGCATACCCCCCATCGTCAGCATGGCTTTGCCGGGAAGTCGGGACGAGTTGAGGCGGGACTGGATGACGACACGAGTGCGGCGCACGGGATCTCCGGTTTCGGTTCGACGGGTCATGGGTGAGGTCGGGCTTCCACGGCGGCGAGCAGTGCATCGGCGACGCGCTCGCGGCCGCGTCCGTCGATCAAGGCCCGACCTCTGCGGGCCAGGTCGAGGCGCGCTCGGTGATCGCCAAGGAGGTGACGCAGCCGGGCGGTCGCAGACGATGCCTGTTGATCGCGCAGGTCGGCAAGGGCGCCCAGGGGAGCAACCACGCGCTGCTCGGCGAGCGCCGCGTAGCCCAAGAGCTGATTGTCAGCGACGGTCGTGACTGCGGTGGTGGATCCGATGGCGAGCAGCTCCCACACGGACGAACCCGCGGCAGTGACGACGAGGTCGGCAGTGGCGGCGTGAGCCGCGATGTCCGGGGTGGGGTCAATGACCGTGAGGCGCTGATCCTCACCGACGGCCACCCGGGCGAGCTGATCGGCAATGTCGCCCGTGGCTGCGACAACGATGAGGTCGAGCGAGAGTCCGGTGGCAAGCACGAGGGGTGCCAGGGTCGGCGCCGCCCCGGCTGCGTCGGTTCCGCCAAAGAAGGCCAGCACCCTGAGCCTGATGCTGTCGTCTGGTGGTGCGGTGAGGTCTTTGCGGTGGCTCAGGATGTCGTCGCGGAGCAGTGAGAACCCCACGCCGGCCAGGGACACCTCGCCTCGGGGCAGGTCGCTGATCGGCGCCGCACCAAGGTTCTGATCGAGGTGGATGTCGGCGGACTGAGCGCTCCCGTGCGGACCGTCGCGCAGTGCCAGGACGGTCAGGCCCGCCTCGCGCAGCCTGCCGCCCGTGCCGGGTGGGAGGTCGTAGCCGTCGAGAATCGCCGCGTCGAGGCCCCGCTGCTGGCACAGGGCTGCCAGGTCGCCCGGCTCGTCGGGAGCAGGAATCACCTCGATGCCACGAGTCCCAACCGCCTCGGTCAGCCATGGAGCACCCTCGATCCGACCGATCACGGTCACGCCGACGGCCCGTGAGCGCAACTCGTCGGCCAACGCAAGACATCGCGCGAGGTGGCCGACACCGGTCGACGGGGCGGCGTCACACCGCAATCCCACGTGCACTTCCGGCAGGTGGCGCAGCCGGTGGCCTGAGGGTGTTGGAGAAGGGAGTGGCATCACGTGGATGTTAGCCTGAGCCTCGCTCGCGTCAGCCTCGTCAGGCGATGCCGAGCCGGTCGCGTCAGCGGCTGCCGTGACGAGGAGTTGACCGCCGGCGAACCACGCCAAGGTGGGTGTCGAGGTCATCAAGCTGTGGAGGTTTGTTCGTGAGCATGCTCGAGGGTGCGTCAATTCTGGTGACCGGCGGGACGGGCTCCTTCGGGAAGGCCTTCATCGCTGAGCTTCTGGCCCACCACAATCCCAAGCGCGTCGTCATCTTCAGTCGTGACGAGCTCAAACAGTACGAAGTGCGTCAGCAGTTCGGCGACGACCCGCGCCTGCGCTGGTTCATCGGTGACATCCGTGACCAGCACCGTCTCAACCGCGCGATGCACGGTGTCGACTACGTCGTGCACGCCGCCGCCCTCAAGCAGGTCGACACGGCCGAATACAACCCGTGGGAGTTCGTCCAGACCAACATCGTGGGCTCCCAGAACGTCATCGAGGCGTGCATCGATGCCGGCGTCAAGAAGGTCGTGGCCCTCTCGACCGACAAGGCGTCGTCTCCGATCAACCTCTACGGCGCGACCAAGCTGACCGCCGACAAGTTGTTCATCACGGGCAATCACTACGCGGCGGCCTACGAGACCCGCTTCTGTGTCGTCCGCTACGGCAACGTCATGGGGAGCCGTGGGTCGGTCATCCCGTTCTTCCGGCGTCTGGCCGAAGCCGGCGAATCCCTGCCGATCACCGACCTGCGCATGACACGGTTCTTCATCACTCTGCCTCAGGCCGTGAAGTTCGTGATGGACTCGTTCGAGCAGATGCAGGGCGGCGAGCTCTATGTGCCGCGCATCCCGTCGATGAAGATCACCGACCTGGCCCAGGCCGTCGCGCCCGGCGCCAAGATGCACGAGATCGGGCTGCGCCCCGGCGAGAAGCTGCACGAAGAGATGATCTCCGCCGAGGAGGGCCGCCGCGCACTCCTCATCGGCGACCGCTACGTCCTCCAGCCCGACCTCGCGTCGTGGGGTTACACCCCGCCCAAGGACGGCGAGGCCGTTGTCGACGGCTTCCACTACACATCTGACAACAATGACCAGTGGTTCTCCGGCGAGGAGATGGTCTCCATCCTCGAGACCGAGGTCTGATTCGTGATCCCCTATGGCCGGCAGTCGATCGACGAGTCGGACATCGAGGCCGTCGTCGAGGTGCTGCGCGGTGACTGGCTGACCACCGGTCCCACGGTCACGGCCTTTGAGAAGGCTCTGGCGCAACTGGCCGGAGCGGCACGCGCCGTCACCTGCACGAGCGGGACCGCGGCCCTCCACATCGGTTATGCCGCGGCTGGAGTGGGCGTTGGCGACGAGGTCGTCACGACTCCCATGACGTTCGTGGCGACCGCCTCCTCAGCGATGGCGCTCGGCGCGACCATTCGCTTCGTCGACGTCGAGGACGACACCCTCAACATCGACCCGGCGCTCGTCGAGGAGGCCGTCACGGACCGCACCAAGGTCGTGGCCGGTGTGGACTTCGCCGGGCATCCCATTGAGGTCGACGAGCTCAAGGCGGTCACCGAGCGCACGGGCACGCTCCTCCTGGAGGACGCTGCCCACTCGATCGGATCGACCTACAAGGAGCGTCCGGTCGGGTCGCTGTCCGACATCACCACCTTCTCCTTCTTCCCGACCAAGAACATGACCAGCGCCGAGGGCGGCGCTGTCGCGACCCTCGATCCCGATCTGGGCCTGCGAGCTCACGAGTTCCACAACATCGGACTCGTGCGTGACCCCGAGCGCATGCGCTATCCCGATGAGGGTCCGTGGCACCAAGAGGTGCACGCGTGGGGCCTGAACTACCGGCTGCCCGATGTCCTGTGCGCGCTGGGCCTGTCGCAGTTGCGCCGGCTCGACGCGTTCAAGACGCGGCGCGCCGAGATCTTCGCCCGCTACCAAGAAGGCCTCGAAGGCCTTGACGGTGTCCGCCTGCCCACCCAGCGTGGGCACGTCGACCCGATCTGGCACCTCTACCCGTTGCGCGTCCTGGATGGTCGCCGGCGCGAGGTCTTCGATGCTCTGCGCAGTGACGGAGTGGGAGTCCAGGTCAACTACATGCCCGCCCACTGGCACCCCATTTTCGAAGACCTCGGCTATCGTCGCGGCCAGTTCCCCGTCGCCGAGAAGTTCTACAGCGAAGAGGTCTCGCTGCCGATGTTCGTGGGGCTCAAGGACAGCGACGTCGACCAGGTCATCGAGGCCGTGCACCGCGCAGTGCAGGGCTGACATGCACCACGCCAACCACTTCTACGGCCACGCGCACATCATGGCGCGCTACGTCGGTCTCGAAGAGCCCCTGCGCATCTGGGGCTACCTCCAGCACGGATGGAACATGCACGACGGCTTCGCCGTGGGCACCGTGTTCGCACCGAACTACCCCAAGCTCGTCTGGTCCCAGGCCTGTGTGCGGCGCGGCTGGGCCGCTGGTCTGCGTGACTACCGACTCGTGGCCGCACCCTGGCTCTATCTCCTCCGGATGGAGGAGCAGGACCAGTGGCTCACCCAACCGGGCAACACGCCGGACGAGCGCGAGGGAACCATCGTCTACCCGTTCCACGGATGGGAAGGCCAACAGGTCGTCGGCAACCACGCGGCATACATCAACGAGATCAAGCGCACCGAAGGCGACGTGCCGATCACGGTGTGCCTGCACTGGAACGAGTTCGACAATCCCAAGGTGCGCCGCGAGTACGAAGATGCCGGGGTCCGGGTCATCACCCACGGCGAGCGTGGCTACCTCTGGAAGGACACCGATGTGGCGTTCCTCTATCGGCAACTCGCCGAGATGCGCCGACACAAGCGAGTCGTCTCCAACCGGATGAGCAGCGCCATCCTCTATGCGTCGGCCGCGGGCGTCGAGGCTGGCATCTATGGCGACCCGATGGCGCTCGAGTCCGACCACGCGATCCTGGGTGGTGTCGGCAAGCCGCGCCGGATGTGGCCCGACATGCACCAGGTGTCGATCCCCAAGGACTACGCCAGGTCGGTGGCGGACGAGGAGCTCGGCGCCCTGGATGTGTTGCACCCCGAAGAGGTCATCGAGGCGTTCGGCTGGACCGAGGCCATGGGCCCGGTTCCCGGTCCACCGCCGCCCGCTCCCTCACTGGAGTTCCCTGAGGGTTTCTTCACGCGCAGGCGCAAGTCACCGGCCAGCAGCCACGCCGGCCCCGCGGGTGCCGAGAATGAGCTGGGCGAGAGGTCGTGGCTCGACGGCGCTGACGACGATGTCGACAGCGCCACGGACGACCTCGAATCGTCGGAGCCCGATGACAAGGATCGCACCTCGACCCGGGGCAACCGCGATGAGGCACGTGGCTCATCACGGGCAGGTGACCCGGAGGGTGCGTCGAACCTCGATGAGGAACCCGCGCCAACCGTCACCACGGGTGCGGCGGGCCCGTCTGCGACTTCCGAGTGACGCGCACCCCAATCAGGGCTGGTTGAGCCCTCGGGCCAGCGCCCAACCCCTGCGGCTGGGCGCTGCGCCGAAGGTGCTCAGAGACTGAGCGCTGCGCCGAAGGCGATCAGACGAGGTCCCAGTCCATCGGTGTGCCCTTGGCCGTGTCCTGTCGAAAGACGCGTCCCTCAAGCCGCCCGAAGTCGTCGGGGGCGAGTCCGCCGGCCGGCCGGATTGATCGGACATTGGCCGCAGTGACCGGATCGCCGGCGCGCACGTCCTCCACGACGAAGAGCGAGCGTCGGAAGCGAAGGCCTTCGCGTTCGGCAGCACGCGCGCCGATGCGTGGCTGACCCAGGGCCTGCCAGGCCACCTCGGTCTCGCGGCGCAGGGAGGCGAGCTCATGGGGTTCGAGCGAGAACGCCGAGTCGACGCCTCCGCCCTCGCGCGACATCGTGACGTGCTTCTCGACGAGACACGATCCGAAGGCGATCGATGCGACTGCTGCGCCGATGCCCATCGTGTGGTCGGACAAGCCGACCGGCACTCCGAAGGCCTCCCGCATCACGGGAATGCCGCGCAGATTGGACGCTGCCGGGTCCGCGGGATAGCTCACGGTGCAACTCAGCAGCATCACCTGGTCGTTGCCGGTGCTGTGAGCGGCGGTGACGGCGGCGGCGATCTCGCCCACGGACGCCATGCCCGTGGAGATGATCAGCGGCTTGCCCTTGGAAGCAGCGTGACGGATGAGGGGGAGGTCGACGATCTCGGACGACGCAATCTTGAAGGCCGGCACGTCAAGGTCGGTGAGGAACTCCACCGCGGTCGGGTCGAAGGGCGAGGAGAACGCCAGGATGCCGAGCTCTCGAGCGAGGCTGAAGATCGGCTCATGCCACTCCCACGGAGTGTGGGCCTCCTGGTAGAGCTCATAGAGACGGCGCGATCCCCACAACTCGTGACCCGAGGAGAGTCGGAAGGCGGGCGCGTCGACGTCGATGGTGATCGTGTCTGCCGTGTAGGTCTGCAATTTGATGGCATGGGCGCCCGAATCGGCCGCCATCGCAACGATGTCCAGCGCCTTGTCCAGGGAGCCATCGTGGTTGCCCGACATCTCGGCGATGATGAAGGGTGGCGCGTCAGGTCCGACCTCGTGCTGCCCGATGGTGAGCGACGTGGTTGTGGGGCGCGAAGCGCCGGGGTCGACGGGGGTGGGGTTTGAGTCAGTCACGGCGGTCTCGTCTCAGAAGTTAAGTCGGTCAGTCGCGCGTTGCGCGCACGTGGATCACTGTTGTAGCGGTGCCGTCGACATCGCGGACCGATGTGCCGATCTCCGCAAAGCCGTTTCGGCGGTTGAACCGCCGCACAGCGTCGTTGGCCTCGAGGACCTCGCCCTCGAGGGTGTCCAGGTCGAGCTGCTCAAAAGCGAATCGCTTGGCCTGGCGCTGGATCTCGATCCAGGCCGGGAGCAGTTCGCCCCGCTCACTCAGTCCGGAGTTGTCGAGGTAGTAGCCCCACCACGCAGACCGGTCGTCCCTGTCGATGTCAAAGAAGGTGACAACGCCTGAGGGCACGTCGTGCCGCTCGAAGATGTAGACCTCACGGGACTCGGTGCTCTCCGTCGCCTTCCACCAGCTGGCATGCTCCTCGGCGGAAATCTCGTGCTGGGTCAATGAGACTGCGCGAACCTCGGGGTGGTTGCGCCACTCCAGAACCTTGGCGCTGTCGGCATCCGTGGCAGGACGCAGCATCGTGCTCCTTGCGGGTCGGGCGGTGCGGCACTCAGGTCTGGGCGCACCATCGTGGTGGGTAGACTATCTGAAACCAACTTCACGACTTCGAGGTGGATTCATGGGTGCACTGAGCCGGGACGACCTCCGGAACATGATGGCTGACGTTCTGTCTGCCCAGGGCAAGACCATTCCGGCAGAGGACTCGGCCGTTCTGGAGCAGATCGGCTTCCGGTCGCTCGACTTCTCCGAGCTGGCCCTGCGTGTTGAGGACGAGATCGGCGAGGAACTCAACTTCGACGCTCCCGAGTTGCGACAGATCCGCACCATCTCCGACGTGCTCGACTTCCTCGAGCAGCTGCAAGCAGCGTGACGTCCGGCGGCCCGGATCCGGCTGGCGCTGCCAACCGGATCGTCACGGGAGCCAGCACCCAGGCTTGGGGCGATCTCGAGCCACTCGACCTTCCCGCGGCTGCTGCGGTCATGGTCACCGACAACCTCGAGGCCGCTCGCGCCGTTGTGACGGCTCTGCGCCGCCGTGACGGTGAGCTGCTCATCGCCTCCCGCAGCCGCATGACCCCTGAGTTGGTCGACGACCTGCGTGCCTCCGGTCTGGCGGTCGTCGACGGTGACACGGTGCTGCCCGCGACGACGACGCGCCCCATCAGCCCGGGCCGCATCTGGCTGCTCACCAGCGGCAGCACGGGCCGTCCCAAGCGCGTTGCCCACACGCTTGACTCGCTCACCACAGTGGGCGGGCAACAACCTGCTCGCACGTGGCTGTGCCCCTATGCCCACGGCGCCTACGCGTGGTGGCAGATCGTCACTCTGGGTCTGACCCAGCCCGAGCAGCACATTCTCTTCGTGGAGCCGAGCGAGCTCGACACGTGGCCGGGGCAGGCGTTGGGTGCCGGTGTCACTGCGGCTTCGGGCACCCCGACCTTCTGGCGACAGGCGCTCTATCGCGATCCCGCGAGTGTCGCGGCGTTGCCACTCGAGCAGGTCACCCTCGGCGGCGAGCCGGTCGACCAGGCGATCCTCAGCAGGCTCACCGAGATGTTCCCCCAGGCGCGGGTGTCGTGGATCTATGCCTCCTCCGAGGCTGGCGCCACCATCGCCGTGCACGACGGGCGCGCTGGCTTCCCGCAGGAGTGGCTCGACCGAGAGGCGCCCGGCAGGGCGACCCTCAGCGTCGAGAACGACGAACTCATCATCAGCTCGTCCAAGCGAGCCGAGGGCATCGATGCCCGGCTGCGCACGGGCGACCGAGTCGACGTCGCCGACGGACGTGTGATCATCACCGGCCGCATCGCGAGCGATGAGATCAACGTCGGCGGAGCCAAGGTCTCGGCATCAGCCGTCCGCAACGTCCTGCAGTCCCACCCGTCGGTGGCCTGGGCCGCCGTTCGTGGTCGCAAGGCCCCCATCGTCGGCAGCATCGTCACGGCCGAGGTCGTCCTCGACGGTCCAGCCACCGACTCCGACCTCACCCAGTGGTGCGCCGAGCGACTCCCGGACTACTCCGTCCCTCGGCGCATCCGATTCCTGGACACCATTCCCATCAAGGAGACTCTGAAGAGCGATGTCTGACACCACTACTCCCATCGGGCCCGCATCGGTCGTCGTCGTTTCCGGAGGGTCGCGCGGTCTTGGGCTCGCGATCGTCGAGGACATCCTCGCCCAGGGCGCCAAGGTCGCAGCGTTCGCGCGGACCGTGACGCCGGAGCTCGAGCAGCTCGCCAAGGACAACCCGGAGTCGGTCGTCGCCGGCGCAGTGGACACCACCGACAACAAGGCGGTGGCGGCCTTCCTCAAGGAAGCCGAAGCCACGCTCGGTCCCATCGACGCCCTCGTCAACAACGCCGCGGCGGGCCAGGACAGTCTGCACGTGCACACGTCGCCCGAGAACATTGCGCGGATCATCGACACCAACCTCACAGCGCCGCTGCTCCTCACGCGCCTGGTGCTCCGCCGCATCATGGCCAAGGGCAACCGTGGCCGCATCGTCATGGTGACCTCGATCTGTGCGCAGCGCGGCTACTCGGGACTCGTCGCCTACTCGGCCACCAAGGGCGGCCTGGACAGCGCCATGCGCACGCTGGCACGCGAGATGCACGGACGTGCCCTGGTCAACAGTGTGGCGCCGGGCTTCTTCGCGTCCGAGATGTCCTCCGTGCTGGGCCAGACCCAGCTCGACACGATCACCCGTCGCACCCCCTCCGGCCGGCTCGTCGAGCCGTCCAACATCGTGCCGATCGTGCACACGCTCCTGTTCGAGGACACCAACATCAACGGCCAGGTCATCACCGTTGACGGTGGCGGCGGCATCTGAGGTCGTGACTCACGACGCCGCGAGCGCACGCCTCGCGGAGGCGATGCTCACACCTCTGGTGATCGAGCACGCCACTGACCACGCGTGCACGCGGGGGACGCACTCACGAATTGCCGACGGTCGCGTCGTGTGCTGGTCGCCTCCGCGGGGCGACGACGAGGTGTATGCCGTGGATGCCGAGATTGCGGCGCAGCCGTTGCCGCCCCACCTCGAGGTGCGATGGCGCGGCCTCTGGGACGGCCATGACAGCTTCTGGGCCGCATGGTGCGCCTCAGAGGTCTGCGCCAAATTGTGGGACGTCCCGATCGTCGTGATGGCCGCGCGGTCACCGGTCGACAGCAGCCCGGTGACACTCGCAGGTCACACCGTGACGTATGCCGTCAGGCACGAGGGCGACCTGGTGGTCGCCTTCGGCGTCCTGAGCGGGTGACTTCCCGACCCTGTGCGCTTCTGGCCCTGCGCCTTCTGACTACTTGACTGCGCGACGGGCGAGGCGGCGCGCCTTGCTCATGAAGTCGGGGGGAAGCACCTCGTTGGCGGTGGACTTCGCCGTGGAGACGGCCTTCTGGGTGGCGATGCGACGAGGTGCCCTGATCGCCTGCACCGTCTTCCAGGTGAGCGTCTCTTCGTAGCGTTCGATGATGCGCTCGAGATCGCGGATGTAGCGATCGCGATGACGCAACGTGCCTTCGAGCCAGGCGACCTGACCGTCGTGCTCGCGCATTCGGCGCGAGCGCATGCGGTCATGCGCGAGAAGCTCGCGGAAGCCGGCAGAGTTGGCCGATGGGAGGTTGAGGGGGAGCGCGCCGAGCTCGAGGCTGGTTTCGATCAACTCAGCAACGGTGAGGTCACTGGGAGTGATGACCGCGGCGATCTCGCTCTGCACCCGCACCACGCGCCAGACGACGTCGCTGGTGACGACCGTGCCAACCATTGCACCCAAGGACGCGGTGAGCTCATCGGGAGTCGTGCTCGTCTTCCACGGGTGTGGGGCCGCAGACGCCATCAACCGGGTGGCGAACTGGCGCAGGGCCAGGACGAACATGTCGTCGGCCCCGAGGACCCCCGCCCGACGCCAGGACGAGTCCACGACGCTCAGCGTGCCGTCGTCCCCGATCACGACGTTGTCGATCGTGGCAAAGCCGCGACGTTCGGCGGTGGCAGTGGTCCAGACGCTCGGGTCGCGCAGCCAGGTGCGGTATTGCTCGACGAGCATGCGGATGTCGCGGTGCGAGCGGCGCGCGCAGGCGTCGCGGAGCTCCATCTCGAGGATCCGACCGTTGGCCGGGGTCTGAGGTGCGAGGTCGCGGGTGATCGCTCCGACGTTGACCTCTGCGTCGACGTTGCCGCTGGCCCACACTGCAGACGACACGCCCCCGTGGTCGACACTGTGGATGCGGGCCCAGGCCGGGTCGACCCAGGTCTCGGCGTCGATGACGGCGGGCAGGGTCAGGCTCTGCGCGGCCGTGCCGCGGTGCGCAACGAGGAGCCACGCGGGCGCCAATTGCGTCACCACACCACCGTCGACGAGACGCTCCACGGTGCCTCGGGGGTCGCGCAGGGCTGGGATGTCACGGAAGTGCCGTTCGGCTGCCCGGCAGCTGTGGCGTCTGGCGGCATCAGTGAGGCGGGGTGTGCCCTCGGCCAGAGCCGCTCCGTCGACGAGGAGGTGGTGGGCGTCGGGGGTCGGATAGGCGCCGAAGAGTGCGTCCGTCGTCAGCCCCTGGTCCTGTCGGACGCCTTCGAGCTCGGCGAGGTGCAGGCGACGGTGGTTGAACCCGTCCGCGCCGATGTGCCACGCGTCGTCGTCGTCGACGTCGAGCAGGGGTTGTGCTGCGAGCAGCTCGTGGAGGCCGAGTTCGTTGGCGACGTCAACCACGAGCGTGCCCTCGGGGGCGAGCAGGCCGGCGAGTCTGGCGACCACCTCGGCCTCACCCATCCCGGTCGAGTCCGGACCAAGGAGTCGCGTGGGCCCACCGAGCGCGACCACGAGATCGAAGCCGGTGTCGTTGTCGTAGGCGTCGATCCCGCCGATGTGCAGCGATGCGCGGTCGTGCAGGCCGGCCGCGTCACTGACGACGCGGGAGTCGGGGATGGACCTGAGCAGAATCTCGATCGTGGCGGTCGCCGGAAGGTTCTCGACCAGCATGGCCGCGCGAGGGCCCGCCAGGAGAACCTTCTTTGGAGCGCGGGAGCGCACCACCTCGGTGAGGACGACCTGAATCGCGAGGGGTGCAGCGACGCGTCCGAAGTCGGACCAGACCAGCATTTCACCCGTTAGGACGTGGGCTCCGGTGACGTTGTCGCGAGCGCGCTCCGACTCGGGGGTGGCTGCCAACGTGGGTCCTCTCATCGACTGTCGTCCTTTCCCGGCAGGACGCACGGGCGAGGGCGTCACCTAGACTAGCGGCGCGGTGTGCGCGGGCGACGTCATGGCGACCGGAGCCGCATCACCTGACACCGACCGAGGAGTGTGAAGCATGCCGGGGACCCTCAGCGTCGGTGCCGTCGTCCTCAGCATGGGCAACCGACCGCGTGAGCTTGCCTCGGCGCTGGACTCGCTGCTCGCCCAGGTCGGTGTCGACCTCGACGTGGTTCTCGTCGGCAATGGCTGGGAGCCCGTCGGGTTCCCTGCTGGCGTGCGGGTCATCCATCTTCCTGAGAACGTCGGGATCCCGGAGGGGCGCAACGTCGGCGCACGTGAGGTGCACGGCGACATCCTGTTCTTCTATGACGACGACGCGGTCCTGCCGAGCCCCGACGTGCTGTCGCGGTTGGCTCACGAATTCACTGCCGACCCGTCCTTGGCCGTGGCTCAACCCCGTGGCGCAGATCCCGACGGTCTTCCTGCTCCTCGCCGCTGGGTGCCGCGTCTGCGCACCGGCAACGGTGGAGCGGATGTCGGCGGTGAGGTGGTCGTCTTCTGGGAGGGCGTGTGCACCATCCGCCGCGAGGCCTTCGATCAGGTCGGAGGCTGGCCCGGGCACTTCTGGTACGGCCACGAGGGAATTGATCTGGCCTTCCGGTTGGTCGACGCGGGGTGGCGCCTGCGCTATTGCCCCGACGTGGTGGTGCACCATCCGGCGACCAGCCCGACGCGACACGCGGTCTTCTATCGGATGAACGCACGCAACCGCGTCTGGGTTGCCCGCCGCAACCTCCCTGCGCCGCTGGTTCCCGTCTACCTCGGTGTCTGGACCGCCGCCACCCTGGCTCGCGTTCACGAGGCCGAGCCGCTCGGAGTGTGGTTCAAGGGCTTCGCCGAAGGGTGGCGCGTGGACCCAGGGAAGCGGCACCCCATGACGTGGAGGACTGTCTGGCGGCTGACCCGGGCCGGCCGGCCACCGGTGGTGTGAGCTCGCAGACCGTCGTGCGCGTCACGCTTGCGGGTGTGCGCAGCGCGACACACCTCGTCCACGCCGGCAGTTATCTCCGCCACCTACTCGGCCACACCTCGGGTGAGGTCGTCGTCGACTACTTGGGGTCGGGAGCCTTTCTCGGGAGGGACAACGTCCGCCAGGAACACGTCACCGCCTTCCTGCCTCGTGACCCGAGGCTCACCCTTCGGGCGGCCGGCGGCCGCGGTGTTGATCGGACTCACCCAGGAGAGCGCCGCATCCTCCTGTCTGTGGGCGCCCCGGGCATCAAGCCCTACCTGCGACTGGTCGCTGGAGCGCACACACGACCCGAGGTCGTCGTCGTGGACGAGGGGATCGGGACCTATGGCGACTGGCGGACCCGCCGCGACGCGTGGCGTCGACAGGGTGCCCGCGAACCGTGGCCGACCGTCCGCTCGTGGGCGGTGACCGGTGCCGCCCACGTGCTCACCGAGCGTCGCTGGGCACTGTACGAACAGGTCGGCGGGTCGTGGCGCGTCGTTCCGGAGGTCGCGGCGGGCTTTGCCGACACGTCGAGCGGACACCGAGCCGCTGTCGCGGAGGCCCGCGCTGTCTACCTCACCCAGCCCTGGGTCGAACTCGGCCTCATGACCGAGGACGCCTTCCGGGGGCACCTCGAGCAGGTCGCGTCAGCGTGCGCCCACGTCGGGGTCGGCTTCGCGGTGCGTCCGCACCCCGCGGAGCGAGGAAGCCGGTATGCCGCGTGGCCCGAGCTCGCACGCGACCTCCCGGCTGAGCTCGACCCGGCTGTCGTGGGCGCGCGTGTCGTCCTCGGAACCGACAGCACCGCACTGCTCAACCTTGCTGCTGTGCACGGCAGGCCCGCGCTGCGGGTGACGATCCCCGAGCTGCACCTTCTGGAGCGGGGGCTGGGGTCGGGGCAACGCAGCCTGCTCGCAGCCTTCCTCCCGCCGCCGGTCGACGCACGGCAGCAGGACGTCCTCACGCACGCCCTCGAGGCGGCTCTGGGTCCCCGAGGAGCATGACCAGGTCCGACTAGTCACAATGGAGTCTCTTTTTGCCTCCTGTTTGCTCCATTAGCACTAGTCACACGGTTCAATGGGTGTCCCCCCACACGATTTGGAAACCGTCATGTCCCTCGCGCTGCGAATGACCCCTCGTCCTGCGGCTACCCGCGCCGCCCGTCTCGCCGTCCTCGCCGTGGTCGGAACGATCGGCCTGACTGCCTTGCCGACCACGGGTACAGCCGCACCCGCACCTGCTCCTGCTCTCGCACCGAAGCCGGTCGAACCGACGGTGACGAAGCGGGACGTGGCCGACCTGCGCACCGTGGCATTGGACACCGTCGAAGTGGCGCAGTCGGCGCCGATCGTCGCCCTGACGTGGACGGCGGACGAGGCGCCTCCGGCCGAGTCGGCCGTCCTCGTGAGGGTCAGGTCGGACCGAGGAGGCTGGGGCCCGTGGTTGGAGACGTCGGTCTCCAACACCACCGACCCGAGCAGCTCGCGCAGCCAGCGCGTCGGCACCGACCCCGTCTGGGTCGGACCTGATGCAGCGGCTCTGCAGATCCGCCTCCCGCGAGGAGGTTCGGCGGCAGCAGGCCGCGGCGAGGTCACGTCCCGGGCCAAGCTGGGCCAGGTCGAGCTCATCCATCCCGGTCAGAGTGCCGGTGACGGGACGGCCTCGGCGACCATGGCCTCCGCACAGTCCGTCACGGCCCGCCCGGCCATCGTCTCGCGGGCGGGTTGGGGCGCCGACGAGTCGTTGCGCACCTGCGGGCCGAACTACGGGGGCACCCTGAAGGGGGTCTTCGTCCACCACACCGCCGGCACCAACAGCTACACGGCATCGCAGTCCGCCGCCATCGTGAGGGGCATCTACGCCTACCACACCAAGAGCCTGGGCTGGTGCGACATCGGCTACCACGTCCTCGTCGACAAGTACGGCCAGATGTTCGAGGGCCGTGCCGGCGGTCTCGACCGACCCGTGACCGGAGCCCATGCCCTGGGTTTCAACTCCGACACGTGGGGTGTCTCCGTCCTCGGAAACTACTCCACCGCCACGCCGACCTCCGCGACGATGTCCGCGCTGGCTAGGGTCATCGCGTGGCGTTCCAGCACCTTCTACCGCTCGCCGACCGCCACGACCGTCCTCACGAGCGCGGACTCGGGTTCCCGCTTTCCCAAGGGGACGAAGGTGACTCTGCCGTTCATCAGTGCACACCGGGACACCAACACGACCGAGTGCCCGGGCAGCAACTTCTACTCCCGTCTCCCGTCACTGCGGTCCTCTGTCGACGCGCTCGCCGACCACTCCACCAGCCCCGTCTACCGTTCCTGGGTCAACCGGGGCGGGGCGCAGAGTCTGGGCTGGGTCGAGCAGGGTGAACGACCGACGCCCTTCGGGGTCCGGACCATCTTCGGGAGCGGGACGTCCCTCTGGTCCACGGGAGCGAGCGTCTTCCAGATCGGTCCGGCCGCGACGCGGCTTTACGAGGCGCAGGGTGGAGAGACTGCGTGGGGGGCGCCAGTGGCCAACGAGAGGTCGATCGCCGGCGGGATGCGGACAGACTTCAGCAAGGGCGTCTCATCCGTGCTGCGGTTCGACCGCAACCAGGTGTTCGCCGTCCACGGTGGGATCCGCACCTCCTGGGATGTCCGGGGCGGGCCGGACTCCCCGCCGGGGATGCCCGCGTGGCACATGTGGCAACCCACGCCGAACGGGTGGG
The DNA here is from genome assembly GCF_040518285.1 of Knoellia sp. S7-12. Taxonomy (GTDB): domain Bacteria; phylum Actinomycetota; class Actinomycetes; order Actinomycetales; family Dermatophilaceae; genus Knoellia. Next base: position 3,042,121 of record NZ_CP155449.1, on the reverse strand, counting down.
TGCAGACCTTCGAGAACGGACAGATCTACTTCACCGGCGTGACCGGCGCGAAGTTCGTGTCCGGCGAGGTCCTCACGCGTTTCCTCCAGTTCGGCGGCAGCCCGGGCCGGCTCGGTTACCCCACGTCGGAGCAGTCGACCCCGAACGATGGGGCGTTCCAGGACTTCCAGCTCGGCGGCGTCGCCTGGCACCCGACCACCGGTGCGCGCGGCATCTTCGGGTCGATGAACGACCACTACGTCGAGGTGGGTGGGCCCGCGTCCTCGCTAGGGTTCCCGCTGGGGGAGAACCGACTCTGGTCCGGTGGCTACGAGCAGGACTTCGAGGGCGGCGTGATGCGCTGGCACCGTGCCACAGGGGCGGTGACGGTCACCAAGCAGTGACGCGTTGCTATGGTGTTGCCTCCTTCCTCGACCGAAAGGGTGCAGGTGGCACCTCGCTTCCTCTCGTCCTCCATGTTCGGTCAGCTCGGGCGGTTCGGCGTGGTCGGCGCGCTGGGGTTCGTCACCGACGTCGGGGGTTTCAACCTCCTCCGCTTCGCCGGCGGCGAGGGCCCGCTCCACGACTATCCGCTGACCGCCAAGGTCGTCTCGGGCACCCTCGCGACGATCGTGGCCTGGCTGGGCAACAGGTTCTGGACCTTCAGGAACACCCGGCGCGACAAGGCACACCACGAGTTCCTGCTCTTCGCCGCCGTCGCGACCCTTGGCACCCTGATCTCCATGGCGTGCCTGTGGGTCTCGCACTACGGGCTCGGGTTCCAGTCAGCCCTGGCCGACAACGTCTCGGCCAACGGTGTCGGACTGGTGCTAGGGACGACGTTCCGCTTCTGGGCCTACCGTCGACACGTTTTCAGCCAGCACGGCGACCACAGTGGGTTGAGCGAGATCGCCGAGGGGCACCTGTCCGACGAGACGGCTAGGCCGCGCGCCTGAGGCCTACACCGAAACCGCAGCCCCAAAGGCTGCGGCCCGAGGTCAGGAGGCGCGAACCTGACGGTGCGGGCCTCGCGGGGTCCGCAGGCCACGGCGGATCGACCGCGCGCGCAATCGCATCTTGAAGGTCAGGGCGATCATCTCGGAACCGAGCGCGATGGTCTTGCCGAGCTCCCCGGTCACCGACGAGACGCCCACCCGAGGGTGGTAGTTGACCGGGATCTGTACCATGCGGGCCTTGGTGATGACCGAGATGAGCAACATCTCCAAGCCGTAAGCCGAACCGTCGAGCCTTGAGCGTTCGAGGATGATCTCTGCGTGCTCCTTGGTCATCACCCGGAACGTGCAACCGACATCGCTGAGATAGGTCGTGTTGTAGAGGACCTCGAGGAGTTTGGCCACCGCCCAGTTGCCCCACTGGAGGAACCAGCCCATGTTGGCACCGTCCCAGATAAAATTCGAGACCGTGCGGGATCCGATGACGACATCGCACTCTGACGCGAACGCGAGGAGCTTGGTGATGTCCTCTGGAGCAAAGGTGCCGTCCGGCTCGCAGATGGCGACGAGGTCGGTCTGAGCTTCGCGCAGCCCTCGCTTGATGGCCGCCCCATACCCCTGCGTGGTCTCGATGAATTCCGTCGCCCCTGTGGTCGCGACCTCTTCGGAGGTGCCCTCAGCAGCGTTGTTGTTGACGACGATGATCTGGTCGATCTCAGGCAGCGCCTCGAAGCGACGGATGCACTCCGCGATGCTGTCCTTCTCGTTGTAGGTCGGTAGAACGACCGCGAGCGTCTTTCCCTGCCACATGATTGTCAGGCCCTTTCCGGGTTGGCGACGACAAGCATCTGTCCTGCGAGCGGCTTGATCGGAGAGCGGAGGTACCACGGCACGACAAACGTGAGCTTGGAACCTTTGGACTTCAACGTCAGGGGCATGAAACGGGGCATCGACTTCTCGATCGACCAGCCCTGTGAGACCAAGTAGTCGCACAGCGATTGGTCGGTGAAGATCGCCACGTGGGTGTAGTCGTCGAAGTAGCGGCCGGGATTGAGGCGGAAGTTCGGCTGCATGAGGATGAGCCGTCCGCCCGGCCGCAGGACGCGCTGGGCATGCGCGACCAAGGCGTCGGACTGCGGGCGCTGTAGGTGCTCGAGGAGGTTGCTCGCAAATACGACGTCGAAGCTGTTGTCGTCGAACCGAGACAGGTCAGAACAGTCACCGACGACGGCTTCGACGTGGTCCGCAGCGGCGGCGACAACAGTGGCGTCGAGGTCCATGGCGACCACTCGACGGGCCTTCACGTGATTTGCGAAGTCGCACCAGCCGGCGCCGAGTTCGAGCACATCGGCATCTGCCGGGACGAACTCGCGGAAGTACTCACAGAGGTGCTCCCACACCTTCGCGCGGCTCGCATCCGGCTTGAGCCGGGTCTCGAAATAGCCCTGGGTGTAGACGCCGGGTGAGTTCTCAGGCGTTCCGGACTCCGTCGACATGGGTGGTTCGAACTCCTGAGACCTTGATGTAAAGATGACTCACGGACTCTAACAGTCGCTTCGAATGACGCGGAGTACGAGTACCGGCCGCTGACGACCCGCTTGTAGGAGCCACGTGAACACGAACTCAGATCCTCTCGGCCGCGCCCAACGCCTCAAGAGGAGTCTCAGTCCGGCGACGTGGGACAACCTGATGTCGGTTGTGGTTGTGGCTGCGGCGGCCGGGATCTATGTCGTGTATGCCGTGCGCACCGGCCTCCCTTCCGACGCGGCTTTGCGTGCGCTCCTCGGTGTCGGCTTGATGCAGGTCCTCCCGGGTGCCCTGCTGTGGCGGGCCGTGCGCCCGCGGAACGGCTGGCTTCTCGAGGACCTGGCCATGGGCTTCGCAATAGGGATCGCGATTTCCGTGCCGACTCAGGTGCTCGCCGGGCTGACGGGCCAGCGTTGGGTCAGTTTCGTTCTGCCGATCGTCGTGGCGGCCGCCCTCCTCGTCATCGCGCCAACCCGGCGGCGAATCCTGTCCGCGCAGTTGTCCACGATGCCATGGTGGCTTCCCCTACTCACCGCGCTCAGCTCCTTCTGGGCGTTGCGGCAACTCGTCGCCTACTTCCGCACCAACCAAGTCACTTGGGAAGGTCTCGGCCGGCCGCACATCGATGCGTACCTGCACCAGGCCCTGGCAACGCAGTTGTTGCACCGTGGACCCACCAGTTGGCCCACCGTATTGGGCGAGGACCTCGGCTACCACTGGTTCACCCACGCGTGGCTCGCCCATGTCACGGCTACTTCCGGGGCCGACCTCGACTTGGTCCTGCTCAGGTTCATGCCCGCCCTCATGCCCATCACCGTGACTGTCTGCGTGATGGTTGCCGCTCTGCGGTTGTCCGGGAGCTCCAAGGTGGCGCTGCTGGCGACAGTGCTCGCGATGTTCGCCTCGCGGGGCAATCCGTTCGCCATACCCTCGCTGAGCCTCCCGCTCACGCCTGACTCACCGACCCTTGCCCTGGGCGTGCCGACGCTCCTGGCGCTGGTCGTGCTCCTGAACCAGCGGTGGCGCGGAGAACTGCCGCGCGCCGCCTACCTGCTGGTGCCGTTGCTGTCGATCATCGCGGCCGGCACCAAAGGTGCGACTTCACCACTCGTGGTCGCCGGGCTCGCCCTCGCTGCCGTTGCGATGTTCTTATGGAACCGCCCCCTCTGCTTGCGGGTCGTCGTGGATCTGGTGGTCGTCGCCTCCGGTCTTGTCTTCGCCATGATTGTCGTCTTCCACGGGTCCAGCGCCGGACTCGCTCTGGGAGTGAAGGGTGCCGCGGAGCAGAGCTACGTCTTCTCGATGCTCGGCTCACTGCCGGGCCCCTGGTTCGTGCGAGCCTCTGCGGGTCTGGCCTTGTTGGGAGGACTGACTGGGGCAGCGCTCTCGTTCGCCCCCCTGTTCGGCCGCCGGACCCGTCGCGATCCGTTGCCGTGGCTCCTCGCCGGTGGGGCGTTCGCGGGGGCCGCGGCGGTCGGGCTCTTCGAACATCCCGGTCGCAGTCAGTACTACTTCCTGCTGACGGCAATGCCGTTGGCGGCCATCGCCTCCGCAATGGGTGCTCGCGCTCTGACCCATGCCCTCGGGCGCAACATCGTCGGCCCGCTCCTGGCTCTGGGTGTGACAGCGGGGGCCTTGGTCTACCTCGCCCCCACACGACTGATCGGAAAGCTGGGTGACGGGAACGTCGCCATGCTCTGGCGAGTCCTGGCTGTGGCCGCCGTCGTCATTGTCCTGACCGCGGGCGTAGCCTGGCTGCTAGGCAGGCCCGGTGCTCGCGTGCGTGCCAGCCTCGCGACCGTGGGGGTTGCCACCGTGACCACCGGGGTCATCGCGGGGCTCGACACGGTCAAAGCGCCGCTCTTCCGCTCGGTTCCCAAGCCGGCCTCCCTCATGGTGCCCCTCGCCGTGTCTCAGGACCAGATCGATACCGCTCGGTACATTCGGGACAACTCGCAACCTCGGGATGTCGTCATGACGAACCGCCACTGCACCGCGATCCGATCACCTTTTGGTGGCTGCGACAGCAGGCGCTGGCTGGTCACGGCGTTCAGTGAGCGGCAGTCGCTCGTGGAGGGGTGGACCGCCACGCCGCGGGCGACGAGAGAGGCACCCAATGGTCGCGACTCGCTCACCGTCGACTACTGGAAGCCCGAGATCTTGCGGCTCAATGACGGGTTCATCGCGGCACCGACCGAGGACGCCCGACAGCAGCTCTGGGACCTCGGAGTCCGGTGGGTCTATGTCGACAAGCTGTTGCCCCACGCCGATGACCTGGCGCCGTTTGCCCGGCTCGGAGTCGACACCCCGGACGCGGCGGCATGGGAGCTCACAGGACCCTGACGTGTCTGCGCATCGGCGCGCCATCAGCTCGCCCTAGAGGTCGAACGTCAGGTTGGGCCCTGTCTTGTCGCGCAGCTCGTCCTCGGTGACTCCGGGGGCGAGCTCGCGCACGACGAGCCCTTCCTCAGTGATGTCGATGACGGCGAGGTCGGTGATGATGCGCTGCACGACGGCCAGGCCCGTGATCGGCAGGTCGCACTCGTCGACGATCTTGTGGGTGCCGTCCTTGGCGACGTGCTCCATGAGGACGATGACCTTCTTGGCGCCGTGGACGAGGTCCATCGCTCCGCCCATGCCCTTGACCATCTTGCCGGGGATCATCCAGTTGGCGATGTCGCCGCCGCGGGAGACCTGCATGGCCCCGAGGATCGCCGCGTCGACCTTGCCGCCGCGGATCATCCCGAAGCTCGTCGCGCTGTCGAAGTAGCTCGCGCCACGACGCGTCGTGACGGTCTCCTTGCCCGCGTTGATGAGGTCGGGATCGACCACATCCTCGCTGGGATAGGCGCCCACGCCGAGGATGCCGTTCTCGGACTGGAGGACGAGCTCGACGTCGTCCGGGACGAAGTTCGGGACGAGTGTCGGCAGTCCGATGCCGAGGTTGACGTAGGAACCGTCGGTGAGTTCACTGGCCGCGCGGGCAGCCATCTCGTCACGAGTCAGAGCCATCGTCAGGCCTCCTTGCTGTCAGTCGTCGGCGCGGCCGCGGTGACGGTGCGCTTCTCAATTCGCTTGTCCTGAGCCTGTTCTGGCGTCAGCTGCACGACTCGCTGGACATAGATCCCGGGCAGGTGGACCTCATCCGGGTCAAGCTCACCCGGCTCAACGAGTTCCTCGACCTCGGCGATCGTGATGCGACCGGACATCGCGCAGAGCGGGTTGAAGTTGCGGGAGGACTTGTTGAAGACGAGGTTGCCGTGACGGTCGCCCTTCCAGGCGCGCACGAGCCCGAAGTCTGCAGCGATGCCCTCCTCGAGGACGAAGGTCCGTTCCTCGCCACCGAGCCTGAACGTCCTGGTCTCCTTGGGAGGTGAGGCGAGAGCGACACTGCCGTCCGCGGCATACCTCCACGGCAGTCCGCCATCGGCGACCTGGCTCCCGACACCGGTCGGCGTGAAGAAGGCCGCTATGCCGGCTCCGCCGGCGCGGAGGCGTTCGGCCAGAGTCCCTTGCGGGGTGAGCTCGACCTCGAGTTCGCCCTCGAGGTACTGGCGGGCGAATTCCTTGTTCTCGCCGACGTAGGACGAGACCATCCGCCGGATCTGCTTGGCACCCAAGAGGATGCCGAGCCCCCAGTCGTCCACACCGCAGTTGTTGGAGAAGACCTCGAGATCCCGCACCCCCTTGGCGTGCAGTTCGGCGATCAGGATGCTGGGTATGCCGCAGAGCCCGAACCCGCCGACGGCCAGGCTGGCACCGTCGCGGACGTCCTCGAGGGCTGCGGTTGCAGAGGAGACGACCTTGTCCATGGCGGTGACTCTAGTCACCGTGAGGGAGGGCGCCGATGTGGTGGGGGTCCAGGGCTGCCGCGTCATCATGGGCCGGCGACACGTCCAGAAGATCCTCCCGACTTTCACGCCTTCTTCGAGAGATTCTTCTGTACAAGCCGGGGTATTACGAAGTACATCAATGTAATTCCCCCTGATCACTTGCGTTACCCCTGTGACAGGTGGGACAAATGGCGAGCCAACGTGTCTCATGTGACGTCTGTGACGGATCCCGAGCACGAAGTCTCCACCCCTGTCGCCCCCTGAGGAGCTTTCGTTGACGCGCGTCACTTCGCCTGCAACGTCGACCCGAGGACCGGTTCGTGCCCTCGGGGCCGTCTCCGTCTCTCTCCTGTCGATCCCGCTCGGCCTCTCGTTCGCGGGTGGGAGCGCGTCTGCCGCCCTCGCGACGAGCGTCCCGCCGCCCCCGACGAAGTCGCTGCCCAGCGCGCTCGACATCGCCCCGAAGTACCAGGAGGGCTACCGCTGCCTCAGTGGTGACCTGCCGGGCCCGACGGCGTTTGCGCAGCTCCTCAACAGCCACTACGGCAGGCATGTCTACGGGATCAACCGCACGTGTGCCGCCGAGCACGGTGAAGGCCGTGCCCTCGACTGGATGGTCAACGCCTACAGCGGCGATGGGCTCGCTCTGGGCAACGCGATCACGCGTTGGCTCTCGGCACCCGACTCGCAGGGTCGCCCCGGGGCAATGGCCCGCCGGTTCGGCATCAACTACATCATCTGGAACCGCCAGATGTGGCGTGCCTACGACCCGGCCCGCGGCTGGGCGCCGTACTCCGGCTCCTCCCCGCACACCGACCACATCCACATCTCGTTCACGTGGGACGGCGCCTACAAGCGCACGTCGTGGTGGACCGGGCAGGCCCTCACGTCCGTCCAGCTCACCGGCCCCACCACCGCACCGACCTCACCCGTCGTCCCGACCCCGCCTGCCACGTCCAGTGGCTATCCCCTCCTCAAGCGCGGTGACACGCACAAGGACCTGCTGATCGCCCAAGCAGCACTCAAGCTCGCCCAGGATGGCCGGTTCGGGCCGGCCACCGAGGCGGCCGTCGCGTCCTTCCAGTCGCGCAACGGCGTCGCCGTCACCAAGCAGCTCGACAACGCCACCTGGACCAAGCTCGTCCAGTTGAGGCTCGTCCCCTCCCGGACCGGCGGGGGCACGACGACTCCCAGTCCGCTTGCGGCATACGTCAACACGGTCATCCAGCGCGGCTCCAGGGGTGCGGCAGTCGTCGCACTGCAGAAGGCGCTCGGGCTCACTGCCGACGGCTCCTTCGGCCCGGCTACGGAGACCAAGGTCAAGGCCTACCAGACGTCCAAGCGGATCTCACCGACCGGTGTCGTCGCGAAGCTGACCTGGAACGCGCTCATGGGCGTTTCCACCCCGCCCGTCACGACGCCGCCCGTGGCGTCGCCGCTCGCTCCCTACGCCAAGCTCATCCTCAGGCGCGGCTCGACCGGCCCGGCCGTCGTCGCGCTGCAGAAGGCGCTTGCCATCGGCGCCGACGGCAGATTCGGCCCGGCCACCGAGGCCAAGGTCAAGGCCTATCAGACCTCCAAGCGGATCTCGCCGACCGGTGTCGTGGCCGCGCAGACGTGGGCCGCCCTCATGGGGCAGTCCGCGCCCGTGACGCCGCCACCGACCACCCCGCCGCCGAGCACGTCGACGTCGACGCAGTTCACGGCATACAAGGCCACGACGCTCCGGACGGGCTCCAGGGGCACCGCGGTCAAGGTGCTCCAGGCCGGCATCGGTGGTGTCGCGGTCGATGGTTCCTTCGGCCCGGCCACCGCCGCGCGCGTTGTCGCGTTCCAGCGGTCAGTGAGTCTCAATGCCACTGGTGTCGTCGATGCTGCGACCTGGAGCAAGGTCGAGGCAAAGGTGCACCCGCTCCTGCCCTACTGGAACACCGTCGCGAAGCGTGGCTCGAGGGGCGCGAACGTCGTGGCGCTCCAGAAGGCTCTGCGGATCGGAGCCGACGGGTCCTTCGGCCCGGCCACCGAGGCTGCGGTTAAGGCAGCACAGGGGCGGGCCAGGCTCGCCTCGACCGGTGTCGTCGCCACGTTGACGTGGAAGGCCATCGAGAAGCAGATGTGACCCGGTCCGGGGTCAGGCGCTGGTAGCACCTTCGACCCGGGATCGCTCCGTCAAGACGTCCGCCGGCGCCTCGCCGCGACTGAGCACGACCGAGCCGTCTGCCGCCCACAGGGCAAGGCAGGCGCGGAGGAAGTCGGCCGTGTCAGTCATCGTGAGGTGCCGGCGTTCTGTTGAATCCACCTGCGGCGCAGCTGAATCCATCACATCGGCGTATGCCGTCCGCTCGCCTCCGGCGATCAGTGCGGTGTCGCTGTCTGCTGGCTCTTCCCACGCGGCGAACTGGTCGCCGTGGGTGCTGAGTTCCTTGGCCTCGTCCATGACGCCCTGCGCAACGGGGACGCTGGCGGAGCGGGCGAGGCCGGCGAGGGTGACGAGGACCGCGGGGGAGTCGCTGGCAGCGGCCGCCTCGGGGTCGGTCGTGACGAGCAGGTCTGGTGGTGTGCCGCCTTCGTCTGCGTCACTCTCATCGAGGCTGACGGTGCCGCCCACGGACCATGTGGCGAGGGCCCAGTAGGCGGTGCGCCAGTGCGGCGGCAGGTCGAGGCGGACGACTGAGCCGGGGGCGATGTCGAACTCGTCCTGCAGAGCGTTGGCCGCCTTGTTCACCCAGTTGCCGAAGACGCGGGCGGAGAGCTCGATGCGTTCACCGCGCGTCGGGTCGTCGGTGTCGTCGTAGGTCGTGATCCGCGGCTTCGCGGAGTCGGAGCGGAGCATCTGCTGCAGGACATCGGCGGGTCGGGTCACATCGGTCACCCTACGGAAAGAGGGAAGGGTGGCACCCAGGTGTGGAATAGACCGGACACGGACCACGCTACACACACTGGTTGAAGCTTCAATCTCTCAACGGAGGTAGACATGCCTGCAGTGACGGTTGACAACGTGCTCGCCCTGCCGAGGCTCGCCGCGCCCGACCTGGCCACCCACGGGCGGCCCGTCCGGAGCATCACCACGGCGCCGAGTGGCTTCGAGGGTGAGGGGTTCCCGGTGCGTCGCGCCTTCGCCGGTGTCGATCTGGCCGAGCTCGATCCCTTCATCCACATGGACCAGATGGGCGAGGTTGAGTACGCGCCGGGTGAGCCGAAGGGCACGCCGTGGCACCCGCACCGTGGGTTCGAGACGGTGACCTACATGCTCGACGGGACCTTCGAACACAAGGACTCCCACGGTGGTGGTGGCGTGATCTCCGACGGGGACACCCAGTGGATGACCGCCGGTTCCGGTTTGCTGCACATCGAGGCGCCGCCCGAGGAGGTCGTCGTCAATGGTGGGTTGTTCCACGGGACTCAGCTGTGGGTCAACCTGCCGAGTCGGCAGAAGATGTCCGACCCGAGGTACCAGGACATCCGCGGCGGGGAGGTTCGCCTGCTCAGCTCACCGGACGGCGGCGCGCTGCTGCGCGTCATCGCCGGTGAGGTCGGCGGGCACGCCGGGCCCGGGATCACGCATACCCCGATCGCGCTCGTCCACGCCACCATCGAGCCTGATGCCGAGGTGGACGTCCCGTGGCGCCCGGACTTCAACGCGCTCGTCTACGTGCTGGCGGGAAACGGTCAGGTCGGCGCTGAGCGGCAACCCATCCGGAAGGGGCAGCTCGCGGTGCTGGGCGCGGGCGACTCGATCAGGGTCAGCGCCAGCCAGCGCCAGGAGGCGCGCAGCCCTCAGCTCGAGGTCATGATCCTGGGCGGGCTGCCGATTCGTGAACCTGTGGCCGCCTACGGGCCGTTCGTGATGAACACGCGCGCCGAGCTGATCCAGGCCTTCGAGGACTTCCAGGCCGGACGCCTCGGGGTCATCCCGTCCGAGCCGCACCCGGGCCACGTGGGGCTCGAATAGCCGAGCCACGCCAACTGTCGGGCCCGGCTCGCGAAGGGGGCCAACGGCAGCGGATAGCGTGGGCGCCCATGAGCCGCTCGCTGCCGACCGCTGACGAGGACCTGCCTTCCTCACCGCTCGAGCTGGCTGGAGGTCGGTGGCTCCAGACGATAGTCCTCGGGGCCGCGACGTGGGTCGTGGTCATGTCCTTGCTCGCCGTGGTCCTCGCCGGGCTCGGCGTCTGGTTCCCCTGGCTCGTCCTGCCCTTGGCTCTTGGGGCCGCGGTGGCGTGCGGGTGGTGGGCACACGGCATACCCGCTCGGTCGTTGCCTGTCTGGACCGCAACGCTCCTGGTCGTCGTCAGCGTCGGTGCCGGAATCTGGACTGCCACAACGCGTTCCGAGCAGGTGCTGCCGCGGCGCGACTCCGGGAGCTACTTTCAGGCGGCGATGTCCATGGCCGAGACGAACCGCCGGGTGGTGCCCGTGGATGTGGCATCGGTCGGTGGTCCGGAGGTCCTTGCCCTCGACGGCATCACGCTGTCGAGCCCCGCCTTCTATGAGGTCGGCAGCAACGCGGACCCGGAGATCCAGCCGCAGTTCGTCATCGGGCCGGGCGCGATCTGGTCGATGGGAGTGTGGCTCGGCGGCCCGATCGGGGCGCTGCTCCTCCCGGCGCTCATGTCCGCGCTGGGCATCCTCGGTCTCGGCCTGCTGACGGCCCGTATCGGTGCACCGCGATGGTCACCCCTGGCCGCGGCCGGTGTGGCTCTGCTCTTCCCGGTGCTGCACACGGCCCGCGCGACCTATTCCGAACCACTGGCCATGGTGACCCTCGGCGGCGGTCTACTCGCTCTCGTCATCGCCGCACGGGAGGGGGTCAAGGGTGAGATCGGTCGAGCTGCACTGCTCGCTGGCGTGCTCATCGGGGGGACGGCATTCGTCCGCATCGACGGACTGCGCGAGACGATCCTCCTCATCCCGGTGGCCGCACTCGCCCTCGCGCAGGGGCAGCGGTGGCCGCGGATCACCTTGCTCGGGGCCGGGGTCTCGACGCTGCTCGCCGGCCTCGCAGCTCTGTGGCTGTCGAACCAGTATCTCGGCACGATCGCCGCCAGCCTCGTCCCGCTCGTCGCCCTGGGTGTCCTCATGGGGCTGGTGACTGCCGGGATGCTGTGGTGGCAGCGACGTGGAGGTGGTGTGCCACAGGCGGTTTCGCACCTGCTGCCCACTGGCCTGGGTGTGGCTGTCGTCGTCCTTGGCCTCTTCCTTGCGAGCCGGCCGTTGTGGCAGACCGTGCGCCAGTCGCCAGACGATTCGGGGTCGCGCGTCGTCGCCGGGCTCCAGTTGCGTCAAGGGCTGACCGTCGACGGTGGCCGCACCTATGCCGAACAGAGCGTGGCGTGGCTGTCGTGGTGGGTCGGCATCCCCGCACTCGTCATCGCGCTCGCCACCCTCGCCTGGTCCCTGCGCGTGGTCGCCAACCGCTGGACTGCCGGGGAGTCGCTGCCGGCGTGGACCGGACCGTTGCTCGTCGGCGCCGGGTCCACCGTCCTGACCCTCTGGCGCCCGGGCATCACTCCCGACCATCCGTGGGCCGAACGGCGGCTCGTCATCGTCCTGCCGTTCGTCATGGTGCTCTGCGTCGCTGCCGCGGCGTATGCCGTCCGCCACCTCTCGCGCCGTGCTCCTGTGGCCGTTGCGGTCGCCGTGGGCGTGGCCGTCGTCGCTGCGACGATCATCCCGACTGTGTTCGCGACATGGCCCCACCGTTCCGAGCGGGTCGAGTTGGGGGAGCTGGCAGCCGTGGAGGGTGTGTGCGCCACGCTCGCGCAGGGTGACGTCGTCCTCGCGGTGGACTCGCGCGCCGCGAACGAGTGGCCGCAGGTCGTGCGCGGCCAGTGCGGCCATCCGGCCCTGTCGACCACGCAGACCCTGCGCCAGGACACCTCGCGTCTCGCCTCGACCATCGCGACGATCGACGAGGCCGTCACGGCGAAGGGTGGACGCCTCGTGCTGCTGGCCGCTGACGGGACCAAGGAGCTGGATGCGCTGGGCGCCAGCGACATTCGTCAGGTCAGTGAGGCGTTCGTGGCCGAGGACGACCGGCTCCTGGAGCAGCGCCCGGACGGGCTCGTGCCGCTGTCGCTCGAGGTGTGGACCGGAGTCAGCGGGGGGTGAGGTCGGCCGGCATACGGCGGGCGACGGCGGTATACGTCGTCCTGTCCGACGCGACAATGAGACCCGGCAGGGTCGAGCGCGGGCCGTATTCGACACCGTCGAGGTGCCCGACGTGGCCACCGGCCTCGGTGACCATGAGCGAACCCGGCGCGTGGTCCCAGGCGTTGGAGCGGCTGTAGAGGATGTAGTCGACCTTGCCCTCGATGAGGTTGGGGTAGTCGACACCGCAGCAGACCCACGAGGGCTGCAGCGCAGGCAGATCGGCGAGTTCATGACCGCGCAGCGACCAAATCGAAGTGGCGCCCCGGGGGGCATCGTCGGGTCCCACGGGCGGGCGGGCGATGCGCTCGCCGTTGCGCTCGACACCGGCGCCACGCTCGGCGACCCAGGCCATCTGGTGCTCGGGCTGCCAGATCCAGCCGCGCACGGTCTGGCCCGCAACGGTCTCGGCGATCATCACGGCGTGGTCGGGGTTGCCGTGGACGAAGTTCTTGGTGCCATCGACCGGGTCGACGGTGAAGGCGTGCTCGGCCGCGGTGTAGCGCTCGAGGATGCTCCCGTCGGCGGCGTGCGCCTCCTCGCCCAGGACAACAGCATTGGGGTATGCCGCGTTGAGTGCCTGGGTGATGAGCACCTCGGCTTCGCGGTCGGCGATGGTGACGAGGTCACCGGGGTTCTTCTCGATCACCTCACCGTCGGCGAGCGATCGGAATCGAGGGGTGATGACCTCGGCGGCCACCTGCTTCATGAGGTCAAGTACTGCTCCAGTGTCCACGGGCTCCACGCTTCCACAGCCACGTGACGCCGGACACAGCGGGTCAGTCGGTGCCGCTCAGTTCACGAGGTACTGGTCGGCCCAGGCGCTGATGATGCGGGCGGCGCGCTTGGCCTGGCCGGGGGCGGTGAGCAGGTGGTCCGAACCCTCGAGCGAGATGAAGTTGCGAGGGTGGCGGGCGGTCTTGAAGATGTCGCTCGCGTTGGCGATCCCGACGGTGTTGTCGGTTGGTGAGTGCAGGACGAGCAGTGGTCGCTTCAAGGTGGTGATGCACGCGCGTAGATCGGCACGTCGCACGTCCTCGACGAACTCACGGCGCAGGATGAGCGCCTTGTTGCCGAACGTCGCCACGGCCTCACCCTCGGCGATGACCCGCTCGACGACCGCGTCGTACTGATGCTCGACATGCGAGGGGTCGAAGGGTGCGCCCACAGTCGCGACCGCACGCGCCTCCGGGATGTCGGCCGCGGCGGCAAGCACGGCAGCGCCGCCGAACGAGTGTCCGACGAGCAGCTCGATCTGACGTCCGTGTGCGGCCATGAATCGCGCTGCCTCCACCGTGTCGGCCACCTTGTGAGAGAAGGACCCGTTGCCCCACTCGCCCTCGGAGTCGCCGAGCCCGAGGTTGTCGAACCGGAGCATGCCGATGCCCTCGGCGGCGAGCTGCTTGCAGATCCGAGCGGCTGCCGGGCAGTCCTTGCCTAGGGTGAATCCGTGGGAGAACACGCCCCACCCGCGCAGCTTTCCTTCCGGCAGGTCGATGAGCCCGGCGAGGAGCTCACCGGAGGAGCTGGGGAAGCGAACCTTCTGCGCCATGTCAGAGCACCTGGATCTCGTCGAGTGCGTCGAAGCCATCGGTGGCGGCCTGGCTGTCGGGCGTGCCCGGGGGCTCTGCACCCTCGATCTCGGCGATGTGGACCAGCGCATCACCGCGATTGACCAGGGGCGCTGTCGTGCGTCCGATGATGACGCCGGCCCGGTCGGCCTTCACGAGCCGCAGGGTCCTGCCGAAGGAGTTGCTCAGGCCGCCGAGCCGGTCGCCGACCTCGACCCGCTGACCGAGTGTCGCGTCGAGGTGGACGATTCCGGTGCGCCGAGCACGCAGCCAGCCGCTGCGGCGACTGACGAGACCGGGCGGTGGAGCGGGGAGAGCGAGGGCGCCAGCACCGCTGCCTGCCGCGGCGGTGGCGGTGGCGGTGGCGGTGGCCGCAGCGCTCGTGGTGACGGTGGCGTCGATCATGTCGAGTGCGGCGAGGACACGGAGGACACCGGCGACGCCGGCCTCGATCGCCCACTGGTCGAAGCGCATCGCCTCGCCCCCCTCGAAGAGGAGCACCGTGGCGCCGGACTCGCGGGCTGCGGCACGCAGCGAGCCGTCACGCAGCTTGGCATGCAGCATGACCGGTGCGCCGAAGGCCTCGGCGAGCGCGCGGGTGCGCGGGTGCTCGAGGTCGGCGCGAATCTGGGGGAGGTTGGTGCGCCGGTCCGAGCCGGTGTGGAGGTCGATGCCGACCTCGCACTTGTCGACGACTTCGCGCATCATCAGGTGCGCGATGCGGCCGGCGAGGGAGCCGCGCGGTGACCCCGGGAACGAGCGGTTGAGGTCGCGCCGGTCCGGCAGATAGCGGTCGCCCGCCATGAACCCGTGGACGTTGACGATCGGGACGGCGAGGAGCGTGCCGCGAAAAGTCCTGGGGGACAGGGTCTCCAGCACGCGACGGATGACCTCGACCCCGACCACCTCGTCACCGTGGATCGCGGCGTTGATCCACACCACCGGGCCGTCGTGGCGGCCGTGGACGACCCGCACCGGGAGGCTGACCTCGGAGCCGGTGACGAGCTTGGTGATGGGCAGCCCGATCTCGCGAGTGTGGCCCGGGCGCACCTTGACGGCGCCGATGGCGAACGACGAGCGAGTGGGTTTGGTCTTGCGAGCCGGCGCAGCGGTGCGAATCCGCTTGGGGGCCGGTGCGTCCTGGGCCTCGGAGCTCATCAGCGCCCCCGGTTGCGGCGTCGCAGGTGCAGCTTGGGGCGCGGGCCGAGATAGGAGACAGCGGGGTCGACGACGTAGCCGTGGAGCAGGGTCTCTCGACCAATGAGCATCCGAAAACCCATCTCGTCGCGATTGCTCAACGTCACCTCGGTGATCCGGCGGCGCCGGGCGAGAACGATCTCGAGCTCGACGACGAGGCGCTCCTCGGAATGGCCCGACGACGAGCGCACGACCCGCTCGTCGACGACGGGTCGTTCGAGGGTGACCGCGTCCTCGTTGCTGCCCTGCCAGGGGTGGATCGAGAAGCGCACCCACGGCTCGCCCTCGCGTTCGAAGCGCTCGAGGTCGAAGGCGTGGACTGCCGAGGACCGTGCCCCCGTGTCGATCTTGGCCTTGATCCACGCAAGGTCGGCGGACGGCATACGCACCCATTCACGCCAACCGACACGGATGGTTGGATGGGGTGCGCCGGACATCCGACCATCTTTGCAGGTACCCCACATGAAGCTAGCAATCCTCTCGCGCGCGCCCAAGGCTTATTCGACCCAGCGACTGCGCACCGCCGCCCTCGATCGAGGTCACGACGTCAAGGTGCTCAACACCCTGCGCTTCGCCATCGACCTCTCGGGGCCAGAGCCAGACCTGCAGTTCCGCGGACGAACGCTGTCGGACTATGACGCGATCCTGCCGCGAGTCGGGGCTTCGGTGACCTACTTCGGCACGGCCGTCGTGCGGCAGTTCGAGCAGATGGATGTCTACACACCCAACACCGCCAACGGGATCTCGAACTCGCGCGACAAGCTGCGTGCGACCCAGATCCTGTCGCGTCACCAGATCGGTATGCCGGCCACGACCTTCGTGCGCAACCGGGCTGATGTGCTGCCGGCCATCGAACGCGTCGGTGGTGCGCCGGTGGTCATCAAGTTGCTCGAGGGCACCCAGGGCATTGGCGTCATCCTCGCGCCCGACACCAAGGTTGCCGAGGCGATCATCGAGACCCTCCACAGCACGAGCCAGAACGTCCTCATCCAGAGCTTCGTCAAGGAGAGCAAGGGTCGCGACATCCGTGCGCTCGTCGTCGGCGACCGGGTCGTCGCGGCGATGCGTCGGACAGCCCAGGGCGATGAGTTCCGATCCAACGTCCACCGCGGCGGTTCGGTGGCTCCGGTCACGCTGGAGCCGGCATTTGAAGAGGCGGCAGTGCGCTCGGCCCAGATCATGGGGCTGCGTGTCGCGGGCGTCGACATGCTCGAGGGTGCCGACGGGCCGCTCGTCATGGAGGTCAACTCCTCGCCGGGGCTCGAGGGCATCGAGGCGGCGACCAAGCTCGACGTCGCCGGCGCGATCATCGACTACATCGGCAACCAGGTCGCCTTCCCCGAGATCGACGTGCGCCAGCGACTCACTGTCTCAACGGGATACGGCGTCGCCGAGCTCGTTGTCCACGGTGGCGCGGACCTGGTCGGCAAGACCATCGCGGAGTCGGGTCTGGAGGATCGCGACATCACGGTGCTCACCCTGCATCGCGGCACGACGGTCATCCCCAACCCGCGCCGGCGCACGACGCTCGAACCCGAGGACCGGCTGCTCTGCTTCGGCAAGCTCGAGGAGATGCGGTCGATGATCCCCGAGAGGCGCCGACGCCGGGCCAAGGTCCGCAAGCTCCCCAAGGCACCCATTCACGAAGCCTGACCCCTCCTTCGCCCCACACCCCCACCCCGGTCCCCCGTCCCGAACTCGCCAATTCCTCCCCTCCGGGACACGACACGCCGGTATGCCGTCCGCTTGCTTCGGCGTCAATGCTCGGCTCGTCGGCGGCGTCCGGTCTGCCAGTCCAGGGACCACGAGGACATGCGCACGGCGATGACGACTCCGATCGACACGAGTGCCGAGACGAGGACGGGGAGTTCCAGGGTGCGCAGGAGGAAGTAGCTGATGCAGCCCGGTATCGCGGCGAGAACGTAGAACGAGCCCGGCTTGAAGTGCTCCGGGGTCTCGTTGATGAGAACGTCACGGATGAGGGCACCACCGACGCCCGCGACGGCACCGACGAAGACGCAGGATGTCGGTGGCAGCCCCACGGTCATGGCTCGATCGGTCCCGAGGACTGAGTACATCGCCAGGGAAAGGGCGTCGAGCAGCGTGAAAGCGACGTCTCGTCGGAAGCGGAGCGGTCCGACGAGGGCGAGCAACGGCGCGACCAGCAGTCCACCGACGAAGGCCGACGGCAGCAGCCACGGCGAGGTGAGGGCTCTCACCGGCACCTGGAGGAGGAGGTCTCGGAGCAGCGCACCGCCGAGCCCGCCGATCACTGCAAGGAACAGGACGCCGACGATGTCGAAGTCCCGGCGGCGGGCAGCCAACGCACCGGCCAGCCCCCCGAAGCCGACGGCGACTGCGTCGAGCCAGAGGGGGATCGCGAGGACGTTCACGCGAGCAGGCTAGTCGGCGCACGGCATACCGGCGTCTGTGTCCCGGAGGGGAGGAATTGGCGAGTTCGGGACGTCAGCCATGCGTTCTTCGTTCCGGTCGGCGGGCTGCCGGTGAGAAGGTCACCGCCGGGTAGTCTCGGAGGCGATGAACGAGCATCCTGAGACCGAGGTCATCGCGACCACGGCACCCGCGCCCACCGCCCCTCCCGTTGCGCCCTCCGCCACGTCGGATGCGCCCCCCACCGAGCGCATCACGGTGCGCTCGGGTGAGCTCGCGGGCAGCAGCGACGACCCTGCGGCCCTCGGTGAGACGGGCGCAGGGGGCGAGCGCGGGTCCCACGCTCCACGTGGGCCGGCAGACGCCACGCCTGTCGAACCCGAGACTCGCTCCGCGCTGCTCGAGGACGGCACTCCGCGGCCCTACGTCACGATCGTGCTGCCCTGCTACAACGAGGGCGCGCACGTCCTCAAGGAGATCGACCGCATCACGGCGGCGATGAACTCGAGCGAGTTCACCTATGAGCTGCTGTGCATCGACGACGCGTCCACCGACAACACGCTCGAGGTGCTCGAGCAGGCGGCGCGCGACTTCGCGAACCTGCGGATCATGCCGTTCCGTCGCAACGGCGGCTCGGGCACGGCCCGTCGCATCGGCACCCAGCAGGCGCACGGCGAGATCGTCGTGTGGACCGACGCCGACATGACCTATGAGAACGAGCGGATCCCCGAGCTCGTGCGGATCCTGCGTGATGACGTGAGCTATGACCAGGTCGTCGGCGCGCGCACCACCGAGGAGGGCACCCACAAGTGGGCGCGTGTCCCAGCGAAGTGGTTCATCCGCAAGGTCGCGCAGTGGCTCACCAAGACCAAGATCCCCGACCTCAACTCGGGCCTGCGCGCGTTCCGTCGTGAGGTGTCGCTGCCCTATCTGCGGCTGCTGCCCGCCGGGTTCTCGTGCGTCACGACGATCACCATCGCGTTCCTGAGCAACCAGCACGACATCAAGTACATCGAGACGTCCTATGCCAAGCGCGCCGGCGTGAGCAAGTTCCACTTCGTCAACGACGCCTACCGCTACATCCTCCAGGTGCTGCGCATGGTCATGTACTTCGATCCGCTCAAGGTGCTCATGCCCCCGGCGCTGTGGATGATCGTCATCGGCTTCATCAAGGGTGTCGTCGACATGGTGCGTCACCCCTTCTACTTCCCGGCATCGACGGTGCTGCTCATCGTGAGCGGCATGATGATCGCCTCGCTCGCCCTCCTCTCCGACCTCGTGGTGAGGTCGAGAGACGGTGTTTGACGCGGACAACTCGGCCTCGCTGCGTCTCGCAGTCGTCGGGCCGACGCACCCATACAAGGGTGGCGTCGCCTCGCACACGACCGAGCTCTGTCACGAGCTCGCCGAGGCGGGCCATGACGTCACCCTCGTCTCGTGGAGTCACCTCTACCCGTCGCTGCTCTATCCCGGCGAGCAGGCCGTGCCCGGTGGCGCGCCGGACGTCGAGCCGTTCCCGCGCACCATCCGCTCGCTGTCGTGGGCGCGTCCCGACACGTGGGTGCGCACCGGTCGCCGGCTGCGTGACATGGACGCGATCATCATCGTCCACGTCATCCCGCCGGGCGTCCCGTCCAACCTTGCTGTTCTCCGCGCCGCCGGAGTCGGTCGCACGTCGAGCAGCGGACGTGGGCCTCGGTCGATCGTCATCGCCCACAACGTCCTCCCGCACGAGACTCGGCCTGGGGACCGCAGATTCATGGATTCGTTGTTCCGGCGCGTGGATTCCGTTGTCGTGCACTCCGATTCGCAGGCCAAACTCGCCACGGAGCTCGGGGCTGCTCACGTGCGTGAGCTCGACCTGCCACCGCACCTTCCCGGCGGTCCCCCGGAGAAGCACGTCGAGTCGCCCGGCCCCACGCGGCTGCTCGCGCTCGGGATCGTGCGTGATTACAAGGGTGTCGACCTCCTCCTCGACGCGATGCTCGACGTGCCCGAACTCCAGCTCACCATCGCGGGGGAGATGTGGGGCGACAGCGGCCGTCGGGTCAAGGAGCTCGCGGCCGACCCGCGACTGGCCGGACGGGTCGAGGTGCACAGCGGCTACGTCCCCGCCGACCGCATCGCCGCGCTCATGGCCCGCCACGACGTGCTGACCCTGACCTATCGCCACGCGACCGCCTCCCAGAACGTTTTGTTGGCCAAGCTCCACGGACTGCCCGTTCTCGCCACACACGTCGGCACCTTCGGGGTGCAGGTCCGTGACGGAGTCGACGGACTTCTCGTGCCGCCCAGTGACCGGGTGTCCCTGGTGGACGCGTTGCGTCGCCTCGCCGATCGTGGGTATGCCGGCCAGCTGCGTTCCGCTGTCCGCCCCCCTGATCTCAGCGGACCCTGGGCGCACTACGTCGGCGGCATCGAGGCGTTGGCCAGCACCGAGTCGGAGGCCCTGGTCGACGACGAGGAGCCCGAGACCGTGCCGCCGGACACTCCGGTGCAGCGGGCCAAGGACCTCGTCACCGCCGCCCGGTTGCGACGCCGCCGTCAGCTGCCCCTGCGGCCTGCGGACTTCCCCGAATGGGTGCGGGCCTCCGATGTGCTCGCGCTCGACACCGACGCCCTCGAGGCGCAGGCGTGGGCGCGAGAACTCGGCCTGCCCCGCTGCTCCGACGCCGTGTCCGCCTGGGCGGCACTCGGGGCTCTCGCCTCCGTCCTCCGCATTCGCGACGACGGCCGCCGAGGTGCGGTCATCGTCGACGAGTCGGGAACCCGCAGCCCGTTCTCACGATGGGCCCGGGCCCTGGGCTTCGAGCCGGTCGAACTCGAGCTCACGGGCCGGCGCACGTCGGTCGAGGTGCTCGACGTCGACACCGCCAGCCTCGACGTCATCGCCCGCCTCCACCCCGGCGGGTGTGGAGCGGACGACGTCGATCACGCTGTCGGACAGGCGTCCTGGGCTCTGCGCTCGGGCGGACTGCTCATCATCACGCTGCCCGTGGGTGAGGGTGATCCCGAGTGGGCCATCAGTCCCGCTGACATCCGCGGCGTCCTTGCCCGGGCCGACGACCTCGGGCTCGTCCTCGTCGGCGACGTCGACGGCGACATCACCGAGAGGATCCGGCTCGCGTCGGCGTCGGCTCGCGAGGTGCGCGCAGCGCAACCGGAGGCACGTCGGACAGGTGCGGTCCCGGCATACGGGATCCTGCGACTCACCTTCCGGCGCCGGTGACCTGTGTCGTCGGTAACAGCAGGCCAGCTGTGATGGCAGGGCCAGCGGTGACGGCGGCGAAGCCATGACGCGAAAGCGGTTGCTCGACGTCGTGCGGCTCGTCGTCGCGGTGCTCGTCCTGTTCGCCGTGGTGGTCGCGGTGTGGCGCAACTGGAGCGAGGTGTCGGCTCACCTGCGTGAGGTGCCTGCAGCGACCCTGGCCGGAGCCTTCGTCCTCGCCCTGCTCGCCCCGATCTTCAGTCTGCTCGGCTGGCGCGTCCTGCTCAATGATCTCGGCACGCGACTGCCGCTTCCGGCTGGTGCCAGCGTGTTCTTTGTCGGGCAGCTCGGCAAATATCTGCCCGGCTCGGTCTGGAGCGTCGTCGCGCAGGCCGACCTGGGATCGCGCCTGGGGGTGCCCCGTCGACGCATGGGCATCGTCGGGTTGCTCTCGATCCTGCTGTCCGTCCTCACCGGCGCCATCGTCGGCGTGCCCGCTCTGCCGTTGCTGCTCGCGCGGTCGGGGGAGGTCCGGTCGGCGTGGTGGCTTGCTCCGGCGGCAGTGTTGCTCCTGCTGCTCTGGCCGCGGGTGCTCAACTGGGGGATCGCACTGGCCCTGCGACTGCTGCGTCGTGAACCCCTCGAGCACGAGCTCACCGCACCCGCGATCGCGCTGACCTCGCTGTGGTTCGTCCTCGCCTGGCTGAGCGCCGGGCTCTCGATCCTCGTGCTCGCCCACGCCCTGTCGCCCGACACCCCGGTGAGCAGCCTTGTCGTGACCTCGATCTGCGGCTTCGCGTTGGCCTCGGCGATCGGGATGTTCTCGGTCATCGTGCCCGCAGGCGTGGGCGTGCGTGACGGCGTGCTGGCGCTGTTGCTCGGGGCGCTCATGCCGTTCCCCGCGGCGTTCGCGATCGTCGTCATCTCGCGCTTCTTCACGGTCGTCGCCGACGTCGTCGTCGCGGCTGTCGGCTGGGGATGGGCGCGCTCGCACCACCTTCTGGGATCGACGTCGTGACCTCACCTCGACGGATGTCGGCCCTCGACGCGGTGCGTGCCGCACTGCTCGTCGTCGTTCTCATCGCTGTGGCTGTCGCGCTGTGGCGCAACTGGGCGGCCATCTCCTCGCAGCTGTGGCAACTGGACTTGCGGGTCATCGGCGGAGCCCTTGTGCTCGGGCTCATCCCACCGGTGTTGACGATGCTCGGCTGGCGAGTGCTGCTGGCCGACCTCGGGACACGGCTGCCGTTGCCGCCGGCCGCCAGCATCTATTTCGTGGGGCAGCTGGGCAAGTACGTCCCCGGCTCGGTGTGGACCGTCGTCATGCAGACCGAGATGGGCCATCGGCTCCGGGTTCCGCGACGCCAGATGGCCACCGCAGGTCTGGTCATGCTGGCCCTGTCGGTCCTCGGCGGCGCAGTCGTCGCCCTTCCGGCGGTGCCGTTGCTGCTCACCGAATCGGACACCACCATGTCGGCGGGGTGGGGTGCTCTGGCAGCCCTGGTCGCGCTGCTCCTGCTCGTCGTGCTCTGGCCGACAGTGCTCAACGCTCTCATCGCTCGAGGGCTTCGGATGCTCCGACGCGAACCGCTCGAGCACGACCTGTCCGGGGCCGCCATCGCTCGCTGCATGGCCTGCATCATCGCCTCGTGGGTCGGCACTGGCGCCTCGGTTCTCCTGCTTGCCGCAGCCCTGGCCCCGGATGACCCGGGTTCGCTGGTGCTGGTCTGCATCAGCGGATTCGCTCTGGCCTCGGTCGCGGGCATGGTCGCCGTGCTCCTGCCAGCCGGCGTCGGTGTCCGTGAAGGGATCCTGTTCCTCCTGCTCACGTCGGTCATGTCTCCGGCGGCGGCCACCGCAGTCGTTGTCCTCACCCGTTTCCTCAGTGTCCTTGCTGACGTCCTGTGGGCCGCGGCTGGCTGGCTGTGGGCTCGCGCCCACCACCTCCTCCCGGCTGGGGGCCGCGGTGCCGTCGGTGGCTGAACACCTAAGGTTGCGCCCATGACCGGCCCTGAGAACTCGCCCTCACCTGCACCCCAAGTGGCCGCCCCACCCGGAGGGCGCCTCCTCGCGGTCGCCAAGATCGCCGCCGAGCGGCTGTTGTGGGCCCGGGTTGCCGTCCAGCGCCGGGCCGAGGCGCGCAAGGCGGTCACCCGACAGCCGCCCACTACCGTGCCTCCCACCGACGTGCTGCGCACCAGCGCGCAGTGGCAGGCCGCCAGGGATGAGGCGCGCCGGCTCCGGCTGCCATTGCACCGTGACCTGCCCAAGAACTGGGATGCATTGGGCGCCGTCGGAGCCGTCCTCAGCCTGGCCGGGGCCGGGGGTGCGCAGGCCCTGAACGTGATGGATGCAGGGTCGGCGCGCTACAGCCCGGTCCTGCCCTGGCTGCGCCTCTATGGCCTGGGTTCCGCCCCAGGCAGCCTCCTGGGCATCAACTTGGAGTTTGGGGCCACCGTGCATCGCGACGGCGTCGCGTTCCGACAGGGCGACGTCACGGCGACCGACCTGCCGCCAGCGTCGCTCGATGCGATCACCTGCATGTCGGTCATCGAGCACGGCGTGCCACTCAAGGCTTTCCTCGCCGAGTCGGCACGCGTGCTGCGGCCAGGTGGCGTGCTGTGCGTCTCGACTGACTTTGACCACGACCCGCCGGACACTCAGGGCATCACCGCCTATGGCGGCCCGGTGCGCATCTTTGGCCCCGACGACATCCGTGCCTTCATCGCGGACGCAGGGGCCGAGGGTCTGGAACTCGTGGGTGACGAGCCAGGGCTGCAGCATGCCGAGAGGCCAGTGCACTGGAAGCGCACCGGGCTCGACTACACCTTCATCCTCCTGACCTTCCGGCGCATCTGACGCCGTGAGATCAGTGTGGCAAGGGCGGTCGTGACCTCTCTGCCGGCGGGGAGCACCCGGGTGGTGGCGACGTCGCGGCCCGTGCCCCTCAGCGCTGTGGTCTCGACCTTCCGTCGCGGCGGTGGCGACCCGACGTCGTGGACCGACCGTGGCCGCACGTGGGTCTTTGCCTGGCGGGTGCCGACCGGTCCTGTGACCCTGCGGCTCGTCGCGCGGCCCCTGCTGGGTGAGGTCGCCGCCGAAGCCTGGGGCGAGGGCGCTGAGTGGCTGCTCGACCGGCTTCCGCACGTGCTCGGCGAGCACGATGACGAGGCCGGGTTCGAGAGCCACCACGACGTCGTGGCGCAGGCGCGTCGGCGCTTCGAAGGATGGCGGGTGCCGGCATCCGGGCTCGTCACGCAGGCGCTGATCCCCACGATCATCGAACAGCGAGTCACCGGCAAAGAGGCCTTCGCGGCATACCGAACGCTGGTGCGGCGCAACGGAACTCCCGCCCCAGGCATCGGTGCCGACCTGAAGTTGGTGGTTCCGCCGGAGCCGAAGACGTGGGCCCTCATCCCGTCGTGGGAGTGGTTGCGCGCGGGCGTCGACGGCGCGCGCTCCCGCCCTGCGGTCATGGTGGCGACCCGAGCGGGTCGTCTCGAACAGACGGTGGGTATGCCGTCCCTTGAGGCGCGTCGCCGTCTCGAGTCCGTGCCTGGCGTGGGTCGGTGGACCGCCAACGAGGTCGCGCATCGGGCGCTCGGCGATGCTGATGCGGTGAGCTTCGGGGACTACCACGTGGCGAAGAACATCGGCTGGGCGTTGACCGGGGTGCCGGTTGACGACGACGGTCTCGCGGAGCTGCTCGAACCGTATGCCGGGCACCGCTATCGGGTGCAGCGACTCCTCGAGCTGTCGGGCGCGATGAGGCCGAGGCACGGTCCTCGATTCACGTTGCCGACCCACCTCCCCGGCCGCCACCTCTGAACAGAGGCCCCTTTGGGACGCCTGCCCAATCGCCAAGGCTTGGCGTGCCCCTTGGTTCGGGCTCACGGCGGGACGGCGGTAACCACGGAACTTTTCTTCGTCAGAGACCTCAACGCGAAATCCGTGCCTTCATCGAAGGAGCAATCACATGTCCATGTCGTGTGAACACGGCGGACATCGTGTGAACACGGCGGACGACAATATCCCCAAAGGGCCGACCAAAGATCACTCCATGAAACCGAGCCGTTTAGCAGCGAAACTCAAGCCTAGTTAGCACCTGTGCGGGTGACCTGTCAAGCCCGTTGGCAAGTTCTCGCCACCTGCCTCGCCCAGTCGGCGGAGTGATGGCTACGTTGACGCGTGGAGAGCCAAAAGAACTCAGCCGATGGCCCTCTCTCACCCTGCAAATGCGTTCCCGGCAAATAACCACAGCCAGGGGCCAAGGAATTGAGGAGATCCACATGAGTAGAAAGTTCGGGCAGAATTTCTCATCAACCCGTCGCGCTTGGCTGGTTCCAGGAGCCTGCTTGCTCGGTCTTGCGCTGGGATCGGTTCCACAGACAAGTTCTGCAAGCCAGGGGGTGAGCGGCGATCTCCGCGGCAACGGTTCGAGGTCGGCCGTGTCCATGAAGCCAACCGTTGGTGAAACCGAAGCCCACCACCGGCTTGATGCCAAAGCCCCGGCGACGCCCGTCGCCCCAGATGGCGGCTTGGCTTTGGTCCGCGCTGGGGCAGCTGATGACGTCTACTATGTGCGCGCACCGCACAGTGGCAAATGCATGACGGTTCGCGGCGCCAGTCAGGCCGCAGGGGCAACGGTGGATCAATACACTTGCTTGGGACAAGCCAATCAACGATGGATACTCAGCTACGACGACGACATCTGGATGACGTTTCGCAACGTCAACAGTGCTCAATGTCTTTCAGTGAATGGCGGGAGCAGCGCGAACGGAGCGCGACTCATACAGTGGCCATGCAGTGGGCAATTGTATGCAAAATTCAGCTTCAACAACCCCGGTCAGATGCGGACGCGGACGAGCAGCGTGCGGAAATGCGTCGTGGTGAATGGCTACTCAAAGGCGAATAGCGCCTACCTCATCCAATATCCGTGCAGTAGTTCGTCACCGCAAACGTGGAGTCTGTTCGGATAGGTGCCCGCGCACGCCCACAAGGTCTCGCAGCAGGCGACTCCTGAAGTCGCCCGCGCGAGGGGCCGGACGTGGGGGGCCTGTTGGGAGGCTCACCACTGCGGAAAGTCGACATCTGCCCAGGCCGCGAGAGCGCGCACAGTCAGCGGGAGGGCATCGAGGAGAGCAGGGCAGCCAGTGGGGGAGGGCAGTCGTCGATCGTGAGGGCGGCTGCCAAGGCTCCCGCCAGCAGCTCCTTGCGACCGGCCGTGGTGCCGCCGAAGCGACGCAACTGATCGATCACCGGCCGTCCCTGCCAGGCCAGCTGCCGCTGGAAGGCCGAGAACGTGGCGTCGAGGTCGAGGTTCGCGAGCACGGCGAGAGTTCCGTCGACACCGAGAGCGCGCATCAGCTCGTCCTCGAGATCCCGGCGGCAGACCTCGAAGCCGAAGTCCGGCAGTGTCGACACAGACGGTTCCACGGCGACTTCCGGACCTGTCGGCACGCAGACGGCCCTTCCGTGTGCCGCGAGGGCCCTCACGAAGTACGGCGCCTCCTTCTCGTCGCACAGTCCGATGACTCTCGGCCGCGGATCGCGCTCGGCGGCAGCCGCAAGGTGATGGCGAATATTGGTGGCCCCGCCCATGTCCACGAGAACGCAGGGCTCGTCGTCGGGCCGGACGCCTCGTGCCGCGCGGAGGGCACGGATCGCCGCGACATCGCTGGTGCCCTCGAGGAGGACCCAGGTCGCGGGGGAGTCGAAGCCATCAGCCATTGGTACGAGCCTCGCTCATCCCACACGGTGCCGCCACGCAATTGGGCTGATCGCAGGTCAAGGACCGGGGGAGAGGGTCGCAGTGACGGAGTGCTCGGCGGTGGGCTCACCCGTCAGGGTCGGGTGCAGATCCTCGCTCGCCGCCGCGATCTCGAACCGCTGGGCGAGCCGCCCCAGGGCGAAGTCGTCTGCCGCCCCCAGCGTCACGGTGGCCACGGCCTCGGGATCGCCGTGGACAACGTCGAGCTCAAGGTCGACGCTGGCGTCCTCATCGGCGAACAGGGTCAGCGACACCACCCGCGCAACGCGATCGGCGAAGGTCTCGGCTCCCACCGAGCGGATCCCGACCCCTTCCGAATCGGGCGACCCGGGGGCAACACCCAGCGCCTGACGCAGGGCCTCGACGTGCCCGAGCGCGAACCAGTCGCCAGCCCCTGTGCGCACGAGTTGCCCCGCGCCAGAGGCGAACTCTCCCGTGGCGTCTGCGGATGCGGCGGTACTAGCCGCCGAATCCGCAGACGCTGCGGCGACGTCTGTCGCGACGAACCAGGACTCCGGCAGACCGCGCACGACGGCCACAGCCACGCCGTCGGTCTTGCCCTTGACGAGGTCTGCCGCAGCGGCGATCTCGTCTGCCACGGCGCGGGCGGTCACTGACATGAGCCGCCCGTCGGCGTCGACCTCGCCCCGGTGGTCGAGCAGCACCCGCAACCCGGCCGAACCCAGCGCGAAGTCGGTCAGACCTGCACGCCAGGGCCGACCGGCGGTGTCGCTGAGGATGACTGCGAGAGGTGCGCCGGACGGCATACCGGACAGCTCAAGCAAGCCAGAGCGCACCGTGCGCGCACACGTGTCGGGATCGCGCGGCAACAGCAACAGCTGGTCTGACGGACCGGTGTTGGACGCGTCGATCCCGGCGGCGGCCATGACCGGCCCGGCGACGGACTCGACGACGCGAGTCACGCGATCGCCGACCGAACGCTCGGCCACGACGCGCACCGACTCGCTCAGCACCAACTCAGTTTTGTCCGAGCCAACAGCAGTGAGCCCCAACGCTTTTGAGACGATCTTGCTCGACACGACAACCGCGTCGCCTGGTTCGATGCCCGAGTCCCCGAGCGCGGCCAGCACCAGCTCGGCCACGTCGTCACCACGCTGGACCTCGGGCATGCCGAGGACAGGGATGATCGTCAGCGACCGGGTCAACGGATCACCAGCTCACGCACGGACGCGCTCGGCGAGCGCGAGCAGGCTGGCAGCCATCGCGGCAGTCGCCGGGACGTCGGTCATGAGCAACGGTCCATCGTGGACAGCCGTCTCGACGCCGCGCACCTTCACCGACGCGTCGGCGGGGTCGACGAGCCAGCCGTCGAGGAAGTCGGCATAGAGCCCAGCGACGGCAGCCGAGGTCGACTCGACCCCGATCGCGGACAGGCAGGCGTCGGCGTGCCCGCGCACCGGCCGACCGGAGATGAGCGGCGAGACCCCCACGACGGGAGCCGTGGAGCCGCGCAACGCATCACGCACTCCCGGCACCCCGAGGATGATCCCGATGGACACCACCGGGTTCGACGGCGGCAGCACGATGACGTCGGCGTCACGCAGCGCATCCAGCACGCCCGGCGCTGCAGCGGCCCGATCCAGTCCCGCCACGACGAACCGAGACGCCGGAACCTCTGCGCGCAACCGCACCCACCACTCCTGGAAGTGGACGGCTCGCTGGGTGTCGCGCTCGTCGAGCACGACGTGCGTCTCGACCGGAGTGTCCGTCATCGGCAGCAGCGTGATCCGTTGATCCGGCAGTCCCCACCGCTCCGCCAGGCGAGCAGTCACGGCTGACGCCGTCTGCCCCTGCGCCAGCCACTGCGAGCGCACGATGTGGGTGCCGAGATCAAGATCACCCAGGGTGAACCACTGGGGAACCGCTCCATATGCCGCGAGTTCGCCCTGCACGCGCGTCGATTCCTCAGCGCGGCCCCACCCCTGATCGTCGTTGACCCCGCCACCCAGTGTGTAGAGCAGCGTGTCGATGTCGGGACACACGCGCAGTCCGAAGAGGCTGATGTCGTCACCGGTGTTGGCGATGACGGTGAGCTCGGATTCCGGTGCCACGACGTCGAGATGGGCCCGCAGACCCCTCAGGAACCTCGCTCCGCCGACGCCGCCCGCGAGGGCTGTGATTCGCATGTGGGCCAGTCTGACCTACCCGCGAGTCACGGCGACACGCCGGGCCAATCCAGAAAAATCGCCTCGATATCAGAACTCGGCTTGACGGATGGGGATGACACGCGTGTAATTTCATCATTGTGTTCCAGCAAAAGCGTTCTCCCATCTCGGGGGAAAGGGTCGGAACACAGTGTTGGGTCGCGAAAGGGTCGAGGAGGCAGCGATGCACGAGTTGACGTTGATCGACGCCATGGTTGAAGAGGAGACTCAACTCTCCTGGCAGGAGCGCAGCCTGTGCGCACAGACGGATCCCGAGGCGTTCTTCCCCGAGAAGGGCGGCTCCACCCGCGAGGCCAAGAAGGTCTGCGTTGGGTGCGACGTCCGGTCTGAGTGCCTGGAGTACGCACTGGCCAACGACGAGCGCTTCGGCATCTGGGGTGGACTGTCCGAGCGTGAGCGTCGCAAGTTGAAGAAGCGCGCGGTCTGACCGGCCCGCGCCCCCCGATGACGCTGACGACTGCCGCCGTGCTGCCACCTGCCCCCGCCCCAGCTCCCGGGCCGGTGGTGCGGGCTGTCGTCCTCACGTCGGGCGCCTCGGGCGCCGGCTCGGGCCTTCGGGCCCTCCTCGACGCGGTTGCCGCCTCTGAGGTGAGTCCGGAGAGCGTCGTCGTCCTCGACACGTCCGCGTCCACCACAGCTTCAGCGGTCGCCGATGTGGTCGCCGCCGCGCAGTCGCCCTCCTTCGCGGTGGCGCACGTCAAACTCGATTCGGGTATGCCGGATCGCGCGGCGGTCACGCAGTGGGTCCAGTCCTCCGACCTCGGCGATGACGACCTCGTGTGGCTTCTCCCGGTGGGCTCCATCCCGGAGCCGAGGGCGCTGGGGCGGCTCCTCGCGGCGCATCGACGCAGCCCGTCTGTCGGACTTGTCGGTCCCAAGCACGTGGACGCGACGAACCCGCGCACCCTTCGCTCGGTCGGCATCAACACGACCCGCAGTGGGCGAGTCGTCGAGGACCCGCCCTTGGGCGAGCCCGACCAGGGTCAGTACGACCTGAGACGCGACGTCCTCGCTGTCCCGCTCGCCGGCCTGCTGGCCACGGCTGGTCTGCTGCGCGAGCTCGGTGGGTGGGAGCCGTCCTTCGGCGACCTGGGCGGAGACCTCGACCTCGGCTGGCGCGCCCAGCTCAGCGGGCACCGCGTCGTCGTCGCTCCGGATGCGCGCATGAGATCTGTGGCCTCCTTGGGCCTGGCCACCGCCACGACCGGCGCCCGGCGGCGCGCCGCGCGACGCGTGGCGTTGACGCGGGCCTCATGGTGGACCGCACCCTTCCTCGCACTCTGGATCCTCGTGAGCTCCCTCGCCGCGGGACTGGGTCTGCTTCTCCTCAAGCGCCCTCACCCGGCCGCCGTGGCCTTGGCAGACCTCGGCTCGCTCGACCCCGTTCGAGGCGTTCTCAGCCGGATGCGCAACCGCGGCAGCGGGGGCCTGCGGCACCGGGACATCGGCACGCTTTTCGTCCCTGCGTCCACGATCGTTCGCGCCACCCTGGACCGAGCCCATGACGCGCTGGTCGCGCCGGCCACGCTGGCCGATGACGGAGGGGCCGACTCCGATGACCGTTCCCTCGTGTCCCAGGGAGCACTCCACCCGGGCTTTCTTGCGGTGCTCGCCTCCCTGACTGTCGTCGGTGCCGCCGGTCGCGAGATCGGTGGAGGGCTGCTGAACCGTTTCGGTTCCGGTGTCACTGGTGGCGAGTTGGTGACGATCCGGGCCACGTCCAGCAGCCTCTGGCACGCGGCGTTCGACGGGTGGCACGGTGCCGGTCTCGGCGGTGACGGGCCCGCCAGCCCCGCGCTCGCACTCCTGGCCGTCCCCACGTGGATCGTCGAGCAGCTTCCCGGCAGTGCAGACCTCACGTCCCCGGCAGGTGCGGTCGTGGGGGCGGTCCTTGTCCTCGCGCTGCCGCTTGCCGCTCTGTCGGCCTACGTGTCGGCTCGGGTGCTCACCTCGTCTCAAGTCGTCCGTGCTGCCGCGGCGCTGGCCTGGGCCACGACGGGCGCGGCGGGTGCCTCCGTGGCGCAGGGTCGGCTGGGCGCCCTCGTGGCTCTCTGCCTGCTGCCTGCCGTCCTCGCCGGCCTCGTCCTGATCGCCCGACCCAGCGGAACGGCGACGGGTGCCTTCGCCACGGCGCTGGGAGCCGCAGCACTGGGCGCCTTTGCTCCACCGTTGCTCGCCCTGGTCGTGCTCGCCTGTCTGGCTGTCGTGATCTTCGGTCGTCCCGGTTCGCGTCGTCTGGCCCTCATCCCAGCGGTTCTGGCGCCGCTGCTGCTCGGCCCGTGGCTCGTCGATGTCGTCGACAACTGGACGCTGGCGGCGACCGGACCCGGGCTGAGTCAGTGGGGCCCCATGACCAGCGAGCCACTCGCCCTCGCGCTCCTGCACCCGGGCGGTCCGGGCAGCACCCCTTGGTGGGTCGGAGCCGTGCTGATCGTCGCCGGCCTTGCGGGTCTTGTGACGTCCAAGTCGGTGCGGTCCGTGTCCACCGGCGCCGCACTGCTCGCAGTCACCTCCCTCGCGGCCGTGCTCGCCTCACCGCACATCGACCTCACGTCGGGATCCGCCGCTGGTCCCACCGGCACTGTCACGCCGTGGACCGGAACGTTCATGTTGCCGTTGGCGCTGGCCCTCATCACGTCGGCAGTCATCGGCGTCGACGTCCTTCGCCATCGCACCCGTGGTGTCGCCGTCACTGCTCTCGCCCTCGTGGGTCTCATGGGTGCCGGAGCCCTCGGCTGGTTCGGCTTCGGCGAGACGCTGCGGACGTGGTCCGACCCTCGGCCGGCTGTCGCGGTCGAACAGGCCGCCCAAGAACTCGCCAACCGCACCGTCTTCGTCACCCCCGGAGCCAACGGAGCGGCATACCGGATCGTCGGTCGCGAGACCGGATCCCTTGCACGCGCGCTCCCGCAGAGCGTGGCCAACGATGCCGTCATCGCCACGGACATCAGCCAGCTCCTCGACGGCACCCGAGACGATTCCGGGCCACGACTGGCCATGCACGCCATCGGGTTCGTCGCCGTCGCCGAGACCGCTGCTGACGAGGTGCCCCGACGTCTCGACTCGGCCCAGGGACTGTCGCGGCTCGCGAGTCGCGACGGATTCGATGTGTGGCGCGTCGCCGCCCTCGGCAACGGGGCAGACCGTCCCGTCGCGCCCAGTCGGCTCTCGATCCGCAATGGCGATGACTTCTCCCTCGTCGCGACCACGGGTGAGCACGGTGCCACCCGGACGACCGTGACGGCCCGCCCCGGTGACGTCCTCACGGTGGCCGAACCGCCCGCTTGGGCAAGCCACGCGAGCGTCGAGATCGATGGTCGCGAGCTGACCCCCGTCGCCGACAGTGCGCGACCGACCTATGCGTTGCCTGCCGGCACCCACGAACTGACGATCGACGTCGACACCGAGCTCGCATGGTGGCGCGGCCTGCAGGGCCTTGCCCTCGCCGTGGTCGCCTTCCTGTCCATCCCGTTCGGGACCCGCGCATCGAGGAGGCGACGATGAACCGCACACGCTGGACCGGCCCGGTTCGACTGGCCCTCACGGCCGTGGTCGCCGGCGGGCTCGTGACGATGGCGACCCTCTCACCCGCGGCCGAGGTCGTGCTCTCCGACGCGCGCCCAGCCGGTGCCACCACGCTTGAGCCGGTGGTGTCAGCGGCGCTGTCCTGCCCCGGCCCCGAATTCAGCGGCATCCCTGGTGTCGAGGACATCGACGTGCCGGCCAGCCTGGGCGCCGCCACCGCACCGGACTCCGTCCTCGGGTCGTCCGTGAAGATCACGGGCAAGGGCCAGCTGAGTGTCAGCTCGGGCAAGGGCACCGGTGATCCGACCACCGAGCGCGCCCAATCCACCACCGTCGAGGACCTCGCCGACGGGCAGGCCACTGACGTCGTGGGGACCGGCGCCCTGGCACCCGGCTTGGCCGCCGCCCAGGAGTGGGCTGTCACACGCCCGGAGATTCGTGGTCTCGCCACGGTGTCCTGTGCCGGTCCCGGTTCCGACCTCTGGCTCCTGGCAGGCGGCGGTGCGGCGGGGCGCCAGGAGCGCCTCATCCTCACCAACCCTGGTGCCAATGAGGTCACGGTCGACCTCCAGGTCCTCGGCAGCAAGGGCGTCGTGCCTGCCCCGACCGGCAGCACGGTCGTCCCGGCTCGCGGCCGGGTCGCGCTCCTCGTCGACGCGATCACCGGCGCGGAGGCGTCACCAGCAGTCAGGGTGCGTGCCTCCGGAGGATCGGTGCGGGCGGTCATGAGTGACATCTGGCTCGATGGCTCAGTCCCCGCCGGCGCCGAGACGACGGTGCCGACGGCCGCTCCGTCCACTCGGCAGGTCATCCCGGCTGCGCTCATGCGCGCGGGAGGCTCCATCCGCATCGCCGTCCCCGATCGCCAGCAGGCGGTGGTCAGCGCGCGTGTCATCGGCGCCAACGGACCCGTGCCGGTGCCCGGTGGTGGTGTGCTGCGTGTCCCCGGCCAATCCACAGGGGAGCTCGCTCTCGCGGGACTTGCCCAGGGCGCCTATGCCGTCGAGGTCACCGCCGACGTCCCGATCGTTGCCTCGCTGTTCGCCTCGTGGAGGGTGGGCAAGGCGCCCGGAGACTTCATCTGGGCCCCATCGACGGCCCCCACGACGGGGTTGCTTGGCGGCGCCTATCCCAAGGCCGACAGCGCGCGGCGACGCATCGTCAACGTGGTCTCGACCGGAGGTCCGGCCCAGGTCTCGGTGACGTGGCGTGCGGCCGGAGCGTGGAAGACCCAGAGCTACGACCTGGGGCCGGACACGTCCCAGTCTCTCGAAGTCGCCGACGCCGAGGCGGTGTGGGTCCGTCGCGTGTCCGGCAGTGGTGAGGTCCGTGCATCCGTGGGCGCCCTCGGTGAGTCACCCGTTGGGCAGCTGGCTTCCGTGGCCCCGCTCGTGGACAGCGTCGTGACGTCGAGCGTGAGCCGAGCGCACCCCGTCTCCTGACGCTTCGCCTCCACTGGCGTGCGTGGGCCGCCAGGTCCTCGATTCGCGCTCCTCAGAGCTGGATCTCGGACGGCGGCACGTTGAGCAGGGCGGCCACTTGTTCGGCCACGACCTCACGAACGATGGCCGCGATCTCGCCGACGTCGCGCGCCCGGGTCTCGACCGGACGGCGATAGATCACGATCCGGTGTCCTGCGGTGCCGCCGACGGGCACGAGCCGTCCAACCGCTGCGGCCTGTTCCTCCCAGGGAGCCGGATCGGTCGGTGGGACCTCCTCCACGGCGAACTCCACGTCGGCATGACGCGTCCCGAGATAGACCCGTGCACGCTCCGCGACGTCGATCACGACGTCGTCGAAGGTCTCGCGCCGAGAGCGCATCGCCGGCACGGGCGGCCACGCCAAGGGGCCGCGAACACCACGGCCGCGTCGGTCGCGACGAGGTGCCTGCGAGGGGGATCGGGGGTTGGTGGGGGCCACAGATGGAGACTACGGCGCGCCGACGGGGCGCTGTCGGAGCGGTGACCTAGAGTCGTGGCGTGAACGCGTCCAGGAAGTGCACCAAGACTGCGTGCTCCCAGCTCGCGGTGGCCACCCTGACGTACGCGTATGCCGATCGCGCCGTCGTTCTTGGTCCGCTCGCCACCTATGCCGAGCCCCACTCCTACGACCTCTGTGCCAACCATGCGACGCGCCTCACGGTGCCGCAGGGCTGGGAGGTCGTCCGCCTCGAGTCCGACGGTTATGAGCCCGCGCCGGAGATCGATGACCTCGTTGCCGTCGTCGACGCGGTGCGCGAACGACCGAGCTCACGGCCCACGGTCGCGAGTGCCGTGGTCAGCGCCATGCCGGCGCCGGTCGCTGGCGAGCACCGTCGCGGCCACCTGCGCATGCTTCCCGGCAGCGGCGAAGGCTGACCCGCTCGCGCGAAATAGTCCGGTGCACGCTCAGTTGCTCCTTCGTCGCAAACGCGCACACCGCACTATTTCGTGCTCGCTCAACGGCTCGACTTCACCTGGAGCACCACCAGCGGCCCGAACCCTCGAGCGCTCAGCTGACGTAGGCGGCCAGGTGCTTGCCGGTGAGCGTCGCTCCCTTGGCCTTCTTCGATACCTGGCCCACGAGGTCCGCCGGGGTGCCCTCGAAGACGACCAAGCCGCCGTCGTGGCCTGCGCCCGGTCCGAGGTCGATGATCCAGTCGGCGTGGGCCATCACGGCCTGGTGGTGCTCGATGACGATGACCGACCGGCCCGAGTCAACAAGGCGGTCGAGCAGCCCGAGGAGGTTCTCGACGTCGGCGAGGTGGAGCCCCGTCGTCGGCTCGTCGAGGACATAGACCTCACCCTTGTCGGCCATCTGGCTCGCGAGCTTGATGCGTTGGCGCTCGCCGCCTGAGAGGGTCGTGAGTGGCTGCCCCAACGTGAGGTAGCCGAGCCCGACGTCAACGAGCCGGTCGAGGATCTTGTGGGCGGCAGGGATGCTCGCCTCGCCCCCGCTGAAGAAGGTCTCGGCCTCGTCCATCGACATGGTGAGCACCTCCGAGATGTTCTTGCCGCCGAGCTCGTACTCGAGGACGGATGCCTGGAAACGTCGGCCCTCGCACTCCTCGCACGGAGATTCGACGGTTGCCATGACGCCGAGCTCGGTGAAGATGACGCCCGCCCCGTTGCACGTCGGGCAGGCACCCTCGGAGTTGGAGCTGAAGAGGGCCGGCTTGACCCCATTGGCCTTGGCGAACGCCTTGCGGATCGGTTCGAGCAAACCCGTGTAGGTCGCGGGGTTGCTGCGACGCGAACCCTTGATGGCGGCCTGGTCGATGACGACGACCCCGTCACGCCCATCGACCGAGCCGTGAATCAGGGAGCTCTTGCCTGAACCGGCGACTCCGGTCACGGCCACCAACACGCCGAGCGGGATGTCGACGTCCACGTCCTTGAGGTTGTGGGTCGAGGCGCCGCGGATCTCGAGCTTGCCTGTGGGTGGGCGCACCTCGTCCTTGAGGGAAGCGCGGTCGTCGAGATGGCGACCCGTGATGGTGTCGCTCTTGCGGAGGTCCTCGATGGAGCCCTCGAAGACGATCTCGCCACCCCCGGTTCCGGCCTTGGGGCCAAGGTCGACCACGTGGTCGGCGATGGCGATCGTCTCGGGCTTGTGCTCGACGACGAGGACGGTGTTGCCCTTGTCACGCAGACGCAGGAGCAGTCCGTTCATCTGGGCGATGTCGTGCGGGTGCAGTCCGATCGTCGGCTCGTCGAACACATAGGTGACGTCCGTGAGCGAGGACCCGAGGTGCCGGATCATCTTGGTGCGCTGCGCCTCGCCACCCGACAGCGTTCCCGCCGGTCGGTCGAGCGACAGGTAGCCCAATCCGATCTCGGTGAACGAGTCGAGCAAGTGCTGCAATCCGGCGAGCAGCGGTGCCACAGAGGGCTCCTCGAGTTCGCGCACCCAAGCAGCAAGGTCGCTGATCTGCATGGTGCTCAGCTCGGCGATGCTCTTGCCGCGGATCTTGGACTTGAGGACCTCGGCCGTGAGGCGGGTGCCCTTGCACTCTGGGCACTGCTGGAAGGTCACTGCCCGCTCGACGAAGCGGCGCACGTGCGGCTGCATCGCCTCGGTGTCCTTGGAGAGCATCGACTTCTGGATCTTGGGGATGATCCCCTCGAAGGTGAGGTTGATGCCCTCGACCTTGATCTTGGTCGGCGGCGCGAAGAGCATCGTGTCGAGCTGCTTGGCGCTGAACGTCGCGATGGGCTTGTCCATCGGGAGCCCCATGCCCTCGAACAGCCGGCCGTACCAGCCGTCCATCGAGTAGCCGGGCACCGTGATCGCACCCTCGCTGAGTGTCTTGGAGTCGTCGTAGAGAGCGGTGCGGTCGATGTCGCTGACGTGGCCCATGCCCTCGCACCGCGGGCACATGCCGCCGAGGTAGACGACGTCCTTGACGACCGCCTTCTCGACGCGACCGCCGGCCTTGTCGGTGGACATCACTCCGCTCGCCTTGCGAGTGGGAACGTTGAAGCTGTAGGCCGTGGGCGGACCGACGTGGGGGTCGCCGAGCCGGCTGTAGAGAATGCGCAGCATCGCGTAGGCGTCGGTGGCCGTGCCGACGGTCGAGCGCGGGTTGGCACCCATCCGCTCCTGGTCGACGATGATCGCCGTCGTCAGGCCCTCGAGGTAGTCGACCTCGGGTCGGGCCAG
Organism: Knoellia sp. S7-12; assembly: GCF_040518285.1. Lineage (GTDB taxonomy): Bacteria > Actinomycetota > Actinomycetes > Actinomycetales > Dermatophilaceae > Knoellia. The sequence goes on along the minus strand of NZ_CP155449.1, from coordinate 3,005,190 downwards.
CGAGGGCATGAAGCCCTGGACGAAGGCGCTGTAGGTCTCATTGATCATCCGCTGCGACTCGGCGGCGATGGTGCCGAAGACGAGCGAGCTCTTGCCGGACCCCGACACGCCGGTGAAGACCGTCAGCCGGCGCTTGGGGATCTCAAGGCTGATGTCCTTGAGGTTGTTCTCTCGGGCACCCTGCACTCGGATGAGGTCGTGGTTGTCGGCAACGTGGGAATCGGCGGTCACGAATCCAAAGGTAGTGCGCTAGTAGGGTCACTGCGTGCCTCCCCACAACCTCTCTGACTTCGTCAAGGCCTATGACGTCCGGGGCCTCGTGCCAGAGCAGCTCGACGTCGATGTGGCCTGGGCCCTCGGCGCGGCATTCGCCGAGGTCGTCGTCACCCGAGAAAGTAACGGCAGCAGACCTCGTGGCTGCGTCATCGGCCACGACATGAGAGCCACGTCGCCGGAGCTGTCCAAGGCCTTTGGCGCCGGTGTGACGAGCCGCGGCATCGACGTCACCCACATCGGGCTGGCCAGCACCGACGGCCTCTACTTCGCGAGCGGCCACCTCGATCTCGCCGGTGCGATGTTCACCGCGAGCCACAACCCCGCGGCATACAACGGCATCAAGCTGTGCCGTCCGGGCGCCCGCCCGGTCGGGCAGGATTCCGGCCTCGCCGACGTGCGCGACCTCGCCCAGGAGCTGCTCGACGGCACCTCCGAGCTGCGCCACGAGGACGATGGCAAAACCGACGAACACGATGTCCTCGCCGACTACGCCAGCTTCCTGCGCGGGCTCGTCGACCTCACCGCCATCCGCCCGCTCAAGGTTGTTGTTGACGCGGGCAACGGCATGGGCGGCCACACGGTCCCCGCCGTTCTTGAAACCCAGGCCGGTCTGCCGGCCCTGCCGCTCGAGATCATCCCGCTCTACTTCGAGCTCGATGGCACCTTCCCCAACCACGAGGCCAACCCGCTCGAGCCTGCCAACCTCGTCGACCTGCAGGCAGCGGTGCTCGAACACGGCGCCGACCTGGGCCTGGCCTTCGACGGCGACGCCGATCGGTGCTTCGTGGTCGACGAGCGCGGCGAGGCGGTCAATCCCAGCGCGATCACGGCGCTCATCGCCACCCGCGAGGTCGCTCGTGAGGTCGCCGCAGGCACCCCCGCCGGCGATGTCTCGATCGTCCACAACGTCATCACTTCAGCGCAGGTCCCTGAGGTCATCGCCGCCCTCGGCGCCAAGGCCGTGCGGACCCGAGTCGGCCACTCGTTCATCAAGGGCGAGATGGCCCGCGCCAACGCGGTCTTCGGTGGCGAACACAGCGCCCACTACTACTTCCGTGACTTCTGGTTCGCCGACACCGGCATGCTCGCTGCGATGCATGTGCTCGCGGCCCTTGGTGAGCAGAGCGAACCGCTCAGCGCCACGATGGCGGCATACACGGCATACGCGGCTTCTGGCGAGATCAACTCGACCGTCGAGGACCAGGCCGCCAAGACTCTCCTCGTCCGAGAATGGGCCGACGGCAAGGGCGTCGAGGTCGACGAGCTCGACGGGCTCACGCTGACCCACAGTGCAGGAGAGGGCGACCCGATGTGGTGGCTCAACCTGCGTGCCTCCAACACCGAACCCCTGCTCCGACTCAATGTCGAGGCAGCCGATGCAGACACGATGGCCGCGATACGCGACGATGTCCTGAGCGTTGTACGAGGCACTGCGAGAGGAATCAGCTAAATGACAATGGAGCCCTGGCTGCGCGAGATCCTGCGCTGCCCGAACTGCCGTGCCGAGCTGCGGGACGAGAGCGGGGAGGCCGGCCCGGAGCTGGTCTGCACCTCCGACACGTGCGGCCTCATCTATCGGATCGACGACGGCGTTCCGGTGCTGCTCGTCGACGAGGCGCGCAAGCCGGTCTGACCGGCCTGCGTCGCACTGACCGTGCCGCACCTGGACGAGGAGTTCCTCGACTCGGCTGAGTCCCTCGAGGCCCTCGACAGCCGAGGCTCACTGCGCGCGCTCGCGACTGCTGGCGCCCAGGTGCGCCGCGCGATCGTCGCGGCGCGTGAGGCCGGCATCGACCGTGTCGCTGGTGGTGACCGTCCGCGATCGGTCCTCGTGGCCTCGCTCGGTGGTTCATCCGTCGTCTGCGACGTCCTCGATGTCCTCGCTGAGCCGGGTTCGCCCGTGCCGTTGACGACGCGCCGTGAGGCGCCGCTGCCCGGGTGGATTGGTCCGCTCGACCTCGTCATCGCGGTGTCCCTTTCGGGACGTGCTCAGGGGCCTTTGGCCCTCGCGGCCGAGGCTGCCCGTCGTGGTGCCTCGCTGCTCACCGTCGGGGCCTCTGACTCGCCGCTCGCCGACATCTGCGCTCGCGGTCGTGGGGTCCATGTCGATGTCGCGACCCCGGCGCCGACGTCGCGCGCGGCGATGTGGTCGATGCTGACACCCGTGCTGCTCGCCGCCGATGGGCTCGGGCTCGTCGACTGCTCCGAGGCTGTTCTCGAGCGGGTCGCCGACCTGCTCGATGAGCGCGCCGAGGAGTGTCGTCCCTCGTCGGAGTCCTTCGTCAACCCCGCGAAGATGCTCGCCCTCGGCCTCGCCGAGACGGTGCCCGTCGTCCTGGGCGATGGTGCCCTCACCGGAGTGGCTGCCGGTCGCGCTGCCGCCATGCTCGCCCGCACGGCGCGTATGCCGGCCACTCACGGTGCGCTTCCTGATGCGGCGTCGCAGGTGGTCGCGTGCTTCGACGGACCGTTCAGCGGTGGCGGGGCTGGTGGCGGGGGAGTGGCGCCCGACGGTGGCCGTGACCTCTTCGCCGACCCGTTCCTCGACGGCCCGCCGTCACCCCAACTCGGCCTCCTCATGCTGCGGGACCACCCGGTGGCGCCGGGCGCGCCCGGCCACCTGGACGCGCTCGAGGCTGGGCGGCTGGCTGAAGCCGTCGTCGAGTCGGCGCGGGACGCGGGCGTGCGCGTGTGGGAAGTCGAGGCCCTCGGCGGTCCGCCGATCGAGCGCCTGGCATCACTCATCGCGATCACCGACTACGCCGCGACCTATCTCGCGCTCGGCCTCGGTCTGGACCCGGCCGTCTCACGCCACGTCACGGACCTGCGCGACCGCACCAGCTGAGCCCAGGGTTCGGAGGGCGTCGCCACCTGCAGGTCCCGCTCGCGCATGTCGCCCTCGTTGGCGCATGGCGCTGCGGCGACGTGCCCCAGCGAGAACGACATGCCCCAACGAGGGCGACCTGCCCGGAGCGGCGGTCGGATCAGGCCTGACGCAGGTCGATGACTTCGGCCGTGGGCAGGTGCACCAGAGCCGTCCCGTCCACGAGGATCTTGCTGCGGCGAAGCCCGCTGCCGATGACGACCTCACCAGCAGCCACGACCGCGGCGTCGACGAGCACCGGCCAGTCGGCAGGCAGTCCGATCGGCGTGATGCCACCGAACTCCATGCCGGTCAGCGTCACCGCGTCGTCGTGCGGTGCGAACGAGATCTTGCGGACGCCGAGGTGCTTGCGGACAACGCCATTGATGTCGGCGCGGTCGGTCGCGAGGACCATGACCGCGGCATAGGTCGTCTCACCGGCGCGCTTCCCGGCGACGATGACACAGTTGGCACTCGCCTCCAGAGCGACGTCGTATGCCGCACAGAAGGCTTCCGTGTCGGCGAGCGTTGCGTCGATGGGAGCCACCTCCGCTGCCGCGATTCCACTCTCCCCGTTGGCTTCTGGCGCCACAGCCGCAGCCAGGGCGGCGGACACCGAAGCCGCGACGAGCTCAGGATGTGAAGCGGCAGGTGACCAGTCGAGCGTTCCGCGAGCGGACGGCATACCGGGTCAGTGCTTGTCGGTTCGGGGGACGTCGTCGGCAGCGACCTCGTCGGCGGGCGCGTCGTGCTTCGCGCCGGCCTCGTGCTTGCCATGGCCGCCCTTGCGGGGGATGACGTGCATGATCGCGACGACGATCGCTCCGACGATGAGTCCGAGGATGGCCGAGCCGATCGTGTTGGTGACCCAGCCGAGAACGGCACCGAGAGGCCCGGTGGCGTCGTGCACCCACTCCTCGGCGGAGTGCACCCAGGAGTAGGGCTGGTGAAGGATCGACCAGCCGTACTCCTTCGAGAGGTCATCGAAGCCGATGAGCAGGATGTGACCGCCGACCCAGATCATGGCCGCGATCCCGACGACCGAGAGCGTGGTGAGGAGCTTGGGCATGGCCGCGACGAGGCTACGGCCGATCGGCGCGCGGACGCCCGACTCCTTGGAGAGGTGCAGGCCGACGTCGTCCATCTTGACGATGAGCGCGACGACGCCATAGACGAGGACGGTGATCATGACCGCCACGACGGCGAGGATCGCCAGCCGCGACACGAAGCCCTCATCGGCGATCTCGTTGAGCGAGATGACCATGATCTCGGCCGAGAGGATGAAGTCGGTGCGGATCGCGCCGCTGGTGATCTCGTCCTCGTCGGCGACCTTGCCCTCGTCATGCGCCTGGTTGACCGCGTCCTCGGAGTGACCGCTGATGCGCTCCCAGATCTTCTCGACACCCTCGAAGCAGAGGTAGGTGCCGCCGATCATGAGCAGCGGCGTGAGGGCCGCGGGGAGGAACTGGCTCAGCAGCAGCGCTGCCGGCAGGATGAAGAGGAGCTTGTTCTTGAGCGAACCGAGAGCGATCTTCTTGATGATCGGCAGTTCGCGCGCCGGTGAGAGCCCCTGGACGTAGCGCGGAGTCACCGCCGTGTCATCGACGATGACGCCGGTCGCCTTGACGCTCGCGCGCCCGGCAGCGGCGGCGACGTCGTCGACCGAGGCTGCAGCGGCCTTGGCGAGCACCGCGATGTCATCGAGCAGGGCAAAGAGGCCGCCGGCCATCAGTTCACCTGCAGGTCTGTGAGGTTCTCGAGATGCTCCACGCGGTCAGACTACCCAGCGCAGAGGTGGGAAGCGGCGACGCCAAACGCTCGTGGCTTTGTCGTGGACACGAACTGGCCACGAGGGGGCCCCGAACGCGACTGACCAACGTTCAGGCGCCGGTCACTCCTCCTCGTCGGAGCGTTGGGCCCCGTCGTCGCCCTCGTCCGACTCGGCCTCGGTGTCCTCCTCATCGTCGTCACCAGCAACGACGCGGTCGTTCTCGTCGTCGTCCTCGCTCTCGGTAAGGGCCGGGCGGGCCACGTCCGACTCGGGATCCACCGCGTAGTCGCCCCGAACCTCATCCCACGTGTCGAGACTCTTCTCATCGAGGTCGAGACGGACCTCGTCGCGAACCTCGTCTCCGCTGGGGGCTCCAGCGTTCTCGCGGATGCCGTCTGCTTCGGTGTGCTCTGTCGTGTCACTCATCGCGTGCTCCGTTCGTGGGCGTGGGGGTCCTGACGTGGGGCTGGGTGCGGGCTGTGAGGTGCCACGACCCGTGCACGTCCATGTCTACCGCGTGAAGTCGCTAGAGTGGAGGCTGCCGGCGCGGGTGATAACCCGCTCTCACGAGATCGCCCAGATGGGCTGCGCCGGGTCGCGAACCCCAACACTCAACGGAAGAGATTTCGCATGTCCTTTGACTACAAGGTTGCCGACCTGGGCCTCGCCGAGGCCGGCCGTCACCAGATCCGTCTTGCCGAGCACGAGATGCCGGGCCTCATGAGCCTGCGCGAAGAGTTCGGCGCGAGCCAGCCCCTCAAGGGCGCTCGCATCGCCGGCTCGCTGCACATGACCGTGCAGACCGCCGTCCTCATCGAGACGCTCACCGCGCTCGGTGCCGAGGTCCGTTGGGCCTCCTGCAACATCTACTCCACGCAGGACGAAGCCGCCGCGGCCGTCGTCGTCGGGCCCGAGGGCACCGTCGACAACCCGCAGGGTGTGCCGGTCTACGCCTGGAAGGGCGAGACCCTCTCCGAGTACTGGGACTGCACCGAGCAGATCCTCACCTGGCCCGGTGGCGAAGGCGCCAACATGATCCTCGACGACGGTGGCGACGCGACGATGCTCGTCCACAAGGGTCGCGAGTGGGAAGCCGCCGGTCAGGTGCCGCCCACCGACGAGAAGGACTCCGAGGAGGTCGGTGTCTTCAAGGAGCTCGTCCGTCGCACCCTGGGCCAGGACGGCCAGAAGTGGACCACGGTCTCGGAGCAGATCAAGGGTGTCACCGAGGAGACCACGACTGGCGTGCTGCGCCTCTACGAGCTGGCCCGCGACGGCAACCTCCTCTTCCCGGCGATCAACGTCAATGACTCGGTCACCAAGTCCAAGTTCGACAACAAGTACGGCTGCCGCCACTCCGTCATCGATGGTCTCAACCGCGCCACCGACGTCCTGATCGCCGGCAAGGTCGCGGTCATCTGCGGCTACGGCGACGTGGGCAAGGGTTGCGCCGAGGCGCTTCGTGGCCAGGGCGCCCGCGTCATCGTCACCGAGATCGACCCGATCTGCGCGCTCCAGGCCGCGATGGAGGGCTACCAGGTCGCCAAGCTCGAGAGCGTCATCGACATCGCCGACATCTTCGTCACGACGACCGGCAACTTCAACATCATCACGGCCGAGCACATGCAGCAGATGAAGAACAAGGCGATCGTCGCCAACATCGGTCACTTCGACAACGAGATCGACATCGCCGGTCTGGCCAAGGTCCCCGGCATCGTCAAGACCGAGATCAAGCCCCAGGTCCACGAGTGGACGTTCTCCGGTGGCAGCAGCATCATCGTGCTGTCCGAGGGTCGCCTGTTCAACCTCGGCAACGCGACGGGTCACCCGTCCTTCGTCATGTCGAACTCGTTCGCGAACCAGACGATCGCCCAGATCGAGCTGTTCACCAAGACCGACGAGTACGACAAGCAGGTCTTCGTCCTCCCCAAGCACCTCGACGAGAAGGTGGCCCGCCTCCACCTCGACGCGATCGGGGTCGAGCTCACCGAGCTCACCAAGGAGCAGGCCGAGTACATCGGCGTCGACGTCGCCGGTCCCTACAAGTCGGACCACTACCGCTACTGAGTTCTTCGCACAAGCAACATCCGGTATGCCGTCCGCTTCTCCAGAGCGGGCGGCATACCTCGTTGCTGGGGCAGGTTTCGTCGGGCGCCACCGGGGCGAGCTTCGGCCATGATGGAGTGCATGGTGTCGAAGGTGGACAAGAGCGCAGTCCTCATCCTGCTCATCCCGACGGTGCTCGTGGTGATCGGCTTGGTGCTCGCACTCCTGAGCCGGGACGCCAGAGTCATCGCCGCCATGCTCGCCATTGCGGGGGCGCTCCTCATGGGCTTTGCGCGAGCCCGCCGCGCTCGGCGCGAATCCTTCAGCCGACCGGCACCGGTGACAGAGGGACCACAGCAAAAGCCGGGTATGCCGGGAGCGTGAGCTCCCGGCATACCCGGCCTTTGCGTCTTGTCAGTAGGCCAGGCCGTGGCCGAACGGGTACAACTCGCCGGAGCCATCCGCCTTGGGGATCGAGACGGGCAGTTTGCCGGCCGGATTCACCTCGCCGAAGAGCACCCGAACCAGCGACTCGATCTGGTGGGTGGTGTAGCCGAAGGTGTCGAGCACGGTCGGCGCCTCGGGGAACGACGCGACGTCGTACGGGTTGCGCATGGCCGCGACGACGACCGGCTTCCCGGTCGCCAGCAGCGCCTTCACCAGCTTGGTCTGGGCCACTGCGGCCGGAGTGGGCTGTCCGGTGGCCGCATTGACGGCGTAGGCGTTGTTGGTCGAGACCACCACGAGGTCGGACGCCTGAGCGGCCGCGACCGCACTGTTGATGGCGGTCGCCGATGGAGTGGTCCCGGACTCGCGGACCTGAGTCGTGGCTCCACGAGCGGTGAGCGCCGTCGCCATGCCCTGGGTCGTGCCCACGCCCCAGCCAGCGACGAGAACGTTGCGCGGACCGGCGGCCAGCGGCAGCAGGTCGGCGTCGTTCTTGACGAGCGTCGTCGTGCGGTCGCTGATCGCCTGCGCGTCGGCCAGGTGCTGCGGTGCGCCCATGATCTGCGGCGCAGCGGCCACATCGACCATGGGGTCCTGGAAGATTCCACGCTGGTACTTGTGGAGCAGGACGCGGTAGACGGACTCGTCGAGTCGCTGCTTGCTGATCACACCGGTGCGGACGGCGTTGAGCACGGCGGCAACGGCAGTGTCCATCTGCGGTGGGACGAGCAGTTGGTCAGCGCCAGCGAGCAATGCCTGAACCGGGGCCACGTCAGGCGGATAGGTCGCCGCGGCGCCAGCCATGTCGAGCGCGTCCGTGACGATCAGCCCGTCGTAGCCGAGCTCGTCGCGCAGCAGCCCGGTGAGGATCTTGTGCGACATCGTGGCCGGGACATCCGGCTCGATCGCCGGCATGACGACGTGGGCGGTCATGATCGAGTCGACGCCGGCGGCGATGTTCGCCCGGAAGGGCGGCAGGTCGATCTCGTGGATCTGCTCAAGCGTGTGGGTCACCTCGGGCAAACCGAAGTGGCTGTCCACACCGGTGTCACCGTGGCCCGGGAAGTGCTTGGCCACCGAGGAGACCCCGCCTGCGCGGAAGCCCTCCACCTGCGCCGCCGAGAGGTCGGAGACCAGGTTGGTGTCGCCACCGATGGAGCGGATCCCGATCACGGGGTTGTTCGGGTTGATGTTGACGTCGGCGACCGGTGCGTAGTCCTGGGTGACGCCGACGGCAGCGAGCTCCTTGCCGATGACCTCTGCCGAACGCTTGGCGTCCGTCGCCGAGCGGCCCGCGCCCAGCGCCATGTTGCCGGGCATCTGGGTCGCCGGTGCGCCGAAGCGGGCGACGAGCGCGCCGCCCTCCTGGTCGACCGAGATCTGCAGCGGGATCTTGGTCGGCTGCGCCAGGGCCGCGGTCTGCAGGCCGTTGGACAGCGTCGCGACCTGGGCAGGGTCGCCGATGTTGTCGTCGCTGTTGCGGGTCGTGTAGTAGATGACGCCACCGGGCTGGTACTTCGCGATCGCCTGGGCGGGCGTGTCGACGCCGAAGAGCCGCTGGTTGGTGGCCTTGGCCGTGGCGCTCACCGTGTTGGCGTCGCGACCGGCCACTTCGATGACGAAGAGCTGGCCGACCTTCTGCTCCAGCGTCATGTGCTTCATGAGGCTGATGACCTTGCCGCGGTGGGGCGCGTCACCGGAATTCCCTCCTTCACCGCTGGCGGGTGGACCGAACGCCGCAGCCAGCGCCACGGCAACGCCGATGGCGGGCAACCGGATGAGGGTCCGGGTGCGGCGGGTGGTGGGTGCTGACCGAGCGAACATGTGGCGCCTCCGGGTTCACGAGTCCCCAGGGAAGAGGACGAAGTCGACACTAGGCCTGACAGCGCCCGTTGGGAAGACCCAATCCGAAGCAACTTTGTGGAAGAAAGTTCCGGCGAGCCATGGAGCCGCTTCGACTTTGGGCGCACACCTCAGGTGTTCGCGGGCTCGCTGAGCTGACTGTTGACAGCGGCCCCGGACAGGACGAGTTTGGGGTCATCCGCCGCCAACGCACTCCAACGAGAGGAAGGCGCGATGGCCATGTCGATCTTCGCCCGCATCGGCTCGATCAAGGGTGAATCGCGCGATGCCAGGCACAAGGACGAGATCGAGGTCTTGTCCTGGACCTGGGGCGTGTCCCAGTCCGGCACCCCGGGCCGCGGCGGGGGAGCGGGCGCGGGCAAAGCGAGTTTCCACGACTTCGTTTTCACCCATCACGTCGACAAGGCCTCACCACTTCTGATGAAGGCGTGTGCCTCAGGTGAGCACCTCAAGGACGCGACGATCACGGTCAGCAAGGCGGGAAGCGGCCAGCAGGAATACCTCATCGTCACCATGACGGACGTCCTCGTCACGGACGTCTCCATGAGTGTCGCCGCTGAGGGAGACGCCACGATGGAGAGCGTCGTGCTCACCTTCGCCAAGGTCGACCTCGAGTACAAACCGCAGAAGCCTGACGGTTCACTGGACGCTGGCGTCCATTTCACCTACGACCTCCGGGCCCGCACAAAGGGCTAGTCTCGGCGGGTGAAGATCCAGGAGCTCGACTTCGGCGAGACCCCCTGGGGTGCCATCAGCCTTCGCCGGCGCTTTGACCGCGTCACGGAGCGGGACGTGCACGAGGTCAAGCTCGGTGACGACTTCCTCATGTCCAGCCAATTCACCACTGGCGAGCGGGAATTGGCGCGGATCGGTCTCGCGGCCGTGACCGGTGCGTCGCTGACGGTCCTGGTGGGTGGGCTCGGACTCGGCTACACCGCGGCGACCGCTCTCGAGGACGACCGGGTCACCGGGCTGACCGTGGTCGAGGCCCTCGAAGCGGTCATCTCGTGGCACGAGCGCGACCTGCTGCCCGACACCGAAGGACTGGCCGCGGACCCGCGCGTGCGCCTGGTGCGCGACGACTTCTTCGACATGGTGCGTGCGGGTCGCGCCGATCGGACCTACGACGCGGTGCTGCTCGATATCGACCACGCACCCGACTGGCTGTTGCGCGACGACCACGGTGACCTCTACACGGTCGAGGGGTTCGCGCGGGTCGGCGCGATGCTCACCGACCACGGGGCCTTCGCCCTGTGGTCCGACGAGCCGCCCGAGCCCGAGGTGGTGCGGCGCATGGGCGAGGCGTTCGAACAGTCCGAAGCCCACGTGGTCGCGTTCCCCAATCCGCTGACCGGTGGGGAGTCGACCAACACCGTCTATCTGGCCGTCCGGCCGCGTCGCTAATCAGGCCACAGACAAGACCGGCGTATGCCGGGAACGTGAGTTCCCGGCATACCCGGCCCTTGTCGTTGGGTCAGAAATCGAAAAGGGTCACAGGCCCTTGTAGCGCTCCCACCACGTGAACGGCACGCGGTAGGACGTCGGGGTGTTGTCGGCCGCGTGGCTCGCGAGTCCGTTCTTGCCGATGAAGCAGTCGCAGACCTGGTCACGGGCGACGTGGCCACCGTCCTGCTGCCAGATGTCCGGGTCGCGGAGCTCCCCGCGGACTCCCCGCGACGGCAAGGTGAACGGGTGATGGGTAGGGCTGTGGGATCATGGGGGAAGGCGCGGGGACAGCGCCGTATCACCTGTGCCACCTAAGGAGTGACCGTGAAGGGTCGCGTGCTCGTCGTCGACGACGACCTCGCTCTGGCGGAGATGCTGGGCATCGTCCTGCGCAACGAGGGCTTGGAAGTCGATCACGTCGCCGACGGTTCGGGGGCGCTCGCCGCTTTCCGTGAGTCCCGTCCCGATGTCGTCCTCCTTGACGTCATGCTTCCCGGCATCGACGGACTTGAGGTATGCCGGCGCATCCGAGCCGAGTCTGGCGTGCCGATCGTGATGCTCACCGCTCGCACCGACACGATCGACGTCGTCGTCGGGCTTGAGTCCGGCGCCGACGACTACGTCGTCAAGCCGTTCAAGCCGCAGGAACTCATTGCCCGGGTCCGTGCCCGTCTGCGGCGCGGCGATGACGTCGAACCGGAGCGCCTCACCATCGGCGACCTCGTCATCGATGTCGCGGGCCACTCGGTCAAGCGCGAGGGCGAGTCCCTCAGCCTCACCCCGCTCGAGTTCGACCTCCTTGTCGCACTCGCTCGCAAGCCGTGGCAGGTCTTCACCCGAGAGGTGTTGCTCGAACAGGTGTGGGGCTATCGCCACGCCGGCGACACCCGCCTCGTGAACGTGCACGTCCAGCGGCTCCGCTCCAAGATCGAGAAGGACCCGGAGCGACCCGAGATCGTCGTCACGGTGCGTGGCGTGGGCTACCGGGCGGGCCCGGCCTGACCATGGCGGAGACGCCGACCATCACACCTCCCGGCGCCGGGTCGGCACCGCCCCCGACGTCGTCATCACCGACGTCGTCTTCATCCAGGTCATCGTCCTCACCCGCGTCGCCACCGTCGTCGTCCACGTCGGCGCCCACGTTGGCGGGACAGATCCAAGTGCTCGCCACAGGGGCGATGCGCGCCCTGCGGAACGTGGGCCGCACCGTGGTCTCAGTCGTCTCGGCGCTCATGCGAACCTGGCGTCGGTCACTCCAGTTCCGCGTCGTCACCACCACCGTCATCCTTGGTCTCGTCGTCGTCTCGCTGCTCGGGTCCTACCTCTACAACGAGATCGCGACAGGGCTGCAGAACGACCGCATCGAGACGAGTGAGCGCGAGGCCCGCGCCCTCACGGCCGACGTGCAGGCTCAGTGGGACAACACCACCGAGAAGACCGCCCCAGACCTCAACATCGCCGCGAGCGACATCATGAAGTCGAAGTTGACCCCGGCCGGTGGCGAAACCTCCCGCTACGTCGTCATGATTCGCGGCGTCAAGAACACCAACCCGCTCACCCTCAACTCCCTTTCGTCGGGTGACCTTGAACCGTCCTCGATCACCCAGGACATCCGGGAGAAGGTGGCCGCTGACCCGACCCACCAGCAAAACATGGTGAGCGACGTCATCATCAACCAGCAAAAGGTGCCGGCCGTCTTCGTCGGCAGCGGAGTCGAGATCCCGAGAGCCGGCCGCTACGACCTCTACTACGTCTATCCGATGACGCAGGAGATCAGGACGATGGGTCTGATCTCCACGGCGTTCGGCATCGCTGGACTCATCCTCACCGTTCTCGTCGGTGCCGTCGCCTGGGTCGTCACCCGGCAGGTCGTCTCGCCCGTGCGTCGTGCCGCCGAGGTCGCCGAGCGCCTCGCCTCGGGCAAACTCAATGAACGTATGCCGTCGCGCGGGGAGGACGACCTCGCTCTGCTCGGCACGTCGTTCAACGCGATGGCCGACAGCCTCCAGGCCCAGATCCGCCAGCTCGAGGGCCTGAGCCGCGTCCAGCAGCGCTTCGTCTCCGATGTCTCGCACGAGCTGCGAACCCCGCTCACGACGATCCGGATGGCCGGCGACCTCCTCTATGACTCCCGCACCGACTTCGACCCGGTCGTCGGGCGATCGGCCGAGCTCCTCCAGGGTGAACTCGATCGCTTCGAATCGTTGCTGTCCGACCTCCTGGAGATCAGCCGGTTCGACGCGGGCGCCGCGGCCCTCGACCTGGCCCCGGTCGATCTGCGCGGCACGGTGGAGGGAGTCGTAACTGCTGCCCTGCCCCTCGCGGACCGGCGCGGCTCGACCATCGAGATCGTCTCGTCCGGCCCGGTCTCGGCCGACGTCGACGAGCGCCGCGTCGAACGCATCCTGCGCAACCTCCTCGTCAACGCCATCGAGCACGGCGACGGCAAACCCGTCACCGTGCACCTGCGCGAGGGTGGCGGTGCCGTGGCCGTCGTGGTGGAAGACCACGGGGTCGGGCTGCGTCAGGGGGAGGCCTCGATGGTCTTCACTCGGTTCTGGCGCGCTGACCCTGCGCGCGCCCGCACCACGGGTGGCACGGGCCTCGGTCTGGCCATCGCCCTCGAGGACGCTCGCCTGCACCACGGATGGCTTCAGGCCTGGGGCGAGCCCGGAGCAGGATCTCGTTTCCGGCTCACCCTGCCCCAGCGCTCGGGTGAGTCCCTGACCGCTTCTCCGCTGGCCCTGTCGCCGGGGGAGCGGACATGAGACGCGCTCCCTGGGTCGTCATGCTCACGGTGGTCGCGGCGGCGCTCGCCGGGTGCGGCGGCAGTGTCGGCGCACACCGTGACGTGGAGCCCGGTCTCGAGGTGCGTGGCGGCGAGCTCGAGCCGGTGCGTGCGTACTTCCCGGGTCCGGCCGCCAAGGCGACCCAGCAACAGATCGTCTCCGGCTTCGTGCGAGCAGGGGCCGCGAGCGACGGCAACTACGAGACTGCCCGCAGCTACCTCACGCCGGAGGCGGGCAAGGTGTGGGTGCCCGAGGGCGAGATCGTCCTCACTTCGACGAGCACGCCACTCGTTGTGACGCCGCAGTCACCCAACACAGCAGTCCTCTCTGGTGGTGTCGAGGGGACCATCGACAAGGACGGTCGCTATGTCAACGCGGCGCCGTCCGCGGGCCGCCGAGTCGCCTTCGAGTTCACGAGAATCAACGACGAGTGGCGCATCAGCAGCCTCCCCAAGGACTTCGGTCGATGGATCACCACCTCCGACCTCGGCGACCTCCTCAAGCCCTACACGATCCACTACCTCGCCGCTGACCGCCGAGCCCTCGTGCCCGACCGCCGCTGGTTTCCACGAGACCACCTCGCGACGCGACTGGCGCGCGCCCAGCTCGCCGCACCCCCGGCATACCTTGCTGCCTCCGTGCGCAACGACATCCCGCGCGGCTCACGGCTCACTGCCGACTCCGTGACCGTCATCGACGGCATCGCGCGGGTCGAGATCACCGGCAGGGTACCCACCGACAAGGTGCAGCGCGAGAACGTCTGGGCCCAACTCGTCTCGACCCTGCTCCAGGCCCCCAACGTCCAGGCAGTGACGGTGCGGGTCGAGGACGTCACGCTCGAACTCCCGGGGGTCGACCTGCCGGTGAGCACCGTCGAGCAGGTGGGCTTCCCGACCACACCGACGGTGGCGCCAGGACGGCCTCTCGTGCGGCGCGGCGCCTCACTCTTCCTCCTCCCCAGCACGAGTGCGGTCGATGCCGATCCCAAGAAGTCCGGGCACGCCGACATTCCGGCTGAGTACCACTCGCTGGCGATGTCCGCCGACGGCACCGAACTGGCTGCCGTCGACCCCGACGGTCAGGGACTCTCGCGGTTCCGCGGCAAGCGTTATGAGATGCCGTTCTTCGGCATCGGAGTGGGGCGCCCTGCCTACGACACGCGCGGCTACCTCTGGGCTGGCGGCACCGGCATCGACGACGATTCCGAGCAGGCGCTGTGGACCTTCACCACGGCCGGGGACCCGGCCACGCAGCGGCAGCCGGCGGCCCAGCCCGTTGTCGCGGACTGGCTCAAGGGACGCAAGGTGCTCGAGGTCAAGCCCTCACCGGAGGGTGACAGGGTCCTCGTCCTCCACACCGCCGACAACGGTTCCGCGCCCCAGATCGACGTGGCGGGGGTGGTGCGCGGCCCGGCGGGAGACCCCCAACGGCTCGCGGAACCCCGGCGGCTGGGCACCAACCTCATCGAACCCGCAGGTCTCGTGTGGCTCTCGAACATCAGCGTGGGGACCCTTGCTCGTCGCGCTGGCGCGACGGAGCAACGACGCCCCTACGTCATCTCGATCGACGGCCAGGAGCAGTCCCTCGCTGAGCTTCCCAAGGGCGTCGCGATCACCTCGACCGGGGGCGAACGCGACATCCTCGTGACGACCTCGGACGGCAATGTGCTGAGCCGGGCCGGACAGCAGTGGATCTCGCTGGGTCGCGGCACCGACGTCACTGTCGCCGCCCGCTGACCGTCCACACGCTGACCGTCCACAGGGCGCGGGTCGCGGGGATTCTGTCCACAGGTGGCTCAGATGCGCTGGCATCGCAGCGCCCGTGCGCGACAGGGTCGGGTGGTGCTCTCCGATCTCGTCGACCTCGTTCTGCCGGCGTCGTGCGCGCTCTGCCACCGACCCGGCGGTCCACTCTGCCCCGGCTGCCGTCGCGTGGTGGAGGACTGTCTCCATCCTGCGCCGCGCATCGCGGTGCCGTCACCCTGCCCACCCGGTATGCCGCAGTGCTGGGTCACCGGGGAAGCGAGCGGAGCGCTGCGTGCCGTCGTCACGGCATACAAGGACGAACAGCGACGTGACCTGCGGCGACCGCTCGCGGCCTGGCTGACTCCTGCGCTGCGAACAGCGGTGGGAGACAGCGCTGTTGCGCGACGGGCACTGGTCGGGCGCGGGCTCATCATCGTGCCGGTGCCGGGTTCACCCCGTGCTCGTCGGCGGCGAGGTGAGGTGCCGCTCCGGCCTCTGGTCGCCTCGGCCGTGGCAGGCCTGGGCGGTCGCGCCGTCGTCGCCGACGTCATCGCCGCGACCCGGGTGACGCGTGATCAGTCCACGCTCGACGCGCGGGAGCGAGCGAGCAACCTGGCCGGCGCGATGATGGTGCGCGAGCGACACCTGCCGGCCCTGCGCGGCGCGGTCTGTGTCGTCGTCGACGACCTCGTGACGACCGGAGCCACCCTCGCCGAGGCGTCACGAGCACTGCGCGAGGCCGGGGCCGCCGAGGTGCTGGCCGCGGCGATCGGCGCGACTCGAAAGCGCGCGGATGCTGACAGGACATTGCCACGAGGTTCCCCTTGAAAGGGCCTGCTGACAGGTCTAACGTCGGTGCATGAGACGCATCCTCCCTTGGAGGTGGTGCCGCCGCCCCTAAGCCCTTCACTGGGCCGCTACCGGTAGAGCCAGGCACGCCAATCCTCAGGAGGACTAGTGGACATCGTCGTCACCGGACGTCACACAACCGTCTCGGACCGATTCAGGGAGCACATCGCGGAGAAGTTGGACAAGGTCCAGCAGCTCGCCCCGCGCACTCGCCGGATCGAAGTCGTCATCAGCCACGAAGCAAACCGCCGACAGGCCAAGGCCTGTGACCGCGTGGAGATCACGTGTCACATCAAGGGACCGGTCGTGCGCGCCGAGGCATGCCAGGAGGACAAGTACGCCGCCCTCGACGTGGCCCTCGAGAAACTCCTCGAACGTCTGCGTCGCAAGCACGACCGCACGGTGCGCCGCGGACGCCACGCCCAGGAGTCGGTTGCGAGCGCGACGGCTTTCGTCCCCGCCGAAACGGGTCCCGACGAAGCGGCAGAGTCCGATGACGACAGTGGACCCTTTGGTGACTCGCCGATCGAGGTGCGCGAGAAGGTCCACTCCTCAGCGCCCATGAGCCTCGAGCAGGCACTGCGCGAGATGGAACTCGTCGGTCACGACTTCTATCTCTTCCACGACACCGACACCGACAAGGCGAGCGTCGTCTATCGTCGCCGCGGCTGGTCCTACGGCGTCCTCCACCTCGACCTCAACGGGCAGGTGCCTCCCGCCACCAGCAACACCGACGAGATCCTTGAGGATCCCGGTCCTCCCATTCCTGCTTCAGTCTCGGAACGCGCTCAGGCGTCGTGACCACCTGTGTCGACGTGAGATCAGTGGCTCACCGACACGAGGTTCCGCGATAGGCGGACGGGGACGGGCGAGCCGTGTCACTATGACCGAGTGAGTCCGTCCCCCGCCGAACAGGGTTCGCGGGCCTCCGCATTGGGGGAGGCTCGTGACCGAATCCGTATTGTCATCGCTGATGACCATGACCTTTATCGTCGCGGCATGCAGGCCGTCATCGGCCTCGAGCCCGATCTCGAAATCGTCGCCGAAGCCGCATCCGGTGGCGAAGCCGTCGAAAAGTGCTTTGAGTTCGACCCCGATGTCGTCCTTCTCGATGTGCGCATGCCCGGCAACAGCGGGATCGAGGCCTGCACGGCCATCAAGGAGAAGGCGCCGCGCACCAAGATCCTGATCCTGACGGCGTCCGATGACGAGGCCGACCTCTTCGCAGCCATCAAGGCCGGCGCGAGCGGCTACCTCCTCAAGGACCTGCCGACCGAGCAGATCGCCCAGTCGGTGCGCATGGCGCACAGTGGTCAGTCGATGATCCCGCCGCACATGGCCAGCCAACTCATCGCCGAGTTCTCGCGCCTGAGCAACGAGCCGCCCAAGGACGCCACTCCCGGTCCCCGGCTCACCGAGCGTGAGCTCGAGGTGCTCGGGCTCGTGGCGCGGGGCAAGGCCAACAAGGAGATCGCGACGCAGCTGTTCATCAGCGAGAACACGGTCAAGAACCACGTCCGCAACATCCTCGAGAAGCTCCAGCTCCACTCGCGGGTCGAGGCAGCGCTCTATGCCATGCGTCGCAACCTCATCGAGCCCGAGGCCTGAGAATCCCGACGGATTGCGCACTAAGTTGGCATGGGTTTGTCAGTGGCGGCAACCATGATGGGGTCCATGCGACTCAGCACCGTGGCGGCCCGTCGGATCGCTCTCGCGGCCCAGGGCTTCGGGGTGTCCAGGCCCGAGCCGTGGGGGGCGACCTCTCGCCACGTCCAACGCGTCATCGACACGGTCGGCATCGTCCAGATCGACAGCGTCAACGTCGTCTCGCGCAGCCACTACCTGCCCTTCTTCTCGCGGCTTGGGCCGCACGACAGCGGGCTCGTCGACCGGGCCCGCGACCGTGCGCCGCGCCGCCTGGTGGAGTACTGGGCCCACGAGGCCTCACTCATCCCGCCGTCGACCTGGCCGCTGCTCGACTTCCGGATGCGCCGCGCGCACGACGAGTCCTGGGGTGGCATGCAGAGCGTCAAGCGCGAGCACCCCGAGCTCGTCGATGCCGTCCTCGCCGAGGTCGCGGCGCGCGGCCCACTCACGAGCCGTCAGCTCGAGACCGCCCTTGCTCACGACCTGCCGCGAGACCGTGAGCAGTGGGGCTGGAACTGGTCGCTGGTCAAGTCGGCTCTGGAGCACCTCTTCTGGGCCGGCGAGGTCAGCTCGGCCGGACGCACGACACAGTTCGAACGCCGCTATGCCGTGCCGTCACGCGTGCTGCCACCTCACCTTCGCCACGTGGCTGAGTCCCCTGAGGCCCGCCCGAGTGACGACAAGGCGTTCGTCGAGCTCATCCGCGTTGCGGCCCGGGCCCACGGTGTGGGGACCGAGCAGTGTCTGCGCGACTACTTCCGACTCAAGCCCGAACAGGCCCGTCCGGCCATCGAGGCCCTCGTGTCGGCAGGCGAGCTGGAACTGGTGACGATCGATGGGTGGAAGCGGCCGGCATACCTGCACCTGAGCGCACGGCGACCACGTCGGATCTCGGCGCGCGCGCTGCTGTCTCCGTTCGATTCTCTTGTCTGGCAGCGGGACCGGACGTCGGCGCTGTTCGGTTTCGACTACCGACTCGAGATCTATGTGCCGCAGGAGAAAAGGGTCTACGGCTACTACGTCCTGCCGTTCCTGCTCGGGGAGGACCTCGTGGCGCGCGTCGACCTCAAGGCCGACCGCGCAGGTGGGCGACTGCTCGCACGTCAGGTGACGTGGGAGCAGGGCCGCGGCAGTGTCGACGACGTGCGCGAGCTGCACGAGGAGCTCGGTGAGATGGCGTCATGGCTGGGGTTGGCCAACGTCGAGGTTGCCCGGTGAGTTGGGTTCCACGGCTTCCCACCTGGCGTATGCCGTCCGGTCCGGCGGGCGCGATCACGGACGTTCCCGGGGTGCGCGTCGGGCACGCGAGCGTCGTGGACGCGTCCCGGGGCGTGGCGACCGGAGTGACTGTGGTCGTTCCGCCTGATGTCGAGTCACGTCCACTGCCCGCGGCAGGCCACGTCATCAACGGCTACGGCAAGTCCGCGGGGCTGATCCAGATCGGCGAGCTCGGCACCCTCGAGTCCGTGATTGCCTTCTCGAGCGTGTTTGCCGCGCCCGGCGTCCAGTCAGCTCTGCTGCGCCGGCGTCTCGCCCAGGAACCCGACGTGGGCGGGGCCCCGACCGGGCGTTCGGTGAACCTCGTCGTCCTCGAGTGCAACGATGCCTTCGTCAACGACCCCCGCGAGCACACCTGTGGTGAGGGCGAACTCGCGGCGGCACTCGACGCGGCGAGCGAGGGTCCGGTTGCCGAGGGGACGGTCGGTGCGGGGACGGGCATGAGCACGTTCGGGATGGCCGGTGGGTTCGGCACGGCGTCCCGCATGTTCGAGACAGGAGAGGGCACGCACCACCTGGGCGTCGCGCTCGTGAGCAACTTCGGTGTGTGGGGCGACCTCACCGTCGGTGGTCAGCCGGTTCAGCTGCAGGCCGGGCTGCCGACCGAGTTGGCTGACAGCGATCCGGCGCATTCCGAGGTGGCAGACGCCGGGACGGCTGACGCCGAGTCTGCCGGGTCGGTGGTCATCGTCGTGGCAACCGACGCACCCCTCGACAGTGCCGCCCTGCGACGGGTCGCGGTGAGAGCCCAGAACGGACTGGCCCGCACCGGCTGCGTGACGTCTCACCGCAGTGGCGAGCTCGTGCTCGCCTTCAGCGCCACCACGAAGCCCGTGAACGACCCAGACGTCGCGCTCCTCAACAGTGCCTTCCGCGCCGTCGCCGAAGCCGTCGAGGAAGCCGTCCTCAGCGGGCTTGCCCACGCCGATCCGGTTGTCGGGCGCGAGGGCCGGCGCCTCCCGGTCCTGCGTGAAGTCACCCGCGCCCGGCTCCAGGTCAACCCATAGGACGGTGGGGACAATGAACGTTCACTGTCCCCAACGCTCCTATTGGGTGGGTTCGGGGCGGAGGAGTTCCCAGTGGTCGGCGGGGCCGACTGAACCATCCGGTGCCTCGGCGGCCGCCTCGTGCCCCCAGCGGGTGAAGCCGACTGACTCGAGGATCGCGTTGCTCGCGGCGTTGTCGGCAGCGGTCTCGGCGACGAGCCGCCGCAACCCGAGGCCACCGTCCTGCTTGGAGGCAAAGGCGTGCCCCACGGCGAGGCGAGCGGCAAGGCGCGCCGCGCCTCGACCCCGCGCCCGCGGATAGAGGAAGTAGCCGAGCTCGGCCGTGTCACCGTCGGCAAGCGCGCCAGCGTGGACGAAGACGAGTGCCTCTCCCAGCGCGACGTCGGTCTCGGCGTCGGCGATGCACCAGTTGGATCCCACCCCGCGAGCCATGTTGAGACGCCGGCGGATGAGCCAGTCGCCCCACGAGTCGGTTGTGGGGACGGCCCGAGCCGGGATGAAGTGCGGCTGGTGGCGCGGCTCGTCGACCGTCTCCACGTCGGTGTCGCGCCACTGCCGCAGTCGGATCCCGTCCGCCTCGAGGACCGGGGGAGTGATCCACGCGGCGCGCGGTTCCATCGCGTCGTCGCGACCGAGAGTGGCGAACCAGGTGTCCACCAGGACACCGTCGCCGTCAGGCACGTGCTCGGGCAGGGTGGTGATGAACTCGAAACCCGCTGCCCGGGCGACCGCCCACGAGGCGAAGTTGCCGCGGTTCGCATACCAGTCGACCCGTTTGCCGCCGGCGTCGAACCAGTACTGGTTGACCAGCTTCACGGCGCGCGCCATGAGGCCACGCCCTCGGCCCTGCGGGTGGAGGCCGAAGCCGAGTTCGGCCCGGCCGGCTGCCCTCGGGCGCAGGTCGATCGAGCCGAGGAAAAGGCCCTGTGCATCGGCGACCTCTTCGATCGCCCAGCCCTGGGCACCGCCCTCGTCCCAACCCTTGGCGAGTTCCCCGATCCACTCGCGCCCCATGTCGGCGGTGTAGTCCCGGGGGACCTGGGTCCACAGCAGGCTCTCGGGGTCGGTGCACTGCTCGACGATGCGATCGACGTCGTGCTCGCTGTGTGCGCGAAGGCGCACGACACCATCGGTGAGGATCGGGACGGATTCCGGGAACGGCATACCCGAATGTCACCACGGAAAGTCCAGCTCTTGGAACCGAATTAACCGACCCCTTCGTTGGAGCCGATTGGAGTGCCGCGTCAGGTGTGGCCCGTCCCTACGGCTCGACTACCCTTGGCAGGTCTCGTCGAGTGTCAACGAGGCAAGCCGAGCGAGACAAATTGGCAAATGAGGAGTTCTACCCGTGGTGAAGATCGTCGAGAAGCTGCTGCGCGCCGGTGAAGGCCGGATCGTCAAGAAGCTCGAGAACGTCGCCGACCAGATCAATGCGATCGAAGAGGACTTCGTCGCGATGAGCGACGAGGACCTGCGCGGCGAGACCGAGAAGTTCCGCGCTCGGTTGGCCGACGGCGAGACCCTGGACGACATCCTCCCGGAGGCGTTCGCCGCCGTCCGTGAGGCCGGTAGGCGCACCCTCAACAAGCGGCACTTCGACGTGCAGCTCATGGGTGGCGCGGCCCTGCACATGGGCAACGTCGCCGAGATGAAGACCGGTGAGGGCAAGACTCTCGTCGCGACCCTGCCTTCCTACCTCAACGCCATCGAGGGCAAGGGCGTCCACGTCATCACGGTCAACGACTACCTGGCCGAGTACCAGGCCGAGCTCATGGGCCGCGTCCACCGCGCCCTCGGCCTCGAGACCGGTTGCATCCTGGCCAACATGACGCCGGACCAGCGCCGCGCGGAGTATGCCAAGGACATCACCTACGGCACCAACAACGAGTTCGGCTTCGACTACCTGCGCGACAACATGGCATGGTCGACCGACGAGCTGGTCCAGCGCGGCCACAACTTCGCGATCGTCGACGAGGTCGACTCGATCCTCATCGATGAGGCCCGCACGCCGCTCATCATCTCCGGCCCCGCGGACCAGCCGACCAAGTGGTACGGCGAGTTCTCCAAGGCCGTCCAGCACCTCGAGCGCGGTGAAGGTGCTGACCAGATGCGTGGCATCGAGGCCCGCGGCGACTACGAGGTCGACGAGAAGAAGAAGACCGTCGGTGTCCTCGAGCCCGGCATCGAGAAGATCGAGGACTACCTCGGCATCGAGAACCTCTACGAGTCCTCGAACACCCCCCTGATCGGCTACCTCAACAACGCGATCAAGGCCAAGGAGCTCTTCACCCGCGACAAGGACTACGTCGTCATGGACGGTGAGGTGCTCATCGTCGACGAGCACACCGGCCGCATCCTCAAGGGTCGCCGCTACAACGAGGGCATGCACCAGGCCATCGAGGCGAAAGAGGGCGTGACGATCCAGAACGAGAACCAGACTCTCGCGACGATCACCCTCCAGAACTACTTCCGCATGTACGACAAGCTCTCGGGCATGACTGGTACGGCCATGACCGAGGCCGCCGAGCTCAACTCGATCTACAAGCTCGGCGTCGTGCCGATCCGCACCAACCGCCCGATGATCCGTGAGGACCAGGCAGACCTCGTCTATCGCACCGAAGAGGCGAAGTATGCCGCGGTCGTCGATGACATCGCCGAGCGCCACGAGAACGGTCAGCCGGTCCTCGTCGGAACCGTGAGCGTCGAGAAGAGTGAGCTCCTCTCGGAGCAGTTGCGTCGTCGCGGCATCAAGCACGAGGTCCTCAACGCCAAGCACCACGAGCGTGAGGCGAGCATCGTCGCCGACGCCGGTCGCAAGGGCGCCGTCACCGTCGCCACCAACATGGCCGGTCGAGGCACCGACATCATGCTCGGTGGCAACCCCGAGTTCATGGCCGTCACCGCCCTCAAGGACAAGGGCCTCGATCCCGTCGAGACCCCGGACGAGTACGAAGCCGCCTGGGACGCCGCCCTCGAGGCTGCCGAGGCCGAGGTCAAGGCCGAGCACGAAGTTGTCACCGAGACCGGTGGTCTCTATGTCCTGGGCACGGAGCGGCACGAGTCGCGCCGCATCGACAACCAGCTGCGGGGTCGTTCCGGTCGTCAGGGTGACCCGGGCGAGTCCCGCTTCTACTTGTCGCTCCAGGATCACCTCATGCGGCTGTTCAACGCCGGCATGGTCGAGCGGGTCATGAGCACCGCGGGGATGGAGGACGACACCCCCATCGAGTCCAAGATGGTCTCGCGCTCCATCGCGTCGGCCCAGAGCCAGGTCGAGGCGCAGAACTTCGAGATCCGCAAGAACGTCCTGAAGTACGACGACGTTCTCAACCGCCAGCGCACCGTCATCTATGACGAGCGCCGTCGCGTTCTCGACGGCGAGGACCTGCACGAACAGATGCGGTTCTTCGTCAACGACGTCGTGGGCGGATACGTCGACTCCGAGACCGCCGCAGGGTTCGCGGAGGACTGGGACTTCGACCGGCTGTGGACTGCGCTCAAGGCGCTCTACCCCGTCTCCCTCACCCAGGACCAGGTCATCGAGGCCGCTGGTGGCCGCTCCGGTCTGCGCAACGAGTCGCTCAAGGAAGAGCTCCTGTCCGACGCCCACAACGCCTACGACGCGCGCGAGGAGCTCCTCGGCAGCGAGGTCATGCGTGAGGTCGAGCGTCGGGTCATGCTGTCGGTCCTTGACCGCAAGTGGCGTGAGCACCTCTACGAGATGGACTACCTGCAGGAGGGCATCGGCCTGCGTGCGATGGCCCAGCGCGACCCGCTCGTCGAGTACCAGCGCGAGGGCTTCCAGCTCTGGGAGGCCATGAACGAGTCGGTCAAGGAAGAGGCCGTCGGGCTGCTCTTCCACGTCGACGTCCAGGTCGACCAGCCCGCCCCCGAGGTCGCGGCAGCACCGCAGCACGTGTCCGACATGTTCGGTGGTCTCGGTGGGGCCGACGGGACGGCGGACACGCTGGCCGCCGAGCAGCCTCATGTCGAGGTGGCCGGTGTCGGTCTCGAACGTCCGCGTCAGCCCGCCCAGTTGCACTACACGGCGCCGTCGGAGACGGGCGAGGTCGAAGAGCGGGACGTCGTGTCACGCGCTGGCAGCAACGGCGACTCTGGGAGTGATGGCGGCCGCGATGGCCTGAGCGCCGACGTGCTCGCGAACACGCCCAAGAACGCGTCGTGCCCTTGTGGCTCTGGCAAGAAGTTCAAGATGTGCCACGGAAAGAGCGACTGACCCGCTGAACTCGTTGGTCTGATTGCGAAATAGTGCGGCGCACGCTCAGTTGCTCCTTCGTCGCAAACGCGCGCACCGCACTATTTCGCAATCACTCGCTCACACTTCGGGCTCAGCGGTGACTGCAGAAGTCGCCACGAGTCTGTCTTGATCAGCCGATCTGAAGTGCTTCGACGCGCCAGCGTCCGTCCTGACCGCTCAGGCGCAGCGCCATGGCTCGCACGCGCGCACCTTCGCTGACGACGACGCTGCACTCGGCGACGCCGTCAGCGGGTTCGCTGACGTGGACCGAGCGCACGACCGCCCGCTGCGCCACGGCACGTGACCTGGCTGCGCGTCGGCGAGCGGCGAGGGCTCCGCGGCGGGCGATCACGGCATACACCTGAGGGGTCGTCCATCGGACGACCTGTGGCGCGGGCCGCAGGCCCGACATCACCTCGACGATGGCCTGCGCGATCTGGCCGGCCCACGGGCCCGGCTCCGGGAGGTCTGCTCGGGAGGTGCTCTGCGGTCCGAAGAGCTGCGCGTCGCTTGCATGTGCGAGGTCGACGGCGAGCGAGTCCTGGATGTATGCCGGGTGGCCGAGCTCGTCGACCGACCGGCGCATCGCCTCGGCCAAGGGGATCGCCGGAGGTCGCTGGGTCGCCGGCGAGAGAACCTTGACCGACCGCAAGTGGGAGATCGTCGTGGGGCTCATCGGTTCACGCTCGCTGTCTGGTCGGCGCCGGGAATGCGCAGGATCTGCCCGGGAAGGATGTGGTCGGGATCGTCGCCGATGAGGCCACGGTTGAGGTCGAACCACCGCGGCCACGCCTGGGCGATCTCTGCATCGGAGGCCTGCGCGCCCAGGTGACGGGCGGCAATCGACCACAGCGTGTCGCCACGGTGGACGACGATCTCGCGGTCAGGGGTCGGGTTCACGCGTCCGCCGAGGAGGCCGGGGTCGGCCTGGGGGCGCACACGCGGAGCGGCTGGGGTGAAGCCGGGTGCCGCGGGCTCGGACGCAAAGCCCGGGTTGGGCGCGGCGGCCGTGAACCCCGCAGTTGCCGGTGCGATCGGTGCGGGGGAGAAGTCGGGTCCGGACGTAGCGGGCCCGAACCCCGGGTCGAGCTCGGGGAGGTCGGGGGCCGAGTGAGCGGGCGCGAAGCCGGGATCAGGGACCGACGAGGCTGTGAGGGACGAACCTGTGACTGACGAGGCTGTCACCGCACCGCGAGGACTGGCGACGGCCTGCGTCGGACCTCCGGCGACACCCACGCCGACACCGAGCACGAACGCGGCGATCCGCCGGGCGAGGGCGGGAGTGAGCCGATCGGCCCAGACCTGCGCGACCCGTCCGACGCGGCCGGGAACGTGCGCGAGAACCTCGAGCGCCGTCCCGAGGACGAGCCAGGCCGCGATGGCCACAGCGAGGGACGCGGCGGCGAGGGCGAGCAGCTCGTCAGCAGCCGCAGGTCCGGGAGCAGTGACGTTGGCCCGGGCCGCGATCCACGCCACGGCGAGGATCCACGCTGCCGCCAGCCCGACGACGAGCGAGACCACGGTGACTGCGACGAAGCGCACCACGACGAGAGCTCGAGAGGCGCCTTTGTGTCGTTTGATGTCGTTTGCGTCGATTTGCATACGGATGACGATATTTCATGTTGCTTGTGGATGCAACAGGAATCGCAGAAGGCGGGGGCTCTACGCTCCGACCATGCGGTGGGACCAGCTCTTTGATGACCTCGAGGCACAGCTTGGCGCGGAGGAACGGCGTGAGCGAGACTCCGAGGTGGCCGATCGAACGCGTCGCGAGCGGGCCAGCGTCGAGCTGGGCGCACGCCTCGCGGCGGCGGCCGGCTCCGCCCTGCGACTTCGGTTGCTCGCGGGTGTGCAGGTCCAGGGCGAGCTGCTCGACCTCGGCGAGGACTGGTTGCTGGTGCAGCTCGAGAACGGGCGGCAGGCAGTGGTTCCGCTGCGTGCGGTCACGGGGGTCGTCGGCCTGCCAGCACGTGCCTTGAGCGCACGGACGGCAAGACGGTTCGCATTGGGCTATGCGCTGCGGGGGCTCTCGCGCGATCGGGCCGCAGTGGCCGTGACCGACACGAGTGGTCAGGTGCTCACGGGCACGATCGACGTCGTCGGAGCGGATTCACTCGACCTGGCCGAGCACGCGCTGGGCGACAGTCGTCGACCCGAGAATCTCCGAGGTCGTCACACGGTGCCCTTCTGGGCGGTCATGCTCGTGGAGGCGCGCTGACCGGACCCGCGGTGGGTCAGCGGGGAGCGGTCAGGACTCGCCCTGGGTGCGGACGAAGTCGCGCGTCTGGGAGTACATCCGTTCGATGTATTCCTCGAGCGCCGTGGTCTCGACTCGCCACTGACCGCGGCCGCCGACCTTGATCGCGGCGAGGTCTCCGGAGCGCACGAGCGCGTAAGCCTGCGCCGAGGAGATGTCGAGGATCTCGGACACCTCGGTGAGCGCAATGAACCTCTTGGCCACGGGCTGGCTCCTCTCTTCGTCTGCGCCTCACAGTCTGCCACGAGAGGCTGGGCCAGCCGCCGGACTTGTCCACAGGTCCACGCCCACGGGTGAGGTTGTCCACAGGGGTGGGGTCTTCGCGCGCGCAGACTCGTCGTTGTGGGTCACACTTTCCTCGGGGGATGAGCGCGGCGATCCCTCGACGATGTCCGGCCGCCAGTTCTCACGACACGGAGCACCCCCGATGAGTGACCTGCCCACACCCACCGCTCGGAGACTGCGCAAGCCGTCGTGGCGCGACAGCCGACTCCTCATCGGCGTGCTCCTCGTCCTCGCCTCGACTGCCATCGGCGCCTATGTCATGAGCCGCGCCGACGACCGTGTGCCGATGTATGCCGCGAAGGCAGGGCTCATGGCCGGCCAGCCGCTCACCGCCGAGGACGTCGTCCGCGTCGACGCCCAGCTTGGCGACGCCGGGCGCGACTACCTCAGCGCCGAAGGCGGGCTACCTGCGCAGTTCTTCGTGCTGCGAGAGGTCCGGGCCGGCGAGATCATCCCGCAGAGCGCCGTCGGGCCGCGCGACAGGGCCACGGCCCAGCCCGTCACCCTCCAGGTCGATGCGACCTCAGCCTCCACGCTCCAGGCCGGGTCGGTGGTCGACGTCTATGTCAACCGCCCGGCGGCGCCGGTCAAGGGGGCGGTCGGGTCCGCAGAATTCGCCGGACCCAACCTCGCCCTCGAAGCCGTCACCGTGGTGGGCCTCTCGACCGACGACAACGTCATGGGTGGGGCAGGTGACACCCGGCCCGTCCAGGTGATGGTTCCCAAGGACAAGGTGCAGGAGCTCGTCGGCGACGTCGACCTCGGCGCCAAGATCACCCTCGTGGCCGTCCCGGGCGCGGTGGCGCCCAAGGCGTCATGACGACCGCCGTCATCACCGGGGTCTCACACCATCAGGAGCAGCAGCTCGTCACGACCGTCGAAGCCGCCTCCGGTGTGAGCGTCGTGCGCCGGTGCGCTGATGTCGCCGAGCTCATGTCGACCGGTGCCTCCGGTATCGCCGACGTCGCGATCGTGTCGGCCGACTTCCGCGGGCTCGACCGAGATGCCCTGCGTCACCTCGCCGGTCACGGCGTGCGCGTCGCGGCGTTCGTCGCGACGGGTGATGACGCGGGCGAGGCGCGTCTGCGGCAATTGGGCGTCAACACACTCATCCGCCCAGGAGCCAGCCCAGACGAGTTGGCCCGCATCGTCGTTGAACTGACTGAGGGTGGCGGGCGACCGACGGCCGGATCGGCCCCAGGTGCTGTCCCTCACGCGAGCGGCGCGACCACGGTCACCGACGCCGATCTGGCGCGCTGGCTCGAGGATCCTGCTGCGGCTCCGGCTCCGCGCACACCAGGGGATGGACCCGCCGCGCCCCTCAACACCTCTCGCAGCGGTGGTGCTGGCGGCGCTGTCAACGGTGGCGCCAGCGATGGCGTCGGCTCAGCGACCACCATCAGCATGAACGAGGCCGATGACACCGACACAGGTGAACTGGGGCGCGCCCGCATCACCGCCGTCTGGGGGCCCACCGGTGCCCCAGGGCGCACGACGATCGCCGTGACCCTGGCCGCCGATCTCGCCTCCCGCGGCGTCCGCACGCTCCTCATCGACCTCGACACATGGGGCGCCAGCGTCGCCCAGGCTCTGGCCCTCATCGACGAGGCACCAGGAGTGGCGGCCGCCGCCCGCGCCTCGGAGCAAGGGACGCTCGACCGGGCCTCGCTCTCCCGAGTGGCACCCGAGGTGAGTTCAGGACTTCGCGTACTGACCGGCATACCCAAGCCTGAGAGGTGGCCCGAGTTGCGCGCCGCGGCCGTCGAGGACGTCCTCGAGAAGTCGCGGGGTCTTGTCGACCACGTCGTGGTCGACTGCGGGTTCTCGATCGAGGACGACGAGGAGCTGAGCTATGACACGGCGGCCCCACGCCGCAACGCGACGACGCTCACCGCCCTCGAGGCCAGCGACAGTCTCGTGGTCGTCGGCGGTGCGGACCCCATTGGCCTGCAGCGTCTTGTTCGCGCTGTCCAGGACGTCGGAGTCGTGCCCTCGCCCGAGCCGATCATCGTCGTCAACAAGGTGCGGGCGTCGGCCACCGGCGCCAAGCCCGAGAAGGCGATCGCCGACGTGCTCGGCCGGTTCGCCGGACTCGAGGCACCTCTCTTCGTGCCGTGGGCGCCCGACGAGTGCGACGCCGCCCTCCTCACCGGCCGCAGCCTCGTCGAGTCAGCACCGGCGGCGCCGGTGGCGCGAGCCGTTGCCCGGATCGTCGACGTCGTGCGCCCCGATCTCGCCCCCGCGCCGGAGACACGTGTCGGCCGTGCCAGGGCGCGCACCCATTTCGGACGAGGATCACGTTGATCAGGCGAGCGTTCCGTCGGGGCGAGCGGTGCGATCTGCGAGCATGGGGCCCGTGTCTGACCGCCTGAGCACTCTCGACAGCAGCTTCCTCGCGCTCGAGGAACCGACCACGCCGATGCATGTCGGTTCGGTCATGGTCTTCGACGCGCCGAGCGAGGGGTTCGACTACGACCGGCTCGTCGGCATCATCGAGCGCCGCATCGCCTACATCCCGCGCTACCGGCAGCGCGTGCGGCCCGTGCCCGGTCGCCTCGCCAACCCGGTGTGGATCGATGACGAGCGCTTCGACGTGACCTATCACGTGCGGCGCTCCGCCCTTCCCCGCCCGGGAGGTGACGAGCAGCTCGAGGAACTCATCGCGCGGATCCAACCGCGCCCGCTCGATCGCAGTCGCCCGCTGTGGGAGGTCTATCTCGTCGAAGGCTTGGCCGATGATCGGTTCGCCATCATCACCAAGACCCACCAGGCGCTCGTCGACGGTGTCCACGCCGTCGACGTCGCCCACCTCATCCTCGAGGACTCTGAGACCCCCGGCGCCGAAAGCGTCGACGACACGTGGCGTCCGAGCCGCGGACCCTCCCACACCGAGCTCGTTGTCAGTGCGCTCGCCGACACGGTGCGCACACCGAGCCAGATCGTCGACACGGTGCAATCCGGCATCACCGACGTCAAGGCCACGGCTGGCCGCGTGCTCGGCGCAGCGGGAGAGGTGGCCTCGACCCTGGCGCGCGCCTCCGCGAGCCCGGCGCCGACATCGCCGCTCAACGCCCGCGTCGGTCGGGCTCGCCGCTTCGTCATGGTGGGCACGGACCTCGAGGACTACAAGAAGATTCGCTCCCGGCTCACCAAGGGCGCCTTCGCCGACGAGGTGACGATCAACGACGTCGTCCTCGCCACGGTCACCGGCGCCTTCCGGACCTGGCTCATGACGCGAGGTGAGAGCGTGCACGGCGGGACGACCATTCGGGCGATGGTGCCGGTCAGCGTCCATGGTGACGACGACCAACTCTCCGCCGGGCGAGAGCTCAAGGCGTGCTTCGTGGACCTGCCAGTGGGGGAGCCGGGCGCGTCCATGCGGCTCCACCAGATCGCCTTCGCCATGAGGCAGCAGATGGAAGCCGGTCGCGCAGTCGGGGCCGACACCCTGTCCGGGCTCGGGGGCTTTGCGCCGCCGACGATGCACACGCTCGCCGCACGCCTGGGTGGCGCCATGTCACGTCGCCTCTACAACGTCGCGGTCACCAACGTCCCGGGCCCGCAGCACCCCCTCTATGTCGCTGGCGCCCAGATGGCCTCGACCTACCCGGTGATGCCGCTCGGTCAGTCCAAGGCCCTGTCGATCGGTCTGACCTCCTATGACGGTGGCGTCTACTACGGGCTCTATGCCGACCGTGACGCACTGCCCGATGTCGACGTGCTCGGTCAGTCGATCGTGGACGCCCTCCAGGAGCTGCTCGAAGCCCCGCGCTCCCGAGCAGCCCGCTGAAAGGACCCCCGTGCCCCTCGTTCGCGTCTATGTCCCGCTCGACCCCGCCGCGCTCGCGACCCTGAGCCAGACGGGCGAGCTCGGACCCGCCCCCGTTGCCGGACACTCAGCTCTCGCGCCCAGCACCCGTGCCGGGATCGGCAACGACGACGAGGAACGCGAGTATGCCGCGTGGTCGGCTGCCGCTGAGGACGCCGCCGATCGTGCCGCCGACGGTGGACGGCGCGTCATCGCCTCCGCCGACGTCGACGCCGCCGTGGTGCAACGCGGGGCGCCGGACGACACCGCGGTCGAGCTCGACTCGGTCGTCGCCCTCCCTCGGATCGCGTCCTTCCACGTCGACGAGGAGCCGGGTGGCGAGGTCTCGGATCTGCTCTGGTACGACGTCACCGAGCTCGACGACGTCGTCACTCTCCTCGGCAGCTAGCACCTCCAACATCCGCGCGGCTCCGTGCGACCATGGGATGCCCCCAAGCACCCCATGGAATCGAGGAAGCCACCGATGGACGCTGTGACCCAGGTCCCCGCTCCGATCAACGAACCGGTCCGCGACTACGCACCGGGCAGCCCGGAGCGCGCCGCTCTCGAGGTGGCCCTTGTCGAGGTCGGCAGCACCACGTGGGACCTGCCGCACACCATCGGCGGCAAGCGTGTCGAGGGTAACGGCAAGAAGATCGCGGTCCGCCAGCCGCACGCCCACGCCAAGGTCCTCGGCACGATCCGCGACGCCACCAAGGCCGACGCGCGCGCCGCCGTCGACGCAGCGCAGGCCGCGGCTCCCGAGTGGCGCGACATGTCCTTCGACGACCGTGCTTCGATCCTGCTCAAGGCCGCCGACCTGCTCGCCGGTCCGTGGCGCGCCAAGGTCAACGCCGCGACGATGCTGGGACAGAGCAAGACGGCATACCAGGCAGAGATCGACGCCTCGTGTGAGCTCATCGACTTCTGGCGCTACAACGTCCACTTCGCCCGCCAGATCCTTCAGGAGCAGCCTTCGGCCAATGCCCCCGGCATCTGGAACCGCACCGACTACCGCTCCCTCGAGGGCTTCGTCTACGCGATCACGCCCTTCAACTTCACCGCCATCGCGGGCAATCTTCCGACCGCGCCGGCGCTCATGGGCAACACCGTCGTGTGGAAGGCGTCGCACACGCAGCAACTCGCGGCGCAGTTCGTCATGGAGATCCTCGAAGAAGCCGGGATGCCGCCGGGTGTCATCAACCTCGTGACCGGTCACGGCACCGAGGTCAGCGACGTCGTCCTCAGGCACCCCGAGTTCGCCGGCCTGCACTTCACCGGATCGACCCGCGTCTTCCAGAACCTGTGGCAGGAGATCGGGTCCAACCTCACGACCTACCGCCACTACCCGCGCATCGTCGGTGAGACCGGTGGCAAGGACTTCATCCTCGCCCACCCCAGCGCCGACCCCGATGTCGTGCGCACGGCGATGATCCGTGGCGCGTTCGAGTACCAGGGCCAGAAGTGCTCCGCCGCGTCACGGGCGTTCATCCCGCGCAGCGTCTGGAAGGTCATCAAAAAGGACCTGGTCGAGCTCACCGAGAGCCTGACCGTCGGCGACGTCACAGACCTGTCCAACTTCATGGGCGCCGTCATCGACGACCGGGCGTTCGCCAAGCACAAGGCGGCGATCGACCGGGCCAAGGCCACGAGCGGCATCGACATCGTCGCGGGTGGGACCTACGACGACTCTTCGGGCTACTTCGTGCGCCCGACGATCATGGTCGGCGAGGACCCGCACGACGAGATCTTCACGACCGAGTACTTCGGTCCGCTGCTCTCGGTCCACGTCTACCCGGACCGCCAGTTCGACAAGGTCATGGACATCATTGATTCGGCCTCGGCCTATGCGCTGACCGGCTCGATCATCGCGCAGGACCGGGCCGCCGTCGCCAAGGCGTCGCACCGGCTGCGCTTCGCGGCCGGCAACTTCTATGTCAACGACAAGCCCACGGGCGCTGTCGTCGGTCAGCAGCCGTTCGGTGGTGGCCGTGCGTCGGGCACCAACGACAAGGCTGGCTCGGCGCAGAACCTCCTGCGCTGGACGAGCCCGCGCTCCATCAAGGAGACGTTCGTGCCGCCGAAGAACCACACCTACCCACACATGGGCTGAGCTCCAACTCGAGCTTCAGCTGACGCGCTGGCGGAGCAGATCGGTCTCGGTCTGCGCCGCCAGCGCGAGTGGCTCGGAGGCAGCCTTCTCGAGCTTGCCGCCGATGAGCGGAACGCTCACCTTGAGCTCCCCGCTGATCTCCTGAACGCTCCCAGAAGCGGTGGGGGACAACCGAACCGTCCCCTTGAGGGTCATCGGTGCACCCTTGATGTGCACCTGCAGATCGCCCGTGCGGGTGCCGTCTGCGGCGGGCGGCCCCCACACCTGGATCTCTGAGATGGTCAGGGTCGACCCCACAAAGGACCGTGCGATGTCCGGCAGGTCGTCCGTGGGGAGCACGCGCACACTCGTGATCTTGGTCTGATCCACCGTGGTCGACACGTTCGACGACCAGTCACCGGTCGTGGTCGCCTCACACTTCGCATCCTGGAAGTCCTGAGTGCTCATCACGGCCCAGACCTCGTCGGCGGTTGCGGGGTACTCGGCTCGATGGGTGAACTTCACCTGGATCTCCTCACGTGGCGGGGACCTGATCCTCTCATCAGCGGCTTTCACCCGAGGCGCAGGTTGCCCGCAAGTTCAGCAAGGTCGCGGGTCGACGTGAGGAGTTCCGCGAGGAGCCGGTCACGACGGCGCCGATGCTGCGCGGTGAGTCCGTCGAGTTCGGCCTGCAGACTGCTCACGTGTGCTGCTCGGTCGTTGCTCGCCTCGAGGTCGGCCTCGCCGGTGACACCCCACCCGAGACCCACCTGGCCGCCTTCAATGACGAGCCCTGCGGTGCTGGCAGCGTCGACCACCCGGCGTGCGCGAGCCTGCAGCTCACTCAGCTCCGCGGCATACGCCTGCAGTGCAGCGCCGACAACGTCGGCCTGGCGTCCGCCTTCGGCGAGGGCCGCCGTCGAACGCTGCCCCTCCTTGCGGGTGCGCACGGAGGTGGACGTGCCCCAAGCGTCCTTGAGCGACAGGTATGCCGTGGTGCCACGAGCGCTCGCGCCGGCCAGATCGCGAGCGGCCTGACGCGCCGCCGTGCCAGCGGCAGCGAGCGAACCGGGGTCGCCGGGAAGCTGGCCCTTCATCGGTGCGCCGCGGGGTGGGTGGAATCGTGGTGCCGACGGCTGGCGTCGTGCTGATCGACGGTGTCCAGGTCGACGGTGGCCTGATCGCCGAGCCGGGTCGAGACGCGCGACAGGGTCGACAGGTGTTGGCCCGTGACCTCGTCGACCGCGCGCAGAAGGTCGACGACCTGGTCGACCCAGGCATCGACCGTGACTTGTGCGTCGGGCTCACCCATGACGACGAGGCAGGACAGCAGGTTGTCCTCGACGGCTGCCGTGGTGTCGGACAGGCCCTCGAGAACGGCGCTCACCTCGGTGAGAGCTGGGGAGTCGACGGGCCTGCGCACCTCGTCACTCTAGTGCTCAGCAGTCACTCGACCGACCCCTCATCCACAGCCCCGCCAGGGTGAGTAGTCTCGGTCTCGGACACAGAGTTGTGTCCCGCCGAAGGCCATCGGCGACGCCGCCACCAAAGGATCTGCAGCGCACCATGACGGAGTCATCGGTCCAGCCCCGATCGACCACGCTCGACCCCATCGTCACGGCGTTCGCCGACCTCGATGACCGGCCTGACGGGCCTGTCGTCGTGAGTCGCTACTACCGCCATGTGCCCGACGAGGAGCTCAGCAGCCGATCCGCGAAGGCCCTCGCCGGAACGGTGAAGTCCCACCTTGAGATCGCGCAGACGCGCGTTCCGGGCGAGGCAGCGGTTCGGGTGTTCAATCCCACGACCGAGACCGACGGTTGGTCGAGCGCTCGCACGGTCATCCAGATCGTCACCGATGACATGCCCTTCCTCGTCGACTCCGTCACGTCAGCGCTCGTCCAGCGTGACATCGACATTCACCTCGTGGTTCACCCGCAGCTGCGCGTCCGACGTGATGCGGCGGGGCAACTCCTCGAGACCTGCGACGAGGACTGCGCCACCGCCACGTCTGCCGCCGGGGGGTCCGGGGTCCTCTCCGAGTCCTGGATCCTCCTCACCATCGACCGAGAGAGCGAGCAGAA
Source organism: Knoellia sp. S7-12 (assembly GCF_040518285.1). GTDB lineage: Bacteria > Actinomycetota > Actinomycetes > Actinomycetales > Dermatophilaceae > Knoellia. Next base: position 2,970,379 of record NZ_CP155449.1, on the reverse strand, counting down.
CGGGCGCGAGCAGCTTCGGGCGATCCTCGAGAACGTCCTCGGGGACGTGCGCGAAGCGGTCGACGACTGGCCCAAGATGCGCACCCGATCCCTCGTCATCGCGGCCGAGCTCGAAGGGGCGCCGCCAGCCGGCGTCGACCCCGACGAGGTCCTGCAGGCCGTGGCGTTCCTGCGGTGGATGGCCAACAACCACTTCACCTTCCTCGGCTACCGCGAATACGCCCTTGAGGCGACCGACGAGGGCGATGTCATCCGCCCGCTGAGCGGCACCGGACTCGGCATGCTGCAGCAGGACCCTCCCGCAGACAAGCCGCTCACCCCGCTGTCTCCGCAGTCGAGTCGCAAGGCACGCGAGCAAGGGGTTCTCGTCCTCACCAAGGCGAACTCGCGCTCGACGGTGCACCGTCCGGCATACCTGGACTACGTCGGCGTGCGGACCTACTCCCCAGACGGGCAGACGCTGGGCGAGAAGCGTTTCCTCGGGCTCTATGCCTCGACGGCCTACACCGAGTCGGTGCTGCGGCTGCCCGTCGTGTCCGAGAAGGTCGCCGCGGTGCTCGATCGATCCGGTCTGGCGGCTGACTCCCACACCGGCAAGGACCTCGTCGAGGTCCTCGAGACCTACCCCCGTGACGAGCTCATCCAAGCCAGCCCGGAGCAGCTCTACGAGACCGCCATGGCGGTCACCCAACTGCAGGAGCGACGCCGGACCAAGCTCTTCCTTCGTGAGGATGACTTCGGGCGCTTCGTGTCGTGCCAGGTCTACATTCCGCGCGACCGCTACAACACCGGCGTGCGCACCCGCATGGCCGCAATCCTCAAGGATGCCTTCGGTGGTGAGAGCGTCGAGTTCACCGCCAGCGTGAGTGAGCGAGCCCTCTCCAGGCTGCAGTTCGTCGTCCGGGTCCCGGCCGGTGAGCGCGTCCAGCCTCTGGACGACAACGAGCGCACCGAGCTCGAGCGCCGACTTGTCGAGGTGAGTCGCAACTGGTCCGACCGTCTTGGTGATGGTCTGCGCGACCGGCTCGGCGAGGTCGAGGGTGACCGCCTGCTCGACAAGTTCGGTCGCGGATTCCCCACGGGTTACGAAGAGACGTTCTCGGTGGTCCAGGGTGTTGCCGACCTGCACCACCTCGACCGGCTGGGTGACGACCGGCGCACGAGCGTCGCCCTCTATCGGCCGACGGGCTCGGCGCAGACCCTTCGCCGGTTCAAGCTCTTCCGCATCGATCCGTTGTCGCTCACCGACATCCTGCCGATCTTCACCGACATGGGCGTCGAGGTGATCGACGAACAGCCCTACGAGGTCACGCGTTCCGACGGTGCGATGCTGCACGTCTACGACTTCGGTCTGCAGGTCAACGACCCGCAGGTCTGGGCGGGCGTGTCCCACGAGGATCTCCGTGACCTGTTCGAGAGCGCTGTCCTCGCGGTGTGGGACGGCCGGGCCGAGTCCGACGGCTTCAACCAGCTCGTCCTTGCGGCCCGCCTCACCTGGCGCCAGGTCGTCATCCTGCGCACCGTCGCGAAGTACCTCCGACAGACACAGGCGACCTTCAGCCAGTCCTACTTCGAGGACGCCCTCGTCTCCAACCCCGCGATCGCCATCGGCCTGGTCGCATTCTTTGAGGCACGGTTCGACCCCGACCGTTTCGACGGCGGGGCGAGCGAGGAACGCGCGGCCGCAGAGCAGGAGATCGCGGAGCGCATCACGGGTGCCCTCGACGACGTCAGCTCTCTCGACGAGGATCGGATCATCCGTTCCTTCCTCGCCGTGATGCAGGCGACCCTGCGCACCAACTTCTTCCAGTCCATCACTCCTGACGCCGATGCCGAGCCGGAAGGCGAGACCGAGGGGGAAGGCGAGACCGAGGGGGAAGGCGAGACCGAGACCGAGGGCGAAGCGGAAGCCAAGCCCTACGTCTCACTCAAGCTCAACCCCAAGGCGATACCTGACCTCCCGGCCCCGCGGCCGGCATACGAGATCTGGGTCTACAGCCCCCAGGTCGAAGGTGTGCACCTGCGCTTCGGGTCGGTGGCCCGCGGTGGCCTGCGATGGAGCGACCGGCGCGAGGACTTCCGCACCGAGATCCTCGGTCTGGTCAAGGCGCAGATGGTCAAGAACGCCGTCATCGTGCCCACCGGATCCAAGGGTGGTTTCTATGCCAAGAAGCTCCCCGACCCTGCCCTGTCCCGCGAGAAGTGGCTCGAGGAGGGACAGTCTGCCTACCGCACCTTCATCTCGGCACTGCTCGACCTCACCGACAACCGTGTGGGCACCGAGATCAAGCCGCCCGAGCGGGTCGTCAGGCACGACGGGGACGACCCCTACCTCGTGGTGGCCGCGGACAAGGGCACAGCCACGTTCTCCGACATCGCCAACGGCGTCGCACAGTCCTACGGCTTCTGGCTCGATGACGCCTTCGCATCGGGTGGCTCCGCCGGCTACGACCACAAGGCCATGGGCATCACCGCCCGCGGCGCGTGGGAGTCGGTGAAGCGGCACTTCCGCGAGATGGGTGTCGACAGTCAGTCGCAGGACTTCACCGTCGTCGGCGTCGGCGACATGAGCGGCGACGTCTTCGGCAACGGCATGTTGCTCTCGGAGCACATCCGCCTCGTTGCAGCCTTCGACCACCGACACGTCTTCATCGACCCCGATCCCGTTGCCGCACAGTCGTTCCAGGAGCGGACGCGCCTGTTCGAGCTGCCGCGATCCTCGTGGGACGACTACGACCGATCGCTCATCTCGGCGGGCGGTGGTGTGTTCCCGCGCACCCTCAAGTCCGTCGCGATCACACCTGAGATGCGTGCGGCACTGGGTCTGCCCGAGGACGCAACGACGATGACCCCAACGGAACTCATCCACGCGATCGTCCTGGCGCCTGCCGACCTGTTCTGGAACGGCGGCATCGGCACCTATGTCAAGGCATCGAGCGAGGACCACCTCGCCATCGGCGACCGGGCCAACGACGCCATCCGCGTCGACGGCAACGAGCTCCGGGTCAAGGTCATCGGTGAGGGCGGCAACCTCGGGCTCTCCCAACTCGGGCGCATCGAGGCGGCCCTCTCAGGAGTGCGCGTCAACACCGATGCCATCGACAACAGTGCGGGAGTCGACACCTCCGACCACGAGGTCAACATCAAGATCCTGCTCGGTGACGTCGTCCGTCGCGGTGACCTCACCACTGACGAGCGCAACATCTTGTTGGCGTCGATGACCGACGACGTGGCTGACCACGTCCTGCGCGACAACTACGAGCAGAACGTCCTCCTCGGCAACGCCCGGGCGCAGGAGGTCTCCATGGTCCCCGTGCACATGCGGCTCATGGGCTGGCTCGAGGAGCGGGGTGAGCTCGACCGGGCGCTCGAGTTCCTGCCGACCGACGCCGAGATCGAGAAGCGCGCGTCCGACGGCATCGGCCTCAAGTCGCCCGAGTTCTCGGTGCTCGTGGCCTACGCCAAGCTCGCCCTCAAGAAGGACATCCTCGAGAGCGACCTCCCCGACGACCCCTACTTCGAGGCGACGCTGGCTCACTACTTCCCGGCGGCGCTGCGCGAGGCGTATGCCGCGGAGCTGGGTGAGCATCCGCTGCGCCGCGAGATCGTCACGAACTCCGTGGTGAACTCCATGGTCAACCGAGGCGGCATCACCTTTGCCTTCCGTGCGCACGAGGAGGCTGCGGGCAGCCCGGAGCAGGTGGCCCGCGCGTTCATCGTCTGCCGCGAGGTCTTTGACCTGCGCGGTCACGTCGAAGCCGTCGAGGCGCTCGACAACATCCTGCCCACGTCGGTCCAGACCGAGCTCTATCTCGAGTTCCGACGGCTGCTCGATCGGGCGGTCCGTTGGCTGTTGGCCGCCCGTCCCAACCGCCTCGACATCACCACCGAGGTCGAGCGGTTCGCTGCTGTCGTCGCCGAGCTCTCGCCCCGCATCCCCGAGCTGCTCCAGGGGACAGAGCGCGAGCGTGTCGTGGGCCAGGCTGCTCACTGGGAGGCTGCCGGGGTGCCGGTGGAGCTCGCTCAGCGGGCGGCGTCTCTCCTCGACTCCTACTCGCTGCTCGATGTCGTCGACATTGCCTCCGACCTTGACCGCACGCCGGGCGATGTTGCCGAGGTCTACTTCCGCATGTCCGAGCGCTTCGGCATCGACGGCATGCTCACCCGCGTGGCACGGCTCCCGCGGGACGACCGTTGGGATGCGCTGGCTCGCGGCGCCCTGCGAGACGACCTCTATGGCGTCCTCGAAGCCTTCACCCGCAACGTCTTCGAGTTCGAGGATGACCTCGACGGTGACGGCACGGTCACCGCCGAGGAACGCATCGAGTCGTGGAGCCGAGCCAACGCCGATGGTGTGGCTCGAGGCGCAAGCCAGCTCACCGGCATACGTTCGCTGGAGAAGCCCAACATCGCGGCACTGTCGGTTGCGCTCCGGGCGCTCCGGTCCATGGTCCGCTCGGGGAAGTGAGCGTCCCACGACCTAGGCTCGGCTCGTGAGCACCCTTGCCGAATCCCTCCGGGCCTCGACGACCCTGGAGGACGCCGACATCGAGTGGGTCCACCTTGTCGTTGGTGACTGGCAACTCATCGCCGATCTGTCCTTCGCCGACCTCGTTCTCTGGGTCCCCTCGGGCCTTGACGGATGGCTTGCCGTGGCCCACGTGCGGCCCAACACGGGACCGATGGTCTTCTATGACGACGTCGTCGGCAGGACCTCCGGGCGCTGGCGCGACCCCATCCTGGACGAGGCCTACCGGCATCGTCGGATCGTGGCCGCTCGTGAGCCTGAGCAACAGGGTGAGACGGCAGTGCGCGAGCAAGCCATCCCGGTGGTCAAGGAGGGCCGCGCGCTCGCGGTCATCACCCAGCACGCCAACGTGGTCACGGGTCGGACCCCGAGTCGGCTCGAGCTGACCTATCGCCACCTCGCCGCCGCCCTGACCCGGATGATCGCGGCGGGGGAGTTCCCGAGCACCGCCGCCCCGACCGGCGCCCGACGAGGCGCACCCCGCGTGGGTGATGGTGTCTTCCACCTCGACGTCGACGGGGGAGTGCTCTATGCCAGCCCCAACGCGATCAGCGCCATCCATCGGCTCGGGCACCGCGGGGACGTCATCGGCGAAGTGCTCGCGACCGTCGTCGCCGAGCTGCTGCAGTCGTCGGGATCGGCGGTCGACGAATCCCTTGCCGTCGTCATCACGGGTCGAGCGCCCTGGTGGACCGAGGTCTCGACGCAGTCAGCCACCGTCACGTTGCGAGCCATCCCGCTCACCGCGGGAGGTAGTCGCGACGGTGCGATGCTGCTCCTGCGCGATGTGTCAGAACTGCGTCGGCGCGAACAGGAGCTCATCACCAAGGACGCGACAATTCGTGAGATCCACCACCGGGTCAAGAACAACCTCCAGACGGTGGCCGCGTTGCTGCGCCTGCAGTCGCGACGCGTCCCGGACCAAGGAGCCCGCAATGCTCTTGACGAAGCCGTCCGGCGTGTCGGGACGATCGCCCTCGTTCACGAGACCCTCAGTCAGGGCATCGACGAGACGGTCGACTTCGACGAGATCGCGGTCCGCGGACTGCGGGCCGTCGTCGACATCGCGGTCACCGAGCATCGAGTCGACTCAATGGTGCTCGGGTCCTTCGGACGGATGCGCGCCGAAGATGCGACCTCGCTGGCGATGATCGTCTCCGAGCTGGTCCAGAACGCCGTCGAGCACGGGCTGGCCTCACGGGGTGGATCAATCTCGATCGAGGTGGAGCGAGCCGAGGTGGAGCAAGGTGTCGACGGACTCACTGTCACCATCACCGATGACGGCACCGGACTGCCTGCCGGCTTCCGGCCCGTCCTCGCAGGGCTGGGCACCCGGATCGTCACTTCTCTCGTCCAGGACCTCCAGGGCAAGATCCGCTGGGAGCCGGCGTCACCCCAGGGCACGCGCGTCGAGTTCACCGCCCGTTTGCGTCCGCTGACCCGCCACTAGGTCTGGTCTGTTCTGTCGCGCTCGGCGGTGACTCAGGCGCGGAGTATGCCGCCCGCTCACCACGCGTTCGAACGCCCGACTTGCCGGGAGAGACAAGAGCGGCCTCGCCGCAATGGCGAGGCCGTCGAGTGTCGTGCTGTGAGTCAGCCTGCGCGACGAGCGCGGGCGTTGCGACGCTTGAGTGCGCGTCGCTCGTCCTCGGAGAGTCCGCCCCAGACGCCAGCGTCCTGTCCGGACTCCAACGCCCACTTCAGGCAGGTGTCAACGACTTCACAACGGCGGCAGACAGCCTTGGCCTCCTCGATCTGCATGATCGCCGGGCCGGTGTTCCCAATCGGGAAGAACAGCTCGGGATCCTCATCGAGGCAGGCAGCGCGGTCGCGCCAATCCATGGGTGGTGCTCCTTGTCCGTGGAGTTCAGATGGTGCTGGCCGCTTGCAGGGGTGAGCAAGGACCAACCGGGGTTGCGTCCTTGCAAACCAAACGGACGTAGACACACAGACGTCCGAACCTTCAGTCTAGACCCCACGACCCAATTCCGCAGGCGTTCGGTGGTATGACGTCCGATTTTCATGGCGACCAAGATTTCGAGCCTAGACCCTCCGGCGGATCTTCGTCCTCACCGCGCAACGACCCATGCCCCGATTGTGTTCCGTGGTGGCTCGTCAGACGCTGAGACATTTGGGTGAAAGCGCCTGAGCGATGTGGATCTCGCTGTGCTGCCGACCGCTCACGAGGAGCGCTCGCCCCGGCAGAGGAGCCAGGCCGCGTGGTGCTCGAATTGCGAACGCGTCGCCGTCGCTGGGTGCGCGTGGACTAAGCAGGATGCCGGACTGCTCGCGTGCCACGGTGTGAACGATCCCACGGAACGCCAGGGACACAGCGGTGAGGGTGGTGGCTGCCACGACGAGGCCGGCGTCGCGGTCGACGAGCGCGAGGATCTCGCCGAGAACTGGCTCGACCGGCGTGCCATCAAGTCGGTCGGCGTCGTCGATCAGCACGACGAGATCCGGATGGCGACGTTTGGCGTCGATCAGCCCCTGGACATCCCACGGGTCGACCAGGACCGTCGCGCCGACCCTGCGACCGACGTTCCCTCCGCGCCCTTCGACGACAGCAACCGGCCGACCGTCGGCCAAGGCGGAGCGTCCGATGGTGGCGAGCGTGGTCGAACGCCCTGTCCGCGCATGACCAGCGACGAGAATGCGGCGGCCGTGTCGCTCAGGGTCGAGTGAGGCAGTCGACCCGGTCTCAGCGGACAGGCCCACCGGCAGGGGTCCGGGGTGACCCACCTCAGAGGACATGAGGGTTCCCGCACGGCCTGCCATCGCCGGCGGCCCGCTGCTGGCGTAGTGGCCGGCAAGGAGGCCGGCGTGGTCGACCACGTCAGGCAACTGAGGCAGGGCAAAGGGGGTCGCCGAGTCGGGCAGTGGCCCGACCGCCTCGGTCAGGGGGTCGCGCAGGGCGAACTGCACCTCGACCCGATCACGCAGTCGCAACCCGCGACCGGGTACGCGACTGGAGGGGAGGTCTCGGCGGGAGAGTCCGGCATACGTCGCGTCGGAGGGATCCGCGAGGGGGAGGAGGAAGGTCTCGGAGACGACTGCACTCAGCCGACTCGCCAGTGCAGACCGGTCGCCCGTGATGACCGCCCGCAAGCTCGTGTCCCCGGAGCGCATCACCTCGAGCAGGTCGTCGCGCAGTCCGCCGATGGTGAGGTCTGCGTCGGAGTCGAGTCGCTCCCAGCCATCGACGAGTAGGAGCACTGGCGGCAGCGTTGAGGGCCGTGTCGCCCCAGCACGCTCCGTCCGCGACCGCAGGTGGTCGAGAAGCCGACGCACCCGCGACACATCGTCTGCTCGAACGACCGCACCGACGTGGGGGAGGGCCTCGAGGTCGGCCAGGTCGCCACCGGTGTCGATGACGTAGGCATGGATCGGGCTGCCCGGCTGAGCGACATGCGAGGCAAGAATCGTGCGGAGACTCGTCGTGCGTCCCGAGCGCGGCCCGCCGACGATGAGCCAGTGACCGTCGTGCTCGGTGTGCGCGAACACGTCCTGTCGCTGCTGCGCGGGGGAGTCGAGCAGCCCGATCCCCCGCGCGCCGACTTCTGCGCTCTCGAGGATCTCCGAGAGGGGTGGAAGCCACGGTCGATGAGGAGGCTGGACCCTGAGCAGTGCGGCGGCCGCCTGAGCTGTCCCCGCCAGGGCGGCAAGGCCACTTGCGCCGACGCCGGGATCAACGTGTGGGGGGCTGCCCGCCTCGCCAACTGGCTCGCCCGATGGGGTGGTGGGCGAGGCGGGCGAGGTCGGCGCTTGGACCAGCCTGGCTCCAGCCGGTCGGCCCAACGCATCGAGAACCGTCACCACCGTGGTCGCTGCGGCCGTGCCGGAGCCAACGCGGGCCGACTGGAACTCGAGGAGCTCGCCATCTCCTCCCCGGGCAAAGCCTCGTCCTGGCCGGTCCGTGGCGATGTGAGCTGCGTCCGGGGTTCCGATGACGTCGGTCGAGTCAGCGACATCGCGCATGCGCATGGCGATCCGCAGGTTGACATTGGCCTGGATGTCGGCGGTGATCGCGCCAGCTGGTCGTTGGGTGGCCAGCACGAGGTGCACCCCGAGCGAGCGACCGACGGCGGCCAGCGACACCACCCCGTCGACGAAGTCAGGTAGCTCGTCCGCGAGCAACCGGAACTCGTCGATGACGATGACGAGCCGCGGGAGGTCACCGACGCGACGATGGTGGTCGTCGAAGTCCCGCGCGCCCGAGCCCGCGAGCAGTCCTTCACGGCGCGTGATCTCGGCGTCGAGGCTGATGAGGGCGCGGCGGGCAAGACCGTCGTCGAGGTTGGTCACCAGCCCCACGGTGTGCGGCAGGTCGGCGCACTCACCGAAGGCCGAACCACCCTTGTAGTCGACGAGGACAAACGTCATGTCGTCCGGAGAGCACTCGAGCGCCAGAGAGGTGACGAGAGTGCGGAGCAGCTCGGACTTGCCCGAGCCGGTCGTGCCGCCGACGAGGAGGTGAGGACCGTCCATGGCGAGGTCGATCGTCCACTCACTCCCGGCGCCCCTCCCGACATGTGCGAGCGGCGACCCGTGACCCTCCTGCCAGTGCGCGGCCAACGCGGGTGGCGCCAGCGAGTGGGCACCGTCGAGCCATGGCAGGACGTCGAGCAGGTCCACCGATGCGGGGACGACGTCGGCCTCCCCCGAGGCGTCGACCAACGCCGCCAGCGAGCGGCCGATGCGTTCACCCCACCACCAGCCGACCTGGTCCGGGCTGAACGAGGCAACTGGCTCGGCGCCGTCGACGTCGAGTCGGGCCACCCGATCCCCCGGCCCGGCGCCACCACGAGAACCCACTCCCACCACGGCGTGGCATGACGACGGAAGGGCAGCTGCGGTGCGTGCGCCGACGAGGCACCACACGCCGAGTTCCCGACCGCGTTCGATGAGATCGATCAGCTCGCCGACGCCGAGGTCGGTCTCGCACTCGGGAAGGACCAGGAGCACCCGTGGCTCGCGCACCCGACCGTCACGCCTCTGCTCGGCTTCTCGGGTGATGACGATCTGCCGCAGCGCCTCGAGGCACGTCGCCAGGTCTCCGTGGGCCGCGGTGTGCGGGAGCCATCGCGCCCATGCCAGGGACCCGGCGTCACCGTGGGAGTCACGTCCGTCCGAGCGGACGAGCACCCTCAGGTCGCGAGGTGAGTGCAGGGTGACGACCTGGCCCAACACGTGGCGGATCATCGCCTCGACCTCTGACGGTGATCCGGCGATCCCCAGCCCGCCAACCTCATCGAGGCCCACTTCGACGGGCAGGTCAGGCAGTGACGGGTGTTGCGTGTCCCTGCCCCCGGGAGGCGCCCATCCAGTCCTCGTCGCGAGTTCGCCGACGCCCAGCCGCACGCGCCCAAAATCCGTTGCGCTGCAACGGCGCTCCCACAGGCGGGTGCCTGGACCGCTCGCAATGTCGAGGACGGTCGCCGGGTCCGGGAGGTCGCGCCACCTCTGCTCGCGCTCGAGTCGGCGGAGGGCGTCGAACTCGGCCTGTCGGTCGGTCAGCTCGATCTCGTGTGCGGCGAGATCCTTCGCGTACTCGCGCCGCCCACCCCAGCGGTCCCCAAGGACGTTGCCGACGAGCATCAGCGGCGAGAGCAGTGCAAAGGCCAACATCTGTGGCCCGAAGAAGGCCGCGAGCAGTCCGGCGAAGGGGAGGGGGAGAGCGGCGGCGATCCAGGGGATGCGCCCTCGCCGAGGTGCCGTCGGGGGCGTGGGCGCGGTGATCGTCAGCGACAGTTCGGGAGGGCGGGTTCGGGGCGAACGGTTGACGACGACGCGGCCGTCACCGCGCGGCAGCATCGACGCCGTGGTGCCCACTGCTCGCACGAGCCGCAGTAGCGAGTCACCGATGGCGATCACTTCAGATCCGTCAACGTCCGTGGAGCCACCGTCGACGAGCACTTCTGCCCCGCAACGAGTGCCGTTGGTCGAGGAGAGGTCGGTCACGCGAAAACCGCTGTCGGACAGGCTGATTCGTGCGTGCCTTCGACTCAGTCGCTCGTCGGACAGGCTCAGTCCGATGCCTGCCGATCGCCCCACCACCACCCCGTCCGCAGTCAGCGGGACGCGGCGTCCGGCATCGGGCCCAGCGACCACGGCGACGTCCACGGGCGCGGACACGGGGACCGGCGAACGTCGGGGTTCATCGAAGACCAGGGCCGCGCCGTGCACGAGGGGCGGCGCTCCGAGAAGTGCCTGCGGGGCGACCTCCCTGCCACGGCAGGACACTCGAGCCGGCGCACTGCCCGCGAGCTCGCGCAGGAGCGGCAGGACATCCGCGAGCGTCGCCCCGTCGGGGGCGGTGAGGTGGACGTCGAGCCCGCTCTCGCGCCGGCTGGGCCAGTGCAAGGTCACGTCGAAGTCGATCGAGGACGGCATACGTGAACGCTAGAGACACAACCAAGAGCGGCCGTCGACTTATCCACAGGACCGGAGGACATGCGCCGGAACGGCGCCCGGAGCGCGGTCAGGTCGGGTCGGTCACGGCATACGCACGCATGCTGAGCGCCGCGAGAATCACCTGCGAGCCGGCGTCCGATCGGTCGCCGTCCTCCGGCCGCTCCCAGGCGCTGTCCCAGAGGAGCCGGTATGCCGCAAGGCTCGGCGCCTTGGGCAGCGTCACCTGTCGCTCGTCCTGGCCGCCGTGCAGCACGACGAGAACCGACTCGTGTCCGAGCCAGGCGCCGTTGACGAGCATCTGCAGGGTGCGGTTGTCGGGGGAGGACCAGTCCCCCATCGGTGAGCCGTCAGCGGCATACCAGGCGAGGTCGATCGATCCGTCCTCGTGGACCTCGCGGCCCAGGGCCCAGGTCCGCTGGCGCAGCGCGGGGTGCTCCCGACGGATCGCGAGGAGGTGTCGTGTGGTGGCGAGGAGGTCGTCCTGCCATGGCGCGAGGTCCCAGTCGAACCAGGTCGTCGCGTTGTCCTGGTTGTAGGGGTTGTTGTTGCCGTTCTGGCTGCGTCCGAACTCGTCGCCGGCGTTGATCATGGGGATGCCCGAGGACAACAGGAGCGTGCCGAGCAGGTTGCGCATCGAGCGTCGCCGCCGAGAGAGCACCTGCTCGTCGTCGGTCGGCCCCTCGACGCCGTGGTTCCAGGAGTGGTTGCCGTTGGAGCCGTCGTTGTTGTCCTCGCCGTTGTCCTCGTTGTGTTTCTCGTCGTATGCCGTGAGGTCGGCGAGCGTGAACCCGTCATGGGCCGCGACGAAGTTGATCGACGCCGTCGGGCCGCGGTCGCGGGCACCGAAGAGGTCACGCGAGCCAGCGAGTCGGGTGGCGAGGTCCTGCACGCCGTGCGCCACGTGCCCGGGGACGGCCGGTCGGTGGTCGGCCAGCCAGAAGTCACGCACGGAGTCGCGGAAGCGGTCGTTCCACTCGGAGAACGGCGGCGGGAACTGCCCGGTGCGCCAGCCGTGCATGCCGACGTCCCACGGCTCGACGATGAGCTTGGTGGCCGACAGCACCGGGTCGGTGCGGAGCCCGACGAGGAAGGGATGGTCGGGGTCGAACTCGTCGGTGCGTCCACGCCCGAGGGCGACGGCGAGGTCGAAGCGGAAGCCGTCGACGTGACACTCCTGCACCCAGTAGCGCAGCGAGTCCAGGGCCAGGCGACACATGACCGGATGGCGCAGGTCGAGGGTGTTGCCCGTCCCGGTGACATCGATGTCGCGACCGCGCTCATCGAGCCGGTAGTAGGCGCGGTTGTCGAGGCCGCGGAACATGAGCGTCGCGCCCGTGCCGTCCTGCTCCGCCGTGTGGTTGTAGACGACGTCGAGCAGCACTTCGAGCCCGGCGGCGTGGAGGAGCTTGACCATGCCCTTGAACTCATCGAGGGCGCCCTGCGGATCGGTGGACGCGGCATACGCAGCGTGAGGAGCAAAGAACCCCAGCGTGTTGTAGCCCCAGTGGTTGGCCAGACCTTTGCGGACAAGCGCCGGCTCGGAGGCGAAGGAGTGCACAGGGAGGAGTTCGACCGCGGTCACACCCAACTCGGTGAGATGGGCGATCGTCACAGGATGCGCCATTCCGGCATAGGTCCCGCGAAGATCCTCCGGCACCCCCGGCAACTCCATCGTGAGGTTGCCGACGTGGGCTTCGTAGATCACGGTCTCGCTGCGCGTCACGGCCGGCGGTGAGTCCTCGCCCCAGTCGAAGGAGCGGTCAATGACGACCGATCGCGGCATGTCGGGGGCCGAGTCGGTCTCCGAGGGTGCAGAGCCATCGCCGTGCCAGGTGGTGTGGTCGACGACGTGTCCGTAGACGCTCGGTCCCCAGCGGACCTCACCCTCGATCGCGCGGGCGTAGGGGTCCATGAGCAACTGGTTCGGGTTGTGCCGCAGCCCCTGCTCGGGGTCCCAGGCACCCCCGACGCGAAAGCCGTAGCGCTGGCCCACGGTGACGTCGGGGACGAAGCCGAACCACCAGCCGAACGCGTGGTCGACGAGCGGCACCCGGCGCTCGGTGGAGCCCTCGGCATCAGCCGCGTCGAAGAGGCACAGCTCGACCGAGTCGGCGTGTCCGGCATAGACGCTCACCTCGATGCCGCCGTCCACGACGGTGACGCCCGGTGCAGGCGGCAGGTCGCGGGCGACACGGAGGCTGGGCGCGGTGGCGGCGGACGTCAGTGGCGTCATGGCGGCAGCCTATTGAGAGCCGATGACGCTGGTGCGGTGCCACCCACTCCCGCGCGCGTCGCACGGGACGCATGACAAGGTGGACTCATGAGTGATCCGACTTCTCTCCCCAACTTCCCGCCGCCCGCGAACGAGCACCCGCTGCGGGGCCGAGTCCTCGATGTCCTCGTCGATGCAGGTGCGCAGCCCAACATCGACACGGACGGCGACGTCGCCTACCAGGCCAACGACCAGACGATCTTCGTCCGCGTCACCGAGGGCGAGCTGCCCGTCATGCGGATCTTCGGTCAATGGACCCTCCCCGAAGAGGTCGCTGCCGACAAGGAGAAGGTTGCGGCCACCTGCAACGAGGTCAACCTGTCGCTCAACTGCGTCAAGGTCGGCGTCGCCAACAACACCCTCGTCGTGACGAGTGAGCACCTCGTCGTCGACGGTGCGGACGTCGCGACCCTCGTCCAGGTGAGCACCTCGATCATCCTCTCGGGCGTCCAGCTGTGGCACGAGCGTGCGCTCGGCCTCGAGCCGGGACAGACCCAGGGCGAGGTCCCGAACGACGCGCCCGAGGGTTCTGGCCAGTCCGGCCCCGACGCCAACGGATCCACTCCGGGGCAGGTCAGCTGATGACCCAGCTCGTCCGCCTCGAGGTCGAAGACGGCATCGGCATCATCCGACTCGATCGGCCGCCGATGAACGCTCTCAACGATGAGGTGCAGCGCGGCATCATCGCCGCGTCCCTCGAGGCGACCGAGCGCAAGGACGTCTCGGCCGTCATCGTCTACGGCGGAGAGAAGGTCTTCGCGGCAGGTGTGGACATCAAGCAGATGGCCGACTGGTCCTACACGGACATGGTCGATCACTCGCACCTCTTCCAGGACTTCACCCGTGCCCTCGCCCGGATCCCCAAGCCGACCGTCGCCGCCATCACGGGCTACGCCCTCGGCGGTGGCTGCGAAGTCACCCTTGCGTGCGACTTCCGCATCGCGGCCAGGGGCGCCAAGCTCGGCCAGCCTGAAGTGCTTCTCGGACTCATCCCCGGAGCAGGGGGCAGCCAACGACTGGCGCGCCTCGTGGGGCCGGCCAAGGCCAAGGACCTCATCTTCACGGGTCGGTTCATCGACGCCGACGAGGCGCTGTCCATCGGTCTCGTCGACGAGGTCGTGGATCTCGATGATGGCAGTGAGCGAGGTCCTGATCCGTTGTTGGCGGCCGCGAAAGCGATGATGAAGCGGTATGCCGGTGGGCCGGCCTACGCGATCCGTGCGGCCAAGGAGGCCATCGACTCGGGCCTCGAGACCGATCTGCAGAGCGGCCTCGAGATCGAACGGATGCTCTTCGCATCGCTCTTCGCCACGAAGGACCGCGCGGCCGGTATGGCTTCGTTCATCGAGAGCGGCCCCGGCAAGGCAACGTTCGAAGGCGCCTGAGACAGACGAAGTCGGTGGTGGGTCAAGAACTGAGGATCGCGTCCACGAAGGCCCGCAGACCTCCGGCGTTTGTGTAGAGGTGCGATCGGATCCCGAGGATCTCGGCGGTGGCGACGTTCTCCGAGGAGCCGTCCACGAAGGCGATCTCGCTGAACATCAGGCCGTTCTGCAGAGCTGTGCGACTGAAGACGTCGGGGTCGGGCTTGGTCAGGCCCAGTTCGGCGCTGCTCATGACCCCGTCGACCTCGTCGGTCAGCCCGAGTCGATCGAGGTCGTCGCCCAGCCTGCTGGTGGCGTTGGTGAAGAGCACGACACGCAGCTGCGAGCGGGCGTGGCGCACGATGTCGAGAACCTCGTGGTCGACGGTGCCCGTGGGCCCCATCCAGTCGTGGACGGCAGCCTGGGCTGCGTCACCGTGGTCGGCGGCGACGGCCTCGACGACCGAATCCCGCCAGGCCTGGTCGTCGACGTCCCCCGTGAGAGCCGGAAGGAGCCGGTGAGGGGCGAACGCGGCGACGGACAAGGTCCCGGTGGGGAGCCCATGAGCCAACTCGACCGTCGCGGTCAGGTCTGGATCCCAGACGCGAAGGACCCCGTCGAGGTCGAGCAGCAGCACCTTGAACACGGGTTCTCCTCCTCGTGGGTGGGCAGCTCTCGCGCGGTCCGTCTCGCTCTCCATCGATGGTCTCTCACTCACAGCCGGGAGTGGGCGGGGGAGTCACGGCAAAGATTTCTGTGCCCACCATCACGCCCGGAGAATTCTCCGGAGGGCGAGCACGCGGCATACGCTCGACCGTGAACGTATCTACCCACCCACAGATGAGGACGAGACACGCATGAACATCGTCGTCTGCGTCAAGTACGTGCCTGACGCACAGTCCGACCGAACCTTCAACGAGGCCGACAGCACCACGGACCGCGAAGGCGTCGAAGGTCTCCTGTCGGAGATCGACGAGTACGCCGTCGAGGAGGCGCTCAAACTCGCCGAGGCCGGTGAAGGCGAGGTCACCGTCGTGACCGTTGGTCCCGAGCAGGCCGTCAACGCGGTCAAGAAGGCCCTGCAGATGGGAGCCGACAAGGCCGTCCACGTGAGCGACGAGGCCATCCACGGCTCCGACGCCGCCGCGACGTCGCTCATCCTGGCCGAGGCGATCAAGAAGACCTCCGGTGGCAGCAACCCCGACCTCGTCCTCATGGGCATGTCCTCGACCGACGGCGTCATGGGTGTTGTTCCCGCGATGGTCGCCGAGCGCCTGGGCCTCCCGCAGGTCACCTACGCCTCCGAGCTGACCCTCGAGGGTCAGTCGGTCACGATCCGTCGCGATGGTGACGCCGCGTCCGAGACGATCACGTCGGTGCTGCCGGCGCTCGTGTCGGTCACCGACCAGATCAACGAGCCCCGCTACCCCTCGTTCAAGGGGATCATGGCCGCCAAGAAGAAGCCGGTCGACACCTGGACGCTCGCTGACCTGGGTGTCGACGCGGGTCAGGTCGGCCTGGACGCCGCGTGGACCAAGGTGACGTCCTTCACCAAGCGTCCGCCGCGTGAGCAGGGCCAGATCGTCACCGATGAGGGCGATGGTGGCACCAAGCTCGCCGAGTACCTGTCCGCCCAGAAGTTCCTCTGAGGAGAATCCACCCATGGCTGAAGTTCTCGTCCTCGTCGACCACGTTGGCGGCAAGATCCGCAAGGCGACCGCCGAACTGCTGACGATCGCCCGCCGTCTCGGCGAGCCCTCCGCGGTCTACATCGGCCCCGGTGCCGAGACCGCCCAGGTCACCCTCGCCAAGTACGGCGCGGCCAAGGTCTATGTCTATGACGCCCCCGACGCCCTTGAGTACCTCGTTGCCCCCCAGGCCGAGATCCTCGCGTCGGTCGTCGAGAAGACCTCCCCGCTCGCCGTGCTCATCCCGAGCAACACCTCCGGCAAGGAGATCGCAGCGCGCCTCGCGATCCGCACCGAGTCGGGTGTCATCACCGACGCCGTCGACGTCACCGCCGGTGGCGAGGGCGTCGAGACGACCCAGTCGGTCTTCGCCGGTTCCTACACGGTCACGTCCACGATCACCAAGGGCGCCGCCATCGTCGCGGTCAAGCCCAACTCGGTTGCGATCGAGCCGGCTCCGGCCGCAGGGGTGCTCGAGAAGATCGACCTCACCCTCTCGGACGCCGCCAAGGCCGCCAAGATCACCGAGTCCAAGCCCAAGGAGGCGACGGGTCGCCCGGAGCTCACCGAGGCCAAGATCGTCGTCTCCGGCGGTCGTGGCACGGGTGGCGACTTCGGTCCGGTCGAGCAGTTCGCCGACACCCTCGGTGCTGCGGTCGGTGCCTCGCGCGCGGCCGTCGACGCCGGCTGGTACCCGCACAGCAACCAGGTCGGCCAGACCGGCAAGCAGGTCTCACCGCAGCTCTATGTCGCGGCGGGCATCTCGGGTGCGATCCAGCACCGCGCCGGCATGCAGACGTCCAAGACGATCATCGCGATCAACAAGGACGAAGAGGCACCGATCTTCGAGCTCGTCGACTTCGGCGTCGTCGGTGACCTGTTCACCGTCCTCCCGCAGGCGACCGAGGCCGTCAAGAAGGCCAAGGCCTGACGCACCACAACCACTGATTGCCCGTTCGGCCACTGGTCAAACGGGCAATCAGTGGTTCGGGGGCCAGCCGAAAGGGCAATCAGTGGTTCATGAGGACGGAACGTAGAATCGGCTGGTGAGCGCGTACCTGGACCATGCTGCGACGACCCCCATGCGGGCGTCTGCTCGTGCTGCGTGGATCGAACAGAGTGAGCGCGGTGGCAACCCGTCCTCGCTGCACACCTCCGGTCGCGCAGCTCGCGCGGTCGTCGAGGAGTCGCGCGAGGAGATCGCCGGAGCGCTCAGCGCCCGACCGTCCGAGGTCGTCTTCACGTCCGGCGGCACCGAGGCCGACAACCTGGCCATCAAGGGCACGTATGCCGCACGGCTGGCTTCCGTGGGAGCCCGCCGTCTCGTCGTGGGCGGCATCGAACACCATGCCGTCCTCGACCCGGTCGAGCACCTCGTGAAGGCGCAGGGCGCGGAGGTCACCTGGCTGGAGCCGGATCGCTGCGGCCACATCCTGGTCGACGACCTGCGGGCCGCGATCACTCCCGTGCTCGCCAGTGCCAACAGTGCCAACAGTGCCGACGGTGCCAACAGTGCCGACGGTGCCGACGGTGCCGACGCGGGGGGCGTCGCCGTCGTCAGCGTCATGTGGGCGAACAACGAGGTCGGGACCGTGCAGCCCGTGGCCGAACTCGCCGCCGTGGCCCGCGAGGCCGGTGTGCCGTTCCACACCGATGCCGTCCAGGCCGTCGGTCAGCTTCCCGTCGACTTCGCTGCGAGCGGGGCCGACCTCATGACCGTGTCAGCCCACAAGGTCGGTGGCCCTGTCGGTGTCGGAGCCCTGCTTGCACGCCGCGATGCCCGACTCGTCCCGCTCGTCCACGGAGGTGGGCAGGAGCGGCAGGTGCGCTCAGGCACTCTCGACGCGGCCGGCATACGCGCGTTTGCTGTGGCTCTGACCGAAGCGGTCGCCGAGCGGGACGTCGAGGCCAAGCGCCTCACCGTCCTGCGGGACCGGCTCATCGGTAGCGCGCTGGGGCTCGAACTCGGCATCAGTGTGAGTGGCTGCTGGACCGAGGGCGACGCCACGGACCGACTCCCGGGCAACGCGCATCTGCTCGTCCCCGGCTGCGAGGGCGACTCGCTCCTCTATCTCCTCGACGCGGCGGGTGTGGAGTGCTCGACCGGTTCGGCGTGCCAGGCCGGTGTCCCACAGCCGAGTCACGTGCTTCTTGCCATGGGCTATCCCGAGGCCGAGGCGCGTGGGGCCCTGCGACTGTCGCTCGGCCACACGTCGACCGACGGCGACGTCGACGCGTTCCTCGCGGCGCTGCCCGGTGTCGTCGAGCGCGCCCGTCGGGCGAGTGGAGCGGCCTGATGCGCGTCGTCGCAGCGATGAGCGGGGGAGTGGACTCGGCTGTTGCGGCTGCGCGGATGCTCGATGCCGGACACGAGGTCGTCGGAGTGCACCTGGCCCTGTCGCGTTCGGCGGCGACGTTGCGTGAGTCGGCCCGCGGGTGCTGCACGATCGAGGACGCCGGTGACGCGCGGCGCGTGGCTGACCGGCTCGGCATTGCGTTCTATGTGTGGGACATGGCAGAGCGGTTCCAACGCGACGTGATGGACGACTTCGTCGCCGAGTACCAAGCGGGTCGCACACCGAACCCGTGCCTGCGCTGCAACGAGTCCATCAAGTTCGCTGCCCTGCTCGACCGGGCCGTGGCGCTGGGGTTCGACGCGGTGGCGACGGGGCACTACGCGCAGATCGTCGAGCGCACGGATGACGCGGGTGCGGTGCATCGTGAGCTGCACCGCGCCGTCGATCCCCACAAGGACCAGTCCTATGTGCTGGGCGTCCTCGACGACGAACAGCTGGCGCGCGCCTTCTTCCCGCTCGGTGACACGGCCAAGCCGCAGATTCGCGAAGAGGCTGCGGCTCGGGGGTTCTCAATCGCCAAGAAGCCGGACTCCTATGACATCTGCTTCATCCCTGACGGTGACACTCGGGGCTGGCTGACCAAGCAGCTCGGCGAGCAGCCGGGGGAGATCGTCGACTCGGCCAGTGGCGAGGTCGTGGGGGTCCATCAGGGCGCCTATGGCTTCACCGTCGGTCAGCGGCGTGGTCTCGGTCTCGACCGGTCGGCCCTCGACGCCGAGCCGCGCTACGTCGTGGGTGTCGATGCCCCGACCAACCGCGTGCTCATCGGCACCCAGGACCTGTTGGGCGTCGACGTCATCGCGGCCGATCACGCCCGATGGTGCGGCGCCGCGCCCAGCGGCGAGGTGCGGGTCGGAGCGCAGGTCAGGGCGCACGGCGAAGAGGTTCCCGCGTGGGCCCGAGTCGACGACACCGACCCCGAACTCGTCCATGTGCGGCTCGACGAACGCATCCGCGGGGTCGCTCCGGGGCAGTCGGTCGTGCTCTACGAGGGCACCCGCGTGGTCGGGTCGGCGACGATCGCTTCCACTGCGCGCGCCCGCACCAGTGCCAGCTGACACCTTCCAACCCCTTGCGTCTGCGCGTGTGGTGGTTCTAGCGACCGAATCCGCAGACGTTGCGAGGGGTGACGTCTCAGGTGAGGCCGCGGGCGAGGGCACGAACGGCGGCGTCGGCGTGGGACTCCGACAAGCCGGCATACCCAATGACGAGTCCGCGCCGGACCGAGTTGACGCAGTAGGCCGACAGCGGGTTGACCGAGACCCCGTGGCGCAGAAGCGACATCGAGACCTCGTGGTCGTCGATGGCCTCGGGCAGGAGGAGCACGAGGTGCAGACCGGCGTCGACCCCGCTGAGCCGATGGTCCGGCAGGTGTCGGGCGAGGGCGGCGACGAGCCGGGCGCGCCGAGCGGCATACGTCCGAGCAGCGCGAGCGTGGTGGGCGGCGAGGGAACCGTTGGAGATGAATTCGGCGACGGCTTCGCCGGTCATCTCGTTGACGAGCAGGCTGCGCCGTTCGAGCTCGAGCCCGATGGCTTCGCGCAGATGCGTCGGCGGGGCCAGCCAAGCGACCCGCAGGGTGGGGACGAGGATCTTGGACGCCGTGCCGATGTAGAGGACGTGGTCGTCAGCGCCCTCGAGGGAACGCAGCGCAGGCAACGGTGAGACGTCGTAGCGGAACTCACCGTCGTAGTCGTCCTCGATGACGAGCCCGTGTGTGTCTCGCGCCCAGTCGAGCAGTGCGGTGCGGCGGGCGACGGGCATGCGGGCGCCCAGGGGGTATTGGTGCGAGGGCGTGACGTAGACCGCGGCGTCGCTGCGTCGGAGCATCGCCGGGTCGAGACCGTCGTCGTCAACAGGGAGCGGGCGAATGCGAGAACCGTTGTCGGAGAACGCTGTCCACGCCTCGACGTATCCCGGATCCTCGACGGCGACAGTGCGTCCGACCAGGCCCAGGGCGGCCGGCAGCGCTTGCAGGGTGGCGCTCACGCCCGGTGTGATGAGCAGGTCGTCCGGAGCGATGGGGATGCCCCGGCTGCGTCGGATGTGATCGGCGAGCACCTCCCGCAGTCGGACGTGCGTGGGCCCGGGAGAGAGGTCGTTGGTCGGCATCTGTGAGGCCGCCTGCCGCCACGCGCGACGCCACGCGGTCTGGTCAAGGAAGCCGACGTCCGGACGCCCCGGGCGGAGGTCGAACCTCACCTCGCGGCGGGTGGGGGCCGGGCCCGTCGTCGGGTACGGGTCCATGGGCTCGACCGACGACAGGGCCCCAGCCCGGGCGGCGCGGTCGGCCCCCGGTGCGATCGCCGCACCCGACCCTGGTCGCGTCTCGATGAAGCCGGCCGCCGCCAGCTCGTCGTATGCCGCGACGACGGGTCCGCGGGACACCTCGAGTTCCGTGGCGAGCACCCGCGTCGAGGGGAGGGGGTCACCCGGACGCAGCCGACCCTCACGCAGCTCAGCGACCACCGCGTCAGCGATGCGGTGCCGGAGCGGTCGGTCGCTCCGGTCGAGCCGCAGCGCGAGACTGATGGTGCGGGGGGAGCGGGGCACAGCTCCAGGATACTGGTCCTTGTGTTCGGCCGATAGTGGTTCTCGTAGCGGGTCCACTTGGTGTCGCAGAATGGGGGCATGCCAGAGGTCACCCTGAATCGTCTCCGCGAACGCGGGAGCACCGAACGTGAGGTGCTCGACGCGATCCTCGATGACGTGCTCGCGGGCACCCTCAGCACTGTTGTCGACGGTGAGCCCTGGGTGGTGCCGATGCTCTTTGCCCGTCAGGGAGACCGCATTCTCCTGCACGGTTCCACCGGTGCCGGGGCCCTGCGTCACGTGGCAGCCGGAGCGCCCGCCGCACTGGCGGTCGTTGCAGTGGACGCGCTCGTCGTCGGCCACACGACTTTCGACTCGTCGGCGAACTACCGCTCGGCAGTCGTCTATGGAGACCTCACACCGTTGAGCGACGAGGATCGCACTGTCGCCCTGGACGCGGTGTCGGAGCGACTCATCCCGGGACGGACGGGCGAGGTCCGCCCGATGACCCGTCAGGAGATCGCCAAGACCTCGGTCATGGCCCTGCCGATCTCGCAGGGGCGTTTCATGACCAAGACCCGGACCGGCCAGGCCAGCGTGCCCGGCGAGGAGACCGACGCCTGGCACGGCGTCGTCGAGCTGCGCACCGTGGCCCTCGAGCCTGTGTCAGCGCCGACCTCCACCGCCTGCGAGGTCCCGCAGTCGGTGCGTGACTTCGCCAGTGCGAGGGTTCTCGCGTGACCCACGTTTCCGGAATCGGCTCCTGGCCCGGTGAGTCGTCGCGCGAAGCCATCATCACGGTCCGCGACCTGCTCGCTGACGTCGATGGCCTCGGCCTGCCCTATCTGCCCGAACTGCCCTCTCGTGGGCCGGGATCCGACATCATCGGTCGGTCCGCGGCGCTGCTCGCCGACCTCTCGGTCGACCTGCAGCCGTCCGGGTGGCGCTTCACCGACCGCCCCGGTCGGGACATGTCCCGCGCCCGAGCGCTCGTGCGCGAGGACCTCGACGAGCTTGCTGAGGCCTACGACGGGTATGCCGGTCCGCTCAAGATCCAGGTCGCCGGCCCCTGGACGCTTGCCGCCTCCATCGAATTGAACCGGGGGGAGCGTTCGGTCACCGACGAGGGCGCCCGCCGGGACGTCGTCGCGTCCCTGGCCGAGGGTCTTCGCCAGCATGCCGCGGAGGTCCAACGGCTCGTCCCCGGAGCGGTTCTCACGGTGCAGATCGACGAGCCGTCCGTCCTGTCGGTCCTGAGAGGTGTGCTGCCGACCGCGTCCGGCTATGGACGTGTCCGTGCCGTCGACCGCGCGGAGGTGGCACGCGGCATACAAGAAGTTTGCGATGCGCACGCGGGTGACGTCGTCCTGCACTCGTGCCACCCGGGAGCCCCGGTGGAGTTGCTCGCGTCCACTGGAGTCACTGCCCTTGCCCTCGACCTCACGGACGCGTCTCCGCAACGCTGGGAGGCCATTGCGGCGGCCGTCGAGTCCGGCACCCACCTGTGGGCCGGGGTCGTGCCGACGACGGCGGTCACCTCTGCAGCCGATGCGGTTCGGACCGCAACGGCACATGTCGTCGACGGCTTCTCGCGCGTCGGGCTGCCGCTCTCCGCGCTCGCCGATGTCACCGTCACACCGACCTGCGGGCTCCCGGAACTCACGCCTCAGGGAGCCGTGGACGTTCAACGGGTGGCGATCAATGTCGCCCGTGAGCTGACCGACAGGGAGCACAACTGATGTCACCCGCGCCCAGGGTCCCGTGGCAGGCCAAGTTCTTTGCGCTCGTCCTCATCTGGGGATCGAGCTTCCTGCTCATGAAGGTCGGACTCGAATCGCTCTCGGCCGTGCAGATCGCGGCGCTGCGGCTCGTCACCGGCGCAGCCACGATTCTCATCCTGCTCTGGATGCGCGGTGGCTCGCTCCCGCGCGAGCGCTGGGTGTGGGGACACCTCATCGTCACCGGATTGCTGCTCGGCACACTGCCGTTCATGTTGTTCGCCCTCTCCGAGACCCGTGTGAGCTCGGCCCTTGCCGGCATCGGCAACGCGACGACGCCCATCGCGACCGTGCTCGCGACGATGGCGTTCCTGCCGGGTGCGCGCGTGACGAGGAACAAGGTCATCGCCATCGTCATCGGCTTCATCGGCGTCCTCACGATCATGCAGCCGTGGACGTCGGCACGCCCCGACCTCGTCGGCTTCGGGATGGCTCTCGCCGGCGGCGTCTGCTACGGCGTCGGGTGGACCTACAACCGCCGGTTCCTTGCCCGCGCCGACCTCGGCGGCCTGAGCCAGCCGGCTGCGACGTTGCTCATGGGCTGTGTGCTGATGGTTCCTGTCGTCGTGGTGTGGGGTGCGCTCCAGCCGGATGGGTTCGGATCGATCTGGGCCTATGACCGGGCGCGCCTCGGCACGTCCCAGATCGAGGCGGGCAGTGCCGGTGGTGGCTGGGTGTGGTTGCCACTCCTCTGCATCCTGGCGCTCGGAATCATCGGGACGGGCGCGGCATACATCCTGCAGTTCGACGTCGTCCGAGGGGCCGGCCCGGTCATCGGTTCGACGATCACCTATCTCATCCCGATCGTGTCGGTGCTGCTCGGTGTGCTCGTCCTGGGAGAGTCCCTCGGGGCGTTCGAAGTGATCGGCTTCGTCATCGTCCTTGTGGCAGCGGGCGTCATCAACGCACCCGCGCGACGATCGGCCACCTCGGTGGCGATCCCCGAGGTGGCCCCCGCCGCGCCGCACACCTGAGGCGCGGCTGAGTCGCGGCGCGGCGGTTCACGACGTCACTGGGCAGCAGGCGCCTTGACCTCGCGACGCAGGATCTTGCCGGTCGGACCCTTCGGCAGCTCGCCCAGGAGCCAGACGTTGCGCGGGTACTTGTAGGCGGCGATGCGCTCCTTGGTGAACGCGATGATGTCTTCCGTCGTCGCGGTCGATCCCTCGCGCAGGACGACCCCGGCCCCGACCTGCTCACCCAGCAGGTCGTCCGGCACGGCGACAACTGCCACCTCGAGGACGTCGGGGTGCTGGTAGATGACCTCCTCGACCTCACGCGGATAGACGTTCATCCCACCGCGCAGGATCATGTCCTTCTTGCGGTCAACGATGGTGAAGTAGCCCTCGTCGTCCTCGGTTGCCAGGTCGCCGGTGCGGAACCACCCGTCCGGGATCGCCTCGGCGGTCGCCTCGGGATTGGCCCAGTAGCCCTTCATGACGTTGTCGCCGCGGATGGCGATCTCGCCGACCTCACCGTGCTCGACCTCGGCACCGTCGATGTCGATGACGCGCATCTCGCAGCCCGGGATCGCCAGGCCGATTGTGCCGGGCTTGCGCTCGTGACCGGGCAGGTTGAACGACGCCACCGGCGACGTCTCGGACAGGCCGTAACCCTCGAGGATGACGCAGCCGAACTTCTCCTCGAAGGCCTTCATGACCTCGAGCGGCATCGCCGAGCCTCCAGAGGCACAGGTGCGCAGCGAGGACGCGTCGAGGTCGTCGGCGTCCGGGTGGTTGAGGATCGCGGCATACATCGTCGGAACGCCCTGCATCACGGTGACCTTCTCGTCGCCGATGACCTTGATCGCCGCGGCCGGGTCGAACCGCGGGATGAGCGCGAGTGAAGCGCCGACGCGCACTGCGGCGTTGAGGCCGACGACGAGACCGAAGACGTGGAAGAGGGGCAGGCAGCCCATGATCACGTCGTCCTCGGAGAGCTCCTGGATGACCTCGGCGCAGCGCATGGCGTTGAGGCTCACGTTGTCGTGGGTGAGCTCGGCACCCTTGGGCCGACCGGTGGTGCCGGACGTGTAGAGGATGATCGCGGTGTCGTCACCCTCACGCTCAGTGGGCTCCCAAATGGGTTCAGAGATCAAATCTCCTGTGCCCAATGCGCCTTCGACCGGGCCGAGGGGACCGCACTCGACGATCTTGGTGCCCGAGTTCGCGGCACCCTTGGTGGCCTCATCGACGAAGTCCGGCCACACGAACGCGATCTTGGCTCCGGAGTTGGTGAAGAAGAAGTCGATCTCACCGGACTTGAGCAGCGGGTTCATCGGGACGACGACGCCGCCTGCCAGGAGGGTGGCGAAGAACGCAACGGGGAAGGCGGGGACATTGGGAAGGATGAGCGCGACCCGGTCACCGGGCTCGATTCCGCTGGCGCGCAACGTCCCTGCGAGCTTGGCCGCCATCGCGTGCAGCTGCTGGTAGCTGATGTCCTGCCCGTTGACCTTCAGCGCGGGCCGGTCCGGCATCGCTTGGGCGGTGCGGACGAGGTTCGAAGCGAGGTTGGACTCTGTGCTACCCATGGTGACTGGCTCCTTTGCCGGGACGTGTTGCTCGCCATTGTGGTCCGCGCAGCGATGCTGCGGGGTGGGGATGATCCGTATCACTCAATGTGGGGGGCGTCGGCGTCCACGTCAGCGTGCCTCTCACCCACGGAACTGCGGGTGGACCGGTCAGGGACCCTGCTCGGGGACAGGAGGCGGAGAGCCCGCGCGACGCAAAAGGCGAGCGCTTGTCTAACCTTTGTCCAAGGATGCGATCTACCATGACTGGGTGACTTCCACGCTCTTGGCGCCGACCCTCGGGATGCTGGACGCGGTGCGTACCGCAACCTCCATGCTCGGGGCGATCGAGCTCATCGACCGGCTGGTGGATTCGGTGCGCCACGACGGAGAAGAGTCGATGTCGACACTGCGCGACGCCATCGAGGACGACACCGACCAGGTCACGGCCATCGCTGCGGTGCATGCGGCCGCAGCCGGCGGAGCAGCCATGGCCCGCGCGCTCGTGGTGCCCCTGCTGACCTCGCCTACGCCCTTCCTGCGCGAGCACGCCACGTGGGCACTGCGCTCGTGCCCCCCCCTCCCGGATGCCGTCCCTCCGCTGCGCGACACCCTCGGGGAGGGGGGCTTTGTCGGCATGCTCGCCGAGGCGACCCTCGAGGCGTGGGGGATCGTCGAGCCCGACGACGATGTCGTCGCAGACCCCCCGCACCTGCGTCCCGACGACCCCGGCCAGCCCGGCCAGGCCGGCCAGCCCGGCATCACGGTCGCCCAGCTGTTTCTCCATGCCGACATCGATGGAAGCCTGATGCACGCGGGCAAGGGGGACACTGGAGGGATCGCCACCCTGCTCGTGCACTTGGGGGACTCACTGGTGACCGACCCAAGGGTTTCGCGGGTGCTGACCCTCTCGCGCAGCCACCATGAGGACGCTCGGGTCCCCGACGACGTGCTGGCCCCCGGTCACCACTACGTCGGCGTGCCCCTGCCAGGACCGGTCCGGTCCACCGCCGACACCTGGCCGCTGCGGGTCGCCACCCGACGGGGGCTGCGCCGAGCACTCAGCGCCGCAGCCCCCGTCGACGTCCTGCACCTGCGCATGGCCGATGTCGGGTCGTGGGCCGCAGCCGAGGTCGCGGACGAGATGGGCATCCCCACCGTGCTGACCC
Organism: Knoellia sp. S7-12; assembly: GCF_040518285.1. Lineage (GTDB taxonomy): Bacteria > Actinomycetota > Actinomycetes > Actinomycetales > Dermatophilaceae > Knoellia. The sequence goes on along the minus strand of NZ_CP155449.1, from coordinate 2,943,765 downwards.
TCGCACCCGACCCGCACGCCCTGGTCGCGGCGCGAGAGGCGTCTGGTGCTCTCACCCGTGCCACGTTCGGCGAGGCGGACCACACCGAACACCTCGTCTTCCGCATCCGACTCCTGCGCGACCTCGCCTCTCGTGCCGCGCGCCTGGTCGTCTTCCCGCGGCCACAGCTGGACCACGACCTCCGCAACCTCCTGCACCTCGACCCCGATGCCCACGACCGACCCCCCACGGTCGTCCCCGAGGGCATCGACCTCGCCCCGCTCGACCGCGCCGCCCAGGAGGTGCGGGACGCTGATCGCGGCCTCGAAGTACCCGCAGCCACCGGGCGCACTCTCGCCGAGCTCGACGCGTTGCTCTCGGCACTGCCCCCAGAACGCCGAGGGCTCCCGCTGGCCATCACCGTGGGGCGCCTGCACCGGGTGAAGGGCATGGCGACCCTCGTGGACGCGTGGGCGAACGACTCCACCTGTGCGCAGCGCTGCAACCTGCTCGTCGTCGGAGGCGACCTCGACGACCCTTCCGGCGACGAGGCCGAGCAACTCGCCCGGATCGACGCGACGGTCTCGCGCAGTGAGGCCGTCGAACGTGGTCTGCTGCTCGCGGGCCACCGGCCGAATGGGGTGGTCGCCACGTGGCTGGCGGCCGTCCGGCTGGGGAGGCCCGGTCTGAGCGGCCCGGGCGGGGTGTACGTCTCAGCCAGCCTCAAGGAGGAGTTCGGCATCGCCATCCTCGAGGCCATGGCGTCCGGGCTCGTCGTGGTCGCCCCCCGAGAGGGTGGCCCGGCGACCTTCGTCGAGCCAGGTGTGACAGGTCTGCTCGTCGACACGACCGCACCGGACGTCCTGGCAGGGGCCGTGGCGACGGCGCTGGACATTGCTGCTGCTCCAGACGCGGTCTCACGCGCGGACTACGCCCGGAGCGTCGTGGCCGACAAGTTCAGCATCGCCACAATGGCCTCATCGCTCGCCGCGCTCTACACGGAGGTCTCACGTGACGCTGCTCGTCATCAGCCCTGACTACGCCTCCCACCTGCTGCCGCTCGCCACGATCGGGACCGCCTGGGCCGACGCCGGCGAGCGCGTCGTCGTCGCGACCGGTCCCGCGACGGACGCCATCGTGACGAGGTTCGGCTTCGAGCGGGAGGACCTGCAGCTGGGTCGTGGTTCCAATCCCGGGGTGATCCGTGCCGAGGACCAGCCCCGGGGTGAGGACGAGGCCCTGCGCGGGTTCTTTGCCGCCACCAGGCTCGGGGCCGTCCCGACCCTGATGTTCCAGGCAGCCGCCCGCGGCGACGACCTCCTCTGGGAACCGTTGCGGGTCGCTCGCGAGGTGCAACGCGTCGTCGATCGGGTGCGGCCCGACCACGTCATCGTCGACCACCTCGCATTCAGTGCACGGCTGGCGCTGTCGGGCACGGGAGTGCGTCACGCCGATGTCGTCCTGGGACATCCCTCGGCCCTGACCGTCGGTCGCGAGGTCTACGGTCACCCGCCCGCCTGGCCACGCAACCTACTGCCCGACTCGAACGACCTCGCAGACCTGCGCCGTCGCTGCGAGAGCGTGCGTGAAGCCTTCACCCACCAGTGGAACGACGTGCTCGCCACGCTTGACCCGGGGGCGCACGCAAGCGAGGACGCCTTCGCCGAGACCGGAGACGTCCTGCTGCTCAACTACCCCGGGGAGCTCCACCCTCCCGAGCGGACCGCACTGTTGGGTCGCCACGCATTCCTCGGTTCCGCCGTCCGCACCGAGGAGCCGGACCCGGAGGTGGACGCCTGGCTGCGCAGGGAGGAAGGGCCGATCGTCTATGTGAGTCTCGGCAGCTTCCTCTCCGTCCGCTCCGACGTGTTGGCCCGCATTGTCGAGGCCCTGCGCAGCCTGGACGTCCGCGTCGCACTGGCCACCGGATCCACGTCGCCCGACGCGCTGGGCCCGATACCGGCGCCCTGGTTGGTTCGTGCCGAGCTCCCGCAGGTCACGCTGCTGGGCCGCGCCGGGTTCGCGGTCTCACACGGGGGCAACAACAGCGTCACCGAGGCGTTGACCGCTGGGGTCCCACTGCTGCTCCTGCCGTTCTCGACCGACCAGTTCGCCGGCGCCGCCTCGCTCGAGACGGCCGGTCTGGGCCAGGTGCTCGACCCCAACTCGGCCACCCCGGAGGAGCTGCGGGCCGCCGCCGTGCGTCTGCTCTCCCTGAACCCCGACGCAGCGGTCCTTCTAGCGCAGTTGTCAGAGGACCTCACCGGCACCCCGGGCGCCCAGCGAGCCCGCGCGGCACTGCTCGCTCACGACGAGGAACCCCGTGTGGCAGCGCACCCGCCGGCCACAGGTGGTGCCCGGTCCTAGACTTCCGTGGGTGACCATCGACGAGTACCTCACCCTCTGCGACCGGGCTCTCGACGGGTATGCCGCGTGCGTGCGTGAGTTGGGCGATACGCACGTCAACAGTCCGCTCACCGGGGTGGAGGGCTCGAACTCGGCTTTCGCTCTCGTGGCCCACGTCGTCGGTGTCATGGGTCGGTGGGGACGCACCGTGAACCGCGGGATCGTCGTCCCACGCGATCGCGACGCGGAGTTCACGGCGACCGGGACGGTCCAGCAGGCGCTCGAACTCCTCGAGATGGGGCGAGCGCGCCTGCACGAGGACGCGCGGGCGGGTGACTCCGCAGCGCCTCCGGCGAACCCGCCCACGGGACGGGACCGCGGGTCCCACGCTCTGCGTGGGCCGGCATACGCGACGCAGGGAGCCGTGCTCCTGCACGTCTACGAGGAGCTCTCCCAGCACCTCGGCCAGCTCGAGGTCACCCGCGACGTGCTCCTGGCCCCCGACTGAGAGCTCACTCGTCGCGCATGTCCCGGATCGGGTTGCGCCGGATGTTGCGAAGGAGTGGTGGCGTGATGGCCACCAGTGCCATGGCGAGGATTCCGCCGAGGATCGCCCAGAACAGCAGGGACGGGGTCCCGAAGAAGTGGAACGTCGCGTCGCCGTCGAAGACTCCGTAGGCCAGCTGGGCGGCATCCGTCGCCCGGCGGGTGAACAGCGTCTCGATGACGAGGACGATCGCGCCGGCCAGCAGGGCTGCAAACAGGGCGATGCGCAGGGCCACCCACAGTGAGTAGAGCAGGTAGACCTTGATGATGTCGGAGCGCTTCGCCCCGATGGCCCGAAAGACGGCGGTCTCACGCCGGGAGTCGGCGATGACGCGGCCCATCATCGCCCAGATGATGATGGTGGCCACTCCGAAGAGCGCACCGAGGATGCCGATGAGCAACGGCCGTGCCTGTTGACCGATGTCGTCGACGACGAGGTAGCTCGTGCCATAGGTGCTGACCGAGAACGGCTTGCCGCACTCCATGTAGTAGCCGCCGTCGAGGAAGCCTTCCCCTTCACCGCATGAGTAGGAAGAGATGAAGGCCTTGGCCTGGTCGACCGTGGGGAAGGACGAGATGTAGGCCGCCTCGGGTCCCATCGGTCCAAACCTCATGATCGACTCAGCGGAGGTCACCGGCTGTTGGGCCAAGAGCTGCGAGTGACGCTCGGCCTCGGGCAGCGCTTCCAGCAGTCGTGACGGAATGATCGACCCGTAGCCGTAGGTCGTGCCGACGATCGAGGAGACGAGGGACTCGAGTCCGCCGCTGCCCGACTGGCCGGTGGGAAGGACGCCCACGATCTGGAACGTCAGCAGCTCCGCCTTCGGGGTCTCCTCCGGTGCGGACTGGGTGTCGAAGGCGCGCTGGTTCTCGTCCTTCAGCTTCTCCCGATCGCTCCGGGTGTCGGACGCGACGGTGACCGGTCCGCAGGCCTTGGTCGGGAGTTCGAGGACGAGCTCCGGCTTGACCCAGCCGGGGGTGTTCTTGTTGGCCGCGATCTCGGTGGCGATCCGGCGTGCATCCTCGACCCGGTCGTTCTCCGCCTGGTTGCGATAGCACGCGGTGAACGTCACGCCGTTGGCCTTGGCGCGCACGTTGCGATACCAGGCCACCTGCCCCGAACTGTCCTTGGGGCGCTTGGTCACGCTGAGGCTCTTGCCGAGCGTGGCGACGACGTCGTCGATGGGCACGAGGATCGGGATGCCCTTGGGGGTGGACCGCGCCGCGTTGGGTTCGGCGATGAACGCCTTGACGAGGTCGTCATCCATGATGGTGTAGTTCGAGGTGCCGATGCTGGAATCGCCCTCCTGGCCCTCGAATCCGGGCTCCTGCTGTGACCCCTGGTCGGTCTGCGCGGCACCGGTGAGGTCCTCGCGTCCGTCCTTGAGATAGGTCAGGCCGAGATGCTGCAGGTTCCTCGGCTCGTAGGTGTCGGTGGCGCCGGCTGCACGCGAGTCAGCGGCGTATCTCTCGGGAGTGGCCTTCGAGCTCTGACGGACCTTCTCGAGGGCGGCAGCCTCGCGTCGCTGCCACGCCACCGACGCGGGGTTGGCGGTCTTGCGCTGGTCTGCCGGGATGCTCGGATCGCCGTAGGGGTCGTCGATGACCGGCTGCACCTCGGACTTCGGGTCGTAGTCGGTGATGCCGTACTTCTTGGCGGCCGCCTTGCGTTCCACCAGGTATGCCGCGTGCAGGGTTTCGACTTCCTTGCGGATCTGGGGGTCGGCAGGGTTCGGGTAGATCTCCTGACTGGGCAGCATCGGGGTGCCCTGGACGAGGTAGCGACCGCCGAGGTTCTGCTCCGCAAAACGGTCGACGCTGGCAGCTGTGCCGTCGAAGAGGAGCACCCCGCCACCGATGAGGCCGAAGAGCAGCCCGGACACGATGGTCGTGATGAGCAGCCGGATCCGTTTGGAGCGGACCTTGGTGCGGGCCAGGGTGATGGAGTCGCGCAGGCCGATCATGCGACCACGTCCTGGGCGACGATGACGCCGTCACTGAGCCGGATCGTGCGGTCGGCCCGCAGCGCCAGGTCGTCGTCATGCGTGACGATGACGATGGTGGTGCCGAACTCATCCCGGATGCGCTCGAACAACTCGATGATCGAGGCACCCGTGGCGCTGTCGAGGTTGCCCGTGGGCTCGTCGGCGAGCAGCACGGCGGGCTGGTTGAGCAGGGCCCGCGCGATGGCCGCGCGCTGCATCTGGCCACCCGACATCTCGCGGGGGAGGTGCCGGGAGCGGTCGGAGAGCCCGACCTCCTCGATGAGGCTGAGTGCCTGGGCCCGACGCTGTTTGCGGGGGGTTCGGGCGAACATCCCGGGGACCTCGGTGTTGGTCGCCAGGCGCAGGAACGGCTGGAGGTAGAAGAACTGGAACACGAAGCCGATGGTGCGGTTGCGGAACCGGGAGAGTTTGGCGTCACCGAGACGGCCGATGTCGACGCCATCGACAAGGACCGTGCCACCACTCGGCTTGTCGAGACCGCCGATGATCTGGAGCAGGGTGCTCTTGCCGCTGCCGCTCGCACCCGTGAGCGCGACGAACTCCCCGCGGTCGATCTCGAGGGAGACACCGCCCAGGGCGCTCACCTTCTGTCGCCCCATCTTGTAGGTCTTGCGCAGGTCACTCACCGTGATGATGTGATCGCCCGATCGTTCACGGCGGGGGCGACGCGGGACGCGAGCCACCGGCGGGGTGCCCCCGTGGTGGGCCCGCAGGGCCGCGATGGCGGCGTCGACGTCGCCGTCGAAGGACGCCAGGAAGTCGGCGACTGTTCCTGTGCCCCCGCGAAACGGCTCGCGGCTGTCATCGGTCATGTGGGCCCCCTGGCTCGTGTGATCGGTGACCGCACTCTGGCACAGCACCGTCACCCGCCACCGGCAGTGGTGGTGCGACACGCAGATATGTCGGTGCGGTGCGGCAGGATGAGCAGGTGAGCGAGACCGACGTGGTGGCAGAGGTTCCCGACGACATCAGGCACGAGTGGACCGACCTCGCCGAGCAGGCGACGGCCCACCAATTCGCCTACCATGTCAAGGACTCGCCGACCGTGAGCGACGGTGAGTACGACCGGTTGATGAAGCGGCTCAACGCCCTCGAGGACGAGTTTCCCTCGCTGCGCACGCCCGAGAGCCCCACCCAGTCCGTGGGTGGCGCGATCTTCTCGACTGGCTTCCAGGCCGTCGACCACCTCGAGCGGTTGCTCAGCCTCGACAACGCGTTCTCGCCGGACGAGATGCTCGAGTGGTCGGCCCGCGTGGCACGTGACGCGCCGTCTGGCTTTCACTTCCTCTGCGAGCTCAAGATCGACGGTCTCGCCATCAACCTCCTCTACGAGAAGGGGCGTCTCACGCGCGCCCTGACCCGCGGCGACGGTCGCACGGGCGAGGACGTGACGCTCAACGTCCGCACGATCGACGGCATACCCACCGAGCTCAAGGGGACCAAGAAGCATCCGGTGCCCGATCTCGTGGAGGTGCGTGGGGAGATCTTCTTCCCGATCGAGGCGTTCGGTGACCTCAACGCCTCGCTCGTCGAGGCGGGCAAGGCGCCGTTTGCCAACCCGCGCAACGCCGCTGCCGGGTCGCTGCGGATGAAGGACCCTCGCGTCACTGCGACCCGGCCGCTGCGGATGCTCGTCCATGGCATCGGCAAGCGCGAGGGCTTCGCCCTCATGCGACAGAGCGAGGCGTATGCCGCGTTGAAGGCGTGGGGTATGCCGGTCTCGACCCATTTCCGCGTCGTCGACACCATCGAGGCGGTCAACGAGTTCATCGTGTCGACGGGGGAGCACCGCCACGACGTCGAGCACGAGATCGATGGCGTCGTCGTCAAGGTCGATGAGATCTCGGTGCAGCGCCAACTCGGGGCCACGTCGCGCGCGCCGCGCTGGGCCATCGCCTACAAGTACCCGCCGGAGGAGGTCAACACCGTCCTCCTCGACATCCAGGTCAACGTCGGTCGCACCGGTCGCGTCACGCCCTTCGGCGTGATGAAGCCCGTGGTCGTCGCGGGGTCGACCGTGGAGCGGGCCACCCTGCACAACGCCACCGAGGTCACCCGCAAGGGCGTGCTCATCGGCGACACGATCGTCCTGCGCAAGGCCGGTGATGTCATCCCGGAGATCCTCGGCCCCGTCGTCGACCTGCGTGATGGCAGCGAGCGTGAGTTCGTCATGCCGACCGAGTGCCCGGCCTGTGGCACGACCCTGGCTCCGGCCAAGGAGGGCGACAAGGACATCCGCTGTCCGAACTCGCGCTCCTGCCCCTCTCAGCTGCGCGAGCGGTTGTCCGGGCTCGCCGGTCGTGGCGCCTTCGACATCGAGGCACTCGGTTGGGAGGGCTCCGTCGCCCTCCTCGAGTCAGGGGTGCTGCAGGACGAGTCCACGCTGTTCGGGCTGACCGAGGCCGACATCGCCCGGGTGCCGCTCTACACACGCGCAGCCAAGAAGTCCGATCCGGCCGAGTCTGTCATCGAGGGACGCGTGCTCTCGGCCAACGGTGCCAAGCTCGTCGCCAACCTCGAGTCAGCCAGGGCACAGCCGTTGTGGCGCGTTCTCGTCGGACTCTCGATCCGCCACGTGGGGCCGACGGCGGCACGGGCCCTGGCCCAGCACTTCGGGTCCATGGACGGGATTCGCGCGGCGAGTGTCGAGGAGTTGTCGGGCGTCGAGGGCGTCGGCGGCATCATCGCCGAGTCGGTGCGCGACTGGTTCGACCGCGAGGGCAACGAGTGGCACGTCGCGATCGTCGACCAGTGGGCCGCCGATGGGGTGCGCATGGAGGACGAGCGCGACGCCTCGATCGAGCAGACCCTCCAAGGCCTCACCGTCGTCGTCACCGGGTCGATGGAGGGCTTCAGTCGCGACGAGGCCAAGGAGGCGATCCTCGCCCGAGGTGGCAAGGCATCGGGCTCGGTCTCCAAGAAGACCGACTATGTCGTCGTCGGTCCCGGAGCCGGATCCAAGGAGGGCAAGGCGCGCGAGCTCGAGCTGACCATCCTCGACGAGGCAGGCTTCGTCACGCTGCTCGAATCCGGTTCTGCTGAAGCCGTTTCGGAGCCGGCCGCCGAATGAGAGTGGTGCGTGCTGCTGACTCCGCGATCATCACTGGGCGTGATCTGTGACTTCCGAGCCTCCCGCCGGCAAGGATTGGCGCGGCAATGGTTGGCTGACGGCGGTCCTTCCGACAGTGATCTGGCTCGTCGTCCTCTGGCTGGTCGGCACCTCGCAGGTCGGCAGCCTCACGGTGTTCTTCGTGCTGTTCTTCGGTTTCGTTGCGGGGATGTTCCTGGTGCCCTTTACGTACCACGTGGTCCGGGCCGTGAGGGCCCGGAACCCTTGGCTCCCCTTTGAGCGCCAACCATGGGGTCGCTACACCTTCATGGCGAACCACCGATGGCAGACGCCCTTTCGGGCGCCACCGGAGGACAGTCGAACGACGGTCGGACTGGTGTTCCGATATGTCATCTGGATCGGTGCCATCGCCGCCGTGGCCTATCCGCTGACCCTTCCCCTCCACCTCTGAGTCGATGAGTCGGCAGCAGAGGCGGATCGCCTCACTTCTCGACGTTCACCCGACGGGGTGCAGCGTCACCTGCGGTCGCGGTCGTCGTCCGGATCATTGGTGAGGACGACCGCTCGGGTGAAACGGGAGCCGGTCGCATTCTCAACGGTGCGCGCCTGGGGCGAGTCCTCACCGAAGGTCTCGATGGCGGACGCGCGGAGCTGACGCGCGAGGTCCTGTTGCGCCTCCAGAACGGCATCCAGCACCTGCCCGGACACGGCCTCGCCGCCACTCGCGCACGCGGCATCCGAAACAGCAACGCTCACGACGCCGCCACTCGCGCTGACCTCGACATCCACGCCGTCCTTGTTGGTTCGGCCACGCAGAGCGTTGACGCTGGCGCGCCACTCCATCGCGGCCTGGGCCTGCTGGACGAGACGATTGAGCTCGAACTCTCCCGGAGTGTCGCCGTCGAAGATCGAGGGGTTCATCACCAGGTTCCTCCATCGTTGTCGGGCCGGCTGGGCTCAGCGCGAGGGGCCGACCGCCCGTCGGTCGCGAGCGGTTCCACCTCGATGAGGGGAGTCGCGGCCTCCACCTCGCCGCGGAACGCTTCGGAGGTCGCGGACCCCGGACCCCACGCACGTTCGGACGAGGCCTGCGCCTGCTGACGAACAGATTCCTGCGCCCCGCGGATGGCCTGCTGGATTGCTGCCGTGGTCGCTCGGCCGCCGCGAGAGGTGACCGTGTCCTTCACGGACAATCCTGTGAGGAGCCCCTGGATGTCGACAGCGGCCCGCACGTCGCCTTGTTCGGCGACTCCGACGCCTTGGATGGTGGCAACCTCAGCACTCCACCTACGTGCATGCTCGGCCTGCGGCTCGGCTGCGGCGGTCTGGGCAGCGATGGCCGCCAGCGCCTCCTCCGGACCGGAGTATCCCCTCTGGTCACTCATGGCCCCGACGATAGCTGCAGGGAGCGCTGCGTCACGAAGCGGTGCGAAGGGTCGCCCGGTAGGGTCGGCGCGTTCACGACACCCTGATGCGGAGACTCGAATCCATGACGCAGTTGAACCCCGACGGTCCGGTCATCGCGGCGTCGAGCCTTGGACTGGTGCTGTTCGGTGGGATCTGGATGCTGTTCGCCGTGCCGTTCGTCCGGGGACTCATCGTGGGGCTGCGCTCTGACAGCTGGTGGCGTCCGTTTGAGCAGGATGCTCGCGGGCGCTACGGGGTCCTCGCGAACTCACGCTTCTTTGCCTCGTTCAGATCTCCCGAGCCTGACATCCGCACGCAGGCGGGACTCATCACACGGTGGGTGTTCTGGACCATCGTGGTGGCCGGGCTCGGTTTCTATCCGGTCACCCTGGTGGTGGGACTGGTCAAAGCCCTCACCACTCCATGACCCTGGGCCTCACGAGAACGGGTCGCGCGGCTGGTCGCTCCAGTCGCGCAAAGTGAGTCACTTCTCGGGTTCACCTTGGGCGTCGAGTCCGGACTTGGCCCCGTCAGTGCTGTTGGTCCCTGCCGTGTAGGGGCTGTCTCGGACGGCACCCCTGCCTCCGTCCGCCATCGCCTCGGCGAAGGTGGGCATGGGGGCGGCGTGTCGTCCCGGATTCGGGTTGAAGCCCTCCGGCGGTTTCCACTGCCATGGCGGAATATCCGGAATGGGGCCAGGCGGGCCGGCATGCCGCGATGGGGCCGTGCGCAGGTTGGGGTTGGCCTTGATCTTGTCGAGGAACTTGAGCAGGTTCTTGCCCCAGGTGCCGAGAGCCTTGAGGAGGTCCCCCAGTTTGCTTCCCGAGCGCACGATGCCTGTGACGAAGTTCGAGCACTTCGCTGTCACTGCGGCAACGCGTGTGCCGATCTGAGCGCAGATCCAAGGGATCAGCGTGCCGAGGGAGAGGAACGCCTCAGCGAGCCAGCTGAGTGCCGCACCGACAAGCTGCGCCAGAATGTCGCGGAGGAACCCATGGACGAACCCCACTACTCCGGCCGCGACGGAGATCGCATTCTGCATCCCGTTTGTTGCATCCACCAGTTGCGCGATCGCGGCCGTGTGGGTCTCCTGCCAGCCGACGTAGGCCTCGACGGCGGGCCCGGACTGAGGCTTCATCAGATTTGTTGCGGAGGTGTCCCAGTCCGCACCGGCAGGCGTGAGGCCGGCGCTGATGAGACCCCAGGTCTGGGCTTGGGCGACAGCGCCCCCAGGATTGCCTGCGACTTCTTCAAACCAACCCTTGATCGGGTTGAGGTGGTCGATGAGCCAACCGATTCCCGCCGCAAAAACTGAACCCAGCGGGTCGGCTGCGGTTGCCGCTGCGTCCAGGACCAGTGCGACACCGCTCAGGGCGGCATCGACCCAGTCTCCGTTGCAGAGGGCCGTGATGGTCTGGCTGCCGCTGTCGATGATCCCGGCGCCGGAGGTCCAGCCCGAGCCCTCTTGGAAGCCAAGACCAGCGCCGTCCGGCGAGCTGGCTGTGTCCGTGACGGTGAAGGGGTTGTTGCTCATGGGTAGCTCGTCCTCAGTTCAAACACGGCATTCTGGTCGTCGGTCTCGTACTGGTCAGCCATCACGCGCAGGCCGTTGACGGCCTCTGCAGCGTTGGTCGCCACCTGGTCGAGAGTTCCCTTGACGTCGTCACCGGTTCCGTTGATCCACCCGGGGAGCCACGAAAGCAGCAGCCCGTAGCTGTCGCCGCTGACGGAACTCGCTTCCTTCATTTGGCCCAACGTCGTCGCGACGGTCGAGACCGCGGTCGCATGTCGTCGGATGTCGGCCGGCGTCACGTCGTACGTCATCGTGTGGACCTTTCGTTCCTTGCGCTCGATGCAGGGCACCGCTGCTGCAAGCCCCCGCGGTGACGATACTGAGGGCATGGCCAGCTCTCAATGGGGAGAACTCCCCGACCCTGTCGTCATGCGTGCACCTGCCTGGGCTCGGCTGGTGAGTGTCCCCGTGATGGCCGTCCTGTGGGTCGGCCTCCTTTTCGGACTCTACGGGCTGGTGACCCAGGGTGCGGGGCAGGACGTCCCGTGGCTTGCCGCCGCTGCGGGATGGGTCCTCACGATCTTCTTCGTCGTGATCCTTCCTCTCGCGGCCTACGCGCTTCTGACGTTCCGACTGGTCCTCGGCCCGGATCGGATCGAGCGACGGCCCGGCAGGACGAGCGTGGCAGTGAGCGACCTTCGTGAACTCCGGGCGCTGCCGGCGGCGACCATCAACCGCGCCAACCGAGGTGCTCGGGTCCAGATGATCAACTCGAGCGGCGGTGTCGTCGCCCAGATCGAAGAATCGTCACGCGAATGGGCAAAGGGCCTCAACATGGTGCGGTTCTGGGCATCCCGTCAGCCCGAACTGATCAAGGACGACTACACGCAGCAGCGATTGGTGCGGAGTGAGCCCTGAGAATGGGTGTGAGCGGGCGGCAGGATGGGCGGACGACCCTCGCCGAGATGTACCCGGCCACCACGTTGGGTACACCTGGGACGCCACGGATGAGAGCATCGTGGCGTGACGAGCCCTGACGACCTTGCCCCGACCGGGGTGCTGCGCGCCTCGATCAACCTCGGCAACGCGGTGCTGACCAACGGATCCTCCGACGCCCCCGCGGGCATCACCATCGACATCGCCCACGAGCTCGGCCGACGGCTGGGCGTGCCGGTCGAGCTCGTCCTCTGGGACGCGGCCCGCAAGTCGGTCGACGCGGTTCGTGACGGGGCCGCGGACGTCTGCTTCCTGGCCGTGGACCCGGTGCGGGCGGAGGAGCTCGCGTTCACGGCGCCCTACGTCCTCATCCAGGGCGCGTATGCCGTCCGCGAAGGTTCGCCCCTTCGCTCGGCCGCGGACGTGGACCGGGCCGGCATACGCATCGGTGTGAAGCTCGGGTCGGCCTACGACCTTCACCTCACGCGGTCGCTCGACTCGGCCGAGCTGGTGAGGGGTTCGGACGGCGTGGCCGTCTTCGCCGAGGAGGGCCTCGAGGTCGCGGCCGGTGTGGCGCAACCGATCGAGGCCTACGTGGTGGCCAACCCGGGCCTGCGCGTGCTCGACGGGGCCTTCATGCAGATCCCGCAAGCGGTTGCGGTGTCGCGCCGTCATGACGACGCGACGATCAGCTGGGTGAGCTCGGTCGTCGACGAGCTCATTGAGACCGGTTGGGTCGCGGAGGCTCTCGCGCGACACGGCCACGACCCCGCGCTCGCGGCCTCGCCCGGGGCTCACTGACCGAGGCTGACCTCGAGCTGGGCCATCGTCGCCTCGCGCGCCGCGAGCACGTGCTCCTCAGCCCGTGTGCCGGCGCTTGCCGGATCGGCCGCAGCGATCGACTCGACGATGCCGCGGTGCTCGGCGAGCGCTGCCGCGCGACGGTCGGGCGAGGCGTTGCTGAAGCGGCGGTAGCGCGCGAGCTGCCCCTCGATCTGCGCGAGCACCCGTGAAGCCCAGGCGTGGTCGGCGATCCGCTCGATCTCGAGGTGGATGGCGTGGCCCGACTCCATGGCGCCCTCGGCGAGACCGGCGAGGGCCTCATTGCGGCGCAGCAGGGTGGTGAGCCGGTCCACGTCGGCGGAGCCAGCCCGCTCGGCCGCCGCGGCGGCGACGAGAGCCTCGAGACGGGCGCGGACGGCATACAGCTCTGCCGCGTCGCGCGTCGAGAGGCGACGGACGACCATGCCGCCGGTCGGGAGCTGCTCGAGGAGGTCCTCGGCGAGCAGCAGCCGCAGGGCCTCGCGCAGGGGAGTGCGGCTCACGCCCAGGGCGCCCGCGAGCTCGGTCTCGTTGAGGCGACGGCCGGGCTCGAGCCGCATGTCCTGGATCTGGGCGAGCAGCTCCTCGTAGACGAACTGTGCGCCGCTGCGGCGTCGAGCGCTGGTGGACATGGGGGCATCCTTCCGCCACGGAGCCTACTTGTCTACTTGTCTACTTGTGCACAAGTGTGGGAATATGGAGTCATGACCGGATGCATCCTCGAGGCGCAGTCCCTCGCCACCTTCATGGGCGACGTGGCCCGGGCCCACGGTGTGCCGAGCGGCGACGCCGACCTCCTGGCGGACACCCTCCTCGTCGCCGAGCTGTGGGGTCACCCGTCGCACGGCGCGATCCGGCTGCCCTGGTATCTCGCCCGCGTCCGCAGCGGTGCGATGCGGGCCGTCACCGAGGTCGAGACGGTGCGCGACTCTGGCAGCGTCGTCGTCCTCGACGGGCACGATGGCGTCGGGCAGGTCGTCACCCAGCGCGCCGTCGAGCTCGGCGTCGAGCGGGCGCGGGTGCACGGCATCAGCGCTGTCGCCGTGCGCGGCTCGGGTCACTTCGGCACCGCCGCCTACTTCACGAGGTATGCCGCGGAGCGCGGCTGCATCGCCCTGCTCGCGACCAACGCCTCACCGGCGATGGCGCCCTGGGGCGGTCGCACCAAGCTCATCGGCACCAACCCGTGGTCGATCGCCGCCCCGGGACCCGACGGCGACGTCCTCGTCATGGACATGGCCAACACCGCGGTGGCCCGCGGCAAGGTCTATGTCGCAGCCGACCGCGGGACGAGCATCCCGCAGGGGTGGGGTGCGGCAGCCGACGGGACGCCGACGACCGACCCACGCGAGGCGATCGAAGGGCTCATCCTCCCCGTCGGCGGCGCCAAGGGCTACGTCATGGCGTTCATGTTCGACGTCCTCGCCGGCGTGCTGACCGGCAGCGCGTTCGGCGCCGATGTCGTCGGGCCCTACCGCCCGGAGGGGGCCAGCGGTGCCGGTCACCTGCTCATCACCCTCGACGTCGACGCCTTCGTCGACCGCGAGGACTACGACGCGCGAGTGACGGCGCTGGCCGAGCAGGTCCGGGCCAGCGAGCCGGCCGCGTGGTCCGACGGCGTGCTCACCCCGGGCGAACTCGAGGACCGCAACCGGCGACGGGCGGAAGCGGACGGCATACACATCTCCGACCAGACCTGGGCCGAGCTCGCGACGCTCGCCGACGCGACGGGCGTCGCCCTCCCCGAGACCACCGCACCCAAGGCACCGAAGGAGACCGCATGATCTCGCTCATCGTCAGGCTGGACGTCGTCCCGGACCGCCGAGAGGAGTTCCTCGAGGCCATCACGAGCAACGCCGCCTCGACGTTCGGGGACGAACCGGGCTGCCTCCGGTTCGACGTCTGCCAGTCGCAGACCGACCCGCACCACTTCGTCTTCTACGAGATCTACCGGGACGAGGCGGCCCTCGAGGCACACCGTGCGGCGCCGCACTTCGCGCGGTGGCGCGAGGCGGTGGCGCGCACGGTCGTCCCGGGCAGCCAGGTCAACACCATCACCGAGCTGGTCATCGCCCACCGCGAGACCGACAAGGCCCAGGAGATACCGGCATGAGACTGCTCCTGCTCCCGGGCGACGCCATCGGACCCGAGATAGCCGCCGCGACCGAACAGGTCCTCCGCGCGACGGACGACGCCTTCGGGCTGGACCTCGACATCGAGCACCGCGACATCGGCTGGGCGGCTCACGCGGCCGTCGGGCAGACGATGCCGCAGGACGTCCTCGACCGCGTGGGCGAGGTCGACGGCACGATCCTCGGACCCGTCTCGCACCTGGACTACCCCTCGCGGGAGGCCGGCGGCTGGAACCCGTCCGCCGCCATCCGGACGACCTACCGGCTGTACTCCAACGTTCGGCCGGCTCGCAGCATCCCCGACCTCACTGTCCTGCCCGAGGCACTTGACCTCGTCATCGTCAGGGAGAACACCGAGGGCTTCTACAGTGACCGCAACATGTGGGCCGGCAGTGGCGAGTTCATGCCCGACCCCGACCTCGCGCTCTCAGTGCGCAAGGTCTCGCGCAGGGCCTGCAACGCCGTCGCCGAGGAGGCCTTCCGGCTCGCGGCCGGACGACGCCGACGGGTCACGGCAGTCCACAAGGCGAACGTCCTCAAGCTCTCCGACGGGCTCTTCCTCGACGAGGTCCGGGCCGTCGCCTCACGGCACCCCGACATCGAGCTGCGTGAGCTCATCGTCGACGCCGCGACGGCCCACCTCGTGCGCTCGCCCCAGGAGTTCGACGTCGTCGTGACGACCAACATGTTCGGCGACATCCTCTCCGACCTGGCCTGCGCGCTCTCGGGCAGCCTCGGACTCGGAGGCTCGCTCAACGTCGGTGACGGCGTGGCCGTCGCCCAGGCCCAGCACGGCTCGGCGCCGGACATCGCCGGTCAGGGCATCGCCAACCCGACCTCGCTCATCCTCTCCACCACGATGCTGCTGCGCTGGTGGTCGGAGCGGACCGCGTCCGAGAGGTTCGCCCGTGCCGCCGACGCCGTCGACGCGGCCGTGGCAGCGTGCATCGGCGATCCCGCCACCCGCACCCGCGACCTGCGGGGAAGCCTCGACACCAACCAGTTCACCACCGCCATCCTCACGAAGCTGGAGTCCCAACGATGACCGACCGCACCGCACCAGACGGTCCGAACCTGCTCATCCGGCCCGACGAGGTCGAGCCGTTCGACCGTGGCAACGGCGTCCGCACCATCCCCTATGTCGGCAGGTGGAACTGCGAGACCAACCATGTGACGACTGGGCAGACGCAGTTTCAGGAGGGGACGGGCCTGCCGCTGCACAGCCACAACGTCGAGGAGTCCGTGCTCATCCTCGAGGGTGACGCCGTCGCCGAGATCGACGGGCAGGAGTTCGAGCTCGTCGCCGGTGAGGCGACCTGGGTGCCCGCCGGTGTGCCACACCGGTTCTACAACCGCGGCACCGGCGTCATGCGGATCTACTGGGTCTACGGCGGCCGCGACGTGACGCGGACCATCACCGCGACAGGGGAGACGTTCGAGCACCTCTCCGAAGCCGACCGGGGCGGGCTGAGCACCCCGTGAGCACCGGCGAGACCGTCATCGAGACCGTGAACCCGGCCACCGGAAAGCCCCTGGGGTCCTACCCGGTCATGGACGACGCCGCGGTCGACGCGGCGGTCGCCGAGGTGACCGCGGCGTCCCGGACGTGGGCCTCGGTCCCGGTCGCGGACCACTCCACCCTGCTGCTCGGGGTCGCCGATGCCCTCGAGGCGCAGCGCGACTCGCTGGCGGCCCTCATCACCGCCGAGATGGGCAAGCCGCTGCGCGAGGCCTGCGGCGAAGTGGACAAGTCCGCGACCACGGCTCGCTGGTACGCCGAGAACCTCGAGCGGCTGCTCGCACCCCAGCAGGTCGACGTGGGGGACACGGCCAACGCGTGGGTGACGCGCGAGCCGATCGGGCCCGTCCTCGCGGTCATGCCGTGGAACTTCCCGCTGTGGCAGGTCATGCGCTTCGTGCTCCCCGCCGTGGGTGCCGGCAACACCGTCCTCCTCAAGCACTCGCCGAACGTCACCGGATCGGCGCTCGCCATCGAGGCCCTGCTGCGTGACGCCGGAGCGCCGCAAGGGGTCCTGCGGGCGCTCGTCGTCGACGAGGCCCGAGTCGCCGAGGTGAGCGAGCGGTTGATCGCCGACCCGCGGGTGGCCGGCGTGACCCTGACCGGCAGCAACCGTGCCGGTGCAGCGGTCGGGGCCGCGGCCGGTCGTGCGGTGAAGCCCTCCGTCCTCGAGCTTGGCGGCTCCGACGCCTTCGTCGTGCTCTCCGACGCCGACGTGGACGCGGCGGCCGACGCCGCCGTGCGTGCCCGGTTCCACAACGCTGGTCAGTCCTGCGTGTGTGCGAAGCGGTTCGTCGTGGCCGCCGACGTCGCCGACAGCTTCCTCGAACGGTTCCTCCTCGGGGTCTCGGCGCTGCAGGTGGGCGACCCGACGGACGAGTCGGTCGACGTCGGGCCGATGGCGCGGGACGACCTTCGGACGGGAATCCAGCGACAGGTGGACGAATCGGTGACGGCAGGGGCACGGCTCGTCGCCGGTGGCTCGGCGATCGACGGTGACGGGTGGTTCTTCGAGCCGACAGTCCTCATCGTCGACGGACCGGGTGTCCCCGCCTTCGACGAGGAGACATTCGGTCCCGTGGCCGCCGTCGTCGTCGCGCACGACGACGGCGACGCGGCACGACTGGCCGGTGCGACGGCATACGGGCTGGGTCTTTCGGTCTGGAGCGCGTCGACCGAGCGGGCTGTCGCGCTCGCTGGGCGCGTCACGACCGGCGCGGTCTTCATCAACTCGATCGTCGCGTCCGACGTCCGCGTGCCCTTCGGCGGGACGAAGCAGTCGGGCTACGGCCGTGAGCTCTCGGCCGAAGGCATGTACGCCTTCATGAACCAGCGGACCTACTGGGCAGCGCTCTGATACCGGCGCTCGGGACGACCGGCCGACCCGTAGCGGTGACGGACGGCGGCTGCACCTGAGTCGACGAGGTACTCCAGGTAGCGGCGAGCGCTGCTCCGCGCGATGCCCACCACCTCTCCGCACTCGGTCGCGGACAGGCCCTCGTCCCCGGCGCCCGCGAGGGCACGGCTCACGAGCTGGACCGTCTCGGCGCTGATGCCCTTGGGGAGCGAGTTCCGGGTCCGGCCGGCTGGCCCGGCTCGAAAAAGGCGGTCTGCCTCCTCCTGCTCGACCGCGATGTCGGGATCCTGCCCGAGAATCCGGGCGCGGTGCACGGCGTATTCTTCGAGCCGTCGTCGCAGCTCCTCGAGCTCGAACGGCTTGACGAGGTACTGGTAGACCCCCGACTGCATCGCCTGGCGGAGCGAGTCGAGGTCGCGGGCGGCGCTGATGACGATGACGTCGCAATCGATGCCCAGTCCCCGCAGCCGACGCAGCACCTCGAGCCCGGTGAGATCGGGCAGGTAGACATCGAGCAGCATGAGGTCCGGCCGCTTGTCCTTGACCACCGAGAGGGCCTGCGCGCCGGTGCTCGCGACACCGACGACCTCGAAC
Source organism: Knoellia sp. S7-12 (assembly GCF_040518285.1). GTDB lineage: Bacteria > Actinomycetota > Actinomycetes > Actinomycetales > Dermatophilaceae > Knoellia. Next base: position 2,925,538 of record NZ_CP155449.1, on the reverse strand, counting down.
CCGGCGAGCCGGGCGACGGTGCTGGAGTGCAGCCGCGCGACCATGAAGTCGTCGTCGACGACGACGGTGCGGATGGGGGGAGGACCGATCGTCGCCATGGGTCAGCCCGTCGGGAGGCTGACCGTGAAGACGGCACCGTCGTCGTTGCTCACGCTCACCTCTCCTCCTCGTTTGCTACAGACCATACGCACGAGCGCCAGACCGATGCCGCGTGAGGACCCGGGCTCTGCGTCCTTGGTCGACCAACCGCGCACGAAGAGGGTGCGCATGTCTCCCGTGGGGACGCCGGGACCGTTGTCGCGCACCACGAGTCGGACGGAGCCGTCGTCCGGTCCCGTGAGTGCCACGCGGACGCGGCCGCTGAGCTCTGGGACGGCATCGAGGGCGTTGTCGACAAGGTTCCCGAGGATGGTGTTGAGGTCCGTCGACAGGTCACCGTCGAGCCGGGCCAGTCGGGTGTCGTCGTCCAGGTCCAGCGTGATCCCGCGCTCCGCGGCCTGCCGGCTCTTGGCCATGAGCATCGCTGCGACTGCCGGGTCGGCGACGGCAGTCCCCACCCGGGCGGTCAGCTCGGCCTCGTCCGCCGTGATGTGCCGGATGTAGTCCTGCACGTCGGCGTACTCCTCGAGCGCGATCAGCCCGGCGACGACGTGCATCCGGTTGCTGAACTCGTGGGCCTGAGCACGCAGCGAGTCGGTCGTCGCCCGGGTGACGTCAAGGTCGCGCTGCAGCTCGAGGAGCTCGGTGCGGTCGCGGAGTGTGGCGACGTGCCCGACGAGCCGCCCCTGCTGGCTCACGGGCATGACGTTGGCGGTGACGAGTCGTCCCCGGACGAGCAGGACCCGGTCGACCGACCGCACCTCAGGCTCGTCGGCGACCGTCATCGTGGGGCCACTGCGGAGGCGTCGTGACGGGAACAGCGCGAGGAGCGGCTTGTCGGCGCCCAGCTCGGACAGTGAGTGCCCCCCGGCCCCCGCCTGGGGGATGGACAGCAGGCTCGCGGCCTCATCGTTGATGAGCGTCACCCGCCCGGCGAGGTCGACGGCGAGAAGTCCCTCTTTGATGCCGTGCAGCACCGCCTCCCGCTGCTCGACGAGGCCCGCGATCTCGTAGGGCTCGAGCCCCAGTGTCTGTCGCTTGACCCGCCGAGCGAGGAGCAGGGAGCCGAAGACGCCGATGAGGCCGGCGAGGCCGAGATAGTTCAGGAGGTTCGGGGTGATGGTCGCGAGGTCGTCCCAGACCGAGGGTGAGGGCCTCGTCACGGCGACGACACCGACCGGCTCGAACTCGCCGGGCACGATCACCGGCGCCATCGCCATGATGGTCTCGGGGTCGTCGTCGTCCCCCTCACCGCCAAGCCACGAGCTGCCCTCGAAGGCATCGGTCCGGGGCAGGCGGCGCAGCGGGTCCTCAGCGGCCGCCGCGACGACGGAGCCGTCGCTCGTGCGCGCGAGGTAGACGCCCTCGGAGTCCGAGAGTGTGCGGGCCGACTCGAGCGCTGCCTGGGCCTGCGACGTCCAGGCCTCGCCCTGCGGCCCGAGCACCTGTCGGACCCCGGGCTCCTGGGTCACCTGCTCGGCGACCTGGCGCGCACGACGGACCTCGCGGTCGGTGACGCCGGCGCCCTGCTGGGCGACCGAGAGGGCCCCCACCCCGACGAACACGATGCTCACGATGAGCAGCTGCGTGGCGAGCATGCGGCCGGCAAGGGTCTGCGGCCAGATGCGACGCATCTGCGTCCGCACCTGTCGTCCCAGTCCTCGCGCCACTCCTTGATTGTGCCGGTCGGGCCCACCTACCGCTGCCAGACGCGTGAGCACAAAGAACTCAACAGAGTCTGTGGCCGCAACCGTGACAGCAGGTCCGTGAGGCGCGACGGTGGGATCCAACGCACCCCCGACAAAGGAGTCCATCGTGCACATGACGTCACTGGTTCGCAGCGCCGCAGTCACCGCGGCCGCAGCCCTCGCCCTCACCGCCTGCGGAGTGAGCAAGGACAGTTCCGAAGGCACCGCCTCCGGCTCTGCTGGCAGCTCCGCCAGCGCAGAGAAGCTCACCGGCCTTCGGATCCTGGTCCCGAACTCGCCCGGATCGGGCTACGACCAGACGGCTCGCGCCGTCTCCGCCGACCTCCAGTCGGCCGGACTCAGCGGGTCCGTCGAGGTCTTCAACCAGGCCGGTGCCGGAGGCACCGTCGGCCTCGCGCGGCTCATCAACGAGAAGGGCAAGGGCGACCTCCTCATGCAGATGGGACTCGGCGTCGTGGGCGCGTCCTACAGCAACAAGTCGGAAGCCAAGCTCACCGACACCACGCCCATCGCCAAGCTCATCGAGGAGTCAGAGGCCATCGTCGTGGCGAAGGACTCGCCCTACAAGACCCTCGACGACCTCGTCAACGCGTGGAAGGCCAACCCGGGCGCCGTACCCGTCGGAGGCGCGTCCAACGTGGGTGGTCCCGACCACCTCACGCCGATGCTCCTCGCCAAGGCCGTTGGCCTCGACGCCAAGAAGGTCAACTACGTCGCCTACGACGGCGGTGGCGAGCTCATGACCGCCGTCCTCGGCAAGAAGCTCGGCTTCGCCGCCACCGGCGTCAGCGAGGTCATCAAGCAGGCCGAGTCCGGTGCCGTGCGCGTCCTCGCCGTGACGAGCGACAAGCCGGTCGAGGGCCTCGACGCCAAGCCGCTCAAGGATCAGGGCGTCGACATGGTCTTCACCAACTGGCGCGGCCTCGTCGCTGCCCCGGGGATCACCGACGCCGACAAGCAGAAGCTCGTCGGCGCGGTCACCGCGCTGCAGGGCACGGAGGAGTGGAAGAAGACGCTCGCGGACAAGGGCTGGACCGACGCCTTCATCGTGGGCGACGAGTTCAAGACCTTCCTCACCTCCGAGAGCGACCGCGTCGCCGGTGTGCTCAAGGAGCTGGGACTCGTCTGATGAGTGACGACGTGCAGTCGCGGGGGGAGGGGCGCTCCGAGTACGGGGTGTCCCTCCTCCTGCTGGTCCTGGGTGGCATCGCCATCTTCGACGCCCTCGGTCTGGAGGAGCAGGGCGCCCGCGGCTTCCTGACCGCTCGCACCGTGCCCATGTTCATCGGCGTCGTTCTCATCGTCTGTGCCGCCCTGCTCGCTCTCGACGTTGCACGCGGCGGACGTGGGGAGCAGGAGGAGGGCGAGGACGTCGACCTCAGTCACGGCTCCGACTGGAAGACGGTGGGACTGCTCGTCGCGGCCTTCGCGTTCAACGCGGCGTTCATCGACACGCTCGGGTGGCCCATCACAGGAGCCGTGCTCTTCTTCGGTGCGGCTTTCGCCCTCGGCAACCGCCACTACGTGAGGCTCGCGGTGATCTCGGTCGCACTCTCCCTCATCACTTGGTACGGCTTCTTCCTCGGCCTGGACGTCAAGCTCCCGGCCGGCCTCCTCGACGGGATCCTGTGACATGGACGGCCTCAACGCACTGCTCGAGGGGATGTCGGCGGCCCTGACGCCGATGAACCTCGTCTATGCCTTCCTCGGCGTGCTGCTCGGCACCGCCATCGGCGTCCTGCCAGGCATCGGCCCGGCCATGGCCATCGCCCTGCTCCTGCCACTCACCCTCACCCTTCCCGTCCAGCAGGCGATCATCATGTTCGCCGGGCTCTACTACGGCGGGATGTACGGCGGATCCACCACCTCGATCCTGCTCAACACACCGGGCGAGAGCGCCTCGGTGATGACGGCCATCGAGGGCAACAAGATGGCCAAGGCGGGTCGCGGCGCAGCGGCCCTGTCGACCGCGGCCATCGGGTCGTTCGTCGCCGGTACCATCGCCACGCTGCTCCTCGCGCTCCTCGCGCCCCAGGTCGTGAAGTTCGCGATCCAGCTCGGCGACCCGGACTACCTCGCCGTCATGCTCTTCGCGTTCGTCGCGGTGACCACGGTCCTCGGCTCATCCAAGATCCGTGGCTTCGCCAGCCTCGGGCTGGGTGTGTGGATCGGCCTCATCGGCATCGACCAGACGTCCGGACAGCAACGGCTCACCTTCGGCATCGACCAGCTGTCGGACGGCATCGACGTCGTCGTCGTGGCAGTCGCCCTCTTCGCCATGGGTGAGGCCCTGTGGATCGCGGCGCACCTGCGGCGGGCCCCGGCCCAGATCATCCCGATCAAGGGCCGGCTCATGACGAAGGAGGACCTCTCCCGCTCGTGGAGGCCCTGGCTGCGCGGCACGGCGATCGGCTTCCCCTTCGGCGCGATCCCGGCCGGAGGTGCCGAGATCCCGACCTTCCTGTCGTACGTGACGGAGCGCAAGCTGGCCAAGAAGCCCGAGGAGTTCGGGCACGGCGCCATCGAGGGCGTCGCCGGACCGGAGGCGACCAACAACGCCTCCGCGGCGGGCAGCCTCGTCCCGCTGCTCACCCTCGGGATCCCGACGACCGCGACCGCGGCCGTCATGATCCTCGCCTTCCAGAGCTACGGGATCGCGGTCGGCCCGCGCCTGTTCGAGGAGCAGGGTCCGCTCGTGTGGACGCTCATCGCCAGCCTGCTCATCGGCAACGCGATGCTCCTCGTGCTCAACCTGCCGATGGCCGGCCTCTGGGCCAAGCTCCTGCTCATCCCCAGGCCCTACCTGTATGCCGGCATCCTCATGTTCGCGTCGCTCGGCGGCTACGCGGCCAACGGCTCACCGTTCGACCTCTGGCTTCTGCTCATCGTCGGCGGACTCGGCTTTGCGATGCGCCGCTACGGACTCCCGATCGTTCCGCTCATCGTCGGCCTGATCCTCGCCCCGAGGGCCGAGATCTTCATGCGCCGGGCCCTGCAGATCAGCGACGGCAACCTCTCGGGCCTCGTCAACACGCCGTTCTCGAAGGTCGTCTACGCCCTCATCCTGCTCCTCGTCATCGTCCCCTTGGTCTGGTCCAAGGTCCGCGGTCGAAGAAACACCCCCGAGGACCAGCACACGGGAACCGACGACGTCCGCATGCCCGCCAACAACGAAGGAGCCTGACATGCCGGTCATCGTGGGGTTCGTACCCACCAAGGAAGGTCGCGCCGCCCTCGACGCCGCTGTGGTGGAGGCACGGAGCCGCAACAGCCGACTGATCGTCGTCAACGCCAGCACCGGTGCGGCCTCGGCCGACAACCGCTACGTGGACGACGACCAGCTCACGGCGCTGCGGGCCGAGCTCGACGCGTCGGGTCTGGACTACGAGGTGTCGCACGCGGTCCACAAGAAGGACCCTGCCGAGATCCTCGTCGACCTGGCCGAGGAGACCAACGCCGAGCTCATCGTCATCGGTGTCCGACGGCGCACACCGGTCGGCAAGCTCCTCCTCGGGAGCCAGGCCCAGAAGGTCTTGCTCGACGCCGAGTGCCCGGTGCTCGCCGTCAAGGCGCCCCGCTGAGAAACGCGCACGTCGCCCAGAGCCGCCCACGGGAGTTCCCGTGGGCGGCTCTGGCGTGTCAAGGGCGCGGGCCACACCGTCGGAGCCCTGACGCGGCACGTGGTGCGGAGACCTAGACTTGCGCCCATGGCTGAACTCACCCGCGACGACGTGGCCCACCTCGCCGGTCTCGCCCGCATCGACCTCTCCGACACCGAGCTCGACACAATGGTCGGTGAGCTGGGTGTCATCCTCGAGTCCGTGGCGACCGTGCAGCAGTCGCCCATCGAGGGCGTCGAGCCCATGAGTCACCCGATGCCGATCGTCAACGTGACCCGGCCCGACGTCGTCCGTCCGAGCCTGACGGCTGAGGAGGCCCTGTCGGGCGCCCCCGAGGCCGACCAGCAGCGCTTCTCCGTGCCGCGCATTCTTGACGAAGACTGAAAGGCGCAGGTATGCCGTGTGGTGCGCACACGGCATACCCACCGTTGTTCTCCCGCACCACGCATTCACGCAACCGCAAGGACCGATGTGACCACCGACCTGACCCGCGCCAGCGCCTCCGAGCTCTCCGACCTCCTCACCACGGGTGAGACGTCGTCGGTCGAGGTGACCGAAGCGCTACTGGCCCGCACCGACGCCGTCGACGGCGACATCCACGCCTATCTGCACGTCGACCGCGACGGCGCTCTTGCGAGTGCCCGCGACATCGATGAGCGACGTGGGCGGGGTGAGCAGCTCCACCAGCTCGCTGGCGTGCCCATCGCCGTCAAGGACGTCCTGGCGACCAAGGGTCTGCCGACGACGTGCGGCAGCAAGATCCTCGAGGGCTGGATCCCGCCCTACGACGCGACAGTCGTGACGCGGCTGCGCCAGGCTGGCATGCCGATCCTGGGCAAGACCAACATGGATGAGTTCGCCATGGGGTCCTCGACGGAGCACTCGGCCTATGGGCCGACGCGCAACCCGTGGGACCTCGACCGCATTCCCGGTGGCTCCGGTGGTGGCTCGAGCGCCGTCATCGCCTCGTTCCAGGCGCCGCTGGCGATCGGCACCGACACCGGTGGCTCGATCCGCCAGCCGGCGGCCGTGACGGGCACAGTAGGGACCAAGCCGACGTATGGCGGAGTGTCCCGCTACGGCCTCGTCGCACTCGCGTCCTCACTCGACCAGGCCGGCCCGTGCACCCGAACCGTCCTCGACGCGGCGCTGCTGCACGAGGTCATGGGCGGTCACGACCCGATGGACTCGACCTCGATCAACGCGCCGGTCCCGGCTGTCGTCGAGGCTGCTCGTCGTGCCGACGTCAAGGGCATGAGGATCGGCATCGTCCGCGAGCTCACCGGCGACGGCTTCCAGGCCGGCGTCCAGGCGCGCTTCGACGAGTCGGTCCAGCACCTGGTTGACGCTGGTGCCGAGGTCGTCGAGGTCTCGTGCCCGAGCTTCACCGCAGCGCTCGCGGCCTACTACCTGATCCTCCCGAGCGAGGCGTCGTCCAACCTCGCGAAGTTCGACGCCATGCGCTTCGGCCTCCGGGTCCTGCCCGAGGGCATCGACGACCCCAGCGCCGAGCAGGTCATGGCGGCAACGCGTGACGCGGGCTTCGGTGACGAGGTCAAGCGCCGCATCATTTTGGGCACCTACGCCCTGTCGTCGGGTTACTACGACGCCTATTACGGCTCGGCCCAGAAGGTCCGCCGCCTCATCGCCGACGACTTCACCAAGGCGTTCGAGATGGCCGACGTGCTCGTGAGCCCGACCGCGCCGACCACCGCGTTCAAGTTCGGTGAGAAGACCGACGACCCGATGGCCATGTATCTCAACGACATCGCGACAATCCCCGCCAACCTCGCGGGTGTGCCGGGGATGTCGCTGCCCAGTGGGTTGGCTGACGAGGACGGTCTGCCGGCCGGCTTCCAGATCCTCGCGCCAGCAGCTGCCGACGAGCGCCTGTATGCCGTGGGCGCAGCTCTCGAGCAGCGCCTCCTCGCCTCGTGGGGCGGTCCGCTTCTGGGTCAGGCTCCCGATCTCTCGACCATGACGAAGGGTGCGTGACATGAGCGCTGTCGATACCGAAGCAACCATCGGCTATGACGAGGTTCTTGCCTCCTTCGACCCGGTCATGGGTCTCGAGGTCCACGTCGAACTCGGCACCGCGACCAAGATGTTCTGCGGCTGCCCGACCGAGTTCGGAGCCGAGCCCAACACACAGGTCTGCCCGGTGTGTCTGGGGCTTCCCGGTGCGCTGCCGGTCGTCAACGAGAAGGCCGTCGAGTCGGCGATCCGCATCGGTCTCGCGCTCAACTGCGAGATCGCGCAATGGTGCCGGTTCGCGCGCAAGAACTACTTCTATCCGGACATGCCCAAGAACTTCCAGACGTCGCAGTACGACGAGCCGATCGCGTTCGAGGGCTACCTCGACGTGCAGCTCGACGACGGCTCGACCTACCGCGTCGACATCGAGCGCGCGCACATGGAGGAGGACACGGGCAAGTCGCTTCACGTCGGCGGCTCGACCGGTCGCATCCATGGCGCCACGCACTCGCTGGTCGACTACAACCGAGCCGGCATCCCCCTCATCGAGATCGTCACCAAGCCGCTTCGTGGTGCGGGAGAGCGTGCGCCCGAGATCGCGCGCGCCTATGTCGCGACCCTGCGTGACCTGCTCAAGGCGCTCGACGTGTCCGACGTCAAGATGGAGCAGGGCTCGATGCGCTGCGACGTCAACCTCTCGCTCATGCCCAAGGGTGAGACGACCCTCGGGACCCGCACCGAGACCAAGAACGTCAACTCACTCCGCTCGGTCGAGCGCGCGGTCCGCTACGAGATGTGCCGACACGGCGCGATCCTGCAACAAGGCGGTTCGATCCTTCAGGAGACCCGCCACTGGCACGAGGACACCGGTGTCACGACGTCCGGGCGGGTGAAGTCCGATGCTGATGACTACCGCTACTTCCCTGAGCCTGACCTCGTGCCCGTTGCTCCGTCACGCGAGACCGTCGAGGATCTGCGAGCCACCCTTCCAACCGAGACGTCGACAGGCCGTCACAAGCGTCTCCAGCTCGACTGGAAGCTGAGTGACCTGGAAATGCGGGACGTCGTCAACGCGGGCGCGGTCGACCTCCTGGTGCAGTCAATCGAACTGAAGGCAACGGTCCAGGGCGCGCGCAAGTGGTGGCTGGGTGAGATCGCCCGGAGAGCGAAAGAGAGTCGCCAGTCGCTCGAAGAGTTCGCACTGTCGGTTGGAGTGACTCCTCGCACGATCTTTGAACTTGATCATCTTGAAGCCACAGGCCGAGTTAACACCGCGATGGCACGGCAGGTTCTTGATGGTGTTCTGGCCGGCGAGGGACAGCCGATTGCGATCGCGGACCAGCGTGGGCTCAATCTTGATCAGGGTAACGACGGCGCCCTCGAGGCGGCGGTCGACAAGGTCATCGACGCCAATCCCGATGTGGCGCAGAAGGTTCGCGACGGCAAGGTCCAGGCCGCTGGCGCACTCATCGGACAGGTTATGAAGGAGATGAAGGGTCAGGCCGACGCAGGCAAGGCCCGCGAGATCATCCTCGCCAAGCTCACCGACTGAACGGTTCACATTGCGCGGACGAATCCCCGCCAGGCGTTGCGCCGGGCGGGGATTCGTCCGTCGGTGGGCAGGGGAGCCCTACCCATGGCCGGGAGTACCCCGTGGTGTCAAGGATGTGCGTGTGGGGCACTCGCCCAACAGATGCACCAACGGAGGGGATCCAGCATGGCCAGGCACAAGAAGAAGTCGACCCGCGCGACGGGCCGGAGAGCACTCACAGCATTCGTCGGACTCGGCGTTGTCGCCGCCGGCGTTCCAGCAGCGATGCAGGCGACTGCGGCACCGCTCGACGAAAGCGCGGCCGCTGCACGCACACCCATCAAGGTCGTCCAGCACAACACCGACCAGAAGCGCGGTTCCTTCCAGAAGCTCGTTCAACGTGGTGGGCAGAATGATCTTCTGCTCGCCGAAGAGGTCTGCGAAACCTGGGTCCAGAAGGTCAAGAAGGATCACCCTGAGTGGACGGTTTCCTTCCACAAACAGAAGGTGACTGAGAAGCCGACACCGAAGACCCCCGAGGCCCATCTCTGCGAGGGAAAGAGCAAGTGGAAGGGTGTCGTGGCGATTCACACGGGCCCTGGGAAGGCATCGAAGCAGGAGTTCTCCTTCTACGCCGAGGGCGAGTCTCCCGACCCCGACCAGAACTTCGGGATGGCCTGTGTCAAGTTCACCAAGGGCGGAACCGACGTGCATGGCTGCGCGACGCACCTGCAGATCTACGGAGACGAAGACTTTGCGCACCGGGCGCACCAGACGGGTCGCATCAAGCAGATCACCCATCCCTGGATCGCGAAGAAGAAGAAGAAGCATTCGGTGATCGTGGGCGGCGACTTCAACGCTGTCCCGAACTCCGTGCCGCTGTCAAACATGTATGGCCCCAACGGATCGGGGGATTTCGTCGAGGCGCACCAGCTTCGTACCGGGAATGCGGCGCGTGTGGGGCAGCCCACTGCCGTCGGCAAGGATCGGGACCCTCGCAAGATCGACTACGTCTTCTTCTCGAGCAATCTCTCTCCGCTGAACTCCGGTGGCTCACTGACCGTGAGCCCGGTGACCACCTCCGCCGACGGCCACGCAGTGTTGGCGGCCACCGGTCACATCGGCTGACGACCGCAGGCCAGACCAGTAGGTGAACGACGATGCCGCCCGACTCAGCCGGGCGGCATCGTCTCTCCTGACAACTGCTGGCTTCAGTAGCGGGTCGTGCGTCAGCGGCGGCCGCCGCCGAGGAGTCCGCCGAGAATGCCACCGAGGATGCCGCCTCCCGACTGCTGGGTCTCCTGCTGCGGGGCCGGGGTCTGCTGGGCGGCAGTGCCACCACCGAGCGCCCCACCGAGGACGTCCTGAAGCATCGAGTCGAGGGAACCGGGACCACCCCGGGCGGTGTCGTCGGCCGGAGCCTGGGTCTGCGGTGTTGCCGTGCCACCACCGACGCCGCCACCCTTGAGCACCTTGTCGGCGATGTAGGACAGGACGATCGGGGCGAGGATCGGGATGAGCTTCTTGATGAGACCACTGCTCGCGCCGGTCCCACCGAGGGCGGAGTACACCTGCTCCTCGTTGGGTCCGAAGATGTGCGAGGCGATCTTCTGACCGTCGGCCGGGTCGACCCGGGCGGGGTCGACGTCGTCGGTGTGCTGGCCGAGCGCCTCGACGATGGAGCTGGCGCCACCACCTTGGGCATTGGCCTGGAGTCCGCCGAGGAGCGCGGGCAAAGCGGCCTGGGCGGCTGCCTGCACCTCCTGGGGCTCGGCGCCGACCTGTTGGGCCAGCTGGTCGATCGGCAGATTCTGGAGGATCTCGTCAATTGCAGCCATCGTGGGTGCCACCTCTCATCGTTCTGGCGGGCATCGGCGCCCACCCCTGGTTTCAACGTACCCACCGGGCCTGTTCGACGGGGGTTTGTCGCCGACGGCCCCGCTGCTCACCCGATCGGAACCCGGATGATCCGGTCATCGCCATCGCGCGGCTCACCTCGGAAGGTGTTGTTGCTCAACATCCACAGTGTCTTGTCCGGGGCGCTGACGACGTCCCGGATCCGGCCAAACTTGTTCTCCAACAATCGAATTGGCTCGCCCTGTCGGCGGTTGCCAGCAACGTTGATCCTCCAGAGCGACTCACCGCGCAATGCCGCCATGTAGACCGCACCGTCCGCCCCGACCGCGATGCCGCTGGGGGACGAGTCCGACGTCGACCACTGGGCGATCGGCGCCACGAAACCCTCACGGTTCTCGATGCCTTCGACCTCGGGCCACCCGTAGTTCTTCCCGGGCACGATCACGTTGAGTTCGTCCCACGTGTTCTGCCCGAACTCGCTGGCGAACATTGTCCCGTCCTTGCCCCACGCCAGGCCCTGCACGTTGCGGTGTCCCAGACTCCACACGGGACTGCCGTTGAACGGGTTGCCCGCTGCCGGGGCGCCGTCCGCCGTGATGCGCAGGATCTTGCCGCCCAGGCTGGTCTCGCTCTGAGCGCGATCCGGTTGCGCCGCATCACCGGTCCCGACATAGAGGAACCCGTCCGGCCCCCAGGCGATGCGCCCTCCGTTGTGGTTTCCAGCCTTGGGTATGCCGCTGAGCACCGGTGTCATGGAGGTGAATCCGTCTGCCCCAAGGGTGGTTCGCACGATGCGGTTGTCGTCCCGGGCGGTGAAATAGAGATGCACCGTCTGGTCGCTCGCGAACGTGGGGGAGACCGCGATCCCCAGCAGGCCACCCTCGCCGCCAGCGTCCACACCATTGATCGTGCCGAGGCTGGACTTCTCGCCGGTCGGGGTGACGCGGAGAACTTCTGCCCTGTCCCTCAATGTGACGAGGGCGTCGCCGTCGGGCAGGAAGGCGATGGACCACGGCACCTCGAGACCGGTGGCGACGTCCGAGGGCGACCCCGCCGGGATGGTGCTGCTTGTCGAGGGTGAGGGGGTGGTGGATCCCGACGATGTGGCTCCCGAGGTCGAGGGGGTCGCTGTCGGGGACGTGGTCGCTGGCGGGTCACCCTCAGAGCCGGAGCAGCCCGTGAGGCAGAGCACGATGGCAGATGCAAGAACGAGAGGTCGGCACCAGGGCTGAGAGGACGGCATACGCCAATCGTGCCCTGAATTCAGACCGACGCGGCTGAGCGCGCGTCCATCAGCTGGTCGACGTGCTGTTCACCCCAGATGGCTACAGCGTCGAGCGCCGCATTGAGGGAGACTCCGCGCTCCGTCAGTGAGTACTCAACTCGGAGCGGGAACCCCTCGAACTGAGTGCGCTCGACCAGTCCATCACGCTCGAGTTCGCGCAGCTGGTCGGCCAGCACCTTCTCCGAGATGGACCCGCAGGCGCGCCGGAGCTCTGCGAACCGGTGGGTGCGCGAGGACAGCACCCAGAGCAGCGTGGGCTTCCACTTGCTGCCCACCGCGTCGATGGCGACGTTGACTCCGCACAGGTACAGGGGGTGGTCCACCGGGCATCCTCACTCCGAAGTCAGTACCCACAAACTTGTGCGTACTGTTGCCGATCCACTGGCGTTGCAATGCTCGAATCATGACAACGCCTACTGACATCAGCACGATTCCCACCAGCCCCGTCAACGTCGCCGTGCTCGGCCTCGGTCCCATGGGCATCGCCCTGGCGCGGACACTCCTCGCAGCGGGCCAGCAGGTCACCGTGTGGAACCGTTCACCCAAGGACCTCGAGCCGCTCGGGCTCCGCGGAGCGAATCTGGCAGAGCACCCCGCCGATGCGGTGGCGGACGCAGACACCGTAGTGGTGTGTCTTCGGGACCACACTGCGAGCCGCGAGGTCATCGACGCGATGCGGTCCCGCCTCGGGCAGCAGACGACGGTCCTCAACCTGACCACAGGCTCCCCGGATGAGGCAGTCGCCTCAGCGAATCATGCTGCCGCACAGGGGATTGCCTACATCACGGGCGCCATCATGGTCCCCACGCCGTTGATCGGCGAGGAGGACTCCTTGATCCTGTATGCCGGAGTGGAGGCTGACTTCGCGGCTGCCGCACCGACGATCCGGGCTCTGGGCGGCGTTGCCGACCTTGTTGGGACCGACCATGCGCGGCCGCCGGTTCTCGACATGGCGATGCTCGACATCTACTTCGCCGGGATGTACGCGTTCCTGCACTCGGCTGCCATGGCGCGGGCACACGGCATCGAACCATCGTCGTACCTGCCCTACGCGGACGGGATCGTCCGCACCCTGGGCTCCTCACTGTCGGATCTCGCGACGTCCTACGAGACCCACGACTACTCCGGCGGGGAGGGGCGACTCGACATGTGCCTGAGCTTCCTACGGCACATCGTCACCACGAGCGAGGGCGCGGGCGTCGATGCGGCGCTGCCCAGGCTCATCCGGGACGTCACCGAGATGCAGATGGGCAGAGTGGATCCGGGCACCGACTGGAACGTCGTCGCGGAGGGGTTCATGCGGACATAGGGTTTGCGACATGGTCGTCGTCTCCTTCCCTGATTCCCTGCTGCTCCACGCCGTCGGCGACATCTCTGGTGTCGAGGCGGTGCTGTGGGACCTGGTCGCAGGTCCGGCGACGGACGAGCGGATCGAGGTCGTCATCGCGCCCTATCTCGGTGCGGCCCAGGCGCTTGATGCCGTGGCTGACCTCCCCGCGTGCCGACTGGTGCAGCTCCAGTCGGCGGGCTACGACGGGGTGTTCGACGTCGTCCCCGAGCGGATCGGCGTCGCCAACGCGGCCGGTGTCTATGACGCGCCCACCGCAGAACTGGCTCTCGGGCTCACCCTCGCGTCATTACGGGGCATCCCCGACGCGGTGCGATCTGGTGACAGCGCCCGGTGGGTCCCGCTCGGTCAGCGCACCTCCCTCGCCGATCAGCGCGTCCTGATCGTCGGCTACGGCTCCGTGGGCACGGCAATCGCCCGTCGTTTCAACGCTTTTGACGTCTCGCTCACCGCTGTTGCGTCGCGAGCGCGTGCCGGCGACGACCTCGTTGACACGGTCCACGGGATCGACGAGCTGCCCTCGCTGCTGCCCGACCACGACGTCGTCGTCGTCATCGTCCCGCTCAACGACTCGACCCATCAGCTCGTCGACGAGGCCTTCCTCGCGGCCATGCCCGAAGGTGCGCTGCTCGTCAATGTCGCGCGCGGCCCCGTCGCCGACACCGACGCCCTGGTGAGGCACGCGGGTCGGTTGCGCATCGCGCTCGACGTCACCGATCCGGAACCGTTGCCGGACGGCCACCCCCTGTGGAGCGCACCCGATGTGCTCATCACACCGCACGCCGGAGGCAACACCACGGCGCTGCTGCCGCGGATGGCCGAGCTGCTGCGCGAGCAGCTGACGACGGTCGCGGCCGGAGACGCGCCACGCCACCTCGTTCGCCCGATTGTCAAGACCTGACAACCCCGCCGGACAGGGGCAAGATCAGGACATGACCGCTGCAGCTGAGGACCGGACGCTCGTGCTCGTGCGCCATGCCAAGGCCGAGCAGAGCGGCTATGACGCGGACCACGAGCGAGAGCTCTCTCCGCGCGGACACCGCGACGCCACCGAGGTCGGCAGGTGGCTCCATGCGCAGGGGATCGGAGTCGACGAGGTGCTCTGCTCGACCGCCACTCGTGCCCAGCAGACGTGTGAGGGAGTGTGGAGCGCTGGCTGCTCCGAGGCCGACGTCCACCACGAGCACCGCATCTACAACGCTTCTGCCGAGCGGCTGCTCGAAGTCGCGCGTGAGTCCGACGCCGATGCCAACGTCGTCATGGTGGTCGGACACGCTCCCGGTATACCGGTCCTTGCGTCCCTGCTCGCCGATGGTGAGGGCAGCGACCGCGCCCACGAGCTCATGAGCCAGGGTTTCCCCACCGCGGGCGTTGCCGTGCTGCGCTTCTCGGGCCATTGGAGTGACCTCGCGGCTGGCGTGGCTCGGCTCGACCGCTTCCACGTCGCCCGTGCGGGAGGCTGAGCGGGGGCAGCGCGGGTCAGTGGATCGCGCGCGTCAGATGACCGAGCGCATCGCTGCGATCGCCCCGCGCAGATAGCGCTCGACCACCACCCGCTCGTCGTCGTCGAGAGGGGCGTCGATCTCGGCCAGCTTGGCGAACATCGGTGCCAGGAGGGCAAACACCTCGCGACGTCCTGACTCGGTGACGACCACCTCCGTGCGTCGCCGGTCCTCGGCGTGCGGGTGTCGCTCTGCGTGGCCCCGCGCGACCAGCCGGTCCACGACCCCCGACGATGCTGCGGAGGTGACACCGAGGGCCTTGGCGAGTTCGACGGGCCCCATGGGCGAGGCCATGAGGTGGCGCAGTGAGTGCAGCTCTGACACGGAGAGTCCGGCTTTGCGGGCCACCTCGTGAGGCACCTGTGCCGCGAGGCCCACGAGCTCTTCGAGTGCGTCAAGGGACGCCGAGGGTCGGTATGCAGGCACGAACGACGTCACGGTCGTGGGGTCGTCCTTCGCGGGGTCGCCCGTAGTCGTGAAGTCGCCGGTTGCGCCCGCCTCAGTGGATTCCGTAATATCGCTCACCTACTTAGTAACTTGGTGAATCACTTACCAATCAACACTACCAAGGGGAGAACCCGCATGGCCGGCTTCGCTCGCTTCCTCACCCGCAAGTGGGTGGCCGGGATCATCGCGCTCGTGGCACTCGTCGGTGCGGGTGCCGCCATCGGCGTGATCGGCCAGGCCGAGCTCGGCCCGACCGCCACCGCGACGCTCCCGGTGGACTCGGATAGCAGAGCAGCCGCAGAGCTCAGCGCCGAGCTGCCCGAAGCGGATGGGTCCGCGGCTGTCGTGCTCTTCAGCAGCGAAGGACCGCTGGACGCCGAGGCGCTCGCGCTCGTGCAGGAGCGGGCTCGCTCCCTGCCCGGCGCCACAGGCGCCCCGCCGACCATCGCGAAGGACCGCACTGCCGCGACCGTCGTCGTGCCGGTCTCGGCCAACGACGCCACCGAGGTCGGGGTGGTCGTCGCTGAGCTGCGCTCCGCGGCCAAGGCCGACCTGGCCGACGGTCTGGCCGCCCAGGTCACCGGGCCCGCTGCGATCGAGGCCGACCTGTCGGCGGTCTTCGACGGAGCGAACGTCCGCCTCCTCGGGGCGACGGCAGGAGTCGTTGCGCTGCTGCTGATCATCACCTATCGGAGCCCGGTCCTGTGGCTGGTGCCGTTGACGGTGGTCGGGGTCGCCGACCAGCTCGCCGGCGTCCTGGCCACCCACACCATGGCGGCGTTCGACGTGCAGTGGGACGAGTCGACCGTCGGTATCCTGTCCGTGCTCGTCTTCGGAGCTGGCACGGACTATGCGCTGCTCCTCATCTCGCGCTACCGCGACGAGCTGCGTGTGCACGCCGACCGTCGCGAGGCGATGGCCAAGGCACTCGCCCGCACCGCCGAGGCCGTCCTGTCGAGCGCCTCCACCGTCGTGATCGGCCTGCTCACCCTGCTGCTGTCGGCCTTCCCCACGACGCGCGGCCTCGGACTCGCGTGTGCCGTGGGTGTCGTCGTGGCCGCTGGGTTCGTGCTGGTGGTGTTGCCCGCGGCCCTCGTGGTCTTCGGCCGGTGGATCTTCTGGCCCAAGGTGCCGCGCGAGGGCCAGGCCAGCCTGGCTGACTCCCGGTCGGCCTGGAGGCGCATCGGCGATGCCGTCGCACGGCGCCCTGCCGCCTTTGCGGCCGTGACCGTCGCTCTTCTGGCCCTCGCTGCCACGGGCACGACCCAGATCCGGACCGGTCTCGACGGAGCAGACCAATTCCTCCAGAAGCCCGAGGCGATCTCGGCCGGTGAGCGGCTCTCCGAGTCCTTCCCGGCCGGGTCGGCCGATCCCGTCGTCATCGTCTCGCGTGGCGCGGACCCCGCCGCCCTGACGTCGACGGTGTCCGCCGTGGACGGGGTTTCTTCGACCCGTGAGGTGGCCAGCGCCGGTGGGGTTAGCGAGATCCAGGCCGTGCTCGAGCCCCGCCCGGGGTCGGAGGCCGCCGAGCAGGCGGTGAATGCCATCCGGGATGCGGTGGCCGACACCCCTGACACGCACGTCGGCGGGACCGAGGCGGAGGCACTGGATGCGTCGGAGGCGTCCGGCCGGGACCGACTGCTTATCTTCCCGTTGATCCTGGGACTCGTGCTGGTGGCGCTGGGTCTCCTCCTGCGCTCGGCGGTCGCACCCATCGTCCTCGTCTCGACCGTCGTTGCGACGTATCTCTCGAGTCTGGGGA
This sequence comes from Knoellia sp. S7-12, assembly GCF_040518285.1. Lineage (GTDB taxonomy): Bacteria > Actinomycetota > Actinomycetes > Actinomycetales > Dermatophilaceae > Knoellia. The sequence continues at coordinate 2,908,404 of NZ_CP155449.1, read as the reverse complement.
TCTCGTGGGTGCTGTTCACCCAGGTCCTCGGGTTCGAACGGCTCGATGACGGAGTGCCGCTGCTGGCCTTCGTCTTCCTGGTGGCCCTCGGCGTCGACTACAACATCTTCCTGGTCACCCGTGCGGCTGAAGAGGCGCGGGGTCACGGCGCGCGAGAGGGGATGCTGCGGGCACTCTCTGCCACCGGCGGTGTCATCACGAGCGCCGGGATCCTGCTGGCCGCCGTGTTCGCGGTCCTGGGTGTCCTCCCGCTCGTGGTGCTCGCCCAGCTCGGCGTGGTCATCTGCATCGGAGTGCTGCTCGACACCCTCGTCGTGCGCACGGTCCTCGTGCCGGCCATCGCGCTCGTGCTGGGGGACCGGTTCTGGTGGCCCCGCCAGCTGGTCTGACCTGCGTCGGCAACTCTGTCGAGGACTGAGATCCGTGTCCCACCTCGTGGACACGGGTCCTAGAGTTGCCTCATGAGCAAGCCTGACATCGACATCAAGCCCCGCAGCCGCGACGTCACCGACGGTCTCGAGAAGACCGCCGCCCGTGGAATGCTCCGTGCCGTCGGCATGGGTGACGACGACTGGGTCAAGCCGCAGATCGGTGTCGCGAGCTCCTGGAACGAGATCACTCCCTGCAACCTCTCGCTCGACCGGCTCGCCAAGGCGGTCAAGGACGGGGTGCACGCCGCCGGGGGTTATCCCCTCGAGTTCGGCACCATCTCGGTGTCGGACGGCATCTCGATGGGTCACGAGGGCATGCACTTCTCGCTCGTGTCCCGCGAGATCATCGCCGACTCCGTCGAGACCGTCATGAGCGCCGAGCGCCTCGACGGCTCGGTCCTCCTCGCCGGCTGCGACAAGTCGCTGCCCGGCATGCTCATGGCTGCCGCGCGCCTCGACCTCGCTTCGGTCTTCCTGTATGCCGGGTCGATCCTTCCCGGGATCGCGAAGCTCTCGGACGGGACCGAGAAGGAGGTCACCATCATCGACGCCTTCGAGGCAGTCGGTGCAGCCAACGCGGGCAAGATGTCGCTCGAGGACGTCGATGCCATCGAGCGCGCGATCTGTCCCGGCGAGGGTGCCTGTGGCGGTTTCTACACCGCCAACACGATGGCTGCTGTTGCTGAGTCGATCGGCATGTCCATCCCGGGCTCGGCTGCCCCGCCGGCCACGGACCGACGCCGCGACGTGCATGCCCGCCGCTCTGGCGAGGCCGTCGTCGAGCTGCTCCGTCGTGGCATCACCGCCCGCCAGATCATGACCAAGCCCGCGTTCGAGAACGCGATCGCCGTCGTCATGGCCTTCGGTGGCTCGACCAACGCCGTGCTGCACCTGCTCGCGATGGCTCACGAGGCAGAGGTCGACCTCACCATCGGCGACTTCCAGCGCATCGGCAAAAAGGTCCCGCACCTCGCAGACGTGAAGCCGTTCGGCGCGTTCGTCATGAAGGACATCGACCACATCGGTGGCATCCCCGTCGTCATGAAGACGCTGATGGACGCCGACCTCCTCGACGGTGACTGCCTCACGGTGACCGGCAAGACCGTCGCCGAGAACCTCGATGAGATCAAGCCGCCGCACATCGACGGTCGCGTCATCCGCGAGATGTCCCGGCCCATCCACAAGACCGGTGGCCTCACGATCCTCACCGGCTCACTCGCTCCCGAAGGCGCCGTCGTGAAGTCGGCCGGCTTCGACGAATCCGTCTTCGAGGGCAATGCACGGGTCTTCAACGGCGAGCGCGCTGCGATGGATGCCGTCGAGCAGGGTGCCCTCAAGCCCCAGGACGTCGTCGTCATCCGTTACGAAGGACCCAAGGGCGGCCCGGGCATGCGCGAGATGTTGGCCGTCACCGGCGCGATCAAGGGTGCCGGTCTCGGCAAGGACGTCCTGCTGCTCACCGATGGTCGCTTCTCCGGTGGCACGACCGGACTCTGCGTCGGGCACGTCGCACCCGAGGCCGTCGACGAGGGCCCGATCGCCTTCGTCCGCGACGGCGACCGGATCAAGCTCGACGTCGCGAACGGCACCCTCGACCTCCTCGTCGACGAGGCCGAGCTCGAGCGTCGTCGCGCCGAGGGGGTCACCCACCCCGAGCCCAAGTACACCCGCGGCGTCCTTGCGAAGTACCGCAAGCTGGTCGGCTCGGCCAGCAAGGGCGCGGTCTGCGACTGACGCTGGAGGTCACGTGAGAACAACCAATGAGGACGGCGAAAAACGCACAGCGGAGCTCGCCAGATCGAAGCGGCGGTCATGGACCTTCGTCATTGGGGCGCCCTACGCGATCGCAATCCCTTTGGGACTCTGGGCGCTTGTCTATGGCCGGCTGCCGTTGTGGGCCAACCGCACCATCGGCGGGTTGGCCCTGACCCTCGTTGCGGTCTACCTCCTCATCGCGTTGAGTTGGACCGCGAAGAATGTTCTGGCCGATCGACGCGCCATGAGCAGACATTCCACGGAGGATCATGAGGCTGGCGTGAACTGAACGTTCGACTTCCAAGAAGGCGCTAGCACGCGGCATACCGAATCGTTTTCGGTATGCCGCGTGCTCGCGTTTTTCGCTGTGCTGCGGGTCAGCGGAAGACCGGGAGACCTTTCACCCAGTCCAGCTTGGCCGTCCTGAGGATGCGTTTGCCCGGCGTGGTCGGCGTGGGCTTGCTGTCCTTCCAGACCTGATAGGCGATCCACGTCGACCCGTCGGCCGCCGTCTCGACCTCGGCGCCACCTGGACCGTAGCCGTAGCCCTGCCCGGTCTTGATGAGGTTCCTGCGGAAGGCGAAGGTGCCGTGGATGGGATCTTGGCGTAGGCGCCGGTCGGTGAGCTGCGCCGGAAGACAGGCATGGTGCCGGTCTCGCCGCTGCCGGTTGCTGCCAGGTAGTACTCGTGCCAATCCGGGTGAAGCCCGGGTCAGCCGCCCCCAAACGGGCTCGCGATGGTTGTCGCTCTCGGACCCTGCCGTCACAGCGAGCAGACCCACCGCGGTGGCCGCGCACTCCCCGCCCCTCAGCGTTCACCAGAACGTCTTTGAAGTCCTCGCTGGTGGTCACCCTGGCTCTGTTGGGTGGTGGCGAGACGTCACCCCCGAGAGGACTTTGTCGATGAGCCACACGCACGGACACACGCACGGTCACGACCACGGACATGGTCACACGCACGAGAGCGCTGTCGGTCCCGCCCTCGACCTCTCCATCTCCGACGCGGACCTGCCGCAGGGAGATCTGGGTCGCCGCAACTTCCTGCGAGCTGCGGGGGTGCTCGGAGCAGGGGCGGCGACGGCCAGCCTCGTCACGTCGACGGGCGTCGCGGCTGCCGCTGACGTTTCGGACACCGCTGACCGCAAGGCCCGCAAGCCCCGCGCGTGGCTCGCCGGCGACCACCACATCCACACCCAGTACTCCTCGGACGGTCTCTACACGGTCGAGGACCAGGTCAAGCACGCCGACGCCTTCGGCCTCGACTGGGTCGTGATCACCGACCACGGTGGCTCCACCCACGCCAAGATCGGCGTCGACAAGGTCAACCCCGACATCCGGCGCTCGCGCGAGCAGCACCCCGAGATGCTCGTCTTCCAGGGGCTCGAGTGGAACATCCCTGCTGCCGAGCACGGCACCGTCTTCGTCCACCCGGGAGCGAACGAGGTGGCGGTCCTCAAGGCCTTCGAGACGGCATACGACGGGTCGGTCAACGGCACGAGCGGCAACACCCCGGCCAACGAGGTCCAGGCGGTCAAGGGTCTGCAGTTCCTCAAGTCCGCCATCTCGGACCGCAAGGTCCAGGACGCGCTCATGCTGGCCAACCACCCGGCCCGCAACGGCGTCGACAGCCCTCACGAGGTGCGTGCCTGGCGTGACGCCGCCAAGGGCATCGCGGTCGGCTGGGAGGGCGCCCCCGGGCACCAGGCCGCCGGACTCAAGGCCACGACACCCGGGCCCGGCAGCGCCCGCGGCTACTACGGCAACGCTCCCAGCGCGGACCGGTCGTTCCTGCCCTATCCGCTCGAGTCCTACCGGACCTGGGGTGGGTTCGACTTCTACACGGCCACCGTCGGCGGCCTCTGGGACTCGTTGCTCGCCGAGGGCAAGCCCTGGTGGATCACGGCGAACTCCGACAGCCACAGCAACTACCTCGACACGGCCGTGCGCGGTGCCGGCAGCGACTTCAACGCCAACGGTCGCTACAACGACCCGGAATACTCCGGTGCGCCGAACTTCTCTGCGGGCGACTACTTCCCGGGCTTCTACAGTCGCACCCACGTCGGTGCGAACCACGACTCGTATGCCGGTCTCATGGACGGTCTGCGCGCTGGCAACGTCTGGGTCGACCACGGCCGGCTCATCGAGGAGGTCGACGTCGCGGTGCGCGTCGGCGGCCGCGAGGTCGGACTCGGCGGTGCCGTCACCGGGAAGCGTGGCGAGTCAGCCGAGTTGCGCATCCGCATCACGCCGGCGCAGCGCTCCAACTGGGCGCAGTTCCTGCCGCAGCTGCGCAAGCTCGACCTCATCAAGGGACGGGTCACCGGTCCGGCGCAGGACCGCGATGTCTTCCACACGCCGCACACGTCGGTCATGAAGACGTGGGAGGTCAAGGACAACAACACCCTTGTGCTCGTGGTGCCCCTCGGACAGATCGACGACACCGGCTTCTATGTCCGGCTGCGAGGCTCGGACGGCAAGCGCACGCAGGCCGGCTACTACGGCGCTGCGGTCGACCCGGCCGGTCCGGCCATGGATGTCGTCGGCGACGCCGACCCGTGGAAGGACCTCTGGTTCTATACGAACCCGATCTTCGTCCTGCCACGAGCGTGACAACTCACCACCTCGTCGGGGTCGACGTCGGGATCGGTGACGAGCTCGACCTTGAGCCAGTCGTCGACGTCCTCGCGCGTCGCCTCGACGAGGTGGGTGCCGGTGACGACGTGCGCATCACGACCCACGCCGTGGTGACAACGACGGGCGCGCGCGGAGCCATTGCCGTCTCACTCCCGCACGACGTCACCTCGGCCGTGGCGATGGGGGAGCTCGTCACGGCGCTCGCCCGACCGTTCGGCTCCAGCGAACATCTCCACGCCGCACAGGGGCCAGGCGTGTGGTCCGAGCGCGGCGGAGCCTTCGGACCCGAACCGCTGGTCGAGGGTGCGCGGGCCGCCTGCCGCGCTCTGCGCGAGGGGCTCCAGGGCCGCTCTGTCAGGTATGCCGGCCGGGCAGCTCTCGTGGGTGACGTCACGATTGCGCAACTCACCCTCGTCGCTCCCGTTGTCGTGATCGGAGGTGTCGATGCTCCGAGTCCTTCTGCCGTGGTGTCGACTCGCGACTTCGTGCGCCCGCGTCTCGTCCTCGGCGACTGGGTGATCCACGTGCAACCCGCCGCCGACGGGACCTTCGTGCCCTTCGAGACCCCGACGCCCAAGCGCTGCTGCCAGGACAAGTGATGGCTCCTCGCTCGGCCATGGACCATCCGGATGGTGGGATGTGTCATCTCACACGTTGACACGGCATACGCCTGAAGGGAGAGTCGTCCTGTGACCCGAATTCTCGTACTTCTCTCGGCGCCCGGCCCCTCCTGACAGGTCCGGCCAGGCGCCTCCCTCCATCGTCCCCCAGCACGTGGGACGGGAGGGTTTTTTTGTGGCCACAGACAGAACCCAGAGCAGTGCAAGCAAGCTTGACGAACTTCGACTCAAAGATGGTGACGACGTGAGCGAGAACCAGGCAGCGCCCACCCCGGCGCGGCTCGCCGAACAGGCCCGAGCCAAGGCACCCCTCGAGGTGACCGGAGCCCAGAGCCTCGTACTGTCGCTCGAGGCCCTCGACGTCGACACCGTCTTCGGGATCCCCGGGGGCGCGATCCTCCCGGCCTACGACCCGCTCCTCGACTCGGTCAAGGTGCGCCACATCCTCGTCCGTCACGAGCAGGGCGCCGGTCACGCGGCCGAGGGCTACGCCTCGGCCACCGGCAAGGTCGGCGTCTGCATGGCCACCTCCGGTCCCGGTGCCACCAACCTCGTGACGGCACTGGCCGACGCGCACATGGATTCGGTTCCGATCGTGGCCATCACCGGCCAGGTCGCGAGTGCGTCCATCGGCACGGATGCGTTCCAGGAAGCCGACATTCGCGGCATCACGATGCCCATCACGAAGCACAACTACCTCGTCACCGACGCGGCCCAGATCCCGCGCGTCCTGGCCGAGGCGTTCCACATCGCTCTCACCGGACGCCCCGGTCCGGTGCTCGTGGACATCAGCAAGGACGCACTGCAGGCGAAGACGACCTTCTCGTGGCCGCCCCGGATCGACCTGCCCGGCTATCACCCGGTCACACGCCCTCACGCGAAGCAGATCCGTGAGGCGGCCAAGCTCATCGCCGCAGCCGAACGACCGGTCCTCTATGTCGGTGGAGGGGTCATCCGTGCCGATGCCTGCGAGGAGCTGCGTCAGTTCGTCGAGCTCACCAAGATCCCCGTCGTGACCACCCTCATGGCTCGCGGCGCTCTCCCGGATAGCCACGAACTGCATCTCGGTATGCCGGGGATGCACGGCTCGGTCGCCGCGGTGACGGCTCTGCAGAAGTCCGACCTGCTCATCACTCTCGGCGCCCGCTTCGATGACCGAGTCACCGGCCAGCTGTCATCGTTCGCCCCTGGGGCCAAGGTGATTCACGCCGACATCGACCCGGCCGAGATCTCCAAGAACCGCCAAGCAGATGTGCCCATCGTCGGCTCGTGCAAGGACGTCCTCGTCGACCTTCTCACGTCCGTCGACGCCGACATCGACGCCGGTCGCGGTGGCGACTACGCCGCGTGGCGCGAGCGGACGCAGGGCTGGAAGCGCGACTTCCCGCTGGGCTACACGGAGCCCGAGGGCGGCACCCTCGCTCCGCAATACGTCATCGAGCGGCTCAGCGCGATCGCCGGCCCGGAGTCCATCTATGTCGCTGGCGTCGGCCAGCACCAGATGTGGGCCGCACAGTTCGTGCAGTACGAACGTCCGCGTGCGTGGCTCAACTCCGGTGGGCTCGGGACCATGGGGTATGCCGTCCCCGCCGCCATGGGTGCCCAGGTCGGCGAGCCCGACCGCACCGTGTGGGCCATCGACGGTGACGGCTGCTTCCAGATGACGAACCAAGAGCTGGCGACCTGCGTCATCAACAACATCCCGATCAAGGTCGCCGTCATCAACAACAGCAGCCTGGGCATGGTGCGCCAGTGGCAGTCGCTGTTCTATGACAAGCGCTACTCCAACACCGACCTGCACACCTCCGCCGACGGACAGCGCATCCCCGACTTCGTCAAACTCGCCGACGCCTACGGCTGTGCCGGTCTGCGGTGCGAACGCCCCGAGGACGTGGACGCCACGATCCGCGAGGCCATGGCCATCAACGACCGCCCGGTGGTCGTCGACTTCGTCGTCCATCGGGATGCCATGGTGTGGCCGATGGTCCCGGCGGGCGTGAGCAACGACGCGATCCAGATCGCGAAGAACACTGCGCCGCAATGGGATCGCGAGGAGTCGGAGGCAGTCCCACAGCCTGAAGATGCCGACCACAGCGAAGAAGGCACCACCGACGTGTCGACAGAAGGTGAGGACAAGTGATGTCGCAGCACACCCTCTCGGTGCTCGTCGAGAACAAGCCCGGCGTCCTGGCCCGCATCGCCGGACTGTTCGCGCGACGTGGCTTCAACATCCACTCGCTCGCCGTGGGCGAGACCGAGCACCAGGAGATCTCGCGCATCACCGTCGTCGTCGACGTCGACGAGCTCCCGCTCGAGCAGGTGACCAAGCAGCTCAACAAGCTCGTCGAGGTGCTCAAGGTCGTCGAGCTCGACGCCAACTCGGCGGTCCAGCGGCAGGTCATGCTCATCAAGGTGCGGGCCGACGCGGCGACGCGCAGCCAGGTCCTCGAGCTCGTCCACCTGTTCCGTGCCAAGGTCGTCGACGTCGCGACCGAGTCCGTGACCATCGAGGCGACCGGCCACGGCGAGAAGCTCACCGCACTGCTCGGGGTTCTCGAGCCCTACGGGGTGCGCGAGCTGGTCCAGTCCGGCATCGTCGCCATCGGGCGGGGTCCCCGTTCCATCACCGACCGCGCCCTGCGCGGAGCCTGACCCACACACCTGAGCACCCGGCATACGCCGGAGTGTTTTTCACGACCACATCGCAACAACACGAGGAGATCCGAATCATGGCCGAGATGTTCTACGACGACGACGCCGACCTGTCGATCATCCAGGGGCGCAAGGTCGCTGTCATCGGATACGGCAGCCAAGGCCACGCCCACGCACTGAGCCTGCGCGACAGCGGAGTTGACGTTCGCGTCGGCCTCGCCGAGGGCTCCAAGAGCCGCGCCAAGGCCGAGGCCGAGGGCCTGCCGGTCGCGAGCGTGTCTGACGCGGTCAAGGACGCCGACCTCGTCGTCATCCTCACGCCCGACCAGGTGCAGCGCACGGTCTACGCCAACGAGATCAAGCCCAACCTCAAGGACGGCGCGGCGCTCCTCTTTGGTCACGGCTTCAACATCCGCTTCGACTACATCCAGCCCGAGCCCGGCTCCGACGTCATCATGGTCGCGCCCAAGGGTCCCGGACACCTCGTGCGTCGCGAGTACGTCGACGGCCGCGGTGTCCCCGTGCTCCTCGCCGTCGAGCAGGACCCGTCCGGCACGGCGTGGGACCTCGCGAAGTCCTACGCCAAGGCCATCGGTGGCCTGCGGGCCGGCGGGATCAAGACGACCTTCACGGAGGAGTGCGAGACCGACCTCTTCGGTGAGCAGGCCGTCCTGTGTGGTGGCGCCTCGCAGCTCGTCATGTATGGCTTCGAGACGCTCACCGAGGCGGGCTACCAGCCCGAGATCGCCTACTTCGAGGTCCTGCACGAGCTCAAGCTCATCGTCGACCTCATGGTCGAGGGCGGCATCGCCAAGCAACGCTGGTCGGTCTCCGACACGGCGGAGTACGGCGACTACGTCTCCGGCCCTCGCGTCATCGACCCGTCGGTCAAGGAGAACATGCAGGCCGTCCTCGCCGACATCAAGAACGGCGCGTTCGCCAAGCGCTTCATCGAGGACCAGGATGCCGGCGGTGCCGAGTTCAAAGCTCTGCGCGAGAAGGGTGCACAGCACCCGATCGAGGCCACGGGCAAGGAGCTGCGCAAGCTCATGTCCTGGGTCAAGTCCGACACGGACAGCGACTACGTCGAGGGTTCCGCCGCCCGCTGACCCCAGCACAAGCAGTCGAGAGGAGAGAAACGCCGCATGGGCCCGGGCCCATGCGACGTGTTCTCTCCTCTCGACCAGCTCTGGCGTATGCCGTCCGCGAACGGCGCGTGCTCACGCCGGGTGGGCGTGGTTGCGGTGACGCGCAGCGCTGGCCGCGACACCTCCCGCGAGGGCGATGCCCGCCAGGGCCCCCAGCCCGACCTGGAGGTACTCGACGGCGTTGTCGTCGATGGTGAGCGTCGGGGACTTCGGAGCGGGGGCCCCACCACCGCCCCCGGGGGTGAGGCTGTGCTCGTTCTCCCACACCCGGACTTCTGCCGGGGTGATGACTCCGTCGTCGCCCGGGCCCGCCTCCGAGTGGGCCGGTGTGATGGTGATGAGTCCGGCGAGGGCAGTGGCGGCGACCGCTGCTGCGGCCCGCCGTGTGCTGGTGCTGTGGCGCATGACGCGTCCTTTCGTGGCTGGCCGGTGATCCGGCCCGGAACCGCCCCGGTCGGGGTGGCTTGTGGACCATCGGACCGGAGGCCGGTATCGACAGGGCGTCGGGTGTCGCCCCTGGACGCTCACCCGATATCGGCTTGGTATCGGGCCCGTTGACAGGTCTCGGTCGTGGGCGGACATTGAGCCATGGGCATCGCTGTGCTCGGTCCGCTCCTCGTCGACGACCGCGCGGCACTCTCGCCGCGTGACCAGGTCGTCCTCGAGGCGCTGGTGGTGGCCGGGGGGAAGGCGTTGAGCACGGAACAGCTGGCGGACGCACTGTGGGGTGACTCGCCGCCGGCGTCATGGACGAAGCTCATTCCGAGCAGCATTCTGCGGATCCGCAAGGTGCTCGGGACCGGATCGGTCGAGACGACCTCCCACGGGTACCGCCTTGCCGACAACAGCGACACCATCGATGCGGTGCGGTTCGGCCACCTCGTCGAGCGGGGCCACCAACTCCTCGCAGCTGGTGACCCCGACCGGGCACGCCACGTCCTGCGCGACGCGCTGGCGTTGTGGCGCGGTCGTGCCCTGGCCGAGCTCGCCGACTGGGAGCCGGGTCGCTTCGAGGCAGAGCGACTTGACGAGGTCCGACGCGAGGCGGAGGAGGCGGTGCTCGATGCCAGCCTTCGTGCCGGGCTCCATGCAGAGGTGGTCGCCGAGGCTCGGAGCAGGGTCGCGCAGGAACCTCTGCGGGAGCGCAGGTGGGCGTTGCTCGCCCTCGCGCAGTACCTTGCCGGCGACCAGGCGGATGCCCTCGAGACCCTGAGGGGCGCCCGTCGACGGCTGGCCGACGAGCTCGGCCTTGACCCGGGGGCTGAGATCGTGAAGTTGGAGGAGGCCATGCTGCGGCAGGACTCCTCCCTCGTGGCCGCCGTGGCACTCCCGGAGCCTTCGCCCGAGTGTCCGTACCCGGGGCTGCGGTCCTTCGACGTGGCTGAGGGCGAGCTCTATTTCGGTCGGGGGTCTGACCTCAGCGCCTGTCTCTCGCGCCTTGATTCGGAGGGAGTGCTGGTCGTCGTGGGTCCCTCCGGCAGCGGCAAGTCGTCGCTGGTGCGCGCAGGAGTCGGTGCCTCGCTCCGTCGCAGCCAACGCCCTGTCGAGATCCTCGCCCCCGGCCCGGACCCCGCCGCTGGTCTGCGGGCAGTCGTCGCCTCGAAGTGGCGGGGCACCCTCGTGGTGGACCAGTTCGAGGAAGTGCTGGCGGCGTGCGACGACGAGGCCCGTGACGAGCTCATCGACTGCCTCATCGAGCAGAGCCGATCCGGGCGTCTCGTCCTGACCCTGCGTGCCGACCACCTTGGCGACATCGCGGGCCACGCCGACCTGTCCCGGCTCGTCGAGCGCGGGCTCTACCTCCTGGGACCCATGGGGGAGGCCGACCTCAGAGTGGCGGTCGAGGGCCCGGCCGCTGAAGCAGCGCTCATCCTCGAACCCGGTCTGGTCGACATGCTGGTTGGCGAGGTCCTCGACGCACCGGGGGCGCTTCCTCTCATGGCGCACGCGCTCGAGCAGACGTGGCAGCGCCGCGAAGGACGCACCCTCACGGTGGCGGGCTACCGCGACTCGGGGGGCATCGCGGGAGCCGTTGCCCAGACCGCTGAGGGTGTGTACGACGAACTCGACGTGGGCGGCCAGACGTCGCTTCGTGATCTCCTGTTGCGCCTCGTGACCGTCACTCCGGACGGCGACCCCGTTAGGGTCTGGGTGCCGCTGCGCCAGCTGACCCCCGATGCCGGGCGCGGTCTCGTGGAGCTGCTGGCCCGCGCTCGCCTGCTGACGGTCGCCGAGGGTGGGGTGGCCGTGGCACACGAATCCCTCGCTCGAGCGTGGCCGCGGCTTCGGGCGTGGCTCGAGGACGATGTCGAGGGGCAGCGCATCCTGCGCCACCTCGCGGCCGCCGCGGACAGCTGGGACGGTCTCGGACAACCGGAGAGCGAGCTCTATCGCGGGGTCAGGCTGTCGAGAGCCGTCGAGTGGCGTGCTCGCGCGTCCGGCTCCCTGACCTCGACCGAGGAGGCGTTCCTGGAGGCCTCTGAACAGGTCGACCGTGCCGTGAGGGAGCAGGAGGCGGCGGAGGAGCTGCGCCACCGCCGGCATCGTCGCACGACGCGGGTGCTGGTGGCTGGCCTCGTCACCGTGCTCCTTGTGACTGCATCCATCGCCGGGGTCGCCGTAGTCCAGCAAGGGCGTGCTGCCGAGGCCGCCCTCGCGCAGCGGGCTGCCACCGCCGTGTCCGCATCCCTCGAGTCGACCGACCCCACGGTCGCACTCCTCACGGCGGTGGAGGCGCTGCGCCTGCGTGACGGCCCCGACACCCGGCGGGCTCTGCTCACCGCGCTGACGCGCTGGCCCGCGCTCCTGGCGTCGCGAAACTTTGGGGCCGCCCGCGACGTCGCCGTGGCAGCCGACGGCAGCGTCGTAGTGGGCCAGGAAGAAGAACTCACCGTGGTCGACCCGGTGACCCTCGCGGATCGGGTCACGGGGGCAGGAGCGTCCACGAGCCTCGCGGTCCTCCCGAGCGGAGGACGAGTCGTGGTCGCCGACGAGGACGGAACCGTCGCCATCGTCAATCCGGAGTCAGGAGAACGGGTCCTGCTGCGCTCCCCGCACGGCCGTCCGTCGTGGGGCCTCGAGACCAGCGCCGACGGCAGCGTCATCGTGGCGGGGGTGTCCCCCGAGAACGGTCGCGGCCACCACGTGCTGGCCTGGCGAGGAACCACCCCGCTGGCCTCCCTTCTGAACCTGGAGATCACCGACTTCGCGCTGAGCCCGGACGGCAGCCGGATCTACGTGCACCTCCCGCTGCCGGTCCCGACCGTGGCGGTTCATGACGTCGCGACGGGCCGCCGCATCGCCGTTGCGCCCGTGGCGGAGGCGCGCGTCCTGCCCCCCAGCGCTGGCGTCAGCGAACCCTTGGCGATCAGCCCGGATGGACGGACGCTCGCAGTGGGTGGTGCAGAGGTCAGCCTGGTCGACACCACCACCCTCGCCGTCGAGCGGCGCATGGCCAACCCGGTCGGAGAGACCATCTCGCTGGCCTTCTCCCGCGACGGTCGCCAGTTGGCAGGAGGGTCCGACGAGCGGGCGTTCACGGTGTGGGAGGTGCAGGGGCCGGGTCGCGAGCAGCTGGACGGGTTGTCCGAGGCGGTCAACGAGGTCGCCTTCGCGGCGGACGGGCGCACGGTCTACACGCTGACCAACGACCGACGACTCAGCGCGTGGGACATCGCAGGGGACCGCCGGGCGATCCCGCGCCTGCGCGCCGAACTGGGCCCGGGGCTCGTCGGCGAGGACCTCGTGATGCCTGCCCCGGACGGTGATGTGGTGGCGTTCATGTCGAGCGCGCCCGGGGCCGACACCATCACGTTCCTCGACGTGGAAACGGGCCGACTCCTCGGCCCCGTGGAGGGGAGCTACCGGAACTGGGGCGTGTGGCGGCCTCCGGAGCACGACCACCTTGCTGTGCCCGGTGATCGGAGCATTCGCGTTTGGGACTGGCAAAGCCGCGCCACAGTCCTGGAGGAGGAGGTGGACGAGGGGCCGATCGAGGCCCTGGCGTACGCGCCCGACGGACGCCGCCTCATCGTCGGGGAACGCTTCGGGGTGGTCTACGAGGTTGACGCCGAGACGCTGAAGCCCGTCGGTCCGCGCGTCGAGGTCGATGGCGACCTCCACGTGGTCATCTGGGCGGGACCCGGCATGGCGAGCGCCTTCACGTCCACCGACTCCACCGGAACCGTCCACTCGCTCGTGAACCTGCGCGACGGGAAAACTGTGGCCACACACCGGCTCCCCATGGAAGTCACCCACGCCGACGTCTCGCCGGATGGAGAGCTGCTCGCCCTCGGGGGCGATCAAGGCGAGGTGGGCATCCTCGATCTCACGGACGGGAGCTGGGTCAAGGAGCCGCTGGAGGGTCAGCATCAGGGGTACGTCCTTCGCGTGGACTTCTCCTCGGATGGTGCCCTGCTCGTGAGCAGTGGGGAGGACGGCCGGGTGCGTCTGTGGAACGGGCGGTCGGGATCGAAGGGCGAGAGCGTGACGGTCGGGCGGGTCGGGGTGCCGTCGTCGGCGATCTTCGAGCCGGGCGGACACATCCTCCTGCTCGCGAGCGGTGACGGATCGGTCCAGCGGTGGGACACCACGAGGGAAAGCTGGGTGCGTCATGCCTGCCGCACGGCTGGTCGCAACCTCACCGCTGACGAGTGGAGCCTCATCTTCGGAAGCACCATTCCCGTGCGGGCCGGTTGCTCGCCGGAGCAGCTGCGAGGGGATGCCGGCCCGACCCTAAGGTGAGGGCGTGACCGACCTCGTGAACGACTGGCCCGTGTGGGCTGTCTTCGTCGCGTTCTTCGTCATCGCGATGCTGCGGTCCAACGGGACCTACTGGGCGGGCCGTGGTCTGCGTGCCGGGGGAGCCCGGACCCGTTTGGCGGCGCACCTCGACCATCCCGCAGTCATCCGCACTGAGGCGTTCGTCGACCGGTGGGGCGCACCCGTGGTCGCGCTGAGTTTCCTCACCGTCGGCGTCCAGACGCTCATCAACGCCGCGGCCGGAGCCCTGCGGATGCCGCTCAGGCACTACCTGCCGGCCACCGTCGTCGGCTCCCTGCTCTGGGCGTCGCTCTACACCTCGGTGGGAGTGGCCCTGTGGGAAGCGCTCACCGGCGGTGCGCGGTGGTGGCTGCTCGTGATGCTGGCAGTCGCCGTTCTCGTCGCCGCATCGACGACGTGGCTCAGTCGCGTGGCGTCCCGTCGACCCGATCCGACACCATGACCGTCGTGCTGAGGACCTGACCACCACGGCCGAAGGTGACCTTGACCGGCATACCCGGTCGTTGTCCTGAGAACCAGAACGTCGTCTCGTCTGCACCCTCGTTCACGACGTACCGCAGGCAATCCTCGACGCCCAGAGGGAACGCGAGGCTGCTCTCGTCGCAAGTCGTGGACGCCGAGGAGAAGGACGCGTGACCTTGGAGGTCACGCCAACTGACCCGAGACCCGGTCACCTCGCCGACGGCCGTGCCCTCGGCATCGCAGTCGGCCCGCTCGAAGAGGGCTCCGTCGTTGTCGACCTGCGCGAAGCGACTCAGCCGATGACGCACCCCGTCGCCGTCCTCGACGCGTACTACGACCGTGCGACCGGCAGGGCATCCCTGACGAATCTCGGCCGCGGAGAACGGAGTTGGCACCTTCCCGGACTCCAGGATGTGGGCGTCGTCGCTCACGTGGGGGAGTGGAATCGGCGAGGCATGGGTGTCGGCTGCCCTCTGAGCCAGTCCTCGAAGGACTGTCCGCCGATCTCGGCGCCCGGTCCGGGGAGGATTCCGCCCTTGGCAAAACCGCGCATCACCGGCAGCAACGCAGGGACGCGCACGACGCGTGGCGGCTTGCGCCCGTCGTGTGTCGCGAGGATCTCGGCCATCTGATCCGCTGAGTATGCCGTGGGGCCGGCTATGTCCGTGGCCCGCCGGTAGCCGCTCGGCGCAGGTCCGGTGGCGTGGTCGGTGAGGCGCTGCGCGACCCAGTCGATGTCGACCGGCTGGATCCGCATGTTGCCGATCGAGAAGGTCAGGGGTCCGACTCGGCCAGCAGTGCCGAAGAAGGCGGCCAGCGAGTGGAACTGGGTGGCCCGCAGGACGGTGGCTGGCACGTCGGCCTCCTCCAGGACGCGTTCGGAGTCGACCTTGGCGCGGTAGTAGGCGTAGGGGATGAGGTCCGAACCGACGATGGAGATGGAGACCACGTGGGCGGGCGAACCGATGCGTCGCAGTGCCTCGCAGATCCGGCGCGCGCCGGCGACGTCGACACTTTGCGGTTTGGTCTGTGATGACGCTGAGTGGATGACGGCGTCGACGCCTTCGAGCACGCAGTCGAGTCCATCGCCGGTCGCGAGGTTGACGCCGGTGCGCCGACTCGCAGCCACCGCCTCGTGTCCGCGGGCCGAGATCTGACGGACCACGCGACCACCCAGGTCACCGGATCCACCCGTCACGACGATGCGCATGAGTCCATCTTCGCTCGTGACCGGGCAGCGGTGGCACGAGGACGTTGCGGCCGTCCTGACTGGGCTGCGCAGCGCGGCTGTCGTGTCACATGGCGGGCGGCACCATCCACATGCTGAACGCGGCTCTAGACTCGGCCCTGCGCACAGTGTCGTGCGGACCCCATCCCGCGAACCGTAAGGACTGCACGTGAGCAAGCCGATCGTCCTGATCGCCGAGGAACTCAGCCCCGCCACCATCGACGCCCTGGGACCGGACTTCGACATCCGCCAGATCGATGGATCCGACCGGTCCCAGCTCCTTCCGGCACTCGCCGACGTCGATGCCGTGCTCATCCGCTCGGCGACCAAGATGGACTCCGAGGCGATCGCGGCCGCGAAGAACCTCAAGGTCATCGCCCGCGCCGGCGTCGGACTCGACAACGTCGACGTCCCCGCTGCGACTCAGGCCGGCGTTATGGTCGTCAACGCCCCGACGTCCAACATCACCAGTGCTGCTGAGCTCGCTGTCGGTCTGCTCCTCTCGACCGCACGCAACATCGCGCCCGCCAACGAGGCCCTCAAGAACGGTGCGTGGAAGCGCAGCAAGTACGGCGGTGTCGAGCTGCTCGACAAGAAGGTCGGCGTCGTCGGCTTCGGTCGCATCGGCCAGCTCGTTGCCGAGCGGCTCAAGGGTTTCGGCATGGAGATCCTTGCCTACGACCCCTACGTCTCGGCGGCGAAGGCCGGCCAGGTGGGTGCTCGCCTCGTGACCCTCGACGAGCTGCTGGCCGAGTCCGACTTCATCACCGTCCACCTCCCGAAGTCGCCCGAGACTCTCGGACTCCTCGGCAAGGACGCCTTCAGCAAGGTCAAGCCGTCGGTGCGCATCATCAACGCCGCGCGCGGTGGCATCGTCGACGAGCAGGCACTCGCCGACGCATTGCGTGACGGGCTCGTCGCCGGAGCCGGCATCGACGTCTTCGCGACCGAGCCGACCACGGAGAGCCCGCTCTTCGAGTTCGAGTCCGTCGTCGTCACGCCGCACCTCGGTGCGTCCACCGACGAGGCACAGGAGAAGGCCGGCGTCGCGGTCGCCAAGTCCGTGCGCCTCGCGCTCGGTGGAGACCTCGTCCCCGACGCGGTCAACGTCGCCGGTGGCATTGTCGCCGAGGAGGTGCGCCCCGGGATCGACCTGGTCGAGAAGCTCGGTCGCATCTTCACCGGACTCGCAGGCTCCGTCCCGGTCCAGCTCGACGTCGATGTGCGCGGTGAGATCACCGAGCACGACGTGTCGGTCTGGGAGCTCGCCGCCCTCAAGGGTGTCTTCACCGACGTCACCGAGGACGCCGTGACCTATGTCAACGCACCGCTGCTCGCCAAGGAGCGCGGCTGTGACGTGCGCCTGCTGACCGACGCCGTCTCCGAGGAGTTCCGCAACGTCACGATCCTGCGCGGCACGCTCGCGGACGGCACGACGGTCTCCGTCGCGGGCACCCTCACCGGCCCCAAGATGGTCCAGAAGCTCACCGGCATCAACGGCTTCGACCTCGAGGTGCCGATCAGTGACCACATGGCGTTCTTCTCCTACAAGGACCGCCCCGGAGTCGTCGGCGTCATTGGCCGGCTCCTCGGCGAGGCCGACGTCAACATCGGTGGCATGCAGGTGGCCCGTGACGACGCTGCCGGCGCCGCTCTGGTGGCCCTGACGGTCGACAACAAGATCCCGGCCGACGTCGTGACGGCGATTGCTTCCGAGCTCTCGGCGGACGTGCGAGTCGTCGACCTGGTGGAGTGATTTTTGAGCTGAGTTCCGCTGTGACACAACGGAACTGGCACACGCTGCGTATGCCGTGGGGTCGCCTACCACGGCGACCCCACGGCATACGTGCATCTGGCCGATGTCAAGGAATGTCGGTGCGTGTGCTTATCGTGGGCCGTCAATGACCACGTTTACCCAGGAGGGTTTGTGAACCGTACGGATCTCAAGAACAAGGTTGCCGAGAGCGCCGAGGTCAGCGCTGCTGACGCCGATCGCGCCATCGATGCAGTCCTCGGCGCCATCACCGACGCGCTCGTCGCCGGTGACAAGGTGTCGCTGCCCGGCTTCGGCATCTTCGAGACGCGCGAGCGCGCTGCGCGCACCGGTCGCAACCCGCAGACCGGCGAGGCCCTCGAGATCGCTGCCAGCACTGCTGCCGCGTTCAAGCCGGCCGCCGAGCTCAAGCGCAAGCTCGCCAAGAGCTGACCAACGCCCCATCACCTGTGCCGTGTGCCCACTCCGGTGGGCACACGGCATACGTGCGTTCGGGACCGGTGGGCGTGCACAGGGCTGAGACGGCGTCTCAATGCGTGAGCACCCTCTTCCCGATAGTTGGACGTCCTCATAACCTCGAAGACATGCAGCGGCAGGTACGACTTCTCATTGCCAGCCGCGGCGAGGTTCGGTAGTCAGCTCCCTCGTCGCGGAGACCCTGCGACGCCCGCTGACCGGTTCGCCTCCACCACAGGCTCGAGCCGACCGATCTGGCCCACAACCACAAACTTTTTGAAGGATGGACATCTCATGAGCGAAGAAGCCAAGGCAGCACAGCGGGCACTGCAGGAGTCGTTGGACCTGCGCGACCAGGACCACACCGACGCCTGAGTCACACGACTTATTGCGCAAAACGTCCCCGCACTGGGTCTTGGCGGGCGATGTCAAGCTGCGTGGAGTCGTTCGGTCTCTGTGGCGGGGCTGTCTTCGTCCTTCTTGAGGTTGATGCCGACGGTCCCAGCTGGCGTGGGGTTGCAGGGTCGATGACGAAACCGCTCGGGGTGCTGTTCGTAGTACGCCTGCTGGGTCGCGTCCCGCTGGGCCCAGGACTCACGCCAGGTACCGTCGTGGACCTCGTCCGGAGCGAACAGTGCGATCCCGGAGTGTTTGTGGTTCTGGTTGTACCAAGGCACGTACCAGTCCATGTAGGCGCGGGCCTGCTCGATCGTCTCGAAGGTGCCGGGATAGTTCGGCCGGTACTTCATGGTGCGGAACTCCGACTCGGAAAACGGGTTGTCATTGCTCACTCGCGGCCGGTTATGGGTCTGCGTGACGCCGAGGTTGCCCAGGAGGTCTTTCAGCACTCCGGAACGCATCGCCGGCCCGGAGTCGGCGTGCACGGCGTCGGGGATCCCGTGCTGGCCGAACGCATCCTCGAACATCTCGACGGCCAGCTCATCGACCTCACGTTCCTCGACCCTGCAGCCGACGAGCTTGCGGGAGAAAATGTCGATGATCGAGTACGCCTTGAACGCGACACCACGCCACGGGGTACGCAGATCGGTGATGTCCCAGCTCCAGACCTGCCCGGGGCCGGTCGCTTCCAGCACCGGCGCTTCGCGCGGCGTCCGGTCGCTGTTGCCGCGTCGAGTGGGCACGACCGGACGGGTCGACTGGTCCTCGACGCTTCGGGCGATCCGCCACCACGAACGGCGGGAGGCGAGCATCACCCCGTCATCCCACGAGGACGCGAACGAGTGATCCACCGAGTGCCCGTCCGCCCAGCCGGCCGTGATCCTCGCCTTGACCACGGCACGGTCGGCATCGTTGATCCGCGATGGATACGCCCGATCCCTGTGCAGTATCGGGTCAGCGACCCGCACCCGTGGATTCGACCGGTAGTGCCACGTTGATCGAGACACCCCGGCCAGGTCGAGCGCCTGCCGCTGCGACCTGGTGATCGCCGTCAACTGTCCGACGAGGTCGTTTTCTGCGTCGAGGAATCGGGCGGATCGGTCGTCGGCGGGTTCACGGCGGGCTCTTGCTCGCTCATCTGATGCAAGAGCCCGATAGCTTTTCCCAGCGCGGCGTTGGTCTCCTCCAACTCCCGCACCCGCGTGTTCAAACGCGCGAGCTCGGCCTCCTGCTTAGCGCGCTCCCTGGCGCGCTGCCTCTCGATGCCGGTGCGTTTCTCTGGTGGGACTGTCACAGCACCACCCTCTCGCGGGATCAGCCCCCGGTCGAGATCCCCCTCGAACACCGCCAGCCGCCAACGCCGCAGACGGTCATAGGAGAACCCCTGACCCTCGACCCAAACCCGTTTCCGCCCATACGGCTGGAGCTCGTACTCATGCACGAACTCACGGATCTGCTCCCTCGTGAACCCCGGACTGATCGACACACTCGCCAACTCCCTCGCTGATCATGAATGACTCACAACCAGCCTGTCGTAGAGGGTGGACCCGAAAAGTGCGGGGACGTTCTGCGCAATCAGTCGTTCTTGGGGGTGCCCGCATGGTGAGCCAGCCGTCCCGGATCGCGAGATCATTTCTAAGGTGTCAGCATGACGCAGACCAGCGATGGAGCAGGGGATACCGCAACCCAGGACGCCGAGACAGGGGACATCAACCTCGCGGTCATCGCGGGTGACGGCATCGGACCTGAGGTCGTGGCTGAGGGCCTCAAGGTCCTCGAGGCCGTCACCGCAGGCAGCGGCACCAAGGTGACCAGCACGGCATACGACCTCGGCGCGAAGCGCTGGAATGCGACTGGCGAGACCCTGCCGGACAGCGTCCTGGAGGAGCTGCGCGACCACGACGTCATCCTGCTCGGCGCCATCGGTGACCCGAGCGTCCCGAGTGGTGTTCTCGAGCGCGGAGTCCTGCTGCCGCTGCGCTTCGCCCTCGACCACTTCGTCAACCTCCGCCCGGCCAAGCTCTTCCCGGGTGTCGAGAGCCCGCTCGCGGTGGAACGCGTCGCCCCGAATGGCATCGACTTCGTCGTCGTTCGTGAAGGCACCGAAGGCCCCTACGTCGGCAACGGCGGCGCCCTGCGCACGGGCACTCCACACGAGATCGCGACCGAGGTCAGCGTCAACACCCGCTTCGGGGTCGAGCGCGTCGTGCGAGCGGCCTTCGCCCGCGCCCAGACGCGTCCGCGCAAGCACCTCACGCTGGTCCACAAGCACAACGTCCTCACCCACGCCGGCCACCTGTGGCGGCGCACGGTCGACGAGGTCGGGGCCGAGTTCCCGGACGTCCAGACCGCCTATCAGCACGTCGACGCGGCGACGATCTTCCTCGTCAACGACCCGGGTCGCTTCGACGTGATCGTCACCGACAACCTCTTCGGCGACATCATCACCGACATCGCTGCCGCGATCGCCGGAGGCATCGGCCTCGCTGCGAGCGGCAACATCAATCCGACGGGTTCGGCGCCGAGCATGTTCGAGCCGGTCCACGGTTCAGCGCCGGACATCGCCGGACAGGGCAAGGCCGACCCGACGGCGACGATCCTGTCGGTCGCGATGCTCCTGGAGCACCTGGGTCGCACCGACGAGGCAGGGCGGGTCGAGGCCGCAGTCGCGGCAGACCTTGCCGCGCGCGGCCGTGAGGTACGCACGACGAGCGCCATCGGTGACGCCGTCGCCGCGCGCCTGTCATAGGCTCAGCAAGAGCCCCCGCACAGTCTTGGAAGGACCCCTGAGATGACCGACCTCTCGTTCACTACTTCGCGCCATCAGGACCCGGTGAGCGACGAGCGTCGCGCAGAGATCCACGCCAAGCCCGGTTTCGGTGTCCACTTCACCGACCACATGGCCACGGCGACGTGGACCAAGGACGGCGGCTGGCACGACGGGCGCGTTCTGCCCTACGGCCCGATCCAGATCATGCCCAGCGCGGCGGTGCTGCACTACGCCCAGGAGATCTTCGAGGGCATGAAGGCCTACCGCCACGAGGACGGCTCGGTGTGGACCTTCCGCCCCGAGGCCAACGCCGCTCGCATGACCCGCAGTGCTCGCCGCCTCGCCCTCCCCGAGCTCTCCGAGGCCGACTTCATCGGTTCGCTCAAGGCGCTGCTCGCCGTCGACTCCGCCTGGGTGCCCCCGGCTGACGGCAGCGAGGCAAGCCTTTATCTGCGCCCGTTCATGTATGCGTCCGAGGCCTTCCTTGGTGTGCGCCCGGCCAACGAGGTGACCTACACCGTCATCGCCTCCCCGGCCGGCCCCTACTTCCCGGGCGGCCTCAAGCCCGTGACGCTGTGGATCTCGCAGGACTACGCCCGCGCTGGCGCTGGCGGCACGGGGAATGCGAAGTGCGGCGGCAACTACGCCTCGTCACTCGCCGGTCAACTCGAGGGCATCGAGAACGGTTGCGACCAGGCGGTCTTCCTCGACTCGGGGACCCAGCAGAACATCGAAGAGCTCGGCGGGATGAATCTCTTCCTCCTGACCAAGGACGGGGAGCTCATCACTCCCGAGCTCACCGGCTCCATCCTCGAAGGCATCACCCGCAGCTCGATCCTCGAGCTCGCCAAGGACCTCGACCTCACGCCCGTGGAGCGCACGGTGCCGATTCAGGAGTGGAAGGACGGCGTGGCCTCGGGCGACATCGTCGAGATCTTCGCCTGTGGCACCGCGGCCGTCATCACCCCCGTCGGTGAGCTCCGTTGGGACGGCGGCACGGCCCCCGCCGTCGGCGGACCCGAAGGTGGCGAGGTGACGCGCACGATCCGCTCGCGCCTCCTCGACATCCAGTACGGCCGCGCCGAGGACACGCGCGGCTGGCTCACCCAGCTCGCGTGAGGGATTGCGCGGGGCCTTGTTAAAAGGTTCATGGACAAACCATTGACGTCGTATGCCGGGTGGGTGTTTCCTGTCCTCCATTGAAGTTTCGGGACCAAAGGGTTCCGAAACAGACCTTTGATGGAGAGTCAGATGGCATCTCAGGCGGGCAGCACCACACACGATGGGCAGCAGGGCGACCACCAGGATGACGAGGCCATGCTGGCCGAGCTCGGCTACAAGCAGGAGCTCCATCGTGGGATGAGCGGCTTCAGCAACTTCGCCGTCTCGTTCTCGATCATCTCCATCCTCTCCGGCTGTGTCACGACGTTCTATCTCGCGATGGACGCCGGCGGGCCGTCCGCGATCAACCTGGGCTGGCCGCTCGTCGGTGTGATGGTCCTCTGCGTCGCGCTCGCCATGGCCGAGATCTGCTCGGTCTATCCGACCGCCGGGGGCCTCTACTACTGGGCTGGCAAGCTCGCCCGCCGCAACAAGCGGGTCTGGGCCTGGTACGTCGGGTGGTTCAACTTCCTGGGCGAGGTGGCCGTCACCGCGGCCATCGACTACGGCGCAGCGATCACCTGGATGGCACTGCTCAACCTCGTCTTCGGAATCGAGGTGAGCCTCGTCTCGACTTTCGTCGCCTTCGTCGTCATCATCTCCCTCCACGGGCTGCTCAACACCTTCGGCGTCTCACTCGTCAAGCTGCTTTCGGACGTCAGCGCCTGGTGGCACCTCGCGGGCGTAGCGATCATCGTGGCCGTGCTCTGGCTCGTCCCCGACCAGCACCAGACGATGGACTTCACCTTCACCGGGTTCGTCAACGAGACCGGGTGGAGCAGCGGCATCTACGTCTTCCTCATCGGCCTGCTCCTCGCGCAGTACACCTTCACGGGCTATGACGCGTCCGCCCACATCGCCGAGGAGACCAAGAGCGCCTCGACCGAGGCACCCAAGGGGATCGTGCGGTCGGTCTGGGTCTCGCTCCTCGCGGGCTGGATCCTGCTCATCTCGATCACCGCGGCGATCCAGGACTATGCGGCGACCCGCGCGTCCGACACGGGCCTGCCCGTCGCCCAGGTCTTCATCGACGCCGCCGGTCGCAACCTCGGCATCACGCTGTTGTTCATCTGCGCCGTGGCCCAGTTCTTCTGCGGCATGGCGTCGGTGACGGCGAACTCGCGGATGACCTATGCGTTCTCACGCGACAACGCCCTCCCCGGGTCGCGGCTCTGGGCCAAGGTCAACCCTCGCACGGGCACGCCGACGAACTCGATCTGGCTGTGTGTGGGCCTGGCCATCGTCGTCACCCTGCCCGCGATCCGGAACCTCACCGCCTTCTTCGCGGTCACCTCCATCGCGGTCATCGGCCTCTACATCGCCTACGTCGTCCCGGTCTACCTCCGTCGCACCAACCCGGAGTTCCGGCCGGGGCGCTGGAACCTCGGCAAGTGGTCGGCGCCTCTCGGGTGGATCGCGATCGTGTGGGTGGCCTTCATCGTCGTCCTCTTCATGCTCCCGGCCTATGCACCGGGCACCTTCGGTGACGCGACCTTCAACTACGCGCCGCTCGCCGTCCTCTTCGTCCTCGTCTTCTCCACGGTGTCGTGGTTCGCCCGAGGTCGACACCACTTCATGGTCGACGTGCCCGAGGGTCACGACACGGTCGAGCCGGCCGAGATCTTCCGATGAGGTATGCCGTGGGGCGGGTCGCGTGACCGCTCACCTTCCTGACGTGGGGCGCCTCTCCGATGCCGTCCTGCGCCCAGCGACCGCCAACGTCTTCGAGACCACGGTCGAGCAGCTTGCGACGGCAATCCGGTTGGGCGTGTTCGTCGATGGCGAACAGCTCCCGCCCGAGCGTGACCTCGCCGAACGGCTCGGTGTCGCCCGCAACACCCTGCGGGATGCGATCGCTGCCCTCCGGGAGAGTGGGCTGGTCGCCACGAGGCGCGGACGCGGCGGCGGCACGATCGTCACCTACGTCACGCCGGAGCCCGGGTCCACGCCGGTTGCGGTCCGGCGAGGCGCAGCGCTGGCCGATGCACTCGACTTCCGTCGGATCGTCGAGCCCGGGAGTGCCTGGCTCGCAGCGCGCCAGAGCCTCGCCGGTGACCAACGCGCCTGGCTCACGGACTCCGCAGCAGCCGTCTGGGCAGCTCCGGACGCGGGTGCCCATCGGATCGCCGACAGCCGATTCCACCTCGCGGTCGCCACCCTGTCGGGCTCGCCGATGCTCATCGAATCGGTGACGCGCGCGCAGGCCGCACTGGGCGAGCTGCTCGGCGCGATCCCGGTGCTGCCCCGCAACATCACCCACTCGTGCGAGCAGCACGACGAGGTTGTCGCCGCAGTCCTGGGTGGCGACGCCGATGCCGCTCGTGCTGCCATGGAGGAGCACTGTGACGCCACCTCCGCCCTGCTCAGAGGACTCATCGGATGACGAAGGAGATCGACACATGAGCGGTTCCATCCATGCAGGGGGTCCGAAGCAACTGACCCTCGATGACCTGCGCACCGGCTCCGCGAGCGGTGAGATCGACACGGTCGTCATCGCCGTCACCGACATGCAAGGTCGGCTGACCGGCAAACGTCTGCACGCGGCCTACTTCCTCGACCACGTCCTCGAAGGAGGAGCGGAGGGGTGCAACTACCTCCTCGCGGTGGACGTCGACATGAACACCGTCGACGGCTACGCGATGTCGTCCTGGGAGAAGGGCTACGGCGACTTCGAGTTCGTCCTGGACCTCGACACGCTCCGACGCACGCCCGGGCAGCCGAACTCCGTGACGATCCAGTGCGACCTCGCGTGGCTCGATGGTTCGGGACCGGTGCGGGAGTCACCCCGCGGCATCCTCCGGGCGCAGGTCGAGCGGGCGGCCGAGAGGGGGTGGATGGCGATCGCCGGCACCGAGCTGGAGTTCATCCTCTTCGAGGACAGCTATGCCTCGGCGTGGGACCGGCGCTACGTCGGACTCACCGGCGCCAACCGCTACAACGTCGACTACTCGATCATGGGCGGGACTGCCGTCGAGCCTGTCCTGCGCGAGATCCGCAGCGAGCTGTATGCCGCCGGCGTGACCGTCGAGGGCACCAAGGGCGAGTGCAACTTCGGGCAGCACGAGATCGGCTTCCTCTATGACGAGGTGGTCCGTACGTGCGACAACCACGTCATCTACAAGACCGCGGCCAAGGAGATCGCCGCCAAGCACGGCATGTCGCTCACCTTCATGGCGAAGTACGACGAGCGTGAGGGCAACTCGTGCCACATCCACCTGTCGCTGCGTGGGCTCGACGGTGAGGCCGTCTTCGCCGACGAGGACGGCGAGGGTGGCCAGGGCGTGCTGCACGACCAGTTCCTCGCCGGAGTGCTCGCGACGATGCGTGACTTCACGTTCTTCTATGCGCCCAACATCAACTCGTACAAGCGTTTTCAGGCGGGATCGTTCGCACCGACGGCCATCGCCTGGGGGCGTGACAACCGCACCTGCGCGCTGCGTGTCGTCGGGCACGGTGCCGGACTGCGGATGGAGAACCGGGTGCCGGGAGGAGATGTGAACCCCTACCTCGCCGTCGCTGCGATGCTCGCGGGAGGGCTCTATGGCATTGAGCACGAGCTCGAGCTGGAGCCGGCATTCGAGGGCAATGCCTATGTCTCGGACGTCGAGACGGTCCCCGGGACGCTGCGCGAGGCACGCGACGTTCTCGCCAAGTCGGCGATCGCCCGCGAGATCTTCGGCGACGACGTCGTCGACCACTATGTCAATGCCGCGGACGTCGAGCTCAAGGCATTCGACGCCGCAGTGACCGACTGGGAACGCATCCGAGGCTTCGAAAGGCTGTAACCGCATGACTGTGCACGATGTGATCAACCCGGCGACCGAGGAGACGGTGCGCACCATCGACCTCGTCGGGGTCGAGGAGACCGACGAGGCGATCGCTCGCGCCGCCGAGGTGGGCCCGACCTGGCGGGAGATGGCCCCGGCCGACCGGGGCCGGATTCTGCGTCGCTTCAGTGAGGTCGTCGACGACCATCTCGACGAGCTCGCGGCCCTCGAGGTCGAGAACGCCGGTCACACCATCGGCAACGCACTCTGGGAAGCGGGCAACTTCCGGGACGTCCTGAACTACTACTCGGCTGCGCCAGAACGCCTTTTCGGGCAGCAGATCCCCGTGGCGGGAGGGATCAACGTCACCTTCAAGGAACCCCTCGGGGTCGTGTCGATCATCGTCCCGTGGAACTTCCCCATGCCCATCGCGGGCTGGGGCCTTGCGCCCGCCCTGGCCGCCGGCAACACGGTGGTCCTCAAGCCAGCCGAGCTGACGCCTCTGACTGCCATGCGGCTCGGTGAGCTGGCCCTCGAGGCCGGTGTGCCAGAGGGTGTGTTCACCGTCCTGCCGGGCAAGGGCTCGATCGTGGGGGAGCGCTTCGTCACCCACCCCGACGTGCGCAAGGTCTGTTTCACGGGCTCCACCGCCGTCGGGCAGGGCATCATGCGCAAGGCCGCCGACCAGCTCAAACGGGTCACCCTCGAGCTCGGCGGCAAGTCCGCCAACATCATCTTCGACGACGCGGATCTCGATGTCGCAGCGGGAGCGGCGCCGATGTCCTTCCTCGACAACGCCGGCCAGGACTGCTGCGCCAGAACGCGAATCCTCGTGCAGCGCAACGTGCTGGACGCTTTCATGGAGCGGTTTGAGGCAGGCATCAAGGGCGTGCGCGTCGGTGCACCGAGTGACGAAGCCACCCAGATGGGTCCGCTCATCAGCGCCGGACAACGGGACCGAGTGCGCGCCTTCATCGAGGACTCCGAGACCGACGTCGACATCGCCTTCCGCGGCTCAGCCCCCGAGGGTGCCGGCTACTGGTACCCGCCGACGGTCGTCCTCCCGGGCTCCACCACGGACCCGGTCTGGCAGGACGAGATCTTTGGTCCCGTCGTGGCCGTGCTCCCGTTCGACGACGAAGCCGACGCGATCCGGTTGGCCAACGACACGGCATACGGGCTGTCGGGTTCGATCTGGACGCGCGATGTCGGCCGGGCCATTCGGGTGGCGCGTGCGGTCGAGGCAGGCAACCTCTCGGTGAACAGCCACAGCAGCGTGCGCTACTCGACGCCGTTCGGTGGCTACAAGGCAAGCGGCATCGGGCGCGAACTCGGCCCTGACGCCCTCGACGCCTTCACCGAGGTCAAGAACGTCTTCATCAGCACCGAGCACTGAACACACTGAACGGAAGGGCAGCAGCACATGGGAGATCGGCTTGCAGGCAAGGTCGCCGTCGTCACCGGGGGATGCTCCGGCATCGGGCTCGCGACGGTGCGTCGCTTCGCGGAGGAGGGGGCCAAGGTCGTCATCGGCGACCTCGATGACGCCAACGGTGAGCGCATTGCCGACGAGATCGGTGGAGCCTATGTCCACTGCGACGTCACCGACAAGGACCAGGTCGACGCCCTCTTCGCGCAGGCCCACGAGAAGTTCGGCAGCGTCGACATCGCGTTCAACAACGCGGGTATCAGCCCGCCAGAGGACGATTCGATCCTCACCACCGACCTCGATGCCTGGCGCAAGGTGCAGGAGGTCAACCTGACCTCGGTCTATCTCTGCTGCAAGGCGGCGTTGCCCTACATGCTCGAGCAGGGCAAGGGCTCGATCATCAACACAGCATCCTTCGTGGCGGTCATGGGTGCAGCGACCTCGCAAATCTCCTACAGCGCGTCCAAGGGTGGCGTGCTGTCGATGTCGCGTGAGCTCGGAGTGCAGTTCGCGCGTCAGGGGGTGCGCGTCAACGCTCTCTGCCCGGGGCCGGTCAACACCCCGCTGCTGCGTGAGCTCTTCGCTGCAGACGAGGAGCGGGCCGCCCGACGGCTCGTGCACGTCCCGATGGGTCGCTTCGGTGAACCCGAGGAGATGGCCAACGCCGTGCTCTTCCTCGCCTCCGACGAGTCGAGCTTCATCACGGCCAACACCTTCCTCGTCGACGGTGGCATCTCGGGTGCCTACGTCACGCCCGTCTGAGGCGTGCGTGGGTGACAGGCCGGTCATCGGCATCACCAGCTATGTCGAGCCGGTGACCCGTGGCGACTGGGCGGGACAGCACAGCACCGTCCTGCCGCACGCCTACGTCGAGCACGTCGAGCGCGCCGGCGGCATCGCCGTGGTTCTCCCGCCGCGTCTGGATGCCGAGGACACCCTTGTTGCAGGGCTGCTCGCGCGTCTCGACGGTGTCGTCATCGCCGGCGGTGCCGACGTCGAACCCAGCCGGTATGCCGCCGTGCCCGACTCTCGCGCGCAGTCACCTCGGCCGGACCGGGACGCGTTCGAGCTCGCGGTGGCCCGGGTCACCGCGCAGACCGGGCAGCCGTTGCTCGGCATCTGTCGCGGAATGCAGGTCATGGCGGTCGCGGCCGGTGGGGCGCTCGAGCAGCACGTGCCCGACCGTGTGGGGCACGATGCCCACAGCCCGACGCCCGGCGTCCATGCGTCGCATCACGTGAGGCCGGTCGAGGGAACGCAGCTCGCGTCGATCCTCGGCACGGACGTCCTCGACGTCCCGACTTACCACCATCAGGCGGTGCGCACCCACCCCGGCTACGCGGCATCCGCGTGGCACGAGGACGGGACCTTGGAAGCAATGGAGGACACGGCATACCCCCTGCGTCTTGCCGTTCAGTGGCATCCGGAAGCGGGCACGGACGGGCGACTCTTCGACGCGCTGGTGGAGGCGTGCGACTCCAGAACTCGGCGTGGGTGACACTGGACGGGTGAGAATTCTGAGAATTCCTGGACTCGCTGTTGCTGCCGGAGGTGTCGGGCTCGCTGCCTGGCTCGTCAAGGCGGGTCGCCCGATCCCCGAGGCCATGGGCGGAAGGGCCAACGGCGAGCGCGCTGCTCGGATGCAGGCGTCGCCCGAGTGGTCGAACGGCAAGTTCCACAATCAGCAGCTGCGCTTCGAGCCGTCGTCCCGCTCGATCGCC
This sequence comes from Knoellia sp. S7-12, assembly GCF_040518285.1. Lineage (GTDB taxonomy): Bacteria > Actinomycetota > Actinomycetes > Actinomycetales > Dermatophilaceae > Knoellia. The sequence continues at coordinate 2,879,215 of NZ_CP155449.1, read as the reverse complement.
GGCAGCGTCAAGGAGCTCGTCGCGGGACGCCAGGAGAGGCACCCCGTCGGTGACGTGCCGCTCGTGCGTGACGCGCTGGAGCCGGTCGCCGAAGGCGCCCATGTCACCTGGCTGGGGCACTCCACCGCGCTCGTCCAGGTCGATGGCGCCGTCGTGCTGCTCGACCCCGTGTGGAGTGACCGCTGCTCGCCGTCCCAGCAGGTCGGGCCGCGACGCCTCCACCCGGTTCCGATTGCGCTGCATGACCTGCCCCCCGTGGACGCCGTCGTCATCTCGCACGACCACTACGACCACCTCGACATGGAGTCGATCAAGGAGCTCGCGTCCTTGCGGGCGCAAACGCGGTTCGTCGTCCCGCTCGGCGTCGGAGCCCACCTCGAGAAGTGGGGCATCCCGCTCGACCGCATCGACGAACTCGACTGGCACGAGGACACCAAGGTCGAGGGCGTGCGCCTCGTCGCGACTCCGGCGCAACACTTCTCCGGTCGTGGGCTCTCCCGTGACGGCACCCTCTGGGCCTCGTGGGTCATCGAGGGGGAGTCGCACAAGGTCTTCTACTCGGGCGACACCGGCTACTTCGTGGGCTTCGCGCAGATCGGCGAGCGCTACGGTCCCTTCGACGTGTCGCTGGTGCAGGTCGGCGCCTACGACGACGGCTGGCCGACGATCCACATGACGCCTGAGCACGGTGTCGAGGCGCACCTCGACGTGCGGGCCGGTGTGATGGTGCCGGTGCACTGGGGCACGTTCAACCTGGCCTTCCACCCGTGGAGCGAGCCGATCGAGCGGGTCCTGGTCGAGGCCGAGCGCCGGGGAGTCAAGGTCGTCGTGCCGCGGCCGGGCGAGCGCATCGACGTGTCCGCCCCTCCCTCCGAGCCCAGCTTCTGGTGGCGTTCGGTCACCTGAACTCGTCCATCGTGAAACCCGGTCGAGACGTGCGGACGGCGCTGATTGACTCGCCGGGTGACTGACACCCCGGGTTTCTATGAGCACCTGACCTTCAACGCGCCGTTGTCCGATGCGCGAGCGGACGCCCTCGCGGGCCGGTTGGCGGCGGCTGCGCCCTCCACCGTCCTCGACGTCGGGTGCGGCTGGGGTCAACTGTTGGTGCGGATCGCTGCGCGAGCTCCCGGAGCGACTTCGCTGGGCGTGGACACCGAGGAGCGCCACCTCGAACGGGGTCGGGCCAGGGCACAGGAGCTCGGCGTCTCGGAGCGGGTGACGTTCCAGAACCTGCCGGGTGGCGAGGTGAGCGAGCCTGCGGACGTCGTCATCTGCATCGGCTCGTCCCACGCCTTCGGTGACTCACCGGCCGAGGCACTCGCGGCCCTCATGTCGCTCGTGCGACCGGGTGGCCGGCTGGTTCTCGGCGAGGGGACGTGGGAGGTGCGAGGACCCGTGCAACCCGAGCTCGTGTGGGACGACGTGGTGGCCCTGCCGTCGGTTGCCGGGCTCGTCGACCTGGCGGTCGAGGCCGGATTCCGGCCACTGTGGACCGAGACCGCGAACGAGGACGAGTTGTTCGCGTTCGAGTCCGGCTACCTCGCCGACCTTGAGGAGTGGCTCCTCCATCACGACGACGCCGAGGTCCGGGCACGCGCCGACCAGCACCGAAAGAGGTGGCTGCACGGATATCGCAACGCCTTCGGCTTCGCCTACCTCACGCTCGGCGTTCCTGCGCCTTCCTGATCCGCTGCGCCCTCGGCGGGGAGCCCGGTGTCACGGACGAGATAGATCCAGGGAAGGGCGCGGCAGCCCACGACCCATCCGTCCTTCTCGTATCTCTTGAGCGACCCGGTCCACACGACGCGCTTGTGCTCCCACTGCGTGGGTGTGTGGACGACGAGGTGGCGCAGCATGCCGGCGCGGACCGTGTGCCATCCCCGTCGGCCGGCGATCTCGAGTTCGGCCATCTCGTCGAAGGCGGTGACCGGGCCGAGCCACCGCTGCTCGGCAGAGACCGGGTCGCCCGTGGAGCGGTCCCCGAAGCGCTGCTGGACGGCCTGTCGCGTCATCCCAAGTTCGGTCCCGATGGCGGCCCAGCTGTGGCCACCGGCGCGGGCAGCGCCGACGGACTGTTGGAGGAGGTCACGGACCGCCGCCTCGGCGCAGGCAGCGTGGCGGACGAGGGCAAGGGGGTCGTCGCCGGGTGCGGACGTGAGGATCGCGGTGCCGATGGCGTCGACGAGGGCGCTGTGCCCCACGGCGTCGCCGACGGTCTCAGTGCTTGTCACGGCTCGGCAGCCAGAGGTCGTCGTCCCCGTGGCTCTCGCCCTCGACGCCGGGTGTGGCGTCGTTGCGGGCTCGGATGGCTGATCCCAGGAGGTAGGCGCCGAGAATCATGAGCGCGACGGTGGCGCCCTGGAAGAGTCCCTTGTCGAAACCATCCCGTCCGCGAGACAGCATCAGGGCGACCGCGCCGAGCAGGACGCAGACACTGCCCGACGTCAGGTCGGTGGCCCTGGAGGTTCGCAGACCCAATGTTTTTGCCATGCTGTCAACCATAGGTTGACAGCATGGCTATGTCAACGACATGTTGACGTGTCGTCCACAGGGCAAGGGTTGGGTATGCCGTTGTCCACAGGCCCGCTCGAGCGGAACCTGGCGTCGGTCGCCGGTGCAATGCTGGGCGTTCACACGTCACCAGGGGAGCCCATGAGCAGCACCACCGAGGCGGAACTCGTCGACCTGGCGATCCGGTCACTGAACCTCAACCGCACTCGCGCGTTCGACGACGTCACCGTGGAGTTGGCGCAGAGGTGCGCGACGGCCGAGGGATCGCGCACGGTCGTCACGGCACTCGTCGTCGGCATCCGTGACGCGACGGCCGGCGCCTGGCAACGCGGATGGCAGCCCTCCGACGTCCACCGGATGGCGGTCCGGCGGCTCACGACCGACGATCAGGCCTTCGTCCTCGACGCCATTTCCGACGAGCTTGACCGCTATGCCCCGGCGACGGTTGACCCGACCTTCATGGCCCAGCTCCAGGCGCTCGAAGGCGGTGTCTGGTGGTCGCGCTCGCAGACCTGGCTCGACGCGCATCGCCAGCGCGGGGTCGACTGGCTGAGTCTGATCTCACGGGCCCTGACGGCCATGCATCTGCTCCAGTGGGTTCCCGTGATCGAGCGGCTCACGCCGTTGCCGGGAGTTTTCCGTCCGTCGGCGACCTCCGCGGCAAAGAACTCTCCCTCGGGGCAACCTGCCGACGTGGACTCGCGGATCCTCGAGCGGGTCCGTCTGCTGCTCGCCAAGGCGGAGTCGACGAACTTCGCCGCGGAGGCCGAAACCTTCACTGCTGGTGCGCAGGCGCTGATGGCGCGACACAGCATCGACGTCGCACTTCTTGCCGACGAGGACGGGGAGGGCGCGCTTGACGGCGGGCCACAAGGTCGCCGGATCGGGATCGACACGCCATATGACGGCCCGAAGGCCTCGCTGCTCACCGCCGTGGCCACGGCCAACCGGTGCCGCATGATCTGGACGCGTGAGCTCGGCTTCGGCACGGTGATCGGCTTCGAGTCCGACCTCGAGGGCGTCGAGCTGCTCTTCACGTCTCTCCTCGTCCAGGCCAACACCGCGATGATGGCCGAGGGCTCGCGCGCGGACTACCGCGGACGCAGCCGGACCAGGGCCTTCCGTTCGTCGTTCCTCACCGCCTACGCCCACCGGATCGGTGAGCGGCTCGCCCTGGTCGCAGCCGCCGAGATGGAGTCGGCCGCATCAGCGGCCAGCTCGAGAGGTCAGGAGCTCGTCCCGCTCATGGCGGCCCGGACCGAGAAGGTCGAGCACGTGGTGGGCGAGTGGTTCCCCTCGCTCACGCGACGCAGAACCCAGTCCGTTCGCGATGCGGAAGGGTGGCATGTCGGGCGCGCTGCCGCCGACCGGGCCCGCCTTGACGGCACGACGTCGCGCGACCGGGTGGGTCGTCGACGCACCGGCTGAGCGCTCACATGGGGGAGCGGGTCAGCGGGTCTTGCCCTCGCGCACCATCTCGATGGTCTTGGCGATGCGGTCGAGACGGGTCTGTTCGCGCTTGGCCTCGGTGACCCACCGGACGTACTCCTTGCGGTGTGAGTAGGCCATGGCGTCGAAGGCCTTCTCGACGTCGGGGTCCGCGGCGAGCGCGGCAGCGAGATCGTCCGGGACCTCGACCGTGCGCGGAGTCAGGTCCGCAGCGATGTCAAAGGTCACCTCGTCGCCGAGTTCGACCCCGGCCTGTGCCCGCGCGGCCTTGCTGAAGCCGACCAGGTTCTCGTCGCCCATGCGCGCGAGCCGGAGCGCGATGGCCCTGCCGTTGATGGTCACGATCACGGGAAAGACCTTGGCGCCATCACCCATCGCGGCGACCTGCTCGTCGGTGAACGCGAACCCACCTGCGGGCCCGCGCGGTTCGAGGATGGCGGTGAGGTGCAGTGTCTCTCCCATGGGAGCTGAGCCTAGTGAGCGAAGGCGAGCGGACGGCATACTCCGAAATGCTCTGCATCGACCGCGATGTGGACAGCCCTTCCCGAATGCTGGTCGGGCATGTCAGTCTCTCCCCGTGACCCTCATGTCCGTGGCCACCGCCACCGTCATTATCGACTAGCGCGACGAACGAACGCCGTTCGTCGCGCAGACCTCCCACACCTGGGGGGTCTTTTTGTTTGGTCGACGACGGTGAGCCTGAGTCGGCCGGACAGAAGGCTCGGCCGCCACACCCCCGGCCGCCCGAGCGGCAGCGCAGGTCGACAGCGACACTTGAGGCACACGTTTTGACGAAGCCGACGCAGAGATGAAGATCGAGGCCACCCGAATGAGCGACTTGCACGTCTACGACACCACCTTGCGTGACGGTGCCCAGCAGGAGGGCCTCAACCTCTCCGTCGTGGACAAGCTCACGATTGCGTCGCACCTCGACGACCTCGGAGTCGGCTTCATCGAAGGTGGCTGGCCCGGCGCGAACCCCAAGGACACGGAGTTCTTCGCCCGGGCCGCCACCGAACTCACCCTCAAGAACGCCACGCTCGCGGCGTTCGGTGCGACGCGCCGGGTCGGCGGCAAGGCATCGACGGACCCGCTGGTCCGGGCGCTCATCGACAGCCAGGCGCCGGTCGTCACCCTCGTCGCGAAGTCGCACGTGGGCCACGTCGAGCGGGCACTGCGCACCACACCCGCCGAGAACCTCGAGATGATCCGCGACACGGTGTCGTTCCTGCGCGGGGAGGGGCGGCGCGTCTTCCTGGACGCGGAGCACTTCTTCGACGGGTATGCCGTGGACCGCACCTATGCGATCGAGGCACTTCGCGTCGCGCTCGAGTCGGGTGCGGAGGTCGCGGCGCTCTGTGACACCAACGGCGGCATGCTGCCGGGCCAGGTATGGGACGTTGTCACGGACGTCGTCGATGCCCTCGGGCTGGACGCGGCGAATGGAGATGCCCGGCTCGGCATCCACTGCCACAACGACACTGGCTGCGCCGTGGCCAACTCGATGGCCGCCGTCGACGCCGGCGCGACCCATGTCCAGGGCACCATCAACGGCTACGGCGAGCGCACCGGCAACGCCAACCTCGTCACCGTCGTCGCCAACCTTCAGCTCAAGGTGGGACGCGAGGTCATGGACCCGCACCTGCTGCAGGAGTCGACGCGGATCAGCCACGCCATCAGTGAGATCACCAATGTGCCGGCCTACTCACGTCAGCCCTACACTGGCGCGAGTGCGTTCGCGCACAAGGCGGGTCTGCACGCCAGCGCGATCAAGGTCGACCCCGATCTCTATCAGCACCTGGATCCCAAGCACGTGGGCAACGACATGCGCATGCTCATCTCCGACATGGCCGGGCGAGCGTCGATCGAGCTCAAGTCGCGTGAGCTCGGCTTTGAGCTCGACCCGGACAACGAGGCGGACAGTGCCTTGGTCAAGAAGGTGCTCGCTCGGGTCAAGGACCTCGAGCTGCGGGGCTACACCTTCGACGCGGCCGACGCGAGCTTCGAGCTCCTGCTGCGTCGCGAGATCGAGGGGGCACTCCCGGCATTCTTCGAGATCGAGTCATGGCGCGTCATCACCGACTCGCAGACCGCAGGCGACGCGCTGTCGGAGGCGACCGTCAAGCTCACCGCCGGTGGCAAACGTGTCCTGCGCACCGGTGAGGGCAACGGTCCGGTCAACGCACTCGACCACGCGTTGCGGCTCGCGCTCGCTCCGGCATACCCCGAGGTCGAGCACCTCGAGCTCATCGACTACCGCGTGCGCATCCTTGACGCCGCCCACGGCACTGACGCCGTGACGCGGGTGCTCATCGAGACCAGCGACGGTGAGTTCACGTGGGAGACCATCGGCGTCGCACCCAACATCCTCGAAGCGAGCTGGATGGCACTCGTCGAGAGCGTCACCTACGGCCTGCTCCGTGCCGGGGTGCCCGCGCGCTGAGCAGTTTGCGGCACGCCCGACGTGCTGGCCGCATCCGCTGGCCGCGTCCAGCGGATGCGTCGCAGCACGGGCGCCCCTAGCCTTCAGTAGGGGGTCACTTCGACCCCGACTGACCGGAGGGGAAGCACATGCATAGACAGCGCGTTCTCGGGGCCAAGGGGTTCTTCCGTGCGGTGGTGGCGTCGGCCGCTGCCGCCGTGGTCGTCGGTTCGATCGGGGTGGGCGCGGCGCAGGCTGCGTCGCCGATCCCGACGACCGGCTTCAACCTCACCCGCTCGAGCAGCTCGAGCGCGGTGCTGGGCGCTCTTGACGCCGCGCTGCCCAACGTCAGCCTCGACACTGTCGCCGCGGACGCCAACCGCGTGGGCCCGACCGGTTCGTCGTGCACCTCGGTGCTACCTCACGTCACGAAGAAGTACTGCTGGGCGAGCGATGACAACGACACGGAGCAGTGGTACGCGCAGGGCGTTTCGACAACCTATGACGCCTACGGTGGAGCCGGCACGACCGCGGGTGGCCGATCGCTCATTGCCACCTCTTGGTATGACCACGACGGCGGCACCAACAAGGGCGCTCGCGTCTCGATCCTCGACCGCGCCAACGCCAAGTACCGCCACGTCCTCCTCGCCGTTCCCGGTGGAACCTCGACGTCGCCGACGTTCTCGATCGCGAGCACGCACGCGGGAGGTCTCGCCTGGTACGGCCGCTATCTCTACGTCGCTGACACCACGGGCATCCGGGTCTTCGACATGGGTCGGATCTGGAGCGTCAACACCGCCATCACGGATGCCATCGGCAAGACCGCGTCGGGTTATGGCGCCTACGGCTACAAGTACGTCGCGCCGCAGGTCCACCGCTACGCCCGCCAGGGGTCGTTTCGCTACTCGTCCGTGGCGATCGACCGCACCACATCCCCGGACACCCTCGTCGCGACCGAGTACCGCGCACCCGGTGACACGGCGCAGACCTCGCCGCGCACCGTGCGCTACAACCTCGACGAGACCTCGCAGCTGATTGCGGAGACCTCGACGGTGGCTGGTGCCGACGGCGCCTGGAACATCGGTGTCGACAGTCTCCAGGGTGGGGTGTTCGTCAATGGGCGCCTCTATCTCAGCCAGAGCGACGGAGGTTCGGCTCCCGGCACGGACAACGACCGCGGGGACGTCTACCGCTACACGCCGTCGTCCGGGGCGCTGGAGAGCTGGGGCAACCATCTTCCGGTGGGCACCGAGGACTTCAGCTACTGGGGTGGCCGGGGGGAGCTGTGGACGACGGCGGAGTACCCGACGCTGCGCGGTCTCTATGCCCTCGACTACGGCTACTACAGCTCGTGACGTGAGCCGGTCCCGCGCTGATGCCGCATCCGGCCCTGAGCGCCTCGATCACGAAACGTCCTCGACAGCCGGGTGTCCCGGCACGGATGATGGCGGTGTGACGGGCGACGGTGGGGCAGAGGGCACGGCGGACGTCATCAACGGGGGTGTCCTCGACAGCGCTGCCCGACGCGTGACCCTGGTCGCCGTGACCGACGCGAACTGGCGCGACATCGCCGACGTCGCGCCGCGCGATGACCAGCGTGGCTTCGTGCCCCCGAGCGCGGCCCGCTACTTGTTGCTGTCGCAGCGTGAGGGCGAGTGGCACTCGCTGGGTGTCCACGCCGACGACATCATCGTCGGCCATGTCATGTGGGGATGGGATGACGACGACCAGATGCACTGGATCGGTGGCGTGATGGTCGACGCTGGCGAGCAGGGGAAGGGAGTCGGACGGGCAGCCATGGTCACGCTGATCCGCTGGCTCTTCGCGAAGCCCAACGTCACGGCCGTCCGACTGTCCTACCAACCCGAGAACGTTGCCGCGCGAGCGATGTATGTCGATCTCGGTTTCGTCGAGAGCGACGTGCCCGTGGATGACGAGATCATGGCTGAGCTCACTGCGGCCCGTGCAGTGCCGTTGCTGTGACGACCGGAATCGGCGATCTCGTGGTGAGGCCAGGACCCGGTATGCCGGGTGGTCTCGTCATCGACGCTGCTGACCTTGTCGAGCGGTTCAGTCGTTCGTCGGGCCCGGGTGGGCAGGGCGTCAACACCACCGACAGCCGGGTCGAGCTCGTCTTCGACCCGGCCGCGTCCACGTCCCTGACGCCGACCCAGATCGAGCGTGTCCTCGAGGTGCTGGAGTCGAGCCTCGTGCAAGGACGGCTCGTGGTCGCGGCGTCGGAGTACCGATCGCAGCTGCGCAACCGAGCCGCGGCTCGAGAGCGCCTCGCCAACCTGTTGCGGGATGCGCTGGCTCCGGCGCCGCCAACTCGGCGTCCGACGCGACCCACTCGTGGCTCCCAACGCCGCCGACTCGACGCCAAGAAGCGTCGCGGCAACGTGAAGTCCGGCCGCGGTCGCGTCACCCCCGACTGACGTCCGCCACGACGGCGAGCAGACGGTGGCGCAGATCGTTGGACCGCTCGGCGAACGCTCGCTGACGCTCCATGTATGCCGTCTTGCCGACTGCCGTCTCAATCCTCACCGGTTCGACCTCGTAGCCCGAGAGGTCATACGGCGAGGCCTGCATGTCCAGAAGGCGGATCTCCATGGCCAGATCGAAACAGTCCATCGTGAGGTCGCCCGGGACGATCGGCGTCAGCTTCGTCGCCCACTTGTAGAGGTCCATCCCGGCGTGCAGGCAGCCCGGCTGTTCCAGTTCCACCTGCGAGTCGCGCGTCGGCTGGATCGCGTTGCGCGACAACGCATCTGGCGTGAAGAAGCGAAACGCGTCGAAGTGGCTGCAGGTGATCTGGTGACGTTCGACGACCGAGTCGGTCTCTGCCTGGCTGAGCCGCAATGGCACCTGCTCGTGGCGCACGTCGCCGTCGGACGCGCGGTAGACCATGGCCCACTCATGGAGTCCGAAGCAACCCAGCCGGGCGGGTCGGCTGGCCGTGGCAGCAAGAAGTCGGCCGATGAACTCGACCGCGCGCCCGCGCGCCGCAACGAACGCCTCCACGTCGACCTCGACGGCGTCCCCGATGACCCGATAGTGCTTCCATGGCGCGCGCTCCAGTCCGGCCGCTCCCTCGAGACGCACGCCCACTCCCGGATGCCAACGCCGCAGCTGGGCGGGCTTCGTGGAGTAGTAGCTGAAGAGGAAGTCCTCGATCGGATGGGGCACCCCCAGGCCTCGTCGGGCCCGATGTGCGGATGTGGCCGCGTCAACCCGCTCCTGGTGGTTCGCCTCGAGCGCAGACCACGTGTCGCGGTCCACGAGCATGGGGAACGGTGGCGAGTGGGTGGCTGCAGTCATGACCGCACCAGCCTAAGCGAGCGACTTCGCCCGACCTCCCTCATCACGTCGAGTGCTGTGCGACGATCCGATGATGTCCGCAGCGCCGCGGGCCCGCCTGCACTGGAGCTGATGTCATGCGCCGAATCCTCACTCTCGCCCTCGCGTCCCTCGTCGCCCTGGTGGCCCTCGTGGCGCCATCCGCCGCGTCTGCCGGCCCCGGCCAAGGTTCCGACAAGGCGACGAGCTGGTATCTCGCCCTGGGCGACTCCCTCGCTGCGGGCTACCAACCTGGTGCCGGGGACGACCGAGCAGGTGGCTACGTCGGGGGAGTGCTCGAGGCCTTGCAGGACACCGCTCCCAAGGCGAAGTTGCGCAACATCTCCTGTTCCGGCGCCACGACGACGTCTCTCATGGGTGCGGATCGCTGCGACTACGAGGCGGGCAGCCAGCTCGCTGAGGGCGTCGAGTTCCTCAAGGCGCACAAGGGCAAGGTCGACCTGGTCACGATCGACATCGGCGCCAACGACGTCACCCCCTGCGCCCGCCCGACGGTCGACGTCGCGTGTGCCCTCGCCGCGCTCGCCACCGTGGAGCGCAACCTCACGACCACGCTCGGCCAGCTGCGTGCCGCCACCGGGCCGGACACGGAGATCGTCGTCCTCAACTACTACAACCCGTTCCTTGCCGCGTGGCTCACCGGTGCGTCGGGTCAGCAGGTGGCCGGACTGTCGACCTTCCTCCAGTCACTGCTCAACGCCGCCGTCGCTCGTTCGGCCGCGACCGTCGGAGCCGACGTTGCGGACGTGGCCACCGCGCTCAGGTCCGCCGACACGACACCGGTCGCCACGGCATACGGAATGATCCCGACGAACGTCGCAGCGATCTGCGCGTGGACGTGGATGTGCACCAAGAACGACATTCACGCCAACGACGCCGGGTATGCCGTCCTCGCCGAGACCGTCGCTGCTCGCCTCGGGTGACCCTCGCCCAGGACGAGGCACCTAGAGTGAGCGCGTGCGCATCGCGAGATTTACGACAGGTGAGGACCCGGTCTACGGCTTGGTCGACGGAGCCGGCGAGAAGATCGCCGAGATCACTGGGGATCCTCTCTACACGAAGATCGAGCTGACGGGCGCGACCCACCTCGTCGCGGACGTCCGCCTCCTCGCGCCGGTCATCCCGCGTAGCAAGGTGATCGGCATTGGCAAGAACTACGCCGATCACGCCAAGGAGATGGGCGGCGAGGCGCCGTCCACGCCGCTCATGTTTCTCATCCCCAACACCGCGGTCGTTGGCCCGGGCGACCCCGTGGTCATCCCCGGCTTCACCGACGAGGTGAGCTACGAAGGTGAGCTGGCCGTGATCATTGGTCGCGTCGCCAAGGACGTGCCGGTCGACCAGGCCCTGTCAATCGTCTTCGGCTACACCGTGGCCAACGACGTCACGGCGCGGGACCTCCAACGTGGCGACGGTCAGTGGGCCCGGGCCAAGGGCCTCGACACGTTCTGCCCGCTCGGCCCGTGGATCGAGACCAGCCTTGATCCGTCGGCCTGCCGGATCCGCACGACCCTGGATGGCGACGTCGTGCAGGACGGCCCGACCTCCGACATGGTCCATGGCGTCGCCGAACTCATCGCGCACGCCTCGCAGGCGTTCACGCTCCTGCCGGGTGACGTCATCCTCACCGGCACCCCTGCCGGCGTCGGTCAGGTTGTCGCTGGCCAGCGCGTCGACGTCGAGATCGACCAGATCGGCACACTGAGCAACCCGTTCGTCAGTGCCGACTGACGAGCGCTTGAGCGTGGTCCCTGCAAGACTTCGGCCCATGCGCATGTTCTCGTTCGGTATGCACGTGACGTGGGGTCTCGGCCTTGTCCTGGCTGCTCTGGTTCTTGGCAACAAGGCGAGCAGTCCCCTCCCGTGGGCCACCGCGGTGCTTGGCATCGTCGTGACGTCCGGAGCGTTCTTCTGGCGGGTCGTCGACGAGCGCGAGCAGCACAGGGTGGCCGAGCACGCCAGCTCCGACCGCTGACCGACCCCGACCGCTGACCGACCCCGACCGCTGACCGACGATCAGGAGGGCTGGCCGGCGTGGATGGTGGCCCAGTGCGGGTTGTGGATGAGGCCGATGATGTTGCCGAACGGGTCGATGACCGACGCGGTGACATAGCCCGCGCCCTCGCCTCGCTCGACGACGTCATCGTGCGGCGTGGCGCCGAGCCCGATGAGGCGTTCCCGCTCGGCCGCCACGTCGTCGACGTGCCAGTTGGCCACGGCACCGGACGGGCTGCCGTCGACCGGGGCCGGCGTCTTGGCCAGCGGTGATCCGGCGTAGGCAGCCTTGATGAAGCCGAGCTCGAACTTCATCGGACCGACATGGAACTCGATGTATGCCGGCGTGACGTAGTAGGGCGCGACGCCGAGGGCTTCGGTGTACCAGCGGCCGGCCTCGTCGAGGTCGGGGGCGTAGAGGGTGACGGTGGAGAGTCCGTGGAACATGTCGGGTCCTTTGTTCGGGTGCGGGCTTCGATGTCCAGGTGAATCAGTCTCGCGCGCAAGGCCCGCATTCTCTGATCACTTCGGTGGAACTCTGTCGAACCTCGAAGTTGGACCTGCCGAGACTCGGCCAATGGCGACCCCTCGTCGCTGCCGACTGACCGGCGGACTATCAGCTCCGCAACGCCGACTCTCCCCTGAGCACAGGCGTCATGCTGGGTAGCGCGAGCTGATAGTTGGCCGGTCCGGCCAGGCGTCCCTCAAAAAAGTTTGAAGAAACTTCGCCGGAGGTGTCGTATGCATATGCACCCGTTCGTGGAGAGGATGAACGACACCGCAGGGCGTCCTTGAAGGCGGCCGGTCGTTCACCCATAGGAGAATCACCATGACTCAGTACCTGCTCTCGGTTCCTGGCTCCGTCGATGACGAGATGCCTTCGGACGACGTCATCCAGGAGATGTTCGCCACGGTCGAGAAGTTCAACCAGAAGGTGCGCAACGCCGGCAAGTGGGTCTTCGCGGGTGGCCTCGAGCCGATTGCGACCGCAACGACCGTCGACGCCACCGGTGACAGCCCGACCGTCACGGACGGCCCCTTCTCCGAGGCCAAGGAGTACCTCGGCGGCTTCTGGGTCATCGAGGCTGCTGACCTCGACGAGGCCCTGCAATGGGCCAAGGAGGGTTCGGCCGCCTGCGGCGGACCCGTCGAGGTCCGTCCCTTCGCAGGCGAGGCCTGAGCTCTCACGCGTGAGCGCCCAACGCCCCGCCGCCGCTCTCGGCGCGGACGCCGTCGCTGACGTCGTCCGCGCCGAGTACGGCCGCGTCATCGCCGGGCTCATCCGCCGCTACGGCGACATCGGCCTCGCCGAGGATGCCCTCGGTGAAGCCATCGTCATCGCGCTCGAGCGGTGGCCGCAGGAAGGCGTCCCGCCCAATCCCGCGGGGTGGCTCACCACCACGGCCAGCCGCAAGGCGCTGGATCACCTGCGCCGCGAGAAGGTCCGCGACGAGAAGTACGCGGAGGCCACGATGCTCACCGACGACACGCCCCCGGAGCCCACAGGTCCCGTCACCGACGACCGGCTCCGACTCATCTTCACCTGCTGCCACCCCGCGCTGGCCGAGCCGGCTCGGGTCGCGCTCACCCTGCGTCTGCTCGGCGGGCTCACCGTCGCCGAGATCGCCAGCGCCTTCCTCATCCCCGAGACGACAATGGCCCAACGCATCACCCGGGCCAAGGCCAAGATCGCCAAGGCCGGTATCCCCTATCGCATCCCCGAGCGCGCCGACCTCGCCGAACGCCTCGACGGCGTGCTCGCGGTGCTCTATCTCGTCTACAACGAGGGCTACCTCAGCTCGACCGCGGACAACGCCGACCGACAGGACCTCGCCGACGAGGCCATCCGCCTCACCCGGGCCGTGCGATTGATCGCCGACGAAATCGGCTCTCCGCCGGAGGTCGACGGTCTGCTCGCCCTCATGCTGTTGAGCCAGGCCCGCCGCCCGGCCCGCATCGCCGCCGATGGGAGCCTCGTCACTCTCGACGACCAGGGCCGCACAAATTGGGATTCCCACCTCATCGACGAAGGTCACGCCATCGTGCGAGAGTGCCTGCGCCGCAACGCTCCTGGGCCCTACCAGCTGCAGGCTGCCATCCAGGCTGTCCACACCGACGCACTCGATGTCTCGCTGACTGACTGGAGGCAGATCGTCGCGCTCTACGACCAGCTCATGCACGTGCGGCCCTCGCCGGTCGTCGCCCTCAACCGCGCGGTCGCCCTAGCCGAGCTCGACGGACCACAGGTGGCCCTGGCCATCGTCGACGGACTGGAGCTCACGGCATACGCACCGTGGCACGCGACCAGAGCCGATCTGTTGCGCCGCCTGGGACGAACGAACGACGCACGTCGCGCGTATGCCGCCGCGATCGCGACCACGGAGAATCCCGCCGAACGTGCGTGGCTGGCTTCCCGACGCAAGACTTTGGGCTGAGACCGCCGGGTCGTCGCGGCTGTTACTTCTCGACGCGGAACCCGAGCTTGATGCCGACCTGCCAGTCGGCGACCTGTCCGGTGTCGCCGAGGTGGCCACGGATCTGGGTCACCTCGAACCAGTCCAGGTTGCGCACACTCGAACTCGCCGAGGCAAGGGCGTTCTGCACTGCTGCCTCCACACCCTCTGGTGAGCTGCCAACAAGCTCTGAGATGGCATACACGTGATTGGCCATGGGGTTCCTCCGGACGTCGTGCCGGACGCCGGTCGCCCGGTCCTGCAATCCAACGTAGACCCTAGAATCGGGGGATCATGAGCGAAAAGCCCACCCCCGCAGCCCTCAGCCCTCGCCTTCGCGTCGCCCCGTCACCCACGGGAGATCCACACGTCGGCACGGCCTACATGTCGTTGTTCAACCTTGCCTTCGCGCGACAGCAGGGTGGGCGCTTCCTCCTGCGCATCGAGGACACCGACCGTGCGCGCTTCCAGGCGGACAGCGAGGAGCAGGTCTACGACACCCTGCACTGGCTCGGCCTCACGTGGGACGAGGGACCCGATGTCGGGGGGCCGTTCGCGCCGTACCGGCAGAGCGAGCGGCTTGACACCTACAAGCCCTACGTCGAGCGGCTGCTCGCCGACGGCAAGGCCTACCACTGCTATTGCTCGGGTGAGCGCCTCACGCAGATGCGCGAGGTCCAGCAGAAGACCAAGCAGCCGACCGGCTATGACCGTCTCTGCCATGGCAAGACGCGCGAGGAGCGGGCCGAGCTGCCCGGCTTCAGCGAGAAGCAGCCGGTCGTGCGCATGTTCATCCCCGACGATGCGCCGCTGACCTTCGATGACCTCATCCGTGGCACCGTCTCCGCACCGCGCCCCGACGACCAGGTCATCCTCAAGGCCGACGGCTTCCCGACCTATCACCTCGCCGTCGTCGTCGACGACCACGAGATGGGCATCACCCACGTCGTGCGCGGCGAGGAGTGGATCAGCTCAACGCCCAAGCACGTGCTGCTCTACCAGTGGCTCGGACTGGAGCCGCCGAAGTTCGCGCACATGCCGCTGCTGCGCAACACCGACAAATCCAAGATCTCCAAGCGCAAGAACCCGGCCGCGCGCCTCACGTGGTTCCGCGAAGAGGGCTATCTGCCCGAGGCGCTCGTGAACTTCCTTGCGCTGCTGGCCTATCCACCGATCCTCGAGGCGGATGGCACCGAGCGTGAGGTCTTCACCTTCCGCGAGTTCAGCGACGGCTTCGACTGGAAGAAGGTCAACCCGGTCGGGCCGATCTTCGACCTCAAGAAGCTCGACTGGCTCAACGGCGTCTACATCCGCGAGCTCGACCTCGGCGACTTCACGTCGCGGCTCCTGCCGTTCCTCGAGCGTGACGAGGTGCTCTCGGGCAACCCGTCACTCGGCGAGCTCGGGCGGCTCAAGGCCGTCGCTGAGCTCATCCAGACGCGCCTCGCCCACCTCAACGAGGCGTCCGCACTCGTCCGCCCGTTCTTCGTTGCGGACGATGCCCTCGAGATCGCCGAGGACGCCCGCGGCCAGCTCAAGGACGATGCGGGTCAGGTGCTCGATGCGGCCCTCGCCGCCCTGGGTGACATCGATGACCACGGTGCCGGGGTGCTCGGCACCGACAGCGGTTGGAACGCCAGCGCCATCGAGGCCTCGCTACGTGAGTCGATCGTCGAAGGCCTCGGCATCAAGCCCAAGTTCGCGTTCGGCCCGCTGCGCACGGCGGTCTCCGGAGCGCGCATCAGCCCCCCGCTCTTCGAGTCCATGGAGATCCTCGGCAAGACCTCGACACTCGCCCGACTGCAGGCCCTGCGCGACTCCCTCTGAGTCCGCCGGAGAGTCGACGGCCACGCGGCATACCGACCGATTTGGGAGTGGAGGAGGGGGCCGGTAGTATCACTCCTCGGTTCACCGGTGCATGAAGTCTTCGGACCAAAGCCACGGTGATACCCCCTTGGGGTATGGTGTAATCGGCAACACTACGGTTTCTGGTACCGTCATTCTAGGTTCGAGTCCTGGTACCCCAGCCAGTCAATGTCCTTGTGGCATAGGCTCATCCGAAGGAATCTCCGTTCTGCGGTATTCTTTCACCCGCTGTTCGGAGCTTGCTCCGACAGCACAGCTAGGGCCCCGTTGTGTAGCGGCCTAGCACGGCGCCCTCTCACGGCGTTAGCGCGGGTTCGAATCCCGTCGGGGCTACACGCACGAAGTCCCCGTCACCTTCTGGTGGCGGGGACTTTCGCGTTTCTCGGTGCCGGCTGAGATCGTCCGGTCAGGCGGAGTGCTGTTCCTCCGCGGTCTTGGCGTGACGGGTGAGCACCTCGGTGAGCTTGTTGGCGCCGGCGATCACGGTGGCTGCGTGGAGCCGGCCCGGCTGACGCGAGAGGCGCTCGATCGGTCCCGAGATCGAGACGGCGGCGATGACCCGCCCGGAGGGGGAGCGGACGGGAGCCGAGACCGAGGCGACCCCGGCTTCGCGTTCGCCGACGCTCTGGGCCCACCCGCGACGGCGCACGCCGGACAGGGTGGTGGCGTTGAAGGCGGCACCCTGGAGGCCGCGGTGGAGCCGGTCGGGCTCCTCCCACGCGAGCAGGATCTGGGCGGCCGAGCCAGCAAGCATCGTCAGGCTGGCGCCGATCGGGATCGAGTCGCGCAGCCCGACCGGCCGCTCGGCAGCCGACACACAGATGCGGTGCTCGCCCTGTCGGCGGAACAGCTGGGCGCTCTCGTTGGTGTGGTCGCGCAGCGCGCCGAGAACCGGTCCCGCGGCCGCCAGGAGGCGGTCCTCGCCGGCGGCGGCAGCGAGCTCGCCGAGGCGCGGGCCCAGGACGAAGCGTCCCTGCATGTCGCGGCCAACGAGGCGGTGGTGCTCGAGAGCAACCGCGAGCCGGTGCGCCGTCGGGCGGGCGAGCCCGGTGGCGGTGACGAGCTGGGCGAGGGTCGAGGGCCCCGCTTCGAGTGCGCTCAAGACGATCGCTGCCTTGTCGAGAACGCCAACCCCACTGGTGTTGTCCATGTCTTGATACTGCCGTCCCAAGCCGTGAGACGCAAGTCCCGGGTTCCGTACCGCGTGCCAATCTCGATGGGAGCGATGGTGCCGACCCCGTGCGAGGTGGCGCCCCAGACCCGTTTTTCGTGGAGGTGTTGGCCGTGGGGAAGACCCTGGCAGAGAAGGTGTGGGACGCACATGTGGTGCGTCGGGGCGAGGGCGAGCCGGACCTGCTCTACATCGACCTCCACCTCCTCCACGAGGTGACGAGCCCGCAGGCCTTCGACGGACTGCGCCTGTCGCAGCGACCCGTCCGTCGCCCGGACCTCACCCTGGCGACAGAGGATCACAACGTCCCGACGACGCCCGGCCCGATCACCGATCCGATCAGCCTCACCCAGGTGCAGACGCTGCGCACCAACTGCGACGAGTTCGGCATCCGGCTCTATCCCATGGGCGACGCGGAGCAGGGCATCGTCCACGTCGTCGGCCCGCAGCTCGGTCTGACGCAGCCCGGAATGACGGTCGTCTGCGGCGACAGCCACACCTCGACCCATGGCGCCTTCGGTGCCCTCGCGTTCGGGATCGGCACCTCCGAGGTCGAGCACGTCCTCGCCACCCAGACGCTGCCGCTCAAGCCGTTCCGCACCATGGCGATCACGGTCGAAGGCGAGCTCCAGTCTGGTGTCACGGCCAAGGACATCGTCCTCGCGGTCATCGCCAAGATTGGCACCGGCGGCGGTCAGGGCTACGTCCTCGAGTTCCGCGGCAGTGCGATCAGGGCACTGTCCATGGAGGCGCGGATGACCGTCTGCAACATGTCGATCGAAGCCGGCGCCCGGGCGGGCATGATCGCGCCTGACGAGACCACCTTTGACTACCTCGAGGGCCGCGACCACGCGCCCAAGGGTGCGGACTGGGACGCGGCGCTCGCCAACTGGCGCGAGTTGCACACGGACGACGATGCCGAGTTCGACAACGAGGTCATCCTCGACGCAACTGCACTCACACCCTTCGTCACCTGGGGCACCAACCCGGGTCAGGGCGCGCCTCTTGGTGAGAGCGTCCCGGATCCGTCGATGATGGACGACACGGAGCGTCAGTCCGCCGAGCGTGCGCTCGAGTACATGGGCCTCGTGGCCGGCACTCCGCTGCGCAACATCCCGGTTGACACCGTCTTCGTCGGATCGTGCACCAACGGCCGCATCGAGGACCTGCGCGCGGTCGCCTCCGTCGTGCAGGGCCGCACGGTTGCCGAAGGGGTGCGCATGCTCGTCGTCCCCGGATCGGCCCGCGTGAGGCTCCAGGCCGAGGCTGAAGGGCTGGACGCGATCTTCACGAAGGCAGGTGCCGAGTGGCGCCTTCCCGGTTGTTCGATGTGTCTGGCCATGAACCCCGACAAGCTCGCGCCGGGGGAGCGCAGCGCGTCGACGTCCAACCGCAACTTTGAGGGCCGTCAGGGCAAGGGTGGTCGCACCCACCTGGTCAGCCCGCTCGTCGCCGCTGCCACTGCGGTGCGCGGCACCCTCTCCAGCCCGTCCGACCTCGAGCCGCTCGCGGCCCCCGCCGCCGACCTCGCCACGCAGGAGGCCTGACATGGACGCCTTCACCACCCACACCGGCACGGGTGTCCCGCTGCGCCGCAGCAATGTCGACACCGACCAGATCATCCCGGCCGAGTACCTCAAGCGCGTGACGAAGTCCGGCTTCGAGGACGGCCTTTTCGCCGCCTGGCGCAAGGACGAGACCTTCGTCCTCAACGACCCGACGTATGCCGCGGGCTCGGTCCTCGTCGCCGGTCCCGACTTCGGGACGGGCAGTTCTCGCGAGCATGCCGTCTGGGCCCTCATGAACTACGGCTTCCGGGTCGTCATCTCGTCGCGATTCGCCGACATCTTCAGGGGCAACAGCGGCAAGTCCGGGCTGCTCACGGCCCAGTGCAGCCAGGACGACGTCGAGCTCCTCTGGAAGCTCCTCGAGAACGAGCCAGGGACCTCGGTCGTCGTGGACCTGGTCTCGCGCACCATCACGGCGGGTGAGCTCGTCGCGGCCTTCGAGGTGGACGAATACACCCGGTGGCGGCTGCTCGAAGGCCTGGACGACATCTCGCTCACGCTGCGTCACGAAGGTGACGTCACGGCATACGAGAGCACTCGTCCGGCCTGGAAACCCGTCACGATCTGAGTCACCGAGCGCGCGACACGCCGTGTGGGAGTGGGCAGTTCGCGCCGAGCTGTGAACTTTATCGGTGGGGCTGATGTGACTCATGTGACTGGACCGTCAATTGGACGGCTCCTTCGGTTGTTGGCGCCGCGAATCCTCTCGCGTACTCAATGCGGCTGTCCTGCAGGGGAATTCATCTGCTCTGCGTACCTTTGTCCATCTTCCGGGGCGCTCCCCGTCGCATCGCGCGGCGCCCGGAGCTGGGTCTGAAAGTCCTTGTGGGACAACGGAAACCGCCCCAGAGGTGATGGACTCCGCGCGGAGTCCGGCCTAACGTCGTGACTGGTCAGGCGATTGCCTGGTCACACACACATCGTCGGGTTGTCCCGGCGGCACAATCGATGGAGAGACAGTGAACAAGGGAGAACTCGTCCGGGAGCTCGAGAAGCGTCTCGGCAGCCGCAAGGCAGCGACGGAGGCCCTCGATGCGGTCCTCGACACGATCGTCCGTGAGGTCACCAAGGGTGGCAAGGTCGGCATCACCGGCTTCGGCACCTTCGACCGCGTCGAGCGCGCCGCACGCACCGGCCGCAACCCGCACTCCGGCGCCAGCGTCCGCATTCCGAAGTCCAAGGCGCCGCGCTTCCGCGCCGGTGCCGCGTTCAAGGCCTACGTGAAGAAGCCGTCCGTGCTGCCCAAGGCGGCACCCGCAGCCCAGCGTGCGAGCGCGGGCACGGCATCGGTCGTCGCGAAGGCTGCCCCCGCCAAGAAGACGGCAACCAAGGCAGTGGCCAAGAAGACGGCGACCAAGACCGTCGCCAAGGCCCCCGCCAAGAAGGCCGCCCCGGCCAAGGCCGCCGCCAAGAAGACGGTCACCAAGGCCGCCCCCGCCAAGGCTGTCGCCAAGAAGACGGTCACCAAGGCCGCACCGGCCAAGGCCGCCGCCAAAAAGACCGCGACCAAGACCGTCGCCAAGGCAGCTCCGGCCAAGAAGGCCGCCCCCGCCAAGGCTGTCGCCAAGAAGGCGACCACCAAGGCTGCACCGGCCAAGAAGGCTTCGGCCAAGAAGGCCACCAAGAAGAAGTGATCCGCTGTCGCCTTCGCGCGGCATGACACACAGACAGGGTCGGCGCCTCGGGTGCCGGCCCTGTCTGCGTGCTTGGGTCCTGTCACACGGGCGGATCTGAGGCACCTGGCATGACTTGTGGCAGCGACTGCCGGTCAGCGAATGACTTCGCCCTCGCCGATGCCGACGATCCACAGTCGGGTCACGCTGATGCCCTCGAGCTCGACGCTGACGCGTTGTCCCACTCTCACGTGTCGCAGTGCGCTGTGGGCAAAGACCTCGCCTGGCCAGGAGACGACCTGCCCGTCATCGAGCAGCGCGGAGCCGGAACCGTCCTCGGCAAAGGTGTGGATGCTTGCTTGCACGTCCCGACGCTATCGCCCGAGGGCCTCGCGTGTGCGCGGGCCCAGCGTGAGGTGGGCTGCGGCGTGGCGGAGTGACCTCTCGTCGTCCACGTCGTGGCGCAGGCCGGGGAGATCGAGGTCGAGCAGTTTGTGCCCCAGGGTGGCATGCCGGGCGGCGCTGTCCGGGCCGAACGCGAGGTCGGGCATCGAGAGGGCGTTCGTACCCAGAAGGGCAGTGCCGAGTCCGTCCGCGTCTGGAACGAAGAACGTCTCAAGTGCTGCCCCTGCGTCGAGCGCCGACAGCAGCTCGTCGGGCAGCAGCGCCGGGTGGTCCCCAAGAAGGATCGCCACCGCTGTGGCACCGCCTGCGCGCACGGAACTCACACCGGCACGGCACGCGGCGTTGAGGCCGCCGCCCGGGTCGGTGACGACGGCGAAGCCCGCAGCGTGGGCGTGGGTGGACTCCTCCGGGTCGCCGGTCACGACCACGACCCTGGCCGGGGTCACGACACGTGCGACGACGTCGAGGGTGTCGTGGATGATCGCCGCGACGAGGGTCTCGTCATCGAGGGAGCGGCGCAACCGCGACTTGGCGCCTCGGCCGCCCTTGACAGGGACCACGACGTGCCAGTCGGTCTCGCGGGGCGACTCCATGACTCGATCCTCCAATGAGGCGCTTGGCTGCTCGACATCGCCCCCGGCGCGGACCAAGATGTGCGCAGACCGCACCGGAAAATTCGTTGAGGCGGTGAACGAGACGGAAGGCCTGCATGCGGATCGGACCACGCCATGCCCCACCGGCATACCGATTCGCGGTCACCGTCCTGCGCCCCCTGCTGATGTCACTCACCCGACGTGACTGGTCAGGAGCACAGAATTTGCCGCGCGATCACGGGTTCGTCGCAGTGTCGAACCACATCTCGCACATCGACGCGTTCATCTTTGCCCACTTCCTCAACGACGCCGGGATCGTGCCGCACTTCCTCGGCAAGGTCGAGGTCTTCAGGATTCCCGTCGTCGGAGCGATCATTCGAGGAGCCGAACAGATCCCCGTCTACCGCGAGACGGGTCAGGCTTCGGACGCCTACCGTGCAGCCGTCGACGCCATCGGTGAGGGCAAGTGCATCGCGATCTATCCCGAGGGGACGATCACGAGGCAGCCCGACCTGTGGCCGATGCGAGGCAAGACCGGTGCCGCGAGGGTGGCCCTCGAGACGCGATGCCCGATCATCCCGGTCGCGCAGTGGGGAGCCCAGGAGATCCTCGCCCCCTACGGCCGCCGTCCGAGCGTCCTGCCACGGCACACGATGCAGGTTCGGGCCGGCCGGCCGGTCGACCTCGACGACCTCCATGACCTGCCGGTGACCGCCGAAGTCCTCGCCGAGGCCACCGAGCGCATCATGGCCGCCCTCACGCGCGAACTGGAGAAGTTGAGGGGTGAACAGGCGCCGACTGGACGCTTCGACCCGCGGGAGCAGGGGCTGACCGTCACGGGACGTCCACGTGCAGCCACTCCGACGGAGCGTTCGGGCCCGCGCGAGCGTGAACTGCCCGCACAATGGGCCGACGACCATCCGGACGATGTGGAGGACGACGCGTGACGACCGCAGCCGTGTTTGGCACTGGCAGCTGGGGGACGGCCTTTGCAGCTGTCCTCGCCGACGCTGGAACTGATGTGACCATGTGGGGTCGACGAAGCGAGGTGGTCGACGCCATCAATGCCGGCTGCAACGAGGAGTACCTCCCCGAACTGCTTCTGCCGCAGCGAATCTCAGCCACGAGCGATCCGGAGGAGGCTGCGACCGGCGCCGACATCGTCGTGCTGGCTGTCCCGTCACAGACCTTGCGCACCAACCTCGACGCCTGGGGCTCGGCGCTGCCGGCCCACGCGGCCGTCGTTTCGCTCATGAAGGGTGTCGAGCTCGGCACGACGCAGCGGATGAGTGAAGTCATTGCCGACGCTGCCGGTGTCGACACCGACCGCATCGTCGTCGTGTCGGGCCCCAACCTCGCCCGTGAGATCGCCGTGAAGCAGCCAGCGGCAAGCGTCGTCGCAGCGGCTGACGAGCGGGTGGCGCAGCGGGTCGCGGACGCCTGCGCCGCAGCATACTTCCGGCCCTACACCGCCACCGACGTTGTCGGGACCGAGATCGCGGGGGCGACCAAGAACGTCATCGCGCTGGCCGTCGGCATGGCCGAGGGTCTCGGGATGGGCGACAACTCCAAGTCGTCGATCATCACGCGCGGACTCGCCGAGACCACCCGCCTCGGCATCGCTCTCGGAGGTGATGCGGTGACGTTCGCCGGTCTCGCGGGCGTCGGCGATCTCATCGCGACCTGCATGTCGCCGCTGTCGCGCAACCACAGCTTCGGTGTGCGGCTCGGTCAAGGCATGTCGGTCGCGGAGGTGATCGCCGTGACGAACCAGACCGCGGAGGGTGTGAAGTCATGCACCTCGATCCTCGACCTGGCCCGTCATCACGGCGTCGACGTGCCGATCATCGAGCAGGTCAACGCCATGATCACCGAGGGCAAGTCGGCCCAGGACGTCGTCGGGGCGCTGCTCTCACGACCGCGAAAGGCAGAGACCGGCTAGATCGCGCCGAGCGCCGCGTCGAGGTCGCGCCAGAGGTCCTCGGCATCCTCGATGCCGACCGAGAGCCGCAGCAGGCTCTCGGGGACGACCTCGGGCTCGCCGGGCTGGCGTCGCCGACGCTCGATCTGACTCTCGACGCCGCCGAGGCTCGTCGAGTGGACCCAGAGCCGGGTTGCTGCTGCCACACGTTCGGCCGCCTCCGCGTCACCCGCGACGTCGATGGAGACCATCGCACCGAAGCCGGGGTAGCGCACGCGATCCACCCCGGAATGTCCGGCAAGGCGTGTCGCCAACACAGCCGCATTGGCACAGGCCCGTTCGAGCCGCACAGAGAGGGTGCGCAGGCCGCGTAGGGCGAGCCACGTCTCCATCGGCCCGGCAATGGCGCCGTGGAGCTGTCGGTGGCGACGGATGCGCTCGTGAAGGGCGCGCCCCTCGTCGGTCGCGGCCGTCACGGTGGCACCGAGCAAGAGGTCGCTGTGGCCGGACAGGTACTTCGTTGCCGAATGCACGACGACGTCTGCGCCCAGCGTCAGCGGTTGCTGGAGCAGCGGGGTCGCAAAGGTGTTGTCGACGACGACGCACACATGGCGTTCCCGGGCGGCCGCGGCCAGCGCCTCCACGTCGGCGACGTCGAGCAGTGGGTTGGTGGGGGACTCGATCCACAGCATGGCGGCGCCATCGAGAGCCGAGATCACGGACTCGGTGTCGGTGACATCGACGTGGGTGACCTCGACCTCGCCAGCCTCGGCCCGGTCGGCGAGGGTGACCAGGGTGCCGTTGTAGGCCGCCGTCGGCACGACGATCCGACCACCGTGGGGCACGAGCGTGAGGGCCGCAGCCACCGCGGCCATCCCGGACGCGAAGACGAGGGCCTCGCCCCCTTCCAGCGACCCGAGGGCGTCCTCGAACGCCGCCCACGTGGGGTTGCCCACGCGCGCATAGGTCACGGGTCCGTCCGCGTGATAGGTCGACGTGAA
Source organism: Knoellia sp. S7-12 (assembly GCF_040518285.1). Lineage (GTDB taxonomy): Bacteria > Actinomycetota > Actinomycetes > Actinomycetales > Dermatophilaceae > Knoellia. The sequence goes on along the minus strand of NZ_CP155449.1, from coordinate 2,854,887 downwards.
GGTCAGTGGGGCGCCGACCTGCTCGCCGGGCTCGCGCGGGACGCGCCCCAGAGAGACGACACGGGTGGCAGGGCTCAACTCTTCGGAATCCACGCAAGCGAGCGTATGCCGTGTGTTCCCGTCACCGGGATAGGGTCGCTGGCGATGAACACCGAGATCACGCCGACCGAGGCGCCCTCCCAGAATCCGAGCACCGCGGGAGCCGCTGGTGCACCCCGCCGACTGCGTGTCGCCCTCGTCTTCGGGGGGCGATCGTCCGAACACGCGGTGTCGTGCGCGACGGCCGCGAGCGTCATGTCGGCGCTCGACCCCGAGCGCTACGACGTCATCCCGATCGGCATCGCCAAGGACGGCAGCTGGGTGCTGGCCCCCGGCGACCCGGAGCTGCTGCGGCTCGCGCCCGGCCACATCCCCGAGGTCGACCCGTCCGGACCGAGTGTCCTGGTGCCGACGAGCGCGACGGCCCGCCACTTCATCGTCCACGAGCCGGGGATGGCTCCTCGTGAACTCCATGAGGTCGACGTCGTCTTCCCTCTGCTCCACGGGCCGTTCGGTGAGGACGGCACCATCCAGGGGATGTTCGACCTCGCCGACGTCCGCTACGTCGGATCCGGGGTCACTGCCTCCGCGGTGATGATGGACAAGCACATGATGAAGGTCGTCTTCGCTGCCGCGGGCCTGCCCGTCGGCCCCTACACGGTCATCACCGATCGTGAATGGCTGCGCGACCCCGAGGCTGCGCTCGACGCCGTCGGCGCGCTCAGCTTCCCCGTCTTCGTCAAGCCCGCACGTGCTGGCTCGAGCATGGGCATCAGCAAGGTCGACTCGCCCGAGGGCCTGCGCTCGGCCATCGAGGCAGCGCGTGAGCACGACCCCAAGGTCGTCATCGAGCAGGGTGTGGTCGGTCGCGAGATCGAGTGCGGCGTCCTCGACGGTCACGGCACCGACGCGCCGCGCACGAGCCCACTGGGGGAGTGCATCGTCGTCCAGAACCACGCCTTCTATGACTTCGAGGCCAAGTATCTCGCTGCCGACGACATCCGGCTCGAGGCCCCGGCCGACGTCCCGGCGCACATCGCCGACCAGATCTCGCAGATGTCGATCACGGCCTTCACTGCCGCGGGTTGCGAAGGGCTCGCCCGCTGCGACTTCTTCCTCACCGAGACCGGTGACCTGCTCATCAACGAGATCAACACGATGCCCGGCTTCACGCCGAGCTCGATGTATCCGCGGATGTGGGCAGCGGCGGGCCTGGCCTACCCGGAGCTCATCGACGAACTCATCGCGCTCGCGATGGAACGTCGCGTCGGCCTGCGCTGAACCTCAGCGGCAGGCGAGGGAGTTCTTCGGGAGCTTCTGCGCCGCAGCACTGAAGGCGGGCAGCAGCAGAGGTTCGGGCGCGTAGTCGCTGGGGATGAGGACCTCGATTGCGGGGTCCCGCCCGAACGTCGTGAAGCGGGTCCCGTCGCTCAGCTTCTGCGCGACCCAGCCCATGCCGTCGACCTCGATGCAGTCGTCCGTCGTGGGTCCCAGAGCGGGGACGCCGCACCTGGCGATGATGGCCGGATCCCCGTATGCCGCACCGGCGCTCGCGTCCGACACCTCCCGTCGCGCATGGTCGCCGACGTCAACCGGCCACGCAGAGGTGACCTCACGGCATACCTCGCCGTTGGCCACGGAAGTGGGCGCAATCTCGACGGCCGACGAACACCCGGACAGCATGATGACGGCGGTGGCGCCGAGCGCCACCGCCGTCATCGAACGCATCCGTGTTGTCACGGTCAGACGTGAACCACCGTGCAGGTGAGGGTGCGGGTGATGCCCTCGACCTCTTGGATCTTGGCGATGACGAGCTTGCCGAGTTCGTCGACCGTCTCGGCCTCGACGCGCGCAATGCAGTCGTAGGGACCGGTGACGTCCTCGGCGAGGGCCACTCCCGGGATCGCTGCGATCGCGGTAGCCACGGCGGCTGCGCGACCGACTTCGGTCTGAATCAGGATGTAGGCCTGGACCACTGGGTGTCACCTCACTGTCGAGAGAGGGCACGTATGCCGCTCCGCTGAGTCTTGATCGACCGTCACCGAGGCGACGGTCGTCTGCACGGTACCGTGCCGATGGTCCGCAAGTCTCGGGTGGTTCAGGAGGTGGGTGTGTGGTCGCGCACACGACGATCGGTTCGGTGAGCGAGTCCGATCTCCTCGGGCGGATCATCCCGATGTTCGGGGAGAGCCCGTTCGCCGGGACCGGAGTGCTCGTGCCGCCTGGCGACGACGCTGCGGTGATCACCGCGCGAGAGTCCGTCGTTGTCACGACCGACTCGATGGTCCGGGGACGCGACTGGCGTGACGACTGGTCCACCGGGCACGACGTCGGGCTCAAGGTCGTGGCTCAGAACGTCGCCGACGTCGCCGCGATGGGCGCCGTGGCCACTGGCCTGCTGGTCTCCGTGGCTGCGGACCCCGAGACCGAACTCGCATGGCTCATCGACCTCACCCGTGGCATCGCCGACGCTGCCGAGGATGCCGGCTGCCCCGTCGTGGGCGGCGACCTGTCCTCGGCGCCGGCTGGGGTCGTCCTGGTGGCCGTCACGGCCTTCGGTGACCTCCAGGGTCGTTCGCCGGTCCTGCGCTCTGGCGCGCGCCCGGGAGACGTCGTGGCGGTCGCGGGTTCGCTCGGCTGGTCCGGTGCCGGACTGGTGCTCTACGAGGCAGGCACACAGGACCCGATCGGGCACGGGGCAGATGCCGGACAACTCAGCGCGCTCGACAAGGCGGCCTCGCTCCTCATGTGGTTCCACCGCTCACCGCGACCCCCGTGGGAGTCCGGGCCGGTGGCCGCCGACTCGGGCGCGACGTCGATGATCGACCTCTCCGACGGGCTCGTGCGCGACGGGGGACGGATCGCGACCGCCAGCGGTGTCGAGCTGGCCCTCGACGAGGATCTGATGCGCGAGCACTTCCTTGCCGGTCCCATCGAGCTGGCCCTCGGCGCCGACGCGGGCTGGCGTCAGGTGCTGTCCGGGGGAGAGGAGCACTCGTTGCTCGCAACCTTTGCGTCGGACTCGGTGCCCGACGACCCTCACGCGCCCTGGACGGTCATCGGCCAGGTCGTCGCGGCCGGCCCCGAGGGGCCGCGGCTCACCGTCGGTGGAGCCGTGCCGAGCGTGACTGGCTGGGACCACTTCGCCGGCTGACCGGCATACCCCAACTGTTTGCTCCTGCGGATGTGGCGGCGAGAACCGCGACCGCAGACATGCGAAACGGGGCGGCGTCCGTGTGGACGTCGCCCCGTTTCGGGTTGCAGCTAAGGGATCAGCGCTTGACCTTGCCAGCCTTGAGGCAGGAGGTGCAGACGTTGAGACGCTTCGGGGTCACACCCTTGTCACCGACAAGTGCCTTCACGCGCTGGATGTTGGGGTTCCAGCGACGCTTGGTGCGGCGGTGCGAGTGCGAAATGCTGTGGCCGAAGCCGGGTCCCTTGCCGCAGACATCGCAGTTGGCAGCCACGGGTGGTCTCCTTGAGTCAGGTGTCAAACGAGACGGCTGATTGCCAGACGTCTCAGGTCAGTGGATTCCGGTGCCCGCCCCTAGTGGGGCTCACGCGGAACCGTCAAAGCGTAGCCGAGTTCGGGTGTGGCTCCAAAACGAGTCTGGCACGCCCGATAGCCTGCCATCGTGCCTCCCGTTCTCGATGCCGATGGAGCCCGCCTCTGGGCCGCGCTGACTCGCGCCGCCTTCGCACTGCGTCGCACCGAGATCGATGCGCTCAACGTCTTTCCTGTGCCGGATGGGGACACCGGCACCAACCTCTATCTCACGATGGATACCGCCATCAACGAGCTCAACCGACTCCACGGGTCACAGGGCACCCTCGGGACGGCGACCCTCGTTGACGAGGCCCGCGACCTCGCGCGCGCCATGCTCATGTCCGCGCGAGGCAACTCCGGGGTCATCGTCAGCCAGCTCGTGGCCGGCATCAGCCACGTCATCGTCGAGGAGAAGCTCACCGAGGTCGACGGCGCGGCTCTTGCTCAGGCACTCACGCGCGGGGCCGAGCTGGCCCGCGACAGCGTCGCCCACCCGCAGGAGGGCACGATTCTCAGCATTGCGGATGCGATCGCCGAAGCTGCTCGCGGCAGCGCCGAGGTCGGTGGCGATGCTGCCGAGGTTGCTGCCGCAGCCGTCGCCGCGGCCGAGATCGCCCTGGCCCGCACCCCGCAACAGCTGCCAGCACTCGCCCAGGCAGGGGTCGTCGATGCGGGCGGCGCGGGTTGCCTGCTGATGATCGAAGCGCTCCACCGCGCACTCACCGGCGACTGGGCGAGCGAATCGGGCACCTTGCCCCGGGCGTCCGAAGACCTCGTGCCGCGGGCGTCCTGGCACGCGGAGGCATCGGCCGATGGCATTCTGCCTGCGGCCTCCGGGGGCGTGCCCCGTCCTGCCGACGCGCACGACCCACTCGACGCCCCCGCGGCCGGGCTCGACGGACCGGCCTTCGAGGTGATGTTCCTTCTCGACGGCAGCGACGTCGGCCGGGTGGCGATGATGCGCACCGCCCTCGACGGTCTCGGTGACTCCCTGCTCGTCGTCGGGGGGCCTGACCTCTGGAACGTCCACGTGCACGTGGACGACGTCGGTGCCGCCGTCGAGGCCGGAATCCTGGCCGGTCGACCGCACCGCATCAAGGTCACCCACTTCGCCACCCAGATTGCGACCCGGGAGCCGCAGAAGTTCGCCGTCATCGCGTGCGCCGCCGGACCGGGCATGGCCACGATCCTTGCCGAGGCCGGTGCAGTGGTCGTGCCCAGCGCACCGGGAGCCAGGGCATCGGCGGGGCAGCTGCTCGAGGCCATCCGACGTTCTGGCGCCGCCTCGGTCGTCGTGCTGCCCAACGACAAGGACACCCTCATGGCGGCCGAAGTCGCCTGCCGAGCCGCCACGGACGACGGCGTCGTCACGGCGATCGTCCCGGCACGCACGGCAGTCCAGGGCCTTGCCGCACTCGCGGTCGTCGACTTCGACAAGGGGCTGCGCGAGAACGCGATCTCCATGACCAGCGCGGCCGTCGCCACCCGTCATGGGGCCGTCTCGATCGCTTCCCGCGAGGTGCTCACGTGGGCTGGCTCCGTCTCGGTCGGCGACATTCTCGGCATCGTGAGCGGTGACGTGGCGCTCATCGGTGACGACCTCACCCAGACCGCGCTCGAGGTCCTGGACCGCCTGCTCTCCGGTGGAGGTGAGCTCGTCACTCTCGTGTCAGGAGCCGACGCTGACGAGGCCTTCATCGACGCGGTCGAAGACGGCCTCGCCAAGCGCCACGCCGAGGTCGAGGTGGTCCGCATCGCTGGCGGGCAACAGGTCTACCCGCTGCTCGTGGGGGTGGAGTAGCCCGGTGTACGACGAGTCGACTCCGCTCACGAAGGTGTTGGACAAGCGCGAGGCGAAGAAGTTCAAGGACTCACGGGGCATCGAGACCGTGGGAGACCTCCTGGCCTACTGGCCGCGCCGCTACCAGTCGCCCGCGAGCAACCTCGCGGCCGCCCGCATCGGCTCCTACATCGTCGCCGTCGCAGAGGTGAAGACGGCAACCACACGTTCGATGAAGGCCCGTCGAGGACGCATGCTCCAGGCCGTCATCACCGACGGCTCCAAGGACCTCGAGATCACCTTCTTCTCGGCCCACGGGCACGAGGGGAAGCTCATGCCGGGCGCGCGGGCGCTGTTCGCGGGCAAGGTGTCCTCGTTCAACAACCGGCTCCAGCTGGCCCACCCTGGATATTCACTGCTCAGTGATTTCGACCGGGGCGAGCGACGCAACCTCATCCCGATCTACAAGGCCGTCGGCAACCTCCACACCTGGACGGTGACCGAGTGCGTCCGGATGGTCCTCGACCTGCTCGACGAGACGCCCGAGGCGATCCCCGAGGCAGTTCTTGATCGACGAGACCTCGTGGACCGGATGGCCGCCCTGCGGGGAATCCACACGCCGGACTCGCAGGCCGAGGTCGACGCGGCGCGCAAGCGCATGTCCTACGAGGAGGCCCTGATCCTGCAGGTCGCTCTCGCGCAGCGCCGGGCGCGTCAGGCGAAGGAGTCGACGCTGGCTCGCGTGCCTCGCCCCGGTGGTCTGCTCGACGCCTTCGACGAGAGGCTGCCGTTCACCCTCACCGCCGGTCAGGTCGAGGTCGGCGAAACGCTCGCGAGCGAGATGGCCCGCGACGTTCCCATGCACCGCCTCCTCCAGGGCGAGGTCGGCTCCGGCAAGACCGTCATCGCCGTGCGGGCGATGTTGGCGGCCGTCGACGCCGGAGGGCAGGCTGCACTCCTCGCCCCGACTGAGGTGCTCGCCTCACAGCACCACCGCTCGATCACGACGATGCTCGGTGATCTCGCCGAGGGCGGCATGCTTGGCGGCAGCGAGATCGGCACCCGCGTCACCCTCCTCACCGGGAGCATGTCGACCCAGGTCCGGCGCAAGGCGATGCTCGACATCGCCAGTGGTGACGCGGGGATCGTCATCGGCACTCACGCCCTCATCCAGGAGCACGTGAGCTTCCAGGACCTCGCCCTCGTCGTCGTCGACGAGCAGCACCGCTTCGGGGTCGAGCAGCGAGATGCGCTGCGGGGCAAGGCTGCTCAGCCTCCCCACGTCCTCGTCATGACCGCCACCCCCATCCCGCGCACGGTTGCGATGACGGTCTTCGGCGACATGGAGACGTCAACCCTGAGCGAGCTCCCCGCCGGTCGCGCTCCCATCACGACCCACGTCGTCCCCGAGGGCAAACCGGGTTGGCTGCAGCGCACGTGGGTACGCATCGGCGAGGAAGTGGCCCTGGGGCGCCAGGCCTACGTCGTGTGCCCCCGCATCGGTGATGACGACGAGCCCGACGAGGACGCCGAGATCTTTGCGCCCGATGCCGGCGGCGCCTCCGATTCCGACGGAGACGGTGCTGAGGACGGAGACGGTGACGAGGAAGGCGCTCCGCCACCCCGACCTCTCGCGTCGGTCCACCGCGTCCACGCGGATCTCGTCGCCAACCCGGCGCTCGACGGTCTGCGCATCGAGATCCTGCACGGCAGGCTGCACGCCGACGAGAAGGACGCGATCATGCGTGACTTCGCGTCGGGCGACATCGACGTGCTCGTCTCCACGACCGTCATCGAGGTCGGTGTCGACGTCCCCAACGCCAGCGTCATGGTCGTCATGGACGCGGACCGTTTTGGTGTCTCCCAGCTGCACCAGCTCCGGGGCCGGGTCGGCCGTGGCGGTCTGCCGGGGCTCTGCCTGCTCGTCCACTCGGGTGAGGGCGACGCGCCGCATGAGCGGCTCGACGCCGTCGCGGGCACGACCGATGGCTTCGAGCTGGCCCGCATCGACCTGCGTCAACGGCGCGAGGGCGACATCCTCGGGTCCTCCCAGCACGGCGTCCGCAGCCAGCTGCAGTTCCTGCATGTTCTCGAGGACGAGGACCTCATCGAGGCGGCGCGAGAGGATGCCTTCGGTGTCGTGGCCGATGACCCTGACCTCTCGGCGCATCCGCATCTTGCCGAGCTCGTCCACGCACGCGTCGACGCCGACCAAGCGGCATACCTGGAACGAGGCTGAGGCTCAGATGACCCGAATCATCGCCGGCACGGCTGGCGGCCGCGAGCTGAAGACTCCTCCCGGCCGCGGCACGCGACCCACGAGCGATCGTGTGCGCGAAGCGCTCTTCTCCGCGCTCGAGGCGCGCGACGCGCTGACCGGTGCGCGCGTCATGGACCTGTATGCCGGGTCGGGAGCCCTGGGTCTGGAGGCCGCCAGTCGGGGGGCGGCGGACGTGATCCTGGTCGAGTCCGACCGGACTGCGGCGGCGGTGATCCGGGACAACGCAGGACGGCTCGGACTGCGCGTGACGGTGGTCCCGGTGACGGTGACCTCGGCCCTGGCCGGCGCACCCCAGGAGCGCGACCTCGTCTTCCTCGACCCGCCCTACGACCTCACCGAGGAGGCGCTCGCCGTCGACCTCGCTGCGCTCGTCACACGCGGCTGGCTGGCTGAGGACGCCCTTGTCGTCATCGAGCGCTCAAAACGTTCCGCCGAGCCGACGTGGCCCGAGGGGCTCGAGCCGGAGCGGCTCAAGAAGTACGGCGAGACCGTCATCTGGTACGCGACTCACTGACCTCTTGCCAAGGCTGCCAAAGGGGGCCTGATCAGCAAGGATGGGCTCATGAGCGACTATGAGATTCCCCGTCCCACCAGTGGAGATGTCCTCGAACTCATCCTGGACGACCACCGACTTTTCGAAGACTTCCTGCGTCTGGCCCGACGCAACGACGTGGACCGCGACGCGGCGCGCACGGCGCTGACCGAGCTGCTCGTAGCGCACGCTGAGGCCGAGGAGGAGAAGGTCTATCCGACCCTGCGCAAGAAGCGGGCGATCGGGGTGCACGAGGAGGAGCACGGCGAGGAGGAGCACGCCGAGATCACCGAGGCGATCGTCGGCTTCCTCGAGGCCAAGGGCACCGACACCGAGAAGTACGACACTGCCCTCGAAGAGCTGGCGACGGTGGTCAACCACCACACCAACGAAGAGGAGCAGACGATCATCAACCCCTCCCGCGACGACGTCTCCGTGGAGGAGCGCGAGAAGCTCGGCGTCGCGTGGGTGACCCGGCGTAACGAGCTGCTCGAGCAGGGGTGCGCCAGCCTGGAGCAGGTCAAGGCGCTGCTCCACCGGGCCGAGAAGGAAGGCGCGATTGCCGCGCCCGCCGCCCGTGACAAGGCGGAGGAGATCGAGGAGAAGGCCAAGGCGGAGGCCAAGAAGATCGAAGAGGCCTCCATGGAGAAGGCGAAGGACGACTGAGTTCGATCCCGGACAGAACGTAGGGTGGCGCGCGTGAGCGAGCAGCAGATCAGGCGAGCAGTCTGTCCCGGGTCCTATGACCCGATCACGCTTGGGCACGTCGACGTGCTCATGCGCGCCGCCGCCCTCTATGACGAGGTCGTCGTCGCCGTGCTGCACAACCCGGCCAAGAGCGGCACCTTCACCGTGGACGAGCGGATCGGCTTCATCGAGCGCGCCCTTCCCGACGAGGCGGCCTCCCGCGTGCGGGTCGAAGCCTTCGCGGGTCGCCTTCTTGTCGACGTATGCCGTGATGTCGGTGCCGATGTCATCGTCAAGGGCCTGCGTGGGGGCACCGACTTCGCCTACGAGCTGCCCATGGCCCTGATGAACCGCCACCTCACCGGCGTCGAGACGGTCTTCCTCCCGGGCGCACCGCAGTTCGAGCACGTGTCGAGCTCGCTCGTCAAGGAGGTCGCGAAGTTCGGTGGCGACGTCTCCGGGCTCGTTCCGGACGAGGTCCTGGCGGCCCTCACCGAGCGTTTGGCGCAGCCGAACGGCTGACGTTCGCACGCGGCATACGCGGCGCATTTGGGCTGGTGCACCACCCTCCGGTACCTTTGTCCTTCGGTCTGCGTCAGCCGTGACGACGGACCGAATCACTCGACCAAGGCATAAGGCAATGACTCGTCTCGATCCTCGGTCTCCTCTGGTGCTCGACACCAAGGAGGTCGGCCGGCGACCCGGCTCGATGGCGGAGCTTTCTCGCGAGGTCGGGGCACCAGCTGAGTTCGGCACGGAGGTGCTGCGCGTTGTTGAGGGGGAACCCTTGGCGGTCAACGTGCGGCTCGAGTCCGTTGTCGAAGGCGTGCTGGTCACTGGTTCGGTGCAAGGCACGGCGACCGGCGCCTGCGTGCGGTGCCTGGATCCCATCAGCCACAATGTGGCTGGGAACTTCCAGGAATTGTTCGCCTACGCCGATCGCAACGCTCACCACCAAGAGGTGGGCGACGAAGAAGCAGCCGAGGAGTACCTCGTCGAGGACGGTCTGATCGACCTCGAAGCGGTGCTCCGGGACTCGGTGGTGCCTGCACTGCCGTTCCAGCCCGTGTGTCGCCCGGATTGCCCGGGGTTGTGTTCCGAGTGCGGAATCCACCTCCGGGACGCCCCGGACCACACACATGACGTGATCGACCCCAGGTGGGCGGCTCTCACGGACCTCGCGTCCGAGCCGTCCACGACGCAGACAACAGACAGGACCTGACATGGCTGTTCCGAAGCGGAAAGTGTCGCGTTCCAACACCCGCCATCGCCGTGCCAACTGGAAGGCCACGCCGGTCACCCTGACCTCGTGCCCCCAGTGCAAGGCCCCGACGCAGCCGCACGTTGCGTGCCCGTCATGCGGGACCTACAACGGCCGCCACTACGGCGTTGCCGAGCGCACCGAGCACCAGGGCTGAGCCCGCTCCTCATGGGGAGGGGCTCGAACGGGCCGGTGGCCACAACGCCACAGCGCCCCGTCGCTGAGCTTCACCAGCACCTCCTTGAGGTGACGGGCGAAGACATCGACGAGGCGCTGCTCGGGCGTGCCCTGACGCACCGGTCGTTCGCCTACGAGGCCGGGGGAGTCCCGCACAACGAGCGCCTGGAGTTCCTCGGCGACTCCGTGCTGGGGCTGGTCGTGACCGACTCGCTCTACACGACGCACCCCGACCTCACCGAGGGGCAGCTCGCCAAGCTGCGCGCCGCGGTGGTCAACATGCGTGCCCTCGCGGCCGTCGGCCGCACGCTGGGTCTGGGGGACTACCTCCACCTCGGCCGCGGTGAGGAGTCCACCGGTGGGCGCGACAAGGACTCGATCCTTGCCGACACCGTCGAGGCAGTCATCGGTGCGACCTACTGCAGCGCCGGCATCGAGGCTGCAGGCGCTCTGGTGCACCACCTGCTCGACCCGTTGATGGCGAGCTCGGCCACCCTCGGCGCTGGTCTGGACTGGAAGACGAGCCTGCAGGAGATCTGCGCCCTGCACGCCGCCGGTCCGGTCGAGTACGTCCTCGAGGAGGACGGCCCCGAGCACGCCAAGACCTTCAGCGCCCGGGTTCTCGTGGGGGGCGTGGAGCACGGCTCCGGCGTCGGCCGCACCAAGAAGGACGCCGAGCAGCAGGCCGCCGCCCAGGCGTGGCAGACCCTGCGTGAGCGCCACGGTGACGGACTCTCGACAGCACCCCTGCCCGATCTCACTCGCTCGACCTGACCCGTGCCCGAGCTGCCTGAGGTCGAGGTCGTCCGACGCGGCCTCGCCGACCACGTCGTCGGCAGGCGCATTGCTTCGGCCTCGTTCACCGGGGCGAGAGTGGCTCGCCGCCACATCCCGGGGCCGATCGACCTGGCCGAACGGATCACTGGACTGGATGTCACTGCGGCCCGACGCCGCGGCAAGTACCTCTGGCTCGTCCTCAGTGATGACGGACACCCGGTCCACGGACTCATCGCGCATCTCGGGATGAGCGGGCAGCTGCTCGTCGAGGCTGCGAATGCTCCGGACGAGAAACATCTCCACGCGCGCTTCACCTTTGCGGACGGCGATCCTGAACTGCGCTTCGTCGACCAGCGGACCTTTGGTGGTTTCGCCCTCGACGATCTCGCCGACGACGGGGTGCCGCACCAGATCCGGCACATCGCGCCGGATCCGTTCGAGACGGTCTATGACCAGTCGGCGGTCGTGCGTCGGATCAAGGCCAGCGACAGCGCCATCAAGCGGATGATCCTGCACCAGGGAGTGGTCTCGGGCATCGGCAACATCTATGCCGATGAGGCCTTGTGGCGTGCCCAGGTCCACGGTGAGCGCCCGTCCAGCAGCCTCACGAAGCCGGTGATCTCACGGGTCCTCGAGCACGCCCGCGAGGTGATGGCGGCAGCACTCATCCAGGGTGGGACGAGCTTCGACGCGCTCTATGTCAACGTCAACGGGGGCTCGGGCTACTTCGACCGTTCGTTGCACGCCTACGGCCAGGAGGGTGAGCCTTGTGCGCGCTGCGGCACCGCGATCCTTCGGGAGCAGTTCATGAACCGGTCATCGTTCTCGTGCCCGACGTGTCAGCCCCGACCCCGGCTGCGTCGCAGCGCCTGAGCCTCAGGCCGGCGTGTGGTTGTCGGCCCAGGCCTTGACGATGAGCTCGCGCAGCACCCCGGCATCGACATCGGTGAGCCGCTTGACATAGAGGCAGCCCTTGCCGGTGGAGTGTGTGCCGAGGCGTTCGAGCAGGGGAGTGTTGGAGCCGTAGTAGGTCAGCCCGTAGAGCGTCAGCGCGGCCTTGCGCGGTGCCAGCCCGAGCGCGAACCACTCACGTTCCTTGCCGTCGGCGGTCGTGTAGGGCTGTCGGCCGAAGCCGACCATCGAGCCACCCCACAGCACGGGCTCGACGCCGGTGACCTCGCGCATCACCGCAAGGACCGCCTGGGCGTCCTCACGTCGGGCGGCCGGTTCCACGGCCGCGAGGTAGGTGTCGACATCGGCCGAGACCGGCTTGGTCGTGCGGTCACCGTGGTCGGGTGGGGTGGGCAGCGTCATGGGGGCGGGAGCTCTTTGAGCGTCACGGCCTTGCCGGTATGCCGCGTGCTCAGGTCCGCGAACGCCTGCCGGATCGTCTTGGCATAGAGGTGCGCGCCTTGCAGCGAGGGGTGCATGCCGTCGGACTGGAGTTGGTCGCTCGTGCCCTTGAGGGCGGCATCCCAGTCGGCGAGGACGACGTTGTCGCGCCCTGCGACGAGCTCCTTGAGGGCAGTGTTGTCGGTTGCGATCCGGTTGATGCGTCCGTGCAGGGTGACGATGACGACCATGCGGTCGGGGCCGAGTGCGTCGAGGGTCTGGCGGGCTCGATCGAGGTCGGTGCCAGCGTTGGTGCCGAGCGCGAGGACGACGGCGCGACGGTTGCTGTTGCCGCGGGCGCTGACGACCTTGAGGCCTTCGGCCCACTGACGGTTGGAGCGGGCGTCCATGCGGATGCCGGGGAAGTAGTAGCGCAGTGCGTGAACGCTGCCGACCATCATCGAGTCGCCGTAGCCGTCGATCTCGGCACCGCTCGGCATGGTCCAGGACTGCGTGATCGGTGCGGCCGGCCTGGCCGGCGATGCCGCGGACGGCTTCGCCGACGGGTTCGAGGCGTCCGACGGCGAACCCGACGGGGCGGGTTTGGAGGTCGACTTCGGTGCCGACACCGTTGCGGCAGAAGCGTTGGCGTCGAGGAGTTGCTCGACCCGGGTCCGATTGGGGGCGGTGACGAGGACGGTGGTCAGGATGATTGCGAGGACGGCGACACCCGCCCACACCGCGCGCGCCGTGCGGGTCCCGGAGTAGCGGATCGTGTGGAGGAGGTGGCGTGCGGAGCCGCGGAAACCACGTCGACGAACGGGTGTCTCGATGAAGCGATAGGACAGGTCGGCGATGGCCGCGGTGACGACGACGCACCACAGTCGGGACCAGAGGTAGTCGTCGGCGCCCCGAGAGGCCCAGGAGAGGTCAGCCTCGATGATGAGGATCACCGGCCAGTGCCAGAGGTAGAGCCCGTAGGAACGCTCACCGATCCAGCGCAGCACCGACAGGTCGAGGACCGAACGCAGGCGAGTCGGGCGCTCGATGACCCCGAGGACGAGGACGGTGGTGGCCAGGGAAGCCGCGAGGATGCCCCCCCGGAACGTGAGCGGTGTCGACTCGTCGAGCAGCGCGACGAGCGCCACGAGAACCAGCCCGGCGCCGGCGACCGCCGGGACACGCACCCGTTGCCAGAGGTCCGTCGAGGTCCACGCGCGGTGCGGTGCAGCCCAGGCGAAGGCGAGCGCGGAGCCGAGCATGAGGCCCATGAGGTGGGTGTCGGTGCCGTAGTAGACGCGGGTGGCACCGAGCGCCGGGTCGTAGCGGCTCGCCATGAGGGCCGCGGAACCGAGCGCGAGAGCGACGGCAACGCCAGCCCGGACCCGAGAGGACGGGGCGAACTTCAGCAGAGCGAGGGCGACGAGCGGCCACACGAGGTAGAACTGCTCCTCGACCGCGAGCGACCACAGGTTCATGAGCAGCTGGGGTGCGGTGCTGTGGAAGTAGTCGGAGCCCGCGCCGATCTCGAGCCAGTTGCTCGTGAAGGTCAGGGCGCCTGCGGCCTGCCGACGGATGCCGACGAGCAGGTCGGTCTCGACGAGCCGGGCGATGAGGATGACGCTCGGGACGAGGACGAGCAGGGCGGGCAGGAGGCGCCGAACCCGCCGGGTCCAGAACCCGCGCAGGTCGATGCGTCCGTCTCGGTCGTGCTCGCGCACGAGCAGCGTCGTGATGAGGAATCCGGAGATGACGAAGAAGACGTCGACACCGAGGAACCCACCGGGCAGCCAGCGAGGGTCGAGGTGGAACGCGAGGACGGCAAGGATCGCGATCGCGCGCAGACCATCGAGCCCGGGCAGGCGACCTGCCGGGCGCGTCGATCTGCTGCGGGACGGGGCGGACGCGCTCGCGGCCCCGGGCCGAGCGGAAGGGCTCTCCACGCTCATGGCTACAGGCTATGGAGGGGCACCGACAGGGTCAGGGAGGCGCGCTGGCGTGGGACCGACCTACCATCTCGCCATGGAGACGAGCCTCGACCCGGCGGGCGACGGACTACGACCGACGCGCGTGACCGTCCACGTGCGAGGGCGCGTTCAGGGCGTGGGTTTCCGGTGGTGGACACGGGCCAGAGCGCTCGAGCTCGGTCTCGCCGGTCACGCCCGCAACACCTCGGATGGGCGGGTCGAGGTCGTCGCCCAAGGCTCCCGTGGTGCTGTCAGCCGGCTCCTCGATCTCCTTGGCGAGCAGCCCTCGACGACCCATCGCCCCGGGCAGGTCGCCTCCGTCTCGACGCCGCTGGAGTCCGCACCCCGCCAGGACGTGACGGGCTTCGTCGAGCGCTGAGCCTGCCCCGTCAACGGGAGCACTCACAACCTCAGCGGTGGCGCCGTTGTCATGGTGTGACTCTCACCCAGCTACCCACCGCCCTAGCCCGCCACCACCAGATTGACCCCGCGATCCTCTACTTCGGCACTCCTGTCGTTCTGGTCAGCACCACCAACGACGACGGCACCCACAACCTCGCCCCGATCTCCTCGGTGTTCTGGCTTGGGAGCACGGCAGTCCTCGGCTTCGGGCTTGCCTCCCACACCGTGACGAACCTCCGGCGCGGCCGCGAGTGCGTGCTCAACCTCCCCACCGCATCCCTCGCGGGCGCGGTCGACCGGTTGGCCCTCACCACTGGGGCGCCGGTCGTGAGCCAGGCCAAGGGCGAGCGCGGCTACGTCCACGTGAAGGACAAGTTCGCCCACGGCGGCCTCACGCCCCGCCCGAGTGAGACGGTGTCACCTCCCGGCGTTGTGGAGTGTCCGGTCGTCCTCGAAGGCAGGCTTCTGGCGATCCACACCACGGATTTCCATCTCGTGCAGGTGGAGGTGGAGCGGACGTTCGTCCACCCCGGCCTTCGACTCGACGGATATGCCGACCGGATCGACCCGGCGCGGTGGCGGCCGCTCATCATGAGCTTTCAGAAGTTCTTTGGTCTGGGCGACGAGATTCAACCGTCGAGGCTCGCGTCGATCGATGAGGAGCTCTACCGGTGAGGGGAGTGGACGGCATACCGGGTCGTGGGACGCACGGACCACGGAAGGCAAGCGTTCCTACGATGGGGTGATGAGCGATGTCCCTCCGGAGTTGGCCCGCCTGCGTTCGAGCATCGACAACATCGACGCGGCCCTCGTGCACCTGCTCGCCGAACGCTTCAAGTGCACCCAGCAGGTCGGCGAGCTCAAGGCGACGCAGGGTATGCCGCCCGCGGACCCTGCGCGTGAAGAGCGCCAGATCACGCGGTTGCGCGGCTTGGCGAACGAGAGTGGCCTCGACCCGGAGTTCGCCGAGAAGTTCATCAACTTCGTCATCGCCGAGGTCATCCACCACCACGAGTCGATCGCCAAGGGCTGACCCACCGATCGGCACTTGGCCCCACCAGTCACACACGTCACAGGCAACGCAGGCGTCATCCTGCTTCCCCAGTGGCTCCCGGACCCGCCGGTACAGTGAGCGGTCAATCAGCTGCCCCCGAGGAACCGAGAGTCATCGCGTGTACGTCAAGAGCCTGACCCTCAAGGGGTTCAAGTCCTTCGCCTCGGCCACGACCATGCGCCTCGAGCCCGGCATCACCTGCATCGTCGGCCCCAACGGTTCCGGCAAGTCCAACGTCGTTGACGCCCTCGCCTGGGTCATGGGTGAGCAGGGCGCCAAGACCCTGCGCGGCGGCAAGATGGAGGACGTCATCTTCGCCGGCACCGCCGGCCGCCCGCCGCTGGGTCGCGCCGAGGTCAGCCTGACGATCGACAACACCGACGGCGCGCTCCCGATCGACTACGCCGAGGTGACGATCACCCGGACGATGTTCCGCAACGGCGGCTCCGAGTACGCCATCAATGGGACCGCCTCCCGATTGCTTGACATCCAGGAACTGTTGTCCGACAGCGGTATTGGCCGCGAGATGCACGTCATCGTCGGTCAGGGCCAGCTCGACGCCGTCCTGCGCGCGACCCCCGAGGAGCGCCGTGGCTTCATCGAGGAGGCCGCCGGTGTCCTCAAGCACCGCAAGCGCAAGGAGCGCGCCCTCCGCAAGCTCGACGCGATGGAGGCCAACCTCACCCGCGTCCACGACCTCACCGGTGAGATCCGCCGCCAGCTGGGACCCCTCGGTCGTCAGGCCGAGGCCGCTCGCAAGGCCGCCGTCATCCAGGCCGAGGCCCGTGACGCGCGTCAGCGCCTGCTCGCCGACGACCTCGTCCAGCTGACGTCGACTCTCGAGCAGGAGGTCGCCGACGAGACGGCACTCATCGAGCGCCGCACCTCCGTCGAGAACGCCCTCGAGTCGTTCCGCTCTCGCATCACCGAGATCGAGCGCCAGGCCGCTGACGCCGCACCTGAGCTCGGGCGTTCGCAGGACCGTTTTGTCACCCTCCAGTCGTTGCGTGATCGCCTCGAGTCGACCGCCTCCGTCGCCCGCGAGCGGGTGCGTCTGCTGAGTCAGGACGACGTCGACGAGACCACGACCGGGCGCGATCCCGACGAGTTGCGCGCCCAGGCCGCGCAAGCCCGCGAGGCAGAGCAAAAACTCCTTGCCGAGGTCGCCACGGCGGCAGAGCAGCTCGCGGCGTCCGTCACGGCCCGTGAAGACGCAGAGAAGGCGTATGCCGCGGAGCAGGACCGCCTGTCACGGCTGGCCCGCGCCGCGGCCGACCGTCGCGAGGGCCTGGCCAAGCTCGCCGGCCAGGTCGGCGCCCGCCGCAGCCGCATCGAGGCGGGGGAGGCCGAGATCGGTCGCCTGCAGGGAGTGATTGCGTCATCGACGGCTCGTGCCAACGAGGCCGAGCAGTCGTTCGCGCGACTCGAAGGCACGGTCGCCAACGACGAAGAAGGCGAAGAGGGTCTCGACAGTGCCTACGAGACCGCCGCCGAGGAGCTCGCCGAGATCGAAGGCCGCATCACGGCGCTCGAGAACGCCGAGCGTGAGGCCGAGCGCGACCGTTCGTCCGCCGCGGCCCGCGTCGAGGCCCTGGGACTGAGCCTGCGTCGCAAGGATGGCGCCGCCGCACTGCTGGCCGCGTCCGATGAGAAGCACGGCATCGTCGGCACGGTCGCCTCATTGCTGCAGGTCACCGGAGGGCACGAGGGTGCGGTCGCAGCCGCACTCGGCTGGGCGTCGGAAGCGCTCGCGGTCGGCTCCGCCCATCAGGCCGCCAGCGCCGTCGATCGTCTGCGT
Source organism: Knoellia sp. S7-12 (assembly GCF_040518285.1). GTDB lineage: Bacteria > Actinomycetota > Actinomycetes > Actinomycetales > Dermatophilaceae > Knoellia. Next base: position 2,837,253 of record NZ_CP155449.1, on the reverse strand, counting down.
CGGGAGGACCAGGGCCAGGCCACCCTGCTCGTCGGCGACACGGCACAGTCGTCAGACCCGGGCACGTGGCCCGACCTCGAGGGCTCCGGCGTGTGGGCGCGAGACGTGGTCTCCGCGCCCGCTGACGTGCTCCCGGCAGTCGAGCAGCTCCTTGACCGTGTCGCGCTCGTCGGCGGTGCGGAGCACGCCCTCGCGCTCGTCGCCCGAGGTGAGGGCATCACGGCCGTCACGCAGGATGGTGACGTCTTCGCTCCAGGCTGGGTCCGCGGCGGATCGAGCAGCGGTGAGTCACTGCTCGAGATCCAGTCGGCCCTCGAGGAGGCGCAGGCCGCGGTCTCCGCAGCCACGACCAGGAACGAGCAGGCCCGCTTTGGCCTCGTGGCCGAACGCGAGAAGGCGGCGGCGGTCAACGAGCGCGTCGAAGCCGCCCTCGAGGCCCTCCACGAGAGCGATGCCCGGATGGCCGCCGTCGCCGAACAGCTCGGCGGGCTGCAGTCCACCATCCGCACGAGCCGCGCCGAGGTCGAGCGCACCGAGCGCACCGTCGTCGACGCGGAGGCTGCTCTCGAGAGCGATCGTATGGAGCTCGCAGCCCTGGCTGGTCGACTCGAGCAGGCGAGCGCCGAGCCGACCGAGTCGCAGGAACCTTCGACTGATGAGCGCGACGACCTCGAGCTCGCTGCCAGCCGGGCCCGCACCGCCGAGACCGAGCTTCGCCTCACCCTGCGCACCCGCGAGGAGCGAGCCCGCTCCCTCAAGGGTCGGGCGGACTCGCTCGAAGGTGCCGCCCGCAACGAGATCCAGGCCCGCGAGAAGCTGCGCCAGCGCCAGGAGCGACGACGTCGCGAGGTGACGATCGCCGACGCAGTGAGCCGCGCGGCGGCATACGCCACCGATCGCATGGCGAGCGCGCTGGAACGCGCCGCCAGGCTGCGCCAGGATGCCGAGCGGCAGCGCTCCGAGCGCGATACCGCCGTGCAGGCACTGCGGGCCGAGATGGGCACCCACCAGGACGAGCTGCGCGAGCTCACCGACTCGGCCCACCGTGACGAGGTCGCGCGCGCCCGACAGCTCGCCCGCATCGAGCAGCTGCAGGCCAAGGCCGTCGAGGAGCTCGGCGTCGACCCCGACGTCCTCATGGAGGACTTCGGTCCGCACCAGCTCATCCCCTTCATCGCCGGTCCCGACCACGAGGGCGACCTGCCCATGCCCTCGGCGTTCGTGCGAGACGAGCAGGAGAAGCGGCTGCGCAAGGCCGAGCGAGGCCTGTCGGCCCTGGGCCGGGTCAACCCGCTCGCCCTCGAGGAGTTCGCGGCGCTCGAGGAGCGGCACAAGTTCCTCACCGAGCAGCTCGAGGACCTCAAGAACTCAAAGCGCGACCTCCTCGACATCGTCAAGTCCGTCGACGAGCGGGTTGAGCAGGTCTTCACCGAGGCCTTCCACGACACCGCCGCACAGTTCGAGCAGGTCTTCCAGCGGTTGTTCCCCGGTGGCGCCGGTCAGCTCATCCTCACCGACCCCAGCAACATGCTCACGACCGGTATCGAGGTCGAGGCTCGTCCTCCCGGCAAGAAGGTCAAGCGACTCTCGCTGCTTTCGGGTGGTGAGCGTTCACTCGTCGCCGTGGCCATCCTCGTGTCGATCTTCAAGGCGCGGCCCAGCCCGTTCTACATCATGGACGAGGTCGAGGCGGCGCTCGATGACACCAACCTCGGCCGACTCATCACGCTCTTCGAGGAGCTGCGTGACAGCAGCCAGCTCATCGTCATCACCCACCAGAAGAAGACGATGGAGATCGCTGACGCGCTCTATGGCGTGAGCATGCGTGGCGACGGCATCACCACGGTGGTGTCGCAACGCATCCGCGACATCGCCGCCACCGCCTGAGAGTCGGGCAGCGCGTCAGCGAACGTTGACGCGGCCGAACGTGTCGAGCGGCCAGATCCGGAAGACGACCGGGCCCACGACGCGGTTCATGGGCACGAAGCGGGCGCACCCGTCGGACACGGTCCCACCGCGACAGGCGACGATCGAGTCAGCCGACTGCGAGCGGTGGTCGCCGAGGACGAGGAGCCGATCGTTCGGCACGCGGATCTCGGGGAAGCACCGCGACGACCGCGGGGTCGTGTCGCACGTGAGGTCAGGAGCCTGGAACGCGTGGTCCTGATGGATGTAGGGCTCCGCGAGCGGCTCGTCATCGACGAGGACACTGCCTTCGGCGTCGCAGCACAACACCCGGTCGCCGGGGAGTCCGATCACGCGCTTGACCGTGTATGCCGTGTTGGATGGGCCGATCCCGGTCAGGTCACCGACCTTGCGCGCCACCTTGACGAGCGGGTTGTCGGACTCGGGGAGCTGCGCTTCCTGCCACGTAGCACCGTGGGAGAACACGACGACGTCGCCGCGTTCCACGTCGGAGTTCGTGCGGTTGACGATGATGCGGTCGCCGATGAGGAGCGTCTGCTCCATGGACTGGGACGGCACACCGAACGGCTTGACGACGAACGTCTGGACGAGCGCGACGGCGAGGATGGCAAGGAGAATCTCGAACCCCACCGGGAGCCTTCGGCGGGTCCGTCGAGGGGCCACTGCCGAGGTCGTCGCGGTCACCCGCCAGAGACTACGCGGCAGCTTGCCCTGTCCGCGCCCCATCTCACTACGGGGTGTCGTTTTGGCGTTGGGGCCGCACTGGGAGACCCTTGAGCCATGGTCGCCCTCATCATCGGCATGCTCGTCTGCGTCGGACTCGCCCTGGCAGTGGTTGCGCTCGTCGCCGTGCCTGCTCGGCGCGACGGTCGTGACCTCCTCACACCCAAGGGTGACGACGTCGTGAGTGCGCTCAAGGAGCGTCAGCAGTCGACGCGCCAGCGACTCGAGCGTGGCGAGACCGACGACGGCGAGATGGCGAAGGACACCACAGCGGTGTCCCCGGTCGCTCCCGTCGACCCCGCCCGCACCTGATGCGCTCCGGGATCGACCACTCGGCCAGCGACCCACAGGTCCGCCCGCAGGATGACCTCTTCGGGCACGTGAACGGGGGTTGGGTCGCGCGCACCGAGATCCCGGCCGACCGTGGCCGATATGGCTCGTTCGACATCCTGCGCGAGAACGCTGAGCAGCAGGTCCGCGACATCATCACCGCTGTCGCCGAGGGCAACCCGGAGACCGGCACGGTCGCGCGCAAGGTCGGCGACCTCTACAGCTCGTTCATGGATGAAGCACGCATTGAGACGCAGGGGGTCGAGCCCATCGCGCCTCTGCTGACCGCCATCGACGCGGTCACGAGCCCCAGCGAGGTCATGGGACTGCTCGGCAGCCTCCTGCGGGCGGGCGTCGACGGTCTTGTTCACCCCATCGTCAACACCGACGACCGCGACTCGACCCGCTACGTCGTCTACCTCGAGCAGGCCGGCACAGGCCTGCCCGACGAGGCCTACTACCGCGAGCCGCAGCACGAGGCGATCCGCACGGCATACCCGCCTCACGTCGCGCGCATGCTCACCCTTGCGGGCGTGTATGCCGGTGACGCGGCGACCGCTGCTGCGGACCGTGTCATGGTGCTCGAGACCCGCATCGCGGCCTCGCACTGGGACACCGTCGCCAACCGTGACGCGGTCAAGACCTACACCTTGGTCGACCGGGCCGGGCTCGCAGAGCTCACCCCCGACGTCGATTGGGACGCCTACCTCGGCGGCGCGCAGGCGCCGCCGGGTGCCTTCGACCAGGTCATCGCCCGCCAGCCCGACCACCTGCGCTCGATGAGTGCGGCGCTTGCCGACGTGGACCTCGCAACGTGGCAGGACTGGCTGCGCTGGCGCGTCGTCCACGCGCTCGCTCCTTATCTCGGTGAAGCGATCGTCGCCGAGAACTTCGACTTCTTCGGCCGCACGCTCTCCGGTGTCCCGCAGATCCGCGAGCGGTGGAAGCGCGGTGTCGGGCTCGTCGAGGACGCCCTCGGCGAGGCCGTCGGCCAGCTCTATGTCGAGCAGCACTTCCCACCACGGGCCAAGGAGCGGATGGTCGAGCTCGTCGCCAACCTCGTCGAGGCGTTCCGGCGCAACTTCGATGACCTCGAGTGGATGGGCACCGACACGCGTCGCGAGGCCCTCGCCAAGCTTGAGGCGTTCACGCCCAAGATCGGCTACCCCGACACCTGGCGCGACTACTCGGCACTCGAGGTCGAGGTCGACGATCTCGTCGGCAACGTCGCGCGAGCCTCAGCGTTCGAGGTCGACCGCAACCTGGCCAAGCTCGGTGCTCCGGTCGACCGTGCCGAATGGTTCATGACGCCGCAGACGGTCAATGCCTACTACAACCCGGGCCTCAACGAGATCGTCTTCCCGGCTGCGATCCTCCAGCCGCCGTTCTTTGACGTGGACGCCGACGATGCCGTCAACTATGGCGGCATCGGAGCCGTCATCGGGCACGAGGTCGGCCACGGCTTCGACGACCAGGGCTCGCAGTTCGACGGCGACGGCAACCTGCGCAACTGGTGGACCGAGGGCGACCGCGAGAACTTCGACGGGCGCGCCCAGCGGCTCATCGCCCAGTTCAACGAGCTGGAATCGCGTGACGCACCCGGCCACAAGGTCAATGGTGCGCTCACGGTCGGCGAGAACATCGGTGACCTCGGCGGGCTCACGATCGGGCACGCGGCATACCGGATCTCGACGGAGGGCGCCGACGCGCCGGTGATCGACGAGCTCACCGGGGACCAGCGGTTCTTCATCGGCTGGGCCCGTGTGTGGTGCGGCGTGGCCCGCGAGGCCGAGGCCGTCCGGCTCCTCGCGATCGACCCGCACGCGCCGATGGACCTGCGCGCCAATGCGGTGCGCAACCTCTCCGAGTTCCACGAGGCGTTCGACGTCGCCGAGGGCGATGCCATGTGGGTGCCCGAGAAGGACCGCGTCCGGATCTTCTGAAGGTCTGATCTCTGGCTCCTCTGGATCGGGCAACACCCAGACGCTTCGAATGATCGCTGTCAGTCGCCTCTGGGCGTGATGCGAGGATGGCCGCGTGAGCGCTATCGACACTCTCTGGGAATTCATTGCCGTCGGCTTCGGCCTGCTCGTCGTCCTCGGCGGGCTGGCTGCAACCCTCCTGCGAGGGCGAGGTGGGGGCACCAAGGAGCTGCCGCGCGAGCGGCCGACTGACGCACCGCCGACTCGACCAGCGCCCGATGGCGAGGACGTCGACGCGCTGCCTTCGGGTGGGTCGTCCGTCGACACCCTGCCGGCTCCTGGCGATGCCACCACCGTCGACGACACCACGGTCGACGAGACGCTCCCGCCGACCACGATCCCTGAGGTCGAGCAGCCGGAGTCCCCGCGAACCCGCCTTCAGCGACTGCGCGCCCGCCTCTCCCGCTCCAACACCGCCCTGGGCAAGGGCCTGCTCGCGCTGCTCTCACGAGGTGACCTCGACGAGGAAGCCTGGGAGGACGTCGAGGACACGCTCCTCACCGCAGACCTCGGGGTCGAGGCGACCACCGAGCTCGTCGACGCGCTCCGCACCAAGGTCAAGGTTCACGGCAACGCCGACGAGGCGACCGTGCGCGGCTGGCTGCGTGACGAGCTCATCTCCCTCGTGGACCCGTCGATGGACCGCTCGATCGCGTCGTCTCGCGTCGACGGCCGGCCGGCCGTCATCGTCGTCGTCGGGGTCAACGGAACCGGCAAGACCACCACCGTGGGCAAGCTCGCCCGCGTCCTTGTCGCCGAGGACAAGGACGTGGTCCTCGGTGCCGCCGACACGTTCCGGGCCGCCGCGGCTGACCAGCTCCAGACATGGGGTGAACGGGTGGGAGTGCCGACGATCCGATCCGATCGTGAAGGCGCAGACCCCGCGGCCGTCGCGTTCGACGCGGTCAAGGGTGCCGCCGAGCTCGAGGCCGACGTCGTCATCATCGACACCGCTGGCCGGCTCCACAACAAGGTCGGGCTCATGGACGAGCTCGGCAAGGTCAGGCGCGTCATCGAGAAACAGAGCCCCATCGACGAGGTCCTTCTCGTGCTCGACGCGACGACCGGTCAGAACGGACTGCGTCAGGCGCAGGTGTTCAGCGAGGTCGTCGGCATCACCGGCATCGTCCTCACCAAGCTCGATGGCACGGCCAAGGGCGGCATCGTGGTCGCTGTGCAGCGCAAGCTCGGTGTCCCCGTGAAGCTCATCGGGCTGGGTGAGGGTCCCGATGACCTCGCGCCGTTCGATCCCGAGGGCTTCGTCGACGCCATCATCGACTGATGGGCACTCCCGTCCGGCTCGGACCGGCGCTTGGCCGCGATGCGGCTGCCGCTGCCTTCCTCGCGTGCGCGCAGGTCTCGGTGGAGCTCGCGTCGCGTGACGAAGTGGGTGCGGCGTGGTCGCAGGACAGCTCCTGCGACGGGATGACCGTGGGCGGGCTGACCGATCACCTGCTCCAACAGATCGTGCATGTTGGACGGGGACTGACTGTGACGGCCCCGATGGACGCACCTGTCATCGGGCTGCTCGACCACTACACCCAGGCACCGTGGGTCGCATCCTCGCGCGAGGGTGAGATCGACCCGGAGCAGAACGACACGAACAACACCGCGGCAGCCGCGGGCAGGGCAGCGGTGCTCGGCGCCGCCGAGGCCGCTCTCGCCGAACTCCCAGCGCTGTTCGCGTTGCCTCGGGATCCGGACGTGATCCACATCCCGTGGCAGGGCTGGTCACTGTCGACACCGGACTTCCTCACGACGCGCATGATGGAGCTGGTCGTCCATGGTGACGACCTGGCCTCGAGTGTCGGGCTCCCCACACCTGAGCACGGTCCTGCTGCTGTTGCGGCGGTCCTCGGCCTGCTCGCCGACGTCTCGCTGGTCCGGCACGGACAGGTCCCCCTTGTGCGCGCCCTCAGCAGACCCCAGCGGTCGAGCGGGAACATCAGCGCGTTCTGAGGTTTGCGCGACTCCTGATCAGTTCGGGCGGTCGGCGGCGGGCAGTGAACAGGCCGCGGTGCCACCGGGCAGTCGGTGCCGGTTGCGGGCGACCCAGCGATAGGCGACCCCGGCGACGGCGTGGATGCCGGGGGCCTGCAGGATCCAACCCAGAGGTGGGAAGGGCATACGGGAGGCACAGAACACGTGAGCCACGGCGTCCTCGCCCGAACTGACGTCTCCATCTCCGCCCACCCACTGCAGTGCTTGGTCGCACTGCTCGGTCGTGAGTCCCAACTGAGCCAGGTCGGCGTGCTGGTATGCCGTCACGGCGAAGTCCTCGGGACGGGCACGCAGGCGTGTGGTCACGACGCGGGACAACTTGGTGCAGATGGCGCAGTCACCGTCGTAGACGAGCACCGGGAGGGTCATGGTCCCAGTCTCACACTGGACGGCGACCTCACAGCCCGGGGGCGGGCGAAACACACTTCTTACGCGCCCCGGGAACGTGCAACATGGCTGTAACACAAGGTTGCGCGACGTGAAACGGGCCGATCGCAGACTCCTTCCCCATGAGCCCAACTCTCCTCCCTCTCGCGGCCGAGCCCGCGATCGACGCATCGGCGACAGCCTTCGTCCTCATCTGTGCCTCCCTGGTGCTGTTGATGACGCCGGGCCTCGCCCTCTTCTATGGCGGTATGACGCGCGCCAAGTCCGTCCTCAACATGATGATGATGTCGTTCGGTGCCATGGGCGTCGTCGGTGTCATCTATGTGCTGTGGGGCTACTCGATGTCCTTTGGTGGCAGCAACATCGGCGGGATCATCGGCAACCCGTTCGAGAACTTTGGCCTCAAGGGAGTTGTCGGTGACGCCACCGGGGCAACCCTCGACGCCAACGGCACCGCCATCATTGACGTCTTCGGCGCCGACGTCTGGATCCCCGAGATCCTCTTCGTCGGGTTCCAGCTGACCTTCGCGATCATCACCGTCGCCCTGATCAGCGGTGCCATCGCCGACCGTGCGAAGTTCTCGACCTGGCTGCTCTTCACCGGCCTGTGGGTCACTCTGGCCTACTTCCCGATCGCCCACATGGTGTGGGGCGGTGGCCTGCTCAGCGGTTCCGAGGACGGCATCGCGGCCAAGATGTTCGGTGCGACCGACGGCGCGGCGAACGTGCTGCCCATCGACTTCGCCGGTGGCACGGTCGTCCACATCAACGCCGGTATCGCCGGTCTGGTCCTGGCCCTCATCGTCGGCAAGCGCCTCGGCTTCGGCAAGACCGCCATGCGCCCACACAATGTGCCGCTCGTCATGCTCGGCGCCGGTCTGCTCTGGTTCGGCTGGTTCGGCTTCAACGCCGGCTCCGAGCTCGCCGCCGACGGCCTCTCGAGCCTCGTCTGGGTCAACACCACCGTCGCGACCTGTGCCGCCATCCTCGGTTGGCTCCTGGTCGAGAAGCTGCGTGACGGTCACGCGACCTCGGTCGGCGCTGCGTCCGGTGTCGTTGCCGGTCTCGTCGCGATCACCCCGGCCTGTGGCGCGCTCTCGCCCGTCGGCTCGATCGTGCTCGGTGCCGTCGCCGGTGCGCTCGCGGCCCTGGCCGTCGGCCTGAAGTTCCGCTTCGGCTACGACGACTCGCTCGACGTCGTCGGCGTGCACCTCGTCGCCGGCCTCTGGGGCACCGTCGGTGCCGGGCTCCTCGCGACCTCGGGTGGCCTGTTCTACGGTGACGGTCCCAGGCAGCTCGTCGTGCAGATCGTCATCGCGCTCGCCACGGTCATCATCTCCGGGATCGTCACGACCATCATTGGCCTCGCGCTCAAGGCCACGATCGGCTGGCGCATCTCCGATGACGACGAGGTGGCCGGAATCGACCAGTCCGAGCACGCTGAGTCCGGCTACGACCTCGTGTCCCGTGGCGGACGCCTGGGGACGACCTCAACGGGTGCCCTGTCCCACGACGCCCGTCACCACGACGAGATCAACTCCGAAGGAGTCAAGGCATGAAGCTCATCACCGCCATCATCAAGCCCCACCAGCTCGACGCGGTGAAGGAAGCTCTGGAGGCCTACGGCATCTCGGGCATGACCGTCAGTGAGGCGTCCGGCTACGGCCGACAGCGCGGACACAGCGAGGTCTATCGCGGAGCCGAGTACAACGTCGACTTCGTGCCCAAGATCCGCATCGAGGTCCTCGTGGACGACATGGATGCATCCAGCGTCGCCGACGTCATCCTCAAGGCAGCCCAGACCGGTCGCATCGGCGACGGGAAGATCTGGACCGTGCCGGTCGAGGACGTCGTCCGGGTTCGCACGGGTGAACGCGGACCCGAAGCCATCTGAGGCTGAACGCACCACCCTGCCTTCTGCGGCAGCTGCTGCACCGTAAGTGGGGCGATCACCCCACTTACGGTGCGGTAGGTCCGGAGGAGCCAGGACAGGCATCGACCGAACTGCAGATCCAGGGGAGTAACCGCATGACTGACGTCACCGACGTGGCGGCCCGTCGTCTCGACCTCGCGGGAACGCGGGCCTTCGAGACGGCCGGCTCGGGAGTGCAGCGCCGACTCCGACTCGCCGAGTTCAACCGGGAGTGGTTGGACGGCATCTGGCAGGAGGCCACGAAGGGGCAGCGGGTCGAGGGGGTTGCCCTGGCCGCGGTCGGCAGCGTGGGACGAGGGGATGCCGGACCGCTGTCGGACTACGACCTGGTGCTCCTGCACTACGGCCGGACCCTGTCTGCCGATGAGATCACCAGGCTCGCCGACCGCATCTGGTACCCGATCTGGGATGCCGGAGTGCGGCTCGACCACAGCGTGCGGACGGTCAGCCAGTGCCGCTCCGTGGCCGCCGACGACCTCACTGCGGCAGTGGGCCTGCTCGACATCTCGGCCGTCGCGGGGGACGCAGAGGTGGTCGCCGCCGCGCGGGCCACCGTGAGTCACGACTGGCGGGCCAACGCCCGCAAGCGGCTCCCGCAGCTCACCGAAGCCATGAGCGTGCGCCACCAGCGCCACGGAGACCTCGCCCAGTCCATCGAGCCCGAGCTCAAGGAGGCTCACGGCGGCTTGCGCGACATGACTGTCCTGGGTGCCCTGGCCGAGGCCTGGCTCGCGGACCGTCCGCGCGGTGACGTCGACACGGCATACGGGCGCCTGCTCGACGTGCGCGACGCCGTCCACGTCGTCACGGGGCGAGGGCGCGACCGCCTCGGCCGTGAGGACCACGACGCCGTCGCGGCCCTGCTGGGCTACGACGACCCCGACGACCTGCTCGCGGACGTGTCTGACGCGGGCCGAGCCATTGCCTACGCCCTCGACGGAACCGTGCGGCGGGCAGGCCAGTCACAGCGAGCCCGTGTGCTGCGGGTCGGACCTCGCCGACCGCAGATGACACCCCTTGGCTACGGGTTGTTCGAGAGCGACGGCGAGGTCGTCCTCGGCTCGGGTCGGCTCATCGACAGCGACCCCCACCTGCCGCTGCGGGCAGCGGTGCTGGCTGCTCGCGCCAACCTGCCGATCGCCCCGACCACCCTCGAGAACCTCGCGACCAAGTGCGCCGACCTGCCGACCCCGTGGTCACCGCTGGCGCGGGGACTCTTCAGCGACCTGCTCTCTGCCGGGCCGGGACTCGTCACCGTCTGGGAGGGCCTGGACCAACAGGGCATCATCGAGCGCTGGATGCCCGAGTGGGCGTCGGTCCGCTCGCGTCCGCAACGCAACGCGGTCCACCGCCACACGGTCGACCGCCACCTCATCGAGACCGTCGTCCACGCCACCGGCCTGCTGCGGGGTGTCGGCCGTGCCGACCTGCTGCTGCTCGCCGCCCTGCTCCACGACATCGGCAAGATCCCCGGCGCTCGTGACCACTCGGCCGCAGGCGCACCCATCGCGGAGAAGGTCATGCGGCGGCTCGGGCATTCCGAGGAGGACGTCGCCGTCGTTGCCTCCCTCGTGCGGGAGCACCTCACCCTCATCGAGCTCGCCACCCGACGGGACCACTCGGACCCGCGCACCATCGACGCCGCCCTGGCCGCGGTCGACGGCAACGCCGACCGGTTTGAGCTGCTTCTCGCCCTGACCGAGGCCGACGCGGTCGCCGCCGGACCCAAGGCCTGGACCGACTGGCGGGCTGCCCTCCTGGGCCAGTTCGCCACGGCCGTGCGGGCGCGGCTCAGCCCTGCGACACCCGCCGTGGGGCACCCCGAGCCGTCGCTCGTCCCCGATGACCTCGTGAGCACTCTCGCCACGGGGGAGCCGTTTGTCGACGTCGTGTCCAACGGCGGGTCCTACCGGATCGACATCGCCGACCGCGACCGGCTGGGCCTCTTCGCCGACACGGCGGGTCTGCTCGCCGCCGAAGGTCTCGTCGTCCGGACCGCGGTGCTTCGGACCGTCGACGGGATCGCCGTCAACGAGTGGCACGTCGAGAGTCCGAGCGACACCGTGCCCGAGAAGGCTCGGCTGGTGCGCGGGCTGACGCGGCTGGCCACCGGTGATCGTGGACCGCTGAGCCTGCTTGACCGACGGCGCCAGTTCGCGGCCCGTCCCAGCGGGACATCGACGATCGGAACCCCGGGTCAACCGCGTGCCCTTGTCGTGCCCGGTGCGAGCACCGACGCCACCGTCATCGAGGTGCGGGCCCACGATCGACCCGGGCTGCTCCACGAGTTGGGCATCACCTTTGCCAAGGCGGGGGTGTCGGTCCGCTCGGCGCACATCGCCACGTATGCCGGTCAAACCCTCGACACCTTCTATGTCTCCGACTTCTCCGGGCGCCCCCTCGACCCGGCCAAGGTGGCCCAGGTCGTCGCCGTCGTCATCGACACCTGCGACGGCACGGCCTGACCCAGCGGCTAGGTTGCCGCTATGGCACCCGAGGTCGAGATCAAGGTGACGCTCGACATGGTCCGCGCCCTGCTCGCGGACCAGGCGCCTGCTCTGGCGACGCTCCCCGTCACTCCCGTGGTGAGTGGCTGGGACAACGCCGTCTTCAGACTTGGCGATGCATATGCCGTCCGTCTGCCCGTGCGGTCTGCCGCGGCTCCGCTCGTGGTCCACGAGCAGCAGTGGCTGCCCTTGGTGGCGGCACACCTTGATGTCCCGGTGCCGATCCCCGTGGTCAACGGCATTGCGGGACAGGGGCTATCCGTGGTCCTGGAGCGTGGTGCCGTGGCTCGACGGCGAGACCGTCGCCTCGATTCCGGTGGCCGAGCGGGTCGACATCGCGCGAGACCTCGGCGCCGTTCTCGCGGAGTTGCACCGCCCCGCACCGGCGGACGCACCGCCCAACGACTTCCGCGGCATACCCCTTGCGCAGCGCGAAGCGCTGGATCGTCCGCGGCTGGACCTCTTGGCGACGAGCGAACCCGAGGTTGCTGCCGTGCTGGGTGCCGCCCTCGATGCCGGGCTTGTGGCTTCGCCATGGAACGGGCCGGACCTGTGGGTCCACGGCGACCCGCACCCGCTCAACTTGCTCACCGACGGGCACCGGCTGACCGGGCTCATTGACTTCGGCGACATCGGCGCAGGCGATCCGGCGAGCGACCTCGCGACGGCGTGGCTCTCCTTCGACGAGGAGGGACGGAGGCGGTTCCGTGAGGCGTATGCCGTGTCCGGCCACCTCGATGATCCGCTCTGGGCGCGCGGCAAGGGGTGGGCGGCCGCGTTGGCGCTGGCCTTTCTCACGGTCGGTGGACCGGATGGCGAGCTCCATGATGTCGCCCGGCATGCGGTGCGTCAGCTGGCCTGACTGACTCCGGTTAACCTTGGGCGGTGTTCACGAGCCTCTCCGACCGCCTGACAGCGACCTTCAAGAACCTCCGCACCAAGGGGCGCCTGTCCGAGTCCGACGTCAACAAGACCGTCCGCGACATCCGGATGGCGCTGCTCGATGCCGACGTCGCCCTGCCGGTGGTCAAGGAGTTCACCTCAGCCGTCCGTGAGCGTGCCCTCGGCGCAGAGGTCTCGCAGTCGCTCAACCCGGCGCAGCAGATCGTCAAGATCGTCAACGAGGAGCTCGTCGAGATCCTCGGCGGACAGACCCGCACGATCCGCTTCGCCAAGACCGGCCCCACCGTCATCATGCTCGCGGGCCTCCAGGGCGCAGGCAAGACGACGCTCGCCGGCAAGCTCGCCCGCTGGCTCAAGGATCAGGGCCACACCCCGATCCTCGTCGCCGCGGACCTCCAACGACCCAACGCCGTGACCCAGCTCCAGGTGGTCGGTGAGCGCGCCGGTGTGCCGGTGTTCGCTCCCGAGCAGGGCAACGTCGGCGGACACGACGCCGTCGGTGGCACAGGCGAAGGCACCCGTAGCTTTGGTGACCCGGTCACGGTGTCTCGTGACGGCATACGCGAAGCCGAGAACAAGCACCACGACGTCGTCATCGTCGACACCGCCGGACGCCTCGCGGTCGACGCCGACCTGATGAAGCAGGCCGGGGACATCCGCGCCGCCATCAACCCCAACGAAGTCCTCTTCGTCATCGACGCGATGATCGGTCAAGCCGCGGTCGAGACCGCCGAGGCCTTCCTCGAGGGCGTCGACTTCACCGGCGTCGTCCTGTCCAAGCTCGACGGTGACGCCCGCGGTGGTGCCGCGCTGTCCGTCGCCAAGGTCACGGGCCGGCCGATCATGTTTGCCTCGACGGGTGAGCAGGTCAAGGACTTCGAGGTCTTCCATCCCGACCGCATGGCCTCGCGCATCCTCGACATGGGTGACGTCCTCACCCTCATCGAGCAGGCCGAAAAGGCGTTCGACCGGGGCGAGGCCGCCGAGATGGAGCGCAAGTTCCTCGCGGCCGAGGACTTCACCTTCGACGACTTCCTCCAGCAGATGTCGGCGATCAAGAAGATGGGCTCGCTCAAGTCGATGCTCAAGATGATGCCGGGCATGGGCCAGATGTCGGCCCAGCTCGACAACCTCGACGAGCGCGAGTTCGACCGCGTCGAGGCGATGGTCCGCTCGATGACGCCATTCGAACGCAACCACCCCAAGCAGATCAACGGCTCGCGTCGCGCCCGCATCGCCGGCGGCTCGGGTGTGACGACTTCTGAGGTCAACCAGCTGCTCGAGCGCTTCGGTGAGGCGCAGAAGATGATGAAGCAGCTCGCCCGCGGTGGCGGCATCCCCGGCATGCCCGGGATGGGTGGCGGTGGCGGCGGCAAGAAGGCTCGTCAGCAGCAGCAACAGGTGCGTGGCAAGAAGTCCAAGTCCGGCAACCCCGCGAAGCGGGCGGCCGACGCCCAGGCGGATGCCCAGCGCGCTGCCGCCAAGCCTGCCGGAGGCGCCTTCGGTGGCGGAGCAGGGGCAGATGCCGGTGGCATCGATCCCGCGAACCTCGACCCGTCGCAGCTGCCCAAGGGCTTCGAGAAGTTCCTCGGCAAGTGAGTGCTGCGGCCGTGAACCCCGGGCCGCTGCACACGCTGTCGGTCGGCACCGCGGGTCCGCGGGTCGCGTTCCTTCACGGGCTGTTCGGGCAGGGCCGCAACTGGTCGACGATCGCCAAGGCGCTCGCCGGTCCTGACGGTGACCTGGCGCGGTGCACGCTGGTCGACCTTCCCGACCACGGTCGTTCCCCGTGGACCCAGGAGTTCTCATTCGAGGGGTATGCCGCGACCGTCGCCTCGACATTGCGCGCCATCGACCCGGGGCCGTGGATCGTCGTCGGACACTCGCTCGGTGGCAAGACCGCGATGGTGCTCGCCCTGACCGAGGCGACGTTGGTGTCACGGCTCGTCGTCGTCGACATCGCTCCCAAGGGTTATGGGAATCTCGAGCGGTTCGCTGGTTACATCACCGAGATGCAGGCCCTGCCGTTGTCGGAGCTGGGCAACCGCGCCGATGCCGAGGCGCGTTTTGCGGAGCCAGACCCGGGGATCAAGGCGTTCCTCCTGCAGAACCTCCGGCGCGATGGCGACTCGTGGAGGTGGCAGGCCAACGTCGGCCTGTTCGCTGCCGACGCGGCACGGGGGACTGGCTCGGTCATTGCCGACTGGCCCTTGGCCGTGGGCTCCGTCGCGCCGTTTGCCGGCCCTGTCCTCTGGATCGCCGGCTCGGAGTCGAGCTATGTCCAGGACGCCGACGTCGAGACGATGCGTGGGTTCTTCCCGCTCGCGCGCCAGTTGACGGTCAAGGGTGCGTCGCACTGGGTGCACACCGACGCTCCCCAGATCGTGGTTGAAGCGCTCCGCCGCGTCGTGGCCCCCTCCACCTGATCTCGAGCCATCCACGAACCTTCTCGAACGCGCCTCGTTCGTCGCCGAGCAGGCGGACACTGGCGAGATGACCGACACCGGTTCGGGGGCAGCGCTCGGGGTGGGCGCTCTGTTCGACGCGGTCGCCGACGACTATGACCAGAGCGGGGTGGACTTCTTCGCTCCCATCGCCACGGGGCTCGTCGACCAACTCGATCCTGCTGCCGGGGAACGAGCCGTCGACCTCGGCTGTGGCCGGGGTGCAGCAACGATCCTGATCGCGCGGGCCATCGGAGCGACCGGGTCGGTCGTGGGTCTGGATCTGAGCGATGGCATGCTCGCCCACGCCCGGGAGGCGATGGACCGAGAAGGTCTCGTCGCTGACCTGCGAGTCGCCGACGCGTCCGAACCCGCACTCCCTGAGGGCGAGTTCAACGTCGTGGCGTCCTCGCTCGTCCTGTTCTTCCTGCCGAATCCCGCTGCGGCGCTGGCGCGCTGGGTGCGGCTGCTCGCTCCAGATGGCCGGATCGGTCTGGCGACCTTCGGGAAACAGGACCCCGTGTGGACCTCCGTCGATCGGGAGTTCGGGCCGTGGCTGCCTCCAGCAATGCGCGACCCTCGGGTCATGGGGCCGCAGAGCCCCTTCGGCTCGGACGAAGGCATGGAGCAGCTCCTCACAGAGGCTGGCGCGACCGACGTGGAGACGACCACGCTCCGGCTCCCGGTGCGGTTCGGCACCCTCGCAAGGTGGGAGGCCTTCTCTCGCGGCACCGGCCAGCGGGCGATGTGGGCGAACGTGCCGCCTGCTGAGGTGACAGGCGTGCGCTCCCGGGCCGCAGCGCACTTCGATGGGGCACACACGGCCGAGGGCGAGATCGAGGTCTGGCAGGACATCCGCTACACCCTCGGTCGCGCTGCCAGGGTCTGACACCACTCACCCCGCTGCGTCTGCGGAAACGGTTGCTGGGACCGCCTGGAGCGCAGACGCCAGCGTTTAGGGTCGGTGCCATGAAGGCACCGGTGCTGCACCTGTTGGGAGAAGTCCTCGTCGGACCCGAGGAGGTCCGCCCGGAGGCGTGGGTCCTCGGGGGAAAGGTGACGTTCGAGCGCCCGACCGGGGTCGGCCATGACGTCGAGACCCTCAGGGGCTGGTTCGTGCCCGGCATGGTCGACGCGCACTGCCACGTCGGTCTTGATCGGCACGGCGGTGTCGACGAGGCAACCGCCGAGGAGCAGGCGATCGCCGACCGCGACAACGGCACGCTCCTCATCCGTGATGCCGGGTCACCTGTCGACACTCGCTGGATCGACGAGCGCGACGACCTGCCCAAGGTCATCCGCGCGGGTCGCCACATCGCGCGCACCAAGCGCTACATCCGCAACTACGCCCACGAGGTCGAGCCAGAGCAACTCGTCGAGCGGGTCCGCATCGAGGCCCGCGTCGGCGACGGCTGGGTCAAGCTGGTCGGCGACTGGATCGACCGTGAGACCGGGGACCTGGAGCCGTGCTGGCCCCGTGACGTCCTCATCGAGGCCATTGCTGCGGCTCACGAGGAGGGCGCCCGCACGACCGCCCACTGCTTCGGCCCCGACTCGCTGCGCGACTTCGCGGCCGCCGGCACGGACTGCATCGAGCACGCCACCGGGTTGGAGCCCGACACCATCAATTCCTTTGCGGCACAGGGCATTGCGATCGTTCCGACATTGGTCAACATCGCGACGTTCCCGGCCATCGTGGAGCCAGCCCAGGAGAAGTTTCCGAACTATCACCGGCGCATGCTCGACCTCCACGCACGGCGCTACGAGACGTTCGGCGCAGCGCGAGAGGCCGGCATACCCATCTATCTCGGAACCGACGCAGGAGGTTCGATCGCGCACGGACTCGCGGCGCAGGAAGCCGTCGAGCTCACGCACATCGGCTTCAGCAACGCCGAGGTCCTCGGAGCGGCCACGTGGGGCGCGAGAGAGTGGCTCGGGCGACAGGGACTCGAGGAGGGCGCGGACGCCGACCTGCTGGCCCTCGACCGCGATCCTCGCGAGGACATCACTGCGTTGGGGGAGCCGAGCGCGATCATCCTGCGGGGTGTGACGTACTGACTCAGACGGGGTCGGCCTCGAGGCTGCGCTCGTCCCGCTCCGCGACGTGCGAAGGAGTGACGGCGCTGTCCTTGCGGTGCTCGCTCACCGACCACGCGATGGCGCTGACCCAGGCCAGGGCAATCACGATGTAGGTCGCCGCTCGGGTCAGGTCACCGGCGTCGACCCACGACGAGCCGAGCAGGGTGCGCACGTTGGTGAGGATGATGAGCCCGCCTACGGCCGAGCCGAGGACGCGCGGGGGGAGGTGGCGGACGAGCCAGGCCGCGATCGGGGCGGCGATGAGGCCGCCGGCGAGGAGGGCGAGCACCCAGCCGAAGTTGATGCCCTGAGAACCCAGGGCCAGAAGGAAGCCGATGCTCGCAGCGATGGAGACGAGGAACTCACTGGTATCGATGGAGCCGATGGTCTTGCGCGGCTCGATACGGCCGGACGCCAGCAGGGCCGGCGTGCCGACCGGGCCCCAGCCCCCGCCTCCGGTTGCGTCCACGAAGCCGGCGAACAGGCCCAGGGGTGCGAGGAAGCGCGACCGGAGCGGCTGCCCGAGGCGGTCGGTGCGCAGGCCCCGGATCGTGAACCGCACGAGGATGTAGACCCCGAGGGCCACGAGGATCAGGGCCATGAGCGGCTTCGCCGTCGTCGTGTCGAGCGAGGCGAGGACGGTGGCGCCGAGGAAGGCGCCGACTGCACCGGGGATGCCGATCCGGAACACGACGCCCCAGTCGACGTTGCCGAAGCGCCAGTGGGCGGTGCCCGACGCGAGCGTCGTGCCGATCTCGGCGAGGTGCACGGTGGCCGAGGCTGCAACGGGGTTGGTCCCGATGGCCAGGAGCAGGCTCGTGGTGGTCACTCCGTAGGCCATGCCGAGGCTCCCGTCGACGAGCTGGGCAAGGAGGCCGACGATGGCCAGCAGGGTGAGCTTGCGCATGTGATGACTTCCGAGTCGACGAAATCCGATCTGTTGAGTAGGAGTTTCAGTGTTGGACCCCTTATGGAGCAAGTAACAAGAGGTTATGTCTCACATGATGGTCGCCGACACGGTCGGGAGGCGCGAGTTCGGCGTACGCCAGAAGTGCGGGAGAATGAGGCGGTGGACATCTCGGCGCGCACGGAGTACGCAGTCCGCGCCATGCTCCTTCTTGCTGAGGCTTCGACCGCTGAGGCGCGTCCGGTGAGCGTCGAGTCGTTGGCCACGGCGCAATCGTTGCCGCGCAAGTTCCTCGAGGCCATCGTGGCCGATTTGCGCACGGCCGGGCTCGTCACGAGTACTCGCGGTGCCCGCGGAGGCTACGCCCTGACTCGCAGCCCGGAGGCCATCTCGCTCGGGGACGTCTTCCGTGCTGTCGACGGACCCCTCGCGGAGGTGCGCGGACTGCGACCGCACGAGACGGCATACGAGGGTGTTGCCACCCACCTGCCCACGGTCTGGGTCGCGGTGCGTGCCAGCCTGCGGTCCGTCCTCGACACCACCTCGCTCGCTGCCGTCCTCACCGGCGAGCTGCCCGACACTGTTCGCGAACTCACCGCGGACCCCGACGCCTGGACGAACCGCACATGACTGAACGGCCCCGCAAGAACGACCCGACCGATCCGAGCCTGCGGGTTCACGACCTCGGTCCCG
Source organism: Knoellia sp. S7-12 (assembly GCF_040518285.1). Classification (GTDB taxonomy): domain Bacteria; phylum Actinomycetota; class Actinomycetes; order Actinomycetales; family Dermatophilaceae; genus Knoellia. The sequence goes on along the minus strand of NZ_CP155449.1, from coordinate 2,818,438 downwards.
GCGTCGACCCCGACGACCTCGCGACCCTGCTTCGCGTCATGGAGGAGCTGCCGCGCCTCGACGGCGACCACCCCGACATCCAGACGGTCAAGCGTGCGACCGGTCGGATGTACAAGCAGGTCCGCAAGGCGCGTCGCCGCGAGGCCAAGCAGCCGCAGATCGACCACGACGAGGCGATCATCGCCCAGACCGCGACGGGCTCACCGATGCGCATCGACGACGAGACCAAGGGCATCCTGCTCGAGGTCCCCGTGGCAGGCACCACGGTGGGGGAGCTAATCGAGCCCCGCGGCTGCTACATCTGCAAGGACGACTACACCCTGGTCGACGCGTTCTATCACTGGCTGTGCCCGCCGTGTGCCGCCAAGAGCCACGTCAAGCGGGACCAGCGCGCCGACCTCACCGGCAAACGCGCCCTGCTCACGGGTGGTCGCGCCAAGATCGGCATGTACATCGCGCTCATGCTCCTGCGCGACGGCGCCCACCTCACGATCACCACGCGCTTCCCCCACGATGCCGCGAGAAGGTTTGCGGCACAGAAGGATTCGCACCAGTGGATTGACCGGCTCAAGGTCATTGGCATCGACCTGCGCGACCCCACGCAGGTCGTCGCGCTCGCCGACGAGGTCGCGGCCACCGGTCCGCTCGACATCCTCATCAACAACGCTGCCCAGACGGTGCGCCGCTCGCCGGGCTCCTACTCGCACCTTGTCGACGGTGAGCAGGTGCCGCTCTCGAGGGACGTCAACTATCCGGAGCTCGTGACGTTCGACCGGATCAGCGACGCGCACCCGGCCAACCTCCTCGGCACCCTGACCGCAAACAAGGTCGCCCACCACGAGGGCGAGTCCGAGGAGGACGCCGCGCGCGCCCTCGCGCAGCGCACTGCCGCCTCGATGACCGAGATGGCCCTCACCGCAGGCAACGCCAGCCTCGAGGCGCACCTGGCCGGGACCGCCGTCGATGCGGGCGGCCTGCTCCCGGACACCCAACGCAACAACAGCTGGACCCAGGTCGTCGACGAGGTCGACCCGCTCGAACTCCTCGAGGTCCAGCTCTGCAACTCCACGGCGCCCTTCATCCTCATCTCCCGGCTCCGGCCGTCGATGCGGGCCGCCGTCGCCGCAGGCGCCCGTCGCGCCTATGTCGTCAACGTCTCGGCGATGGAGGGGCAGTTCTCCCGCAAGTACAAGGGGCCTGGCCACCCGCACACCAACATGGCCAAGGCCGCGCTCAACATGCTGACCCGCACCAGCTCGGGCGAGATGTTCCAGACCGACAAGATCCTCATGACCGCCGTCGACACCGGCTGGATCACCGACGAGCGTCCGCACCACGAGAAGCTGCGGATCGCGGCCGAGGGCTGGCACGCACCACTCGACCTGGTCGACGGCGCCGCCCGTGTCTATGACCCGATCGTGCGCGGAGAGAACGGCGAGGACGTCTATGGCTGCTTCGTCAAGGACTACGAACCCAGTCCCTGGTAGGTCGCAGTGTCACGCGCCGAGGACCTGGGGGAGTGGGTCCGGGAGACCTTCGGACTGGGTGACGGCCCGGTGTCCGTGCGGCCCGCCGGTCGGGGCGCGCAGGCGAGCATCCAGCTCCTGGACATCGGCGGCACCCGCTACGCCGTCAAGGCGCCGTACGGCGCGATCAACGAGGATGACGTCGCGCGCGAGGCGGAGTACCTCGACCACTTCGCACGGTGCGGCGTCGATGTTCCCGTCCACCACCGCGACTGGTCTGGCCGCTACGTCGTGCCGGTCCCCGACCGCCTCGGCGGAGGAGTGGTCCGAGTCACCCACTGGATCGAAGGTGAGCCCGTGGGCACTGCCACGGGGGACCTCGCCGCATCCCTCGGCACCCTGCTCGGCACCTTGCATGCTGCCGCGCCACCAGCTGCCACGGACCCCAGCCGGTGGTACACGACCACACCTGACGACGCGGTGTGGGAGGACCTCGTGCGGCGCAGCGCCGGGGCGCCCTGGGATGCGGCCCTCGCCGGGCGCCTCGGCGACCTGCGGCACCATGGCGCCCTGGCCCGGGCAGCCGGTCCGCCCCTGGGTCCTCTCATCATCGGACACCGAGACCTGCACCCCGAGAATGTCCTGCGCTCGCCCGAGGGCGCCCTACGAGCCCTCGGCTGGGAGGACGCCGGCCCGGTGGACCCGAGCCGTGAGCTGGCGAAGGTGCTCGTGCAGTGGCACGTCGAAGGCGAGTCGGTCGATGCCGAGGCGGTGCGAAGGACCGTGGTCGCCTACCGGGAGGCTGGAGGTTCGGGTGTCGTCGCCAGTCCCGAGGCCTTTGCCATGGTCCTCAGCACCGATCCGAACTTCCTGGCAAAGCAGATCTGGGTCGCGCTCGACGCCGCGGTCCCGGACGAGCCACGACAGCACGCGGTGGCAGAGATCGAGGAGTCCCTCCGCTACCTGCCCGCACCGTCGGCGCTCGAGCGCGTTCTGGCGCTCAGCACATAGATCGCGCCTGTCGCCACGGCAATGACCAACGCACCGACGAACCACGGTGCTGCCGTGGCCCATGCAATGGCATCCGGGTCGATCGGTACGCCGTTCGAGGTGCACTGCGAGGGTCCATCCGAGGACCCCCAACACGTCATCTGCGACGGGCCGCTCGTGGCGAGGACCCAACCCAGCCACACCAACCCGACGGCAAGCGCGAAACCCAGGCCGGTCACCGCTGGCCAACCGCCGGGCCTGCGCGAGGTGAGGACGACGGACAGAACGACCACACCCGTGAGCGTCCACAGGGCGAGCAGGGCCGTGGACCTCACAGATTGACGCGCCGTGACGGTCATGCCAACCACGATAGGACCGGAACGCCGCGCACGGACAGGGGCGGACGGCATACCTGGAAAAGTGGGTATGCCGCGTGCTCACCCTGCGCATTCGGCGCACGTCCCGTGGTCTGGCAGAATGATCCGCTGTACACCTTCTGGCTGGCGCTGATGTCGGTCGGATGCCTACCCCGGGCCGTTCGGTACCCCGCGTGAATTCTCCGCGGTCTGGCCGTGCCCACAACAGGAAAGCGAGACCACACACGTGGCCGTCAAGATTCGTCTCAAGCGCATGGGCAAGATCCATGCACCGTTCTACCGCGTTGTCGTCATGGACTCGCGCACCAAGCGCGATGGCCGGGCCATCGAGGAGATCGGCAAGTACCACCCCACCGAGGAGCCCTCGTTCATCGACATCGATGGCGAGCGCGCGCAGTACTGGCTGAAGCAGGGCGCACAGCCCACCGAGGCCGTCGCCGCACTCCTCAAGATCACCGGTGACTGGCAGCAGTTCAAGGGCGAGCCCGGTGGCGAGGGCACGCTCAAGGTCAAGGAGCCCAAGGCGAACAAGAAGGACCTCTACGAGGCCGCTCTTGCTGCCGCAGGCAAGTCCGAGGGCGACGACGCCTCGGGTGCCACCACTGCCAAGAAGAAGGCTGCAGCCAAGAAGGCCGACGCCCCCAAGGCTGAGAAGGCTGACGAGGCCCCCAAGGCTGAGAAGGCTGACGAGGCCCCCAAGGCTGAGGACAAGGCAGAAGAGGCCCCCAAGGCTGAGGAAAAGGCAGAAGAGGCCCCCAAGGCTGACGAGACGGCTGCCGAGGCTGCTGACTCGCCCAAGGCTGGGTCCTGACCGTGCTCGAGGAGGCGCTGGAGCACCTCGTCACCGGGATCGTCGACCACAAGGACGACGTCGCGGTGCAGCGCAAGGAGCTCCGTCGCGGCGAGATCATCGAGGTCCGGGTTCACCCGGATGACCTTGGTCGCGTCATCGGTCGCTCCGGCCGCACGGCCAGCGCGCTGCGCACGGTGCTGACCGCGCTCGCCGGCGGCCGCCCCGTCCGGATCGACATCGTCGACACCGACCGGGTGCGTTGAGCAGAACAGCGTCAACAGCACGTCTGCTTTCGAACGCGCCGTGTCCCGCAAGGGGCGCGGCGCGTTCGTCTGTCCCGCAGCCTGAGAGGATCTGACCATGGCCAGCAGCACCGACTCCCTCCTCGTCGCCCGCATCGGCAAGCCCCACGGGCTCCGGGGTGAGGTGACCGTCCAGACGCACACCGATGACCCGGAGACCCGCTACGTGCCCGGCACCGTGTTCGAGACGCAGGCGCAGCCCGGCACCGGTGTGCCTCGCGCCCTGACCGTGACCACGGCCCGGTTGCATCGCCAGATCTGGTTGCTCGGTTTCGCCGAGATCCCTGACCGCACCGGGGCTGAGTCCCTGCGGGGGACCCAGCTCTTCCTCGACGTCGACACGGTCGAGGAACCCGAGGCAGATGAGGACAACAGCTGGTACGAGCACGATCTGGTGGGCCTGGCCGTCCATGACCCGGCAGGTGCCGTCCTCGGCGAGGTCACCGGCCTCATCCTCGGCGCCGTGCAGGACCTCCTCGAGGTGCGTCTGGTCGACAGCCGTGAGGTGCTGGTCCCGTTCGTCGGGGCGATCGTGACCGAGGTCGACATCGAGGCGGGGCACGTCATCGTCGATGCGCCAGCCGGGCTCTTCGACCTCGACGAGAGCTGACGGGTGGGCACTGCCATGCGCCTGGACGTCGTCTCGATCTTCCCCGAGTACCTCGCGCCGCTCGACCTCTCGCTCATTGGCAAGGCCCGGCGCGACGGGCTGATCGACCTCCGGGTGCACGACCTGCGGGACTTCGCCCACGACCGGCACCGCACCGTCGACGACTCGCCCTACGGCGGCGGGGCCGGCATGGTCATGAAGCCCGGCCCGTGGAGTGAGGCGCTCGAACACGTTGTGGCACAGGGGGATTCGCCAAACGATGGCCCGCAGCCGAGAGTTCCCATCCTCATCATCCCGGGCCCCGGCGGTGAGCCGTTCACGCAGCAGATCGCGCAAGAGCTCGCCGACGAGCCGTGGCTTGCCTTCGCGTGCGGTCGCTACGAAGGCATCGACGAGCGCGTCTACGAATGGGCGGGCGAGCGCATGCCCGTTCGTGTCCTCTCCCTGGGTGACTACGTCCTCAACGGGGGAGAGGTCGCAGTCCTCGCCATGGTCGAGGCAGTCGCTCGCCTCCTGCCCGGTGTCATCGGGAACGCCGAATCCCTCGTCGAGGAGTCCCACGAGGACGGCCTCCTGGAGTACCCCGTCTACACCAAGCCCGCCGAGTGGGACGGGCGTGCTGTGCCCGACGTGTTGCTCGGCGGGAACCACAAGGCCATCGCGAAGTGGCGTCACGAGCAGCGGGTCCAGCGCACCGCCGAGCGCCGCCCGGATCTCCTCCCGCCGACCGCTGCGACCTCCACACTGAGCGGGCTCGAGGAGCGCATCGCCACCCCCGCCGACGCCCCCGACCTCCAGGTCCTCACCCGCGCCTGCTGGGCGCCGGAGTTCGCTCGCTACGGCATGTTCAGCGCAGGCGAAGAGGACCTCGAAACGGTGCGGGACGGCATACAGGACTGGGACACCCGGGTCTGGCGCAAAGACGGGCAGCTGCTCGCCTCGCTCCGGGTCCGACCGCATCCGGTCCACGACGCGACCTGGCAGATCGGTCGGCTCATGGTCGCGCCCTACCTTCAGGGTCGTGGTCTGGGACGAGAGCTTCTGGAGTATGCCGAGTCGCTGGCTTCGAAGGATGTCCGCACCTTCTGGCTCAACACCGGTGCCAAGAGCACCGAGAACCTTCGGATGTACAAGAAGGCTGGCTACAAAGTGCGTCCCGGCGAGGGCGAGTTCCCCGGCACCCTCGACCTCACCAAGCGTCACGTCCCCACTAGCCTGCCCGAGTGACCTCTCAGCCGCCGCCCGCGATCCAGCCGCACCTCGTCGATCTCCGTCGCGAGCACGAGCGGACGCAGAAGCGGTTCCGCACCGCCAGACTCGTCGTGCTCTCGGTCGTCGTCGTGTTCGGACTGTTCATGGGGCTGGTGGCCTTCGCGGTCAACCAGGGTGTGGCGCGGGTGGCCTACGGGCTGCTCTTCTTCTTCGGTTTCGTCATGGTCTTCGTCGTCCTCATGGTCGTGTCCGGGTTGTTGGAGCGACGTCACCCCGGCCCTGCCGGCAACGGGCCGTCGAGCCTTGGCCAGGTCGTGACGAGCGCCCCGGGTCCGCAGGTGTGGGAGGCGGTGAACTCAGCTCTGCGCGACCTGAAGTTCGCCACGGGACGACCCATCGACCCGCAGACCGTGGTGTCCACCCGTTCGATCTCCATGGCCAGCTGGGGCGAGATCCTCACGATCCGGATCGTGGGGACGGCAGACGGTCGTGGCCTCGTGACCGTCTGGTCGCGTCCGGCCGTCCCGCTGCAGTGGCTCGACTACGGTCGCAACCGTCGCTACGCCAATGCCGTCCTGGGCGCCATCCCGGGCGCCACGCCGGTCGCCTGATCTTTGTCGATCACGACTCAGCGCCTCACTTCGCTGGCTAGATTCGCCACATGACCATCCACGCGGTTCGGCACGTGGATGCCCCACGCGTCGATCTTCATCGTGCGCGGGCCGAGGTGGCACTCACAGTCGAGCGCCATCAGCGTTGGTCGCAACTCGGAGCACTGGGGGTGGCGGCGCTCCAAGGATTCACGTGGTTCATGCTCGGCGGCGCCGGGACCAAGGGACTGATGTGGGGCACGGCCGCCTTCACGTCCTTCGTCCTGTTGTGGCTCCTGGGTCTGGCCATAGATGCCTGGCGCGATCGCCGAGCTGGCGGACCGGCCGCTCCTGGCCCGTCGAGCCTGGGCCAGGTGACCAGCCACGTGGCTGGCCATGATCTCTGGGTTGCCATCCATGCCGCTCTTGCGGCACTGGGCTTCTCGGGCACGAGGTTTCTCGACAGCAACACGGTGGAGGTCAGGATCAACCCCTTGTTGCGTGGCCGTCGCTTCGTGACGGTGCGGGTGGAGGCGGCTGGTCCACACGGAGCCCTCGTCACGGTGTGGGGTCACCCCGACATCTCGCTCGCGGGACGCGTCTATGACGGCGGACTCTCTCGAAAGGATGCCAACCGGGTCCTCGGCGCCATCCCCGGCGCCACGCCGGTCGGCTGACCACAAGGTCCCACGGAACGCGGCCTCTGCGTCGCGGGATGTGGGACTTTCTTCATGCTTGCAGACTCAGACGGCTCAGGGGCGGAGGCGGGCGTGCAGGTCCTGGGGCAGGAGTCTCGCCGAGCTGATGAGGTGGCCGGCCACGACCGTGGTCGTCGTCTGCGCCGCCATGATCCCGAGCAGGACCAGGACCTGGGCTGCTGCCGCCTGTGCCGGGGAACCGCCACCCAACAGCACGCCGATAAACGCTCCGGGCAACGTGACCACGCCGGCCGTGCGCACCTGATCCAGACCGGGGATGAGTGCCTCGGGCAGCCGGCGGTGGACGATCTCGTCTATGGACTGGGCCCGGGTCAACCCGATCGAGAGACCGGCGTCAAACTGCCCCGTCTCCTCACGCAGGGCCGCGAACGAGCGTCGGCCCACGAGGGTGTGGCCGTTCATCGTGTTGCCGAGGATGATCCCGACGACCGGGATGAGCGCGATGCCCTCGAGCGGCACGGTCCGCGTCAGCAGGATGATTGCCACGACCGGAAGCAGTCCGGCGAGCATGGCCACGGTCGTCCACGGCCAGGCGGCCACCGCCTCGACGCGTCGGGTCGTCGTGAACACGGCGACCGCGAACATCGCGCACAGCAGAAGGATCGACAGCAGCAGGTTCTGGGCAACCGACGTGATGACCACCGCCGCCACGCCGAGCTGGACCACCGCTCGCCCGGCCGCGACGAGAGTGGCGCCGGGCTTGGGAAGCTGCCCCACGGCATACATGACGAGGGTCAGCGCGAGGAGCGCGACGCACGCCAGGGCGACGGGCCAGCCCGGGTCAATGCTCATGTCGCAAAGGTAGGCCGCACGTCCGACGCGCGGCTGTCGGCGCGCCTTGGCATGCTGGAGTCATGACTGGGGAGTGGTGGCCGGCGATCCTCGCCTTCGTGGGCGCCGCAGTCGGCTCGGGTGCGAGCTTCTATGCCGCGCGACGGGACACCCAGGCGGAGTCCGTGGCCGCGGCCAGGGATCTCACCCAGCGCGAGCAGGCCAGCACCCGTGAGGAGTGGGGGCGTCGCTTCACTGCCGCCCTCGCCGACCTCAATTCGGATGACTCGTTCCGCCGCCGTCACTTCGGCCGCATCGTGCTCGGAGCGATGGTCAACAGCGACCTCACCTCACCCGAGGATCGCCGCCTCCTGGAGGACATCATGCTCGCCCATGCACGGTTCGACCAGGAGGGTGACGAGGTCGGCCTCGGCGCCGAGGGAATGCTCGTGGACGGCGTGCGGGTTGTGGAGGATGATGGTGATGAAGCAGCGAGAGGAGCCACACGTGAGTGAGCGCATCGTCAAGGTCACCCGTGACCAGATCGAGTCCGCCAAGTTGCTCATCCGGCTGCGTGGTGGTGAGGACAAGGTCGACCCGGACATCGTCCTCATCGCGAACGCCCAACGCCGGTCACGGACGAGCCACACCGAACCCGTGACGTCCTAGCGGATCTTGTCGCCAACGCGCCGATTTCTCTGTATGCCGTGTGCTCTGGCAAACTTGCTCCTTGCGTCCGTCGATCAACGCCCCTGCCACAGGGGGAGTGCCTGACCGCAATCACTGGGTCATGAAGCACGAGGCACGACGCCGCACCATCATTCATCGCAGCACCAGCACATGTGGGTGACCTGTGGCACCGCACGAGAAAGCGAAACCAGCCATGCAGCTTTTCGACGAGATCGACAAGGCGTCCCTGCGCGACGACATCCCGGCCTTCCGCGCCGGCGACACCGTCAACGTGCACGTCAAGGTCATTGAAGGCACGCGCTCGCGTGTCCAGGTCTTCAAGGGCATCGTCATCCGTCGCCACGGTGGCGGCCTCGGCGAGACCTTCACGGTCCGCAAGGTCTCCTTCGGCTGCGGTGTCGAGCGCACCTTCCCGCTCCACACGCCGGTCATCGACCACATCGAGCTCGTCACCCGCGGTGACGTCCGTCGCGCGAAGCTCTACTACCTCCGCGACCTGCGCGGCAAGGCTGCCAAGATCAAGGAGAAGCGCGAGACCCCGGCGAGCTGACGCTCTCCCGGAACCACGCTCGCTGAGTCTTTCAGGTCCGGCGGATAGCATCCTCTCGATGACGTCCCCGGCCACCCCAGACACCGACCCGGTTCCCGCCAGCACGGCGGGGGCCGGGTCGAGTCATGCCCACCGGGTGCCGGTGCTCCTGGCTGCCGGTGTCCTCGCCGTGATGCTCGTGCGCGCGTTCCTCATGCAGCCGTATGCCGTGGCGAGCGACTCGATGTCGCCGACCCTCCAGGAGGGTCAGCGCGTTCTCGTCACGAAGGTCGGGACGCCGTCGCTCGGTGACGTGGTCGTCGCCGACGTCACGCAGGCGTGGCCCGGGCCGGACCGCTCGACGCACACCGATGACGGCTTCATCGGTCGCGCCCTCGGCTCGGCGTCCGGCGCACTGGGCATCGACCTCGGGGAGCGCTCCGTCCTCGGTCGGATCGTCGCTGCAGGCGGAGACGAGGTGGTCTGCTGCAGCGCCGGACAGGTCACCGTCGACGGGCGCCCGGTCGGCCCGCGGCTCGCCGACAACGCTGCACCGTTCCGGATCACGGTCCCGCAGGGCCGATACTTCCTTCTCAGTGACACAGCATCCGATGCCATGGACTCGCGCACCCACATCGGCGCAGGCTCCGACTCCACGGACGGGACCGTCTCAGCGGACGCGGTCATCGGTACCGTCGTCCTGCACATCTGGCCCCTGGGCGAGATGGGTGCACCATCCACACAGACCACCACCCAGCCCCGAGAGCGCGGACCCCAGTGATGACGAGCAACGAGGCCCGGTTCGAGCCGGGTCAGTTCGAGCCTGACGCGCCCCGGGAGTCCTCGGCCGACGAGACCGCATCCGGTTCGGTTGGCGGACGGAACGAGTCAGGTCGGGACGGGCCCAGCAGGGCCCGGTCCGCGGCCGGTGCGGCCGGTGCGGCGATCCGCGAGTTCGTCGTCGTCGTGGCCATGGCCCTGGCGCTGTCCTTCGTCGTCAAGACATGGCTCATTCAGGCGTTCTACATCCCCTCTGGGTCGATGGAGGACACGCTCATCCTCAACGACCGCGTCGTCGTCAACAAGCTCGTCCCCGGTGTCGTTGACCTGCAGCGCGGCGACGTCGTCGTCTTCGAGGACCCGGGTGAGTGGCTCTCATCGATCCCCGAGGTGAGCCACGGCCCGGTGCGTGACGGTGTGGAGCGGGTGCTGTCCTTCGTCGGGCTGCTGCCCAACACCTCCGACAACCACCTCATCAAGCGGGTCATCGGACTGCCGGGCGACAAGATCGTCTGCTGCGACGCCCAGGGCCGCCTCACCGTCAACGGCGTCCCGATCACCGAGCCCTACATCAAGCCAGGCGACGTGCCGAGCTCGATCACGTTCGACATCACGGTCCCCGAGGGCAAGGTCTGGGTCATGGGTGACCACCGCAGCGACTCCGAGGACTCCCGCTTCCACGATCCCGACGGCACCGGCGCCGAGGGATCGGTCCCGATCGACCACATCACCGGTCGAGCCGTCGCGATCGTCTGGCCCTTCGACCGCGGTGGCTGGCTGGGGCGCCCCGAGTCGACGTTCGGCAAGGTGCCGGCGGCTTCGGAGGCTCCGGCCGTCACGCCATCTGAGTCGACGCCTTCCAGCAGTCCCTGACCTGACCCCGCGAGAGAGACCGCACCACCTGCCATGCCCCCTGCAAGCCGTTCCCGCAAACCGAGTCTGCGCGTCGAGCGCGCCCTCCAGCGCGACGGCTACCGGCTGCTCGCGGGGATGGACGAGGTGGGGCGGGGGGCGCTCGCTGGACCGGTGTCGGTGGGGGTGGTCGTCATCGATGAGACCTGCCGGTCCGCACCCCAAGGAGTGCGTGACTCCAAGCTGCTTCAGCCGAGGGCACGTGAGGTCATGGTCCCGCGGATCCGGCGATGGGCGTTCGCCCACGCTGTCGGACACGCGTCACCCGCCGAGATCGACGCTGTCGGGATCATCGCGGCGCTGCGACTTGCCGGGCGGCGTGCCCTGGCGTCGCTCGACGTCGTCCCCGATCTCGTCATCCTCGACGGCAACCACGACTGGCTCACGGCTCCGGGCGAGGTGGGGCTCTTGGCTTACACGTCCGACGACGTCCACACCCCGCCCGTCACGACGATGATCAAGGCCGACATGAAATGCTCGTCGGTGGCCTCGGCCAGCGTTCTCGCCAAGGTCGAGCGCGACGCGATGATGGTCGACCTCGCACCGGACCACGCGGCATACCGGTGGGACCTCAACAAGGGATACGCAGCGCCGGAGCACATGGAGGCGCTTCGCGAGCACGGCCCGACCGAGCTGCACCGACGCTCGTGGCGACTGCCGGGAACGATGGACGATGATGGAGACTTCGCCGAGCCGGATGCCGTCGCGGTGATCACACCACCTCTGGTGTCGGCGACCGCCGGCCCACACGAAGACGGAGCTGGAACGCATGAGCGCTGAGGATCTCGAGAAGTACGAGAGTGAGATGGAGCTCTCGCTCTATCGCGAGTACCGCGACGTCGTCGGGCTCTTCTCGCACGTTGTCGAGACCGAGCGGCGCTTCTATCTGTGCAACTCCGTCGACGTCAAGGTGCGCAGCGACGGCGGCGAGGTCTTCTTCGACGTGACGATGCAGGACGCCTGGGTCTGGGACATCTATCGGCCGGCCCGGTTCGCGAAGCAGGTTCGCGTCGTGACGTTCAAGGACGTCAATGTCGAGGAGCTTGCCAAGTCCGAGCTGGAACTCCCCAAGGGCGATTTCTGACTCGCTGAGCACACTCGGCCATCCACAGGCCGCTGCGCCCCGGCATCGTCGTCCACAGATTCCGTGAGGCAGTGGCGTCGACAGGCTCGTCGCACGGACGCTGCTCGTCATGGACGAACACGTGGCACTGGGCAAGTACGGCGAGGACCTCGCTGCGCGATATCTGCGCGAGCGCGGCATGCAGATCCTCGAGCGCAACTGGCGTTGTGCCGAGGGCGAGATCGACGTGGTGGCCCTCGACGGTGACTGCCTCGTCGTCTGCGAGGTGAAGACGCGGCGCGGCACGGGAGCCGGTGACCCGCTCGAAGCGGTGACGTGGGAGAAGGCACGCCGACTGCGGCGTCTCGCTGCGGCATACCTGCGCTCGAGGCCCGAAGCGGTGCCACAGGTGCGCATCGACGTCATCGGCATCCTCGCCGAGCGCGGTCGACGACCGGTCGTCCGCCACGTCGTGGCGGTGGGTTCGTGAGCGCCAAGCTGGGACGGACGCTCTGCGTGGCCCTCAGCGGACTCGACGGGCGCCTCGTCGACGTCGAGGCACACATCTCTTCACAGCTGCCGAACTTCAGCGTCACCGGGCTGCCGGACAAGGCCTGCGGTCAGGCCCCAGACCGGGTCCGCTCGGCGGCTGCCACAAGCGGGTTCCCCCTGCCTCCGCAACGCATCACCGTCAACCTCTCGCCCGCCTCGATCCCGAAGCAGGGCACCGGGTTCGACGTCGCCATCGCCCTCGCTGTGCTTGCTGCTGCTGGAGTCGTGGACGCGCGCCGCATCTCCCGCGTGCTGCATCTCGGTGAGCTCGGCCTCGACGGGCGGGTGCGAGGCGTGCGCGGGATCCTGCCAGCCGTCCTCGCCGCCGCTCGGGCTGGCGTCACGCACGTCGTCGTGCCTCCCGAGAACGTTGCGGAGGCGCAACTCGTCGACGGCGTCACCGTGCACTGCGCGCCCACCCTGGGCACGCTGGTGCATTGGTATGCCGCTCGTGGAGGCATCGATCCGCTGCCAGTGGCCGGGCCGGTCGACGAGGCCGTCGACGAGGTGCACCATCACGGCGATCTCGCCGACGTCCTCGGTCAACCCGAGGCCCGACTGGCCGTTGAGCTCGCAGCAGTCGGCGATCACCATCTCCTGATGAACGGTCCGCCGGGCGTCGGCAAGACCATGCTCGCCGAGCGGCTCGTGACGATCCTGCCTCCGCTGTCGCGAGAGCAGGCCCTGCAGACCCACGCCATCCGCTCCCTCACCGGCGACGAGATCCGTGCGAGTGAGCTCGACCTCACCCCACCGTTCGTCGCCCCGCACCACAGCGCATCCATGGCGTCGATCACGGGTGGCGGTTCGGGTGTCGTGCTGCCGGGGGCGATCTCCCGGGCGCACTGCGGTGTGCTCTTCCTGGATGAGGCGGGGGAGTTCAAGACCTCGGTGCTCCAGCAGTTGCGGCAACCCCTCGAATCGGGGGAGGTGACGATTGCCCGGGCCAAACAGCTCGTGCGCTATCCGGCTCGGTTCCAGCTCGTTCTCGCAACGAACCCCTGCCCGTGTGGACGGGCGTGGGGCAAGGGCATCGACTGTGTCTGCAGCGCGCTGGAGCTGCGGAGCTACCAGACCAAGCTCTCAGGACCGCTCATCGACCGCGTCGACATCCAGGTGATCGTGCCACCGGTCTCGCGGGCTGCTTTCGGCGACGCCGAGGGCGAGTCCAGCGCTGTGGTGCTCGGGCGGGTCCTCCAGGCTCGGGGCGCCCAGCAGGAGCGCTGGGCACGACACGGTTGGGCGACCAACGCCCGCGTGCCCGGGCACGCCCTGCGGCGGCAGCCGTGGCGGCTCCCCGGTCAGGCGACAGCGTCGATCGACCATGCCCTAGACCGAGGCAAGCTCACCCTGCGCGGCTATGACCGCACGGTGCGGCTCGCCTGGTCGGCGGCAGATCTGTGCGGACGGACGTCGCCGACCGCAGAGGACGTCGGCCTGGCCTTCACGATGCGTAGTCAGGGGAGGGCGGCCGCATGAGTGGGTTCGGTGCGGGCAGCATCCCCGGCGCGGGCGCGCTGGCAGTCGATCGGTGGGCCCGGATGGCTTGGAGTCGCATCGTGGAGCCCGAGACGGTGTTGGTGCGCGACGCGATCAGGGACCACGGTGCCGTCGAGTCGATGCAGCGGCTGCTCGGCGGATCGCTGGCGCCCGACGGCCGCTACGACCAGCGCATCACAGTCCTCGACATCGATCAGGCCCGGCGGGCGCTCGACCGCTTGCAGGTGCGGGTTGTCGTCCCCGGTGATGACGAGTGGCCCCTCGGTTTCGACCAGCTCGACGTTCCACCCATTTGCGTCTATGCGCGTGGGATGTGCGAGCTGTCGGTCACCGAGGGCAGCGTGGCCATTGTCGGTTCGCGCGCGGCGACGCACTACGGACTCAACGTCGCCGCCGACCTCGGTGAGGGCCTCGCCCATCGCGGGGTGACTGTCGTGTCGGGTGCGGCCTTCGGCATCGACGCGGCCGCTCACCGCGGTGCACTTGCCGGGGGCGGGCCGACGATCGCCGTCTTGGCGCGAGGTTTGGACCGGGCCTACCCCCAGGCCCACGAGGGGCTGTTGCGTGAGATCGCCGACGACGGGGCGGTCGTGAGCGAGCTCCCTTTGGGTTGGGCGCCCTATCGGCAGCGGTTCATCGCCCGGAACCGGCTCATCGCTGCCATGAGCGTGGGCACTGTCGTTGTGGAGGCCGGGCTGAGGTCGGGTTCTCTCAACACGGCGAAGGAAGCCCGCAAACTCGTGCGACACGTCGCCGCGGTTCCCGGACCCGTGACTTCGGTCCAGTCCGCGGGGTGCCACAAGCTCCTGCGCGAGACGGACGCCACGCTCGTGACCGATGCTGCCGAGGTTCTCGACGTGATGGGGCGCCTCAGTCTCGATGCCGTTGGCCTCGCCCGGGCACCGGTGACGCCGGAGTCGGACCTCGATCCCGTGGCCCGAGGCGTGTGGTCGGCCGTGCCGGTCCGCACCCCCGCCGACCTGGCCAAGCTGCAACTGCTCACGGCGCTCGACTCGACGACGTTGCTCAGCGTCCTGGGCAGGCTCACGAGCCTCGGGCTCGTCGTGCGCGTGGGGGAGAGGTGGCGCAAGGTGCCGGCGTCGCGACAGTGAGGGACGGTGGCGTCCATCGCCGGAGAAATGGGATACGACGACCCCGGGTACTTCAGCCGGGTCTTCAGCCGACGCACCGGCACAGCACCCTCGAACTTCCGGGAGCAGCAGCGCTGAGGCACGCAAGCAGACGAGGACCCGCCGCCGAGGTTGTTGATCGCGAAGCAACCTGATGAGACGGTTCACCGTGTGAGTGCCAGTCGGCAGGTCGTGATCGACGCCTTCGAGCGTCATCTGCTGCTGGAGCGCGGCCGGTCCCCTCACACGGTTCGGGCCTACCTCGCGGATCTGCGTGACTTCCTCGCGCACGTCGACGCCGAGCACCAACCGCCGGCCACCGGCACGGAGGCGGGTGCCGACGGCGCCACGCCGCTGACAGAGGTCCGACTCGCCGACCTCCGGGCGTGGCTGGGGGTCCTTGCGGGGACCGGCGCAGCCCGCTCGAGCGTCGCACGCAGGTCGGCCTCCCTGCGAACGTTCTTTGGCTGGGCGACGCGTCAGGGTCACGTGGACGCCGACCCGTCACTGCGACTCGTGGCCCCCAAGCGACACCGGACGCTTCCACCCGTTCTGGCCAAAGACGACGCGGCAGGCCTGCTCGACGTTGCGGCGGTGGCAGCCGATGACGACGACCCCGTGCACCTGCGCAACCGGGCGGTTCTCGAACTCCTCTATGCGACGGGGGTTCGAGTCGGTGAACTGACCGGCCTCGACATCGATGACGTGGACTTCGAGTCCAACGTCATTCGGGTCATCGGCAAGGGCGACAAGGAGCGTCGTGTGCCCTTTGGCGGTCCGGCTCGGTTGGCGCTCAACGATTGGCTTGAGCGAGGGCGTCCTCGGCTCATCGTCGGCGGCAGTGGTCCGGGTCTCTTTCTCGGCAGGCGGGGCAAGCGCATCGACCCAAGGCAGGTGCGTACCCTCGTCCACGACATGCTGACCCACGTGCCCGACGCCCCAGATCTTGGCCCACACGGACTCCGCCACAGCGCAGCAACCCACCTCCTCGAAGGTGGCGCCGATCTGCGCATGGTCCAAGAGCTGCTCGGGCACGCATCGCTTGCGACGACCCAGATCTACACCCATGTCTCCATTGAGCGACTTGCCGCTTCCTATGCCCAGGCCCACCCGCGTGCCTGACGACCTCGGACTCCCGGACTGGGTGAGTGAGCCAGGCGCCTCCCTCGCACAAGGGGACGATGCCCCTGTGGTGCGCCGGTCCGACCGTCGACGCGGCGAGCGGGAACAGCGCGGTGGCCACCAGCAGGCGCAGCGACGCGAAGAGTCCCAGGAGCAGTGGCGCAGGGAACGGCGTGAGCTGCGCTCTGCTGAGCCTTCACGGTCCCGTGGCGACCGGCGCACGGACTCCGTGGGTGAGGCCACGTCGCCTCTTGTCGTCGGGGAATCCGCCTGGCTCACCCGTTCAGAGCGCCGGCGACGTGCGGAGCGCGAGATCGTGCCGAACCAGTCCGCGAGCCGCGGCGTCAGACCGGTCGAGATGGTCCCGCCGACGCAGCAGAGTGCCCCCGAGACCAGGTCCCTCCGGCGCCCGTCGAGCCCGGGTCCGCGACCTTCTCGCATCACTTTTGCGCGGCGTCGAGCTGTTGCGGCGCTCGCTCTGACAACCACGCTCGCACTCCTGCTCTGGTCCTTCTGGCCCAGTCAGGACCGCAGCCCCTCTGAGCGCGCCAACGCGGATCTCGCGGCCGCAGCCCTGAGTCAGAAATCCGACCCGGCACCTGCAGCGGAAGATCTTCCAACGGCTCGCGCTGCGACTCCCGACGGCGGCGCCACGCCTGCGCCGCAGTCGGGCACGGGCAAGGTTCTCTCCGTGGCCCTCCCGACGATCGCTGCTCCGCAGCTCAACCCCAACCGCACGGTGCGGGTCGGCCTCGAGGTGGAGAGTGGCGCCGGCGTCAACGCGGCCCAGGCCGCGGCCATCGTCTCCTCGACCCTTGGCGACAAGCGTGGCTGGCAGACCCGCGACCAGGTTCGCTTCCGCGCCGTCTCACCAGCCGCCGTCGCGGCAGGGGATGTCGACATCACGATCGTGCTCGCCAGCCCTGACCTCACGGACAAGCTCTGCGCGCCACTCAGGACTCGTGGCCAGGTTTCGTGCTTCAACCTGCGCAAGGTGGTGCTCAACGTTCGACGGTGGACCGAAGGTGTCCCGGGCTACGGCACGAACCTCGCGGCCTATCGGGAGTACATGGTGAACCACGAGATTGGGCACGGGCTCTACCACGGTCACGTCGAATGCCCGAGGAAGGGCGCTCCGGCCCCGATCATGCTGCAGCAGAGCAAGGGCCTGGATGGCTGTCTCCAGAATCCCTGGCCCACGGTCGGCTGACGCCGCAACGCATCGGTGCCTCAAGGCCCAGCCCCAAGAGGCAGCAGGATCACTGGTCCGCCTCCGAGCAGCGGGCGTGGATCGAGATAGGTCGAACCGGTCAGGGCACCGAGGTGCAGGCACGACCCACCGCAGTGCGATCGACCCACGACGGAACCAATGACCTGGCCGTTCGTCACCCGGGTGCCCGTGCTCACGACACCCCGCACAGGTTCGTAGGTGCTGCGCAGCCCCGAGGCATGGGTGACGCTCACCGTGCCCCGGCCGGCGACGACACCCACGTGCGTCACCACTCCGACATCGACGGCGCCCACAGCCTGTCCCTGCGTCGCGCTCAGGTCGATGCCACGGTGCCCGGCCCCGTATGTCGACCGGGGCGCCACGAAGGGTGCCACCACCGCGGGGCGGGGTGTCAGCGGCCATGACCAAGTGCGGCGCAGTGAGGCCGGGTCCACAAGAGGCGGCGGTGCCTCGGCCTTGCCCTGCACCGTGGTGTCTCGCACCGCCGCTGACCCAGCTGCTGCAGGCGCAGGACTGCCAGAAGGCTCAATGCCTGCGCCGGGGACCAGACTGCCGGCGGCGGTGAGGGCAACGAGTAGGCGGCGTAGGGCTGAGGGCATCGACATGGCACGACCCTGCGACGCGGCCTGGCGTCACGCCATCCCCAACCGCCCATCTGTGGACAGAGCATCCCGGATCCGTCGCCTGTGGACAATCAGGGGCGCAGAGACGACAACCTCTGCGCGGCTTCGCGCAACACACCGTCCTGCTTGCAGAACGCGAACCTCACGAGCGTGCGCGCGGCATCGACGTCGTCGTGGAACACCGACACCGGGACACCAGCGACGCCCGCGCGGGCCGGCAGTTCGCGGCAGAACGTCAGCGCGTCGGTCGCTCCCAGCGGCGCCACATCCGCGACGACGAAGTACGTCCCTCCCGGGACGGCAACGTTGAGGCCGATCCCACGCAGCGCCTCGAGCAACACGTCACGCTTGCCCTCCATCGAACGGGTGAGACCGGCATACACGTCGTCTCCAAGCCCCAGGCCCACCGCAACCGCAGGTTGGAACGGTCCGGACGCGACGTAGGTCAGGAACTGCTTCACAGTCCGCACGGCTGCGACGGCCTGAGCCGGACCGCTCACCCAACCGACCTTCCAACCGGTCGTCGAGAAGGTCTTGCCCGCCGAGGAGATGGTGAGGGTCCGCTCGGCCATCCCCGGCAGGGTCGCGATCGGCACGTGCTCCAACCCATCGAAGACGAGGTGCTCGTAGACCTCGTCGGTGACGATCCATGCGTCATGCTCCTGCGCGAGCCGACCGATGAGCTCGAGCTCGGCGCGGCTGAAGACCTTGCCCGTCGGGTTGTGCGGCGTGTTGAGGAGCACGAGCCGGGTCCGCGACGAGAACGCCGCCCTCAGCGAGTCCTCGTCGACGGCGAAGTCAGGGAAGCGGAGCACCGACGTCCGCCGCACCGCACCGGCCAACGCGATGGAAGCGGCATACGAGTCGTAGTAGGGCTCGAACGTCACGACCTCGTCGCCTGGTTCGCAGAGCGCGAGGATCGTCGCGGCGATCGCCTCGGTCGCACCGACGGTGACGAGGACCTCGCGGCGTGGGTCGATCTCGAGACCGTAGAAACGCTTCTGGTGCGCAGCGATCGCGTCGAGCAGCTCGGGCACGCCGGCACCGGGTGGGTACTGGTTGTGCCCGGCATCGATCGCGGCCTTTGCGGCATCGAGGATCTCCTGCGGGCCGTCCGTGTCGGGGAAGCCCTGACCGAGGTTGAGGGCGTCGTGCTCGATGGCCAACCCGGTCATCTCCGCGAAGATCGTCGACCCGAAGCCCTGCATTCGTTGCACGAGAGGCGAATCCATGTCTGCAGGCTACGCGTCAGTGCCCGGCCCTAGGCTCGACGTCATGTCTGACGGTTCCGAGCTCCTCGATGCGATGCGGGTCGCGCTGCGTTCGGGCGCCAACGTCGAGCGTGCAGTCGGTCAGCAGCGCTACATGAAGAGCGAGATGCCGTTCCTCGGCCTCACCTCGCCACAGCGCCACGCACTGCTGCGCCCCCTGCTTGCCGATCCTGCGCTGCGGATCGAGAGCCGCACGGGTTGGGAGCGTGCGGTCGGTGACCTCTGGGACGGGGCGCAGTTCCGTGAGGATAGGTATGCCGCCCTCGCCCTTCTCCGCCACCGCAGCTACCGCTCGTGGCGGGACCCGGACGTCATGCCCCTTGTCGAGCACATGATCACGACGGGCGCGTGGTGGGACTACGTCGATGAGGTCGGCAATGTCGTGGGCGAAGTGCTGTTGCTGGACCCCGAGGGGGAAGGGCTACGGATGCGTGGCTGGGCCGAGCACGAGAACATGTGGTTGAGACGCTCGGCGATCATCAGCCAGTTGCGCCACAAGGACCGCACCGACACCGAACTCCTCGAGGCGGTCATCGAGCCGAACCTCGACGACACGGAGTTCTTTGTCCGCAAGGCCATCGGTTGGGCGTTGCGCCAGTATTCCCGCACCGACCCGGCGTGGGTTCGGGCCTTCGTCGACGCCCATGGACCGCGGCTCTCGGGTCTCAGTCGACGCGAGGCGCTCAAGCACCTTTGACAGCCGTGCGATCGTGGACTTCAGCCGCGCCTTCGGCTGTAGTCCACGCCGGAGTCATGCAGCGACTTGCGTGCTCGTACGATCCGCAACGCGAAGAGCACTGCCACGCCGACGACACCGGCATCGTCGAGCAGGCCCAACGGGCCGAGCACGGCTTCGGGGATGACGTCGACGGGGACGACCAGATAGAAGCCAGCCGTGGCCAGGGCCACCAGCCCGCGCGGCGGAATCTGGTAGCGCCACATCAGGAGTCCGACCACGAGCACGAACACGCCGAGAAGCACGGCGATGGCGATCAGAACCACCCGGATGACGTCGTCCATGACCTGAGTGTCCCGTGTCCTGCGCTCAGATGGCGTCTGGGTCGTCGTCGCCGGCGTGGGCAATGGAGTCGAGCTGGCGCCACACCAGGGCGAGGATCACGGCGGTGCCGACGAAGGCAAACCAGAACGGCGCGGTGAGGCCCCACTGCTCCGCGATCGGACCGCCGATGGCCTGACCGATGATGATGCCGAGGAAGAGCCCTGTCATGTAGACGCTGCCCACCCGCCCTTGGTATGCCGTGGGCACCGACCGCTGTCGGATGGTGTTGCTGACCGTCCCCCAGGTGAAGGCATAGGCACCGAAGACCGTCATGACGAGGATCGCGACCCATCCCACCGTGGTGAGCGCCAGCGCGAGGTGGGTGAACACCTCAGTCACCAGGCACACCTTCATGAGCGTGGCAAGGGAAAAGCGGCGCGAGAGTCGGTCGAAGTTCGTCGTGGCCAACACCCCGCCGACCGCGCTCGCGGTCGAGAGAAGGCCGAATCCGATCTCGCCCATGTGCAGGTGGTCGAGCGCATAGAGCACGAGGATCGACCAGGCCGCTCCCCACGTTATGTTGAAGGTGAGGATGACGAGGACCAGCGTGCGCATCGGCGCGTGGTGGCGCACCCACCGCAACCCATCGAGGATGTCGGCCCGGACGTGGGTGTCGACGGAGCCGCGGACCCCACCACGGGGGAGTTCCATGCGACTGATGAGGCCGATGGCGAGCAGGACGAGCAGGATCTGGGTGACGAACGGCCATACCATCCCGGCGGCGAAGAGGAAGGCCCCGACGGGAGGGCCGACGAGTTCATTTGCCGTGAGGAACCCTGCCTGGAGCCGAACCTGGCCGGTCCTGAGGTCCTCACGTTTGACGACCATGGGCAGCAGCGTGCTGGCGGTCGAGTCGGCGAAGACCTCGCACACCCCGTAGACGAACATCGTCACGAGCACCGCGCCGACCGAGATGTGGTCCGTGGCGATGAACGTGCACAGGCCGACGACCACGAGCACGCGCAGGAGGTTGGCCGTGATGATGATGCGTTTGCGGTCGAGTCGGTCCGCAATCGCTCCTGCCCACAGACCGAGGAGCAGCCAGGGCAGGCGCTGGAGCAGCGCCGCCATGGCCACGAGCGTGGGGCTGCGGGTCTGCGACGCCACGAGCAGTGGGCCTGCAGCGAGGGCTATCCCGTCTCCGATGTTGCTCGTCCACGACGCCGACATGAGCCACCGGAACGGGGTGCCGAGACGTGACGGTGCGATGGCTTCCCCGAGGCGTGACACGAGAGGTGACGCTACGCGGGCCAGCGGACATGCAATACCGGGTTTCAACGGGACGACCACGCGCGGGATGGGCCGCGCCGCGGCAGTTGTGCAAGTCCGTGGGCCCGGGTCGCCGCGGATTTCTCGGCGGGCCAGTTCACGCGTAGGATTGCCTACGGTCTTCGTGCGCCTGCATGCGTGCGTGCTCACGGTGACCTAATTCGCGCGTCTCTCGCCGCTGACTGGATCACCACGAAGCGGGGCGCACCACGACAGTCCATGTGCCTGCTCCACTGGAGCACACGGCATACGGCGTGGTTCGTTTCAGGCGCCAGGCAGGCAGTGCACGACCCGTGCGCAGCCGACGTAACTGAAACACCAGCACAAGGAGAACACGGCATGGCCGTTGTCACCATGCGCCAGCTCCTCGAGAGCGGCGTCCACTTCGGGCACCAGACCCGACGTTGGAACCCGAAGATGAAGCGCTTCATCATGACCGAGCGCAACGGGATCTACATCATCGACCTGCAGCAGTCGGTGACCTACATCAACAACGCGTACGAGTTCGTCCGCGAGACCGTTGCCCACGGCGGGAGCATCCTCTTCGTCGGTACCAAGAAGCAGGCCCAGGAGCCCATCGCCGAGCAGGCGACGCGCGTCGGCATGCCCTACGTCAACCACCGTTGGCTCGGTGGCATGCTCACCAACTTCCAGACGATCTCCAAGCGCCTCACCCGTCTCGTCGAGCTCGACGAGATCGACTTCGATGACGTTGCCGGCTCCGGCCGCACCAAGAAGGAGCTCCTGCTCCTCAAGCGTGAGCGCGACAAGCTCGACAAGACCCTCGGTGGCATCCGTGGCATGGCCAAGGTTCCCTCCGCCGTGTGGATCGTCGACACCAAGAAGGAGCACCTCGCCGTTGACGAGGCGCGCAAGCTCGGGCTCCCCGTCATTGCGATCCTCGACACCAACTGTGACCCCGACGAGGTCGACTACAAGATCCCCGGCAACGACGACGCAATCCGCTCCGTCACCCTGCTGACGCGAGTCATCGCCGACGCTGTTGCCGAGGGCCTGATCTCCCGTTCTGGTGGCAACAACGCTGCTGCTGACGCCGAGGGCGCTGGCGACGAGCCGTTGCCCGAGTGGGAGCGCGAGCTCCTCGGTGGCGACGCCGACGCTGCTGCCGAGACCGCCGAGGCTGTTGCCCCGGAGGCCGGCGCCACCGCTGCGGCCGACGCTTCCGAGGCCGCTCCGGCCGAGGCTCCCGTCGAGGCTGCTGCCGAGACCGCCGAGGTCGAGGCGCCCGTCGAGGCCGCTCCGGCCGAGGCTGCTGCCGAGGTCACCGAGACCGAGGCTCCTGTCGAGGCTGCCCCGGTTGAGGCCGAGCCCGTCCCGGCCGAGAAGGCCTGAACCACCTCCGTTCCACCTTCCTCTCTGTCCGTCTTTCACCAGAAAGAAGCGCATACACACATGGCGAACTACACCGCCGCTGACATCAAGGCGCTCCGTGCATCCACGGGTGCCGGCATGCTCGACGTCAAGAAGGCTCTCGATGAGGCCGACGGCGACCAGGCCAAGGCCACCGAGATCCTGCGGGTCAAGGGCCAGAAGGGCGTGACCAAGCGCGAGGGTCGTTCCACCTCCAACGGTCTCGTCATCGCCAAGGCCGAGGGTGGCGTCGGCACGCTCGTCGAGGTCCTCTGCGAGACCGACTTCGTCGCCAAGGGAGAGAACTTCATCGCCCTGGCCGAGCAGGTCTTCCAGCAGGCCGTCGACACCAAATCGGCTTCGGCCGACGAGCTCCTCGCGAGCACCCTCACTGACGGCACGTCCGTCAAGGATCTCCTCGACGGCGCGAACGCGACGATCGGCGAGAAGATCGAGGTCAAGCGTGTTGCCCGCATCGAGGCTCCGGTTGTGGCGGCCTACCTCCACAAGACGAGCCCCGACCTGCCCGCGCAGATCGGCGTCCTCGTGGCGACCGATGGTGGCGACGAGCAGGTTGCTCGCGACGTCGCGATGCACGTCGCCGCGTTCAGCCCGACCGTCCTCACGCGTGACGAGGTCGACGCCGACACGGTCGAGAACGAGCGTCGCGTCGCCGAGGCCACGGCCAAGGAGGAGGGCAAGCCCGAGGCTGCTCTCACCAAGATCGTCGAGGGTCGCGTCAACGGCTACTTCAAGGAGAACGTCCTGCTCGAGCAGCCGTTCGCCAAGGAGCCGAAGAAGACCGTTGCCAAGGTTCTCGAGGAGGCCGGCGCCTCGGCGACGTCCTTCGCGCGTTTCCGCGTCGGTGGCTGACCTGACGGTCTGACACCGACGCATCCCGTATGCCGCCCGCTCACCAGAGCGGGCGGCATACGTGCGTCTGTGGGACTTTCAGGCGTTGCGTCTGCGGATACGGCGGCTAGAACAGCCACAACCGCAGACGCAGGGAGGGTTAGTGGACGCGGCCGAGGTGGACGGCGGCGTACATGAGGGCGGCGGCGCTCTCACCGTCGGTGAGTTCTGCCCGACGCAGCAGTTCGAGAACGTCCGACCACGGGTGGTGCTCGACGCTCTCGATGCCCTCCTCGAGCTGTTCCTCACCGCCGACGTGATGGAGGCCGGTGGCGAGGACGACGTGCTGGGCCGCGCGCGTCACGCCCTTGAGCTGGGTCGTGAGCGCCAGGTCGATCAACTCGCGGGCGGCATACCCGGTCTCTTCGCGAAGCTCGCGAGCGGCAGCAACGAGGACGTCCTCCCCGTCGGTGCCTCCAGCAGGCAGCTCCAGGTTGGTCCGCCCGAGGGTGTAGCGGTCGGTGCGGATCAGCACGACCTCGTCCTCGTCAGTGATCGGGACGATCACGACCGAAGGTCGACGCACCTCGAGGTAGCCATAGATGCCCTGAGTGCCGTCGGGTCGGGTGACGCCGTCCTCACGCACGACGATCCACGGGTTCTCATAGACGACACGGGACGTGTGGGTGCGCCAAGCCACGTCAGGTCCTCATCAGCCAGGGGTGGAAGAGTTTGGTCACCCTCGGCAGGATCAGATACGTCATGAGCGGCGTCGCGACGACGGTCGACAGCAGTACCCGCGCCCACCCGGGCCAGTCGCCGGTGAACGGCGCGAAGAGATAGCTGAGCGCCAGGCTGGTGGGGAAGAACGCCAGCCAGATGACACACATCTGCTTCCACCGAGGCGGGGCCGGGGGAGGTGCAGGCGCCTCCGCTCCGCGCGACAACATGTCGTCGACGGCGCGCTCCTCGGGCTCGTCGAACCAGCCCTCGATGCCCGTGCGGTGCTCGATGCGAGTGTCCTGGACGAGGTTCACGCCAGCGCTGAGCCAGCGAGTGCGCTCGGTCGACTCCTCCCAGACCTTGAGGGACTCGCGACTGTCGAAGCGATAGAGCATGTGCCATTCGTGCGACCCGGTCGACGGGCGGACCCACCCGGAGCCCAGGAAGCCGGGGAAGTGGTTGGCCATCTGGGTGCCCGCATCGGCCCACGCCCGCATGAGCAGCTCGTCCTCCGGACTCACCCTGCGAGTGATGGCCACGGTGACGGGGCCGGAGGTGCTGGGGGTCGGTGCAGGGGTGGGACTCACGGGCCACAGTGTGCCAAGTACTTCAGCGAACTTCGTAGACGGTGATCGTTCCGGCGGTGAACCGCGGGGTCGCGAAATCGGTGATCCGCGCGGAGACGGTCGTGGCGGTGCTGTCGGCAACGAGCCAAGTCAACCTGACGTCCCGCTTCATCCGGGCGAATCCGTCGGCACTCGGATCAGTGAACAAGGCGTCGTTGGCGCGGAGCAGGACCGGATAGGGGTTTGCGCCAGGGGGGCCGCCCGTGACAGGGACATAATGCGTTGATTCGATGACGGTCTGGCGACCGCCCAGCCCGCTGACCATGGCCAGGTTCGAGGTGCAGCCCTTGGCGGTGGTCCCGCGGCTGCAGTGCCGATTTGTCGCGACGACGGCATCGTCCGGGAGATGTCGGTTGATCCAGTCCATCGCAGCGCCGCCACCTTGCGGCATGGGCAGCTGGCCACCGGCGGTGTCGGGCCTCAGCGCGATCTGTGTGCCCTTGATGGCTTGCAAGACCGGCGTGACCGGTGTCAACTCCGTGCTGAGGACGGCGTATGCCGGTGCGCCGAGGATGAGTGCGCTGGCCACGACCGCTGTGGCCGCACCCTGCCATCGAGGTGATGTGCGGGACGCGATCATGAGCGCGAGACCCACGACGGCGAGACCGCCGAAGAACACACCAGCTGACAGCAGGAAGGCGGATCGCCACGTGTCGAGGCTCACGCGATCTACTGGGACGTCGGAGAGGTGAGAGGTGACCCACGCCAGTCCCAGTCCGATGACGAACCCAAACCCGAGCGTGAGCGCGCGCGTCCGAGCTGTGCCGTTGATCCGGTGGATGGCACCGACGAGGATCCACGCCGACACCGCGGCGGCGTACGCCAGAGCCAGTCGGACGAAGTAGACCTGACTGTAGGCGGGGTGGGAGACCACGAGGTAGGCGCCGAACGACGCCCCCAGGGTCCCGGCGAAGAACCACGCCACGAGGTCGCGACGAACGGTTCGCCTTGCCACGGTGGCAACCCCAAGGAGCAGGCCCGCGTGAGTGAGAGCCAGGGCGAGCAGGGCGAGGACGAGCACCTGCAGCGACCGGGACGAGAGGTCGTTGATCCCCTCGGGGAGAAGGGGTCCGGCGACAGGGGGGCGGGTTGCGCCGGTCACCTCTCGATAGAACGGCATCCACTCCATGAAGGAGAACAGGCGCAGGGAACTGGTGCTGTCGCTGCCCGACAGGTAGGTGCTCGTGAACGGCAGCAGCACCGCACACGCGGCGAGTACTGCGAGGGCAGCGCGGAAGGCACGTGAGCGTCGATGGATCAAGAGGGCGGCACCCAGGGCCACGACCGCCCCACAGGCGATGGTCGGTAGGGCTGCTGGTTTGCCACCGCCGGCAGCGGCCAGGCACAGCACGACCGCGACCCAGCCCACACCCAGCCGGCCGCCTCGCAGTGCCCACACGATGAGCAGCACCGCGGCCAGCGTCATCACCACGACGTAGCCATGACTCGGGCTGTAGGGGATTATGGGGGACTCGGGAAGGTTGATGGGGAGGATGAGGAGTCCGCGCAGCGTTGCGAAGATCCACGCGGCAATGACCCCTGCCCACCAGACCCCGGACAGGCTGCGGGCCAGGACTGCCGTGAGCACGACACCGAGGAGCACGACGGCCACGGGCCACAGACGCAGCAGCACGACCGCCTCCGGAACCCCCGACACGAGGGTCGCCGCAGCCATGTCCGCATCGGCGAACCAGTGGTACTCAACCGTGGTCCCGGCGACCTGGGGGACCTCCGGTGGCACGGCCCGGGTCAGGGCATGGACCAGACCGAGGTGCCACAGCATGTCGACGTAGTAGCCGCCCTCTCCCGGTGGGAGGGGCAGCGCCAGCAACCCTGGTGCGGCCGCAGCGCCACCCACGGTCGCACCGGAGGCGACGCCCCAGTGCCACCACACGGGGGCGGTCTCGCGGGACGGCTGAGTGTCGCTGCGACTCGACGGCCGAAGCGGCCGCCACCACCGCCGGCGCAGAGCAGGCAGGCTCGTCGCCACGAAGACGAGCACTAGGGGCCACCACCGCAGCCAAGTGCCGTGGTCACTGACCACAGCTGGGATGAAGACGAGAAGCTGGAGGGCCATGCCCAGGGCCGAGCCGAGGGCGAGATCGTCGACAAGTGGTCGAGGGTCGGGCAGGAGGCATCGCAGCAGCACCGTGCCGGGAAGGGCGATGCCGAACACGGCATACCCGGCATAGCGCAACAGGTCGCCCACCGAGGTGTCGTTGGCGTGCAGGAAGTTCCCCAGAACGAGGACGCACATCAGCCATGGAGCAGTGCACATGACTCTTCGAAACAATGAAATCGCCTCCCGGTCTCGGCTGACATGCGAGTCTCACACGTCGTGGCCCACGCGTGATGACTCGCTGGGTGTGCGAGGATTCGGGACACCGCCAGAAGACACTGCCGAGGAGGCACGGTGACCACTGACGTCCAGACCCAGATCGCTCCCACCACCACTGGTGAGCGCGCTCGACGGGTCCTTCTCAAGCTCAGCGGAGAGGTTTTCGGCGGAGGAAGTGTGGGCGTCGACCCCGAGGTCGTGCGCGGTATCGCAGCCCAGATCGCCGCCGCCATCCGAGAAGGCACACAGGTCGCCATCGTCGTCGGTGGCGGCAACTTCTTTCGCGGAGCCGAGCTCCAGCAGAAGGGCATGGATCGCTCGCGAGCCGACTACATCGGCATGCTCGGCACCGTGATGAACTGCCTCGCTCTGCAGGACTTCCTTGAGAAGGAAGGCATCGACACGCGCGTGCAGACGGCCATCACGATGGGCCAGGTCGCCGAGCCCTACATCCCGCGTCGCGCGATCCGTCACCTTGAGAAGGGGCGTGCGGTGATCTTCGGAGCAGGAGCCGGTATGCCGTACTTCTCCACCGACACGGTCAGCGCCCAGCGCGCCCTGGAGTGCCACTGCGACATGGTGCTCATGTCCAAGAGCGGCGTCGACGGCGTCTACGACTCGGACCCGCGCACCAACCCCGACGCGCGCAAGCTCGACACGCTCACCTATGCCGAGGCGCTCCAGAAGGGCCTCAAGGTCGTCGACGCGGCCGCGTTCAGCCTCTGCATGGAGAACGACCTGCCGATGATGGTCTTCGGTATGGAGGGCGAGGGCAATATCACCCGGGCCATCCAGGGCGAGCGCATCGGCACCCTCGTCACCGCCTGACCGACCTCGAAGCAGTCCCTGCCCGAGCCGTTCGCGGCCGCGCCGCATTGTTTGACAGGCATTGTTTGACAGACTGGACCCTGCCGCACGACTTCAGCGTCGCGGCATACCGAAGGAGACTTGACCGCATGATCGACGACACCCTGCTCGAGGCCGAAGAAAAGATGGAGAAGGCCGTCGAGGTGGCCAAGGACAACTTCGCCGCCATCCGCACCGGTCGGGCCCACCCCAGCATGTTCAACAAGGTGATCGTCGACTACTACGGTGCGCCGACCCCACTGCAGCAGCTCGCGTCGTTCCAGACGCCGGAGGCGCGCACGATCCTCATCTCCCCGTTCGACAAGGGCGCGATGAACAACATCGAGAAGGCTCTGCGTGACGCAGACCTGGGGGTGAACCCGTCCAACGACGGCAACATCATCCGGTGCATCCTGCCGCAGCTCACCGAGGAGCGCCGCAAGGAATACATCAAGATGGCGCGCACGCAGGCCGAGGACGCCAAGGTCGCGATCCGCAACATCCGCCGGACCGCCAAGGAGAGCATCGAGAAGCTCGTCAAGGCCGGCGACGTCGGCGAGGACGAGGGCTCACGCGCCGAGAAGGACCTCGAGTCCACGACGAAGAAGTACGTCGACACCATCGACGAGGTGCTCAAGGGCAAGGAGACCGAACTGCTCGAGGTCTGACCTCGAGCGGACGGCTCAGCGATGAGCGACTCTCCCACGACTGAGGGCCCTGTGGCCGATCGGACCACCCGGTCGGCTCCCCAGTCGACCAAGACGCCGAAGGCGGGCCGCAATCTGCCGGCGGCCATCGGCGTCGGTGTCGGGCTGGCACTTCTCATCATTGCCTCGCTGGTGATCCGGCGTGAGGCGTTCCTCGTCATCCTCGTCGCTGCCATGGCGATCGGGGCGTGGGAGATGCGGCGGGCCGTGCGCCAGGCCGGCATCGACGTGCCCTTGGTGCCTGTCGTCATTGGTGCGGCCTCGATGGTGCTCTCGGCCTACTACCGAGGGCCGGAAGCGCTCATCCTCACGTTCGGTCTCACCTGCATCGGAATCCTGGTGTGGCGGGTCGCTGACGGTCTGGACGGTGCCATCCGCGACATCGGCGGCGCCCTCTTCGTCGCGCTCTATCCGTGTTTCCTCGGCGGGTTCGCGGCTCTGCTGCTCTCGGCCGACGATGGCCACCTGCGCATCATCTACTTCGTCCTCGTCGTGGCGTTCTCCGACATCGGGGGCTACGCGTTCGGCGTCTTCCTCGGCAAGCACCCCATGGCGCCGTCGATCTCGCCCAAGAAGTCCTGGGAGGGCTTCGGCGGATCGGTGTTCACGTGTGCAGCGGTGGGTGCGCTCGGGTTGACGCTCATGTTCGACGGGCCGTGGTGGAAGGGCGCCGTCATCGGCGTGCTCGTCGCCGCGACTGCCACAGTCGGTGACCTCATCGAGTCGAGCATCAAGCGCGACCTCGGTATCAAGGACATGGGCACGTTGCTCCCTGGCCATGGGGGGATCATGGACCGACTCGACTCGCTCGTTCTGTGCATCCCCGTCGTCTGGGCGCTGCTCCTCTGGGCGACTCCCTGATCTGCGACTCTTTGACCTAGGGCGTGCCAGCCATCTCGGGGCTGCCGAACCGAGCGACGTAGTGCCACACGCGTTTGAGGGACTGCTCGTCGTAGCGGCCGGTGCGTGATGCGTCGCCGATGATGGCCGGATCGAGTATGCCGCCGCGCGAGATCTCGTGTCCCAGCTCGACGAACTCCAGCCCTCGGAAGTCCTCGTGGCGACGCATCTCGTCGATGGACAGGCGGAACCCGCCGTGCCACTCGACTGGGCAACCCAGATGCTCGGCAGCCACCTCGGCCGAAGTGCCTCGATGGCTGGGGTCAAGGACAAGCGCCTCCACGTCACGGTCGATGATGAGCTCGCCATGCACGTGCGCCTCGACGTAGTCGTCGAGTGCATCCTCGTCGTCCGCCTCGGCCAGGGCGACCAACGTCGACACCCGGGTCGAGATGCCGAAGTGCTCCGGCTCCTCGTGGCTGTCCGGGTAGCAGAACGTCGTGCGGGTCAGGCTCTCTGCGGAGAGGCGGAAGTGGGCCGAGCCGAAGCGGGGAGAGCCGCCGACGGCGCGGCGGCGGAAGTTGAGTGAGCCGTACTTGGGGCGGTGCTCGTGGTCCTCCGAGTCATAGGCGCCAGCGAAGATGCGGCTCTCCCACCGCCATCGGTCGCCACCCGGGTGGGCGGTGAGGCCACCGTTGCTGGTGCCGGTCTCGAACTGTGAGCGATACCGCCCGTCGCGAGCCATCATCTCGAGGATCGGTCTGCCGCCGGGGCCACCCACCAGCCGGTCGGGGTGGAAGTGCAGTGTCACCCGGTGTGACGGATCGACCGGCTCACCGGTCGCGAAGGACGTGATGTGCTCGAGCGCGCGGACTTGTGGCGGCGGCATGAGGCAAGTATCGGCCACGAGATGCAGAACCCCGGGGACCCAAATGGTGTGTGCCGTTGACGTCCCGGGAGTGGGACACTTGTCGGGATGACTTCTCTCCCAGAACCCAAGGTCGGGCCACCGGTGCCCGGGCAGCTCACCTTCAACGCGCCCCGCCGCGGCAAGCCGCCGCGCCACCTCGCCGACCTTTCACCGGCTGAGCGCAAGGCTGCCGTCGAGGGGTTGGGCCACAAGGGTTTCCGGGCCAAGCAACTGTCGACGCACTACTTCGAGCGCCTGGTGGAGTCGCCCGAGGACATGACCGACCTGCCCAAGGCCGTGCGTGACGACCTCGTCGCCGACCTGCTCCCGACCCTGTTGACGCCGGTGCGGACGCTCGAGGCCGACCGCGGCGCGACGCTCAAGTCGGTGTGGCGCCTCCACGACGGTGCGATGGTCGAGTCGGTGCTCATGCGCTACCCCAAGCGCGTGACGATCTGCATCTCGAGCCAGGCGGGGTGCGGCATGAACTGCCCGTTCTGCGCGACCGGTCAGGCCGGGCTCACCCGCAACATGTCGGCCGCCGAGATCGTCGAACAGGTCGTCGACGCCAACCGCAAGCTGCGCCACGGTGCGCTCCCTGCGATCGGGGCGACCCACCCGGCCGAGGCCGGTCTCGGTGACGAGAGCGACGAAGACGCAGGCGACACATCGAGCCCTTCCGCGGGTGGCCCGGAACGCGTCAGCAACGTCGTCTTCATGGGCATGGGTGAGGCCCTGGCCAACTACAAGGCCGCGATTGGCGCCATCCGCCGCCTCACCGACCCTGCCCCCGACGGGCTCGGCATGTCGGCTCGCGGCATCACGATGTCCACCGTTGGTCTCGTGCCGGCCATCGACAAACTCGCTGCTGAGGGCATTCCGGTCACTCTCGCGCTGTCACTCCACGCCCCGGACGATGAGCTGCGCAACGAACTCGTCCCGATCAACACCCGGTGGAGTGTCGACGAAGCCCTCGATGCGGCATACCGCTATTTCGTGGTGACGGGACGTCGCGTCAGCATCGAATACGCCCTCATCAAGGACATCAACGACCAGGCGTGGCGAGCCGACCTACTCGGCAAGAAGCTCACGGCGCGTGGCAAGGGGTGGGTGCACGTCAACCCGATCCCGCTCAACCCGACGCCTGGTTCGAAGTGGACCGCGTCGCGTCGTGGTGTCGAGCAGCAGTTCGTGGAGCGCCTGCGTGCCTACGGCATCCCGACGACGGTTCGCGACACCCGCGGCTCCGACATCGACGGCGCCTGCGGTCAGCTCGCTGCCGCGACTTCCTGACGCTTCGCACACAGAGGCGGTGGGTATGCCGTCCGCTCACCTGTGTGCCTGCTTTCAGTTTCTCGGCAGACCGCACGACACGGGTCTACTCTGGAGTAATGCGCCTGCGTCCCATCGTGGTCGGCATCGTCGCCGCCCTCACCCTCTCTGCCTGTGGCGGCACCCTGCCCGAGAACCTGCGTGGGGAGGACTCGCACAGCTCCACTCACGGGGCATCGCCTTCAGTGGCCGCGGCGAAGGTCAAGCCTGAGCCGGCGGACATCGCCCTGCGCGCTGGTGAGACCTTCGAGGAGGTCTCGATGGCGGCGAAGTACACCCCCAAGGCACCCTTCGGCACGGGCACCGACGACTACCGCTGCTTCCTCGCCGACCCGAAGTTCGTGCAGGACATGATCGTCAGCGGCGTCAAGATCGAGCCCGACAACCCGGCGTCAGTGCACCACGTCATCCTCTACAAGGTCGACCCCGAGAACGTCGCCGCGGCTGAGGCCATGGACGCCAAGGACGCGGAGCAGGGATGGACCTGCTTCGGCGGCTCGGGCGTCGACGCCGGACCGGCTGCACAGCTCAACAACGCCGAGTGGGTCGGTGCGTGGGCGCCCGGTGGCGGCGAGCGAGTCATGGCCGACGACATCGGCATTCCGCTGGCCAAGGGTTCGCGCATCGTCATCCAGATGCACTACAACCTCCTCGCTGGTGGCGGCGCCGACCAGAGCAAGGCCCGGTTGCGCCTCACTCCGGCCAGCGCTGGCCACAAGACTCCGCTCGAGACGATGCTGCTGCCGGCTCCGGTCGAGCTGCCGTGCCGCAAGGGAACCCCCGGCGAGCTGTGCGCCCGGACGCCGGCAGTCGCCGACATACGCGCGCGCTTCGGGGAGCAGGTCGCGACAGCCGACCTCCTGCACCTGCTCTGCGGCGAGCTCAAGCCGGGTCCCACCCAGTCGTGCACGCGACCGGTGAACGATCCTGGAGTCATCCGCGCCGTCTCGGGCCACATGCACCTGCTCGGCAAGACGATCACGGTCGACGTCAACAAGGGCACGCCGCAGGCCAAACGGGTCCTTGACATCCCGGTCTGGAACTTCGATGACCAGGGCGCTATCCCGCTCAAGAAGCCGGTGGCGGTCAAGAAGGGTGACTCGGTCACGGTGACATGCACCCACGACCAGGCCATGCGCGACGTCCTCCCGTCCTACAAGGGGATCAAGGAGCGCTACGTCGCGTGGGGTGAGGGCACGACCGACGAGATGTGCCTGGGCATCGTCCTGTTCACGCGCGGCTGATCGGGAGAACTTCCCGGCCCACCCGGGAAAGCCTCCGATCCCCGGAAGGGGCCGATGGATCGATCCTCGAGGGACACCGCGACCAACCGATGGTCGCGCCTCCACGAGGAGCAGTCCATGTCGCACATTCCAATCCGTCTCCGGCGGATCGCCGGCGCATTCGCCATCACCCATGTCCTCCTGATCTTCGCGGGGATCGCCCTCCAGTCCGGGCCGCTGTTCTCCGACGGCCGACAGGGCATCGAGGACGCCTACGTCGCGGGCAACCTGACCAGGTCCTTCACTGGCGGCCTGCTGGAGGCCTTCGGCTTCGTGCTCCTCGTCCCGGTCCTCGTCATGCTGTGGCGGTGCTTCGGATCGCGGACCGAGGCCGGCCGGTGGGCGGCACTGAGCGGTCTGGGCTGCGGCATCGCCTACGTCGCCGTCGTCATGGCCGTCGGTCTCCCGGCCGGCGCGGCCGCGATGTACGGCGCGCAGCACGGGCTGGACGTCGATGCAGCGTTCGCGATCAACAACATCCGGCTCTTCGCCCACTTCCTCAGCGCGTTCCTCCTCGGCGGCGCCACGCTGGGGGTCGCGCTGTCCGCCCTCGCGGACGGCACCCACACCAAGTGGGTTGGCGGTGTCGGGGTCTTCACCTCGGTCAGCCTCTTCGTGTCACCCCCGCTCACGGCAGTGGAGTGGCAGGACATCGGCACCATGGTCTGGCTCGTGTGGTTCGTCGGCACGGCCGTGCTCCTCCTGCGTCGCGGGAGCAGCATCGAATCCACCGGATCCCCGACGGGTGGCGTCCTCGTCGGGCAGGCTTGATCCGAGGTGAGTCATGCGATCGGTGAGGGTGGCCCTGGCACTGCTGGTCGCTGCCCTCGCCGTCGCTGGCGCGCTCATGCCGCCGCTCGTCGCGACGGAGGGTCGCGATCCCTTCAACGACGCGGCGATCGCTCTCGTGGTCGCGACCTACGCGGTAGTGGGGGTGGTGATCGAGGTGGCGCGACCCGGTCACGCAGTGGGTCGGCTGATGCTGACCGGGGCTGCGCTGTGGGGGTGTGGGGAGGCGCTCATCGCCGTCGGCCTCGCATCTGAGCCCGTCGGCGAGGGTGCCGCGCTCATCGGGGTCGGTGGCACGGCTGGGAGGGGACTCGGTTGGCTCCTGCTCGTCGTTGGCCTGCCACTTCTTTTCCCGGACGGCACTCCGCCTCGGTATGCCGCCCGCTTGGCGGTCGCCGGTGTTTCCCTCTTCTTCGTCGGTTCCCTCATCGCTCCCGAGCCCCTCGAGGAGCGGCTCGCCGCAGTCGACAACCCGATCGGGCTCTCCGGGGCGTGGCAACCGGTCGCCGACGGCATCGCCCTCCTCGGAGTCGGGCTCGTCTTTGCCGGACTGTTGTTCGCCGTTGTCGCACTGGGGCGCCGTTGGCGTCACGGAAGTTGGCTGGAGCGCCAGCAGCTGCTGATCTTCGCTGTCGCGTTTGCCTTGCCGCTCCTCCTTCTGCCCCTCATGGCCACGCCTTGGGTGGACCCGTGGATGTTCGCCGTCGTGAGCGTGCCGGTTCCTATCGCGGTCGCGGTGGCACTCCTCCAGCGTCGCCTCTACGACGTGCAGCTGGCGGCGAATCGTTCACTCACCTATGTCACTCTCTCGGTCGCACTGGCCGCCCTCTACGCCCTCGTCGTTGGAGGGGTGGGAGCCATGGTCGCCGGCAGGGGAGCCGTGTGGCTGCCCTGGGTGGCTGCCGGGGTGGTGGCAGTGGCATTCGCCCCCCTGCGCGACTCGCTCCAGCGCGGTGCCAACAGGTTGATCCACGGTCGGTGGTCCGCCCCGGCCGAGGTGCTGGCGGAGACGGGTCATCGGCTCTCCGACGCCGCAGACGGACCGGCCCTTCTGCGCTCGCTCACCCACGAGCTCGTGCACGGCCTCGGGCTCGATCACGCCGAGATCACGGACAGGGCCGGACGCCCAGTCGCCAGGACTGGTTCACCCGGTGAGAGAGGGAGCCGACTGGAGCTCACGGCATACGGCGCGAAGGTCGGCCACCTCGAGTGGAGCGGAGGGCCGCTTCGAGAGCGTGACGCGCGGCTGCTCGAGGACGTGGCGCGACAGATGGGTGGTGTCGTCCACTCAGCAGGGCTCGTCGAGGCGCTCAGGGCGGCCCAGGAGCGTCTGGTGGCGGCGCGCGAGCAGGAGCGGCGACGAGTCCGACGCGACCTCCACGACGGGCTGGGCCCCTCTCTCGCGGGCCTGGGGTTTCAGGTCGACACCATCGCCAACCTCCTGCGCGACGGCCGTCCGGTGGGGGACCGACTCGACCACCTGCAGGCGGGGTTGCGTGGCACGGTGGCCGAGGTGCGCCGGATTGTCGAGGGGTTGCGGCCCCCAGCCCTGGATGACCTCGGGCTGTTCGGAGCGGTCGCGGAGCTCGGGCACGAACTGGTGGGGGGAGCGGGCCTCGAGCTGTCCCTCGACCTTCCGCCGACGCGACCGGTCCTGCCGGCGGCGGTGGAGGTCGTCGCCTACCGCGTGGCGCAGGAGGCTCTCACCAATGTCGTTCGGCACGCCGAGGCAACGACCTGCCGCGTGTCTGCGACATTGTCGGACGGGGCGCTGTCCCTTGAGGTGAGCGATGACGGGCAACCGCATAGCGACTGGTCGGGCGCCTCGTCGGCCCACGGTGTCGGTCTGCGCAGCATGAGCGAGCGGGCCGACGAGATCGGCGGCCGAGTCGATGTCACCGCCCTGGCCCACGGCACTCTCGTCTCTCTTCGCTTGCCTCTGCGGACAGGGATGGCGTCGTGACGACGGTCCTTGTCGTCGACGACCATCCGCTGTTCCGCGGGGGGCTCGTCAGCCTCCTCGAGACCGTCGACGACATCGACGTCGTGGGTGCCGCCGGTGACGGCGAGAGCGCGGTGCGGATGACGCACGAGCTG
The DNA here is from genome assembly GCF_040518285.1 of Knoellia sp. S7-12. GTDB lineage: Bacteria > Actinomycetota > Actinomycetes > Actinomycetales > Dermatophilaceae > Knoellia. The sequence goes on along the minus strand of NZ_CP155449.1, from coordinate 2,782,162 downwards.
CAGCCTGACGTCGTCCTCATGGACCTCAACCTCCCCGGCATGCCCGGCCTCGAGGCCACGCGCCGCATCGTTGCCGGCGACCCGGGCGTCCGGGTGCTCGTCCTGACGATGCAGGCCGACCAGGCAAGCGTGATGTCGGCGCTGCGCGTCGGCGCGAGCGGCTACCTCCTCAAGGAGGCCGGTCAGCAGGAGGTGTTGGCGGCGATCCGCTCAGTCGCAGCAGGTGGCACCGTCCTGGGGCGCGGCGCCACCTCGGATCGCAACCGCCCACCGGTCGACCTCACGGCTCGGGAGTCGGAGGTGCTCGCACTCATTGCGCGAGGCTCCTCGAATGCCGAGATCGCACACGAGCTCGAGCTCAGCCTCAAGACGGTCCAGAACCACGTCTCGCACCTGCTGCTCAAGTTGCAGGTGCGGGACCGGACACAGGCGGCGCTGCGGATGCGTGGGCTGTGAGGCGGGCTGCCACCAACCTCAGGTGCGCGAGCTGAGCACGAGCTCGGCGGCTTCGTCGATGGTGTCGACGAGGTGCACCGCCTCACCCATCCCGCGCTCGCGTCCGAGCGCCTCGATGGTGTTCCAGACGGGCACTTCGCGTGACCAGTGGTCGACACCGACGAGGACCAGCGGCGCCAGCGTCTGGTCCGCCTCGGCGTAGTAGAGCGGCGTGATCGACTGGAAGATCTCCTGAACGGTGCCCGCGGCCCCATGCAGGACGACGAGGCCGGCGGTCGAGCGCGCGAGCAGCCCGTCCTCGCGGACGGCGTTGCTGAAGTACTTCGCGATGCCGTTGCAGAAGACGTTGGGCGGCTCGTGACCATAGAACCAGGTAGGAATACCGATCGAGCGAACAGCGCTGTCCTGCACCGGAATTGCGATGATGTCGTCGAATATCTCAAGTGCCCGCCGGGCCCAGTCCTCGATCGAAGGCCGGAAGGAGGGTATGCCGGCCAGTCGCCCGAGTGCCTCGCTCACCACCGCGTCCGTCGGGCACAGTGCGCCGAGGTTCGCCGCCTCCATCGCCCCGGGCCCACCACCGGTTGCGACGACCAGACCCGCGGAGGCGAAGGTGTGTCCAAGACGTGCGGCACCGGCATACGCCTCGCTGTCGCGCGTCAGCGCGTGACCACCCATGACTCCGACGACGGGGGCGCCCCCGACGAACTCGGTGAGGGCGTCGCTCACGGAGTCGTCGTGGATGGCGCGCAGCAGGGTGATGAACACGTCATGGTGGGCATCGGCGTCGCGCGACCAGTGATAGGCGAGGGCGTCTGGGGTCTGCTCGTAGCCGTTGTTCTCCATCCCGGCATAGAGCTCGTGCGGTTGATAGAGGCTGGCTCGATAGGGGTTGACCGGCGCGTGTGGGTCGGTGGGGAAGACGAGGGCGCCGTGGAGGCGGAGGTGGTTGTCGAGCGTGGGGGAGAGGCGCCCGCCGAGCACGACCAGCCCTTCGAGGTCGGTCCGGGTCAGGAGCCGCTCCTCGTGGCGGGTGAGGTCGAGGTCCTGCAGTCGCAAACCTGAGAGTGGTGAGCCGTGGGCCAGGGCCGCCTCGAGGTCGCGCGCGGTCTCGATCTCGTTCATGACGGCATCCTGTCATGAGGTCTTGACCGGTACAGAAAGCCGCAGTACTGTAGCGGTACAGAAACCACGAAGGAGCAACTCATGGACTTCCTGCCATTCGCCTCTATCACGGCCGACAACGCCATGCGGCGCCACTTCGACGGCGCCCGCCTCGACTCCGCGTCGACGCAACCGCGACAGCCCGCGCGTGCGACCACGGTCCGGACCTACCGCGGCTCGGCAGCCCTGCGCGCCCGCGTGGCCGGGCTGCTCTACCGCGGCGCCCGGGCCGTGGAGCCCTGCGGATACCGGCAGCCGGCGACACGCTGACCCAGCGGGTGCCCGGCATACAGGAGGACGCGCTAGCGTGGCCCGTGCGAGCCGACCGGCTCGATGAGAGTGAGGCGGGCGTGGGCAGGGTGACCCTCCAGACCGTCGCCGACAAGGTCGGCGTGAGTCGGATGACGGTCTCGAACGCGTTCTCGCGCCCCGACCAGCTCTCTGCCGCTCTGCGCGACACGGTGCTCAAGGCTGCCGACGAGCTCGGCTACACCGGGCCCGACCCGTCCGCTCGGGCGCTGGCTCGTGGTTCGACCGGATCGGTGGGCGTGCTGCTGTCCAACAGTCCAGCGGAAGCCTTCACCGACGAGATCGCCGCAGCGTTCTTCAGTTCCATCGCTGCGACCCTCTCGCCGCTGGGCATTGCCCTCACTCTGCTCTCCAGCGAGCCGTCGGGTGACGTGATGCCCGCTCGGGACGTGGCCATGGACGGCGTCATCGTCTACAACTGTGACCCCGAGTCGGGTGCGCGCGAGCAGGTCGAGCGCCGCAAGCTGCCGCTCGTGCTTGTCGACCAGCCCAACACCAGGGGCTTCTCCAGCGTCAACGTCGAGGACCGCTCGGGAGCCCGGGCCGCCGCACAGCACATCATCGACCTGGGGCACGCCAAGGTCGCACTCATCGGCAAGACGGGAGCGCCACCCTTCGGCATCGTGGAGGCCTCGACGGCCACGGGACAGGGCTACGCCTCGACCGAACGGTTGGCCGGCTGGACGGAGGTGCTCACCGCGGCCGGCATCGAGCCGGTGATCCTGCAGGAGCCCATCGACTCGACCGACGGTGGTCGTGGCGCCCTCAAGGCCATCCTTGAAGCCCAGCCCGACACCACGGCCATCCTCGCGTTCTCCGATGCCATGGCCGCGGGCGTGCTTCTCGATGCCCATGACGCCGGGATCGCGGTGCCGGAGCAACTGTCCGTCGTCGGATTCGATGACAACCCGCTCGCGACCCGGCTGCGTCCGCAGCTGACGACGGTCCGCCAGGACGTCTCCGAGAAGGGTCGTCTCGCCGCGTCGATGCTGGTCGACGCCGTCGAGGACCGACGGACGGGCCGCACGACGAAGCCCCGGGCCGTGACCCTGCCGACCGAGCTCGTCGTGCGCGACTCCACGGCACCGCCACCGAGACGACGATGAACGTCGGTCGAACTTCGCGACACTGGCAGTCCTGACTCTGGTCGGCGCCGCAGTGTGGCTCTAGCGTTGTCACATGCGTTCCCATGTGGAGGCGGAGGCCCTCACCCTGCACGCCGTGGCCGGCACACACACCGTCCTGCTGGGCTGGGACCTCGCGAGCCCGTCGGGATGTCTCGGATTCGCGATCCAGCGCACCGAGACCGGCGGGGAGCGGGTGTGGTTGCGGGGGATGAAGACCTTCAGGTCCGTCGTCCCCTCGCCGACCCCGGGAAGTGACTGGTCGACCCGGGAGCACCCGATCCAGGGTTTCCAGTGGGGTGACTACACGGCCAAGCCGGGCCGTTCCTACACGTATGCCGTGTTCGCCCTCGGCGGTCCGGCTGCGGCACCCGTGGAGCTCGCAACCGCATCGGTGCGGGTGCGGACCGAGGTCGAGGACGACGGCGTCCACGGCGTGTTCTTCAACCGGGGAGTGGCGGGGTCGCAGGCATTCGCCAAGCGGTTCGCGGGCTACGTCCCTGCACGTGACGAGGGCGAACAGTCGCCAGCCATGGTGTGGTTGTCCCGCGGGCTCGGTGAGGCGTTCGTGGCCTTCTGCGAGCAGGCTGCCGGGGCGGGGTTCGGGCTCCGCGGTGCGTTCTATGAGTTCACGTGGGGGACCGGGCTCAAGGCGCTGGCCGCCGCTCGCGATCGTGGCGCCGACGTCGCGCTCGTCGTGCACGGACGTGACCGGGACGGCGACGGTGGCGCTGACACGACGGCGACGCAGGCCAAGGCTGCGGCGAGGCGGCATGGCGTGAGCAAGGGGCGAATCATCCACTGGCGCAATGCTGCCAACGTCTCGGCGTTGCATCACCACAAGTTCCTCGTGCTGCTCGAAGGTGGCCGACCGGTCGCTGTGTGGACGGGTTCGACGAACCTCACGCAGGGCGCGATCTTCGGCCACTCCAACGTCGGGCACGTGATCCATGACCCGGTCGTGGCCCAGCAATACCTCGACGAGTGGGCGCGACTCGATGCCAACGACACGACGGCCGAGCTGCGCGCCTCGCACGAGAGCGACAACGTCGTCGCGCAGGTGACACCACCGAAGCGGGGAGCGGGAGTCGTGCTGGCGCCGCGGCATACGAACTCGTCTGTCCTGCAGTGGTTTGCCGATGTCTTCGACCACGGTGAGGTGAGTGCGCACATCACCGGAGCCTTCGGGCTCAACGAGCTCTTCCGCGACACGTTGCGCACGACGAAACCCGCAACGGTGCGCACCGTGCTGCTCGACAAGTGGCCGCCCAGGGAGCAGGCCGTGCCACGCACCGACCCCAACGTGCGGATCTCGACGGGCGCCCACATCACCGGCGGTGGCCTCGCGCAGTGGGCGGAGGAGGCGCTCACCGGCTTCAACACCCACGTGAGATACATCCACACCAAGATCATCCTCATCGACCCGTTCGGGGCCGATCCGGTCGTCGTCACGGGTTCGGCCAACTACAGCAAGGCGTCCACGGTGACGAACGAGGAGAACACCCTCGTCCTGCGCGGCGGCGGGTCGGGGCCGGCGTCGTCTCGGGCGGCGATCCGGCGCGTCGCCGACATCTATCTCACGGAGTACCACCGCCTCTTCATGCACTTCGTCTTCCGCTCCTGGGTCGAGCGGACATCGATGACGACGGGTGCACGCGCTGAGCCCGGGCATCTGGCCGAGGACGACAGTTGGACCGAGCCCTACTACCGGGACGGTTCGTGGCAGGCAGTGCAGCGGCGCGTGTTCTCCGGGCAACAGGCTGGCTAGAGTCGAGTCATGGCTGCAGTGACCCAGAAGTCCGTGCTCTCGTCGGTGCCAACCCAGCTGTTCATCGGGGGGAAGTGGCGCGACTCGCTCAGTGACACGACCTTCCCGGTCGAGGACCCTGCGACGGGCAAGGTCCTCATCGAGGTGGCGAACGGAACAGTGCCGGACGGGACTGCTGCCCTCGATGCAGCTGTTGCGGCACAGGCAGATTGGGCTGCGACAGCGCCTCGGGAGCGCGGCGAGATCCTGCGTCGTGCCTTCGACCTGCTGACGGCTCGCGCCGAGGAGTTCGCGATGCTCATGACCCTCGAGATGGGCAAGCCGCTCGCGGAGGCCCGTGGGGAGGTCACCTATGGCGCGGAGTTCTTCAGGTGGTTCAGCGAGGAGGCAGTGCGGATCCACGGCCGGTATGCCGTCAACCCAGCCGGTGGGTCACGTCTCCTCACGCTCCAGAAGCCGGTCGGGCCGACGTTCATGATCACGCCTTGGAACTTCCCGCTGGCAATGGGGACCCGCAAGATCGGACCGGCTATCGCTGCCGGCTGCACGATGGTCGTCAAGCCCGCGCACGAGACGCCGCTGTCGATGCTCGCCCTCGCCGCGTTGCTCGAGGAGGCCGGACTTCCGGCGGGTGTGCTGAATGTCGTGACGACCGCCGACACGGCCGCGGTGTCCGAGCCGATCATCCGTGACCCGCGCCTGCGCAAGCTGACCTTCACCGGCTCGACCGCCGTGGGTCGCATGCTTGTCGAGCAGTCGGCCGAGCAGCTCCTGCGGGTGTCGATGGAGCTCGGTGGCAACGCGCCGTTCCTCGTCTTTGGGGACGCGGACCTGGACGCCGCCGTCGAGGGGGCCATGCTCGCCAAGATGCGCAACATCGGGGAGGCCTGCACCTCGGCCAACCGGTTCCTCGTGCACGAGTCGGTGGCCGAGAAGTTCTCCGCAGCGTTGGCTGCGCGGATGGGCGGACTCACGGTCGGCAAGGGCACCAAGTCCGGGGTGGACGTCGGACCGCTCATCTCGGCCAAGGCGCGTGAGGGCGTGGACGAGCTCGTGCGCGACGCTGTCGACCGTGGCGCGCGTGTCCTCACCGGTGGTGAGAAGGTCGCGGGGCGTGGTCACTTCTATGCGCCGACGGTGTTGGTCGACGTACCTGCCGATGCCCGTGCCCTGCGCGAGGAGATCTTCGGTCCGGTCGCCCCGATCACGACCTTTGCCAACGATGCAGAGGCGATCGCGACGGCGAACTCCACCGAGTACGGCCTCGTCGCCTACGCCTACACGCGTGACCACGCCCGGGTGCTCCGCATCAGCGAGGCTCTGGAGTTCGGAATGGTCGGGATCAACACCGGCATCGTCTCCAACGCGGCCGCCCCGTTCGGTGGGGTCAAGCACTCGGGCTTCGGGCGCGAGGGCGGTTTCGAGGGTATCCACGAGTACCTCGAAACCACCTACGTCTCCCTCAATCCCTGACCCACTGATGTGCCCCATCGCGAGGGTTTCACGCATCGATGCGCAGGGCCTCGAC